>JBIIAX010000026.1:0-63110 GCA_044239675.1 Caulobacter sp.
CTGACCCTGACGGACAAGGAATACCAGTGGATGCGCGCGGCCTCGATCGCCGTGCTGCGCGAGATCGGCGTCGAGACCGGCGGCTCCAACGTGCAGTTCGCGGTCAACCCCGCTGACGGCCGGATGCTGGTCATCGAGATGAACCCCCGGGTGTCGCGCTCCTCCGCCCTGGCCTCCAAGGCCACCGGCTTCCCGATCGCCAAGATCGCCGCCAAGCTCGCCGTCGGCTACACCCTGGACGAACTGGACAACGACATCACCGGCGGCGCCATGCCGGCCAGTTTCGAACCCAGCATCGACTATGTCGTCACCAAGATCCCCCGCTTCGCCTTCGAAAAATACCCGGGCAGCGAGCCCTATCTGACCACCAGCATGAAGTCGGTGGGCGAGGTCATGGCCATCGGCCGGACCTTCGCCGAAAGCCTGCAGAAGGCCCTGCGCGGCCTGGAAACCGGCCTGACCGGCCTCGACGAGATCGACATCCCCGGGACCGACGACCCCGACAACGCCCGCGCCGCCGTGCTGCGGGCGCTTGGCAACCCCACCCCCGACCGTCTCCGGGTCATCGCCCAGGCCTTCCGCCACGGCCTGACAGTGGAAGAGGTCAACCAGGCCTGTTCCTACGAGCCCTGGTTCCTGCGCCAGATCGCAGACCTGGTCCGGGAGGAGGGCGTCGTCCGCGCCGCCGGCCTGCCCGCCGCCGACGGCCTGCGCCGGTTGAAGGCCAAGGGCTTCTCCGACGCCCGCCTGGCCAGGCTGACCGACATGAGCGAGACGGAGGTCCGCGCCCGCCGCCACGCCATGGGCGTCCGGCCCGTCTTCAAGCGCATCGACACCTGCGCCGGCGAGTTCGCCGCCACCACCCCCTATATGTACTCGACCTACGAGACCGGAGCGCTGGGCCAGGCGCCTGACTGCGAGTCCGACCCCTCCGACAGGAAGAAGGCGATCATCCTCGGCGGCGGCCCCAACCGCATCGGCCAGGGCATCGAGTTCGACTACTGCTGCTGCCACGCGGCCTTCGCCCTGGAGCAGATCGGCGTCGAGTCGATCATGGTCAACTGCAACCCCGAGACCGTCTCCACCGACTACGACACCTCCGACCGCCTCTACTTCGAGCCCCTCACCGCCGAGGACGTGCTGGAACTGATCGCCATCGAACAGTCGAAAGGCACGCTGCTGGGCGTCATCGTCCAGTTCGGCGGCCAGACGCCGCTGAAGCTGGCCCACCCGCTGGAACAGGCCGGCATCCCGATCCTCGGCACCAGCCCGGACGCCATCGATCTGGCCGAAGACCGCGAGCGCTTCCAGCAACTGCTGCACCGCCTGGACATCGCCCAGCCGCGCAACGCGCTTGCCCGCACGCCTGAACAGGCCGTCGCCGGCGCGGCCGAGGTCGGCTATCCGGTGGTCATCCGCCCGTCCTACGTCCTGGGCGGCCGGGGCATGGAGATCGTCCATGACGACGCCCAGCTGGACCGCTACATCCGCACCGCCGTCCAGGTCAGCGGCGACAATCCGGTCCTCATCGACCAGTACCTCAGCCGCGCCACCGAGGTGGACGTCGACGCCCTCTGCGACGGAACCGACGTCTTCGTCGCCGGGGTGCTGGAGCATATTGAGGAAGCCGGGGTCCACTCGGGCGACAGCGCCTGTTCCCTGCCCCCCTTCTCCCTGCGGCCCGAGACCATCGCCGAGCTGAAGCGCCAGACCGAGCAGATGGCCCTGGCCCTGAATGTCCGCGGCCTGATGAATGTGCAGTTCGCCATCGAGGAACCGCACAGCGAAAGTCCGCGCATCTTCGTGCTCGAGGTCAACCCCCGCGCCAGCCGCACCGTGCCCTTCGTCGCCAAGGCCATCGGCCAGCCGGTCGCCGCCATCGCCGCCAAGCTGATGGCCGGGGTCAAGCTCTCGACCTTCGGCCTGGTCCAGGGCACGCCCGACCATATCGCGGTCAAGGAAGCGGTCTTCCCCTTCGCCCGCTTCCCCGGCGTCGACACCATCCTCGGCCCGGAGATGCGCTCGACGGGGGAAGTCATGGGCCTGGACTGGAAGCGGGACGGCGAGGCCGACCTCGCCCCCGCCTTCGCCCGCGCCTTCGCCAAGAGCCAGCTGGGCGGCGGCGTCGAACTGCCGCGCGAGGGGACGGCTTTCGTCTCGGTTCGCGACGCCGACAAGGCCTGGATTCTCGAGCCGGTCCGCCAGCTGCTGGCCAGCGGCTTCAAGGTCCTGGCCACCAGCGGCACCTGCGCCTGGCTGAAGGAACAGGGTCTGGAGACCGAGTTCGTCCGCAAGGTCCTGGAGGGCCGGCCCCACATCGTCGACGCCATGAAGAACGGCGAGGTCCAGCTGGTCTTCAACACCACCGAGGGCAAGCAGTCACTCAGCGACAGCTTCGACATCCGCCGCACGGCCCTGATGATGAAGATCCCCTACTACACCACCACCGCCGGCGCCCTCGCCGCCGCCCAAGCCATAGCCTCGGCGCCGCCGGAGTCCCTGGAAGTGCGGCCCCTGCAGAGCTATGCTTAGGACAGGTTGCATCCTTCTCCCTGAGGGAGAAGGTGGCGCGAAGCGCCGGATGAGGGTTTTCGACGCTTGACGGCCCAGGCGCCGTAACCCCTCACCCTCCCCCGCTTAGCGCGGGTCCCTCCGTCTCCCTCACGGAGAGGGTTCCCGAATTCACCCCACCGCCACTGGACAACCACCCCACGCCCCCTAGCTTGTTCATAACGCCGAAGGGGCCCGCGTCATGATCATCGTCCATCACCTGAACAACTCGCGCTCACAGCGCGTGCTGTGGCTGCTGGAGGAGCTGGGCCTGCCCTACGAGATCGTCCACCATCAGCGGGACGAGAAGACCATGCTGGCCCCGCCGTCGCTGAAAGCCATCCATCCGCTCGGCAAGTCGCCGGTGATCGTCGACGGCGACTATGTGATCGCCGAGACCGGGGCCATCATCGAATATCTGGTGGAAAAGGCCGGCGGCAAGCTCCGCCCCGCCGCCGGCACGCCGGAACGCCTGGCCTGGACCTATTGGCTGCACTCCGCCGAGGGCTCGGCCATGCCGCCGTTGCTGCTGAAACTGGTGTTCGGCGCCCTGCCGACCCGCGCCCCGGGCCTGCTCAAGCCTCTCGTTCGCTCGATCGCCGCCCAGGCCCAGAAGAGCTTCGTCGACCCGCAGCTGAAGACCCACTTCGACTACTGGGAAAGCGTGCTGGGCAAGATTTCCTGGTTCGCCGGGGCCGAGTTCAGCGCCGCCGACATCATGATGAGCTTCCCCGTCGAGGCCGCCGCCGACCGCGGCGCCGCCCTGGCCGGCCGCCCGAGACTGGCCGCCTTCCTCGCCGCCATCCACACCCGCCCGGCCTATCGCACGGCTCTGGAAAAGGGCGGGCCCTACGCCTTCGCGGACTGAGGCCACGGCTGCTCACGGACATCAGAGGAGGCGAGACATGGTCAGGTTTGCCAAGATTCTGGCCCTCGTCATTTTTGCCTTGTCCATATTTGGTGGGTGGGCGTGGGACGATGTGCTTGTCACTGACCGACCGACGACGCCGACCGGAAATTTCGTTGTCGCTCACGCTCAGCACGGCGGCGTATCCTACGTCTCCGCCGCTGATGAATATATTACCTCAGGCATCTGGCTTCTCATGGCGGTGAGCGGGGTTGTTGGCGGTTGTCTCTATCTCATCGAGGGAAAGAACAAACGCTTCTGATAGCGCCTGAAGCTCGTAGGAGACGGCCCAACTCGCCCCTACAACACCTTCGCCAGCACCACGTCGTCGTAGTCGGTCTCCCCGACCCGGAACAATCGCGTCCCCACCTGCTCGAACCCGTGCCGGCGGTAGAAGGCGATCGCCCTATGGTTCTCGCCATAGGCGCCCAGCAGAACCCGTTTCGCGCCCCGCGCCGTCGCCGCCTCCAGCACCGCCGCCATCAGCCGTTGCGCCAGGCCCGTGCCGTGGAAGCGATGCAGCACATAGATCCGCTTCAGCTCCAGGTCGTCCGGCGACAGCTCGACCGGCAGGTCCGGCGGGCTGAGCATGGCGAATCCGACCGGCGCCTCCCCTGGATCCAGAACCGCGAGGAACAGGTCGATCTCCGCATTGGCCAGATCCGCCTCATAGGCGGCTTCCGTCTGCACCAGCCGTCGGTGCAGCAGGATGTCGCCGCCGTCGATGATCCCGGCATAGGATTCCAGGAAGGTCGCCTGAGCCAGGCCGGCGAAATGCCCGGCGTCGGCGCGCACGCCCTTGCGTATTCTGGTCTGCACGGTCCCTCCACTGGCTTTTCGAGGTCTCAGATATCAACCCGGCCCGCCCGCGTCATCGCCCGACCGCCTCACCGTTAAGAGGTTGTCCAATCCCTAGTTTCATACTGGGGTCAGTAGGGGGCCAGCGTACCGTGCGTTTCCAGTTTCGACCCAGACTCAGCGACCTCGACGGGGTCGCCTTGGACTCCCGCCGCTTGGCTCCCTGGCGGATCGCTTCAGCCCTGGCAGTGATCGCCATGGTTATTCCGGCGCTGGGAACGACCCGGGCCCTGCTCTGGGGCGCAGCGATCCTGGCCTGCGAGGCCTGGACCTGGCTGGCCACCCGTCCCCACGCGCGCGGCCGCCCCCTGAGCTCGGCCCACCGCTGCGGCTATCTGGCCGTCGCCCTGTCCGGCAACACCATCTGGGTGGCGCTCAGCCTGCTGTTCTGGCTAAGCGCAGAGGACGGATCGACGTTTATCGCGCTGCTGATCTGGTGCGCCCTTCTGCTCAACGCGGTCAGCTTCGCCTTTCGCTCAGCCACGGCCCTGGTGATTTTCGCCGCGCCGACTGTGGCGGCGATGGTCCTTACTCCCGTGCTGTTGCCGCGCTGGAGCGGCCCGCTGCAGCTGCTGGCCATTTTCGGACTGCTCCTCTGTTGCGCCTTCGCCCTGATCTCGGCTTGGCGCAATGTCCGGGCCGCCGCAGCGATCGCTGGCTCCGCCGCCGCGCTGGATATCGAGCGCCGCCGGGCCGAGCAGGCCAACGACGCCAAGTCCGCCTTTCTGGCCTTCATGAGCCACGAGATCCGCACCCCGCTCAACGGCGTGTTGGGCATGATCCAGGCCATGGAGCGGGACGAGCTGACTGATGTTCAGCGTGAGCGGCTTGGCGTGGTCAGCAGCTCCGGCGAGACCCTGCTGATGCTGCTCAACGACCTGCTCGACCTTTCCCGTATCGAAGCCGGCCGCCTCGACCTCGAAAACGGCGTCGTCGACGTCGCCGAGGTCGCCCAAGCCGCCCGCGACGCCTTTGCCGTCCTGGCCACGGACAAGGGCCTGGAGCTGACCCTGCAGGTCGATACGGACGCCACCGGCTTCTGGGCGGGCGATCCGACGCGGATCCGCCAGATCCTGGTCAACCTCGTCGCCAACGCGGTGAAGTTCACTTCGGCCGGAGCAGTGGCCATCGTCGTGGCAGGCCGGGCGCGGGGCCTGACCCTGACGGTCAGCGACACCGGGCCCGGCATCGCGCCGGATCGGTTGCTGGCGCTCTTCGACCGGTTCGTCCAGGCCGACGCCACCACCAACCGCCACTTCGGCGGCTCAGGCCTCGGCCTCTCCATCTGCCGCCAGCTGGCCGAACTGATGGGCGGCTCGATCAGCGCCGAAAGCCGCCTGGGCGAAGGCTCCCGCTTCGTCGTCGACCTGCCCCTCGACCGGCTAAACGCATCCCAGCGTGGGCTGCGTGAAGCCGGAACCCAGACCCCCGCCGCGTCCGAGCCACTGGAAGAGCGCGGGCTGAGGCTGCTGGTCGCAGAGGACAATCCGGTCAACCGGATGGTGCTGGACACCTTGCTGGGTCAGGTCGGCCTCACCGCCCAGATGGTCCACAACGGCCGCGAGGCTGTCGAGGCCTGCGCCGCCGCAGACTGGGACCTGGTGCTGATGGACGTGCAGATGCCGGTGATGGACGGCCCCGCCGCCAGCCGCGCGATTCGCGCCGCCGAGAAGGCATCGGGCCGGCCCCGCATCCCCATCGTCGCCCTGACCGCCAACGCCATGGCCCATCACCGTGCCGAATATCTGGCCGCCGGCATGGACGCCATGGTCGCCAAACCCATCCAGCTGGTCGAACTGCTGACGGTAATGCAGCAGGTCACCGAAGCGCCAGGCTGCGCCGATAGCCGGGCGGCGGCCTGAAGTCTCCGCGCCGAAGGGGCTCGAACCAGGGCTGGGTCGAGTCCGCTTCTCTTCAGCCGCTCATGCTGGATAGCGTCTTGCTCCCGTGCCCGGAGAATGCTGAAAGCGCCGTTCGTGGGGCGTGGCGTTGAAACATCGGACTGACATCGACGGCCTGAGGGGCCTGGCCGTGCTGGCGGTGTTCGCGGGGCACCTCGGCCTGCCGGGCGCGCCGGGCGGTTTCGTCGGCGTCGACGTCTTCTTCGTCATTTCCGGCTTCGTCATCGCCCAGGTGGTGGCCGAGCGGCAGAAGACCGGCCGCTTCTCCCTGGTCGACTTCTGGGAGCGCCGCACTCGCCGCCTGCTGCCGGCCGTGCTGACGGTGATCACCGCCACCACCATCATGGCGATGCTGCATATGTTCCCCGACGAGCTGCAGAGCTTCGCCGGGTCCAGCCTCGCCACCCTGGCCTTCTCCGCCAACCTCTGGTTCTGGCAGACGATCAGCTACTTCGCCGCCCCGCCGGACATGCACCCGCTGCTGCACGCCTGGTCGCTGGGGGTGGAGGAGCAGTTCTACATCCTCTTTCCGCTGATCATGCTGGCCGGCTGGACATGGTTTCCCAAGTGGCTGCGGCTGGTGCTGGGCGTCCTGGCCGGGATCTCCTTCTTCATCGGCGTCTGGTGGGCCCGCGACCATGCGGAGGCCGGCTTCTACCTGCCGATCAGCCGGGCCTGGGAGCTGCTGCTGGGCGTGCTGCTGGCCCTGAAGACCATCCCCACCCCGACCGACCGCCGCATCCGCTCGGTCATGGGACTCGCGGGCCTCGCCCTCATTGTCGGCTCGGTGCTGATCTACCAGCCCTGGACCGCCATGCCCGGCATCGCCGCCGTCGCCCCCTGCCTGGGCGCCCTGCTGCTGCTGGCGGCCGGGGAGGACACCCCCACCGGGGCCCTGTTCAGCATGCCGCCGCTGCGCTTCTACGGCCTGATCTCCTACAGCCTCTACCTCTGGCACTGGCCGCTGATCTCCTTCCAGCGGATGCTGTATGGCGAGCAGTTCAGCGTGCTGGTCTCCGTCGGGGTCTTCGCTGTCGCCGTGCTGCTGGCGACCTTCAGCTGGCGATTCATCGAAAACCCGATCCGCGAGCGCCGCGACGGCCTCAGCACGGGGCGCTTCTATCTCGCTGCCCTGGCCGCCACCCTGCTGGTCGCCGCGCCGTCGGTGGTCATTCTGCTGACTCATGGCCTGCCGGGCCGCTTCAGCCCCAAGGTCTTCGCCATCGCCCAGAGCGCCCAGCGCACCGAGCGCAGGGACGAGGCCTGCCTGCCGGCGCCGGGCGGCCCGCTCACCCAATGGCCGGCCGGCTGTATCGAGCCCTCGGCGACCCAGCCCAACTGGCTGCTGATGGGCGACAGCCACGGCAACCACCTCTGGTACGGGCTTCACCAGGCGTTGCCTGGCGTCAACCTGATGCAGGCCACCGTCTCCAACTGCCGGATGACCCGCCTGCCCGGCCCGGTCTCGACCGAGCAGTGCCGCCGCCTGGCCAAGATTCTGTACACCGATGTCCTGATCAACCGCCCGCCGGACCGGGTCATCCTGTCCGGTCACTGGCACCCGGGCGACGAGGCCGGCGTCGAGGACACCCTGATCTGGCTGAAGGGGCGCGGCATCGACACCGTGCTGATCGGGCCGGCTCCCTCCTATGAACAGAGCCTGCCCCGGCTGCTGGCCCTGGCCGAGCATCTGCATGACCCGACCCTCGCCTACCGCCGCCGCCGCAAGGACGCCGACCAGATGGACGCCGCCCTCGCCGCCGTCGCCGCGCGGCAGGGCGTCCCCTATCTGTCGATCATGAAGTCCCTCTGCCCCGGCGGGGTCTGCCGCACCCTGGCGCCGGACGGTCGGCCGATGGAATACGACGCGGGCCACTTCTCCAGGTCCGGTTCGATCTGGATCGGCCAGCAGCTGATGACCCAGGACCGCGCCCGCTGACGGAACGCCGTTGTGGCGCCGCAGCATCACCCTTGCCTTTTGCCTCGTCTCCGACTAGTTTTTGCGCCCCCGGACGTCTGCGCCCGCGGCCGGAAATGACCACATCTCTTCTCAGGGCGAACCGAGCGAACTTTCCCGATATGGAAAAGGTACCGATGACCGCCGGGGGCTACAGCACCCTCGACGAAGAACTCAGGCGTTTGAAGACCGTGGAGCGCCCCAGCGTGATCGCGGCCATCTCCGAGGCTCGCCAGCATGGCGACCTCAGCGAAAACGCCGAATATCATGCCGCCAAGGAGCGCCAGGGCTGGATCGAAGGCCGAATCGCCGAGATCGAGGACAAGATCGCGCGCGCTCAGGTCATCGACGTCTCCAAGCTTTCCGGCTCTCAGGTGAAGTTCGGCGCCACGGTCAGCGTGGTTGACGAGGACACCGAGGAAGAGGCGCGTTACCAGATCGTCGGCGAGCACGAAGCCGACGTGAAGGGTGGCCGCGTCTCCATCTCCTCACCCATCGCCCGCGCGATGATCGGCAAGGAGACCGGCGACGTGGTCGAGGTGAACACACCCGGCGGCGTCAAGGCCTATGAAATCCTCAAGGTGGAGTGGGTCTAACCACCCGCTTCTCCGCCAGTCGGTCGTCCCCCTTGCGTGTTTTGCGGGGAGGCTCCCGGCTGGCTGAATGGCCAACAGACTCTGGTCAGGATATCCTGGCCACGATGGCGCCCTCTTGCACGCCTATCGGGGCCGCTCGCCGATGAAAGCCGGGGCATGACCACATCACCGCCCGCCACCCAGCCTCCCAGGGGCGGGCCCTCCAAAAGCCGGGCCCCCAAGGGCCAGGCCTCCGCCTGCCCGCCCTTCGTCATCTGGGCGGTGTCTGACGGCCGCGCCGGAATCGAAGCCCAGGCGATCGGCCTGGCCGAGGCCGTGGCCCGGCAGCGCAAGGCCCATGTCATCGTCAAGCGCATCGCCTGGAAGGGCCAGATCGGCCGACTGCCCTGGTGGCTGAACCTGCTGCCCCGCCGCTGGCTGGCCAAGGGCGTCGACTTCGCCCCGCCCTGGCCGGACCTGATGATCGCCGCCGGCCGCGCCACCCTGCCGCTGTCCATCCACATGCGCAAATGGAGCGGCGGCGCGACCTTCGTGGTGCAGATCCAGGATCCCCGCACGCCGCTGCACTTCTTCGACCTGGTCGCGCCGCCCAACCATGACCGGGTGCAGGGCGACAACGTCGTCTCGATCACCGGCTCACCCCACCGCGTCACCGACGAGCGGCTGGCCGCCGACTATCCCGCCTTCGCCGAACGGATCGACCCCCTGCCCCATCCCCGCGTCGCCGTGCTGGTCGGCGGCAAGTCCAAGGCCTTCGACCTCAGCCAGGAGCGGGCGGCCGCCATCGCCAACAGCCTTCAGCTGCCGCTGGAACAGGACGGCGGCAGCCTGCTGATGACCTTCTCCCGCCGCACCCCGGCCCCGGCCCGCGCCCTGCTCCGGGCCCGGCTGAACCACCTGCCCGGGCTCATCTGGGACGGCGAGGGGCCCAACCCCTATTTCGCCTTCCTCGCCGCCGCCGACTACATCCTGGTCACCGAGGACAGCGCCAACATGGCGACCGAGGCCGCGAGCACCGGCAAGCCCGTCTTCATCCTGAAGATGGACGGCGAGAGCCTGAAGTTCCGCCTGTTCCACGAGGAGCTGGAATCCCGCGGCGCCGCCCGCCCCTTCGGCGACGCCTTCCACGGCTGGACCTACGAACCCCTGCGCGAAACCGACCGCCTGGCCGGCGAAATCCTCGGCCGCATGGATGCGCGCATAGCCGGCTAAGCCCCGGCGCCTCTCGCGGTCGGGCCGCCGCTCCGCTACTCTTTGCACAAAGAGGGGATCAGTTATGGGTTCGCGTCGTCTGAGGGCAGCCGCCATAGGCCTTGCTGGGGCCTACCTCTGCGCAATCGCCCTGCCAGCCTTAGCGGAGCCACCGCCTCCCGCACCGGCCGCCGCGCCTCAGCAGGTGACCGACGAACTCCGTGAGCTGTTCCGCACCACCCTGCTCGCCAGCCCTGGCGGCTCGCTCCTCAAAGAGCTGATGCAGTCGTTCCCAGCCGAGTATCGAGCTTTCGAGACAGATATGCTGGAGACCGCCCTTGCTGGAGCCCTGACGGAAGAATTGGCCCTCAAGAAGGGATTCGATTTTTCGCGGGGGCTTTCCGTCCGGTTGTTCGAGGGCTGGCAGGATGCGCCGGACGCCGATCTGTTGGCCTTCACCGAACTCAGCCTTGGCGTCCTGAGAGAGCTCTCCGCCGTCGATCCGCCAACCTGCGCTAGCCTGGCGTCTGGACGCTTCGATCTGGCCTCGACCGCCGCCATTCCGCGCAAGATGATCGACAGCATCAACGAGGTCAGCCTGGCACGAGTGCGCATGGCTCGGAAGGGTCGCGCCTCGCCGGTTAAGCGCCAGCCGCCGAAGCCTGAGGAATTGTTCAGCCTCGGCAATCGGTACGCCGCCCTTGGCGGGGACCGCCGATGGCTTACGGGGCTTGCGACAGCTAGCTTCGGCGACATGACCCCTGCGGCGCAGTGTCGAAACGGTATTGCCTGGACCCAGGCGATCCTCGAACAGTCGGACGAGATGGCCGCCCGCATCGTCGCCATGCGGTGAGCATGATCCTCGCCATCCTCCAGGCCCGCATGAGCTCCACCCGCCTGCCGGGCAAGGTGATGATGCCGCTGGCCGGGGCGCCGATGATGGTGCGGCAGATCGAGCGGATCGCCCGCGCCCGCCGCATCGACCGCATCCTCGTCGCCACCAGCGATCGGCCCGAGGACGACATCATCGAAAAGACCGCCACCCGCGAAGGCGTCGCCGTCCATCGCGGCCCGTTGGACGACGTCCTCGCCCGCTTCATCGGCGCCCTGGACGCCCATCCCGCCGACCACGTCGTGCGCCTGACCGCCGACTGCCCCTTCGCCGATCCCACCGTCATCGACGCCACCATCGACACCCACCTGGCGGCCGGCGGCGACTACGCCAGCAACACCCCGCCCCACCGCACCTTTCCCAAGGGCCTGGACGTCGAAGTGATGACCGCCGAGGCCCTGCGCCGCGCCGCATCGCTGGCCCAGACCCCGGAAGACCACGAGCACGTCACCTGGGGCATCCATACCCGCCCCGACCACTTTCGCCTGGCCTTCCACAGCCAGGCCGCCGAAGAGGGCGAGGTGCGCTGGACCGTCGACCGGCCGGACGATTACGCCTTCGTCGCCGCCGTCTACGACGCCCTCTATCCGGCCGACCCAGCCTTCACCTCGGACGCCATCCGCGCCTTCGTCGCCGCCCGCTCCGACCTCTCCGCCTATGGGGGCGACCGCCGGGTATGAGTCCGCCCCCCGGTCCAAGAATCCTCTTCCTCTGCGACGCCGGCCCCCGCGCCGGCGGCGGCCACGTCATGCGCAGCCTGACCCTGGCCCGGGCGCTGCAGGCGCGGGGCGCGACCTGCGGCTTCATCGGTCCCCTGCCCGCCGGGGCCATCCTGCGCACCTTCGCCCCAGACATGGAGTGGCTTGGCCAGGACGAGGAGGCCCCCCAGGCCCTGGCCGCCGGCGCCGCCCTGCTGCGCGACTTCGACCTCGTCGTCCTCGACCACTATGGCCTGGACGCCGCGATGCAGCGGCTGGCCGCCACGGGCCGTCCCTGCGTGGTCATCGACGACCTGGCCAACCGCCCGCTCATCGCCGACATGGTCGTCGATTCCGGCCCGGACCGGATCGCCGAGGACTACGCCCGCCTCGTCCCCCGGGGATGCCGCCTGCTGCTCGGCCCCGCCTACGCCCCCGTCCGCCCCGAGTTCGCCGCCCTGCGCGACCTGGCCCTCTTCCTCCATATGGGCGAGGCGCCGGTGGAGCGGATCCTGGTCTCCATGGGCCTGGGCGACCTGAACGGCATCACGGCCAGGGTGCTCAGCCTGCTGACCCCCATGGCCAATGGCCTGTGGATCGACGCCGTCCTCGGCGCAGGCGCCCCCAGCCTCTCCAGCTGCCGCGCCCTGGCGCTGGCCTATCCCAACCTCGTCCTGCACATCGACACCCCGGACATGGCTCGCCTGACCGCCGGCGCCGACATGGCCATCGGCGGCGCGGGGTCCAGCTGCTGGGAGCGCTGCACGGTCGGCCTGCCGACGCTGCAGCTGATCCTGGCCGACAACCAGCGTCCCGCCGCCCGGGCCCTGGAAGCCGCCGGCGCCATCCTGGCGCTGGACGCCGACGACACGGCCTTCTCGGGCGGCTTCGCCGGCGCCTTCGAGGAGGACGTCCACCGCCTGATCACCGACGACCGCCTGCGCGCCGGCATGGCCATCGCCGCCGCCCAGGTCTGCGACGGACTGGGCGCCGACCGCACGGCCGAGGCGGTGCTGACCCTGTTCAAACCGAGAGGTTGAAGGCCACGGAAATCCGCGGCCGGGTCCCGCGATAAGGCCGCACCGCGTGCTCCAGCCAGGCCGGAAACAGGATCATCTGGCCGGTCCTGGGATTGAGGAAGTCGGATCCGCCCGCGCTCAGACAGCCTGGAATCGCATAGCGCAGCTGCGGCGCATAAAAGGCCGGCAGAACCCCGCGCGGATCGCACAGCTCCAGTTCGCCGCCCTGGTCCTCATCGCCGGCGTCCACCCAATAGACCCCGGACCAGAAGGCGCCCGGATGGTGATGGCGATGGTTGGCGTCTCCCGGCCGGTTGACGTTGGCCCAGGCATTGATCCGCCAGTCGGGTCCACCCATGGCCAGCCCGCTTTCCGACTGCAGCCCGGTGAATCCGCCGGCCAGCCTGACCGCCGTGTCGATCAACTGGCGCCCCATGTCCCCCGACCAGTCGAGAAAATCTCCCGCCGACTGCCAACCGCCGGCGTTGCTCAGCGCCACGCCTTCGCACTCATAGGCCTTGAGCAGGATGATGGTGCGCAGCGATGCGTTGATGACCGCCGCCTCATTGACCATGGCGCTCAGCATCGGGGTGGTGAACAGCCTGCGGACCTCGAAATCCGCCGAAGACAGGGTCAGCGCCCCGCCCGCCCCAAGCGTCGCCCCATCGCCGTCCATCATCCGCCCCCGTCAGAGAAGCGTCCACCCTGACGGTCCGGCGAGTCCGAACAAGGACGGGGAGATTTCAGCCTGAAACGGCCCGTAACTCGCCGGCCTTGGTGGTTAAGCGATCATGTCCCAGGCCAGCGGCTCGCCCCGCTTCAGGTCCCGCGCCGCCACCCGCCCCAGCACCCGGTCCTGCTCGCCCGGCGGCAGTCCGGCGCCGGGCCGCACCGACCGCACATTGTCCCGCGTCAGCACCGCGCCCGCCGCCACATCGGCCGTCACATACAGCGACCGGCGGAACTGCACGTTGGCCCGCTCCGCCCCCAGCACATCGTAGTGGGCCCGCCCCAGCGCCGCCCAGCCGTCACGGCAGTCCCGCACCAGGGCGGCAAACTCCGCCGGCTCCAGGCTGAAGGCCGCGTCCGGTCCGCCGTCGGACCGCGCCAGGGTAAAGTGTTTTTCGATGACACAGGCGCCCAGGGCCACCGCCGCCACCGAGGCCGCCGTCCCCGGCGTATGGTCCGACAGGCCGATCGGGCATCCAAACCGGCCCGCCATATCCGCCACGGTGCGCACATTGGCGTCGGCGAAACTGGCCGGATAGCTGGACACGCAGTGCAGCAGCACCACCCCCGCCGCGCCCGCCTCCAGGGCCGCGTCCCGGGCGGCGATCATCTCCGCCTGATTGGCCATGCCGGTGGAGATGATCAGCGGCTTTCCCTTCGCCGCCGCATAGCGGATCAGCGGCAGGTCCACTGCCTCGAAGCTGGCGATCTTGTAGGCTGGCGCGTCCAGGCCGCTCAGCAGGTCCACCGCCGTCTCGTCGAACGGGCTGGAGAACAGGATCACCCCCAGCTCCCGCGCCCGCGCGAACAGCGCCGCATGCCATTCGTAGGGTGTCTGGGCCTCGGAATAGAGCTCAAACAGGGTCCGCCCGTCCCACAGCCCGCCCTGGATGCGGAACTCCGGCCGGTCGACGTCCAAGGTGATGGTGTCGGCGGTATAGGTCTGGATCTTGATGGCGTCCGCCCCGGTCGCGGCGGCGGCGTCGATCATGCTCAGCGCCCGCTCAAGGCTGCCGTTATGGTTGCCCGACAGCTCGCAGATGACAAACGGCGGATGATCCGGCCCGACCGGCCGCCCGGCGATCTCGATGGTGAGGTTGGCGCTCATGGCCGCAGAGTCTCGACCGCGTCGGGGCCCAAGTCCAGCGCCCGATCACCTCCCACTCCGCTCATACCGGCGAAGGCCGGTACCCAGGATCATCCACGGGCCAAAGGGGCGGCAGCGCTGATCAGCGCCCGCTTTTTCCGCTGACGGGGATGATTCTGGGCCCCGGCCTGCGCCGGGGTGATCGGAATTGGGGGAGAGCCGGGTTAACACCCCGCTTTCGCAAGACTGAACCAACCGCCTACGACCCGCCCGCCCAGTCATCCCAGGTTCTCTTGTCCAGGCCCTCGCCGCCTTCACGATAGCCGGGGGGCCGATCCAAGCGGATACCCAGGGCCAGGGCGATTGCCAGGCCCAGGGCCACACCCAGGCCAAGGCCGATCCAGGGAAAGCCGATGAGCCACCCCAGGCCAAGGCCAAGCACCAACCCGATCACCCCACCGATGATCGCCGCCGGCTTCATCACCTAGTCTCCACCGCCGCCGCCATCTCCGCCGCCATCGCCGCCCCCGTCATCCGAGGCGTCGTCCTGGCGATCGGACGAGCCCGCATCGGCGGTCGCGCCGGCATCGCCGCCATCGCCGTCCTTCTTCTTCGCCGCCCTGGCCTGCATGGCCACGCCCAGGCCCGCGCCGATGGCCACCCCGATGCTCAGCCAGAAGCCGATATTGTCCGTCGCCACCCCGATGGCGGCGCCCAGCGCGACGCCCACCCCGATACCGATTGCCAGTCCGCCCTTCATGGCCGCTCCCCTGTTTCACCCGCCAGATCACAGGCTGTCACGGGCTTTGTCCAGCGCCGCGAGCGCCCTCCGGCCCCGCCTCAGTCGCCGCCGCCGCCGCCATCGCCACCGCCACTGTCCCCGCTCCCGCCGCTGTCGCCGCCATCGCTGAACCAGTCGCCCCACCAGCCGCCGGAATCGCCGCCGTCGCCGCTGCCGCCGCCCCCGCTCGACACCGCCATGCCCAGCCCCATGACCAGGCCCAGCGCCAGCCCGATGCCGATCCCCACCCCGATGTGATGGATCAGCAGGCCCATGCCCAGCCCGACCAACAGGCCGCCGCCCAGGCCGATCAGAAGTCCGGTTCTGTTCATAGATGTCTTTCCGCGCCCGCTCTCGGGAGCGCCGTGGCGGTCAACGCCGATGGTTGCAGACCCGTGGTCGTCGCCATGACCCAAAAATAGCGCCGCCCCAAGACAGAACAGTGACGGCGCAATCGGCGCCGCTGCCCCATCGCGCCAAAGCGGAATCGATCCTATATCTGCCCCCATGTCGAGCCCCGCCCCTGCCCCCGCCCCCCGCACCACCCGCTGCCTGATCATCGGATCGGGCCCCGCCGGCTACACCGCCGCCATCTATGCCGCCCGCGCGCTGCTCAAGCCCGTGCTGATCGCCGGCATCCAGCCGGGCGGTCAGCTGACCATCACCACCGACGTGGAAAACTATCCGGGCTTTGCCGACGTCATCCAGGGCCCCTGGCTGATGGACCAGATGAAGGCCCAGGCCGAGCATGTCGGCACCGAGTTCGTCAGCGACATCGTTCTGGAGGCAGACCTCTCCCAGCGCCCCTTCCGCGTCAAATGCGACAGTGGCGAGGAATGGCTGGCCGAGACCCTGATCATCGCCACCGGCGCGCAGGCCAAGTGGCTCGGCCTGGAGACCGAAGCCAAATTCCAGGGCTTCGGCGTCTCCGCCTGCGCCACCTGCGACGGCTTCTTCTACCGCAATAAACAGGTCGTCGTGGTTGGCGGCGGCAACACCGCCGTCGAAGAGGCCCTGTTCCTCACCAACTTCGCCAGCAAGGTCACCCTGGTCCACCGCAAGGACGAGCTGCGGGCCGAAAAGATCCTGCAGGAACGCCTGTTCGCCCATCCGAAGATCGAGGTCATCTGGGATCACGCGGTCGACGCCGTCACCGGCGAGACCGACCCGATGGGCGTCACCGGCGTCCGCCTCAAATCGGTCAAGACCGGTGAGACGCAGGACCTCGCCTGCGACGGCGTCTTCATCGCCATCGGCCACGCCCCCGCGTCGGAACTGTTCAAGGGCCAGCTGGAGATGGACGCGGCCGGCTATCTGAAGGTCAAGGCCGGCACGGCCGCCACCGCCATCGCCGGGGTCTACGCCGCCGGCGACGTCACCGACGACGTCTACCGCCAGGCCGTCACCGCCGCCGGCATGGGCTGTATGGCCGCCCTGGAGGCTGTCCGCTTCCTGGCCGAACAGGACCACGAAGCCGCCCACCACCCGATCAGCCACCACGAGGCCGAGAAGATCGGCGTCTGGTGAGCGACCTCGTCATCCGCCCCGTCGGCCCGGACGACCACGCCGCCATCCACGCCCTGGTCGCCGCCGCCTTCAAACAGCCGGACGAAGCGAACCTGGTCGATCACCTGCGCGACGACGGCGACGCCCTGGTCGAGCTGGTGGCGGAGGAGGACGGCGCCCTGGTCGGCCACATCCTGTTCAGCCCCCTGGCCACCGACGCCGGCGCCCGTTTCGCCGCCCTCGCGCCCCTGTCCGTGGCCCCGGATCGCCAGGGCGACGGCATCGGCACGGCCCTGATGGAAACCGGCCACGCCCTCTGCGCCATGGCCGGCGTCCAGGCCCTGATCGTCCTCGGCCACCCTGCCTACTACCCCCGAGCCGGCTATTCGGCCGAAGCGGCGAAACCGGTGAAGGCCCCCTTCAGCGGCAAAAGCTTCATGGCCCTGGAACTCACCCCCGGCGCCCTGGCCGGCCCGGTGACCGTCACCTACGCCAAGGCCTTCGGGCTTTAAGACCCTCCTCCCCCAGGGCCGCAGGCCCGGTCTGGGGGAGGTGGCAGTCGCATAGCGACTGACGGATGGGGTCCCCACCGAGTGTCAATCCAACTGTTCGTACTCATCCAGACTGATTTCGCAACAGTCTTTCACAACATTATCCACTATAGTCACTTCATAATATAATAACTCTTCGCGCTCATCGACGACAATACCAGGAAGCGCCATGTATCCCACACCGGTGGCAAATATACCGGGGATGGTGTCACCCAAACGAAACTTTTGCTGTCCCGCTCCCGGCGGCTTGAACTGTACCTCCAAAGGCCGCCCCGCGCGTGAGGTCAGGATCGTGTCGAATGTGCTCATCTGAAATGCGGCGCCCCTTTCGGCTTGAGGTGACTTGGTAGATTACGCGAATTGGGGTGACTGTGCGCTGGATCGCACCCCCTTATGCCGCTCATTCCGGCGCCAGGTTAGGGGCTTATACCCACCCACCCGTGCACCCCGACGAAGGCGAGCTCAAACGCGACAAAACCCGGCCGCCGAAGACAATCCCTTCACCTTGAGCCGGTAGCCTGCCCGGGTCTCGATGCCCGTGACCGCCACCTGCGCAAAGCCCGCGCCTATAAGGACCAAGTCATGCCTGCTCGCCTGACCCTTTTGGCGTTTCTGGTCCTGGCGACGGCGGGCTGCGGTCCGGTCGCTCCGGCCGCCCCGCCCATCGAGATCCAGCCCTCGCAGGCCGAGTCGCTGCTGCAGTTTTCCTCCGACTTGAACCGCCAGCGAGTGGTGATGGAGGGCTATGTCTATTTCGACAACGGCCGCGCCGGCGAGGCCATCGCCATGGGCCCGGAACTGCGCAGCGCCCAGGACGGCGCCGGCGAGCCTCTGGTCAGGTTCGAGATCGAGTACGGCGAAGCCGCCAACCAGCTGAACCTGAAGGCCCAGAAGCGCGAGCTGCTGCCGGGCGTTCCCAACGCGCCGGAGACCCTGGTCTTCGATCCGACCAAGGCCACCTGGCAGGACGCTGCCGGCAAGGCCCATCCGCTCAGCCGGAAGCTGCGCCTGACCGGGCGGCTGGAATACATCGGGATTAACAACGTCGGCCTGCTCAGCGACGAGGACTCCCGCTCCCCGACCGGCCGCCGGTTCAAGCCACGCCTGGTCGATGTCGATCTGGCGGAGGCCCTGCACTGAGCCGCAGAACCGGCCTCAGCCGCCGGGCGGCCGCCGGCCGATGGGCAGGTCTCCGGCCGTGGGGCCAGGCGGCGGCTCGGCGGGCGGCGGGAGGCCCCGCGGGGCCGTGGCGATCGGGGCGTCCGGGTCGTCTTCCAGGGCCTTGAGCTTGGCGTTGATCTCGGCCACCTCCTCCGGAGTCGGGGTTCGCCGGGTGGGCACCAGGCCGCCGGAGGGGCGCACCCCCTCGGCGCCCGGCTCGCTCGGGCTGGCGATGGTGTAGGGCCGCATCTCCCCGTCCAGCGACAGCATCACCGTCCGGCCGGGCTGGACGCCCGTGGCCCCATCGCCCATCGCCCCGCCCAGCATCCGCAGGCCCTGGGTCCGCGCTTCCAGCCCTTGCAGGATGGCCTGGCTGAGGTTGGCCTCACCCCCCGCATAGCGACCCTTGAAGGCCGGCGGCAGGCCCCAGGGCCCCGTCCAGCGATAGAAGATATGCCGGCCGATCTGGGTGATCTTGAACAGGGTCGGGGCCCAGTAGGGGGCCACATAGTCGGCGTGGTAGTGGGTCGCCGTCCCCACCGACTTCAGCACAAAGCCGTTCAGCGCCCGGTTGGCGACCTTCTCGGACTCGCTCCAGATCCACGGCAGGGGCGGGCGGGCCAGGGACCCGTCGCAGGTGAAGCTGAACTGGCAGCCGGTGGCCCGCAGGCTGCCCTGATAGACGACGCCGCAAATCGACTTGGGATAGCCCGGATGGCGCACCCGGTTCAGCACCGTCTGGGCCACCGCCTCCTTGCCTTCCAGCGGTTCGGTCGCCGCCTCGTAGTAGATGGCCTGGGTCAGGCATCGCACGGCGGCGGCCCGGTCCAGCGCATTGGCCTTGAGGATGAAGGCCTTGGCCGGCGGCGGCGGATCGTCCGAGGCCGTCTTCAGCGCGTTGATCGCCCGCGCCTCCTCGGCGGACAGGGCGCCGACGCCCAGCACCGGGATGTGCGACAGATCATAGGTCTCCCAGCCCGGGACCCGGCCCCAGCTGTCCTTGCTGGCCAGGCCGTCGTGGCGTTTGGCGATGGCCATCATCGAGGGGGTCATGTCGGCGGTCAGCCGCTTGAACGAGACGTCGCCATAGCCCCGCGCCAGCCGCGCCACCCCCTCCGGCCGGCCGGTTCCCTCCGGAACCCGAAAGTTGGCGCAGGCCGAGACCGCCAGGGCGACAACCGCCACAGCCGCCAGGATCTGAAGCTGAGTGAAGCGCAAGCGCGGCCCGCCCTAGACCGGAACGCCGGCGACAGCCGGGGCCTCGCCCTCGGCGGCATTTCGGCGGTTGGTCTGCGTGGCCATCACGGCTTCTCCATGCACTCCATAGTTATGGTCGTCCATCATCGTGACAAGTCTAAGCGTCCGGGCGACGGCGCCGCCGCCTGCCGGGGCTGTTTTCCCGGATTCTGCCCGCGTGACGATTCCCCTTGTCGCCGGATTGTCACAGGCCTATATGTGTCCCGTCACTTATGCTCACTTTCAGCAAAAGTGACGAAAGGGAAATGGCCGGCGCTCCTAAAGCCCGGCCTTTTCGAGGCCCTACTAATGCTCATGTTGAGCAAAAGGAGTTTGGCATGGCTGACGGTTTCACGGCCCTGGACTTCACCCCCGAGGTGGAAGCCCTCACCGCCGCCGCCTGGGACAAGGTCCGCGACCGGGTCACGCCGCTGGAGTGGCGCGTCCACGCCCCGCTGATCGCCGAGATCAACCGCCTGAAGCGGGAGAAGAACGCGGTCATCCTGGCCCACAACTACATGACCCCGGAAATCTTCCACGGCGTCGGCGACTATGTCGGCGACAGCCTGGGCCTGGCCCGCGAGGCCGCCCGGTCGGATGCGAAGATCATCGTCCAGGCCGGCGTCCACTTCATGGCCGAGACCAGCAAGGTCCTCTGCCCCGACAAGACCGTGCTGATCCCCGACCTGCGGGCGGGATGCTCGCTGGCCAGCTCAATCACCGGCGCCGACGTGCGGCTGATCAAGCAGCGCTATCCGGGCATTCCCGTGGTCACCTACGTCAACACCACCGCCGATGTGAAGGCCGAGACCGACATCTGCTGCACCAGCGCCAACGCCGTCCAGGTGGTGGAATGGGCGGCCAGGGAATGGGGCGTCGACCGCGTCATCCTGATCCCCGACGAGTATCTGGCCCGCAACGTCGCCGCCCAGACCGACGTCAAGATCATCGCCTGGAAGGGCGCCTGCGAGGTGCATGAGCGCTTCACTCCGGCCGACATCGCCGAGATGCGGCTGGCCTATCCGGGCGCCGAGATCCTCGCCCACCCGGAATGCCCGGAGGAGGTGCTCAACGCCGCCGACTTCGCCGGCTCGACCGCCGCCATGATCGAACATGTCGAAAAGCGCCGGCCCAAGCAGGTGGTGCTGATCACCGAATGCAGCATGGCCAGCAACATCGCCGGCGATGTCGGCCCGGACGTGCAGTTCATCGGCCCCTGCAACATGTGCCCCTATATGAAGCGGATCACCCTGCAGAACATCCTGGACGCCCTGCGCCACGACCAGTTCGAGGTGGTCATCGATCCGGCCATCGCCGCGCGGGCCCGCCTCGCCGTCCAGCGGATGATCGACCTGCCGCCCCCCGCCATCCCCGCCCGCTACGACCTGGTCAAGGCGCGCGGCCATCACGTCGATGTGGAACTGATTTAGCAGCCCGAGCCGTTAGGAGGCTCCCATGATCAAGATCACCAAGTTCGGCCCCGTCTACCGCGTCAAGGCCACCCGGCCGGACGTGCCCAAGGACTGGTCCAGCCTGATGCCCCTGGGCGCCCGGGAGGTGGTGGAAGAGCTGATCCGCCACGGCGCCCATCTGCACGACGCCTATGACGCCATGTTCGAAGCCGACCCCCTGCGGGCGGCCCAGGAGCTGAGATGAGCACCCTGTTGAAAGCAGAGACCATGCGCGACCGCATCCATCACGACGGCGTCCTCATCGTCGGGGCGGGCCTGGCCGGCATCTCCGCCGCCCTGGCCGCCGCCCCCCGCAGGGTGCTGCTGCTCAGCCCCGCGCCCCTGGGCGACGCCTGTTCCAGCGCCTGGGCGCAGGGCGGCATGGCCGCCGCCCTGACCGAGCCGGACACGCCTGAGCAGCACGCCGCCGACACCCTGGCCGCCGGCGCCGGCCTCTGCGACCCGGCCGCCGTGGCCGTGCTGACCGAGGAGGGCCCGGAGGCTGTCCGCCGTCTGGCCCAACTCGGCGCCCCCTTCGACCGCACCGCCGACGGCGGCTTCTCGCAAAGCCTTGAGGCCGCCCACGGCCGCGCCCGCGTCGCCCGCGTCGGCGGCGACGGCGCCGGCAAGGCCATCCTCACGGCGGTGACCGAGGCGGCCCTGGCCGCCGACCATATCGAGGTCCGCACCGGCCTGCGCCTGCGCGCCCTCCTCCAGGATGTCGCCGGGACCGTGCGCGGCGCCCTGATGCAGGACGAGGCCGGCGGCCTGGTCGAGATCACCGCCGCCGCCACCCTTTTGGCCACCGGCGGGCTCGGCGGCCTCTACGCCGTCACCACCACGCCGCGCGAGCTGCGCGGCGAAGGCCTGGGCCTGGCCGCCCTGGCCGGGGCGATGATCGCCGATCCGGAGTTCGTGCAGTTCCACCCCACGGCCATCGATGTCGGCCGCGACCCCGCCCCCCTGGCCACCGAAGCCCTGCGCGGCGAGGGCGCCATCCTGCGCAACACCGACGGCCGCGCCTTCATGGCCGACTATGATCCCGCCGCCGAACTGGCCCCCCGCGACATCGTCGCCCGCGCCATCCAGTCGGAGATCGTCGCCGGCCGCGGCGCCGCCCTCGACGCCCGCCAGGCCGTCGGCGCGCACTTCCCGCACGAATTCCCCGCCGTCTTCGCCGCCTGTATGGCCGCCGGCATCGACCCGCGCGTCGAGACCATCCCCGTCGCCCCGGCCTGCCACTACCATATGGGCGGCATCGCCACGGACCTGCAGGGCCGCACCAGCCTGCCCGGCCTGTTGGCCGCCGGCGAATGCGCCGCTACCGGCGTCCACGGTGCCAACCGCCTGGCCTCCAACTCCCTGCTGGAAGCGGCCGTCTTCGGGACCCGCGCCGGCGCCCAGCTCCGGGACGCCGTAGACCCGGGCACGCAACCTCTGCCCGCCCAGCCCTGGCCGGACCTGCCCGACATCGCGCTCGCCACCCTGCGTCAGGCGATGAGCCGCGACGCCGGCGTGGTCCGCGACGCGGACGGACTCTCCGCCCTGGTTCAGCTGATCGACGGCCTGACCGCCGCCCATGGCGAGGGCCCCATCCTGGTCGCCGCGCGAATGGTCGCGACCTGCGCCCTGCAGCGCCACGAAAGCCGCGGCGGCCACTACCGCACCGACTACCCCGCGACCCTGCCGCCCCGCCGCAGCTTCACCACCCTGGCCGGCCTCACGGCGTTGAAGGTCGCCGCCGAATGATCGCGCCCCTCCCCGATCTGCTGATCGAGCCGGTCGTCCGCGCCGCCCTGGCCGAGGACCTCGGCCGGGCCGGCGACATTACCGCCCTGGCCTGTATCGAGCCCGACGCCCGGCTGACCGCAACCTTCGGCGCGCGCCAGGCCGGCCGCGTCTCGGGCCTGGCCTGCGCCCGCCTGGCCATCCTGGCCCTCGACCCGGCCGCCCGTTTCGAGACCTTCGTCAGCGATGGCGACGAAACCACGCCGGGCCTGATCCTCGCCCGCGCCGACTGCAACGCCCGCGCCCTGCTCTCGGCAGAGCGCACGGCCCTGAATCTGATGGGTCGGATGAGCGGCATCGCCACCCTGACGGCCGCCTATGTCCAGGCCGTGGCCGGAGCCAAGGCCCGGGTCACCGACACCCGCAAGACCACCCCCGGCCTGCGCGCCCTGGAGAAATACGCCGTCCGCTGTGGCGGCGGGGTCAACCACCGTTTCGGCCTGGATGACGCCATCCTGATCAAGGACAACCACGTCGCCGCCTGCGGCGGGGTCATCCCCGCCATCCAGCGCGCCCGCGCCTTCGCCGGCCACCTGGTCAGGGTCGAGTGCGAGGTCGACAGCCTGGCGCAGCTGGAACAGGCCCTGACCGCCGGCCCGGACGTCATCATGCTCGACAACTTCAGCCTCGATGACCTGAAGACCGCTGTCTCGATCGCCTCGGGCCGGGTCGTCCTCGAGGCCTCGGGCGGCGTGAACCTGACCACCGTCGCCGCCATCGCCGCCACCGGCGTCGATGTCATCAGCGTCGGCGCCCTGACCCACTCGGCCCCGGTGCTGGATATTGGGCTGGACGCCTGAGACTTGCGCTAAGGAGCGTGAGAGGTTGCGGCTCAAAGGGGCGACCACCACCCCCACTTCCGTCATCCTGGGGCGTCAGCCATGTCCCCGGTCTGAACAACAAGGCCGAGGATGACGGGGGTGGACGTTTCGTGTCTCCTCGACACCGTCAAACCCTAAGACGCCTCGCCCACCGGCGCCACGACCGGCGCTTCCGCCTTCGGCTTGGCGAACCTGGCCTTGATCCAGGCATTGAGCCGCTTCTGGATCGGCTCGTCGATCACCTCGTGGAACACCGCCGCCGCGGCCACCGCGAACCCCACCGCCCCGAACCAGATCAGCCATTGCACACCCATGCCGGGGTTCAACGAGGCGAACAGCGGTCGGATGGCGTCGAACCAGACCGCTCCGGTCATGGTGTGGATCAGGAACAGGGTGAAGCTGATCTTCGCTCCCCATTCGGCGCCCCACCATTTGCGCGACCCGTCGCCGGAGCCGCAGCCGACGATCACCGCCATGGTGGCCAGGACGCTCAGCATGTCCGGGCCGTTCAGCAGGCCGATCATCACAAAAGCCGCCGCTCCGCCCAGACCGATGTAGCCGCCCAGCCTGGGACCCAGCCTGGCGACCTCGACGAACCGCGCCAGGGCCACCCCGGCGATGAACAGCGGGATGGCCCGGCCCAGGCCATAGTTGAAGGGCAGGTTGAACTGCTCCTCGCCCAGGATCATCAGGCTCAGGGTGTTGGCCAGCAGCAGCACGGTCACCGCCAGCACCAGGGCGATCGCCGGGCTCTGGATCTTGCGCACCGCCCGCCACAGGGCCGGGAAGAACAGGTAGCAGGCCATCAGGGCGGAAATCGTCCAGCTGGGGATGTTCCAGGTGTCGCCGCCCCAGCCCACCGACTGCAGCAGCAGCAGGTTGCCGGGAATGTCCGACCAACGGAAATGCTCCGGGTGGCCGAGCGAATGGCCCAGGGCCCCCGCCGCCAGCACCGCGATAACCAGGCCCAGCAGGGTGATCAGGTGGGCGGGATAGACCCGCGCCAGCCGCTTGGTCATGAACTCGCCAAAGCCGACCCGGCCGCTGACGATCGACCCGCCATAGGCCTTGACCAGCACGAAGCCGGACAGCAGCAGGAAGAAGTCGGTCGCTAGATAGCCTCTTGAGAGGAAGGCATGGATCTGGCTCAGCGGGACCGGCGCCTCGTCTCCATAGTGGAAGACCAGCACGAAGAAGGCGGCGAGCAGGCGAAGCGCGTCGAGCGCCCCACCGCGCGGCGAAGCGGCCTTTCCGGGGCCCGAGCCCGAAACGGCCGTCCCGGAATTGGACGAAGCGGCGGCCTGGGTCATCCCAATTGTCCTCTTTTGACCCGTCTGGGCTGTGGTCGTCCCGTCACAGGCGAGCCCCGTGCCAACGATCACGAGGGCCATTCTGCCGCCCAAGGGTTACCATCCCGCCCCATGCCGGGCTGCGAACCGGGGTAAAAATCCGGGCGGGCTTGCGTCAAAGCCGGGCGGCCATATCTGTATCCCGTTCTGTTGCATAAAAGAGCCGAGATCAGGATGTCCCTCCCCCGCATGCCCGCCCTGTTCCTCGGCCATGGGTCGCCGATGAACGCCATCGAGGACAATGCCTGGCGCCGGGGCTGGGCCCACGCCGGCCAGGTCCTGCCGCGTCCGAAAGCCATCCTGATCATCTCCGCCCACTGGGAGACGCAAGGCATCGGCGTCACGGCCGGTGAGCGGCCTCAGACCATTCACGACTTCGGAGGCTTCCCACAGGCCCTGTTCGATGTCCGCTACAACGCCCCCGGCGACCTGGCCCTGGCGCGGCGGGTCGCCGACCTGCTGTCGCCCGACGCCGTGGTGCTCGATACCGAACGCGGCTTCGACCACGGGGTCTGGAGCGTCCTCTATCCGATGTATCCGGAGGCCGATGTGCCGATCGTCGCCCTCTCCATCGACCGCTCCAGGCCCGACCGCTGGCACTACGACGCCGGAAGGAAGCTCGCGGCCCTGCGCGACGAAGGCGTGATGATCGTCGGCAGCGGCGACATCGTCCACAACCTGCGGGCCGTCAATTTCCGCACGGGCGCCACGCCCGACTGGTCGCCCCGCTTCAATGAGACGGCCAAGGCCCTGATCCTGGCCCGCGACCACGACCCGCTGATCGACTACGCCAGCCTCGGCGAAGACGCCGGTTGGGCGATCAACAGCGCCGAACACTACCTGCCGCTGCTCTATGTGCTCGGCGCCTCCACCCCGGACGAGAGCATCGAGTTCTTCAACGACGACGTCTTCGCCGCCATCTCCATGACCTCGGTCGTCTACGGGGCGAGGGCGTAAGAGCCTTCTCCCGACGAGCGGGAGAAGGATCCCTAGAGCCGCGCGGCCGCGGCCTCCGCCGCCGCCACCCGTCCGCCCATCCGCGCTGCATTGAACGCCGTGATCGCCGCCAGAACCTCCGGCGGGGCCGTCTCGGGTCGGCCGGAAGTGAAGGGCGGGGCCGGAGCATATTCCAGGGCCAGTTGCAGGCCCTGGGCGAACTGATCGCCGGCCACCTCGGCCGCCAGGGTCAGGGCGAAGTCGATGCCCGCCGTCACCCCGCCGCCGGTGAAGATATTGCCGTCCCGCACCACCCGGCCCGGATCGGGGATCGCCCCGAACAGCGCCAGCTGGTCCCGCCACGCCCAATGGCAGGCCGCCCGCTTGCCGTTCAGCAATCCGGCCGCCGCCAGCAGCAGCGACCCGGTGCAGACCGAGGTCACATAACGGCTCATTCCCGCCAGACGGCGGATCTGCTCCAGGAACGCCTGGTCCTGCATCGCCGCCGTGGTCCCGAACCCTCCGGGAATGCAGAGGATGTCGCAGGCCTCCACATCGGCCAGCCGCTTCAGGCCCGCGAAGGTCAGCCCATCGGCCTCCAACTCACCGCCCTCCATCCAGGCCACGGTGACCTTGGCCCCCGGCAGGCGGCTGAGAAACTGATGCGGCCCGGTGAAGTCCAGATGGGTGACATCCGGATAGAGGGCGAAGATGATGTGCAGGGGCTGGGCGGTCATGGACAACTCCTTTGCGTCGGCTTGACGACCCCACCATCGCCGATCTAGCGTCTGGCTGAAATGACAATGTTCCCTCGATTACCGCCATACGACGCAGGACGTAATTCGGTGACAGTCACTTTTTTCCACCGCGCCGGTGTCGCCGATATCCACGGGCCAGAAAAAAGTGGATGTCACCGAATTACGCGGCCACCGTCGCCGCGAGTCCGCACCACCCCATGAAATCCCTCGGCATCCTCATCTTCGACGACTTCCAGCTTCTTGACGCCGCCGGCCCAATCGCCGCCTTCGAGATCGCCGCCCGCATCGTGCCGGACGCCTACGCCATCGACCTGATCAGCCGCGACGGCGGACCGATCCGCAGCTCCTCCGGGGTCAACCTCTCCTCCCGCGCCTTCACGGCGGAAGACCGGTTCGACACCCTGCTGGTCGCCGGAGGCGAGGGCACGCGCGGCCCGGCCATCTGCGGCCTGACCCTGGACTTCGTCCGCGCCGCCGCCCGCACCGCCCGCCGCACGGCGTCCGTCTGTTCGGGCGCCTATATCCTGGCCGAGGCCGGCCTGCTTGAAGGCCGGCGCGCCACCACCCACTGGGGCCGAACCGATCATTTCCGCCGGGCCTATCCGGGCGTGAAGCTGGAGCCCGACCGAATCTTCATCCGCGACGGCGCGGTCTGGACCAGCGCCGGCATCACCGCCGGCATCGATCTGGCCCTGGCGATGATTGGCGAGGACCTGGGCGAGGCCGTCGCCCGCCGCACGGCCCAGCAGCTGGTCGTCTACCATCGCCGCCCCGGCGGCCAGTCGCAGTTCTCCGCCCTGCTGGAGATGAAGGCCGGCGGCCGCTTCGATCCCCTGCTGACCTGGATGCGGGAGAATCTGCGTCGCCCGCTGACCGTGCCGGAACTGGCCGAACGGGCGGGCATGAGCGAACGCACCTTCCTGCGCGGCTTCTCCGCCGAGGTCGGCTTCACCCCCGCCAAGGCCGTCGAACGCCTCCGCCTGGAAGCCGCCCGCACCCTGCTCGAGGATCAGCCCCTGCAGGTCGACGACATCGCCCTGGAAACCGGCTTCGGCGACAGCGAACGCATGCGCCGCGCGTTTCTCAGAGCCTTCGGACAGCCCCCGCAGGCGCTGCGGCGGCAACAGGGGACGGGGACAGGGCTATAAGATCCTCCTCCGGCCTTCGGCCGGAGGAGGATCAGCACTTTCAATCCCTCGTGTCTGGACGACTCTCCGCCGCCCGGCCAAAGTCGCCTGCCCAACAGAGGAGGCCCCGATGGCCCATAAGTTCGAGATCTACAAGGACAAGGCCGGCGAGTTCCGGGTGAAGTTCAAGTACAACGCCGAGACCATGTTCTCGACCGAAGGCTACAGCTCCAAGGCGGCGGCCCAGAACGCCATCGACTCGATCAAGAAGAATGGCCCCGCCGCCGAGGTTGAGGACAACAGCTAGGTCCCTTGACCTCCGGCCGCTTCCCGCATCTGATCGTCGATAACCAACGATAAGAATCCAGGGGAGGCGGCCATGGCCACGGCCAGCGCCAACGGGCGCAAGAGCATCTTCATCACCGGCGCGGCCTCGGGCATCGGCCTGGGCGCCGCCAGGCGGTTCGCGCGCGAAGGCTGGTTCGTCGGCCTGGCCGACATCGACAAGGGCGGTCTGAAACTGGCCCTGGCCGAGATCGGGCCCGGCAACGGCGTCACCCTCGACCTCGACGTCCGCGATCGCGGCCAGTGGACCAAAGCCATCGCCGCCTTCGGCAAGGCCAGCGGCGGCCGCCTCGACGTCCTGCTCAACAATGCTGGCATCGCCCGCTACGGCTTCCTCGAGGAACAGAGCCCCGAGGAGGGCGATCTCCAGGTCGATATCAATGTGAAGGGCGTGATCAACGGCGCCCGCGCCGGCCTCGACCTGCTCAAGGCCACGCCCGCCTCCGTGCTGATCAATGTCGCCAGCTGCGCCGGCCTGTTCGGCGCCCCGCGCATGGCCATCTACGCCGCCACCAAGTTCGCCGTGCGCGGCCTCTCCGAAGCCCTGGAGGCCGAGTTCGCCCGCTTCGGCGTCGGGGTTCGCTGCGTCATGCCCTGGTTCGTCGACACCCCGATCCTCAACGCCGGATCGCAGGGCTCCAACCTGAAGATCACCGACGCCATTCAGCAGGGCGGCTCGCCGGTCTACACCGTCGAGGAAGCGGCCCAGGTCATCTGGGACGCCGCCCACGGCGACGGCAAGCAGCTCAACTGGATCGTCGGCAAGGCCGGCCGCAGCATCGCCTTCGCCACCCGCTTCATGCCGGGATCGGTGCGCAAGCGAATGAAGATGGTCGGCGAGGTCTGATCAAACCGTCCCACACCGCCAAAGCCGCGGCGGAATGGCGGCGAGAGGGACCCTAGATCCCCGCCGCCGTGGCCACGTCGCCCTTCGCGGCGTCCGCCTTCTTCGCCGCCTCCTTGGGGGCCGAAGCGGGTTCGACCGGCTTGCCCGCCGGACCGCCAACGCCGGCTTCCGCCGGCTTGTCGCTGACCGCCGAGGCCAGGATCATCGTCCCGCCGGTCGGGGCCGCCGCCTCATAGGGCAGCGGACCGCTCGGCATCTCGCCAAGAGACGCCTGTTCGAAGGTCCCCCGCGGCGCTGATCCCTCGGGACCGGACAGCTGCGGACGGCCATCGAAGGCCCCCGGCGCGCCGCCGCGACCGCCGAAGCGGTAGAAGACGTGCAGGCCAACCTGGCCGACGCGGATCAGCCGCGGCCCCCAGCCCGGCGACACGCCGGTGGTGTGGAAATGGGTGGCGTTGCCGACCGAGCTCATGACAAAGCCGCTGAGCGCGCGGCTGGCCACCTTCTGGGCCCGGCGCCAGGCGCCCGGCTCGCGGCCGCGCCGCATGGAGCCGTCGCAGGCGAAGCTGAACTGGCAGGTCCTGCCGGTATAGGCGCCCTGGAAGACCACGCCGCAGACGCTCTTGGGGAAGGCGGGATGGCGGGCGCGGTTGAGCACCACCTGGGCCACGGCCGCCTGGCCGTCCGGGGTCTCGCCGCGGGCTTCGTAATAGACGGCCTGGGTCAGGCACTCCAGGTCGCGGGAGGCGTCGAGCGCCCCGTTGAACTGGAAGGGCGCGGCGGCCGGGTTGAACGGACCGCCGAAGCTGGCCCTCAGCAGCAGGGTTTCAGAGCCGACGCTCGGCGCCTCGCCGGCGCGCTTTTCCAGACGGGCGGCAAGCAGGGCCGATTGCCGGTCGCGCTGAGCGTCGCCGGCGCTGAGCAGGGGGTCGTGACGGCGGGCGATAGCCAGGGCGGCGGGATCCATCCGCAGGACCCGGTCGCGCAGGGCGACCTCGGAGAACTCGCCCGAGGCGGCCTCGGCCATGTGGGAGATACGGTCGTGCCGATCGCGTGCGTCAGCGGTGCCCGCCACATAGGCGGCCGCTACGATAAGCCCCATGACGGCGCCGGTCGATGCGCCGACGCTCAGGGCTCGCGCGCCAGCGCGGCTCCGTTCAAAGAAATTCAAAGGTCTCGCGTCCTGTGCGACGAGGGCAGGATGCGCCCCCCGGCTTCGACGTTGATGGCCCCAGATACTCCACGCAGGAGGCGGTCAACGGAGGTTCGGCCGATCGGGAAAATGGCCGAGGTGGTCCTTATGCCAGACTTTATGGCCCAAATGGGGCCGATTCGCAAGCCCTTGCTGCAGTGCAGCATAAAGCAACGGACCAGATTCGGCGGGTGTTCCGGTTAACACCCTCTAGTCATTGTGAAATTCCTCAGAGTCGCCGGACACTCCGCAGCGCGGCATTTCCAGCCTATGCGACAAGGTTTCACAGCGACATCCGCCGCCGCGACCTCCGCTCCATTGCCTATCCGCCGCAATCGAGTCACCATCGGGCCGTTCGACGATATGAGGTTTGGAGACGTTCATGCGCAAGCTTATCGCCGCCGGGGCCGCCCTGGTTCTGGCGACCGCCGCCCTGCCCGCCCTGGCCGGCGACCTGGTCTATGAGACCGGCCCCGACAGCCTCACTTCAGGCCTCGACGGCCACCCCTACTGGTCGGCCCAGGCGCAGTGCGCGGGGCTGTTCGGCGCCGCCGCCCAGCACCTGACCGCCGAGGGCGATCATCGCGCGGCGGAGGAGGCCAAGGCGACCGCCATGTCCTTCGCCAAACACGCCATCGCCCGGCTGACCAAGGACCGCAAGCTGACCCGGGCCCAGGCCCTGAATGTCATCACCCCCTCGGTGCTCAGGTCCCGCGAGCGGGGCCTGGAGCTGCTGGCCGGCGACAACGGCCCGCAATCGTCGTGGAACTATGCCCGCAGCGGCTGCCTCGACATCGCCGACGCCTACACCACCTACGCCGGCTGGTGACCCGCATGACCCGCCCCACCCTGGCCCTTGCCGCCCTCGTCCTGCCTCTGCTGGCGCTCGTTGCGAGCCCGACCGTCGCCGCGCCGAGAAAGCCGGCCCCCAGGGACATGCTGCTCAGCCGCAGCGCCGCCACCATCCTCACCGAGGACAGCGCCGGCCAGCCCTACTGGCGGCTGCAGTCCCGCTGCGCCGGCATGTTCGCCGCCGCCTTCAACTACAGCAGCCTGCGCGGCGACCCCGAACAGGCCTGGCAGGATCGCGAGATCGGCAAGGCCATGCTCAATGACGCCATCGGCCGGCTGGTCATCGACCGCGGCCTGGAGCGCAAGCCGGCCTTCGACCTGACCCTGCCGGAGGTCGCCGTCGGCCGCGCCGTGGCCGAGGATCTGTTCGCCGACAGCGGCTTCGGCCCGCGCAGCCGCTGGAACATTCAGCGCAGCATCTGCCTCGACATCCGCGACGCCTACCGCGGCCGTCGGGGCTGAGCCCCGCGAACGGCATGCGGCTGAGGCCTATCGGCGCTTGACGTAGAAACTGGTGCAGGCGGCGTCGAAGACCGTGCCGGAATAGACGCCGCCCTGTTGCACCACCCCGCGCAGATCGACCATCCGGTAGCCTTCCGGCTGATCGATCCAGCCGGACCCGCGCAGCTCCAGGAACCAGGTCTGGTTGATCTCGCCGGTGATCTCGTAGGATCCCTCGGCGCCGGGGTTGTCGCCGAACGGGCCGAACCGGAAGCTGCCGGTCACATTGCCCTCGCGATCGCCGTCCAGTTCCAGGCTGAGGAAGGTCTCCTGGTCGTTGCAGGTATAGCTGCCGTCCCACCGGCCATTGAGGAACCTGGCGTCGATGGCCCAGGCCGAGGCCGGGATCAACATGACGGCGGTGGTGGCGACGGCCAGGGCGGTGAGGATTCGGCGCATGGGATGAGGTTCCGGGTTCAGGCGTCCAGAACACCCATCGCCCCGCCCGCCGCATCCTCCAAAAGGGTGTGCGTCGACGACCGGCATGACGCCTCTCCCGCCACCCTGCTGCCAACCCTGTCACCAGACCCCCTAGCCGCGCGCGGCCGCGAGACCTACCTTCAGGCCATGCCCGCCAAAGCCCCGTCCATCGGCCTCTCCGACGTCTCCGCGCAGTATGTGCATGACATCGCCAACCCCAACTCGCCGATGCTGTGGAAACCCCACCGCCCGGCGCGGCCGGAAAAGTCGGAAGGCGGCCGCAGGTTCAACCTCGTCGCCGACTATGTGCCGGCCGGCGACCAGCCGACCGCGATCAAGGAACTGGTCGCCGGCATCAAGGACCGCGAGCACGACCAGGTCCTGCTCGGCGTCACCGGCTCCGGCAAGACCTTCACCATGGCCAGCATCATCGCCGAGACCCAGCGCCCGGCCCTGATCCTCGCCCCCAACAAGACCCTCGCCGCCCAGCTCTACAGCGAGTTCAAGTCCTTCTTCCCGGACAACGCGGTCGAGTATTTCGTCAGCTACTACGACTACTACCAGCCGGAAGCCTACGTCGCCCGCACCGACACCTATATCGAGAAGGACTCCAGCCGGAACGAACAGATCGACCGCATGCGCCACAGCGCCACCCGGGCGATCCTCGAGCGGGACGACGTCATCGTCGTCGCCTCCGTCTCCTGCATCTACGGCATCGGCTCGGTGGAGACCTACACCGCCATGACCTTCACCCTCTCGGTCGGCGACCGGGTGGACGAGAAGCAGCTGATGGCCGACCTGGTCGCCCAGCAGTACAAACGCAACGAGGCCGCCTTCGAGCGCGGCACCTTCCGCCGCCGCGGCGACACCATCGAGATCTTCCCCGCCCACTATGAAGACCGCGCCTGGCGCATCGGCCTGTTCGGCGATGAGGTGGAGGCCATCCACGAGTTCGACCCGCTGACCGGCAAGAAAACCAGCGAGCTGCAGAGCGTCAAGATCTACGCCAACAGCCACTACGTCACCCCGCGCCCGACGCTTCGCCAGGCGGTCAACAAGATCAAGACCGAGCTGAAGGAGCGCCTCGACTGGATGGTCGCCAACGGCAAGCTCTTGGAAGCCCAGCGCCTCGAACAGCGCACCACCTTCGACATCGAGATGATCGAGGCTACCGGCAGCTGCGCCGGCATCGAGAACTACAGCCGCTACCTGACGGGGCGCCGCCCGGGCGAGCCGCCGCCGACCTTCTTCGAATACATCCCCGACAACGCCCTGCTGTTCGCCGACGAAAGCCACCAGACCATCCCGCAGATCGGCGCCATGTACAAAGGCGACTACAGCCGCAAATGGAACCTGGCGGAGTACGGCTTCCGCCTGCCCAGCTGCCTCGACAACCGCCCCCTCAAGTTCGAGGAATGGGAGGCCATGCGCCCCCAGACGGTCCACGTCTCCGCCACCCCCGGCAAATGGGAGATGGAAAAGGCCGGCGGCGTCTTCGCCGAACAGGTGATCCGCCCCACCGGCCTGATCGACCCGCCGGTCGAGGTCCGCCCGGTCAGCAAGGCGGGCGCCAGCCAGGTCGACGACGTCATCGCCGAGGCGCGGGAGACCGCCGCCCGCGGCTACCGCACCCTGGTCACCGTCCTGACCAAGAAGATGGCCGAGGACCTCACCGAATACATGCATGAACAGGGCCTGCGCGTCCGCTACATGCACAGCGACGTCGACACCCTGGAGCGGATCGAGATCATCCGCGATCTCCGCCTCGGCGCCTTCGACATCCTCATCGGCATCAACCTGCTGCGCGAGGGCCTAGACATCCCCGAATGCGGCCTGGTCGCCATCCTCGACGCCGACAAGGAGGGCTTCCTGCGCTCGGAAACCAGCCTGATCCAGACCATTGGTCGGGCAGCACGCAACGTCGACGGCAAGGTCGTCCTCTACGCCGACACCATCACCGGCTCGATGGAACGGGCCATGGACGAGACCCGCCGCCGCCGCGAGAAACAGGCCCAGTTCAACCTCGAAAACGGCATCACCCCGGAAAGCATCAAGAGCCGCATCAAGGACATCCTGGCCAGCCCCTACGAAAAGGACCGGGTGACCATCGACACCGGCGTCGCCGAAGACGCCAAACCCTTCCTCGGGAACAACTTCCAGGCCACCCTGCGGGACCTGGAGGCCAAGATGCGCGACGCCGCCAGCAACCTCGAATTCGAAACGGCCGCCCGGCTGCGCGACGAGATCAAGCGCCTGAAGATGCTCGACCTGGAGTTCGCCAACGAGGCGATGAGCGGGGCTGGCGAAGTGGCGGACAAGAGCGTCCCGGCGGCGCTGCGGAAACAGGCCAGGGCGGAGGCGGCGGAGGCGTTTCGGAAGAAGGGGCGGTAGGGGAGCGACGCAGCGCGTTCAGTTTTTTGCTATTGAAAGAAATCTCTCAATTACGTCTAGTAGCGCTCGTGTATTTTCTCCGTGCCTAATAAACCCCATGTGCTTGACCTGCCTACCACCAACTTCTTTGGTGAATCTGAATAGCATCCTCTTACTACCACCATGCTCAATCAAGGATATCTTGGCATGAATAGGAAAATCGAAATATATTAATCCCTCGTCTTTCAACTTAAGAAGTATGTCATTACTGCTCGTTTTTGCAGACATTTCCTCCTCTACAGTTTCTCTATCTTTGTAACTAATGAGCTTCAGTTTCCTGGCGAACGCAAGATCTCGCAGCCTTGCTTCTAGCTTCGAGTTGGTGTCAATGAAGCTGAAATCCCCTGAGACAATTTGTACACTGTCAGCGCCGTCCATTTCCTTTGCCATGTATTCTAAATCTTGGTGATGTCGAGTAAAATTGCGAACATCTAACTCGGGACTGACCTTATTTTTGAGCATAGGCATGAACTGCTGAATCAAGTATCCAGCAACGAACCACCACAGCGTGAAGCCCTTAATCCCATCGAGCACCTCTTTCGATGGCCAACTAAAAGCTTTATACGCAAAATTTACATATACGACTAAAAATATACCAAATATAAAAATTGCGGTCAACAAATTTTTAAGTATTGCTTTACTAAATTCTACAATTGGCGATATAAAATCCCAAATACGTAAATATCCCGGCTTAATAATATGCTCGTAGAATACGACTATAGAGTATAGCGGATTGAATTTTTCGTATTTCTCGTAAGTTTCCTCTAGCCGCTTTATTCTATTTCCGGACTCGTCTGGAGTAAGGCTCATGAGCCCGGCGACCACAGTATGTCTTAGCCGAACCGGGTGGAAAAACAGCGATGTAAAGTATACAATCTCGGTTCCATCAGCTTTTTTGTCCGGCAAAAACCGCAGAATTAGATCCTGCTGCCGCAGTTTATTCTTGCACCAGTAATTTCTTAGCTGCTTCTTAGTTCTGAAGCGAACTCGCCCATCGATCACATACTCAAGATCATCGGCGAACAACTCCGTGAGCTGTGAGATGTTGTGCTGTTGCCAACTGCTCTGAAGACTTGAAGCCAGGGACGGAAACTCGCGGGGCGTAGAGGACTCCGAATGAGATTTTGTCATCACCAACCTTGTCAGCCAAACTTGGTGGTAGATTAAGCTCAAACCGGCCCGCGCCGGTCGAACGATGCCTCCCCACCCCCGACTGAAGTTCTTTGATAACGTCTGGATAATCAACCACTAAAAATTGTGCGCGCGAGCGCCGAGCGACAAACGAGCAAAACTCCCTTAATTCAGAACGATCAAATTCCGCTAACATATACGATGCAGTATAAAAATCATCTCCGGATATAATTCCGCTTGGTATTTCCGCCCTAATGAGCAAGGGAGGAGATATTCCCGCGACATCAAATAATGTTTTGGCCAGCAAAAGTGATTTTTCAGATTTATCGACGCCTATAACATTTGACAATCCCAGGCCAACCGACACTCCAAATATAAATGTACCGGGACCGGTTCCTAGATCGACTATTTTATTATTATTGAAAAAATGTTTTGTGTATAGAGCTGCTATGAATGAACTTTTGATCAGATTTTTTATAAAAAATCTTCTAGCAAACTCATCCGGTGCGGAAGATGCAAGCTCCTTTATTTGATCTCTGCTTGGCCTCCCGTTCGAAATTTTTTCTCTACCGCGATTCAGAAACCTTTCGACAGGCTCCATCTGCTGGACGGTCCACTCGGCCGCGAGAAGCGCCCTAGCCTGAATGGCAGGTGACAATGTCAGTTGCCGGCCGGGGCCGCCAGGCTGCGCGAAATTTGCCACGTCGATCTCCGAACGATTAGCCTCCGTATCAGAAAGACTCCCGTTACACGAGAGTTTTGGTCCCTTTTTGACCGCCTCAGCATGCAGCGCATGAATTTCGAAGGCAAGTTCAGAGCACTACACACCTCAAACATTCATTTCCCGTCGGTCGGCGAGCGGTCTGGGCCGGAAGCCCCAACGCTGGAAATCTGGGGACACTATATCGACTTCCCCGCCACTCCGCTGATTGGCCGGCGCCTCACATCCCACCTCAAACCGTTCCGCCCGAACCGCCGACAGGAGGCAGCGTGATTAGCCGTCCCTAAAGATCGTCAGCCCCCGCCCTTCGGTGGCGCAGCCTGCTTGAGCGGCGTTGTCGGTGGAGGCGGCATCCTCACGGTGTTGGGCTCCCAGTCGCGTGTCAGGTCGGTTTCGCCCTCGGGCTGGAACCGGAAGACCTCGCTCACGTCGTCTGATTTCGCAGCAATCCATCCAGCGCGCTCACGCTGGAAGCTGCCGCAATGCCAATTGTCGGTGTCGACCTCCCGGTTCGTCGTGCTCATGCGGATATAGACGATCCGCGCTCCCGGCGCCGCCGCCTCCGCGACAACGGATGCCCCCCCTTCCCGCCCCGGTCGCTCGCAGCGGAACGTGTGGAAGTTCAAATCGCTAAAACCCGCGTTCAAGCGCGGGAAATCTTCCGCCCGGATTCCGAAGCGGTAGATCACCTCCTTCACAAGGACCGGGTCAGTATAGAGAACCCGCTCCTGCGGTAGCCGCTCAACAGAGACGATCTCAACTGGCGGCCCTGCCGGGGCAGAACAGGCGGCCAAGGTCGCGCACAGGATCAGGAGGCCGACACTGCCCGCTCGGGCGCCGGAAGAAGAGTAACGCCGCCCCCTCCGGCCCCTCACACCCCCACCTCAAACCGCTCCGCCCTTACCGCCGCCATCAGCGGCCCCGCGTCCTGGGTCGGGTCCAGCCAGGTTCCCCAGTCCTCCGGCTCCAGGATGACCGGCGCGCGGGTGTGGTAGTCGCCTAGCCAGCCTTCCGACGGGCCGGTCAGGATGGTGAAGCTGGTGATCTCGCCGGCGTCCGGGGTGGTGCAGCGGTCCCACAGGCCGGCGAACCATATCGGCTTGCCGTCGGTGCGGGCGAAGCGGTGCTTCGTCTTTCCGCCTTCTGGCCCCGTCCATTCGTACCAGGCGCTGGCCGGCACGATGCAGCGGCGGCGGCCGAAGGCGCCCTTGAAGGTGGCGGCGCTCTGGCAGGTCTCGACCCGGCAGTTGAAGGTGGTCAGCTTGAAGCCGTCGCCCCTGCCCTTTTCGGTGTCCTTCAACGGCTTGCCGTTGCGCCAGAAGGGCACCAGCCCCCAGCGCATCTTCTCCAGCACCCAGGCGCCGTCCTGCAGCCGGGCGGTGACCTGCGCCGTGGTCGGCCGCACGTCGTCGTTGGGCTCGATGTTCAGCGGGGCGGTGGAGACCGGAAAGTTCTCCGCGAACGACGACAGCCGCTCATGGATGTCGGCCCAGGCCAGGTGAGAGGTGTCGAAACGTCCGCACATGGCCGGAGGCTATCGCGGCCGGCGGGCGGCGTCGAATCGGTTTGGTGCGCGTCGGTTCAAGTCATGGACCTCGGCTCGCTGACTCGCAAAGGCGGCCGGCGCTCCCCATAAAATCCTTCTCCCGCTTGGGGGAGAAGGTGGCCCCGAAGGGGTCGGATGAGGGGTCGTGCCGGCCTGTCCAACAGCCTGCCGACCACGACAATCCCTCCCGCCGGTGAAACCCCTCATCCGTCGGCTTCGCCGCCACCTTCTCCCCCAGGGGGAGAAGGAAGAAACCCCCGACTCCGGGCTGACGCCCAAGGCCGGGGGTTTCCCACCGACGCTACCCCGTCACCTCCGTCACCATCCCGGCGCCGACGGTGCGGCCGCCCTCACGGATGGCGAACCGGACGCCGGGTTCAATGCCGACCGGCTTTTTCAGCACAAAGCCGATGTCCGCCTGGTCGCCGGGGCTGACCTGCGCATCCCCCTCCGTGGTCAAAACGCCGGTGACGTCGGTGACCCCGAAGAACAGCTGCGGCTGGTAGCCCGTGCCGAACGGCGTGTGACGCCCGCCCTCATCCCTGGTCAGGACGAAGATCCGCGCCCGGCCCGTGGTGCGGGCGGTAATCACGCCGGGGGCGCTGAGCACCTGGCCCTTGCTGACGTCGTCCCGCTTGAGGCCGCGCAGCAAAAGCCCGACATTCATCCCGGCCCGGGCCTCCGGCACGTTTTTCCGGAAGGCCTGCGTGCCGGTGACGATCACCTCGGCGCCGTCGTTGTCGAGACCGACGATCTCGACGGCGTCGCCCACCTTCAGCACCCCGCGCTCGACCCGGCCGGACACCACCGTGCCGCGGCCCGGGATGGTGTGCACCCCTTCGATCGGCATCAGGAAGGGCCCGTCAAAGTCGCGCACCGGGTCCGGAATGGCCGTGTCCAGCGCCGAGACCAGCGCGGCGATGGCCAGCACTTCCGGGTCATCGAGCCGGCCGGCCCGCACCGCCTCCAGCGCCTTGAGGGCGCTGCCGAAGACGAAGACGGCGTTCTCATACCCCTGGGAAGCCAGCAGTTCGCCGGTTTCCAGTTCGATGATCGCCTTCATGTCCTCGCGCTCGGCGGGGTCCAGGGCGTCCATCTTGTTGACGAACACCACCATATGCCGAACCCCCACCTGCCGGGCGAGCAGCACATGCTCGATGGTCTGTTTGGCCGCCCCCTTGGTGGCGTCGACCAGCAGGATCGCCCCGTCCATCTGGGACGCGCCGGTGATCATGTTTTTCACATAATCGGCGTGTCCCGGGCAGTCGATGTGGGCGTAGTGCCGGGTGGCGGACTCGTATTCCACATGGGCGGTATTGATGGTGATGCCCCGGGCGCGCTCTTCCGGCGCCTTGTCGATCTGGTCGAACGACAGGGCCTGGCCGCCGAAACGGGCCGCCTGCACCTGGGTCAGGGCGGCCGTCAGGGTGGTCTTGCCGTGGTCCACGTGGCCGATGGTGCCGACGTTGACGTGGATCTTCTGGGTCTCGGTATCGATAGGCATGGTTCTCTCCTGCCTGTTGGGGTCGCCCCCCGCCCCCGGCTGGCCGAGCCGGGAACGGGAGGCCTTGGTATCGGCGCGCGCCAATGGGGTGAGGGCTCTGTGCGGAGTGCTGGAGCCCGAAACGCAAAAAAGGCTCGCCGGCGGGAACCGGCGAGCCTTCTGGCGCTCGACCTGGATCCCCCGGCGGCGGGGTCTCCAGGATGTCTGGAGACCTAGCCTTCAAATCGCTCTGCGACGGCGCGCAGGGCGCATGCGTCGGCGTCCCGCGGCGACGGTGCGCGCGAGGCGGTCAGGGCGAAGGTGGTCAGTGCAGCCGTCATCGGCTTGTTCCTAAATGCTGCGCATGACAGCCGTAAGTGGATACCGGTTACGGCGGCCGTCATGCGCAAACGTTAAAGTGTCGGCGGGCGACCGACCGCCCAAAGAAAAACCCTGGAGGCTTCCGCCATCCAGGGTCTTGCGACACGAGGAGAGGCGAAGCCGCCTCTCGAACAAGGAGGCGCGCTAGATCTCGATACCATACAGGCCGTCGACGGCGGCTGGCGCCACCGCAACAACACCCCGAAACTGGACCTCGGCCCGCGACATCTTCTGCTTCCCTTGCTCGAAGCGGCGCACATAGGCCCGCGCAGCGATGAATACAAGTCTCTTGTTGGAACAGCCGGTCGCCCCATCGCACCCTTCCCCCTGGAGGGGGGAAGGGCCGGGGATGGGGGTGGAGGTGGTTCCGCTAGGCTGTCCGTTCGGGGATTGGCCGTCGGCGTCTGATGACGGCCCCACAGCCGAAACTGACCCACACACACCGCGCACCCGCCGAGGCCTCCACCCCCATACCAACCCTTACCCCCTCCAGGGGGAAGGGCTCAAGAAGGAGGGGAAGGCCTCAACCTCACCGCCCTACGGGCAGAGGTTCCCCCTGACAATCAAACCCGTGGTCGAGCGGAGTTCGATGAAGGTGGCGTTGCCGGCGGTCATGTGGGCCATGGTCCGGCTGGCGTTGGGCAGGGCGGTGGTGGTCCAGGCCGTGCCGGCGAGGTTCTGCAGGTCGACGCTCAAGCCCGCCCCGGTGGCCAGGGTCAGGCCGCCCAAGGTGCCGCTGATCGGGGTCATGCTGTAGGCGACCAGCAGGTCGGTGGGATAGGCGGTCGGCTTGTCATAGACGTCGATGGCCCCCGGGCCGCTGTCGGAGACGGTCTGGTTGCCGAAACTGACCTTGATCTTGAACGAAGCATAGTGGCCGTTGGGGCCCGTCGAGGTCGAGGTCTGCGGATAGGCATAGACCAGTTTGGCGGTGAACGGCGCGCCCGCCGGCAGGGTCCCGAAGGCCTGGTTGAGCTTGCCCTTCAGGGTGTAGTGGACCTTGCCACCCGAAAAGGTCCCGCTCAGTCCGGCCGGGCATCCGCCACCGCTGGCCTGGGCGCTGGCGGCGCTAGCTGTGGCGGCGAGCGCCAGGGCGCAGACGGCGGCCGGCGCCAGGCGCCGTAAGCTGCTGTGAATGTTCATGACTTCCCCCTTGCTGTTAAAAGGAAGCCGGGGAGGCCGCCGTGTTTCCACCGCGCCCTCCCCGGCCATGGCCTAGTAGACGCGGTAGGTGACCTTGATCTGGGAGACGGTGCTGTCGTCCTGGATGTAGACGTCGAAGGCGTTGACGCCGGCCGCCGTGGTCAGCAGGGCCGCCGACAGCGGGGCGTTGCTGTTGTCCTTCTTCATCACCGGGATGGCCGGGTTGGTGAAGGACCAGTTGCCCAGGTTGTCGGTCAGGGTGGTGCTCCAGACGCGGTAGTGATTGGCCCAGCCGCCGCCGGTGGTGAACAGCTTGCCCGGCCCGGTGGGCAGCATCAGGACAATGGCGTCGTTGTTGACGACGCTGCCGGAGTTGCCCTTGATCTTCATCTCGACGCTGCAGGTCCGTTTGCCGGTCACCGGCTCCAGCGGAAAACTGTCGAGGAAGATGCGGTCATGGCCGCTGTAGCCATAGGCCCGCAGGGGCGACACGTGATAGCTGTCGGTGGGCGCCGTGCCGATGGAATAACTGCCGGGCCGGGGGGTCGGGGCCCCGCTGCTGCGGGTGATCACATGGGTGGTGACCGTATAGCCCTGGCTCTGCACGGCCTGGCAGGTCTGGGTGAAGGACCCCGGCTGGGCGGCGGCGGAACCGACCGCGACGAGACCGGAGATGGCGGCGACGCTGGCCGCCAGTATAAGCGAATGCTTTCTCATGGTAGTTCTCCCTCCTGTTATTGGCCGCAATGGCCAAGGCTGCTGATGTTTTGCGCGGTTGCGCACACTATACTTCGATGTGCGTTTCGGAGCTTCCCCCCAACCCGCGATCTCAACTTCGTCCATTTGAAATGAACCCGTGGTGAATGCAAGCGAATGCCAAATTGTCAGCTATTCGCCACCTGTCGCGACCGCTCCGGACGACGTATTTTACGCTGAGTTCCTGGGGATGATTTTGTGGCGTCATCGCCAGTCCTTGGCGGCGCCGTTGGCGACTTCGCCAGCCCCTTTCCCGCCTCTTTTCCCCGGGGTGCGGGAAGGACTCGCCACAGGGATACGAAGCCCGTCGTCAGTCCCGCGCCGACCTCGCGGCGCCCCCCCTGCGCCCCTTCCCTGCGCGCGCCCCCCCTCCGCGCATGCAAAAGCGCCCCGGACCTTGCGGTCCGGGGCGCTGCTTGTCGTCGGTGCGGCCGTTACTGGTCGCGGTAGGTTCCGGGCGTCACGCCCGGGCGGGGCTCGCGGACCTCGTCGCCGAAGTCCGGCTCGCTGGCCGTCTGGCCGGCGAAGGAGCGAGCCTCGCCCCTGTAGAGATCGCGCTCGCGGCTGATGTCGTCGACGCTGTAGGGCGCCGCCGTGTCGTCGAAGCCCGACCACCCCTGCTCGCGGTAGGCTGCGCCGCGGGTGGTGGCGTCGATGCCGCTGCGGCCGTTGAGCAGTTGCTCGATCCGGGCCTCATCCGCGTCATGCGTCTTGACGCTGACCAGGGTGCCGCCGCGCCGGACGCCTTCGGAATAGACGTTGGCTTCCTCGTCGGTGTGGCCCGCTTCCTTCAGCGCGCCCAGCAGGCCGCCGGCCGCGCCGCCGGCGACGGCGCCGACAACCGCGCCGACCGCCGTCGAGGCCAGCCAGCCGGCCGCCACCACCGGGCCCAGGCCCGGAATGGCCAGCATGCCGAGGCCGGCCAGCAGGCCGCCGGCGCCGCCGATCAGGCCGCCCGTTGTCGCGCCCTTGCCGGCGCCCTCGGCCGTGTCGTTTTCGCCGTCGCCATTGGCGTCGCCCAGCGGGCCCTTGGCGCCCGGGTGGCTATGGCCGGCGTGCCAGTTGTCGCTGTTGTTGCTGACGATGCTGATGCGGTCCTTGTCGACGCCGGCCTGTTCCAGGTCGTCAACGGCGCTCAGCGCTTGGGTGTGGCTGTCGAACAGCCGGGTGACGGTCTTGCTCATCGCGTTCATCCTTATGGAGTGGAGGGATGGCCCGGACGTCCGCCCGGGCCGGTCGCCGGGATCAGAGAGTCTTCACGGAGCCCTTGTAGTCGACGGAGACGCTGACTTCGGCGCCGTCCTTCATCGCCTTGCCCTGCCAGATCCCGTTCTCGTTCTGGGTCAGCTCGGACACGCCGGTATAGCCGGCGGACTCGATGGCGCCCTTGGCCTGGCCTTCGGTGAAGGAACTGGCGCCCGGGGTGGTTCCGACGTCCCCGGTGGTCGGGGTGGTGTCGACGGCTTCGTTGCGCGGTTCGGCCGAGGTGGACATGGCCGGACCGTCCGTCCGCTCGCCTTCGACGGCGGCGTTATCAGCCTTCTGGCCACAGGCGGCCAGCAGGGCCGCGGCGATCGCCACGGTCGTCAAGGTCTTGATCATATTGATGTTCCTCCCAAATGCGTGACGAGGAAAAGTCACCAGACTCGGGAATGTTCCGACGCGGATTCAGAAATAACGGGTTCCCGGCCGGGTCGGCTTTTCCAGACTCATTGACGGGCGACCGGCCGGACCGTGCGACAATACCCCTCCGCTTCGATCCTGCATCGATCCAGCCCCGCCGATTTCCAACCGCCGCGCCCAAAACCCCATCTCGTCCCCATACGATCCCCACCGAGGACAAAGCCGGGACCCGCCTGAACACCATACGATCCCCATTCGGGAGCCATACGATCCCCACCCGCGAGCCATGTGAACCCCATTCGGGAAGTCTTTCCCGGCGTTGAATTTCCTCACTTTTTAGCCACAACACCACATGTACGCGGGAAATAGACAAACTGGATGTCCAGATTCCTGTCCAGATTCGCCGCCGTCACCTTCCCGCCCCCGGCGCGTTACGTCCGAACTGTCATCAAGGCCCGACAGTGACCAAGGAGAAACCCATGACCGACCTCAGCCAGATCCACAAAGACGCCGAAGTCATCGGCGCCGACGGCGTCCATGTCGGGGTCGTCGACCATGTCGATGGCGACCGTATCAAACTGACCCGCAAGGATTCCGTCGACGACAAGCACCACTGGATTTCCACCGGCCTGATCGCCGAGGTCGAGGGCGGCACGGTCCGGCTCTCGGCCAATGCCGACGTCGCTGTGACCTTCGAAGAAAGCAAGTAAAGCGATCTGTCGCCGCCTGTATCGCGGGTCCCCCGCGGGAGCCGGGCGGCGACGGTATCGTCCTTGCAGGGAGGGATGGAACCAAGTTCCGGTTTACCAGGTTGACACAGAGTGACCCCGCTTTTTCCCTTTCCGCACAAGCGAACCGCGCGTCGCCGGACCGGCCGGCCCCCCGAATCCGGTAACAATGTTTTGCGCAACAACAGGTCTCAATTGCGTTTCGGGCGGAGTGCGTGTCACAAGACTGTCAATGACGAATACGGTGGAACGCGCCGGGAGGAAATGATGTCTGGATGGGATGGTCAGATGACCATGCGTCAGTTGCTGTTGCTATCCGGTCTTAGCGCCAGCAGCTACGTAGTTGTCGGCTGGGCCGCCCTGTCGATACTTGGCCTCTTTACTCAAGTGATCCACTAGGAATTAAAATCCAGGGCTTGGCTCAGGCCGCCCCCCGCGACGCCGCCCGCCCAGGCCACAGCCTGTCCCCGGCCTCGCCCCACAACCGCGTGATCTCCTGGGCCGCCGCCCCCTTCGGCTCGAACTCCATCACCGCCTGGCCCCGCCACAGGCTCTCCTGAAAGGCCACCCGGGCCCGCAAGCCCACCTGGGCGATGGGGAAACCCAGCAGCCTGGCCGCCTCGACCGCCCGGGCGATGGCCGGGGATTCCACCCCGCCCCGCCGGCTGGGCGCCTGATTCAGCACCACCAGCCCCTGCTTGCCCGCTTCCCGCACCGCCTGGGCCGCCGGAACCAGGGCGGCCAGGTCGAAATAGCTGGGCCGGCAGACCAGGATGGCCAGGTCCGCCTGGCGGATCGCCGCCGCCGCCAGGGCGTCGCCGCCGGCCGGGGTGTCGATGATCAGCAGGTCCCGGCCCTGCCGCTCGCGAGCGTTGGCCAGGGGAAACAGCGTGCCGCCATTGGCCGCCGCCACCTCGGGACCCTCATCGGACCCGGCGCTCCGGCGCAGCTGGCTCCAGGCCAGGGCCGAGCCCTGCGGGTCCAGATCGGCGACACTGACCTTCAGCCCCTGCAGATGGGCCGCCACCGCCAGGTTGACCGACAGGGTCGTCTTCCCCGTCCCGCCCTTCCGCGACAGCAGCACCAGCTTGCGCAACGCCTTGATTCCCTTGGGACCGGAGGACCTGAGCCGCCGACCCTAGCCCCGTTCGCCGCCCTTGCCAAAGCACGGCTTGGAAATCTCCCACCTCCGCTGGACACTGCCCGCCCGGCCTGCAACCCTATGGGGCGCAGCTTCGAAAGCTATCCATGATCAGGCATTTCGCCCTTACCGTTCTCGTGCTCGGGCTGGCCGGCGCTGCAACGGCTGGCCCGCCTGTCGATTTGATCGATGACGCCTCATGGGCGGCGGCCCCCAGCGGGGCCAACATGGCAGCCTATTATCCGTCTAAGGCTCTGTCGCCCGAAGCTGGCGGGGCCGTTCTACTGCAATGTCGGGCCAGAGCCGATGGAAGCCTTGAAAAATGCACCGTCCTGGCCGAAGCGCCGCAGAAACTGGGGTTCGGCAAGGCGGCGCTGAACATGGCGCCCTATTTCCGTATGAAGCCACTGCGAGGCGATGGCACGGCGGTGACCGGCAAGCTGATCCGTGTGCCTCTCCGCTGGAACCTGGGCGAGGCCAAGAGCCCACCTCTCAATTACGCTGTAGGGCAAGGAGCCAACCTCGTCACCATCGCGGCGCCCCGCGAACGCGGAACCTTCGGCTGTCCATCCTCCAAGAATGCGGACCGGCAATGCACCAATCATCCTGTCAAATGGGTCGAAAGCCCGGGGCTCGACGATGGCGCCGCTGCAATTCTCGCCACCGGCCTGACGAGCGGCGTCTCCCAGCTCAATTGCGCCGCAGCGACTGACGGGGCCCTGACCGACTGCCGGGTCATCGGCGAGGCTTCGCCAAAGACCCGTGACGCCATGCTGTCCTTTGTCCCGACCCTTAAGGCGCCGGCCGCCGCAATCGATGGCACGCCGATGACCGCCGGTCGCCTGTTCATACCCTTCGACTGGCCGGTCCTTGACCAAGCCGCAAACGCGGTAAGCGGGAACTGAAGACAACCGTTCTTTGCAAAGCCGAAATAATTCGAAATATCCGTAACTTGATGAACTTAAGCTGATCTTCTCCGTTCAGGTCAGGCTCAGTCGCCGCGTGTCACTATGGCGGCGTCATCAAGGACAAAGGAAGTTCCCCCGAGCTTCCAAACACACGGAGACCAGAGACCATGAAGAAATTTATCGCCGCAGCCGTCGCCATGACCATCCTCGGAACCGCCGGCATGGCCACCGCCCAGCCGATGCGCCAGGACCAGCGCGAAACTCGGCAGGAGGTGCGCCAGGAAGCCCGCCAGGATCAGTGGGAGCGCAAGGCCGCCAAACGCTACAACGCCGGCCGCTACCAGGCGCCGCGCGGCTACAAGGCCCAGCGCTGGGCCAAGGGTCAGCGTCTGCCGGCCGCCTACCGGACTCGCGCCTATGTGGTCGACTACCGTCGCTACAAGCTGAAAGCCCCGCCGCGCGGCTACCACTATGTCCGGGTCGGCAACGACGTGGTTCTGACCGCCATCGCCACCGGCGTCATCGCCTCGGTCATCGTCAGCCTGTTCAACTAGGCTGAGGCCAGAAGGCCAGAGGGCTTGAAGACAAGCGCCCCTGGAGCTCAGGCTCCGGGGGCGTTTTCCTGTCTGGACAAGGGCTTGGCCCGCCGCGCCGCCCGCCAGATGCGCCATAGCACGACCCCCAGGGCCAGCAGCACCAGGGGGATCAGCAGCGGGGCGAGGAAGGCGACCAGGACAGTGACGAAGGCGGTGACGTCCTCCATCACCGAGACAAAGGGGTTGCCCAGGCCCGCCGTGGTCGTTGTGCTGATCACCCGGGTGCCGGCCTGGGCCGCATGGAAGGCCAGGGCCGTCGGGGCGCCGATGATCAGGCCGGCGATGGCCGCCAGGGTCGGGTCCAGGGTCTGGAAGGCGGCGGCCGCCGCCACCGCCCCGGCGATCGGCCGCACCACCGTGCCGACCAGGCTGAGGGCATGATCCACGGCCGGGATCTTGTCGGCCGCCAGTTCGAAGGCGGTGGCCAGGCCCAGCGCCACCAGCGCCGGGGTGGAATCCAGCCAGGCCATGCCCCCCGACAGTCCCATCCCGAACAGGTGGAACCGCGCGGCCAGACCCAGCATCAGCAGGGGAAGAAAGGTGCGAAATCCGGTGGCGGCCGCGAGGCCCACCCCCAGCAGCGCCGGAAGGATCCAGGTTTCCATCGGCGGAGCCTAACCCATCCGGGCCGGCTCCGCCTGTGGAATTGCTTAAGCCGCCAAAGCCAGGTCGCCGGTCACCGCGCCGATCTGGGCGCGGGCGTCGGCCAGCGCCTGGTCGCGGGCTTCCGGACCAAACCCCAGCTTCTCGGCGCGGATGAAGGTGACGTCGGTGATGCCCATGAAGCCCAGCAGGGTCTTCAGGTGCGGCTCCTGGGAGTCCAGCGGAGCGGCCGGGCCTTCGCTGTAAAGGCCGCCGCGCGACAGCACGACGATGGCCTTCTTGCCGGTGACCAGGCCGACCGGCCCACTCTCATTGTAGCTGAAGGTGACCCCGGCCCGCAGGACATGGTCAAACCAGGCCTTCAGGCCGGTCGGGATGGCGAAATTGTACATTGGCGCGCCGATGACCAGCACGTCGGTCGACTTCAGCTCGGCGATCAGGCTGTCGGCCAGGGCGCGGGCCTCGCGGCCGGCCTCTGTGGTCGGATCGGCGCCGCGCACGGCGTCGACGGTGGCGGGGATCAGGTGCGGGATCGGCTCGGCGCCGAGGTCGCGCTCGACCACAGTTACGCCGGGGCCGGCCAGGCCTTCGACGACGGAGGCGACCAGCTGGCGGCTGACCGAGGCGGAACCGCTGACGCTGCTGTTCAGGACGAGGACTTTGGACATGGGATCAAATCTCCTGGGCCATCAGTGGCCCGACAGCCGGGAAGATGATGGTCCGCCGATCGCAACGGTAGCCGCGCCGGATGCAGATGATTGTTGACGGATCAGCAACACCCTCGGCAGTCTCGGGCGCCGGTTGGCCAACCCTGCTTGAGGAGAGCGATCATGTCCGAAATCGACGAGATGCGGGCTTTCGTCGAGGTCGTGGAGACTGGCGGCTTTGGCCGCGCTGCCGCCCGCCTGGGCCTCAGCAAGTCCATCGTCAGCCGCCGGGTCTCGGCCCTGGAGTCGGACCTGGGCGCCCGGCTTTTGGCGCGCACCACCCGCGGCGTCAGCCCCACCGAGGCGGGTCTCGAGTTCAAGCAGCGCGCCACCCGCATCCTCGCCGACCTCGACGACGCCCGCGACGCCGTGGCCGAGAGCGGCGATGCGGTGGTCGGGACGCTGCGCATCGCCCTGCCCCTGTCCTTCGGCCTTCGCCACGTCCAGCCGCTGCTGGTCGAACTGGCGCTGAAACACCCCCGGCTGAAGATCGAGGCCGCCTACAGCGACGCCTTCGTCGACCTGGTCGCCGAGCGGTTCGACGCGGCGGTGCGGCTGGGCGTCCTGCCCGATTCCACCCTGGTCGCCCGCCGCATCGCCCCGATTCACGCCGCCCTGGTCGCCAGCCCCGAATACCTGGCCTGCCGGGGCCGGCCGCAGACCCCGCACGACCTGACCGGCCATGACGCGGTCCTGCAGAGCGGCATGCGCCAGGGCGATAGCTGGCGGTTCCAGGATGGCCGCAAGACCATCACCATCCGCCCCGACGGCCGCTTCCGCGCCGACAACGGCGAGGCGGTGGCCCAGGCGGTGATCGCCGGCCTCGGCATCTCCCTGCTTCCCACCTTCCTGATCTCCGACGCTATCGAGGCGGGGAAGCTGGAACCCCTGCTGATGAACTACCCCGTCGGCGAGGCCGGCCTCTTTCTGGTCCGCCCGCCGGGCGCCCAGCCGCCCGCCAAGGTGCGGGTTCTGACCGAGCTGATAGTCGAGCGGTTCGGCGGAAAGCCCTACTGGGACGCCTGCGCCATGCATCGCAGCGACGGCCGGACCTGGGAAGATTCGAGGCCCGGCGGCGCCATTGTCTGATTGACTCCGAGGGCCAGCATACCCCAGTTTCGAAAAACGAGAGCGGCCGAAGAGCTGCCTTTAGGGAAGCGAAAGCCGGATGACTGAACCCGTATTGCCGATCGGTCCACGCCCCCGCGTGGGCCTGGGAACCCGCATCTTCTATGGCCTCGGCTCCGTGGCCTTCGGGATCAAGGACAACGGCTACCGGGTCTTCCTTCTGCTGTTTTACAATCAGGTGGTCGGTCTCGACGCCCTCAAGGTCTCGATGGCCATCATGCTTGCGATGATCATCGACTGCGTCATCGATCCGATCATCGGAGAGTGGTCGGACAACCTGTCCAGCCGCTGGGGCCGCCGCCATCCTTTCATGTACGCTTCGGCCCTGCCGGTCGCCCTGTCCTTCCTGCTACTGTGGAATCCGCCCACGGGCTGGGGCCATGACGCGCTCTTCTGGTATCTGGTGGCCGTCGCGGTCCTGGGCCGCAGCTTCATCACCCTCTACGAAATCCCCTCTTCCGCCCTGGCGGCCGAACTGACCGACGACTACGACCAGCGCTCGGCCATCCTTGGCTGGCGGTATTTCTTCGCCTGGTGGGGCGGCCTCACTCTGACGGTGCTGATGTTCATCGTCTTTCTGGCGCCGACCGCCCAGTATCCGACCGGGCAACTGAATCCGCAGGGCTATAAGACCTACGGCTATATCGGCGCCGTCCTGATGTTCGTCTCCATCCTGGCCTCCTCAGCCGGCACCCACCGATTCATTCCCTGGCTGAAGCGCGTGCCGGTCGCGGCGAAACGGACAGCAATCCAGACCGTCACCCAGATGGCCCAGACCCTGTCGAACCGGAACTTCGTCATCATCACCCTGGTGGGCCTGTTCGCCGCCGTGGCGCAGGGTATCAGCTTCTCCCTCGGGGCCTACATCTCAACCTACTTCTGGGGCCTGTCGTCGTTCTGGACCGGCATCCTGGTTATGGACAGCTATGTCTCCTCGGCCGTGGCCCTGGTCGCAGCGCCGATGTTGTCCAAACGGTCGGGTAAGAAGGCCGCCGGTGGCATTCTTCTGGCTCTCTCAGTCTTTGCCGGTTTCGTGCCGCTGATCTTGCGGCTGGTCGGCTGGTTCCCCGGCAACCTCGACATGATTGAGGGCACCAAGATCCCGACCATTGTCCCCTGGCTGCTGCTGGACGGGGTGATACGCGGCATCTTCGGCATCACCGCCGCCATCCTGATCACCGCCATGCTGGCCGACGTGGTCGAGGAGAGCGAGGTGGCGACGGGGCGCCGGTCGGAGGGCCTGTTCTTTGCCTTCACCAGCCTGGTCCAAAAGGCCGTGGGCGGCATCGGGGCCATCGGGGCGGGGCTGATCCTGACGGTCATCGCCTTTCCAGCCAAGGCCAGGCCCGGCGAGGTCCCGCCAGAGACCATCGTCAAGCTGGCGCTGGTCTATATGCCGGTCCTGGCCCTGCTGTACGGCATCGCCCTGGCCATCATGCAGGCCTATTCCATCAGCCGACAGGACCACCTGGAGAACTTACGCATCCTCGCCGAACGCACCGCTCGGGCGGACGGCGGGACTAGCCCGCAGATTCCGTGAAGGCGCTGTAGATGAGGGTCCGTAGTTCCCGCCGCACCGGATAGGCCGACGATGGCAGCAGCTGGGTGAGGAAGACCACGGCCAGATCCTCGACCGGATCGATCCAGAAGAAGGTGCTGGCTGCCCCACCCCAGAAATAGTCCCCGGCGGTGCCGGGGATGAGGGTGCTGGCGGCGTTGACCGTGACCGCGAAGCCCAGGCCGAAGCCGACGCCGGCGTAGTTGGCCTCGCTGAACAGGGACTTGGACATCTGCGTCAAGTCCTGATTGCCAGGCAGATGGTTGGCGGTCATCAGCTGGATGGTCTTAGGGCTGAGCAGCCGAACCCCGTCCAGCTCGCCGCCATTGAGCAGCATCCGCGCGAACTTCATGTAGTCGGCCGCCGTGCTGACCAGGCCGCCGCCGCCGCTGAGCAGGGTGGCGGGCTTCAACAAGGGGCTCTTCCTGGGATCGTCCTGCAGCACCTTATTGGCGGCGATCGTCTTCACCCCCAAAGCCCCGGCCGCATAGCAGGCGGTCAGCCGGTCGGCCTTGTCCTTGGGCACGTCGAAGGCGGTGTCGACCATGCCCAGCGGCTCAAATATCCGCTTGGCGAAGAAGACGTCCAGGGTCTGGCCGCTGATCACCTCGACCAGGTGGCCGACGATGTCGGTGGAGACCGAGTAGTTCCAGTTCTCGCCGGGCGAGAATTGCAGCGGCAGCTTGGCCAGGGACTCGACCATCTCCGCCAGGGTTCCGGACCGCAGATTGTCACCCAGTTTCAAATGCCGGTAGGCGGCGTCAACATTGGTCTGCTGCTGGAAGCCGTAGGTTAGACCGGAGGTGTGACGCAGCAGATCGACGACCAGCATCGGCCGGTCGGGGCTGCGGCTCTGGAAGCTCTCCATGAAGCCGCCGGCGAACACCCCCAACTCCTTCCAGGACGGGATGTATTTGGCCACCGGATCGTCCAGAGCGGCGAGCCCCTCCTCGACCAGCATCATGAAGGCCACCGAGGTGATCGGCTTGGTCATCGAATAGATGCGGAAGATATCGTCGCTCTTCAGGGCGCGTTTGCGCTCGACATCGGCCAGGCCCAGTGTCGTCTCATAGGCCAGCTTGCCGTGGCGCAGCACCTGCACCTGGGCGCAGGGCAGCTTGCCCGTCTGGATGTAGCGCTCGTCGAGGAAGGTCTCGATGCGGGCCAGCCGCTCCGAGGAGAGGCCAAGCTTTTCCGGTTTCGTCATGACCCGTATCTCCCTGAACAATCATCCGCTGATCCGCCTTCCATCGAAGGTCTTTGGTGCGGATTGCAGACCTTATCCCGAGGGCCGCTGACGGCTCAACAGGGATGGAGAAACAGGTTGGGGGCAGCGGCGGCCTGTCGAATTCCGGGTGTGGGGCAACCCAAACTTTACCTGAAGCCGTGATGATCCCTTAACAGAGGAAACCGAACATGCCCGGCGATCCAGCCGATATCGAGGTGGAAGCGGCCCGCTGGTTTTTCGCCAGCACCGACGACATCTTTGTCGTCATGCGCGCCGGAGTGGTCGAGCGGGTGAATCCCGCCTGGGCGACCTTGACCGGGTGGACGGACGCCGACGTCACCAATCGACACTTCACCGATTTCGCCCATCCCGGCGATCGCGAGCCGATTACCGAATTCGTGGCCAAGCTGGTCGGGGACAGCCACGCCACAGTCGAGCATCGACTGCGCAAGCGGGACGGGGACTGGCTGTGGGTGCGCTCACGCGCCAAACTGGCTCCCGGTGGCATCGCCCTGGTCGTGCTGCAGGACATTACCGAGGCCCGCCGGCGGGACAATGAAAATGCCGAGGCGGCACGGACCAATGATCTGCTTCGGGAGGAGGCCGGGGTCTACATCTGGCAGTTCGACCCCAAGACCAGCCGCTACATCATCGATCCCGACCTGACGCGCACCGGATCGATTGGCGCTCCCGGCCGCCGGCTGTTGACCGTCAATGAGATGACCGCCGAGATTCATCCGGATGATCAGGAGAGAGTCGCCCAGGCTTTCGTGGAGACGGTCACCAGCGGCGAGCCGCAGGTCGTGGAATACCGTCACTTCAATGCCGAAACCGGCGGATGGGCTCGGTTGCGCGCGGCCTGGCGCGGCATGCATCGTCAGGCGAGCGGCCTGTGGCAGGTGCTCGGCATCACCCAGGACGTCACCGCCCTGTCGGAAGCCCGGGATGCGGCCTTGGCGGCGGCGGAGGTCAAGGCGCAGTTCCTGGCCAATATGAGCCACGAAATCCGTACGCCGATGAACGGCGTCCTGGGCGTACTGCACCTGCTCAAGCGCGAGGCCCTGTCGGACGACGGTCGCCGTCTGCTCGACGAAGCACTCGGATGCGGCGCCATGCTGTCCGAACTGCTCAACGACGTCATCGACTTCTCTCGGCTGGAAGCTGGGCGGCTGGAGCTCAATCCGGAAACCGTCGAACCGGTGGATCTGCTGGGCAGCGTCGCCGCCCTTCTGCGGCCCCAGGCGGACGCCAAGGGCCTGACCCTGACCGTCGTGGCCGACGCCGTTGGCAGCGTCAGCGTCGATCCTGTTCGGTTGCGCCAGGTGTTGTTCAACCTTCTGGGAAACGCCGTGAAGTTCACACAGGAGGGCGGTGTGGAGGTGCGGCTCACGGCGAGCGGCGCGGACACGGCCCAGCGTCTCCGGATTGAGATTGCCGACACCGGCATCGGCATTGCTCCGGAAGCCCAGGCTGGTCTGTTCGAACGATTCCAACAGGCCGATGGATCGGCCACCCGCCGCTTTGGCGGATCTGGACTTGGCCTGGCCATCGCCAGAGGACTGGCCGAACAGATGGGCGGGTCCATCGACTTTGAAAGCCGGCCGGGAAGTGGGTCGACGTTCCGCGTCGAGATCGCCGCTCCGGCGGCCCTGGCCGAAGCCGCCGCGGTCCAGACAGAGGGCTCCGACGACCTTCTGGCTGGCCTGAAGGTTCTGGTCGTCGAGGATAACGCAACCAATCGGCTGATCGCCGGCCGGATGCTTCAGAACCTGGGGGCTGACGTCACGACCGCCGAAGACGGAGCCCAAGGCCTGGCGGCGGCGGCGATCAACGCCTTCGACCTCATCTTCATGGATATCCAGATGCCGGTGATGGACGGGATGGCGGCGACCGCCGCGATCCGGAGCCTGGACAGACCGTCGTCACAGGCGCCGATCATCGCCATGACCGCCAACGCGATGGCCCACCAGGTGGAGACTTATCGCGCCGCCGGCATGAACAGCTGGATCGCCAAGCCGATATCGCCGGCGGCCATGGTGCGGGCGGTGATCCAGGTTCTTGCCGAAAGCCGGATTTCTGCGGCGGCCTGACCTGGAGACCTGTGAAAGCGGTGTCCTCCTTCGCTCGACCTGCTCTAAGGTGCCTGGGAAATGAGCAGCAATCTCGCCCCTCCGCCGGCGTCCCCGGCCACTGCCCGCTACGCCGCCCGGCGCGAAGCCATCCTGGTGGCCGCCACCGGCATCCTCAACCGTCAGGGCGTCAAGGGCATGACCCTGGCCGACGTCGCGGCCGAGGTTGGGCTGATCACCACCTCGGTCACCTATTACTTTCGCCGAAAGGAGGATCTGGCCGCCGCCTGTTTCCTGCGCGGCATCGAGACCTTCGACGCCCTGATCATCGAGGCCGCCCTGGAACAGGACGCCCGGGCGCGGCTGGACCGTTTCCTTGAGCTGTTCTTCGACCTTTCCCGCCGTATGCGTCTGAAGGAAGCGCCGCCCCTGGTCAGCTTCAGCGAAATGCGCTCGTTGAAGGAGCCCCTACGAACGGAGGTATGGGAAGCCTTCAACAACATGTTCCGCCGGGTCCGCGGCTTCTACAGCGCACCGGAATTCGCCGGCCTGAGCCGCGCGGAAGCCACCGCCCGGACCCACCTGCTTCTCGAACAGGCTCTATGGACCTTTACCTGGCTGCGCCGCTACGACGTCGAGGACTATCCCCGCCTGCGCGCGCGGATGAGTGACATCCTGACCGGCGGCCTGTCGACCAGGAGCCGGTCTTGGGCCCCACTCGCCCTGCCCCCCCTGGCCGCCCCTGTGAGCAGTGGGGACGTCACCCGCCAGACCTTCCTCACCGCCGCCACCCGGCTGATCAACCAGAAAGGCTATCGCGGCGCGTCGGTAGAGGACATCTCGGCCGCCCTTAACGTCACCAAGGGCAGTTTCTACCACCATAACGAAGACAAGGACGACCTGGTAGTCGCCTGTTTCGAGCGAACCTTCGCGGTGATGCAGGCCGCTCAGATGGCCTCCCGCGATCTGCCCGGCGACCAGTGGACGCGGCTGGCGGCGACCGCATCTGCCCTGACCGAGTTCCAGCTGTCCGATGAGGGGCCCCTGCTCAGGGCGTCCGCCATGATCGCCCTGCCTTTGGAAATCCGCGCCGACATGGCCGACCGCTATACTCGCATTTCGGAGCGGTTCGCCGGGATGATCGCCGATGGCATCTCCGAGGGCTCAGTCCGGCCCGTCGATCCTCTGGTCGCCGCCCATATGCTCAGCGCCCTGCTCAACGCCGCCGCCTCGCTGGGGAGCTGGCTTCCCGGGCTGGAGAAGGCGCAGGTCTCCGGCCTGTTCGTGCGGCCCCTGCTGCTGGGCCTGTTCACCCGCTGATCTCTCGAAGCGGCGAGGTGGAACGAAAAACGGGGCGGCCCGCGAAGGCCGCCCCGTCCCGTCTTGCTTCTTGCGTTCGAGACTAGAACTTCTTGGTCAGGCTGAGCTTGACCGTCCGTCCCAGGCCGCTGGCCGTGAAGGGGTCGTAGGAGAGGTCCAGCCGGGCGAACGGCGGATCCTCGTCGAACACATTGTCGACCGCCAGGACCGCCGTGGTGTCCCAGGGCAGGAACACCCGATAGGCGACGTCGCTGGTGATGAAGGCGTCGATCGTCTTGCCCTTGGTGTTGGCCGGCAGCGGAACCCGGGTGTCGCCAGAGTCGGCATAGGTGCCGGCGGCGAAAGGCGAAATCCGCTGATCGTCATAGCTGTCGATGTAGCGGATGGTCCACCGCAGGTTATGCGGACCATTGGAGAACTCGGCGTAAACGCTGCCCTTCAGCTTGGGCAGCGGATAGGCCGTCGTCTGGTAGTTGAGCTTGCCCACCGCATCGAAAGAGGGCGCCACGGTGATGCCTTCGATCACCGTCTCGTCGGTAACATACTCCAGCACATAGGTAGCCGTGCTGCCGAAGGTCAGGCTGCCGCCCAGGACGTCGTCGATCTTGTAGTCCAGCATCAGGTCGAGGCCTGAAGTCTGCACTCCGGCGCCATTGACGGTGTTGGTCCGCACCCGGGTAATCGCGCTGGAGGCCGCGGCCGCGCTGGCGAAGGAGGCGCAGGTTGCGCCGCCCGAGAAGCTGAACCGCGCCGCCAGGGGGCTGGCGCAATTGGCCATGGCGCCGGGGCCGATGCCGTTCGGGAAGACGGTCGCCACCAGGCCGGAAACCGGATCGGTGGTGATCGGGTCCTTGAAGTCAAAGTTGAAGTAGTCGAGCGAGGCGCTGAAGCCGCCGATCTCCAGAATGGCGCCGATGTTGTAGGTGGTCGCCGTTTCCGGGCTGAGGCTCGGGTTGCCGTAGATGTCGACGGCGCGGAAGGTGCCGTTGATCGACTGCAGCGAGGTGACGAAGTCGTCGTTCAGGTTGCTGGGAACCGGGGCCCTGAACGTCGTGCCGATCGAGGCCCGCAGGGCCAGCGGTTCAAACACCTGCCAGCGCACCGACAGCTTCGGATCGAAGGTCGAGCCAACGCCGCCGCCGAAATCCTCATAGCGAGCGGCGATGGTTGCATTGAAGCTGTCGGTGATCGGCAGGGAGAACTCGGTAAAGGCCGACCAGACGTCCTGAGTCAGATAGACCTCGCCGCCCACGCCCAGGAAGGCGAAGGGTCCGGCGGCGTTGGCGCAGGTGGTGTTGCCATTGACCGGAGTATCGACGCACGGATTTATCGCCCGATTGGAAAAGTCGTTGTAGTTCACGTCGAAGGTCGAGCGACGGTACTGCGCGCCGATGGCCCAGGCGGAGTCCCCGCCCGGCAGATGGAAGGCCTTGCCGGTCAGGACCGCCTCGGTGACGAACAGGCCTGCCGTCTGTTCGGTCTCCAGCTTCTGGAAGAACCACCGGGCCAGTTCGGGGCTGTTCTGCAGCGACGAAACATAGCCCGGATTGGTTTGCCCAGTTACCGCATTGCTGGCCACGGCGCTGGCGAAGGGATTGAACCATTCGCAGGTCGAACCGGGCATGCCGGCGACGATGTTGTTGCAGTTGGCGCCGCCCAGACCCCGAAGGGCCAGTTGATAACGGCTGACCACGGTGTCGTAACCGGTGCGGTTGCCGCGCTCCTCGCCGTAGGTGGCGCTGACCGACCACCCCATGCCATTCTCCCAGGACCCTTTCAGCTCCGTGGACAGGCGATAGGCCTCGAAGTTTCGGCTGCCGCGTGAGGCTCCGTAGTCGAACATGGGATTGCCGCCCAGCAGGAACGGACGGCTGGCGACGTTCAGCGCGCCAAAGGCCAGAACCGACGACGGCAGGGTGATCGGCGCGCCGGTCGCGCCGACATTGGCCACGATGGTCGGGTTGGTGGCGATGAAGTTCAGCAGGCCGGGGTTGTTGCCCGGAATATAGTATTGCCCCGGCACCGGCGAGGTGACCGAGTTGGGAGTCGCCAGCAGGGCGTAGGACGGGGACGTCTTCCATTCCGGCACGTCGGTCGAAGCGAACAGCCCCTCAACATGCCAGTCGATGCTGTCGGTCAGTTTGAGATTGTATTCCCCGTAAATCTGGTAGCGATCTTCCTTCTCCACCAGGTTGTCGTACTCGATATAGTGGGCATAGCAGACTGGCGTGGTCCCGCTGAAGCCGGCATAGCCGCCCAGCGGCGTACAGGCCGGATCGCGGAACCGGTTAGCGCTTGCACCCAGCGGAATGAAGGACGAGGGATTGCCGGCCGCCGTCCAGCCGCCTTCGGGGTTGTCCTGATAGCCGCGGTTGGCGAATTCACGTTCGGTGACGCCGAGTTCGGACCGATGCTGATAGCCGGCGCTGACCAGGGCGTCAGCCCGTTCTCCGGTCCAGCCCCACAGGACGCTGGCCGTATAGTCGCCATCGGAGCCGTCGACGTAACGATAGCTGCCGGCAAGTTCGCCGCCTTCAAAATTCTTGCGGGTGATGAAGTTGACCACGCCACCGATGGCGTCGGAGCCATAGGTCGCCGCGGCGCCATCCTTCAGGACTTCGATCCGGCCGATGGCGGCAGCGGGAATGATATTGGTGTCGACCGCCCCGGCGCCGGCCAGGGCGAAGGGGTTGATCGGCATGCGCCGGCCGTTCAGCAAGACCAGGGTCCGCGTCGGGCCAAGCCCGCGGAGGTTGACGGAGCCGGAGCCTTCCGAGCCCTGGGCGCGGGCGTCGAACTGGTTTGTGTCGCCGAGCACGCCGTTGGACACCGACAGTCCCTTGAGCAGCTCAACGGTGCTGGGCGAGCCCTGTTTGGAGAGCTCTTCCGCCCCGATGACGTCGACCGGCAGGGCGGCATCCTCAGGGGTGCCGGCGATCAGCGAGCCGGTGACCACGACTTCGGAGAGATCGGTGGGTTCGTTCTGGGCGAATGCCGCCCCGCCGAAACCAATGGCCATGGCCAAGGCCAGCGCCGATCCGCCAGCCAGATAGGTAGTTCTACGCATCTATTCCCTCCCTGGGATTAAAATGGCCCCGCGCTTCTTGTGGTCGAGCGTCGGTGACCGGACGTTTCTTGGTTATCCGCTACCGGTGGTTGGACCTCCGGATCGCAGCTGGTTGGACGCCGCCGGGGCTGGCCCGCGGTCGGTGTCAATTGGAATGATGGTCAAGGCAGAGGCGGTCGTCTTCCGGGCGCTGGCCCGGCGCGGAGTCAAAACGTACAGGGTCGCCGACGTCGCCAATCTGCCCCCTCAGGCATCGATTGTCTGGCCGCCGACAGTTCGACGAACAGTTGTTCGATGATGCGGTATGTTTTCACCCAAGGTCAACTGGCTTGGTCGATTCCGGTTTCAAACGGGAAATAAACCCAATGAATACATATGTGGCGCATTGCCGCAGAGGCTGACGCTTACGTATGCGTAATAGCGAGCCATTCGCTTTAGAAAAGAACGGACGCTCCCGCGTCGGCTGATCCCGCCAGACGTCGGAATGCGGCGAACAGCTCGCGGCCATGGCCAGGGAGCGAAACCGGGGCCACGGCAGCGGTTCTGGCCGCCAGGTCAGCCGGCTCGACCTGAATTTCCAGAACCCCGGCCTCTGCGTCCAGGCGGATGATATCGCCGGTCCTTACCCTGGCGAGCGGCCCTCCGGCGATGGCTTCCGGCGTGACATGGATGGCGGCCGGCACCTTTCCCGACGCGCCCGACATCCGACCGTCGGTCACCAGGGCCACTTTTCGGCCGCGATCCTGCAAAACGGAGAGCGGCGGTGTCAGGCTGTGCAGTTCCGGCATGCCGTTGGCCTGCGGCCCCTGGAAGCGCACGACCGCGACACAGTCCCTGTCGAGATCCCCCCGCTTGAAGGCCGCCAGATAGTCTTCCTGGCTGTCGAAGACCACGGCCGGGCCGACGACGATCCGATGCTCCGGCTTGACAGCGCTTACCTTGATCACGGCGCGGCCCAGGCCGCCGTGGAGCAGCCGCAGGCCGCCTTCCCGCTCGAATGGATCGGCTGCCGGTCGGACGACCTCCAGATCCTGGCTGACGGCGGCGCCTTCCCGCCAGACCACCTCGCCATCCCGCAGTGCGGGCTCGGCGGTATAACGGGACAAGCCCTTGCCCATCACCGTCTGGACGTCCTCGTGCAGCAGGCCGGCGGCCAGAAGCTCGCGGGTGACGAAGGCCAGCCCCCCTGCCGCCTGGAAGTGGTTCACGTCGGCCTGGCCATTGGGATAGATCCGCGCCAGCAGAGGCGTGACCCGGGAGAGGGCGTCCATGTCCTCAAGAGTCAGTTTGATCCCCGCCGCCGCCGCCATGGCCGGCAGGTGCAGGCAGTGGTTGGTCGAGCCGCCGGTGGCCATGAGGCCGACCACGCCGTTGACGATGGCCTTTTCGTCGATCACCCGGCCCATGGGGATCCAGTCCTTCGACCGTGGCCCGATGGCGGCGCAGCGGACCGCCGCCGCCTGGACCAGGGCGTCGCGCAGGGGCGTGTCGGGGTGAACAAAGGCCGAGCCGGGCAGGTGTAGCCCCATCAACTCCATCAGCATCTGGTTGGAGTTGGCGGTGCCGTAGAAGGTGCAGGTGCCCGGCCCGTGGTAGCTCGCCTGCTCCGCGGCCAGCAGCTCATCGCGTCCGACCTTGCCCTCCGCGAACAGGGCGCGGATGCGGGCCTTCTCCGAATTGGCCAGACCGCTGCTCATCGGACCGGCCGGCATCAGGATGGCAGGCAGGTGACCGTAGGCCAGGGCGCCGATCACCAGGCCCGGCACGATCTTGTCGCAGGTGCCCAGCAGGATGACGCCATCGAAGGCGTCGTGGCTGAGCGCCACGCCGGTGGCCAGGGCGATGACGTCGCGGGAAAACAGCGACAGCTCCATCCCCGGCCGGCCTTGCGTCACCCCGTCGCACATGGCCGGCACGCCGCCGGCGAACTGCGCCGTGGCCCCCGCCTCACGCGCCGCGGCCTTGATCAGGGCGGGATAGCGCTCCATCGGTTGATGAGCCGAGAGCATGTCGTTGTAGGCCGAGACGATGCCGATGTTCGGCGCATTAGGGTCCAGGGCGCGCAGGCGGTCGGCGCCAGGGGAGGCAGCGAAGGCATGGGCCCAGTTGGCGCAGCTGAGTTTTCCCCGGCCGGGGCCCTCGTCCTTTACAGCCTGGATCATCGCCAGATAGGCCGAGCGGCTGTCCCGACTGCGCTCGATGATGGCCTTTGTGACCTGGTCAACGACGGGATGGAGGACCGAGTTCATGGGAAATCTCCGTTCACGCCGACCACAGCAGTCGAACCTCGCCCCGCGCCGCCTGGATCAATCGGTGAACGGGCTCGTCGCCTTCCCCCTCCAGCACCGCCCGCTTGGCCTCGCCGCTGGTCAGGATGAGAATCAACCTGGCCGAGGCCATGGCCGCCAGGGTCAGGCTGACCCGGTCCTGCGCTGGGGCAGGCTTTCCGGCGGGGGCATGCAGCACCAGCCGCGCGGCGGCCGGGTCAAGCCCCTGCTCCAGCACCGGATTGCCCGGGAACAGGGAGGCGATATGGCCGTCCTCGCCCATGCCCAGCAGCAGCACGTCGAAGGGGACCAGCGCCGCCACACGCAGGTCGGCGGTCCAGGCGCCGTGCTCGGCGGTATCCTGAGACTTCAGCGGCGTGAAACGGGCGGTCGCCGCCTTGTCGATCAGCAGCCGTTCGCGCACCAGTCGCTCGTTGGAGTCGGGTGAGTCCCGATTCACCCACCGTTCGTCCGACAGGGTGATGGCGATATGGGACCAGTCGAGGTCCGAAGCGCTCAGGCGATCATAGATCGGCCCTGGCGATGAGCCGCCGGTCACCGCCAGACTGGCCGCGCCCCGATCGGTGAGGGCCGCCTCCAGAGCGGTGACAATGGCGTTCGCCGCCGCCTCGGCCGCGCCTTCGCCGGTCGCGAAAACCTCCAGCCCAGGGCGGTCAGTCATTCCACGCCCTCCCCGTCCGCTCGATCAGGCCTGAGGCGCCGGCCGGACCCCAGGTCCCCGCGGCATAGACCCGAGGTGTCACCCCCGCCTCGGCCCAGGCGTCGGCGACGCCATCGACGAAGCGCCAGGCCTCCTCCACCTCATCGCGGCGCACGAACAGGGTGGGATCGCCGCGCAGCACGTCAAGCAGAAGCCGCTCGTAGGCGATCCGGCGAAGCCCACCCTCCTCGCCTAGCGCCTTGGCGAGGCTGAGCGACAGCGGCAACGGCTGCAGCCGCATGCGGTCGCCGGTCAGGCCGGGCCGCTTGTTCATGATGGTCAGCGAAATGTCCTCGTCCGGCTGCAGCTGGATGACAAGGCGGTTGGCGGTCATGTCGCCGTCGCCGGCCGGGCCGAAGATGGAATGGGGCACTCGCTTGAACTGGATGACGATCTCGGTGCGACGCTCTGGCATGCGCTTGCCGGTGCGAAGGAAGAAGGGGACCCCCGCCCAGCGCCAGTTGTCGATCCAGGCAGTCAGGGCGACGAAGGTTTCCGTGCCCGACGGCCGACCGACTTCCTCTGCATAGCTGGCGGCGGGTTTTCCCTCGACCGTGCCCGCGCCGTATTGCCCGCGGACGCTTTCGTTCTGGGCGGCGTGGCGGGTGAAGGGTCGCAGGGAGCGCAGCACCTTGACCTTCTCGTTGCGCACCGCGTCCGGTTCAAGATCCGAGGGCGGCTCCATGGCCACCAGGCAGAGCAGCTGCAGCATGTGGTTCTGCAGCATGTCGCGGATAGCGCCATAATCATCGTAATAGCGCCAGCGGTCGCCGACCTCCTGGGTCTCGGCGACGGTGATCTGCACATGGTCGATGGCCAGGTTGTTCCACAGCGGCTCGAACAGGGCGTTGGCGAAGCGCAGGGCGATCAGGTTCTGAACCGTCTCCTTGCCCAGATAGTGGTCGATCCGGAAGACCTGTCGTTCGGCCGGCTGGGCCTGGGCCAGGACAGCGTTGATCTGGCGGCTGGTCTCCAGATTGCGGCCGATCGGCTTTTCCAACACCAGACGGGTGCGCTCGCCGATGAGTCCAGCGTCCGACAGGGACTGGGTGACCGGCGCGAAAAGGCTGGGCGACAGGGCGAAGTAGAAGACCAGATCGCCGGCCGCGCCGATGCGCTCTTTCAGCAGGTTGGAGCCTTCCAAGGTTCCTGCGTCGGCGGAAACATAGTCCAGACGCGCTTCCAGCCGGGTCCAGGCGTCATCCAGATCACCCTTGCCCTGGAGCGCCTTGAGGACCTCCGTTCGATAGCTGGCCGCGTCGCCGTCGGCTCGACCGACGGCGATGACCCGAAGCGCCTCCGGCAACAGCCTGTCCATCTCCAGGTGGAGCAGCGATGGCAGCAGCATCCGCATGGACAGATCGCCCGCCCCACCCAGCAGGACCAGCACCGGCTCCGCTTCAGCCATGAGATCTCCTTCGATAGGGCCGCGTCGTCCAACCGCGGATTCAGCGCTTCCCCGGTGTAAAGGTTCAATGGAGATTGCGCATCGGAGAAGGTCGGTGGCCCGGCCTGCCTCCGCTTCGTGAGCCAACGAGCAGGCAAGCAAAAGGCCCCGGAGATGGCTCTCCGGGGCCTTCGCTTGTTTCAGCCGTGTGAGGCCGCCGAGGTTTACTCGACGATCTTGCTGACCACGCCGGCGCCGACGGTGCGGCCGCCTTCGCGGATGGCGAAGCGCAGGCCCTGGTCCATGGCGATCGGGGTGATCAGTTCCACGTCCAGCTCGGCGTTATCGCCCGGCATGATCATTTCCACGCCTTCGCGCAGCTTGATGATCCCGGTCACGTCCGTGGTGCGGAAGTAGAACTGCGGACGGTAGTTGGTGAAGAACGGGGTGTGACGACCGCC
>JBIIAX010000005.1:0-202476 GCA_044239675.1 Caulobacter sp.
TGGCGTCGCCGCCGAGGGTCTCGTTGATCAATCCTCGTCGGCGACTCAATCCTCGTCGGCGTCGGGGGTGACCAGCAGGTCTTCCTCGATGTCGGAGGCCTTGCCGCGGACCTGGGCCTCGATCTCGGCGGCCATGTCCGGGTTGTTGCGAAGGAATTCGCGGACGTTGTCGCGGCCCTGGCCGATCCGCTGGCTGTTCCAGGAGAACCAGCTGCCGGACTTTTCGATCACTCCGCCCTTGACGCCAAGGTCGATGATCTCGCCCAGCTTGGAAATGCCCTGACCGTACATGATGTCGAACTCGACCTCACGGAAGGGCGGGGCCACCTTGTTCTTGACGACCTTGACCCGGACGTTGTTGCCGATGATTTCGTCACGGACCTTGACCGAGCCGGTGCGGCGGATGTCGAGGCGGACCGAGGCGTAGAACTTCAGGGCATTGCCGCCGGTAGTGGTTTCGGGGCTGCCGTACATGACCCCGATCTTCATGCGGATCTGGTTGATGAAGATGACGATGGTCTTGGCCTTGTGGATCGAGGCCGTCAGCTTGCGCAGCGCCTGGCTCATCAACCGGGCCTGCAGACCCGGCAGGCTGTCGCCCATCTCGCCCTCGATCTCGGCGCGCGGAGTCAGGGCCGCGACGGAGTCGATGACGATGATGTCCACGGCGTTGGACCGCACCAGGGTGTCGCAGATTTCCAGGGCCTGTTCGCCGGTGTCCGGCTGCGAGACCAGCAGGTCGTCAAGGTTGACGCCGAGCTTGTGGGCGTAGGTCGGGTCGAGCGCATGTTCGGCGTCGATGAAGGCGGCGGTGCCGCCGGCCTTCTGCACCTCGGCCACGACATGCAGGGCCAGCGTGGTCTTGCCCGAGCTTTCCGGACCGTAGATCTCGACGATCCGCCCCTTGGGCAGGCCGCCGATGCCGAGCGCGATGTCCAGGCCCAGCGAACCGGTGGAAACGGACTCGATGCCTTCGATCTTGCCCTTGACGCCCAGCTTCATCACCGAGCCCTTGCCGAAGGCCCGATCGATCTGACTCAGCGCGGCCTCGAGGGCCCGCTGCTTGTCTCCGTCATCTCTAGCCACAAGTTTCAACGCCGACTGGTTCATATGAGGCCACCCTTCAACCACGATTCTGCCGGCCCGTCCGGCAAGGACATATGTGCACGGTTTGTTCCTGTTCGCAATATGTTCTTCGCCTCGCTGCCGTCCCGCATCAGGGCGCGCTCAATTTGGGCTGAGCCAATCCGTCGCAGGGGCGAAAACCGACGCTTAAGGTCGTTGCCCTAGTCATGGCGCCCTGACCGGAGTTCCCATCTTGGCGCCTTCCCAACGCACCCTGCTCGGCTTTGCCTTCGCCGCCGGCGATCTCCTGCTGGAGGTGGATTCCGATGGAATCATCCGCGAGGCCATGGGCGCCGCCCAGTCAGTGCTGGGTCGGGATGAGGCGGGCCTGATCGGGGCCGGATGGCGGGAGTTGGTCGCGGCCGGCGATCAACCGTTGCTGGAGGCCGTGTTCGCCTGTCTGGACGAAGGCCAGCGGCGCGGTCCTATACCGGTTCGCCTCGTCTTCGGCGGCGGGGCGAGCCTGACGGTTCGGCGCCTGCCCGGAAACGGCGGCGCCCTGTCCTGCGCCCTGGTGGCCGCGCCCCTGCCGGCCAGCGAAGCCGGGCCCGACGGCCTGCATGACCGGGCCTCCTTCGAGCGTATCGCCCGGGGCCTGACCGAGGCGGCGAGAATCACCGGCCGCGAGCTGGAACTGGCCATGGTCGAGCTCGGCGGCCTGGTCGCCGCCGAACGCAGCCTTTCTCCGATCCTCGGCCAGGCTCTGGACGCCCGGGTGGCCGGGGCCCTGAGGGCCGAAACCGGCGGCCTGGGGGCGGCCGCGCGGCTGGAGGGCGACCGGTTCGCCATTCTCAAGGAACGGGGCGAGGCCAGCGACGTGGTCGCCCGACGGCTGACCCGCGCCATCGCCCAGGTCTGCGCCGGGGCGTCGATCGTGGGGTCGGCCCAGGCTGTCCCTCTGGAGGCCGCCGCGCCGGCGCGCTTGGCGCGGGCCATGCGCTATGCCCTGGACGACTTCGTGGCGGAGGGTTTCAGGGACTATCCGCCGCAAACCCTGGCCGAGGCGATGAATCGCTCAATCCGCCGCACCCTGACCCGGGCCGGGGAGCTGGGCTCCGCCGTCAGCCAGCGTCGGTTCACCCTGGCCTTCCAGCCGGTGGTCCAGCTGTCCGACATGAGCCTGCACCACCATGAGGCGCTGATCCGCTTCCAGGACGGCGACAGTCCCTTCTCGATGGTGCGGATGGCCGAGGAGTTCGACCTGATCGAGGAACTGGACCGGGCGGTGATCGAACAGGCCGTGCGACGGCTGAAGGCCGACCGGACGGGCGTCCTGACCCTGGCGGTCAATGTCTCCGGCCGCAGTATCGGATCGGCCCCCTTCATCGAGGGGCTGCAGCGCCTGATCGCCAAGAGCCCGAACCTGCCGCCCCGGCTGATCTTCGAGATCACCGAGAGCGCCGCCATCGACGACCTGGGAATCGCCAACCGGCACATTCAGGCGCTGCGCCATCTGGGCTGCCTGGTCTGTCTCGACGACTTCGGATCGGGGGCGGCGTCGCTGGCCTATCTGCAGGCCCTGACCGTGGACATCGTCAAGATCGACGGCCGCTATGTCCGCGACCTGGTGATCGGCGGACGGGACGCCGCCCTGGTGCGGCATGTGGTCAAGCTGTGCCAGGACCTGAAGGTGCGCACCGTGGCCGAGATGGTCGAGACGCCGCAGGTCGAGGAGGCGGTGATCGCGGCGGGGGTCGATTTCGCACAGGGCTGGTACTACGGCCGGCCCACCGATGTGGCCCAACCACCGATGAGCCATGCCCCGCCGATGGTGCGCCGCGTCGGGACGCGGGACGACTGGCGGTAAGCCTGTTCAGACGACGGTCACCTCAGCCGCCAGAAGGTAGCCGCGGCCGCGATAGGTGCGGATGATCTCGCCGTCGTCGCCGTCGAAGCGGCGGCGCAGGCGGCTGATGCGCAGATCGACGGCGCGGCTGACGGCGGCCAGGTCAGGGGGACCGTCCTGGGCGCTGGAGAGCTTCTGCAGCCTCTGCCGCGAGAGGATCTTGCCGGGACTTTCCAGCAGGGCCGCCAGCAACAGGTATTCGGAGCGCGACAGTCCGGCCCGCATCCCCGAGGGGGCGATCAGCTCTTCAAGGGCGACGTCCAGCCGATAGCCGCCGAACAGATAGGCCGCGGGCTTTCCGGTCCCGCCCTGGAACGCGGCGCGGCGGCGGCTGCGCAGGATCGCCTTCATTCGCGCCAGCAGTTCGCGCGAGCCGGCGGGCCGGGTCATGACGTCGTCGGCGCCCCGCTCGAGAGCGATCAGCCGGTCGGCCGTCTCACCCGGGCCGGCGATGAGGATAACGGCCGGCCGGCCGGCCGAGGACAGCAGCGCCCGGAAAGCCATGTGGCCGAGCGAACCCGCCAGCCGCCCGTCGATGACCACGGCGGACCAGCCGCCTTGCGCCAGGGCCAGATGCAAGCCGGCAAGGTCAGGGGCGCATAGCACCCGGCAGTCCTCCTCCTCCAGCGCTTCGGCAAGGGTCTGCCGGCGGTGGTCGTCGGCGTCGGCCAGCAGGACCCTCAGGCCCTCCGTCGGGGTCCAGGTAGCGGCTCTCGCGGGCTGGACAACGGCGGATTGTGACGTGACAGACGGCAAGTCGGTGGCTCCAAGGTTCGTGGAGGACGGCCGCGGCCGCTCCGTATCCCCCCCCGAAAGCCCCCCGACAACGCTGGACCTGTGGCGGGCGCCGACAGCCACGGCGCCCGCCCAGGCGTTCGACTACCAGCGCTGCTGGATGGTCACAAAGGCCCGGCGACCTCGGTAGTCGTAGCCGTTGAGAGCCGAGGTCCCGACCCGGAACTGGCCGGTCGAGGCCGCCGGCGCGGACTCGTCGAAGATGTTCTGCAGCCCGACCGTGACGGTGGTGTCGTTGATCCGCTTGCGCACCGAGACCGAGTGGTAGGATTGGAACTCGGTGTATTGCTTGTAGTAGACGCAGTAGTTGTTGGTCGCCGCGCAATTGCTGGACGAGACGCCATTGGCCAGGTCGGCGTAGCGGCTTGAGGCGAAGACGTCGCCGCCGAAGATTTCGGTATCCGACCCCTTGCCGATGAAGTTGGTCGCCCAGTTGACCGTCCAGTCGCCGCGCCGGAAGGTCACCGAGGTGTTGCCGACGAAATCGGGGCCCCGGTAGTTGTAGGTCGAGCCGTTGTAGTCGTCCTCGTCAGAGCCGAAGACCCGGGTGGTGTCCTGCAGCTGCCAAGTGAACTGGCCGGCCAGGGTCAGGGTCCCCGCATCGAACTCGTGATTGTAGTTGATGCTGAGGTCGATACCGCGGTTCCGCTGCTCGGCGACGTTGACATAGCTGTTGTAGACGGTGGTGATCTGGCCGGTGGAACTGTCGCGTTCGAACAGGCTGCAGAAGGCGCTGCTGTTGTAGGTGGCGGCGTTGTAGCACTGGTACAGGATGTTGGCGGCGCCGAATTGGTCGATCTCGTTGTTCACCGTGATGTCGAAATAGTCGACGGCGACCGACAGATCGATGAACTGCGGCGTGAAGATCACCCCGAAGTTGATGGCGTCGGAGGTTTCCGCCTTCAGCACCCCCTTGCCGCCGCCGGCCACCACCAGGGCCGAGGACCCGGCGCCGGCGTAGTCGGAGGGCAGGCCGGCGGCGGCGCAGTTGGCCTGGATGCGGGGGTTGGTGCTGTCGCCGTAGTTGATGCAGGGGTCGATCGAGGTCTGGCCGATATAGCTGGTCTGGTTGGCCAGGTAGAGCTCATACAGGGCCGGCGCCCGGAACGAGGTGCCCTTGGTGCCGCGCAGCCGCAGCCAGTCGTTGATCTGCCAGTTGAGGCCGATCTTGTAGGTAGAGCCGTCGCCATAGCTGCTGACGTCGGTGTAGCGGCCCGACAGCGACAGATCGAGCAGCTCGATCCCAGGGATGCCCTTGAGGATCGGCACGGACAGTTCGCCGTAGACTTCCCTGGTCTCGTCGGAGCCGTAGGTGTGGCCGGCGGCGGTCAAGCCCCAGTTGTTGGAATTGACCGACTCCCGGCCGGGCATGTCATCGATTTCGTCATGCCGGTAGGTGACGCCGATGGCGGCCCCAACCATCCCGGCCGGCAGGCGGAAGAGGTCGCCCGAGGCCGAGGCCTCGACCTGATACTGCTTGTAGTCGGTGTGGCCGGTGTCGACCCCGAACAGGAAGGCCCGTTCCGCCGCCGTGAAGTTGCCCGACAGGACGCGGGCGCTCGACCAGGGGATGCCCTCGGCCGGCAGGTCGGAACAGCTGCCGCCGGAGATGGTGATGGCCGCCTGGTTACAGGCGACGCCATAGGCGGTCGTCGCCTGGACACGGTCGTTGTAGACCGAGCTGATCGAATAGTCGCCGGATGACAGGCCATACTGGCCGTAGACATCCCAGGACCAGGAATTCAGCACGCCCGGCGCGCCGCTGAGGTCGCCCTTGATGCCGGCCAGGGCGCGATAATAGTCGACGTCCTGCTTGCTGTCGTAGGGGATGGAGATCACCGGATAGACGGTGCCGCCGGTCAGGCCTTCGGCATAGAAGCGGTTGTTGGGGTTGGTGCTGGACAGCGTCGGGAACAGCTGGCGGGTGCTGTCCTGTTCCGAGGTGCGGTTGTTGTAGAGGAACTCGCCGTAGAGCTGGACCTTGGCGGTCACGTCATAGCCGCCGGCCAGATAGACGGAGGCCCGCTCCACCGGGCTGATCACCGTCGAGCGGTTCCAGTAGGGCGTGGAATAGTTGGCGTAGGCATAGGTGGCCGGATAGCCGGCGCGGCCCTGCCGGGCCATGTCGGCGAAGGGCGAGTTGTTGCCGCCGGCGGAGGTCGGATAGGTCACCCCGTCCTTCAGGTACTGCATGTACCCGCCGTAGGCCGAGGAATAGAGGACGTTGTTGACCTGATTGTAGCATTTGTAGTCGTCGGTTCCGTATTCCTTGTAGTCGATCCGGGCGCCGGTGTCGGGATCGACCAGGTAGTCGGCGGCGCACTGGGTGTCGTCGCGGTCGCCTCGGGTCAGGGCCGTCTGCTGGTAGTAGTTGGCGGCGACGGTGACATAGCCCCGATCGAAGGTGCGGCCCCAGGCGCCGTCGGCGCTGTAGGACTCGCCGCCCGACTGCATCGGCGCATTGGCGTTCACCGTCAGCTTGCCGCCGTCGAGGTTGGTCTGGGTGATGTAGTTGACCACCCCGGCCACGGCGTCGGAGCCGTAGATCGACGAGGCGCCGTCTTTCAGGATCTCCACCCGCTCGACCAGGGAACTGGGGATGGTGTTCAGGTCGACGGGACCGACAGTGCCGCGCACCCCGGCCGGCGGCAGGCGGCGACCGTTGAACAGCACCAGGGTGCGGCTGGCGCCCAGGCCGCGCAGGGAGATGGTGTTGACCCCCGGACCGCCGGTGACGACGTAGCCGGTCAGGCTGTTGTTGACCTGGAAGGCGCCGCCGGTGACGGAGGCGCTCTGCAGGATTTCCGACGGATCGGTCAGACCCTGGAGCGAGGTCTGTTCCGAGGTGATCACCTGGATCGGGGACGGGCTGGTGAATTCGGACCGCTTGATGCGCGAGCCGGTGACGACCACGGCTTCCAGCGCCTTTGCGGCCTCATCCTCGTCGTCGCTTGCCGAAGGCGAAGTCGGCGCGGGGGTTGCGGCGGCGGCCGGCTCCGGTTGCTGCGCCGCAAGGGCGGGTGTCGCCAAGAGACCCAGCCCCACGAGCACCGTCGTGCTCATCAACGTCTTCCTGCAGATCATAATCTTCATCCCCTGGCGCTGGAAACACACCCCGCCGCCCGGAGAGGGTCAAGGCGGATTGCGCTGACCCTAGCCGCCACGCTTGCGCCTTATGAAGTCCACAATGAGTAATGAAGGGCGAAACCAAGGACTTTGCGGTGACGATACAACAGTATGTATCGAGATATTTCAACTGAATGTGGGAATGATGGCGAGGATGTTTCGCCGTAATATTTCGAGATACTGAAATGTAGGGATTGAAACGCTGATGATACGAAGGGCGCGCAATCTCGCCATGAGGCGGGGAATCGCGCGAAGGCATCCTCCTCCAGCCAAAGGCTGGATGAGGGGGACCGCGGCGGTACGCCGTGGTGGAGGGGCAGCACGGAGCTGGGACGACCTGGCGCAAGGTGGTGGCGGCGGCCATGGCGCGCAGAGAGAACCCGCCGCGGCCGGCGCCGCCCCGTCCACCACCGGCTTCGCCGGCGGTCCCCCTCCCCCGCCCGTTGGGCGGAGGAGGATCTGAACCTAGCCCTTGGCGCCGGCGATGTAGTTGTCGACCACGGCTTCGAGGACCTTCAGCGGGGTTCCGCCGGAGAGCAGGCAGGCGTCGTGGAACTTGCGGATGTCGAACTTCCGGCCCAGCGCCTTCCTGGCCTTGGCGCGGGTTTCCAGGAAGGTCAGCTTGCCGACCATGTAGCTGCAGGCCTGACCCGGCCAGACGCAATAGCGTTCGATCTCGGTGATGGCGCCGCTTTCCTGGTCGCCGATGTTGTCGACGTAGTATTTGACCGCCTGTTCGCGGCTCCAGCCCTTGTCGTGCATGCCGCTGTCGACCACCAGGCGGACGGCGCGGAACATGGCGTCATGCAGCATGCCGACCTCGCCCAGCACGTCGGTCTTGTACATGCCCATCTCCACGGCCAGTTCCTCGGCATAGAGGGCCCAGCCTTCGCTGTAGCCGGAGAAGCCGATCACCTTGCGGATCAACGGCAGGTCGCCGGCCTCGTTGCTCAGGGATAGCTGCAGGTGGTGGCCGGGAATGGCCTCGTGATAGGTCAGGGTCGGCAGCAGGAACTTGGGCTGTTCGCCGGTATCACGCAGGTTGATCCAGTAGATGCCGGGGCGTTTGCCATCCAAGGACGGCGAATTGTAGTAGCCGCCGGGCGCGCCGGCCTCGATGGCCTTGGGTACGCGGCGGATCTCGACCGGCGCCTTGGGAAGCTGACCAAACCACTTCGGCAGCAGGGGCTGGATCGCCTTGACCTGCTCATTGAGGCTGACCAGCAGGGCTTCCTTGCCCTCGTCGGTGTTGGGCCAGTGTTGCTTGGGGTCGGCGATCATCGCCGCGTAGCGCTCTCCTACCGAACCCTTGCTGTAGCCGGCCTTCTTCATCAGCACATCGGCCCTGGCGCCAAGGCTCTTGACCAGCTCCAGGCCGGTCTTGTGGACCTCGTCGGGCGTGATGGTCGAGGTCGTGTAGTTCTTCAGGGAGACGGCGTAGTACTCCTCGCCCTTGGGCAGCCGCTTGACGCCGGCGTCATGCACCGCCTTGGGCCGCCAGCCTTCGACCAGGGCCAGCTGGCGCTGCAGGGCCGGGCGGATCTTCTCATCATAGAGGGCGGCGCAGACCCGGGCGTAGTCGCCCTCGATCTTGGCCGCGCCGACCCGGCGCACCAGGGACGAGACCAGGGTGGTCTTGTCGGTCTCGGTGGCCAGGAAGGCCTTCATCTGGGTGATCGTCTTGTCCAGCACGAAGTCGGGCGGGATGACTCCGATGCCGGCGTCGTGGCGGGCCGTCTCGACCTCGTTGTCGAGGTTGCGGCCGAAACACTCCATGCGGGAGAGGTAGGCGTCCGCGTCGTCCTTGTTCTCGATGCTGTGGGCGGTGTCGAGGAAATCCGGGACCTGCTGGTAGCTGCCGGTCAGCTGGCTGAGCACATAGGGCGCGCCGGAGCCGCCGTTGTTGTAGTCGAACTTCTGATTGCCCTCGTCGGACACCGAGAGGACGAACTCGACGGTGTCATAGTTGATGGCGTCCATGCCGGTCAGCTGCTTGCGGTCGATGCCGCGCAGGTCCTTCAGCTGCTTGGCGTTGTTGTCGCGGTTTTCGGCCAGGGCCGTGCGGGAGTTGTCGGACAGCAGGCTCTTGGTCCAGGCCAGGGCGCCGGTGTCGGTGCCCAGATAGGTCGGCAATTCGGGCGAGCGGCGGAAGGCCTCGTCCATGGCCTTGTCGAACATGGCGTACATCTTGGCGGCCTCGCCCGTCGGGGCGGCGGCGTTGGCCAGTCTCGGCATGGCCGCCATGGCGGCGACGGCGGTGGCGGAGGCGAAGAGTTCGCGGCGGTTCATCATTGATAATGGCTCCCCTGCGGCGCGGGCTGGGCGCGCCGGGATATTGCGTCTGCGTAAGGGGTATGCCCGAGAACGCCGTGCGGCAACGGCCGCAGGGTTAATTCGGGGTAATCCGGAAACGGAAGGGCTCAGCGACGATCTTCAAGGCTATGGAAGACTCTGACAATCACGACCCTGGTGGGCTCAACCCGATATTGAATTATGTAGGCTGCACGGCGGAAGGGGACGACCAGTTCCCTTAAGCCCGGCTGAGTCACCGACGGCCGGCCGCGCTCCGACAACTCTGAAAGACTGGCGAACGCCGCAGCAAGCAGGGCGACAGCCTCCAACACCCCTTCCGAGCCGTTGGGCGCCAGGAATTCCATCAAGCGATCCTGGTCGGCCACGGCCCGAGGCAGAACCGATACGACGCGCTTCACTTGATGCCGGCGGCCGCCAGCTTGCGTCGGAACTCGGCGAAATATTCATCGACCGATAAGGTGGCTCCGTCACCGGCGTCAAATTCCTCAAGCCGCCGCCGAGCTTCAGCCCAGTGTTCGTCGTCGAGAGCATGCGCAAGGGCCTGGCTGGCCCAGTCCTCGGGCTCCGCCCCAGCCTGCTTCGCGACGGCGGCCAGTTTGGCGGCTGTGTCGTTGTCGAGCTTTAAAGTGATTTCACCATCGGCCATGGCGGCAGTCTAACCTTGTTCCAGCGCGACCGGAAGGTCGCGCCCGGCCTGGGGTTCACGCCGCCATCTGCTGCTTCACCCGTTCGGCCAGGGTCTTGATGTCGATCGGCTTGGGCAGGAAAGAGACGCCCTCCTCGCCTTCCAGCAGGTCGCTGAACTCAGCTTCGGCATAGCCGCTGATGAACATCACCGGGGCGTCGCCCAGGTGGATGCGGGCCTTCTTCAGCAGGGTCGGGCCATCCATGCCGGGCATGATGACGTCGCTGATCAACAGGTCGATCGTCCCGGCGTGCTGGATGCAGAGTTCCAGGGCTTCCTCGCCGTCGGCTGCCTCGATGACCTCGTATCCCCGGGCGCGCAGCAGGCGGGCGGCGACGCCACGCACGGCGTCCTCGTCCTCGACGAAGAGGATGCGGCCTACACCAGAAAGGTCGCGGGCGACCTGGCGGACGGGCTTGACCACCTCGACCACCGGCGCGGCGTTCAGTGGCGGGACATAGACCGGCAGGAAGATGCGGAAGACGGCGCCTTCGCCCGGCTTGGACTCCACATGGATCCAACCGTCGGACTGTTTGACGATGCCGTACACGGTGGCCAGGCCTAGCCCTGTGCCCTCGCCCACCGGTTTGGTGGTGAAGAAGGGATCGAAGATCTTGCCGACCACATCCGGTGGAATTCCCGGGCCGTCGTCGCTGACCTCGATCAGGGCCATGTCGCCGATCGGCAGGCCGGCATAGCCCAGGCTTCCGGCCTCCTGATGGGTGACGCGGGCCGTGCGGATACGCACCGCGCCGCCGACGCCGGCCGCCCGCACCGCGTCGCGGGCGTTGACGGCGAGGTTCATCACCGCGGTTTCCAGCTGGCTCTTGTCGGCGCGGACCAGCGGCAGGTTGCGGCCATAGTCGGTGACCAGCTTGACGTCTTCGCGCAGCAGCCGGCGCAGCAGGACCTCGAACTCGCTGATCAGCTCTCCCAGCTCCAGCACTTCGCGCTGGACGGTCTGTTTGCGGCTGAAGGCCAGCAGCTTGCGAACCAGGTCGGCGGCGCGCACGCCGGTCTGGCGAATCTCATTGAGGCCCTCGTAGGACGGATCGCCTAGCGGATGGCGTTGCAGCAGTTCGTCCAGCCGCAGCTGGATGGCGGTCAGCAGGTTGTTGAAGTCGTGGGCGACGCCGCCGGCCAGTTGGCCGATGGCCTGCATCTTCTGGGCCTGGGCCAGCTGCAGCTCGATCTGCTTCTGCTCGGAAACATCCACCAGATAGGCGGTCAGCTGTCCGCCGGCGCGGGCCATATAGAGGTGGGCGACGCGGGCGGCGTCATGCGCCAGCCGGACCTCAATGGGACCGGATCGGCCTTCGGAGGCGCCCAGGCCGGCGTCGATGCGCGAGGTCTCGGCGACGAGTTCCCCGAACACCAGGCCAGGTTCGGCCTTGCCGCCGGTCATTTCGCTCAAGGCGCCGTTGGCCTCGACGATGCGGGCGGTGAAGACGTCGGCGCCTTCCAGCAGGGCGGCGCCGAACGGCGAGGCGCTGGCCAGGGCGTCCAGCTTGCCGGCGCCGGCCGACGGGATGGCCAGGGCGAGCGGTCCGGCCTCGGCCGGGGGCGAAAGGTCAGTGCGGGCGACTGCCAGCCGCAGCAGGAATCGGGACGTCCCCAGGCCGGCGACGGTCAGATCCCGCTCGCCGTCGCGAAGCTTGAGGATGGTGTGGGCGGCATGGCCCTGACGGGCGCGGTTGAACGCCCCGTACAGGCCGGCGGCCTGGCCGTTGCGCGGCAGGCGGCTGGCGGAGCCGACCTGGCCCTGCCAGCTGTCGTTGGCGGCCAGAACCCGGCCGTCCAGCCCGGCCACGGCGGCGGGCTCGGTCAGGGCCTCGACCACCGAGGCCAGAAGCTCGAGATCATCCTCGGCCGGCGGCACGGCGGAGGCGCGGAAGGCGATCAGACCCAGCGCCGCAACCCCGACCAGACCGATCAGCAGCAGGATCCCGGCCAGGCTGGCCGGGCCCGACTTGATCGCCGAATAGCCGAGGAAGCCCGCCGACAGGACAAAGAACAGCGCCGCCGAAGGGACCAGCGGGTCGAAACGGGCGGCCTTGTTTTCGCTCAGGGCGGGCTTGGCCATGGGCTCCCTGCCGACAGGAATGGGCGAATCACTCATGCAAGATACTCGCTATTGGTTGGGCGCCAGAATCGGCCGCGCCCGACCCGGTTCGGGGGCGTTCACGCAGGTCAAAGCTGGCGGGCCGTCTTGGCCTTGCGCCGGCCCTCGCCCATGACGAAGCCGATGATCCTGGCGACGGCTTCATAGTGGGCTTCCGGAATCATCCGGTCGACTTCCGTCGTGGCGTAGAGGGCGCGGGCCAGGGGGGCGTCCTCGATCACCGGCACCCCGGCCTCCTCGGCCACGGCGCGGATACGCAGGGCCAGGTCGTCCATCCCCTTGGCCACGCATTCCGGGGCGGCACTGACCCCGACCTCGTATTTCAGGGCGACGGCGTAGTGGGTCGGGTTCATCACCACCACGGTGGCGCCGGCGACGTTCTGCATCATCCGGCGGCGGGAGCGTTCCGACCGCTGCTGCTTCAGCTTGGCCTTGATGTGGGGGTCGCCGTCGGTCTGTTTGAATTCGTCCTTAAGCTCTTCGCGGCTCATCCGCATCTTGGCCATGAACCGCTGGCGCTGCCACACCCAGTCGACCCCGGCGGTGACCAGAAGGAAGGCCAGGACGCCGTAGAACAGCGCCTTCATCAGGGCCATGGTCGCCGGCAGCATGGTGGCCGGATCGGCGGCGGCCAGGGCCTGAAGCTCCATGGCGTGCGGCTTGAGCGTGAACCAGGCGACGACGCCGGTGACGCTGATCTTCAGGGCGCTCTTGAGGAACTGCATCAGGCCGTCGGGGCCGAAGATGCGCTTGAAGCCCTCGAGCGGATTGACCTTTTTGAAGTCGGGTTTCAGCTTTTCGCCGGTGAACATCAGGCCAGTCTGGATGACGTTTCCGCCGATGCCGGCCAGACAGGCGGCCAGCATCACCGCCGCCAGGGTGGGCATGGCGGCCATCACCGCCTCACGGCCCACACCGACGCCGCCCGTGCCGGACAGGTCGATGGACTCCGGGTTGGCGATGAAGGGGACCAGCCGGTGGACCATGTCCTGGGCCAGCCAGCCTCCGCCGATGACCAGCACCCCGACCGTGGCGGCCAGGCTGGCCATCTGGGCCAGATCCGGGGTCTTGGCGACGTCGCCCTTCTTGCGGGCTTCGTCTAATTTTCGCGGTGTCGGTTCTTCTGTCTTCGAGGCGGCGTCATTGTCTTCAGCCATGGGTCACCCGCCCCGGCCGGCGAAGACGCTGAGCATCTCGCGGTAGCTGTTGACCCAAACCATGCCGACGACACCCAGGCTCAGGGCGAAGAGGGAAAGCCCGAAGATCACCGCCAGGGGCGAGGAGACGAAATAGATCTGGAACTGCGGCATCACCCGGCCGACCAGGCCCGCGGCCATGTTGAACACCAGGGAAAAGACGATCACCGGCGCCGACAGTTGAATGCCAAGCGCGAAACTCCCCGCCACCGTCCGCACCGCAAGCGTGGCGGCGTCGCCGATCGGCATGCTGGCCTTGTCGAGCGGGAAGAGGTTGTAGCTGTTGACCATGGCCCCGATGAACATGTGATGCAGGTCCGTGGTCATCACCAGCACCACCCCGATCAGGCTGAGGAAGGTGCTAAGCGTCGCGTTGGGCTGCCCCAGCATCGGGTTGGTGGTCTGGGCGAAGCCGAGGGTGGTCTGGATCGACACCACCTCTCCCGCCACCGCCAGGGCCGAAAGGAACAGGCGCAGCATCATGCCGATGGTCAGGCCGATGAGGATCTCGCGGATCACCTGGGCCCCGACATCGCCCATGGCGGCCGGGACGATCACATTGGCGGCGGTCAGCGGAGACAGGACCATGCTCATCAGCAGGGCGAAGGACAGGCGAATGCGCGGCGGTACGCTCTGTTCGCCGACGCCGGGCATCAGCATGACCATCGAGGCGATCCGCGCGAACACCAGTCCGGCGGCGTAGACCTGGGTCGCGGTGGCGTAGGCCTCCACGGTTTCCCCTACATGCCGGCGATGCGGGCGGCGATGTTGCGCATGAAGCCGCCCATCAGGGCGCCCATGAGCGGCAGGAAGATCAGCAGGGAAACGAAGATGGCGACGATCTTCGGCGCATAGACCAGGGTCGCTTCCTGGATCTGGGTCAGGGCCTGCAGCAGGCCGATGCCGACCCCGACGACGAGGCCGACGATCAGCACCGGGGCGGACAGCTGCAGCGTCAGCCAGATGGCGTCGCGCCCGACGTCGAGAACCTCAGCGCCGTTCATGGGAAAGCCTCACGAAAAGGGGAATCGTAACGAGCCCTGACCGTGGCCAAATATGGTTAACGGGTGTTTACGAAGCGCGCTCGCCGCGCCATCTCGCGCTTGCGACGACAAACCCCTATGCTGGCCGGCGTGGGGCATGCCGCGCCCCGTCGCCTGACCAGAGACAATGCTCCTCCTTGCCTGCGCTATCGTTCTGCTCCTGGTGGTGCTGAACGGCGTTTTCGCCATGTCCGAGCTGGCCGTGGTGTCTTCCCGAAAAGCCAAGCTGCAGTCGAGGGCGGATCGGGGCGACCAGGGGGCGGCGGCCGCGCTGAAGCTGTCCGAGGATCCGACCCGGTTCCTCTCCGCCGTGCAGGTCGGCATCACCCTGATCGGCATCCTGGCCGGCGCCTATGGCCAGGCTACCATCGCCGGCGAGCTGGACACCATGCTGCAGGCCTATCCCCTGCTGGCCCCCTATTCCCACGTCATCGCCACGGCCATCGTCGTGGTGCTGCTGACCTATTTCTCGCTGATCCTCGGCGAGCTGGCGCCCAAGCGGTTCGCCATGATCTATCCGGAGACCATCGCCGCCGTGGTCGCCCGGCCCTTGTCCTGGATGGCCATGGCCATGCATCCCTTCGTCAGCCTGCTCACCATCTCCACCGCCGGCCTGCTGCGGGTGATCGGGGTAAAGGACGAGAAGGGCGAGGTGATCACCCAGGAAGAGGTCGAGACGGTTCTGGCCGAGGGCGCCAACGCCGGGCTGATCGAGCCCGAGGAACAGCTGATCATCGGCGAAGTCATGCGGCTGGGCGACCGACCGATCCGCGTCGCCATGACCCCCCGCAAGGACGTCTACTGGGTGTCGCTTTCCGACGAAGAAAAGACCCAGCGCGACGAGATCCGCGCCTGTCCCTACAGCCGCATCGTGGTGGCCGAGGGCATGGATATCGACGAGCCCAAGGGCATCGTCCACAAGAAGAGCGTGCTGGACAGGGTGCTGGACGGCGGGCCGCTGGACCTGGCCAGCCTGGTCGCCACGCCGCTGTACATCCCCGAGACCACCAGCGTGCTGAAGGCGCTGGAGCTGTTCAAACAGACACCGCACCACATGGCCCTGGTGGTCAATGAGTTCGGGGCGCTGGAGGGGGTGGTCACGGCCATCGACATCCTGGAGATGATCGCCGGCGATTTCCCGGAAAGCCATGACGACGGCGCCAAGTCGATCTTCATGCGCGAGGACGGCAGCTTCCTGGTCGACGGCCGCGCCGACCTGGACGACCTGAACAAGGAACTGCACCTCAACATCGACGAGGACGGCGGCTTCCACACCGCCGCCGGCCTGGTGCTGCAGCGTCTGGGCCATCTGCCGACGGAGGGGGAGATCCTCACCTATGGCGGCTACCGGATAGAGGTCATCGACATGGACGAGCGGCGGATCGACAAGCTGCTGTTCAAGAAACTGCCCAAGCCCAAGGCGGAATGAGGGGCGCGGCGGCGCAGCCGGACGAGAGGCTGGTGACGGCCCTGGCCGGGCTGGCCTCGGCCAATGCAGGGGGCAGGCCGCCGCTGATCGGGATTTCCGGCGCCCAGGGCTCGGGCAAAACTACCCTGGTCCGGGCGGTTGCACCGTGGATCGGGGCGGCGGCCTTCTCGCTGGACGACGTCTATCTGACCAGGGCGGCCCGCCTTGGCCTCGCCCGCGACGCCCATCCGCTGATGGCCACGCGCGGACCGCCGGGGACGCACGATCTTCGATTACTGCTGGAGACGGTGGAGGCCCTGGCGACCGCCGGGCCAAGCGATCGGACACCCCTGCCCGCCTTCGACAAGCTGGCCGACGACCGGCTGGACCCTAGCGCCTGGCCGATGTTCATCGGACGGCCGGGCGCCATCCTGATCGACGGCTGGTGCATGGGGGCGAAGGCCCAGGCGGCTGAAGACCTTGTCGAGCCCGTCAACGCCCTGGAGCGCGACGAAGACCCGGACGGCGGCTGGCGCACGGCGGTGAACGACGCCCTTGCCGGGCCGTATGCGGCGCTGTTTGACCGGTTCGATAGCTTCCTGCACCTGGCCGCGCCCGACTTCGGCGTGGTGCAGGGCTGGCGGGAAGAGCAGGAGGCGGGGCTGCTGGGCGGGGGCATTCCCGAGGGCCGCAAGCGCGAGCTCGCCCGGTTCATCCAGCACTATGAGCGGATTACCCGGTCGATGCTGGCCGGCGGCCGGCGGGACGGCGTGATCGCCCGGCTTGGTCCCCATCGTGAAGTGTCGAGCGTTGAATAGATCGTCCTCCAGGCGAAGCCTGGGGGAGGGGGACCGCGAAGCGGTGGAGGGGGCGGCGCCGGCCGAGGTGATAATCCTGAATCCCCGTGCTCAGCGCGAAATCACCACCGACAGCGGCGCCCCTCCACCACCCGCTACGCGGGCGGTCCCCCTCCCCCGCGCTTGGCGCGGAGGAGGATCAGCCAGAACGCTCCCAAGCCCCGGCTTTCGACCGAAGGTGCCCCCCCGAATCAGCTAGCCTCCCGGCATGAATGAGCTGGCTCGCCTGTTGCTGACCCTGGCCCTGGCCGGGACCGCTGTGACCTTCCTGGGCAGCCTGGTCATCTGGCTGACCAATGAGGAACGGCGGATCGGCGGCGCGTTGCGGCGGGTGCTGCATGGGCCATCGGAAGCGACCCTGATCGCCAAGGGGCGGGGCCGGGCGGCGGGACTGTCGGTGACGACGGGCCTGTTCGCCACCGTCTGGGACAAGGGCGCCTGGTGCATGGTCTATCGCCTGGACGAGGTGACCGGCGGCGAGCTGCTGGTCGACGGCGAGGTGGCGGCGCGCGTGTTTCGCGGCGAGACGCGCAAGGCGCTGGACCGGGCGCCGGCCAGCACCGCGCGGGAGGTGGTGCTGCGGCTGGTCTTCGACGATCCCCGCTACCCTGATTTTGACCTGGAGCTTTGGACAGCCGGGGACGAGACCCGCCGCGAGGCCCCGACCTCCACCCAGGCGGCCCAGGCGGCCAACCAGTGGCTGGCGCGGATCGAGTCCATCGTCCGTCGACCCCGCCCGCCGGTCGCCGTCGCCGCCCGCCCGCCTGATCCTCCGCCGCAGCCGCCCGCCCAAGCCTCCGCGCCGCCTCCCAAGCCTCGCGCCAAGGCCGCGCCGAAGGAGGACCCTGAACTGGATCTGGGACCGCCGTGGGACGAGGACGGCGACGACGAAGGCCCCGACCTGTTCGACAAGGATTTCGAAGACCCCGAACGCGGTAATTGACAGCGTAAATTATAGAGCGCAGTTTCCCCTCGACTTCGAGGAGGACGTCTCATGACCCTGCTGATCGCGGCCGCCGCCGTCTTTGTGCTGATGCATCTATTGATCTCCGGAACCCGCCTGCGGGGCGTCCTCGTCGGGGCGATCGGCGAAGGCCCGTACATGGGTCTATTCTCCCTGGCCTCCCTCGGCGTCATCGTCTGGCTGTCGATGGCCTATGGAGCGGCCCGGGGCGATGGCGCGGCGCTGTGGACGGCGCCGGAGGGCGGCCGGTGGGCCCAGGCCGCGATCCAGCTCCTCGCCCTGCTGTTCGTCGTCCCCGGCCTGACCACGCCCAATCCGACCAGCGTCAAACAGGAGGGCGCCATCGAAAGGCCGGTGGTCGGCATGCTGCGGATCACCCGCCACCCCTTCCTGTGGGGTGTCTTCATCTGGGCGGCCGGACATCTGCTGGTCAACGGTGACACGCCCGGGCTGATCCTGTTCGGATCGATGGCGGTGCTGGCGGTGTTTGGAACCTACAGCATCGACGCCAAGCGCCGCGCGGCCCTGGGCGTCGCCTGGGACGGCTTCGCGGCCAAGACCTCCAACATCCCCTTCGCGGCCATCTTTGGCGGGCGACAACCTTTGAAGTTGCTGGAGATCGGCTGGTGGCGGCTGTTGCTGGCGGTGGTGATCTGGGCGGCCCTGCTGTTCGGCCATCGCTACATCATCGGCGTGTCCGCCCTGCCCTGATCAGGACGGCCTGCGGGTCTGCCAGGCCAGCCAGATCGCCACCAGGGCGATGCCGACCGCGAGGCTCCGACGCACCCAGGTGAACCGGGCCCCCGGTCCGAAAGCGCCGGCCAACCTGCCGGCCGTCGCCGCCCCGAAGACGATCAGGCTGTGGACGCCCAGACTGATCGCCAGGTGAGCCAGGCCCAGAATTCCCGCCTGGACCGGGGCGGGGGCATAGCCCTCACGGACGAACCCGGGAAGCAGGGTGACGTAGAACAAAGCAGCCTTGGGATTGAGGACGTTGGCGACAAAGCCCCGGCCGACCAGGCCCAGGATCGATCCGCTGTCCTGGCCAGCCGGCGCCGTGGCGCTCTCCTCGCCGCGCCAGGCCTCCCAGGCCAGCCAAAGCATGAACAGGACGCCGGCCCAGCGAAGGATCTCATAGGCGGGCCGCCAGACCAGCAGCAGCTGGGCGAGGCCGAGTATCGCCGCAGCCAGATAGAGGCCCAATCCCAGGCTGATGCCGAGGACCGCCGCGAACCCCGCCGTCCGACCGCGCTGGGCGGAAAGGGCGGCCAGGTAGGCCATGTTGGGGCCGGGCGTCAGCTCGACCAGAGCCATCGCCAACAGGAATCCAGGCAGGACTTCAGGCGCAATGGGCCAGCCGGGGCTCATCTGATGTCCTTTGGCGGCACGGCCGGCGAGGCGGCCCCAGAGGCGGCGCTCAGCCCCTGCCTCGCGGCTGGCCCCCGTTGTTGGAAACGCTCAGCGCAGACCATCAAACCCTGCCTCCGATCCGGCTGAGCAGGCCCTTGAGCTGCGCCTGCTCGGCGGGTGTCAGGGCGCTGGTCACCTCGCGGTCATGAGCCTGGACCAGGGCGACGAGGCGGGGAAGCCGGGTTTGGCCGAGCCGGGACAGAAAAAGGCCGTGCGATCGCTGGTCGGCGGCGATGGTCCGACGCTCGACCAGGCCCTGGGCCTCCAGGGCGCCCAGGATGGCAAGGGCCCCGGAGCGAGCAATTCCCAACACCTCGGCCAGGTCGGTCTGACGGATGCCTGGATTGGCGCCGATCAGCACCAGGGCGGAAAACCGCTGGGTGGTCATCCCTTGGCCCTCCAGAGCCTTCCCGTCCGCGCCCTCAAGGTCAAAGCTCGCGTCGAAGGCTTCGGTGATCTGCAGCTGGGCCCGGCGGATGGCATAGCCGGTCAGCTGGTCCAGCACGCCATAGGCAATGCCGGGCACATGCGGTCGAAACTGCCGAGAGGACGGTCGAGACACCAGGCTTCCTCACTCTACGCCCCCCCGGGGGCCGGGCTGATCGTGCCGGAGGCGGCCGAGACGATCGGGTTGCGTTGCGCGCCATTCTGTTATGTATCATAACAAAAAGACAGCGGTTGGAGGATGGATGGCCAGGATCATCATCGCCGGCGCCGGCATCGGCGGCCTGACGGCGGCCCTCAGCCTGCAGGCGCGGGGTCACCAGGTCCAGGTCCTGGAAGCCAGCCGCGAGATCCGGCCGCTCGGCGTCGGCATCAACCTGCTGCCCCACTCCATGGCGGTGCTCAACGCGCTGGGTCTGGAGGAGGCCCTGCTGGCCGAGGGCGTGGCCACAGCCGAGCTGGTCTATTTCAGCAAACACGGACAGCGCATCTGGAGCGAGCCTCGGGGTCGGGCCGCAGGCTATCCCGTACCGCAGGTGTCGATCCATCGCGGGCGGTTGCAGGGCATCCTGCTGGAGACGGCGCGGGCGAGGCTGGGCAAGGCGTGGATCGCCGCCGACCGCCGGCTTATTGACTTCGAACAGGCCCCGGATCGCGTCACCGCCCGCTTCAGTTCGGCCGATGGCCTGGTCCATGTGGAACAGGCGGACCTGCTGGTGGCCGCCGATGGCATCCATTCCGCGGCGCGGCGCCAGCTGTTTCCGCAGGAGGGCCCGCCCGTCTGGTCCGGCCGCACCCTGTGGCGTGGGGCGTCCTGGGCCCGGCCCTTCCTGTCCGGGGCGACGATGATCATGGCCGGACATCAGGACCAGAAGTTCGTCGCCTATCCGGTGACCCCGATCCGCGACGACGGCCTGCAGCTGATCAACTGGATCGCCGAACTGGCCTCCGAAAGTCCGCTGCCGCCCCAGGGTTGGAACCGCGCCGGCCGGCTGGAAGACTTCCTGCCCGCCTTCGAGGCCTGGCGGTTCGACTGGCTGGACGCGCCGGGGCTGATCCGGGCGGCCGAGGCGGTGTTCGAATACCCGATGGTCGACCGCGACCCCCTGCCGCGCTGGAGCCATGGCCGGGTCACGCTGCTGGGGGACGCGGGCCATCCGATGTATCCGATCGGCTCCAACGGGGCCAGCCAGGCCATCCTTGACGCCCAGGCGCTAGGGGAGGCGCTCGGCGAGCCTCTCGGAGATGCGCGGGATCGGGAACAGGACATCCCCGCCGCCCTGGCCGCCTATGACCAGGCCCGCCGACCGGCCACAGCGGCCATTGTTCTGGCCAATCGCGGCAACGGCCCGGAGGAATGTATGCAGATCGTCGAGACCCGCAGTCCCGGAGGCTTCGCCAATATCGACGAGGTCATCTCCCGCGCCGAGCTGGAGACCATCGCCGCCCGCTACAAGCAGCTGGCGGGCTTCGCCACGGATGCGGTGAGGCTGGCCTCATGAGCAGCCTGGAACCCCTGATGGTCCTGTCGGTCCAGGTCGCCCCGCCGATAGGCATCACAGTCGGCCCGCCCTTGGGACGGCGGTTCATCCCTATTATCGGCGGCGAGGTCAGCGGCCGCTACAGCGGCGTGGTCCTGGCCGGAGGCGGCGACTGGCAGACCATCGGTGCGGACGGCCAGATGGAAATCTCCGCCCACTATATCCTCGACTTGGCCGGGGCGACGGTCGAGGTCCGCTCCGATGGCCTGCGGCACGGACCGCCGGAGGTGCTGGCGGCCCTGGCGCGCGGCGAAGCGGTCGATCCATCCCTCTATTATTTCCGCACGGCCATGCGGTTCCAGACCGCCTCGCCGCATCTGAGCCGTCTCAACGCCATCCTGGCCGTGGCCAGGGGCGAGCGCCTGGCCTCCACCGTCAGGTTGACGGTCCTGGAGGTCAAATAACCCTGCACGGCCTCGATATCCGATGCTCAGGTCCTGGACCGCTGCCGCCGCGGGGCGTCTAGAGCGCCGCTTCCACCGCCGCCGTGATTTCCGGATCGAGCGGGTCCGTGCGCGGGCCGAAGACGTTGATCAGGGCGCCGTCCCTGCCGACCAGCAGCTTGTGGAAGTTCCACACCGGCTCGGCCGGCTCGCCCACCTGTTCGACCGCCCATCGGTAGAAGGGGTGAACGTCGTCGCCCTTTACATCGACCTTGGAGGTCATCGGGAACTCGATCCCGAAATTGGTGCGGCAGAACTCGGAGATCTCCGCCTCGGTTCCGGGCTCCTGGCCCATGAACTGGTTGCAGGGCACGCCCAGCACCACCAGGCCCTGGTCCCTGTACTGGCTGTAGAGCTTTTCCAGCCCATCGTACTGTGGTGTCAGGCCGCATTTGCTGGCCACATTGACCACCAGCACCGGATGGTCGCGGAAAGTGGTCATCGGCAGAGGCTGGCCGTCGATGGCGGTGAAGTCGAAGTCCCAGGCGGTGGTCATCAGGCGGTCTCCCGTTTCTCCTGAGGGACCATGACCGAGTTTCGATGGCGGCCCAAGTCCGACCTTTGGTTCAACCGCGCTGGGGGCTAAATCCCCGCCGCCTGTTCGACGGCCAGCGCCAGGTCCAGCGCCCGGGCGGCTTCCTCGCCGGTGACCACGGGTCGGGGCGACCGGCCCAGCACCGCATCGACGAAGCCCTGGACGCTGGTCCCCAGCGGATCGCGGCCGGCGGGGGTTTCGGTGAAGGCCTCATTCAGCGGAAACGGGGTGCCGTTTTTGAAGGCGCGGGTGACGAAGTCGATCTCCAGCACGCCGGAAGGATAGACGATCCGCATGGTCCGCTCGCGGGCTTCGGCATTGCGCGCGGCGGTGAAGATGGCGGTGAAGCCGTCGGTGAAGCTGGCCTCGGCGCGGATGGCGTCGCCGTCGCCTTCGGACTCGACGGTGAAGGGCTCCGCGTCCGTCAGGGAGAGCGCCAGGTCGATGTCGTGGATCATCAGGTCCAGCACCACCGAGACATCGCGGCTGCGCGGCGAAGGCGTGCCCTTGCGCACCGCCTCCAGCAGCAGCGGCGTTTCCGGGATGTCGAGCAGACCCATGGCCTGCGACACCACACGCTCCTGGTGACCGCAGGCGAGGATCAGGCCGCGCTTGCTGGCTTCCCCGATCAGCCGGTCGGCCTCCTCCAGCGTCGTCGCCAGGGGCTTTTCGACATAGACCGACTTGCCGGCCTGCAGCGCCTGCAGCGCCGCTCCGGCGTGGGTAGTGGCTGGGGAAGCGATGGTGACGATGTCACAGACGGCCAGCAGATCGGCCAGTTCGCCATAGGCCTCACAGCCGAACTGGCCGGCCATCTCGAAGCAACGCTCGGGGTGGAGGTCGAAAATGCCGACTAGCTGAACGTCCGGCATCTCGGCGTATTTGCGCGCGTGAAAGCTGCCGAACACGCCGGAGCCGACAACGCCTGCTTTGAGGACTTGAGTCATGGCAGGCGGTTTAGCGCAGTTCGAGGCTTTCGCGAACGCCCCAGAGGCGCTAAACAATTGTTTGAAATATACACCGTAAAACGGAGGAATCGTCGATGACCACGTCCCGCGAAGTGCGCCTGAAGAGCCGCCCCGAAGGCCTGCCGCAAGCCGGCAATTTCGAGATCGCCACCGTCGAACTGGCGCCGCCCGGACCTGGCGAGGTGCAGGTGCGCAACCACTATATGTCGGTCGATCCCTATATGCGGGGCCGGATGTACGACCGCCCCAGCTACAGCCCGCCGTTCCAGCTGGGCGAGGCCATGCAGGGCCATGCCGTGGGCGAGGTGATCGCCTCGGGCGATCCGGCCTTCCAGGTCGGCGATACGGTGCAGAGCATGTGGGGCTGGCGCGAGGCCTACAATGCGCCGGTCGCTTCGGTGCAGAAGCTCGACACCTTCGGCCTGCCGATCCAGACCTTCCTGGGCGTCGCCGGCATGCCGGGCATGACCGCCTATGCGGGCCTGCTGCGGATCGCGGCGCTGAAGGAAGGCGACGTGGTCTTCGTCTCCGCCGCCGCCGGGGCGGTGGGCTCGGTTGTCTGCCAGATCGCCAAGATCAAGGGCCACACCGTCATCGGCTCGGCCGGCGGCGACGAGAAGGTCGCCTTCCTCAAGTCGATCGGCGTCGATCACGTCATCGACTACAAGAAGACCAAGGACCTCAAGGCAGCCCTGCGCGAAGCCGCCCCCAAGGGTATCGACGTCTATTTCGAGAACGTCGGCGGCGAGCATCTGGAAGCCGCCATCGACTCGGCCCGTCCCTTCGCCCGCTTCGCCCTGTGCGGGATGATCAGCCAGTACAACGAGACCGGAACCCCGACCGGCCCGTCGAACATCATCCAGGCGGTGGGCAAGAGCCTGCGCCTGGAAGGCTTCATCGTCTCCAACCACTACGACCTGCTGCCGGCCTTCCTGAAGGATATGTCCGGCTGGATCGCCTCAGGCCAGATCCAGTGGAAGGAAACCGTCGACGTCGGGGTCGAGAACGCCCCGGCCGCCTTCATCAAGCTGTTCGAGGGCGCGAACCTCGGCAAGATGCTCGTCAAGCTGAGCTGACGCCCGCTCTGGAATGACAGGGGCCCCGGCATCGCTGCCGGGGCCCTTTTTTCATCGCTCTCACGCCACCCCAACTGCCGTCCTCCTAGGCCGTGTGCCTAGGATCCGTTGCTCGGCGGTGACGATCCGTGGGGCGCTGGGCGGCGAGGATGTGATCGCAACCGCTCGTCGCGCGGAGGGGAGGATCCTAAGGCACGAGGCCTAGGATGACGGTGGATGGGCGGAACCAGGCGCCAAGCCCCTTCTCCCCTATCCCTCCATATAGTTCAGGCACCCGGCCAGATCGCCGACCACTTCGGCCAGCATCTTCTCGGCGGTCTCGATCTTCTCGTAGCGGGTGGCGGTCGCGACCATCTCTGTGGTGGCGACGTCGGTGAAGGCCTCGTCGCGATCAGCGATGTAGCCGACCCAGGCCTTGGCCATGTTGTCGTATTCCGGCGTCTTCTCCTTGAGGGTCGCTTCGCTGAGCTGCGAGAACAGCAGGATGTTGGAGAGGCAGCGACCGGAGTCGACGGCCCCCGTCCCGGATTTAACCTTCCATACCGTATCGGCGGCCCGGGCCTGGGGCGCGGCCAGCCCCGAGGCAAGGGCGGTGGCGAGAAGGGCGGCGGTCAGGGGCCGGAGGGTGATCTTCATGGCGTTGGTCTTCCGTGAGGGCGTATCTGCGAGGCGGACAGTCGCGCCAAGCCAGCCAGGCCGCATCCTCCACAAGGGGGGCGGCGATTGACCTCGGGCCGCACGCCGTCGTGAGCCGGGATTTTGCGCCCTATCGGCGAGGCTCGGCTTGGCCTAAAAGCCGCCGTTCGTGATCTGGAGAGCGCCTCGTGGCCCGGTTGTTCGACGCCTATGTAATGATTGACTGGAGCGCGTCTTCCACCGCGAAGACGGGCAAGGACTCCATCTGGATCGGCGTGATCAAGCGCGACATCCGCTTCCGCCCGACCTTCGAGGCCCATAATCCGCCGACCCGCGCCGCCGCCCTGGCGATGCTGCGCGAGGTGCTGGGCGACCTGCGCCGGCGGGGCGAGCGGGTGCTGGTCGGGTTCGACTTCTCGCTGGGCTACCCACGCGGCACGGCGGCGAAACTGGGCCTGAAGACCGCCGACTGGTCCGGGATGTGGAAGTTCCTGTCCGAGAATGTCGTCGACAAGCCGACAAACCTCAACAACCGCTTCGCCGTGGCCAACAAGATGAACCGGCTGATGACGGGCGAGGCCCGGCCCTTCTGGGGCTGCCCGGCCAAGGACGCCCAGACCTGGCTGCAGTCGACAAAGCCCGCGCACGGCGCCGACCTGCCGCCGGTCTTGCGCGCCGCCGAGATGGCGACGCAGGGCAAGGGCAAGGCGGGCGCGAAAAGCGTCTGGCAGATCTTCGGCAACGGCACCGTGGGCAGCCAGTCCATTGTCGGCATCCCGGCGGTCGCGGCCCTGGCCGCCGAACTGGGCGACAAGGGCAAGGTCTGGCCGTTCCAGACCGGCTGGAAGGCGCTGAAAGTCGCCGATCTCGAGGGGCTGGAGGCCGTGTTCGCCGAGGTCTATCCGGCGCTCGGCGACGTGCGCCCCGAGACCGGCGAGATCGTCGACCGCGCCCAGGTCCGCGCCCTGTGCGAACACTTCCTGCGCCTGGACGAAGCCGGCAAGCTGGGCGAGGCCTTCGGCCCGGCCAAGGGCGTCGATGAGGCGGAGATCGCCATCGTCGAGACCGAAGAAGGCTGGATCCTGGGGGCCTAACCTCAGGGCTTGCCGAGTCGCGCCTCACCCTCGACAGTGGTTTCATTGCGATCGCGCGGCGCGTCGGGGGACGGATGAAGACGACAGGATATCTCGTGGCGGCCATGGCCGCCGGAGCGGCGCTGGCCATGGCCCAGCCGGCCGCCGCCCAGGCCTGGATCGGCACAGTGGTCGGCAACTACGCCGCCGCCCAGAAGGAGCAGGCCTGCCAGACCACCCGTCGCCCGTCCCAGCCGGAATGGGACGAAGCCGCCGGCAAGATCGATGCTGTCATGGCCATGCTGGCTCGGCCCGATCAGGGCGGCGACGCCCGCGACCTGCCCAAGGTGTTCGCCAGCACCAGGAAGAAGGATTTCCGCCTCGTCGCTTCGGAAGGCCCGCTGACCCTTGAACAGGCGCGTCAGCTTCTGCGGCCGGTCGAGGCCGGCGGCGCGGCAAAGGCCGTAAGTCTCAAGGTGCTGGCCGTGGCCGGCGACAATCTCAGCGCCCGCGCGATCTGGACCGTTGTTCTCCCCTCAACCGAAGCCGGCGGCGACGACCGGTTTCGCGAAGTGGGCGTCGACTACACCCGTGACTGGGGCCGCTGGAAAATTCTCCACCTGCAGGCCTTTCCGGTCGGCGAGCATGCCTCGGAACCGGGGCCCTACTGTCACTTCAACGAGACCGGCCGCTTCTAGCGGCGCGGGGCCGGCGGCGCCTGTGGCGCCGTCGACACTTTCATCCGGCGCGGCGCGAACGTCCCGCGTTAGCCCTTGCCAGATCGCCGTTCTCCGTGAGACACGGCCGCCCTCAACTTCTGGAGCCACCCCAACCGCATGAACCTGTGCGCCCACATCACCATCCGGAGCCTTGACGGCGACCGGACGTGCGCGCCCCGCGGTTGGCAACCTCCGGCGCGTCAGCCCCTACGACCCTAACCGGCGGCGCTTGCCCAAGCGTCGCGCATGACGACGCTTGGAGCATTTTCCCATGTACGTTTGGACAGGCCCCTGGGCCCGCGTCCAGGACCCGACACCGCTGTTGCGGAGGCTGACCGGCGATTTCGCCGGGCGGATCGCCGCTGTCTGGTCCGCGCCCCACGGCCCCTTCCTGATTGCCCCGGCGCCCCGCAGGCACCTGATCTGCCTGGCGCTTTCGCGGGTCGAGGGTCTGCCGGTCGATCTCGAAGCGGCCCTCGACATGTCGGTCAAGCGGGCCATGCGCGCATTGATCCCCGACGCGCCGGACGGGCTGCTGCGGGCGCTGGAGCGGCTGGGCGAGGAGGCCTGGACGGCGGCGGCCTACACCGCCCTGCTGACCATCCTCGCCGACCCGGTTCGGGCCAAGGTGTTGCACCACGCCGAGGTCATCGCCCCGGCGGACGTCGACGGCTTGGCCGCCATCCCCGACGCCGTCCTGCGGGCGGGCGCCGGGTCGTTGAAGCTGAACCGCATGCAGTCGGAGCTGCTGACCGAAGCCTATCGGGCCATCGAGCAGCGCTCGGGCGCGGCGGCGGCGGCCGAGGCGGCGGCGCGTTGGGGCCGGTCGAAGACGCTCAAGGCGCTGTTCGACCGCGCCGCCCAGGACGTCATCGCCGACCTGCCGCCGCAACCCTTCGCCGGCGGCCCCACCCTGCGGCCCCTGGGCAGCAAGGCGGCCATGCGCGAGGCGGCGGCCAAGTACCGCAACTGCCTGGCCACCGACCGGATGGCCTGGGCGGCGGGCGGCGACTACGCCTATCTGGAATGGACCGGCGGGTCCGGAGCCGTGGTGGAACTCACCCGCGACGCCGTCTTCGGCTGGCGGTTGAACGAAGCCAGGGCCCGATCCAACGCCGCCGTTTCCAAGCCGGATCAGGCGCTGCTGGCCGCCGACCTTCGGGCCCTGGGGGTGCATGTGGGCCGCACCCACTGGGGCCTGGTCAGTTCGCTGCAGTGCGCCGCCAGGCCGGACTTCCGGCCAGACAGCCTGGACGTCGCGGCGCTCGAACTGTTCGGCGACTGACGGGCTCCGGGCCTCCGCCTCGCGGCGGGGGCCCGGGCGCCCTTGACGGACGGCGCGATCCGCCCGCCACTGCAGGCAAAGCTCTGGGGAGGGCGCGCCATGCCGGTCGAAGACCGCCACATATCCATCGACGCCGTGCGGGGCTTCGCTGTTCTGGGAATCCTGCTGATGAACATCGTCGGCATGGGACTGCCGACCTTCGCCTATATCGATCCGACCTATTACGGCGGCCATGAGGGGCCCAACCTCTGGGCCTGGGCGATCAACTTCACCCTGGCCGACGGCAAGATGCGGGGCCTGTTCACCATGCTGTTCGGGGCCAGCCTGATGCTGGTCGCCGGCCGCGCGGAAGGACAGAGGCCGGGGCCGGCGGCCATCCACTACCGGCGGGTCGGCTGGCTGTTCGTCTTCGGCATGCTGCACGCCTATCTGCTGTTCTTCGGCGATATCCTGGTGACCTACGCCATCGCCGGGGCGCTGGTCTTCCTGGTGCGCCGATGGAGCCCCCGCCTGTTGATCGGCCTGGGGGCAGCTATCCTGGCGCTGCTGGTCCTGCGGGGCCTGCTGGAAACCCAGCATCTGGCGGCGATGCGGGAGACGGCCACCGCGCCCGACGCCAGCGAGGCGCTGCGCAAGGCCTGGGCCCAGGCCTCCTTCACCCTGGAGCCGCCGGCCGCCATCGGGGCCCGCGAGATCCTCGCCTACCGCGGCGGCTTCCTTGATGCGCTGAAGGCCCGCGCCTTCATCGCCGCCATCATGCAGACCTGGTTCCTGATCAACGAAAGCCTGCCGGAAGCCATCGCCCAGATGATGATCGGCATCGGTCTTTATCGCAGCGGCTTCTTCACCCTGGGCTGGACCAGCCGGTCCTATGGGTTGGTGCTGGCCGTCGGCTGGGGGATTGGCGTGCCGGTCACCGCCTGGCTGGCCTGGATCACAGTCCAGGACGGGTTCGAGCCGATCTCACGCCAGACCTTCAGCTATTGGGCGGCCCTCCCCCGGCCGTTCATCGCCTTGGCTCACGCGGCGGCTATCCTGCTGCTGGTCCGCTCATCTGCGCTGAACGGGCTGGTCAGTCGGCTTGCGGCGGCGGGGCGGATGGCGCTTTCCAACTATCTGGGGACCTCGATCATCACCACCTTCGTCTTCTGCGGCTTTGGCCTGGGCCTTTACGGCCATCTGCAGCGGTATCAGCTCTATGGCGTGGTGGCGGTGATCTGGCTGCTGATCCTGCTGTGGAGCCGGCCCTGGATGGCGCGGTTCCGCTACGGTCCGTTCGAATGGATCTGGCGCTCCCTGGTGCGATGGAAGCCGCAGCCGTTCGTCCGGCGGGCAGAGGCGGCGGACTGAACGCCAGGCGGTCCCGGCCGACTGGCGCGGCGGCGCGGGGCGCGATACCTAACCCTCATGCGGATAACCAAACGACGCCTCGTCCTGGCGGCCCTGCTGGCCGGCGCCGCCCTGCCGGCCCTGGCCCAGGACCCGGCGGCCGTTCCGACGACGCCGTTGCAGCCGGCGCCGGGCCCGACGACCTCCGCCCCGACGACTACCCAGCCCAATCCAACCACGGTGGTCCCCGCCCCCGCTCCTCCAGCGCCGGTGGCGTCCCCGCCGCCCTCGGCCCAGCGGGCCCGACCGGAAAACACCCCGCCGCCGGTGGAGACCATTCCCCCGCCCGCTCCCGTCCCGACGGTGCTGCCGACCGGCGACCGGCAGGCCGATGTCGACCGGCTGTTTTCCCGCTATGCCGGCCCCGACACCCCAGGCTGCGCCGTCTCCGCGGTCCGCGACGGTCGCTTGCTGATCCAGTCGGCCTATGGCTCCGCCGACCTGGAGCATGACATCGCCATCACCCCCGCGACGGTGTTCGAGGCCGGGTCGGTGTCCAAACAGGTCACCGCCGCGGCAGTCCTGCTGCTGGTCCGCGACGGCAGGCTGAAGCTGACCGACAACATCCGCAAATACCTCCCGGAGCTTCCCGACTACGGTCGCCCGATCACCATCGACCAGTTGCTCAACCACACCAGCGGCCTGCGCGACTGGGGCGACCTGGCCGCCTTCCAAGGCTGGCCAAGGGGTACGCGGGCCTACAACCAGCCGGACGTCGTCGACCTGATCCGCCGGCAACAGGCGCTGAACTATCTGCCGGGGGCCGAGTACAGCTACACCAACAGCGGCTACAACCTGCTGACCGAGATCATCCGCCGGGTCAGCGGCCAGACCCTGGCCGAGTTCTCGAAGCAACGGATGTTCCAGCCGCTGGGCATGACCAGCACCGCCTGGCGCGACGACTTTCGGCGGATCGTCAAGGGCCGGGCCATCGCCTACGCCCGCGACGGCGCGGGCTGGGAGCAGCAGATGCCGTTCGAGAGCGGCTATGGCAACGGAGGGCTGCTGACCACCCTGGCCGATCTGCAGACCTGGAACGCCGCCCTCGACGCCGACCGCATAGGCCCCGGCGTCACCGCCCAGCTACAGAAGCGGGCCAGCCTGACCAATGGCGTCAGGATCGTCTACGCCCGCGGCCTGGTGGTGCAGACCTGGGCTGGGCAGGAGGAGATTTCTCACAGTGGCGCGACCGGCGCCTACCGCGCCTGGATCGGCCGCTATCCGGCGCGAAAGCTGTCCATCGCCCTGCTGTGCAACGCCGCTGACGCCAATACCGTCGCCCTCGGCCGGGGGGTCGCCGCCCTGTTCCTGCCGCCCCCGCCCGTGCCGCCGCCGGGCCTGCCGCTCGCCGATGCGGCGAGCCGCGCCGGCCTCTATGTCAACGATCGCACCGGGCGACCGCTGGTGCTGGCGACGTCGGGAGACGGGCTCAAGGTGGCGGGCGGCGATCCGCTCTATCCAATCGGCGCCGACCGGGCCCACCTGGGCGCCGACGAGATCATCTTCCAGGGCCGCACCGGCTTTGTGCTGAAGACCTTCGACGGCAACAGCTACGCCCACCATCGCGTGGCGGCCTGGACGCCGAACGCCGAGGCTCTGGGGGCCTTCGTCGGCCGCTATCGTAACGAGGAGCTGGCGGTCACCTACCGGGTGTTCCTGGAGAATGGCGCGCTGAAGCTGCTGCTGGAGAACCGGCCGCAGATCGTCACCCCGATGGGGCCGCTGTACCAGGACGCCTTCAACCTCAGCGGCAACCTCGCCCGCTTCCGCCGCGACCCTAAGGGCCAGGTGGTGACCCTGAGCCTTGGCAGCGGCCGCGTGCGAGACCTGCGGCTGACCCGGCTGAACCCGCTTAGCTTGCCGCCCGCAGGTCCTCGTCCCGCGCCGAGCGCAGTTTCTCGGCCACCAGGAAAGCCAGCTCCAGCGCCTGTTCACCGTTGAGGCGCGGGTCGCAGTGGGTGTGGTAGCGGTCGGCCAGTTCGCCTTCCGATACCGCCCGGGCGCCGCCGGTGCATTCGGTGACGTTCTGGCCGGTCATTTCCAGATGCACGCCGCCAGGATGGACGCCCTCGGCCCCAGCCACTTCAATGAAGCTGCGCACCTCCGACAGGATGCGGTCGAAGGGCCGCGTCTTGTAGCCGGTATTGGCCTTCAGCGTATTGCCGTGCATCGGGTCGGTCGACCAGACCACGCTGCGGCCGGACTTCTTGGTCGCCGCCATCAGGCGCGGCAGGCGGTCGGCGATCTTGTCCGAACCGAACCGACCGATCAGGGTCAATCGACCAGATTCGTTGGCCGGGTTGAGGGTATCGATCAGCCGCAGCAGTTCGTCCGGCTCCATGGTCGGGCCGACCTTGACGCCGATGGGGTTCTTTACCCCCTTCATGAAGTGGACATGGGCGCCGTCCAGCTGGCGGGTGCGCTCGCCGATCCACAGCATGTGGGCCGAGGTGTCGTACCAGTCGCCGCTGGTGCTATCGACGCGGGTCATCGCCTCCTCGAAGCCCAGCAGCAGGGCTTCGTGGCTGGTGAAGAATTCCACCCGGTGCATTTCCGGGTGGGTCTGGGGCGTCACCCCGATGGCTGCCATGAAGGCCAGGCTTTCGCTGATCTTGTCCGACAGTTCGCGGTAGCGCGCGCCCTGCGGGCTGTCGGCGACGAAGCCCAGCGTCCAGCGGTGGATGTTGTAGAGGTCGGCGTATCCGCCGCCGGCGAAGGCCCGCAACAGGTTCAGGGTCGAGGACGACTGCCCGTACGCCTTCAGCAGGCGCTGGGGATCGGGCGCGCGGACGCCGGCCTCAAACTCCATGCCGTTGATATTGTCGCCCCGGTAGGAAGGCAGGGTGACGCCGTCGATGGTCTCGATCGGCTCGGAGCGCGGCTTGGCGAACTGGCCGGCGATGCGGCCCACCTTCACGATCGGCTTGCCGCCGGCGAAGGTCAGCACCACCGCCATCTGCAGGATCAGCCGGAAGGTGTCGCGGATGTTGTCGGCGTGGAATTCCTTGAAGCTTTCGGCGCAGTCGCCGCCCTGCAGCAGGAAGGCCTTGCCGTCCGCCACATTGCCCAGAAGATCCTTGAGCCGACGGGCCTCGCCGGCAAACACCAGCGGCGGCATCCGGCGAAGTTCATCCTCAACCCGCGTCACGGCGCCCGCGTCCGGATAGTCGGACGGGATGTGTTTGGCGGGCTTGCTTCTCCAGGACGACGGGGTCCAGCGCTCGGTCATGGCTCAACTCTAGAAAAATCAGGATCGCGGCTCATACATGAACCGCGCGGTTTAGGCAAAATGATGCGCGCGCCCCGCGACATCAAGGCGGCTCAAGGCATGGAATTGCGTGATTTCTGAAGTGCGACCAGCGATATGACCAGTTGGTCGTCTTGCCCAATGACGGGTGCGAAGCCTAGCCTGAGGTAAAATCGCCTCGCAGCGGGCGACTTGGCGTCGACGAGCATGACGCTGGCGCCAAGATCGCCGATCAGCGACCTTGAGGCGGCATCCTGCAGCAAGACCGGACCCAGGCCCTGGCCCTGGTACGCCAGGTCGATCGCCAGCCGGCCCAACAAAGCGGCTGGCGTAGCGACATATCGTGCCTGCCCTCGCTCAAGATCTGCCGGCAGCAGAACGCGGGTAATAGCCCCTGCGGACAGCGTGTAGAAGCCCGCAAGTCGATCCGTCACGGCATCGATGATGAAGAAGGCTTTGCAGGCGTTGCGGCGAATATCCTGGCTCAGCTGGGCAGCGAGGTAGCGGTTCATCGTGGCGTCGCCGCAATCGAATGTCGACCGGTCCTGCTTGCCGGCCCGCTCCAGGCGGTAGCTGGCGCTCACGGCTCAGAATAAACGATCAGTCGATCATAATCGGCGGCGGCTCGCTTCATCGCCTCGGTCGGTTCGGGCGGATTGTCGAGTAGATCCTGGATCTGCTCGTAAGCCTCGAGAGAAACATAAATGATCTGCCGCTCCGCCACCCGGTCCGCCGCGTCCAGCGCCGCCCGGACGACGAAGTCCGAAACCGTCTGCCCCTGAAGACGGGCGGCGCGGCGCAGGCGCTCCTGCACCTCGGGCGTGACCCGTTGTTCGAGGCGTGCGCTGCGCGGGCTGGAGGGCTGGCTCATCCGGACACTGTACGGCAAATCGCCGTACAGTTCAATTCACGCCGCCGCGCCCATGTTCGGCGGGATGTATTTGTCCTTCATGGTCACCAGCTCCTCCGCCGCCGTCGGGTGGACGGCGCAGGTGGAGTCCCACTGCTGTTTGGTGACGCCCATCTTCACGGCTATGGCCGCCATCTGGATCATCTCGCCGCTGTCGGGGCCGACGATGTGGACGCCGACCACCTTCTGGTCCTTCGGATTGACCAGCACCTTCATCAGCATCTGCTCTTCGCCGTGGTAGAAGGTGGTCTTCATCGCCCGGAAGACGGCGCGGTAGACATCCACCTCCCCGAACTTCTGGCGCGCCTCGAACTCGGTCATCCCGACCGTGCCGATCGGCGGCTGGGAGAAGACGGCGGTGGCGATCATCTCGTGGTCGAAGGTGGTCGGGTTGTCGCGGAACTGGGTCTCGGCGAAGGCGGCGCCCTCGCGGATGGCCACCGGCGTCAGGTTGATCCGGTCGGTGACGTCGCCGACGGCGAAGATGTTGTCGACATTGGTCCGCGACCATTCGTCGACCGCCACGGCGCCCCGCTCGTTGACCGCCACCCCTGCCGCCTCCAGGCCCAGGCCCTTCACATGCGGCTCGCGGCCGGTGGCGAACATCACCTGTTCGGTGGTCAGGGTCAGGTCGTTGGTCAGGTGGCTGACCAGGCCGCGATCGGACTTCTCGATGCTGGTGTGCTGGCAGCCCAGCACCACCCGGATGCCCCGCCGCTCCATCTCGCGGGTCAGGTGGGTCCGCACATCGTCATCGAAGCCGCGCAGGATGTTGGGGCCGCGATAGACCAGGGTGGTCTCGACGCCCAGCCCGGCGAAAATGCCGGCGAACTCCACGGCGATATAGCCGCCGCCGACCACCATGATCGATTTCGGCAGGCTCTCCAGATGGAAGGCCTCGTCCGAGGTGATGACATGCTCGATGCCCGGCACGTCGCTCGGCACGGTCGGCCGGCCGCCGGTGGCGATCAGGATCTTGTCGGCGGTGACGGTCATGTCCTTGCCGACGATCTCGAGGGTGTGGGCGTCCTTCAGCACGGCGCGGGCGTGGACCAGCTCGGCCCCGGCCTTGGCCAGGTTGGCCACATAGATCCCCGACAGCCGGGCGATCTCGACATCCTTGGCCTCGATGAAGGTCTTCCAGTCGAAGGTGGCTTCCGGGATCGTCCAGCCGAAGCCCTTGGCGACCTTCAGCTGATTGGAAACCTCGCTGGCGTAGACCATGAACTTCTTGGGCACGCAGCCGCGGATGACGCAGGTGCCGCCGACCCGGGACTCTTCGGCGACGGCGACCTTGGCCCCGCTCATGGCGGAAAGCCGCGCTGCCCGCACGCCGCCGCTGCCGGCGCCGATGACGAAGAGGTCGTAGTCGTACTTGGCCATCGGGGCGGGCTCCGGTCGGGTCTCTGTAAAGGTCAGGCAGGTATGTAGGGTGTCGCGCGGTCCACAGAAAGGAAGGCGCTCAAGACGTCACGGCGTCAGGCGGATGACCCCGGTGTCTGTGCCGATCAGCGCCTCGTCGGCGAGGTCGAGGAACAGGCCGTGGTCGACCACGCCGGTTACCGATTTCAGCGCCTCGGCCAGGGCGGCCGGCGTTTCGATCTTCCCGGCCGCCATGTCGTAGATCAGGTTGCCGCCGTCGGTGATGGTCAGGCCCCGGTCGGAGCGGCGCAGGCGCGGCGGCGGCAGCTCGAACTCGGCGGCGATGTCGGCCAGCCGCTGGCCGGTGTGGATATGGCCGAACCTCACCACCTCGATCGGCAGCGGAAATTTGCCCAGCGTCTTCACCTGTTTTGCGGCATCGGCGATGACCACGCAGCGGTCGGAGGCCTCCCAGACCAGCTTCTCGCGCAACAGGGCCGCCCCGCCGCCCTTGATCAGCGACAGGCCCGGCCCGACCTCGTCGGCGCCGTCGACGGTCAGGTCGACCCGCTTCACATCGTCCAGCCCGACGATGACGATGCCCAGCTCCCGCGCCAGGTCGGCGGTGGCGTCGGAGGTGGGGACGCCCCGGATGTCGAGCCTTCGCGCGCCCAGCGCCCGGACGAAGTGGGCGGCGGTCGAGCCGGTGCCCAGCCCCACGGTCATCCCGGCCTCGACCAGGGCGGCGGCGGCCTCGCCGGCGGCTTGCTTCTGTGCGTCAGCGGTCATCGAATTCTCCCCGTCATCCCTTCAACGCCCTCGCCTTCAGCTTCGCCGCCCGGAAGCGGGCCGCCCAGTTGGGCTTGTTCACCTGTTCGGGCCGCGTCAGCGCCAGGGCGTCCGCCTCGACGTCGCGCGTCACCACCGAGCCCGACCCCGTCATCGCCCGGTCGCCGATCCGCACCGGCGCGACCAGGGAGCTGTTGGAGCCGATGAAGGCCCCCGCCCCCACATGGGTGTCGTATTTGTCGAAGCCGTCGTAGTTGCAGAAGATGGTCCCGGCGCCGATGTTGGCCCCTGCCCCGACCGTGCCGTCGCCCAGGTAGCTGAGGTGATTGGCCTTTGCGCCCTTGCCGACCGCCACCTTCTTCACCTCGACGAAGTTGCCGATATGGGCGTCCTCGCCGATGTCGGCGCCGGGCCGCAGCCGCGCATAGGGGCCGACGATGGCGCCGGAGCGGACCACCGCCCCCTCCAGATGGCTGAAGGCCCGGATCGTCGCGCCACTTTCCACCACCACTTTCGGACCAAAGACGACATTGGGTTCGATCACCGCCCCGCCGGCGACATTCGTGTCCCAGGAGAGCCAGACGGTGTCGGGGGCCATCATCGAAACCCCCGCCGCCATCAGGGCGGCGCGGGCGCGGGCCTGCCAGAAGGCCTCGGCCCGGGCGACGCCGGCCTGGTCGTCGGCGCCCATGACGGCGGTCTCTGAGGCGAAGGCCACCCCCACCCGCGCGCCGTCGGCGTTGGCCAGGGCGACGATGCTGGTGATGTAGTATTCGGCCTTGGCATTGTCGTTGTCGACGCGGGCCAGCCAGTCGAACAATGGCCCTGAAGGCCCGACCAGCATGCCACTGTAGCAGGCGCGCACCGCCCGCTCCTCCTCGCTGGCGTCACGCGCCTCGACGATGCGCAGCAGCCGGCCGTCGGCGTCCTGGATCATCCGGCCATAGAGAGCCGGATCGACCGGCTCGAAGGCCAGCATGGTCAGCTCGCCCTTGCCGAACAGCGGCGTCAGGTCGTCGGGGGTGAGCAACGGGCAGTCGGCGTTGGTGACCAGAACCTCGCCCTCGAACCCGGCCAGGGCGTCCTTCGCGCAGAGCACCGCATGGGCCGTGCCCATCGGCGGGTCCTGGATGGCCACCGCCCCCTCGCCCAGCCGCGCCCGCACATGATCGGCGACCGCCGGGCTGTGGGTCCCGCAGACCACGACGATCCGAGTGCAGCCGGCGCCCTCCGCTGCATCGATGGCGCGGTCCAGCATGGTGCGGCCGCCCACCTTGTGCAGCACCTTGGGCAGCGGCGATTTCATGCGCGTGCCCTGGCCGGCGGCCATGATCACTGCGGCGCGTTGGGTCATCGACTCGTCCCGGCAGACATTGCAATCCCCAGCCGTTTAGCCGAAAGCCCGCCGCGATGCATGACCTCCCGCAAGCCAAATCGCCCCACCCCGCCGGCTCGGTCAAAGATGACCTGACGGGCTGGACCATCGCCTTCGACCTCGACGGCACCCTGGTCGAGACCGCGCCGGATCTGGCCGGCGCGATGAACACCCTGCTGAAGGAGGAGGGCCTGCCCCCCCAGCCTTACGCAGAGCTTCGGGTTCTGATCGGGCGCGGCGGCCGCTGGATGATCGGCCAGGCGTTCGAGCGGGCCGGCGTGAGCCTCGACGAGGGCCAGCTCGACGCCCTGCTGGAGCGGTGGATCGCCATCTACCTGGGCCGCATCGCCCATGAGAGTGTGCCCTTCGAGGGCTGCCTGGCGGCGCTGGACGACCTGGCCGCGCGCGGCGCCACCCTGGCCGTCTGCACCAACAAGCGCACGCCCCTGACCCTGGCCCTGCTGGACGCCCTGGACATGACCGGCCGCTTCGCCGCCATCATCGGCGCCGACCTCGCCCCCACGCCCAAACCCGACCCCAGCCACCTGCTGCTGACGGTTCAGCAAGCCGGCGGCGATCCGGCCCGCAGCATCCTGGTCGGCGACACCGAGAGCGACACCCGCGCCGCCCGGGCGGCGAACATCCCCTGTATCGTCGTCGACTTCGGCTACAGTCAGGTCCCGGTGGAGGACCTGGGCGGCGCGGCCGTGATCAGCCATTTCGACGGGCTCGCCGCCGCCATCGCCCAGCTGACCCCTTGCCCGGATCAAGCCGGGTCGCTATAGACCCGCCCTTCCTGCCGAACGGGCCTTGGACCGGGGATGCGTAGCTCAGCGGGAGAGCACCTCGTTCACACCGAGGGGGTCACAGGTTCAATCCCTGTCGCATCCACCATTTTCAAATTCCCGGACCTCGGCATAGGATACCCCCAAAACGGTGTTCGATCCGGTCGCAGCCACGGCTGAGCCCTGGCTGCGGGACCGCGGAGGGGGTGCAGTGATGCAGGTGCTCGACGTCTACCTGATCAAGCCGACCCACTATGACGACAACGGCTACCCGATCCAGTGGTGGCGATCCTTCGTGCCGTCCAACTCCCTGGCCTGTGTCGCGGCCCTGGTGGTCGACGCCGAGGCGCGCAAGGCGCTGGGGCCGGAGACGCAGATCGTCTGCCACGCCATCGACGAGGTCAATTCTGAAGTCTCGACCGAGACGATCCTGAAGCGCCATCGTCAGCCCGGCGCCCGGGTGCTGGTCATGCTGATCGGGGTCCAGACCAACCAGTTTCCCCGGGCCATCGACATCGCCCGGCCCCTGCGGGCGGCCGGGGTGCCGGTCTGTATCGGCGGGTTCCATGTCAGTGGCTGCATCGCCATGCTGGGTCCGGACGCCGGGGAACTGGACGCCGCCCGCGACCTGGGCCTCAGCCTGTTCGCCGGCGAGGCCGAGGAGGGCCGGATCGACGCGGTGCTGCGTGACGGCATGGCCGGCGCCCTGCAGCCCCTCTACAACCACCTGGCCGATCTGCCGGCCCTCGGCGGAACCCCGACGCCGTTCCTGGGCCCGGAGATCCTGAACGGCGTGGTCGACCGGATGTCGAGTTTCGACCTCGGCCGCGGCTGTCCCTTCGAATGCAGCTTCTGCACCATCATCAATGTCCAGGGACGCAAGAGCCGGTTCCGCACGGCCGACGACCTGGAAAAGATCGTCCGGGAAAACCATGCCCACGGAATCGTCCAGTTCTTCGTCACCGACGACAACCTGGCCCGGAACCGCAACTGGGAAGCCTACGCCGACCGGCTGATCCAGCTTCGCGACGTGGACAAGATCCAGATCAAGCTGATTATCCAGATCGACACCGGAACCCATCGGATTCCGCGCTTCATCGAGAAGATGGTGGCGGCGGGGGTCAACAGCATCTTCATCGGCCTGGAAAACATCAACCCCGACAACCTCGAGGCCGCCAACAAGCCGCAGAACCGGATCGAGGAGTATCGCGAGATGTTCCTGGCCTGGAAGCAGCACGGGGTCATTGTCACCTGCGGCTACATCATCGGCTTCCCGGACGACACCCTGCAGTCGGTCCTGCATGATATCGACCTGATCAAGGAACAGCTGCCGGTCGACATGCTGTATCTGAACTTCCTGACCCCCCTGCCCGGCAGCGAAGACCATCGGCGGGAAAAGGGGAAGGGGTCATGGATGGATCCGGACTTCAACAAGTATGATCTCAGTCACCGGGTCTCCCGCCATTCAAAGATGACCGATGCCGAATGGGATCAGGCCTTCCGCCTCGCCCACAAAAGCTTCTACAGTTTCGAGCACATGGAGCGGATATTCGACCGGCGCATGCAGTATCCGGTGCGCCAGCCCAACGCCACCCTCTACAGCTTCATCATGTACCGCGAGGGGCCCGGGCTGGAGCGCGTCGGGTCGTCGGAATTCGGCCTGGCCCGGATCGTCCGCCGCCGCCAGCGCCGCCACGGCCTGCCCCTCGAGAATCCCGTCTGGTTCCACCTTCGCCAGAGCGCCATCGCCGCCTGGAAAATGGCCGCCTATGCGACGACCTACACGCGCCTGCGCCTGGCTAGGCGTCGCGCCCGCCTGCGCTATGAGGCCGGCGAGCGCTACATGGACGCCGCTATCACCCCGGTCGCCAGCCGCGCCGAGGACCAGCTGGTCATCGAGACCGCCGCCCGCACCACGGCCGTGTCCCGCAAACGGATGGAGATCCGGATGAAGGTGCGGGAAGGTGCGGCAACCCTATGAACGGCTTGAGAAATCCGCAATCTCCGCCTGCAACCAGCCGCCGCTGAAGCCGGCGCGGACCAACCCCCGGCGGACCACCGGCTCGTCGCGCATCAGCCGCCAGATCAGCGCCGTGCGATGGTTCTCGATCATCGCCACGATAGGCCCCTGGTCGATGCCGATCTGGTCGTCCGCCACCCAGCCCAGGGTCGGGTTGAAGGCGTCGCGGAATCCCTCCGGCCCGTAGAGGCGGTCGCCGCCGGACTGGATCATCGCCGCCAGGGTCGCCTCCACGAGGTCTGGAGCGAACGGCAGGGAGGCGGCGACGGCGGTCGGCGCCAGGGTGCCGTCATCGAACAGGCCCGGGCCTCGCGCCTGATAGCCGGCGAACCGCCGACGGCGGCCGGCGATCTGCGCCACCCGGGGCCCGGGGCCGTCGCAGGCGGTCAGGCCCCAGCCCTGCTCCCCATAACCGGCCCAGCCGCCCGGATTGCGGATGGCATAGGCCTGCTGGGCCTTCACCGCCCGGCGGCTGTTTTCGAAATAGTCCAGGCCGCGCCGGCGCATCGGCGCGTCCTGGATGCCGCGAAAGTCGATCCAGACGTGGCTGTACTGATGGCCGAACATCGGCCCGAACGACAGGTGCAGCGACGGCCACAGCCGCCAGCTTCGCCAGTAGTCGCCCGTCCAGGCCCGCCATGCCTTGGCGGACGCCGGATGTGTCTGGCTGCCCAGGGCCAGCAGATAGAGCAGCATCGCCTCGTTGTAGCCGCGCCAGTGATGGTCGAAAAACCCGGCCTCCGGGCTCCAGCCCAGGTGGAAGCGGCCGGACCGATGCTGGGCCCAGGGCCAGTCGACGGCGTCGAACACCTCGCCCGAAAGGCGGCGGATCTCGCCCTCGACCGCGTCCGGGCCATCGAAATACCGGCCCGCCAGCAGCACCCCGGCCATCAGCAGGGCCGTATCGATGGGCGACAACTCGCAGTCCCCGGCCCGCAGGCCGGTGGCCATGTTTAGGAAGTGGTAGAAGAAGCCGCGATGGCCGGCGACTGCTCGCGGCTGCGGCCCGTGGGGCGCTGCCCACAGGGTGGCCAGGGTCCGCCGGGTCACGGCCGCCGCCTCGGCCCGCGAGATCCAGCCATGCTCAACGCCGATCGGCCAGGCGGTCAGGGCGAAGCCGGTGGCGGCGATACTGCTGGCCGACGGAGCCGGCCAGCGGTCGGCGGTCAGGCCGCTGACCGGATGGGTGTTGGCCAGCAGGCCACGGAATGTCCGGCGCTGGATGTCGTCGATCAGGCCGGTGGTCATATTGACCTCATACGCCCCAGGCTTCGACACCGCCCTGGTAGGCGTCCACCGTCGCGAACAGCCCGGCGACCATGGCCTGCTCGGCCTGGGTCAGTTCCGGCCGCCAGATGTCGAAGATCAGGATGATGCGGTCCCGGTCGCTGTCGTTCCAGGCCTCGTGCTGGATGGTGTCGTCGAACAGCCAGGCCTCGCCCTCCCGCCACTCGCGGGTCTCATTGCCGACGCGAAAACCGCAGCGGCCGGGGACGATCAGCGGCAGGTGGCCGATCAGCCGGGTGTTGATGAAGCCGTTGTGCGGCGGAATCCGCGCGCCCGGGGCCAGGCGGGAGAAGAGGATCGACGGCGTGCGCCCCTCGATCCGGCAGAAGGGCAGGCCTTCCAGCGCCGCCAGGGTCGCGGGGCAACGGCCGGCGACCTCGGGGACCTCGACGCCGTTCTTCCACAGATAGAGGGCGCTCCAGTCGGGATTGCCGCGCATGCCCTGGCCGTCCCCGTCCGGACGGTCGGCCCGGGCCTCGACATAGGGGCTGAAGGCGGGTCCATCGGCCAGCAACGCCTGAAGCTCGGCCCGGATGGCGCCCGTCGCCGCCTCCAGCCGGTCAAGCCAGGGAAATCCTTCCCGCCCGTAGAACTGGATCTGCGGCAGACCGGGGAAATAGTAGTGTCGCGGCTCCTGCAGGAAGATCTGCTTCTTGCCCAGCATCAGGTCCAGCGACTGGACGAACCGCGCCGCTTCCGGACTGTCGGCGGTGAAGCCCTGATCGGTCATCGCGGCCAGCAGACTGGCCCCGTAGTCGGCGGCGTAGCGGCCGACCGCGGCCTTCGCCCGCGCCACCTCCGCCTGCAGTTCCGCCGGCAAGCGGGCGGGCTCCGGCGCCGACTGGATCGCCGCGCGATAGAAGGCCCCGGCCGCCCGGCTGTCGCCCATCCGTGCGAACTCGTCGGCCTTGATCATCAGGCCCCGCAGATGGCGCGGATCGATGGCCAGCAGCCGATCCACCGCCACCAGCTTGGCCGCGTGATCGCCCAGTTCCCGGCAGGCGATGGCCAGGCCCAGCCAGACAGGCGCCTCGACAACCCCTGACACCGTCAGGCCCTCAAAGATCGCCCGGGCGGCCGCGAAGTCGCCCCGGCCCAGAGCCTGGGCGCCGGACTGTGTCAGGAGGCGGGGATCGATCCTGGATGACATGGGCCGATGTGAAGTCGGGCCGCGCGGCCGGTCAACCGTCGATTTGAAATTACGGTTGACAACTGTCTACGTTCGTAATCTCTTATGATTACAAACGTAGACAGGAGCTGCACGATGAAGTCCCCCACCCTCCCGGTCGCTGCGGTGATCCTGCTCACCGCCGCCGCGCCGCTTCAGGCCCAGGCCGCCACGCTCAATCCGACCCTGGTCTTCCTGGACGCCACCCCGGCCATGAAGCTGGTGATGATCGTGCTGGTCGCCGCCATCTTTGGCGCGCTCGCCGTCTGTGTGCGCAAGCTGATGTCGGGCCAGGCCCTTAGCGGCGGCTCCACCTTCCTTTCGGCCCTGCGACTGGGCGGACCCCTGCTCGGCCTGCTGGGCGGGGCCTACAATGGCCTGATGATGTTCATGGGCCTGGCGCGGGGCCCGCAACCCTTCGAGGTGCTGGCCCCCGGCCTTGCGGAGATCGCCCTGCTGATCCTGCTCGGCCTGCTGTCGGGCGTGGTGGCTGTGATCTGCCACTGGGCCGTCGAGGCGCGGATCGACCGGACCGTGCTCGGCCGTTGACCGCCCCGCGCATCACCGAGGCCGAGAGCGAGGTTCTGGCCGCGCTCTGGCGGCAGGGGCCGATGTCGTTCGCCGCCCTCATCGAGGAGGTGAAGGTCGCGCAACCCTGGGGCGACGCCACCATCAAGACCCTTCTGCATCGCCTGATGCAGAAGGGTGTGGTGAAATCCCTGCGCCAGGACGGCCGGCAACTCTACCACCCGCAGATCGACCGACCGTCCTATGTGCGGGATCAGGTTCAGGCCCTGGCCGATCGCCTGTTCGCCGGCGACCGGGCCGCCCTGTTGCGGTCGATTGACGAGACGCCGGAGGCCTGAGCCGCGATCTTGGGTTTGACATCGCGGGCCGGCGGCGGGACACCCCGGCCATGACGTCGGAAACCGCCCCCCGCCACATCCATTTCATCGGCATCGCCGGCGCGGGAATGAGCGCCACGGCCCTGATGATGCGGGACGCCGGCCACATCGTCGGCGGATCGGACGAGGAGGCCTTCCCGCCGATCAGCACCTATCTGGAAACCCTCGGCATCCCCTTCCGCCGCAGCCTGTCGGCCGACAACATCGGGCCGGACGTCGATCTGGTGGTGCTGGGCGGCAGCGCCAAGCTGCATGGCGACAGCAATCCCGAATTCGTCGAGGCCACCCGCCGGGGCCTGGAGATGACCGGCTTTCCGCAGCTGATCGCCCGCCAGACCGCCGACCGCGATGTCACCGTCATCGCCGGCAGTTTCGGCAAGTCGACCTGCACCGCCCTGATGGCTCACATCCTGCGGGAAGCCGGCAAGGACCCCGGCTATATGATCGGCGCCATCCCCGCTGGCGGCGCCCCGACCGGCGCCTGGGGCACAGGGCCCGTGGTGCTGGAAGGCGACGAATACATCGTCAGCCAGACCGACCGCCGCTCCAAGTTCATGCTTTATGACGTGGATCATCTGCTGGTCACTTCCCTGGTCCACGATCACCTCAACGTCTTCCCCACCTATCCGGAATATGAGGCGCCCTTCCGCGCCCTGCTGGGCCGGGTGTCGCCCGGGGCCTGCGTGGTCCTGCGCGACTCGCCCTCCCTGCGGGCCATCGCGGCCGACTATCCGCACGACATTGTCTGGTACGGCCACAGCCCCAACCAGGGCTGGCACAGCCGGGACGTCGTCTATGGCGAGACCTCGGAATTCACCCTGATGTCGCCGGCCGGGGAGGCCCTGCGCCTAAAGACCAGCCTGCTGGGCGAGCACAATATCGAGAATGTCGTCGGGGTCGCCGCCTTCCTGCTGACCCGGGCCCTGGTGACGCCGGAAGAACTGCAGGCCGCCGTTGGCTCCTTCCTGGGCATCCGCCGCCGGCTGGACCGACTGACCGCGTCCTCCCGCGTGCCGGTGATCGAGGGCTTCGGGTCCTCCTATGAAAAGGCCCGCTCGGCCATCGAGGCCATCGCCCTCCACTATCCCGGCCGGCCCCTGACGGTGGTGTTCGAGCCCCACACCTTCAGCTGGCGCAATCGCGAGGGCCTGGCCTGGTACGACACGGTGTTCGACGGCGTCGCCCGGGTGATCTGCATCCCGCCCCCGGTGCATGGCACCGGCAGCCATGAGCAGCTCAGTCATCAGGACATCCTGGACCGGATCACCGCCGCGGGCATTCCCGCCACTGGCGCCGACACCCCGAGCGAGGTCGAGACGGCCCTGGCCGACCTGGCTGGAGACGAGGTCGTCCTGCTGCTCTCCTCCGGGCCGCTGCTCGGTCTTCCGGCCAGTCTGCCGGCCCTGATGGACGCCCGATTCGGCTGACGCGCGCGCCAGGGGCGAGGCCCGAGGGCCACAGTGTGTGACTTCCTGGTCCTTCGATTTCGAAAGGGGGAACCTCGGTCCCGCCCGAACGTACGGCAGGTGGAGTTCGCCTGCAGACCCTCTGCGCGTGAATCCCTTTGCGCGGCGCGTTTGCCGTGGCAGTTTCCGGCGCGAAGAGGGGCCCACGCCGTCCATGTCGAAACCCGCTGAATTCATCCTCGAGCAGGGTGAGCATGGAGCCACGGCCGTGCTTACCGGCGACTGGACGGCGGAAACGCTGGACGACGCCGGCCAGCGCCTGGGGCAGAACCTTCAAGGCGCCCATGTCTTCAATCTGGATATGCGCGGGGTCGGTCGCTGCGACACCGCAGGCGCCTTTGCTATCATACGCGCGGCTGACGGCTCCGAAGGGACCGGCACCCTGCTGGCCCGTTCCGAAACCCGACGACTGATGGAACTGGTCGCGGAAGCGGTCCAGGCCGAGCCCAGCCCCGTGGCCCCCAAGCGGGGCTTCTATGAGCTGCTGGTCCGGATCGGCCGGGGCGTCGTCAACCTGGGCGTCGATCTGTACGAGACCCTGGTCTTCCTGGGACATCTGATGACCTCGGTCGGCCGGGCGATCGTCCAGCCCCACAAGTTCCGCGCCGCACCCTTCGTCGCCCTGTGCGAACGGGCGGGGCTGGACGCCATCCCCATCGTCGCCACGACCACCTTCTTCCTCGGCGCGGTCGTCGCCCTGCTGGGCATCAACACCCTGCGCAGTTTCGCCGCCGAGGTGCTGGTCGTCGAACTGATCGGCATCTCCATGCTGCGGGAATTTGGCATCGTCATCACCGCCGTCTTGCTGGCCGGCCGGTCCGCCTCCTCCTTCGCCGCCGAAATCGGCTCGATGAAGATGAACCAGGAGATTGACGCCATGCGGGTGATGGGGGTCGATCCCTTCGACGCCCTGGTCCTGCCGCGCTTCCTGGCCCTGCTGGTGACCATGCCCCTGCTGACCTTCGTCGCCGACCTGGCCGGGCTGATCGGCGGCAGCGCGGTCAGCTGGAGCATCCTGGACCTGTCGCCGACCTTCTTCTGGCAGCGGATTCTCGACAACGTCGGCGCCACCCATTTCTGGGTCGGCGTCTGCAAGGCCCCCGTCATGGCGATCGTCATCGCCGGCATCGGCTGCCGTCAGGGGATGGAGGTCGAGGGCGACGTCGAATCCCTCGGCCGCCGCGTCACCTCGGCCGTGGTCCAGGCCATCTTCGCCATCATCCTGATCGACGCCCTGTTCGCGCTCCTGTTCATGGAGCTGAACCTATGAGCGAGGATGATCGGATCCCGGGTTCGACCCTGGAAGAGGATGGACTGGACGGCGAGGCGCCGCCGATCGAGGTGCGCGACCTGGTTTCCGCCTTCGGCGACACCGTCATCCATGACGGCCTCAGCCTGACAGTCCGGCGCGGCGAGGTGCTTGGCGTGGTCGGCGGATCCGGCACCGGCAAGTCGGTGCTGCTCAACACCATCATCGGCCTGAAGGAGCCCAACGGCGGCTCGGTGAAGATCTTTGGCCAGGACATTCAGCACGCCAGCCGCCGCAAATGGTCGGCCATCGAGCGGCGCTGGGGCGTGCTCTTCCAGCAGGGGGCGCTGTTCAGCTCCCTGACGGTCAAGGAAAACGTCGCCGCGCCGCTGCACGAGCATTCCAGGCTCAGCCGGGCCGAGATCGACGAACTGGCCGAGCTGAAGATCGCTCTTTCCGGCCTTCCCGCCCGCGCCGGGGCGCTCAAACCCGCAGAGCTGTCGGGCGGCATGCGCAAGCGGGCGGGCCTGGCCCGGGCCCTGGCCTTCGATCCTGAACTGCTGTTTCTCGACGAGCCGACGGCGGGGCTGGATCCCATCGGGGCGGCCGCCTTTGACGAGCTGATCAAGGACCTGTCCAGCAGTCTGGGACTGACGGTGTTCATGATCACCCACGATCTGGACACCCTCTACGCCATTACCGACCGCGTCGCCGTTCTGGCGGACAAGAAGCTGGTGGCCGTGGCGCCGGTGCGGGAACTGGAACATTCGGAACATCCCTGGATTCAGGAATACTTCCTGGGTCCCAGGGGACGCGCCGCGCGGTCGGCGATACACGGCGGCGGACAGAGGATCTGATGGAAAGAAACGCCAACTACGCGCTGGTCGGAGCGGCGACCCTGCTGCTCTTCGTCGCCGCCATCGTCTTCGTCTTCTGGCTGGCGCGGCTCAGCTTCAACCGCAGTTTCGACGAATACGACGTGCTGTTCGTCGGGCCGGTTCGCGGCCTGTCGGAGGGCGGCGAGGTCCATTTCAATGGCATCAAGGTCGGCGACGTGGCCAAGATCGCCCTGGACAAGCGCGACCCCAACCGCGTCATCGCCCGGATCAAGGTGACCAGCGACGTGCCGATCCGCGAAGACAGCTTCGCCACCCTGGAGCCGCAGGGCATCACTGGCGTCAACTACATCCAGATCACCGCCGGCACCCCGGCCAAGCCACTGTTGAAGGCCACCGTGGCGGTCGGCGAAGTCCCGGTGATCAAGACCCAGCGATCCGCCCTGTCCGACCTGCTGGCCGGCGGCGGCACGGTGCTGAGCCGGACCATCGAGTCCCTGGACCGCATCAATCGGGTGCTGGACGATCAGAACATCGCCAAGTTCAGCGCCGCCCTCGACGATCTGCAGGCGATCACCGCCGAGGTGCGCGAGCAGAAGGAGATCGTCGCCGACGCCCGCCGGACCCTGCTGACCTTCCAGGACGCCGCCAAGGAATATAGCGCCCTGGCCAAGGACGGCCGGAAGTTCATCAACGGCGACGCCACCAAGGCGATCGCCCAGATCAACGAGGCGGCCCTGAAGGTCGACAAGGCCGGCGCCGACGTCAGCGCCGTGCTCGGCAAGCTGGACGGGCCGGTCAACGACTTCGCCTCCACCGGCCTGCCGCAGCTGACCACCGCCATCGTCACCCTGCAGGACGCCGCCGAGTCCCTGGACCGGCTGGTGACCGAGGTCGAGAAGAACCCGCAAGGCCTGGTCGGCAAGCCGCCGGCCCAGAAGAAGAAGGTGAAGCCGTGAGACTGGCCCCGAACCTCCCCGCCCCGACCCTTCCCGTCATGATCCGCCCGTCCGTGGGTTCGGTCCTGCGGCTCTTCGCCCTGGGCGTCGCCGCCGTCGCCCTGAGCGGCTGCATCACCCTCTTCCCGGAGGCCAAGGAGTCGAAACTCTACCGTTTCGAAATCCCGGCGGGGGTCGAGGTGGCCGACAAGGCCTTCGAGGTCACCAGGGGCCAGGTCGCCTTCAACCAGGCGGCGGCCAGCGACGGCATGCTGACCATCACCAACGGCGAGGCGGCCTATATCGACGGCGCCCGCTGGGTCTCCCCGGCCGAGAAGATGTTCGAGGAGGAGCTGTTCCGCGCCTTCCAGTCCGGCCCGGCCCGCCTCGCCGCCCGAGGCCAGATCGGCAAGTCCAAGTGGATCATGCGGCTGGAGGTTCAGCGGTTCGAAGCCGTCTACAAGGGCGATCCCGAAAGCGCCCCGACGATCACCATTCAGATCAAGGCCACCCTGGCCCGCAACGCCCGGGACGGCCAGACGGTGGACGAAGTCTTCCTGGCCGAGGTCCCTGCCGCCGACAACCGCGTCAGCGCCATCGTCCCCGCCTACAACCAGGCCCTGACCAAGGCCCTGACCGACCTGACCACCTGGGTCGGCACCGTCGGCGCCGGGCCGTAGCCCCGAAGTCGGACACTATTCGTTTCGCTCGAATTCGAACCGGGGAGCGTGGCTGCGAAACGGCAGACGGGCGCCTTCCGGCATCAGGAAGGCGTGGTCACGACGGATCGACAGGGTATCGCAGCCCCCGTCCGTTATGACCAGGATCGGCGCATCCTTGGGAAACCGCTCGTCGGCCTCCAGTTTGCCGATTGCCGGCTGCAGCACGGTCCCGCCCCGGCCGCGCACCTCCACCCGGCCCAGCAGCTGTTCCGGCTCCACGTAACCCATGTCATGCACGCCAGCGTCACACTGCAACACGCGGACGAGCGGCACCTCGCGGCTGAGAGCGTAGCTGGCGATGGCGCCCAGGGCGCGGGCCAGAACGCGGGGCGACATCGAGCCCGACGTGTCCAGAACGACTCCAAAGGTCCGGGTGCTCATCCGCTCTTCCGGCCTCTGCCAGACCGCGCGGGGAATGTCCGGGGTGGAGGCCTGACGCCGGCTGGCGCGTGCAAAACTGCGACGGGCCTCCAGAGGCGGGAAGTAGGCGTCCATCCAATGCCCCAGGCGGACATCCCAAGGGATCGGCTTCTGCTGGATCGCCCGGATCTCCTCAACCAGATCGCCGGGAAGCAGGCCCCGTTCGCCCGAGGCCATGTGCAGATCCAGGCCCTGGTTCAGGGCCCGGCGGTAGAAGTCGTCCAGATCGGTCCCGGGACCGCTCCACCAGGCCGGCGGCCGGTCCCCTAGGACGTCCACCTTGCCCAGGCCGCGCATGGTCCGGGCCTTGTTGAGTCGCCGGATCAATCGCAGATCGCCGACGATGCGGTCGTATATGGCCTCCGCGGATTCCTTCTCGAACCCCAACTCGGGATCGAGCAACAGGCCGTCCAACGGGATTTCCCCAATGCCCATTTCAACCAGCCAGCCGTTGATCACGTAGTCGCAGGCCACGTTCCACAGGTAGGGATCGCGTCCCTGTCGCCGGGCCTCATGGCGGAGGCCGACGTGCAGCAGTTCGTGGGCCATGACGAACTGCATGCCCGCATAGGTCCAGGGGAACCGGGGATTGATGTAGACGCACCGCATCTCGCTATCGACGGCCGCCAGGGCGATATCCATGCGCTGGCAAACATCGGCGTCCTCAACGATGTCGAACACTGACGCCAGAGCGCCAAGCAGCGGATAGCTGGCGATGAACCACGACCGCGCCCTTTCGGCCTTGGAGTTGGGATCGCGCTTGGCGGTCGCCGGTCCACGGCCGGCCTCACCTGCCGCTGCGATGGCGCTGACCACGCTGGCCCGGATGGCGCCGGCCAGCGCCTCCTGACGGGCCCACCGCATCCGATCCGGGATTGGCCCCACGCCTTGCCCGTAGGTGAAGATCGGCGCCCCGCCGGCCAAGCCCTGCCCACTGTACAGCGTGAGGCGCCCGGCGCCGCCGTCCCGCAAGGCCGCCATCACCGACTCAACATCCCGGCCGAGGCTGGGCAGCTTGGGGCGGATCAGCGACTCTGGCCGACGGCCGATGCGCAGCGCTTCGAGGAACTCCTCAGCGACGATCTCACAGGCCGCGCGCCATACCTCTTCTCGTTGCTCAGGGTCCGCATGGCTGAGGCTCAAGTGGAGCAGAGCCTGGCCAATGACATTGGCCCATTCTTCCGGAGCTGCCCGCATCCATGGATTGACCTCGATCGAAGTGGCCGGTCCGTCGGTGGCCCGCCGGGATGGGATCGTATGCAGGCGCGCATAGCCCTTAGGCGTGAAGGGCTCTCCGGTGAGCACGGGCTGCCAGTAATCGCCGATCAGGTGCCGGAAGAGCGGATGCGCCGCCAGGATGGTCTGACCGGCCGAAATCGCCTTCAGATTCTCCTTCGGCAGATCGCGACGGCCCTTGGCCATCTCGATCAGACGCGCTGCGCGGCCAGGCGCGGCAGGGCCCGAGCCAGGTCGATGGTGTACCAAGCCGGCAGAGTGGCGCCGCTCTCGGCCTCGGTGACAACAAGCTGTGCCAGTTCCGTGGAAATGCGCGACAGACTGACAATCAGTTCCTTGGCGCGATTGGCCAACTGGCGGACCTCGCGGCCCATCTTGGTTTCGTCCTCAGGCAACTCCTTGATCAGCTGGTCCCTCAGTTGCTGGACCAGGAAATAAAGGATGTCCCGCTCATCGGGCTTCTCCGGCCAGCCGCGATCGCCCTTGAGGATGGCGGCCAAGTCATGCTCCCGGTCGCGAAGCTTGGCGAAGGCGACGAACTGACGTGCGTGCGCCGGCGTCAGCAAGCCTGACGCGAGAACATTGATCTCTTCCAGCGTGATCGCAGAGCCGTACGCCTTCAGAGCATTGGACAACATGTCCCAGGCGCGCGGCGTCGAGAACGGCTCCTCGTGTTTCGGCGGCTTGGACCACAGGTGATCGGACCGCTGGCTCACGTAGGATACGACCAGTTCGTCCACGCCGCTCCGGCTCGCCCAGGCCAACCAGTCCCTGGCCGAGGCGCGTAGCTGCACATGGACCAGCCGGTTGACCAGAGCCGACGACAGGGGCCGGGTGATGGCCGCATCCTCGGCCCGGTTGCCGGCGCCGATGACAATGGTGCCGGCCGGCAGTTCAAACTCACCCACCCGGCGGTCGAGCACCAGGGAGTAGAAGGCCTTCTGAACTTCCTGCGAACAGGCGTTCAGTTCATCGAGGAACAGGCAGTAGGGCTCGTCCCGCGCAATCATCGTCGGGGGGCAGAAGCGCGACTTGCCACCGACGATCTGCGGCACCCCGATGATGTCTTCGGGCGCCAGCTGGGAACCCAGCAGGGAAACGCACGGTAGGCCCACCGAGTCGGCGAATTCCCGCACCAAGGCCGACTTGCCGATGCCCGGCGGTCCCCAGATAAACACAGGCAGCACCGGTGCGACGTTCAGCAGGAACGGCGACAGGCTCGCGGGTGTCAGGGCTTGGGCGGCTTCCATGGGACTTCGACAAGTAAAAGCGGGCGTCCGCCAACCGGCCGCCTGCCCGAACCCTTAGCGGCATACAACCGGGGATGCGAGGGCCCTCCCGGCTCACGCCAGATCAAACAGCCCCGTCAGATACGGGCTGAGCATCCGGCCCTTCGGATCAAGCGCCGCCCGCACCGCCAGGAAGTCCTTCCAGTTTGGGTAGAGCCCCTGCAGCCGCTGTCCGCGCAGGCTATGCAGTTTGCCCCAGTGGGGGCGGCCGCCGTGGCGTTGGAGGATGGGTTCGATCAGTTCGAAGAAGAAGGCGTAGTCATCCTTGTACCAGGCGTGGACGGCGATCGAGCCGCGCACTCCCCCCTGGAACGGCGACAGCCAGGCGTCGTCGCCGGCCGTGCGGCGCACCTCGATGGGGAAGAAGACGTCGCGGCGCTCCGTCTCGATCATCGCCATCACCTCCTGCAGGGCCGCCAGCTGGGTCTCCGGCGGCAGGTGGTATTCCATCTCGTTGAAGCGGACCGGCCGGTCGGTGGACAGCAGCTTCCAGCTTTCGCCGACGACGTTCTCCTCCTCCGCCCCGCCAAGCAGGGCCTTGGCGGCGGCTTTGCGCAGGCCGTTGGACCAGCCGAAGGTGTTGCGCAGCATCTTCAGCGCATCGAGGAAGGCGTCGTCCTGGCCGGCGACCGGCGGGGTGGCCGGGTCGGTGGTGATGTCGTGGCTGATGTTGGCGGCGAGGCCGGTGAAGGGCACGGCGTAGAATTCGAAGTTGCGATGGGTCTTCCAGCGCTCCTCCGCTTTGGCCAGCGCCTCCTCGAAGGGCTCCACCCAGACGTGGCGGTGCAGCCGTTCATTGGGGACGGTGGCGATCCGCGCCTCGGTGATGATCCCGAGGCTCCCCAGCGACACCCGTGCGGCGTTGAACACCTCCGGGCGGGTTTTGGCGTCGCAGTCGATCCGCCGGCCGTCCGGGGTGATCAGGCTCAGCGCCGTGACCTGACCGTGCAGGGCCTTCAGGGTCTGGCCCGTGCCGTGGGTGGCGGTGGCGATGGCCCCGGCGAAGGACTGTTTGTTGATGTCCGGCAGATTGGCCATGGCCCGGCCTCTGGCGGCGAGCAGCGGCCCGAGCGCGCTCAGCCGCGAGCCGGCGCGGACCACCGCCTCATCCCCCTCCCAGCGGATCAGGCCGCTCAGCGCATCGAGCGAGACAAGCGTGCCGTTGGTGGCGGCCAGGGCGGTAAAGCTGTGCCCCGCCCCGACGGCGCGGATCGGGGCCACGGCGGCGGCCAGGCCGGCGGCCAGGGCCGCCTCGCTGTCCGGGGCCAGCCGCGCCACCGGATAGGCGGTCTGAATGCCCGACCAGTTGCGCCACAGCATCCGCCCCTGGCCGTCCACCGCCGGCGGCGAGGCGGGTTCCGGCTTGTCGCGGTTGGCGATCAGCCCGGCCGATCCGGCGGCCACGACCCCGCCGGCGACGGCGACGCCCCCGCCGATCAGGGCCTTGCGGCGGGAAACCTTGCGCGGGCTCATGAGGGCACCTGCTGGTCGGCCATGAAGGCGACCAGGGCCTTGAAGTCGTCGGCGGTGCAGGCGGCGCACTGGCCGCCGGCCGGCATGGCCTTGAAGCCCTGGACCACATGGGTCAGCAGCACCGGCATTCCCTGCTTCACCCGCGGCGCCCAGGCCGCGCGGTCGCCGGTCAGCGGCGCCCCGGCGGTGGCGACGGTGTGGCAGGCCTTGCAGGCGGTGTCATACAGGCCGGCCAGCCTCGCATCGGCGGGCGTCATCGCCGCCGCCTTGGCCGCCGCCTCGGCCGGCGAGACCTTCGGCGCGCCGCATCCCGTCACCATCAAGCCCATGGCGAACCCCCACAGCCATGCCGGAACCCTGGCCATGTCATCCTCCCCCCTCAAGTCTGGCCGCCTCTGTCGCCGGGCGGCCTTGCGAGGAAGGTGACCCTAAGTCTCGACGCCGTGCAACCGTCTGGCGGCTGTCAGGGCGTTTTGCAGCAGACAGGCGATGGTCATCGGCCCGACCCCGCCCGGCACCGGGGTGATCCAGCCGGCCACGGCCTTCGCCTCCTCGAACGCCACATCGCCGACTAGCCGGGTCTTGCCGGCGGCGGCGGCCACCGGATCGCGCGACGGCAGGCGGGTGATGCCGACATCGATCACCGCCGCGCCCGGCTTGATCCAGTCGCCCCTGACCATCTCCTGGCGGCCCACGGCGGCGACCAGGATGTCGGCCTGGCGGCAGATGCCGGGCAGGTCGACGCTCCGGCTGTGGGCGATGGTCACGGTGCAGTCGGCGGCCAGCAGCAGCTGGGCCATCGGCTTGCCCATCAGGTTGGAGCGGCCGATGACCACGGCGGTTTTCCCCCGCAGGTCGCCCAGCGCGTCCTTCAGCAGCATCATGCAGCCGACCGGGGTGCAGCTGGTCAGGGCCGGCAGGCCGCTCGCCAGCCGACCGGCGTTGGTCACCGTCAGGCCGTCGACATCCTTGTCAGGATTGATCCGCGCGACGATCCGGTCCTGGCTCAGATGCGCCGGCACAGGAAACTGCACCAGCAGGCCGTGGATCGCCGGGTCGGCGTTCAGCCGGTCGATCAGGGCGAACAATTCCTCCTCAGGCACGTCCTGTGCCAGGCGGTGGGTTTCCGAATACATCCCGGCTGCGGCGGTCTGTTCGCCCTTGTTGCGCACATAGACCTGGCTGGCCGGGTCGTCCCCAACCAGCACCACGGCCAGGCCCGGCGTCACGCCATGCTCGGCCTTCAGCACCGCCACCTCGGCGGCGATCTTTTCCCGCAAAGCGGCGGCGAACGCCTTTCCGTCGATGATCTTCGCTTCGCTCATGGGGCCTCCGAAACCTGGGCTCCGCCTACGCCCTGGCGCGGAGGCTGGCAACGCGGCGCCGAGGCAATGGGCCGATTTCCGGCCGCCTTTCCCAGCGGAAGCGTTGCACAACCCGCCGATAGCCTCCATCCTCAGGCTTCAAACATCCGTTCGGACGCCGCCCCATGTTCATGCGCTTCTTCCAGGAGCTTCGTCAGGCCAAGGTGCCGGTGACGCTGAAGGAGTATCTCGTGCTGATGGAGGGCCTCGACAAAGGGGTCATCGACCGCAGCGTCGAGGATTTCTATTTCCTGTCGCGCGCCACCCTGGTCAAGGACGAGAAGAACCTCGACAAGTTCGACCAGGTCTTCGGCCACATCTTCAAGGGCCTGGACACCGTGAGCGACGGCCTGACCGCCGACATCCCGGCCGAGTGGCTGAAAGCCCTGACCGAGAAATTCCTGACCGATGAGGAAAAGGCGCAGATCGAGGCCATGGGCGGCTTCGAACAGCTGATGAAGACCCTGCAGGAGCGGCTCGAGGAACAGAAGAAGCGCCACGAGGGCGGCAACAAGATGATTGGCACCGGCGGCACCAGCCCCTTCGGCGCCAACGGCTACAATCCCGAAGGCGTCCGCATCGGCCAGGACAAGGGCCGCCACGGCCGGGCCGTGAAGGTCTGGGACAAGCGCGAGTACAAGAACCTCGACGACTCCGTCGAACTGGGCACCCGCAACATCAAGGTGGCCCTGCGCCGGCTGCGCAAGTTCGCCCGCGAGGGCGCGCCGGACGAGCTGGACCTGAACGGCACCATCAAGGGCACCAGCCAGAAGGGCTATCTCGACATCGTCATGCGGCCCGAGCGCCGCAACAAGATCAAGGTGCTGATCTTCTTCGACATCGGCGGCTCGATGGACAGCCACATCAAGCTCTGCGAGGAGCTGTTCAGTGCCGCCCGGACCGAGTTCAAGAACCTGGAATTCTACTATTTCCACAACTGCCTGTACGAGACCGTGTGGAAGGACAACCGCCGCCGCCAGACCGAAAAGATCAACACCTGGGACGTGCTCCACAAGTTCCCGGCCGACTACAAGGTGATCTTCGTCGGCGACGCCACCATGAGCCCCTACGAGATCACCTATCCGGGCGGCAGCGTCGAACACTGGAACGAGGAACCCGGCGCCATCTGGATGGACCGGGTCACCCAGATCTATCACTCCGCCGTCTGGCTCAACCCGACCGCCGAACGCCACTGGGACTACACCCAGTCGATCGGGGTGATGAAACAGCTGGTTGGCGACCGCATGTATCCGCTCACCCTCGACGGCCTCGACAAGGCCATGCGGGAGCTAGTGAGGGGACACTAACCCAGACCCTTCTCCCGCTCGTCGGGAGAAGGGCTTCCCTCGCCTGCCGATTCCCGCGATGGTCGCCCTCAAAATCATTCGGGGGTTTAGGCCATGGACGGAACAACCACACTTATCCTGGTCGCCGCGATCGCAGGGCTTGTCGGCGCCGGCGCCGGCGTGATCCTGGCTCGGGTCACGCGGTTGCCGGCCGTCCTGACCCTGGTCGCCGCCCTGGTCTTCGCCGCCGCCGCCGCCGGCGTCGGCTGGTTCATTGCTCGTCAGGACGTCCTGCCCCGCCAGGCCTTCGACGCCGAGCGCAAGGCCATCGAGACCGTCCCCGAGGTGCAGGTGATGCGCCAGTACTACCCCGAAGACTACGCCAAGATGCAGAACGACCTGGAACTGGTGAAGGGCGACCGCCTGGGTCCGACCGGGGTGCGCCAGATCGTCCGCTCCAACGCCAACGCCCTGCTGCAGCGCGAGGCCCGCAAGGCCAGCGACGCCAACCTGATCCAGCTAATGCAGTTCCGCCGCGACAAGGCCAAGGCGCTGGGCGCCAAGTCGGTGACCTGGTGCTACGATTTCACCCGCGGCGCCCGTCTGAGCTTCGATCCCGACACCGTCGTCGATCCGGCCATCGTCGCTCGCGAGCGCGCCGCGACCTCGGCCATCCTCAAACAGACCGCCACCGCCCCCGTGAAGGACGCGGCCGGCGCCAAGAAGGACGAATACACCCTGAAAAGCCGTCTGGAGCAGTACTACCAGGTCCAGCTGCGCGACCAGGTCGCCGACCGCGCCCAGGCCCAGTTCCAGCCCGCCGAGCGCGAGATCATCGTCTCCCTGGCCGGCCGCAATGTCACTGTCAGCGACTCCACGCGCCAGAGCCTGCTCTGCCGCTACAACATCGCCCTGCTGGACGAGACCTTGAAACTGCCGGCTGACAAGGCGGCCATGGTCTACCGGCTGAACGTCGGCAAGGGGCTGTAGGCCGGACCGCTTGAGGTTGGGGAGCGCGCGGCCCCTCCGCGCGTTGTCGGCTCATGGCCAAGCGGGATCTGAAAACCTACCAGTCCAAGCGGGACTTCGAGCAGACGGCCGAGCCGTCCGGCAAGGCGCCGGTCACGCCGTCGAACCAGCTGCGCTTCGTCATCCAGAAACACGCCGCCACCCGCCTCCACTACGACCTGAGGCTGGAGCATGAAGGGGTCTTCCTCTCCTGGGCGGTGACGCGCGGGCCGTCGCTGGACCCGGCCGACAAGCGGCTGGCCGTCGAGGTCGAGGACCATCCGCTGGACTACGGCGACTTCGAGGGGACCATCCCCAAGGGCCAGTACGGCGGCGGCACGGTGATGCTGTGGGACCGCGGTTACTTCGCGCCGGAACCGGGTTTCGACATCGCTGCCGGCCTGAAGAAGGGCGAGATCAAGGTCGTCTTCGCCGGTGAGCGGGTTAAGGGCGGCTACGTCCTGGTTCGGCTGCGCGGCGACAAGTTCGGCGGCAAGCGGACCAACTGGCTGTTGATCAAGCACCGCGACGACTACGCCCATGAAGGCGACGCCGACGCCCTGCTCACGGGCAATGAGGTTTCCGTCGCCTCCGGTCGCAGCATGGAAGACATCGCCGCCGGCAAGGGCAAGGGGCCGACACCCTTCATGACCAAAAAGGCCGCCAAGGGCGACGCCGTCTGGACCAGCAACCGCGATCCGGAAGCCAGCGCCGAGACCGCCGCGGCCAGGTCTGGCGCCCCCAGAGCCAAAGCCGCCGACCGCCCCGCGCCCGCCAAGACGGCCAAGGCGGAGAAGCCCGAACCCTACAAGCCCCCGACGAAGGGCCGGCCGATCAATGGCCCGCTCCCCGACTTCATCGAGCCCCAGCTGTGCAAGCTGCTCGACCGCCCGCCAGTCGGGGCGACCTGGGGTCACGAGATCAAGTTCGACGGCTATCGCATGCAGCTGCGCGTCGAGGGCGGCAAGGCGGCCTTGCGCACCCGCAAGGGCCTCGACTGGACCCACAAGTTTGCCGCCATCGCCAGGGACGGCGCCGCGCTCTCCGACTGCATCATCGACGGCGAGGTCTGCGCCCTCGACGCCGACGGCTCGCCGGACTTCGCGGGGCTGCAGGCGGCCCTGTCGGAGGGCAGGACCGACGACCTGATCTACTTCGTTTTCGACCTGCTGGCCGCCGATGGCGAAGACCTGCGCGGCCTTCCCCTGGCGACCCGCAAGGCGCGGCTTCAGGCCCTGGTCGGCGAAGGCACGCCACGCCTGCGCTACGTCGAGCATTTCACCCAGGCCGGCGACGCGGTGCTCAGCTCCGCCTGCAAGATGAACCTCGAGGGGATCATCTCCAAGGACCTGAAAAGCCCCTACCAGTCGGGCCGCTCGACCACCTGGACCAAGTCCAAATGCCGGGCCGGCCATGAGGTGGTCATCGGCGGCTGGACCACCACCGGATCGGCCTTCCGCTCCCTGATCGCCGGGGTCTACCGGGACGGAAAACTGGTCCATGTCGGCCGCATCGGCACGGGTTTCGGTAAGGACAAGGTTGATCGCCTGCTGCCGAAACTCAAAGCCCTGGAAATCCCCAAGTCCCCCTTCACGGGCAAGGAGGCGGCCAGCCGGGGCGGCGGCGCAAAACAGGGCGAGACGCACTGGGTGAAGCCGGACCTGGTGGCTGAGATCGAGTACGCGGGCTTCACCGGCGACGGCAACATCCGTCAGGCCGCCTTGAAGGGCCTGCGCGAAGACAAGCCGGCGAAGGACGTTGAGGCCGAGACCCCCGCCAAGGCCGAAACCGTCGAACTGGCCGAGCCAAACCCCGGCGCGCCCCCCGAAGCAAAGCCGGCCACCATCACGCCGACAACCACCGTCAAGGCCAAGGGCTCGGCCGAGGTCATGGGCGTGCGGCTGTCCAGCGCCGACAAGCCGCTCTGGCCAGATGACGGCGACGGCGCCCCGGTCACAAAGTTGGATCTGGCCCGCTACTACGAGGCCGTCGGTCCCTGGATGATCGACCACATCAAGGGCCGGCCCTGTTCGATTATCCGCATTCCGGAAGGCCTGGCGGGCGAGACCTTCTTCCAGCGCCACCTGATGAAGGGCGCCTCCAACCTGCTCAGCGAGGTCAAGGTCACCGGCGACCACAAGCCCTATCTGCAGATCGACCGGGTCGAGGGCCTGATCGCCGTGGCCCAGACCAGCGCCGCCGAAATCCACCCCTGGAACTGCCAGCCGGACGAACCCGACAATCCCGGCCGCCTGGTCTTCGACCTGGACCCCGCCCCCGACGTTGCTTTCGAGGACGTCATCGAGGCGGCTCGGGAGGTGCGCGACCGGCTGGATGACTTGGGCCTGGTCAGCTTCTGCAAGACCACCGGCGGCAAGGGCCTGCATGTGGTCACGCCTTTGACCCGGGTGAAGAACGGTCCCGATTGGGACGCCGCCAAGAGCTTCGCCCGCGAGGTCTGCGCTCGCATGGCCGCCGACGCCCCCGACCGCTTCCTGATCAAGATGACCAAGTCCCTGAGGGGCGGCCGCATCTTCCTCGACTATCTGCGCAACGACCGCATGAGCACCGCCGTCGCCCCCCTCTCCCCCCGCGCCCGCCCCGGCGCCCCGGTGTCGATGCCGGCGACCTGGACCCAGGTGCGCAAAGGCCTCGACCCGTCGAAATACACCCTCCGCACAGCGCCGAAGATCGTCGCCGAGATGAGCGCCTGGGAGGATTACACCGACGGAGAGCGACCGCTTGCCGCCGCGATCAAGCGGCTGGAACGCGAGAAGGCGGCGGCTTTGCAAACATAGTGCGTGCTTCGACACGCGGCCGTCGGCCGCTGCTCAGCATGACGTTTAGGTCATCGTCATCCTGAGCAGCCCGCGCAGCGGGCGTGTCGAAGGACGCAAACCCGAAACTACGCCCGCTTCTTCGCCGGCGCCTTCTTCGCAGCCGGCTTCTTCGCCGCTGGCGGAGCCTTGCCCTTGGCTTCCAGACTCTTCTTCAACGCGGCCATCAGGTCCACGACATTGGTGTCCTCGGGCTCCTCGGCCTTCACCGTCCTGCCCTTGCCCGCCTTCTTCTCGGCGATCAGGTCGCGCAAGGCGTCCTCGTACCGGTCGTTGAAGCTGGTGGGGTCGAAGGGGCCTTGCTGCTGTTCGATGATCTTTTCGGCGATGGCGACCATGTTCTTGTCGGCCTTGTGGGCCGGGATATCGCTGAAGAAGTCGTCGGAATCCCGCACTTCATCGTGCGTCCGCAGCGACCAGGCGATCAGCCCCTTGCCGCGCGGCTCGATGCCCAGCAGCCGCTCCCGCTGGTGCATGACCAGCCGGGCCAGGGCCACCTTCTTGGTCTTGCCCATGGCGTCACGGATGACGGTGAAGGCGTCCAGGGCCAGCTTGCCGTCGGGCGCCAGATAGTAAGGATTATCCCAGTACAACCGGTCGATGTCGGCCGCGTCGACGAAGCTCTCGATGTCGATGGTCCGGGTGCTTTCCAGCCGGACGCTGTCGATCTCATCCTGGGTGACGACGATATAGCTGTCCTTCTCGAACTCGTAGCCCTTGACCAGGTCCGACCGCTCCACCGGCCCCAGTTCCGGGTCCGTCGGGATCATCCGGATCCGATTGTGGGTGTCCTTGTGCAGCAGGTTGAAATGCACCTCGCCGCTGGCCTGGGTCGCCGAATAGAGGGCCACCGGACAGGTGACGAGCGACAGGCGCAGATGGCCCTGCCAGGTGGGTCTCGCGGCCATGGAACGTCCTCCAGCAAATCAGGACTCCGGGAACGCGGAGGATTGAACGGGGTTGCCGCGGCTATCAGTCGCCGCTGCCGGGCGCGGAAGTCGACTGGAAAAACACCCGATGGCGCGGGGGACATGAACCCAATTTGGCGGCGTCTGCGAACGAAGCGGCTGACCCCTATCAGCAGCGCTGACAACAAATACATATAAAACCTATTGGCTCTATAGGATATCGTTGTATGACAGTGTTCAGGGACACCACGGCTGTTGGGGGAGAAACCATGCCGCATCGACCTTCGAAATTCGCCGCCTGGCTCGGCGCATCGGCCGCCATGGCGGTCATGGCCTTCGCAGGCTCCGCCCTGGCCCAGGACGCCGCCGACGAGGGCGTCCAGGCCACCGCCCCGCCCGCCGCGGTCCGGCCGTCGGACCCGCGCGACGCCCTGATCTTCGACCTTCAGAAACGCCTCGACGAACAGCAGGCGGCCATGGAGGAAATGCGCGACCAGCTTGCTGACCTGAAGGCCTCGGTCTCCAGCAACGTCAAGGACGTGCGCGACACCGCCAGCAACGCCGACAAGGTGGTCATCTCCAACGGCAAGCCCTCGATCCAGAGCGCCGACGGCCGGTTCACCGCCAATCTGAAGGGGGTGATGCAGCTCGATACCGCCGCCTACTTCCAGGACAACGTCACCGTCGCCCAGACCGACACCCACGCCCGCGACCTCAACGACGGGGTCAACTTCCGGCGCGCCCGCATCGGCATCGACGGCAAGCTGTTCGGCGACTTCAACTACTCCATCCTCTACGACTTCGGCGGCACGGGCGCGGAAGACACCGGCAAGATCCAGGAACTGTGGGTCGAATATGCCGGCATCAAGCCGATCAAGGTTCGGGTCGGCGCCTTCGCCCCCAACGTCGGCCTGGCTGACGCCACCTCGACCAACGGCATGCTGTTCCTCGAGCGTCCGGCGCCCGCCGAGATCGCCCGCACTGTGGCCGGCGGCGACCGCCGCGTCGGCCTGCAGGTCCAGGGAACCGGGGAGACCTGGCTGGTCGCCGGCGCCGTCACCGGCCCGACCATCTCCAGCCTTAACAGCGCCGCCAGCGGCTTCAACGCCCAGAACTTCGACGAACAGCTGGGCTATACCGGCCGCGTCGCCTGGACCCCGGTCAAGGGCGAGGATTGGCGCCTGCATGTCGGCGCCAACGGCTCGATCGTCACCCAGGTGGCCGACACCGGGCCTGCCTCGGCCATCCGCTATCCCTTCCAGCTGCGTGATCGGCCGGAACTCACGGTAGACGGCACCCGCCTGATCGACACCGGCGCCATCGACGCCGACAGCGTGCGTCAGTACGGCCTGGAAGCCGGCTTCCAGAAGGCCGCCTTCCTCATCGAGGCGGAGTATTTCGATGTCGAGATCCGGCGCCGCAACTCCGTCTTCTCCGACCCGTCCTTCAGCGGCTACTACATCCAGGGCAGCTGGGTGATCACCGGCGAGCCCCGCGTTTGGAACCAGGACACCTCCACCTGGGGCGCGCCCAAGGCCGCCAGCAACTTCGACCTGAAGGCCGGCAAATGGGGCGCGGTGGAAGTCGCCGCCCGCTATTCGGTCGCCGACCTGAACGATGGCGAGGGCTCTGTGGGCCTGGCCACTCCGCCGGGAGGCATCCGCGGCGGTGAACAGGAAATCATCAGCGTCGGGGTCAACTGGTATCTCAACCCCGCCATCCGCCTGATGCTGGACTATCAGCACGTCGATATCGACCGCCTGCGGTCCACCGGCCCGCAGATCGGCCAGGACTACGACGCCCTCTCCGCCCGCGCTCAGCTGGCCTTCTGACCCTCATCGGAACCGGAACACTCCAATGACCGACAAGACTCATCTCTCGCGTCGCACCCTGCTGACCGCCGCCGGCGCCGGCGGACTGGCCGCCGCCGTCGCCCCCGGCCTGGTTGGCAGCATCGCCGAAGCCGCCGGCAAGCCAGTGACCCTGCTCAACGTCAGCTACGATCCGACCCGCGAGCTCTACAAGGACATCAACGCCGCCTTTATCAGCCAGTGGAAGGCCAAGACCGGCCAGCAGCTGGCGATCAACCAGTCGCACGGCGGGTCCGGAAAACAGGCGCGTTCGGTGATCGACGGCCTGCAGGCCGACGTCGTCACCCTGGCGCTGGGCTACGACATCGACGCCATCGCCGACCGGGGCCTGCTGCCCAAGACCTGGCAGTCCCGCCTGCCGGAAAACAGCTGCCCCTATACCTCGACCATCGTCTTCCTGGTCCGCAAGGGGAACCCCTGGAAAATCCGCGACTGGGGCGACCTGGTGAAGCCGGGCATCGAAGTCATCACCCCCAACCCCAAGACCTCCGGCGGCGCCCGTTGGAACTACCTGGGCGCCTGGGACTGGGCCCGCAAGAAGGGCGGCGACGCCCAGGGCAAGGCCTTCGTCAAGGACCTGTTCAAACATGTTCCCGTGCTCGATTCGGGGGCCCGCGGCTCGACCATCACCTTCACCCAGCGCGGTATCGGCGATGTGTTGATCACCTGGGAGAACGAAGCCTTCCTCAGCATCGATGAACTGGGCCCGGGCAAGTTCGAGATCGTCTACCCCTCGGCCTCGATCCTCGCCGAGCCGCCGGTGGCCGTGATTGACAAGAACGTCGACCGCAAGAAAACCCGGCCGGTAGCCGAGGCCTATCTGAACTTCCTCTATACGCCCCAGGCTCAGGACATGATCGGCAAGAACTACTACCGGCCGCGCAATGCCCAGGCCCTGGCCAAGTACGGCAGCCGCTTCCGCAAGATCCCGATGACCACCATCGCCTCCTTCGGCGGCTGGCGGAAGGCTCAGGCCGTTCACTTCAATGACGGCGGCGTCTTCGACCAGATTTCCAAGGGCTAGACGCCGGCGGCCAGCGACCGGACGACCCGATTGTCGTCCGGTTGCATGGAGGGGCGAGTCTCCCCGCCCCCGAAGGGCCCGGATCGAGAATGACCATGAGGCGGCGCCGGTCTGATCAGAGGACCGGCGCCGACCCATGGAATTTTCCCGTTCGAAGAATTCGGGTTCACAAACTCCCACAGCTCTGCGATGGATTGCCCGTGCACCGATATTGCATACGGGTGTAGTGGGGTATCAGCCCCCCGCCGCAGCTGTGTTCCGGGGAGAGCCTGTCGAACGACCGGAGACGGCCGTGCGGCCCGGTTTGCCCCTCAGTCAAGGCAGCTGGCTCGGCGACCCTCTCAGGCGCCGGACCCGGCTCCGCGTCAGGGGAGTAGAAGCTTGAACATCATCAATCGGCGATCGCTGATCGTTTCCGGCATGGCCCTCGCTGCGGCGGCCTGTTCCGGCGAGAAGGGTTCGGGCGGCAAGGCCGCCAGCCTGCTCAATGTCAGCTACGATCCCACCCGCGAACTCTACAAGGCCTACAATCCGCTGTTCGCCGCGGAATGGGCGAGGCGCGGCAATGGCAAACTCAGCGTCGACCAGTCACACGGCGGGTCTGGCAAACAGGCCCGCGCGGTCCTCGATGGACTGGGCGCCGATGTGGTCACCCTCGCCCTGGCGGGCGATATCGACCAGTTGGCGACCAAGGGCCTGATCGCCGCCGACTGGCAGAAGCGCCTGCCGCTCAACAGCGCCCCCTATACCTCCACCATCGTCTTCCTGGTCCGCAAGGGTAACCCCAAGGGGCTCCGCGACTGGGGCGATCTGATCAAGCCGGGCGTCGAGGTCATCACCCCCAACCCCAAGACCTCGGGCGGCGCCCGCTGGAACTATCTGGCGGCCTGGAGCCACGCCCTCAAGACCGCCGGCGGCGACGAGGCGGCGGCCGCCGCCTTCATCAAGACCCTGTTTCAGCGGGTTCCGGTGCTCGACAGCGGGGCTCGCGGCGCCACCACCACCTTCGCCCAGCGCGGCATCGGCGACGTCCTGCTGGCCTGGGAGAACGAGGCCTTCCTTTCCATCGAGGAACTGGGCGCCGACAAGCTGGAGATCGTCGTCCCCAGCTCGTCCATCCTTGCCGAACCGACCGTCGCGGTGGTCGACAAGGTCGTTGACCAGCACGGAACCCGGGCCCTGGCCGAGGCCTACCTGACCTACCTCTTCGATCCCGCTGCCCAGGACGTCATCGCCCGTAACCACTACCGTCCGCGGGACCAGGCGGTCGCGGCGCGATATGCAGCCAAGTTCCCGCAGATTCCCATGACCACAATCGCCGACTTCGGGGGCTGGGCCGCGGTGCAGAAAAAGCACTTCGCCGACGGCGGCCTGTTCGACCAGATCTACAAGGGCTCCTAGTGGACACTGTCATCCCCGCGCCGAAGTGGCGCTTCCGAGAACCGAACGTGCTGCCGGGCTTTCGCCTGTCGCTCGGCTTCGTCGTCCTCTACGCCAGCCTGATCATCCTGATCCCGCTGGCGGCGCTGATCGCCAGGCCCTGGGAGCATGGCCTGTCGGGCTTCCTCACCACCATTCTTGACGAGCGGGTGCTCAAGGCCCTGAGGCTGACCTTCGGGGTCTCCTTCCTGGCGGCCGCGGCCAATGTCGTCATGGGCCTGCTGATCACCTGGGTCCTGGTGCGCTACAATTTCCCCGGCCGGCGCCTGCTGGACGCCATGGTCGACCTGCCCTTCGCCCTGCCGACCGCCGTGGCCGGCATCGCCTTGACCAGCATCTACGCCCCCAACGGCTGGGTCGGGGCGCCGCTGATGGCGATCGGCGTCAAGGCCGCCTACACGCCCCTGGGGATCTGGATCGCCCTGATCTTCGTTGGCCTGCCCTTTATCGTCCGCACCGTGCAACCGGTGCTGCAGGACTTCGAGGCCGAGATTGAGGAAGCCGCCACCATGCTGGGGGCCAGCGCCATCCAGCGGGCGGCCCTGGTCATCCTGCCCTCGCTGCTTCCGGCCGTGATCACCGCCTTCTCCCTGGCCTTCGCCCGGGCCGTCGGTGAGTACGGCTCGGTGATCTTCATCGCCGGCAACATGCCCTACAAGACCGAGATCGCGCCCCTGCTGATCGTCACCAAGCTGGAACAGTTTGACTATGCCGGGGCCGCCTCGGTCGGGCTGGCCATGCTGATCCTCTCCTTCATCTTCCTGCTGGTGATCAATGCGATCCAGCTCCTGCTCAGCCGCCGGGGGACCCGATGACCGCGCTCGCCGCCCGCAAGCCAAAGGGCTTCGCCTGGCCGTTGATCCTGATCGCCGTGGCCTGGATGGCGCTGATCGTCCTGCTGCCGCTGGTCACCGTCTTCTTCGAGGCCTTCCGCAAGGGATTCGAGACCTTTGAGGCCGCCATCGTCGAGCCGGACGCCCAGGCGGCGATCGCCATGACCTTTACCGTCGCGGCCATCGCCGTGCCCCTGAACGCCGTCTTCGGGGTCGCCGCCGCCTGGCTGGTCGCCCGCTTCGAGTTCAAGGGCAAGGGCCTGCTGCTCAGCCTGATCGACCTGCCCTTTTCGATCTCGCCGGTCATCTCGGGCCTGGTCTGGATCCTGCTGTTCGGGGCCAATGGCTGGTTCGGGGCCTGGCTGGAGGCGAACGATATCCGCATCGTCTTCGCCCTGCCCGGCCTGGTCCTGGCCACCATGTTCGTCACCCTGCCCTTCGTCGCCCGGGAGCTGATCCCGCTGATGCAGGACCAGGGCGCCGACGAGGAGACCGCCGCGGTCACCCTGGGCGCCGGTCCCTGGACGACCTTCTTCAAGGTGACCCTGCCCAATATCAAATGGGCCCTGCTGTATGGCGTCCTGCTGTGCAACGCCCGGGCGATGGGGGAGTTCGGGGCCGTCTCGGTCGTCTCCGGCCATATCCGCGGCATGACCAACACCATGCCGCTGCATGTGGAGGTGCTCTACAACGACTATGACCTGGTCGGCGCCTTCTCCGTCGCCTCCCTGCTGGCCCTCCTCGCCCTGCTGACGCTCGCCATCAAGACGGTTCTTGAATGGCGGTTTTCCGACGAACTCGCCGCTTCGCGCCGCCACTAGAAAAAGATCCCATGAGCCTGACGGTCAAAAACATCATCAAGAGCTTCGGGCGCTATCCGGCCCTGGCGGACGTGTCCCTGAAGGCCGAGCCGGGCGAGTTCCTCGCCCTTCTGGGTCCCTCGGGCTCGGGCAAGACGACTCTTCTGAGGGTCATCTCCGGCCTGGAGACTCCGGAGAGCGGCAGCGTCACCTTCGACGGGCAGGACTTCCTGGCGCTCACCCCGCGTGAGCGGCGGGTCGGGATGGTCTTCCAGCACTACGCCCTGTTCCGCCACATGACCGTGGCCAAGAACATCGCCTTCGGACTGAAGGTCCGCCCCGCCAAGGATCGCCCCTCCAAGAGCGAGATCGAAGAGCGGGTGACCAAGCTGGTCTCCCTGGTCCAGCTGGACGGCATGGCCAAACGCTATCCGGCCCAGCTTTCCGGCGGCCAGCGCCAGCGGGTCGCCCTGGCCCGCGCCCTGGCCATCGAGCCCCGCCTGCTGCTGCTGGACGAGCCCTTCGGGGCCCTCGACGCCAAGGTCCGCAAGGACCTGCGCCACTGGCTGCGCAAGGTGCACAACGAGACCGGCGTCACCACCATCTTCGTCACCCACGACCAGGAAGAGGCCATGGACCTGGCCGACCGCGTGGTGGTGCTGAAGAGCGGCCGCATCGAGCAGATCGGCAAGCCGGAAGAGCTGCACGCCAACCCGGCCTCGGCCTTCGTCTTCGACTTCCTCGGCGACTGCGCCACCCTGCCCTGCACGGTCGATGGCGGCATCGCCCGGTTCGACGGCTACACCGCCCCGATCGCCGGCAATCCCCCCGCCCAGGGGCCGGCCACGGCCTATTTCCGCCCCCATGAGACCGACCTGTCGACCAGCGGCGAGGGCCTGGCCGTCACCGTCTCGGATATTCTGATCAAAGGGGCCCTGACCCGGGCGGAATGCCGCACGGCCGATGGCAAGCTCTATGAGGCTGACTTCGCCCGCGACTCCCTCCCGGACGGCGTCGCCATCGGCGCCTCGGTCCGGCTGAAGCCGCGTCGGGTGTTCATTTTCGCGGACTGATCGACGGTCCGCCAGGGCGGTGTTTAGAACGGCCGTTTATCCCCGCTTGCTTAAAGGCGCGGCGCCCGTAATGCTCCGTTTCCGGAAGGGAAGGGATGCCAATCGTGAGTCTGGATGAAACCGCGCAGGACCCGGGCAACCCCGAGTCCGAAGCCGCCACCAAGCAGCTGGTGTTCATCGCCGCGGAACGGCTGTTCGCCCTCAACGGCTTCCAGAACGTCTCGGTGCGCGACATCACCGCCGCCGCCGGCGTCAACCTCGCCTCGGTCAACTACCATTTCGGCTCCAAGGACGCCCTGGTCTTCGAGATCTTCCGCCGCCGCACGGTGGAGCTCAGCCGCGAGCGGGCCAAGATGCTGCATGAGGCGACCGACCGCCACGACGGCAAGCCGCCGGTGCGCGAGATCCTCACCGCCCTGCTCGCGCCCGTTTTGCGCTGGCTGGACCCGGCCAACGACCGCCGCATCTCCCTGCAGTTCCTGATCCGGGCGCGCAGCGAAGGCGCCGCCGACATCCGGGAGGTGCTGATCACCGACGTCTCCCACCTGCGCCGCTTCTCCGACGCCCTGCTGGCCGCCTGCCCGCGGCTGGCCCCCGAAGAGGTCTACTGGCGGCTGCACTTCGTGCTCGGCATGATCCACCAGAACCGCTTCATGGAACTGGACCGCCTGCACGTCCTCAGCGAAGGCCTGACCCGCGAAGACGACATCATGGCCCTGCAACACCGCATGCTGGACTTCGCCGTGGCGGGGTTTGAGGCTTGACCAGATGAAGGCGATGGCATGCGCGCTGGTGTTGATCGCGCCGTTGCTTACGGCCGCTGGCCCGCCGCTCCCCAATCCTGCGGAGGCTCAGGCTTTTCTGGAATGCCGTGGTGAGTGGGACGGCAACACCGTTCCCAAGTTCATGATCGACGAGGTTCGTCGAGGGAAGAAGGTCGAGTTGGTGGAATTCCAGCTTCCGCCCGCTTTGACGGTCTTCGGGCTGCCCGTTCATTCGGCCTATGCGTGGGTCTACCCGGCCGACAATTTCTGGGAACCCGCAGCGGACTTCAGTCGGGTAACAACCCTTGATGCGCCAGCCGGGCTGGTCGCCTATCACATCATCCAAACCTTCGGCATTGATCCGGCTAACGTCGTCGAAGAGCACCATGGTGCTAAGTTCACCATCCGCCCGCTCACTGGGAAAGCCGGGCCGTTCGCAACCATAGTAGTCAATGAAGCTGATGCGGGCCGCTCCACGATCACTTGCGGAGACGACGGCGGATCGTGAGGCCGTAGGCCTCAGGCCGCCATCGCCGGCGCGCCGATCTTGTCGCGCAGCTCGGGCGGGATGGATTGATAGATGGTCGGCGAGGCGATGTTCAGCCGGGTCCGCGCGGCCTCGAGGCTCTCGGCGAACAGCGACGGATAATCGACTTCCGGCAGCCATTTCGCCGCCTTGCCGTTCTTCCAGGCCTGGCGGATCGCCGCGGCATAGGGCTGGCCGTTGCCGACCTTGCGGAACTCGTTGGCCGCCGCGAGGGCGATGACCCCGAAACCCAGGCTCTTGGTCTGCGAATAGGAAAAAGCCACCAGACAGGCCTCGCCCAGGCCGTCGGTGCGATAGCCGCTCAGCACATGCCAGATGTCATGCACGTCGCGCAGGCGCCGGCCGTACCAGACCAGCGGATGTGCCGCCTCGATCTGGGCGTCGGCGGTTTCCTGGCTGATCTTCGACAGGCCGTCGGCGGTGAAGCCCCGCTCGTCCATATGGGCCAGATAGGCCGCCCCGACGGTGCCGGGACCAAAGCTCTCCAGCCAGGCGCGGTCCATCAGCCGGTCGGCCAGTTCGTCATGCTCATAGGCGATCCGCCCGCCTTCCGGGCTCTTCAGCAGCCGGGCGTAGCCGTTGGGGATGGCCTTGCCGGTCAGGGCCCGCATCAGGTCGAACACCGCCGCGGTGTCCTCCTTGTCGCTCATCAGCCGCCGCACCGCCTTGAAGGCCCGCACCGGCTGCAGCCGCATGGTCTCGCCCTTGCGGGTGACCACCGGCGGGCGGCGACGGGAGGCCGCAGACGCGGCGTCGATCGGGCTGTAGTCGGCGGCGGCGGACATGGCGTACCTTCGCGTGAGTTTCGAACATCCAAATACGTGACGGGGGCGTCACTTTCAAGGCGAGGTCCCGTGGCGGGTCTGAAAAAGCGGTCGGTGTCTCTCGCGGGTCACGCAACGTCACTGGCGCTCGAACCGGAATTCTGGGCCGTGCTGGACGCGGCGGCAAGCGCCGAGGGGTTGAGCCTGGCGGCTCTGATCGGGCGAATCGACGATCAGCGGGGCGAGCGGCCCCTGGCTTCAGCCTGCCGGGTGTTTGCGCTGGGGTGGCGGGCCTGACCCCGGCCCCATCGGGCCTGCGCTCCGCAAAGAAGATTTCCTTCTCCCTCTTGGGGGAAAGGGATCTCTTCAACCCTACCCCGGCCGCCCCGGCACGGGGATCGGCAGCGGCTCCGGATTGGTCGGGATGGGAATCACCGGCCGCGACAGCCGGAAATCCAGCGTATCGGTCTTCAGCTCCGGCCCGGCGCTGTAGACGCTCCAGCCGATCACCACCACCATGACCAGCACCGCCCCGATGACGAAGGCCAGGATCGTGCCGCCGCCACCGCCGTGGCGGCGTTCAAGGGGTTGGGGTGGATCGAGATGTCTGCCGCGCCGGGCCATCGGGCTGTCCTCTACGCTGATACATTCCCGACCTGCGCTGCCCGACGTAACGCCGCCCGACCACCCCTGTTCCTGCCCCTCGCCCTCCCCCCTACAGTTTGTGCTACATATGTTCGCCTGATGACCGACTCTGTAGCTCCCCGCCCCGCACCGGTAAAACTGTCCGACATGGCCCGCGTCCAGGGCCCCGACTATATGCAGGGGCTGAACCCCGAGCAGCGCAAGGCGGTGGAGGCCATCGACGGGCCCGTCCTGGTGCTGGCCGGCGCCGGCACCGGCAAGACCCGCGTCCTGACCACCCGCCTGGCCCATATCCTTAACATCGGCCGCGCCCGCCCGTGGGAGCTGCTGGTCGTCACCTTCACCAACAAGGCGGCGCGGGAGATGCGCGAGCGGATCGCCGCCATCATCGGCCCCTCGTCCGAGGGCCTGCGCTGGCTCGGCACCTTCCACAGCGTCGCCGCCCAGATCCTGCGTCGCCATGCCGAGCTGGTCGGGCTGAAATCCAGCTACACCATCCTCGACACCGACGATCAGGAGCGTCTGATCAAACAGGTGATCGAGGCCGCCAACATCGATCCCAAACGCTGGACGCCCAAAGCCCTGGCCGGCCTGATCGACCACTGGAAGAACCGCGGCTGGACCCCGGAGAAACTGCCCCCCGCCGAGGCCGCCCATTTCGCCAACGGCAAGGGCCAGATCCTCTACGCCGCCTATCAGGACCGGCTGCGCACCCTGAACGCCTGCGACTTCGGCGATCTGCTGCTGCACAACCTGACCATCTTCCTGAAGCACCCGGACGTGCTGGCCGACTACCACGACCGCTTCCGCTACATCCTCGTCGACGAGTACCAGGACACCAACGTCGCCCAGTATCTGTGGCTTCGCCTGCTGGGCCAGGCCCGCCAGAACGTCTGCTGCGTCGGCGACGACGACCAGTCGATCTACGGCTGGCGCGGGGCGGAGGTGGACAACATCCTGCGCTTCGAGCGCGACTTCCCGGGCGCCCAGGTCATCCGGCTGGAGCGCAACTACCGCTCCACCAGCCACATCCTGGCCGCCGCCAGCGGCCTGATCGCCGCCAACAAGTCCCGCCTCGGCAAGACCCTGTGGACGGAGGACGAGGCCGGCGAAAAGGTCGTGGTGCGCGGTGTCTGGGACGGCGAGGCTGAAAGCCGCCTGGTCGCCGACGAGATCGAACGCTGGAAGAAGTCGGGCCGACGCTACAAGGACGTCGCCATCCTGGTCCGCGCCAGCTTCCAGATGCGCGCCTTCGAGGAGCGGTTCGTCATGCTGCAGATCCCCTACAAGGTGATCGGCGGCCCGCGCTTCTTCGAGCGCGCCGAGATCCGCGACGCCCACGCCTATCTGCGGCTGATCCAGTCCCCCGACGACGACCTGGCCTTCGAGCGGATCGTCAATGTGCCCAAGCGCGGCATTGGCGACACCAGCGTCCAGAAGATCCTGCAGCTGGCCCGGATGAACGGCGTCTCCGCCATCCTGGCCGCGAGGGGCATCGTCAATACCGACGAACTGGCCGCCAAGACCCGCACCGCGCTCGCTTCCTTCATCCGCGACATCGACCGCTGGACCGCCCAGCTGGAGACCACCACTCACGCCCGCCTGACCGAGACCATCCTGGAGGAGAGCGGCTATACCGACGCCCTTCGCCTCGACAAGGGCCCGACCAGCCAGACGCGGCTGGAGAACCTGAAAGAACTGGTCCAGTCCATGGGCGCCTTCGGCTCCCTCACCGACTATCTGGAACACGTCTCCCTGGTCATGGACCTCGACCGCGGCGGCGCCGACGACAGCGTCCAGATCATGACCCTGCACAGCGCCAAGGGCCTGGAATTCCCCCTGGTCTTCCTGCCCGGCTGGGAGGAAGGCGTCTTCCCCAGCCAGCGCAGCGTCGACGAGAGCGGCGAGAAGGGCCTGGAGGAGGAACGCCGCCTGGCCTACGTCGGCATCACCCGCGCCCGCGAACAGGCCCGCGTCAGCTTCGCCGCCAACCGCCAGGTCTACGGCCGCTGGACCAGCCAGCTGCCCAGCCGCTTCGTCGACGAACTGCCCCCCGCCAACGTCGATGCGGCGTCGGAGACGGGCTACTACGGCGGCGGCCCCGGCATGAACCAGCCGACCACCAGCCGCTGGGACGACGACCGCAGCTTCGGCCAGGGCTACACCTCCCCGGGCTGGAAACGCGCCCAGTCCCGCAGCTACCAGGGCAGCCACCCCGGCCGCACCCCGGTCATCGAAGGCGAAGGAAGGCTGGTCGCCGTCAGCGCCCCGTCAGCGACCAGCGCCTATGTGGCCGGCGACCGGGTCTTCCACATCAAGTTCGGCTACGGGCTGGTCAGCTTCGTCGAGGGGAACAAGCTGACGGTGGTGTTCGATCAGGCGGGGGAGAAGAAGGTGATTGATAGCTTTGTGGAGAAGGGGTGAGGCGTTTGATCTTCTCGACTTGATCTGAACTGCGGCTTCAACTCCAGAGGCACGGATACTCAAAATCGATCTACATTTCGCGACAATTAGTACACGAGTCGTTGATGCCACTGGCCGAATGATTCCAATGGCAATATGATTCAGCGCATGACGAATGCGGCAGATAATACGGCGGACGTACTAGAAGACCTTGGCCACCGAGCCTACATTCTTAAAGACGAGATGGATTTTCGTGAGAAAATTTACGTCGTGGAGTCGCCGAGTCCAGAGGACCTGCTGACAGGTCGCAATGAAGGCGATTCCCTTACAAGAGTTCTAAAACTGGCAGAGATTGACGTGGTATACTTTCTAGCCGTCAACGCTGAAATGTTCGAAGAGGCATTCAATAATATTGAAAATCTCATTCTAAATCAATCTGATATTAGAACTGCAATGCCAATTATACATATCTCGGCGCACGGTTCTGACGATGGTATCGAACTCACAGATGGCGACGCCATTCATTGGGAAAAACTCTCTAACCTTCTTTCAAAATTACACAAAGCCGTTGGGCCGGTAATTTTGCCGCCGCCACTCCCACAGAACATACCTAAGGTCACTTTGGGGCTCTCCTCTTGTTCAGCCTATCGGGCCTATCGCGCGAAAGTCGAGCGCCCGACGCCTTTCCAAGCCGTTGTGGGTCCGACCCGTGACGTAGGATGGTGCGAAGCAATGCTAGCATTTTCGAGCTTCTATTATTTGACGGGGGTACAGAAGAAGACGTATGAAGTCGCCGTTGTTGGAATGAACTTCGCCTGCGGTGCCGCCTTCATGGATGGTCCCGCATTCGCGAGTTGGAACTGGTTCGAAGATGGCGACGAGGCATAGGCCTGCGCCCGTAACACGAAGTCGCACCTTTAGTTACCTCGACAGCCTGACCAGCTCTCACTATCCGACAAGTTTGAGCGATAATAGTGGCTTCAGATGCAGGATTTCGCCTGAGCAGACTAATGAAAGGGCCAGATGGCTAACCTCCCGTATGTAACTTCACCAGGAAATATCGACAGAGCATTGATTGGCATTAAGCAGGCGGCGGTACCTGAGCGCGTCAGTCAGGATTTTGTTAAGACCATTCTAAAAGTTCCGGGCGGGTCCGGCGATCAGATGACTTCATTTTTGAAGAAGCTCGGCTTCGCTAATATCGATGGCACACCAAGCGACCTCTACAAGAAATATCGAAACCCCGCTCAGTCTGGATATGCGGTCGCAGCGGTTATTCGTAATGCCTACGCTCCGCTTTATGTTCGAAACGAGTTTATGCATGAGTTGCCAGATGACTCACTACTGGGTTTGATTACCGAAGAGACGGGACAAGCGCATGACTCAAACCCTGTTAAGATGATATTTTCTTGCATTAAGCATTTGAAGGCCTTTGCTAGCTTCAAGCCTGCGGAGACCCAGGCTTTTTCAGAATCCCAAATCGCGGCGTCGCACCCGGATTCGCAACCTCGAGAGCAAGTTTCTCAAAAAGAGGGCCCGCCGACTACCCAGTCATTCGGCCTAAACTTGGGTTATACTATTAACCTCAACCTACCGGCCACTTCTGATCCGGAAGTGTTTGACGCAATATTCAAAAGCCTCAAACAACACCTTTTGAGGCCTGACGATGCCTAAACGCCCAGATGGGCTCATCAGAGCCTTTGGCATGAGCGGTTTACAGATAGCCGTTGGTATGTCGACGATTGAGCGGAAATTTGGCGTTGAGTTGGGTTGCTCAACGCAGACACCCCGCGGCCGGAAGGCCGCTGAGTATGAGCAATTCGAATCGAGTTTACGCTCAGATGCCGCCCGAATGTCTGAGTTCTATGAGGTTTTCTACTGCCTAGAGAATTCGATCCGCAACTTGGTCTCAGATATCCTCTTCGAGGCGGAGGGTGCAGGTTGGTGGGCCGGAAGCCGTGTCGATGACAAGCGAATTCGCGAGCCCGCTGGCGGTCGCCGAAAAAAAGAAGTGGACAGCGGAATTACAGCAAGATCAGAGAGGCTGATTGACTACACGACATTTGGCGAACTATCTCAGTTAATCACTGATAATTGGGACCTATTTGAACCCGTATTCAATTCCAAGACCGCAGTTAGCAACGTGTCGAATCAGCTGAACCTGCTTAGGGGGCCCATTGCGCACTGCAATCCAACTGACGAGCTTGAGCAAGATCGGCTTAATCTTGCAGTTAGATCTTGGTTCAGGCTGATGTCCTGACGCAGAAATACGGGAAATCCGGGGACACTACATAGATTTTGCCCCCTCCCCCGCCTGATCCACCCTCCCGCCATGGCCAGGATTTGCCGCGTCGTCATTCCCGGCGTCCCGCACCACGCCACCCAGAGCGGCAACCGCCGGCTGCCAACCTTCTTTGGGGACGCCGCGCCTACCGCGAACTTCTGACCGAGGGCTGCAAGGCGGCGAAGGTCGATATCCTCGCCTACTGCCTGATGCCCAACCCCGTGCATCTGGTGCTGACGCCCAGCTCGGAAGATGGCCTGAGAGCCGTTCTCGCCGACGCTCACCGCCGCTACTCCCGACGCATCAACCAGCGCGAAGGCTGGACCGGCTATCTGTGGCAGGGCCGCTTCGCCTCGGCCCCGTTGGACGAAGCCCACCTGTTGGCCGCCTGTCGCTATGTGGAACTGAATCCCGTGCGCGCCCGGATCGTCGCCGCGCCGCGGGACTGGTCCTGGTCGACCGCCCGCGCCCATCTGAACGCCAGGCCGGACGGCGTCGCCTCCATCGGCCCGATGCTGACCCGCGTGCCGGACTGGGCCGGCTTCCTCGCCGCCGGCCTGCCGGAGGCTGACCACCTCGCCCTTCGCGCAGCCGAACGCACCGGCCGTCCGCTGGGCTCAAAGGCCTTCATCGCCGGGATCGAGACCCGCTCCGGCCGCTCATTCGAGCTGGGCAGGGCCGTCCGACCCCGGCGGCCTGCCGACGGAGCCAGCGACCGCACCGTCGGCATAATCCCCTCGGCCAAGCTTAAGCAAAACAGATCTCGCAGCGGCTTGCCAGTTGATCTTTGGAGAGGCTTACTCGCCACTAACGGGGGATAACGATGAACGACACGGCCGGCGAGCAAAACATTGCTGTGGCTTACCAACAGGTTTTGGAGTCCCTGAAACCAGGCTCGTCTCGCCTCGCCTGGACACTGGCCGGCGTGGCGTTCTTCATCTGCCTCGCCATTCAGTTCGCCGCGCTGAACTCAGAATCGCGCGAACCCACCGGCAACGCCGCCTATGCGCTGGGCGAGGCCATGGGCGGTGTTATGATCACGAGCCTCGTGGTCGGCGGCATTCTCACTCTGATCCTGTCGTGGTCTACGGCGCGCCGACGCGGCCAGCGCCACTTCGGGGAGGACTTCCTTTTGGTTTTCGGCGGCAGCTTCGCCGGGGGTTTAGCGGCACTTTTGATGAACTTCGTCGCTGTTGCGCCGATCGTCATCGCGCGGGCCGAAGCAAAGGAGGCCAAGGCTATCCACCAAGCCAATCTGGAAGCTGACAATAAGGCGTTTGCAAAGGCGCTGGCCGACTTGCCGGACTCGGGTGTCGTGCTCGGGCGGGCCGGGCTGGCCAAGGACCCCGGCTACCGCCGATCCGAAAAGGCCCTCGCCGAGGCCAAGGCCATTGTCTTAACCTACCGTGATCGCTTCTACAGCCGCCAAGCCGAGGGCCGACAAAGGCTGGCCAAGACCGTCCGTGACCACCGCCAACGGGATCTCGAACTCGCGGCATACGACGCGAGCGTCGCCAGGAGCGCCGTCCTGACCGCGCGGTACTGGGCCCTCCAAGTCGAAATCGCGGACGATGGTTTCGCCATCCTCCAGATATTGAAGTCGCCTGGACATTGGTCGGACAAGGGCTACCTCTTCAAACGGTCCTCGGACCTCGAACGCTTCAGGGCGGCCTTCCGGACCTATGACGCAAAGGTCATGGATGTCATGCGGGTGAGCGATCAGATCAATGCTCAAGCTGCCCGCGACCGATTGGCGGCGGAGGAGCCACCTATACAACGACCCTAGCAGTCGCCTTGCGGCAGCCCACCTTCAAATGACAGAAATCCGAGGATGACGCATTGGGGGGCGGATGCGGCTTCGGGCCCACCCCTCAATCCGCTCCACCCACCCCCGCCACCGTCATCGTCAGCCGGCACACCACCCCTTCCGGCCGGTAGTCGACCTCCGCCCCGCCGCGCAGGGCGCCCTCGGCGCTGGTGCGGATCAGGCGGGAGCCGAAGCCCTTGCGGGTGGGGGGAACCACCGGCGGGCCGCCGGTCTCGGTCCAGTCGAGGCGCAGGCGGCGAGCCTGCGGGTCGGTCCAGGACCAGGCGATGGCGATCCGCCCCTCCGGCCGGCTCAGGGCCCCGTATTTGGCGGCGTTGGTGGCCATCTCGTGGATGATCAGGCCGAGCGCCAGGGCCTGCTCCGCCTCCAGGTCCACGGCCGGGCCGGTCATGGCCACCTGGTCTTCCGGATAGGGCCGGAACTCCTGGGCCAGCAGGGTGGCCACCGCCGCCCGGTCCCAGCCGTTGGCGGTCAGGACGTTGTGGGTGTTGGACAGGGCGATCAGCCGCGCCTCGAACCGCTCCTTGAACTCGGGCACGTCGCTGGTCTGGCGGGCGGTCAGGGTGGCGATCGACTGGATGGTGGCCAGGGTGTTCTTCACCCGGTGGTTCAGCTCGTTGATCAGCAGAGCCTGGCGCCGTTCGCTGTCGGCCAGGGCGACGAAGGCGCGGCGCTGGTCGGTGGATTCGGTGACGACGCCGGCCAGTTTCAGCGGCCGGCCCGAGCGGCTGTGGATCAGCCGGCCGCGCAGGTGGATCCAGCGGTCCTGGTCCTTCAGCCGGTACTCGACATCATAGGGGACGGCCCCGGTCAGGGCCTCGGCCAGGGCCTGCAGCCGCAACGGCCGGTCGGCCTCGTCCAGCAGGGCCTCGAGGTCTTTCTGGGTGAAGGGGGCGTCGGGGGCGACGCCGAGGATGGCCCGGGCGCGGGCCGAGACCGACAGGGTCCGGCGCGGCAGGCTCAGCTCCCAATAGCCGACCCCGCCGGCGTCGATGATGGTCAGCAGGTTGCCGCGCTGGTCCTGGAAGGAGGCGGCCAGGCCCAGGACCAGGATGCCGATGGCCCCGCCGGCCACGGCCAGGGCCAGGACCAGCGGCGGCGCGCCCGGCGCTCCGGCGTCCATCGCCGGGGTCAGCTGCAGGGCGGCCATGCCGGTGTAGTGCATGCCGACGATGGCCAGGCCAAGGCCCCCGGCCGCCACGGCCCGCCAGACGCTGGACCGATCGCGGCGCGCGGCCAGCAGGGCGGCGATGGAGGCGGCGACGGCGAGAGCCAGGGAGGCCGCGACCAGCCGATGGTCGTAGCCCAGCACGGCGGCGGTCTTCAGGGCCGCCATCCCGACATAGTGCATCAGGCAGATGCTGGCCCCCATGACCAGGCCGGCGACGGCCACCCTGGCCCGGGCGGCGGTGCGGTTGGCGACAGAGCCGCTGGCCGCCGCGACAAAGGCGACGCCGGTGCCGCCCACGGCCAGCACCAGCGACAGGCCGGTCAGGGGCAGGTCGTAGCTGACCGGCGATCCGGGATCGAAACCCAGCATGGCGACGAAATGCATCGACCAGATGCTGCTGCCCATGGCCAGGCCGGCGCCGGCCAGCCAGGCCAGCCGGTCGCGGCCCACATGGCTGCGCACCCGCTGGAACAGGTCCAGCGCCGTCCAGGAGCCCAGCACGGCGATCACCACCGCCAGGATCGCGAAGACCGAGAAGTGATCGTGATGCACGCTGTCGGCGCTCGCCGTGACTGAAGAGTCCCTCGATAAGCGCTCGCTTCCGGACGGTCCAGAAGCGCGGGCGGAAAACCCGGCGCCGGACGGGTTTTACCCGCCCCTCCCTCCCCTTCATGGGGAGGGTGGCCTGAAGGGCCGGGTGGGGAAGTCCCTCGCGCCCGACACGCCCCCACCCTTCGGCGGCTGGCGCCGCCTCGCCCTCCCGACAAGCGGGAGGGACGCAAGGTTCCCCGTCCCATGCGATAATGGCGGCCAGCTTCGACAAGCGGACGCCGCGCCGTCCGACCGGGGCCCCTGATCCCGCCCTGACCACCCCCTGAGCCCGCCCCGAAGCCCCCCTGACGGCGCCCGGACCGGACCCTGATGGCGCCCTGATGATTCCCGTGCCCCGCCAGACCCCAACCCGTTGATTTCACGAGGAAACCGTGTCCGCAGACCTGTTGCTCATGTGTTTTTCACACGCAAACGCCCGCTCATCCCGGCGCAGGCCGGGATCCAGGATCAGCCACCCTGCAAGAAAAGCGGGCGCTGACCGCGCGAACTCACGCGCGATGGGGATGACCCTGGATCCCGGCCTGCGCCGGGATGAGCGGGTTGGTGCGGTCTGGCTAGTAGATCTCGAACAGCCCGGCGCCGCCCTGGCCGCCGCCGATGCACATGGTCACCACGCCCCATTTGGCCCCGCGACGCCGGCCTTCCTGCAGCAGGTGGCCGGTGCAGCGGGCGCCGGTCATGCCGAACGGATGGCCAATAGCGATGGAGCCGCCGTTGACGTTGTACTTCTCCGGATCGATGCCCAGCTTGTCGCGGCTGTAGAGGCACTGCGACGCGAAGGCCTCGTTCAGTTCCCACAGGTCGATGTCGTCGACCTTCAGCCCCTGGCGGGCCAGCAGCCGGGGCACGGCGTAGATCGGGCCGATGCCCATCTCGTCGGGCTCGCAGCCTGCGGCGGCCCAGCTGACGAACCGGCCCATCGGCTCCAGCCCGCGGCGCTCAGCCTCCTTGGCCTCCATCAGCACCACGGCGGCGCCGCCGTCACTGAGCTGGCTGGCGTTGCCGGCGGTGATGAACTTGCCGGGGCCCTTGACCGGCTGCAGGCTGGCCAGCCCCTCAAGCGTGGTTTCCGGCCGGTTGCACTCGTCGCGATCAACGACGTAGTCGACCAGGCTCTCTTCCTTGGTCACCTTGTCGACGACCTTCATCTTCGTCGCCATCGGCACGATCTCATCGGCGAACTTGCCGGCGGCCTGCGCCGCCGCCATCCGGCGCTGGCTCTCCAGGCTGTATTCGTCCTGGTACTCGCGGGAGACGCCGTAGCGTTCGGCGACGATGTCGGCGGTGTCGATCATCGCCATATAGATGGCCGGGGCGATGTCGAGCAGGTGGGGGTCGCTGGCCGCCGAACCGCCGCCGCCGCCGCCCGGAATGGAGATGCTCTCCACCCCGCCGGCCACGACGATCTCGCCGCCGTCGCCGCGGATGTGGTTGGCGGCCATGGCGATGGCCTGCAGGCCGGAGGAGCAGAAGCGGTTGATGGTCACCCCCGCCGTGGTCACCGGCAGACCCGCCAGCAGCCCGGCCAGGCGGCCGATATTGGCCGCGCCATGGGCGTTGTTACCCAGGTAGACATCCTCGATATCGGCCGGCGCGACGCCGGACTTGGCCACCGCATGCTTGATGGCGTGGGCGGCCAGGCTCATCGGCGGGGTGACGTTGAAGCCCCCGCGCCCGGCCTTGGCGAGGCCCGTGCGGGCATAGGAGACGATGACGGCTTCGCGCATGGAAATTCCCTCCGACGGATTGTTCCGACTGTTACCAGGCAGGATCAACCAAGCCGGGCCGGAATTCCAGAGGGTTGTTGCGCTGGGCCCAGGTCAGGCCGCCTCTCCGTCTTCCCGGCTGGCGTAGACATGGTCCACCAGCCCCCAGGCCTTCGCCTCCTGCGCATCCAGGAAGTTGTCGCGGTCGAGGGTGTCGGCCACCTCCTGCATCGTCCGGCCGCAGTGCTTGGCGTAGAGCTCGTAGATCCGCTGGCGCATCTTGAGGATGTCCTCGGCGTGGCGGGCGACGTCGGAGGCCTGGCCCGAGAAGCCGCCGGACGGCTGGTGCAGGACGATGCGGGCGTTGGGCATGCAGACCCGCCGCCCCGGCTCCCCGGCCATCAGCAGCAGCGATCCCATGGAGGCGGCGAACCCCATGCACAAGGTGGCCACCGGGGCCTTGATGTACTGCATGGTGTCGTAGATCGCGAGGCCGGCGGTCACCACCCCGCCGGGCGAGTTGATATAGAGGCCGATCTCCTTCTTCGGGTTCTCCGCCTCGAGGAACAGCAGCTGGGCGCAGATCAGGCTGGCCATGCCGTCCTCGACCGGGCCGTTGACGAAGATGATCCGCTCGCGCAGCAGCCGCGAGAAGATGTCGAAACTGCGCTCGCCCTGGCTGGTCGTCTCGATGACCATGGGGACGAGGTTCATCAGGCCGCCCATGCCATCCTCCATCCGCCGGCGCCAACCGGATCGAAGGTCAGCGGTGCGGGCAGCCCCCCCTGCGTCACGAACCCCTCATGCGTCAGCCGCAGCCGAACCCCGCCGTCCGCCCGGTCGGTCAGGGCAAAGGTGACGACGCTGTCGATGGCTTCCGCCCCCTCCCGCCAGCTCAGCCGCAACAGCCGGCCGGGCTCCAGGGTCAGGACCTCGCAGGCCACCTCGGCATTGTCGTTGGCGGCAGGACCCGGCTTCACGGTGAACCGCGCCCCGACCACCGGCTCGATGTCATTGGGCCCCAGCCACCGGGCCAGCAGCGCCGGGGTGGTCAGCGCCCGCCAGACCTTGTCGGCCGAGGCGTCCAATTCAAAGGTCAGGTCGATGGTCTTGCTTGAGGTCGTGCCAGGCGGCGTCATTCGTCCATCTCCTTCAGCACCGTTTTCAGGTCCTCGATCCGCTCGGGCCAGAAGTCGCGATAGCGCGCCACCCAGGCCTCCAGCCCGGCCAGCGCTCCCGGCGCCGCCCGATACCAGGCAAACCGCCCCTCCCGCCGCTCCGCCACCAGCCCCGCGCTGCGCAGGGCCGACAGATGCTGCGAGATCGCCGGCTGCGAGACCGGGAAATTCCGCGCCAGCTCCGACACCGTCATCTCCGCCCCCGTCAACCGCTCGAACACCGCGCGTCGGGTGGGATCGGCCAGGGCGCGAAAGATGTCGGGTTGGCTCATGGGACTTATATAAGTCCTCACTTATGCGATTCGTCAAACGAATATCCTTCACCCCACAGCCGGGAGAAGGACCCTGTCGTCTCAGTTCGCCGTGAACCCGCCGTCCACCACCACCTCGGTCCCGGTCATGAAGCCCGCCCGGTCGGACGCCAGGAACACCACGGCGTCGGCGACATTCTCCGGCGCGCCCATCCGGCCCAGGGGATGGCGCTGGGCCAGCTGGGAGCGGGCCTCGTTGTCGCCCACGCCTGTGGCGCCGGAGAAGGCGGCGACCACCTCGTCGCCCATGGCCGTCTGGATGACGCCCGGATGCACCGAATTGACCCGCACGCCGACGCCGGCCAGCTCCATGGCCAGGCCCTTGCTCAGCAGCCGCACGGCGCCCTTGGAGGCGTTGTAGCAAACCGCCCCGGCCGACCCGACCAGGCCCGCCATCGACGACAGGTTGACGATCGCCGTCCCCCCGCTCCACCGCCCGGCCCGCTCGGCCAGCAGCGGAATGGCCGCCCGGCAGCCGAGGAAGACACCCTCCACATTGACCGAATGGATCCGCCGCCAGTCGTCCAGGCTGGTCTCGGTCAGGGGCTTCATCAGGAAGAGGCCCGCGTTGTTGACCAGGATGTCGAGGCCGCCGGCCTTGTCCCGGGCGAAGGCCATGGCCGCCTCCCAGTCCCCCTCGCGGGTCACGTCCTGGCGCAGGGCCAGGCCGTCCAGCTCTTCAGCAAGCGCGTCCGGCGCCGCCAGGTCGCTGCAGATCACCTTGGCGCCGGCCGCCGCCAGGGCCCGGGCCGTCGCCGCCCCGATGCCCCGCGAGGCGCCGGTGACCAGGGCGATGCGTCCGCTGAGCTCGGCCACGGGCTATTCCGCCGCCATCCGCACATCCAGGCCCTGCGGACCCCGGATCAGCTTGCCCGGCATTTCGCCGGTGGCCTCGCCGTCCTCATAGGTGACCACGCCGCTGACGATGGTGGCGACATAGCCCTGCGCCTTCTGGATCATCCGGCGGCCGTCGGCCGGCAGGTCGAAGACCATCTCCGGCGCCTGGATGGACAGCCGCTCGAAGTCGATGACATTGACGTCGGCCTTCATCCCCACGGCCAGCACGCCCCGGTCGTTCAGGCCATAGAGGCGGGCGGTGTCGCGGGTCTGCATCGACACCACCTTCTCCAGCGGCAGGGTCGGGCCCCGCTTCCGATCCCTTACCCAGTGGGTCAGCATATAGGTGGGGAAGCTGGCGTCGCAGATCACCCCGCAGTGGGCCCCGCCGTCGGACAGGCTGAGCACGGTGTTGGGGTCCCGCATCATGGTTTCGATGTGGTCGAAGTTGAACTCCGTATAGTTGAGCAACGGCAGGTAGATGTAGCCCTTGCCGTCCATCTCCATCAGCATGTCGTAGACGATGGCGTCCGGCGCCTGGCCGGTCCGCTCGGCGATGGCGGCGATGCTGTCCTCGGCGCGCGGCTCGTAATCAAGGCCGCCGTCCGGCTGCACCAGCCGGAACATGCGGTCAAAGCCTTGCGTCATGATGGCGCCCAAGGGCCCCATCTTCTTGCTGGGGTCGGCCAGGATCTGCGCCCGCACCGCCGGGTCCTTCAGCTTTTCCAACCGCTGTTCGAACGGCAGGGCGGCGATGTCGCGATAGGTCTGGCGGCCGATGAAGGGGTGGATGGTGCTGCGCCAGCCCAGCACAAGGCCGGTTGGGCGGCAGGCGATCTGGGCTGTGATGGCGGCGCCCTGGGCGCGGGCCTCGGCGGTCAAGGCCAGAAGCGTCTTCCAGTTGCCCGGCTGCAACGGCGACTGCAGCAGGCTGTAGGTCACCGTCACCCCGGTCTCGGTGGCCATGGCCCGCATCCATTCGAACTCATGCTCTGCCGGAGCCATGTCGGAGCTCATCTCGAACACGCCCGGCCCGACCGCCGCCATGGCCTTGCCGATGGCCAGCAGTTCGTCGTCGCCGGCATAGGTGCCCGGCATGACTTCGCCGTTCTTGGCGGTATGGACGATGGTGCGGGAGGTGGAAAAGCCCAGCGCCCCGGCCTCGACGCCCTCGGCGACGATGGCCGCCATGGCGGCGATGTCCTCGGCCGTGGCCGGCTCGTTATGGGCGCCCCGGTCGCCCATGACATAGGCCCGCACGGCGCTGTGCGGCACATGGGTGGCGATATCCAGCACCCTCGGCTGGGCGTCCAGGCTGTCCATATACTGGGGGAAGGTCTCCCAGTTCCACTTGATGCCCTCGGCCAGGGCGGCGCCGGGGATGTCCTCGACCCCTTCCATCAGCTCGATCAGCCAGTCGTGCTTGTCCGGCTTCACCGGGGCGAAGCCGACGCCGCAGTTGCCCATGACCACCGTGGTCACCCCATGCCAACTGGACGGCGACATATGGGGGTCCCAGGTGGCTTGGCCGTCGTAGTGAGTGTGGATGTCGACCCAGCCGGGGGTGACGATCCGGCCGGCCGCGTCGATCTCCCGCTTGCCGTCCGTCTTGACCACGCCCACGGCGGTGATGACGCCGCCATCAACCGCGATGTCGGCGGTGAAGGCCGGGGCGCCGGTCCCATCGACCACCCGTCCGTTGCGGATCACCAGATCATGCATAGCGCGCCCTCCAAGGCGCAGGCCGCGTTGGCGAGATCGCCCCAGAGCCTGCCGTTTGCCCGATCATGGACCCGGCCGGCGACGCCGCAAAGTATGACCCGACGTCAGCCGGAGCCGGAGGCGCCCTACCCCGCCAGCCCCTGCCACATCTCCATGGCCAGGCTGAAGGCCCGCATGTCGCCCGTGGTGGTGCCGGCCATCTTGTTCATGGCGTAGGCGAAGGTGGTCCGGGCATCCAGGTCGTTGATCACCAGCGAGCCGCCGTAGCCGCCCCAGTAGATGGTGTTGGCGTTGGGCAGGGGCATGGCGCCGCCGCCCAGGCCGAAGCCCAGGCCGAATCGCGCCGGGATTCCGAGGATCAGGTCGGTCCCCTCGATCTGCAGCTCCAGCGCCCTGCGGCAGCCGGCCTCTGACATGAACCGCTTGCCGCCTGCGACGCCGCCGTTGGCCAGGATGGTCTGCACCTGGGCCACCGACCGGGCGTTGCCCGTGCCGCCGGCCGCCGGGATCTCGGCGGCCCGCCATTCGCGGGTGTAGGTGGAGGCGACCTCGATCGGCGGGTTGGATGACATGTTGCGTACCAGCTCGTTCTGGTCGCCGTCGCCGATGCCGCCCCCGAGCGGCGGAGGGATCAGCTTGGCGACGCGGCCGTCTTCCGAGGCCGGCAGGCCGATCCAGAAGTCGGCCCCCAGTGGCTCGGCGATATCCTCGCGGAACACCGTGCCGACCGTACGGCCGTCGATGCGCCGGATCACCTCGCCGACCAGATAGCCCTGGGTCAGGGCGTGATAGCCGGACGCCGTGCCCGGCTCCCAATAGGGCGCCTGGGCGGCCAGCAGGGCGCAGGCCTTGTCCCAGTCATAGATGTCGGCCGTCACCAGAGGCTCCTTGAAGCCCGACAGGCCGGCCGAATGGCTCATCAGATGACTGACCTTGACGCCGTCCTTGCCGTTGGCCGCGAACTCCGGCCAGTAGCGGGCCACGGGCGCGTCGAAATCCAGCTGTCCCCGGTCGGCCAACAACAGCGCGACCAGGGCGGTCATCGTCTTGGTCGTCGAATAGACGTTGACGATGGTGTCCTTCTCCCAAAGCCGGGACTTGTCCTCGTCGGCGTAGCCGCCCCAGAGATCGACCACCACCTCGCCCTCGACCGTGGCGCAGAAGGACGCGCCAACGTCCGCGCCGCTGTCCAGATTGGCCGCGAACTGATCCCTCACCGCGGCGAATTTCTCGTCGGTGAACCCGTGAACCTCGGCCAAGAGCCGCCCTCCCCTGATGTTTTTCTTTGCAGCCTACATGAGGCGGGGCTGTTGTCATCCGCCCATTGGCGGCGACCGGCCCGGGCGGGTTGACGGGCGGGCTGACGCGCGGACGGAACTCGCTTAAGAGAAGCTCCCCGGGGCCACAGGCCCCACGCCATCCATGCCCTTGCAAGGTCGCCCATGACGACGCCCCCCACCCTCGCCCAGTTTCTGGAAACCCAGGACGCCGATCCGGCGGTGAAGGAGGTGGTCACTGTGGTCGCCGCCGCCTGCGCCCGGATCAGCCGCCTGGTCTCGCTCGGGGCCATCGCCGGCGCCCTCGGCGCGGCCGGACAGACCAACGTCCAGGACGAAGAGCAGAAGAAGCTGGACGTCATCACCAACGACATCCTCTCCGACGCCCTGCTGGCCTGCTGCCCGGTCGCCGGCATCGGCTCGGAAGAGCTGGAACATGTCCAGCCGTCGGGCCGCATTGGCGGCTATCTGGTCACCTTCGATCCGCTGGACGGCTCCAGCAACATCGACGTCAACGTCTCGGTCGGCACCATCTTCTCGGTCCTGCCGGCGCCGGCCGACCATCCGCCGGCCGAAGCCGACTTCCTGCTGCCGGGCCGGGCCCAGGTCGCCGCCGGCTATGCCGTCTATGGCCCGCAGACGACGCTGGTCTTCACCCTGAGCGAAGGCGTCACCGCCTTTACCCTGGACGCCGACGGCGCCTGGCTGCTGACCCACGAGGCGATCACCATCGCCCCGGACACCAAGGAATTCGCCATCAATGTCTCCAACCAGCGCCACTGGGCCCCGCCGATCCGGGCCTATGTCGATGGCTGCCTGCAGGGCGCCGAGGGGCCGCGCGGCAAGAACTTCAACATGCGCTGGGTCGCCTCCATGGTGGCCGACGTCCACCGCATCCTGATGCGGGGCGGCATCTTCCTCTATCCGTGGGATGCCCGCGAACCCGACCGGCCCGGCAAGCTGCGCCTGATGTACGAGGGCAACCCCATGGCCCTGCTGGTCGAACGGGCCGGCGGCAAGGCCACCGATGGCGTCACCCCCATCCTCGACCTGGCGCCCACAAAGCTGCACCAGCGGGTGCCGGTGGTGTTGGGCTCGGCCAATGAGGTCGACGTGGTGAAGGGCTTCTCCACCGGAGCCTGATCCTGTCTCGGGGGAAGACGCGATGACCGATCATCCGCTGGACCGCGCCGTCTGGAACAGCCTGTCCACGCGCCAGGCCGATCTCTGCCTGGTCCGCGGGGTCGCCCGGCGGATGAAGGCCGACTTTGGCGTGTTCGCCGGTATTCCCGACATGGCCGAGGCCAGCCTGGCCGACCTCGCCGCCCTGGCCCGGGCGCACGGCCCGCTGGCCCTGCTACAGCCGGAAACCACCCCGCCGCTTCCGGGCGTCGCGGCCGAGGCGACCCCCGGGGTGCAGATGGTGGCGCTCAGCCCGGCCCCGCCGGTCCCGCACGCCTTCGATCTCCAGCCGCTGACCGACGCCGACGGACCGGAGATGCTGGCGCTGGCCACCCTCACCCGCCCCGGCCCTTTCTTCAGCCGCACGCACCAGCTGGGCGCCTTTGTCGGGGTGCGGGAGGGCGGCAGGCTGGTCGCCATGGCCGGCGAACGGCTGCGCCTGCCTGGCTATACCGAGGTCAGCGGCGTCTGCACCGACCCGGACCATCGCGGCCGTGGCCTGGCCGACGCCCTGGTCCGCGCCATCGCCGCCGGGATCGTCGCCCGCGGCGAGACGCCCTTCCTGCATTCCTACGCCGACAACGCCGGGGCCATCCGCCTCTATGAGACCCTGGGCTTCAGGCTTCGGCGCGAGGTGATGGCGACCCTGCTGGCGCCGATCGATCCGGATGCTGGCGCTGAGGTCACACCCCTCCACTTCTAGCGTCGGCCACGCAACCAAACCCCCTGAGTCGGCGCTGTGCTCTCGAACATTCGGAGCGTCCCGCCATGAAGGCCCTGTTCTACGGCATCAGCGTCGCCACCCTCGCCGGTCTGGCCATCGGCGGCGCCCTTCGTCCGTCGGAGATCGCCTTCGGACAACGCACCGGCGGCCCGCAGATCGCCCTGGCCGACAGCGGCCGCCGCGCCTACGCGGATGGCGACTACGAGGCGGCGTCCAACCCCTACCCCTATGGCGTCCCTGACTATGTGACCGGCACGGACTATCTGCAGTCCGTCTCTTACGAGCCCGCCTACGACCCCGAACCCGCGCCGACAGCCGCCCGGACGGTCTGGCGCGACGCCACCCCGGACCTGCCGATGGTCGAACCGGCCAGCTACCAGCCGTCCGACGAGTCCCACAGCTATGACGCCATGATCCGCTACCCCAGCCAGGGCGGCGGCATTCTCGCAGGTGTCGAACAGGCGGCCCTGGCCCCCGGCGAGCCGGAAGACCTCGGCCCGGATGTCTTCGAACCGGCCGACGCGCCGCCCGCCGCCATGGCCAGCTTCCAGGCCAGCCAGGCGACCCTGAACCGCTAGCGCATTGAGCCCGCGCGCAATTGCGCTAAACCCCGGGCATGACCTCAGAGCCCGCCGCCCACGACATCACCGAAGACGCCGTCCAGATCATCGCCCGCGGCCCTCGCGCCGACGCGGAGGCCGCCGCCTCCGCCATGGACGCCAATCCGATGCTGGAAGGCGCCACCTATTCGATCCTCGAGGAGGACGAGGACCGAGGGGTCTGGCGCATCGACGCCTTTCCGGTCACCGCCGAGGAGGCCGACGCCGTCCGCGCCGCCCTGGCCGGCTATCCCGGCCTGCAGGTGGTCACTGAGGACCTGGCGGATGCCGACTGGCTGGCCATGTCGCTGTCCGGCCTGCCGCCGGTGCGGGAAGGCCGCTTTTTCGTCTTCGGCATGCATGACAAGGGTCTGGCCCCCAGCAACGCCGTCACCCTGCGTATCGAGGCGGGCGCCGCCTTCGGCACCGGCCACCACGGCACCACCGCCGGCTGCCTGCGCGTCTTCCACGACCTGCTGAAGGCTCGCCGCTTCAACCGGGTGCTCGACGTGGGGGCCGGCACCGGGGTCCTGGCCATCGCCGCCGCCCGCACCGGCTCGAAACTGGCCGTCGGCACCGACATCGACAAGCCCTCCGTACGCATCGCCGGCGAGAACGCCGAGGTCAACGGCGCCAGGGCCCGCTTCGTCCATGCCTCGGGCCTGGCCCACCGGGCGGTGGCGACGCCCGCGCCCTACGATCTGGTCTTCGCCAACATCCTGGCCCCGCCGCTGGTCTCCCTGGCCCAGGACATCCGCGAGGCCCTGCGGCCGGGCGGCGTCGCCATCCTTTCGGGCCTGCTGCGCACTCAGGAGCGCCGGGTGAAGGCCGCCTATCTGGCGCGTGGCTTCAAGGTGGTTCGCCGGCTGCATCGCGACGCCTGGGCCACACTGGTGTTGCAAAGGCGGTAGACTCCGGAACCGCCCCATCGGCCCGACGTTTGGCCCTCAGTTCGAGGGACCGAACGCAAGAAAAGGGCCAGACCAATGACCTACCAGCCGGGCGAACCCGTCCATAATCCCCGTACCGAAGAGCGCCGCAGCGGCAACACCGCTGTCTGGGTTGTAGCCGCCCTGGTGGCCGTGGTCGCCATTATCGCCGTGGTCTTCATGGTCACCGCCCGCGCCCAGCCGACCGTCAGCCAGGACGATCTGAACCGCGTCGCCGAACAGTCGCGCCTGCAGGGCATGGTCGAGGGGGCCCAGGCCGGCGCGCAACAGGCCGCCAGCAGCGCCCAGATGGCTGCCGACCGCACCGCCGCCGACGCCCGGGCCGCCGCCCAGGAAGCCCGCGACGCCGCCGCCGCCGCCCGCGACAACGCCGCCCAGACCGTCCAGCCTTCCCCCGAGCCGGCCCCCGTCCCCGAAGAGCCCGCGCCACAGTAAGCGTGACGAACCCGTCTCCCGCTCGCCGGGAGAAGGATTTCGTGGTGGCGCACGAACCCTCCGCGGCTTAAATCTCGCCGATGCGCCAGACCTTCGACGAAAGCACCGATCCCTCCTTCGGGAGCCGCCACGTACCCCTGATTCGTCAGGCCATGGCCGAACAGGGCCTCGACGGCCTGCTGGTCCCCCATGAGGACGAGCATCAGAACGAATACCTGCCGGCGGCCAACGACCGCCTGGCCTGGGCCACCGGATTCACCGGCTCGGCCGGCGCGGCGGTGATCCTCAAGGATCGGGCCGCCGTCTTCGTCGATGGCCGCTACACCCTGCAGGTCCGCGAACAGGTCGATCAGAAACTGTTCGAGATTCGCGACCTGGTCGAGGGGGGCGTGCCCGCCTATCTGGAACTGGCCAAGCCCGGCTCCGTCATCGGCTACGACCCCCGCCTGCACAGCCCCGACGCCCTGGCCGGTCTCAAGCGGGCGGCCGAGAAGGCCGGCGCCAGTCTCAAGCCCGTCGACCCCAACCCCCTCGACGCCGCTTGGGGCGACGACCGTCCGGCCCAACCCAAGGCGGCCGTGGTTCCCCAACCGCTGGAGCACGCCGGCGAGGATTCCGCCGACAAGCGCGGCCGCATCGGCGAGGCCATCAAGGCCCTGGGCGCCGACGCCGCCGTGATCACCGCGCCGGCCTCCATCGCCTGGCTGTTCAATGTCCGCGGCGGCGACGTCATCCGCACCCCCCTGCCGCTCAGCCAGGCCGTGGTCCGTAGCGACGGTACGGCGCGCCTGTTCCTCGACCCGGACAAGGTGACCACCGACCTGCCCGCCTGGCTCGGGAACCAGGTCTCGCTGGAAACGCCGGACGCCCTCGAGGGGGCGCTGGACTCGCTGAAGGGTTCGAAGGTGCTGGTTGATCCCGGCCAGTCCTCGGCCTGGTACTTCGACCGTCTGACCGCCGCCGGCGCCACCATTGTCCGCGGCATGGACCCCACGACCCTGCCTCGGGCCCGCAAGAACGGCATCGAGATCGACGGCACCCGCGCCGCCCACCGCCGCGACGGCGCCGCCCTGACACGATTCCTCCACTGGCTGGCCACCGAAGGCCAGACCAATCCGCCGGACGAGAAGGAGGCCGTAGCCAAGCTGGAAGGCTTCCGGGAGGCCACCGGCGCCCTGAAGGACCTGTCTTTCGACACCATCGGCGCCGCCAACGGCCACGGCGCCCTGCCCCACTACCGCCCGACCGAGCGGACCAACGAGCGGGCGAAGCCAGGCTCGCTGCTGCTGATCGACAGCGGCGGCCAGTATCTCGACGGCACCACCGACGTCACCCGCACGGTGGCCATCGGCGAGCCGTCCGAGGAAATGAAGCGCCGCAACACCCTGGTGCTGAAGGGCCATCTGGCCATCGCCCGCCTGCGCTTCCCCGCCGGCACCACCGGCAGCGCCATCGACGCCTTCGCCCGCGCCGCCCTCTGGTCGGAAGGCTTCGACTACGACCATGGCACCGGCCACGGCGTCGGTGTCTACCTGGGGGTCCACGAGGGTCCGCATCGTATCGCCAAGGCCCCCAACACCGTGCCGTTGCAAACCGGGATGATCGTCTCCAACGAGCCCGGCTACTACAAGGACGGCGAATACGGCATCCGCATCGAGAACCTCGAAGTGGTCATGCCGGCCGAATTCATCCCCGGCGGCGAGCGCCCGATGCACAGCTTCGAGGCCCTCACCCTGGCCCCGATCGACAAGCGGCTGGTGGTCCTGGACATGCTGACCGACGTGGAACGGACCCAGTTCAACAGTTACCACGCGAGGGTTCTGAAAGAGGTCGGCCCCCTGCTCGACGGCGAAGTGCTGACCTGGCTCGAAGGGGCCTGCGCGCCGCTGTAACGGTTGAGCCGTCTCCCGCCTGCGGGAGAAGGATCGTGGTTGCGCCGCCGCCTTCCCTCGCCCACTCTGCCTGTGACCTTCGGGGGAAGTCATCATGTTCGTCGGACACTACGCTGCCGCCCTGGCCGGCAAGGCCATCGAGCCACGCGCGCCGCTGTGGACCCTGGTGGCCGGGGCGCAGCTGGTCGATATCGCCTGGGCCGGGCTGTTGATGACCGGGGCCGAGAAGGTCCGCTTCGACACCAGTCTGCCCGGCAGCGCCCTCGATCTCTATCACATGCCCTATACCCACAGCCTGCCGGCCGCGGCGTTGTGGGCCGTCGCCGCCCTGCTGCTCAGCCGGCTGCTGCTACGCCTGCCCTGGCGAGCCGCGGGGGTGATCGGGGCGGTGGTCTTCTCTCACTGGCTGCTCGACTTTCTCGTGCACCGACCGGATCTGGAGCTGTGGTTCGGCGGGGCCAAGGTTGGCCTGGGCTGGTGGAACTATCCGGTGGCGGAGGCCACGCTGGAGATGGGGCTGATCGCCCTGGCCGGAGGAGCCTGGCTATGGAGCCGGGGCGCCTGGTCGCGATCGGCCTGGCCGGCGCTGGGCTTCATGGCCTTCCTGCTGGCGCTGCAGATCGTCGCCGGCTTCACCGTGCCGGCGGGTTCGGCCTTCGCCTATGGCCGCACCGCCCTGATCATATTTCTGGTGGTCACCGCGGTCTCGATCCTCGCCGACCGGCGGGGCAAGCACGAACCCGAACCGATCTAGGCCCCGAATCTAGGCGCCGACCAGGGCCAGCCACTCGTCCTCGGTGATGACCTCGATACCCAGATCCGCCGCCGTCTTCAACTTGGAGCCGGCGCCGGGGCCGGCCACGACCAGGTCCGTCTTCTTCGACACCGAGGATGACACCTTGGCCCCCAGCCCCTCGGCCTGGGCCTTGGCCTCGTCACGGGTCATCCGCTCCAGAGCCCCGGTGAAGACCACCGTCTTCCCCGCCACGGCGGTGTCGGTCTTGGGCTTTTCGGCATCCTGGACCTGAAGCTGGTCGTAGAGCCGCTGGACCATGCCCCGGTTGTGATCCTCGGCGAAAAAGGCGGCCGCCGCCTCGATCACCGCGTCGCCGATCTGGTCCAGAGCGTCCAGTTCCGCCATCGCCTCCCCGTCCCGAACGGCGACCTTGTCCATCGCCGCCAGGAAGTCGGCCGCCGTTCCATAACCGCGCGCCATGACCAGGGCGGTCTGTTCCCCGATGTGGCGGATGCCCAGGCCGTAGATGAAGCGATCCAGGGCGATGTGACGGCGGCTTTCGATGGCGGCCAGCAGGTTGGCGACGCTGGTCTCCCCGGCCCGGTCCCGGTCCTTGAGCTTCTTCAGGGACACCTTGTCCCGCTCGGCCAGGGTGAAAATGTCGGCCGGCTCCTTGATCAGCCCCTCATCGAAGAAGCCCTGCAGCTGCTTCTCGCCCAACCCCTCGATGTCGAAGGCACGGCGGGAGACGAAGTGCTTGAGGTGTTCGATCCGCTGGAACGGACAGGCCAGTTCGCCGGTGCATCGCCGGACCACCGTGTCCGCCCCGCTGGCCGTGGTTTCCCGGGCCAGCGGTGTCTTCAGCGGGCAGGGACAGGTATCCGGGAAGACGTAGGGCTGCGAGCCCTCCGGTCGGGCCTCCTCGATCGCGCCGACGATCTGCGGGATCACGTCGCCGGCCCTCTGGACGATGACCGTGTCGCCGATCCTCAAATCCTTGCGGGCGATTTCGTCGGCGTTGTGCAGGGTGGCGTTGGTCACCGAGACCCCGCCCACGGTGACCGGCCGCAGCCTTGCGACAGGGGTCACCGCCCCCGTGCGCCCGACCTGCAGGTCGATGGCCTCCAGTACGGTGCGGGCCTGTTCGGCCGGGAACTTGCGGGCGATACCCCAGCGGGGGGCGCGGGAGACGAAGCCCAGCCGCTTCTGCCAGTCCAGGCGATCGACCTTGTAGACGACGCCATCGATGTCGTAGCCGAGGTTGGGACGGGCGACCTCGAGCGCCGCATAGGCCGCCAGCAACCCCTCGCCGCCCTGGACGCAGACTGACTCAGGCGTGGTGACGAAGCCCCAGGCCCTGAGGGTCTGCAAGGCTTCCCACTGGGTCTCGGCGAAGGGGGCGCTGATCAGGCCCCAGGCATAGGCGAAGAACCGCAGGGGCCGTTTGGCCGTGATGCTGCTGTCGATCTGGCGCAGGGAGCCCGCGGCGGCGTTGCGCGGGTTGGCGTAGGTCTTGTCGCCCGCCTCAGCGGCCGCCGCATTGAGGGCGGCGAAACCCTCATGGCCCAGATAGACCTCGCCCCGCACCTCGATGACGTCCGGCCAGCCGGAGCCGCTCAGGCGGTGCGGGATGTCGGCGATGGTCCGCAGATTGGCGGTGACGTCCTCGCCGACCCGGCCGTCACCCCGCGTCGCGCCCTGGACCAGAACGCCCTTCTCATAGCGCAGCGAGGCAGACAGCCCGTCGATCTTCGGCTCGGCCGTATAGGCGATCGGCGTCTCGTCCAGCTTGAGAAACCGCCGGATCCGGGCGTCGAACTCCAGGGCGTCCTCGTCGGAGAAGGCGTTGTCCAGGCTGAGCATCGGGGCGCCATGCTCGACCGGCGAGAACTGTTCCGACCGCGCCGCCCCGACCCGCAACGACGGGGAGTTGTCGCGGACCAGATGGGGGAAGCGTTCCTCGATCTCGGTATTGCGCCGCTTGAGGGCGTCGTAGTCGCCGTCGCTGATCGTCGGCGCATCCTGCTGGTGGTAACGCAGGTCGTGGGCGGCGATCTCGTCCGCCAGCCGGGTCAGCTCGTCCAGGGCTTGGGATTCGGTGAGGTCTGCGACAGCGATCATGGGGGATTTGTAGCGGCAAGCCTGAGCGCCCGCGAGAGCCTTACGCGCCGATCAGCGTTCGCGCCGCGGCCCGGGCTTCCGGGGTGATCTCGGCGCCGGAGAGCATGCGGGCGATCTCCTCTTCCCGGGCCTCGGGCGCCAACGGCTCGACCTTGGTGCGCAGCTTCTCGCCCTCGCCGGCCTTGGCGATGCGCCAATGGGCGTCGCCCCGGGCGGCCACCTGCGGGCTGTGGGTGACGACCAGGACCTGGGCGCCCTGGGCCAGGCGTTTCAGCCTCAGGCCCACCGCGTCGGCGACAGCGCCGCCGACTCCCTGGTCGACTTCGTCGAAGATCATCAGCGGCTGCGGGCCCTCCCGTCCGGCCAGGGCCGCCTTCAGGGCAAGGGCGAAACGGGCCAGTTCGCCGCCGGACGCGATGGCTTCCAGCGCCCCGAACGGGCTGCCGGGGTTGGTGGAGACCTGGAAGGCGACGCGGTCCAAACCGGACGGCCCTGCCCGCTCTTCCGGCAGGGCCTCGACGGCCACCTGGAATTTGGCCTTCTCCAGCTTCAGCGGGGCCAGTTCGGCGTTGACCGCAGCGGTCAGCCGGTCGCCGGCGGCGCGGCGTTCCTGAGTCAGGCGCTCCGCGGCGGCGAAATAGGCGTCGCGCGCCCAGCTCTCCGAGGCCTCGGCCTCCTTGATCTCGTCTCCGGCGGTCTCGAAGGCGGCCAGGTCCTGGGCGAACCGCGCCCGAAGACCGGGCAGTTCCTCGACGCTGACCGACAGCTTGCGGGCCATGGCGCGCAGGGCGAACAGGCGCTCCTCGGCCTTTTCCAGCCGGTCGGGATCGAGGTCGAAGGCGCCGGCGGCGGCGTCCACGGCGGCCGAAGCCTCCTCGATCTCGTTCAGCGCCCGATCGATGGTCTCTTGAGCCGCGGTCAGGCGAACCAGCGCCGCGCCGCCCTCCCCCGCCCCGGCCTGGACGGCGCGCTCGCGGGCGCGTTCCAGAGCTCGGAAAGCCTGGGACAGGCGGTTGGCGATCTGGCCGCCATCGATGGCGTCCTTGGCGGCGGCGATGTCGGACAGGGCCTTCTCGGCGGCGCCCAGCAGGGCGCGCTCCTCGGCCAGTTCCGTCTCTTCGCCCGCACGGGGACTGAGTTGGTCCAGCTCGGCGAGGCGCAGGGTGATCTCCTCGATCTCGGCCGCCGCCCGGGCCGCCTTGTCGCGCAGGACCTGCAGCGCCTCGCGCGCCGCGCGCCAGCCGCTCCAGGCCTTGGCCACGGTGTCGGACGAGACCTGACCATAGGCGTCCAGCAGACGGCCGTGGGTGCGTACATCCAGCAGCCCGACGGTCTCATGCTGGCCATGCACCTCCAGCAGGAAGGCGCCGATGTCCTTGAGGGTGGCGACGCTGGTCGCCTGGTCGTTGACGAAGGCGCGGGACCGGCCGTCCGCCGACAGCTGTCGGCGCAGGACCAGGTCCTCATCCGGCGTATAGTCGAGGCCCTTCCCGTCCAGCACACCCCAGACGGCATGATCCTTCGGCAGGGCGAACATGGCGGTCGCGGCGGCCTGGCTGGTTCCCCGGCGCACCAGGCCGGCGTCAGCGCGGGCGCCGGTGGCCAGACCCAGGGCGTCGAGGATGATCGACTTGCCGGCGCCCGTCTCCCCGGTCAGGGCGGTCAGCCCCGGGCCGAAGTTCAGGTCGAGCTGTTCGATCAGCACGACGTCGCGAATGGTGAGCCCGATCAGCATGGGGACCTCTTGGGTCAGGAATCGGTGTGGAACCAAACCGTGAACATCGGCACCATAGCGGTTCTCGGCGCGGAACTCACCCCCTTCTGAAGATCAGTGCGGAAGCGGATGACCTGGCTCGATTTGTCCACTGATCAACACCGCCGCGCCCGGGCCTTCCGGGACGGTCAGCACGGCGCCAAGCTGTTTGACCAGCGCCTCGACGATGGCCGTGCCCAAGCCGCCGTGGGTGGGGGCCGCAGCGGTGGCGCTCTTGCCGACGCCGTTGTCCTGGATCGTCAGGGTCCAGTCATCGCCAGCCCGGTCGTAGCTGATGCGAACCAGGGCGTCGGCCCGGGGAACCGGGAAGGCGTATTTGATCGAATTGATCACCAGTTCGGTGACGATCAGTCCCATGGCCACCGCCTTCTCCGAGCCGATCCAGCCGTCGACCGCCTCGACCCTGATCTCGATGGGCTGGCTGTCGCCGATCATCGAGGCCGCCAGGCTGGCGCAGAGTTTGGAAAGGTAGGGACGGACCTCAATCTGATCGACGGCGCCCGAAGCCTGCAGGTGGGACTGGACCTCGGCGACCGACATCACACGCTGGTGGGCGTCGCGCAGGTGCAGCCGCGTCTCTTCGGAGGTCACGGCCCGCGCCTTGAGCAACAGGATGCTGGCGATGATCTGCAGGCTGTTGGCGACCCGGTGCTGAAGTTCCTGCAGCAGCACCTGTTTCTGGCGCAGGAGCTCCTCTGTGCTCGCCAGCAGCTCTTCCTTCTCGCGCTCGATGGAACGGCGGGCGGTGATGTCGGTGAAGGCCAGCAGGATGGTGCTGTTCTGACTGGTCTCATAGATCACCTTGCGGGCGTTGAGCAGCATGGTCCGCAGTCCGACGCCGGGAAAGTCGTGCTCGACCTCGAAACCGTCCATGGCTGTATGCGCGGGAATCACCGTCTCCAGCAGCAGCCGCAGGGCTGGGATGTTCCACTGGCCGTCGCCCAGGTCATAGAGCAGGCAGCCCGTGGTTTGTTCGCGATCGACCTTGAAGACCTCGTAGAAGGCCCGGCTCGCCGCCAGGACCCTCAGGCCCTCGTCCATAACCAGAAGAGGCTCATGGATGGTGTTGACGATCGCCTGGGCGAGCGTCTCTGCATCCTCGATTCCGGGGATCGGCATCTTCATGTCTGGAGGCGATCCGTCCGGGCGAAAGGGTTCGGAGCCGGTGGGACATCAGTACGCCATCCAAGGCGAAGATGTCAGGAAATCCGCGCGTGCTATGATCGCGGCCGGGCGTTGTAGTGATCCTGCCACGAGGCCTGCAGCGCCAACACCCGCCAGTGTTCGGCCATGGACAGCCATTCGGCGGCCGCGCCCTCGGGCAGGCGGGCCGCCCGGGCGTCCATCTCGGCAGCCTTGTCCAGGCACTCCCTGACGGTCCGCATCACAATTCACCTCACGCCGGTCAACCCGACCGTGAAGAGAACCCGCCGCCGGGGCAAAGGCTCCGTTGGCGCGGCGCCGCAGTGGACTCAGGATGTCGGGGCGGCGGGACCGGGCGCATTCGGGTCGACCGCAGGAGGCGCGGCTTCCGTGCCCGGCGGCGTCACGGGCGGCTGCGGCTCAGGCGTCGACAGAGGCGCCCCGGCCGGCGCCGGCGGGGCCTTGGTCTCGGCGGGAGGCGGCAGGGCTGTGCCCTTCTGGCCCATCATCCTCTGCAGGAAGCTGCGCTTGGCGCCGGGGGTCAGGGGCGCGACAGCCGGCTGCAGACCCTTGTCGGAAAGCAGGCGATAGGCGTCGCGGTACCAGACGTCGTCCGGATAGTTGTAGCCGAGGATGGCGCCCGTCCTTTGCGCCTCGCCCATCAGACCCAGGGTCAGATCCGCCTCTACAAGACGGTACAGGGCCTCAGGAGCGTGGGAAGTGGTCTGATATTTATCGACCACGGTGCGGAATCGCCCGACGGCCGAAATGGTCTGACCTTCGCGCAGATACCAGCGCCCCACGGCCATCTCTTTGCCGGCCAGCTGATCATAGACCATGTCCAGCTTGACCCGGGCGTCGACCGCATACTCGCTGTTGGGGAAACGCTGTTGAACGTCGCGCAGAGCCGCAAGGGCCTGTTCCGTGGCGGCCTGGTCGCGGCCCACATCGACGATCTGTTCGAAGTAGCAGATGGCCTTGAGATAGTAGGCATAGGGCGTCGATGGGTTGCCCGGGTACAGGTTGATGAACCGGTCTGCGTCCTCGACAGCCTGGGCGTACTGGTTGGCCTGATAGTTGGCGTAGGCGGTCATCAGAATCGAGCGGCGCGACCATTCCGAATAGGGGTGCTGGCGCTCAACTTCCTGGAAGTAGGCGATGGCCTCGCTCCAGCGATGCTGGTCCAGGCGGGTCGCTCCCGTGGTGTAGAGCAGCTCCACGGGGCGCTCGATATAGGCCAGGCGGGGCTTGGGCTTTTTACCGGCGCAGCCGGTGGCGACCAGGGCGGCCGCCGCGATCGCGACGATGACGACGGCCTTGCGGCTCCAGGAAACAGACAGCACGAAACCTCGCAACAACGGTACAAGCGCGCCCCCGCGCCGTGACCGGTATCTACACCACACCGGGTCGGGCGCAAATGAGGCGTTTGGCAGGATATCACCCTTCTCCCGCGCCCCGGCAGGGAGTCTTTCGGCCAAGCCGACGGAACAGAGCAGCGATGAACAGCCAATCGATACGATAGGACCGGCGCGAAAGGCGGCTCTGCCCTTACCACAGCCTGCGGGCCGCCCTCTCCCGACCAGCGGGAGAAGGACCGCTGTAGGCTAGACGGCGACCGCCAGGTCTTCCGCCCAGGTGCGGACGCGCCAGGCCTGCGGATTGGCCATCAGGGCGCGGACGACCATGTTGTTCAGGCCATGGCCCGCGAGAACACCCTCGAACCGGCCGATGATCGGCATGCCCAGAACATAGAGGTCGCCCACCGCGTCCAGCGCCTTGTGGCGCACGAACTCATCCGGGCGGCGCAGACCTTCCGGATTGAGGATCTTGTCGCCGTCGAGAACCACGGCGTTCTCCATGGAGCCGCCCCGGGCCAGGCCGATGGCGCGCAGGGCCTCGACATCGCGAACGAAACCGAAGGTGCGGCAGTTGGCCAGTTCCTGGCGGAAGGACTCCTCGTCCACCACCAGATCAACCCGCTGACGGCCGATGGCGGCGTTGTCGAAGGCGATCTCGAAGGCGACTTCGAACTGGTCGGCCGGGGTCAGGCTGGCGTGCTTGTCGCCCTCAACCACTTCGACGGCGTCCAGCATCTCGATGTAGCGGCGGGCGGCTTCCTGGCGGCGGCGGCCGACCCGGTCGAGGATCTCGATAAAGGGTTGCGCGGAACCATCGAGGATCGGCGCTTCCGGTCCATCCAGCTCGACCACGGCGTTATCGATGCTCAAGGCCGCCATGGCCGCCATCAGATGTTCGATCGTGGAGACGGTGACCCCGGCGTCGTTGCCGATCACGGTGCCCAGCTGGGTCTTGACCACGGTCTGGGGCGAAACCTGCACGCGGTTGTCGCGATCCTTGACGTCCGTGCGCACGAAGACGATGCCGGCGTCCGGCGCGGCCGGGCGGATCGAGACTCGCACATGCTCGCCCGTATGCAGGCCGATGCCCGCGAAGATGGCGGGGCCGGCGACGGTGTGCTGATGAAAAGCCGAAACGGACAAAGGCCGACCTTTTGAAATTCTGCATCGCGGCCATAGCGGCCGCATCACGCCCCGTCGTCTATCTAGGGGTTACACCGCAATGCAGCAAAGCAAGTCCTGTTTCGGATTGTTACCCCTGGAGCGCGTTGAATTTTCAGTCTTTTTCGTCGTACTAGCGGCAAGGAAAAACCCCCGGAGCAGACACTCCGGGGGTTTTCGTGATCCGGCAGGGCCTGACTAGTTGGCGAGGCGGCGCAGGAAGGACGGGATTTCCAGATCATCGCCCTCCTCCTCGGGGGCGGCGTCCTCCACCGGTTGCGGCGCTGCGCGGCCGCCCATGGCGGCGCGGGCCTGGGGCGGGGCGTCATAGGTCTGACGACGACCGCCGAACAGGCTCATCCAGCCGGTCTTGCGCTCCTCCCGCGGCTCAAACACCGGGTCGACATAGAGGGGCGGATCGCCCTCCTCATCCACCAGCGGATCGACAATCAGGGTGCGACGCTCGGGGGCCGGCCGAATTTCCGGCTGACGGGCGGCGGGCTGCTCAAACAGGCCCGGGGCCGGCTGCGGCGGGCTGACCTCGACCGGCGCCGGACCGGCGATGGTCACGGGCTCGGGACGGATCTGTTCGGCCGCTCGCGCTTCCATGGTCCAGCTCTGGTCTCGGATGGGATCAGCCGGAACGGCGGCCACGATCGGCTCGGCGCGCATCTGGTCGGCGGGGCTGGACACGCGCATGTCGCCGGCGATCAGCGGCTTGGCCGTGGCGTTGACCCGAGACCGGCTGGGCTCGATCAGGGCCATGGAGGCGCCGTCCATGCCGGTGGCGACCACGGAAACGCGGATGACGCCCTCCAACGACGGATCGAAGGCCGCGCCGAAGATGACGTTGGCGTCCTGATCCACCTGTTCGGTGATGGCGTTGGCCGCCTCGTCGACTTCCAGCAGGGTCATGTCGAGACCGCCGGTGACGTTGACCAGCACGGCCTTGGCGCCCTTAAGCGACACTTCGTCGAGCAGGGGGTTCTGGATGGCGTTCTGGGCGGCCATCAGGGCGCGGTCCTCGCCGGACGCCTCTCCGGTGCCCATCATCGCCTTGCCCATCTCGGTCATCACCGTACGAACGTCGGCGAAGTCGAGGTTGATCAGGCCGGGCAGGACCATCAGGTCGGTGATCGAGCGCACACCGGAGTGGAGGACCTGGTCGGCCATGCCGAAGGCCTCGGCAAAGGTGGTCTTCTCGTTGGCGATGCGGAACAGATTTTGGTTGGGGATGACGATCAGGGTGTCGACGTAGCGTTGCAGCTCGGCGATCCCGGCCTCGGCCAGGCGCATCCGGTGGCGGCCTTCGAAGTGGAAGGGTTTGGTGACCACGCCGACCGTCAGGATGCCCCGTTCCCGAGCGCATTTGGCGATGATCGGCGCGGCGCCGGTGCCGGTGCCGCCGCCCATGCCAGCGGTAATGAAGACCATGTGGGCGCCGTCCAGGTGCTCGCCGATCTCGACCGTGCTCTCTTCAGCGGCGCTCATGCCGACTTCAGGATGGGCGCCCGCGCCCAGTCCCTGAGTGACCTGCACGCCGAGCTGGATGCGCAGCGGCGTCTTGGAGAAGGCCAGCTGCTGGGCGTCGGTATTGGCCACCACGAACTCGACGCCCTCAAGGCCCGCCTCGATCATGTTATTGACCGCGTTGCCGCCCGCCCCGCCGACGCCGAAGACGACGATCCTGGGCTTCAGTTCGGTGGTTTGAGGTGCGAACAGTTTCATCTCTTGGGACCCCGTGTCCTAAACGTCGTTTCCAAAGCCCCGGCGACCCACCCGCCGAACATGCCTTACGACCCGTTAACTAGAAGGCCTGCATCGTTAATTGGCAGTTAACTTGCATAGCCTGAGTCGGACGGGGGTCGAGCCGTCCACGGAGAAATTTTGTTACGGTAGAAGGGCTTGCGCGAATCGCGACGCCTTGACGCGGTTGCTCACAGTTGAGGGTGAACGCACGTTTTTCTGGATAACTGAGTCGGAAGTGAGTCGGCCGGCCGCACGTGCCCCACTGGCCTCGCCCATTCTAAAGGTTGTCGCGCAGCCAGATCAGAGTCTTGGCCAGACCGCTGGCGTTGGGGTCGATCGGCGCGCGGGGCTTCTTGATGCTGGCCAGCATTTTCGGGGAAATCGCCTCACGCGGCCCGAAGGCGGAGCGGTGCAGGATGCCGGCGGCGGCGCAGAAGGCCGGACCGGTGACGGCGTCGGCCAGGTGAGGCACCCGGCGCGGACGGCCCAGGCGCACGGGACGGTCGAACACCCGCACGGCCACTTCGCGAACCCCGGCCAGCTGGCTGGCGCCGCCGGTCAGGACGACGCCGGCGCCCGGCTCGATCATCACCCCGGCGGCCTTGAGCCGGTCACGCAGCAGTTCGAGGGTTTCCTCGACGCGGGGGGCGATGATGCCCTTGAGCAACGAACGGGGCGCGATCACAGGGCCGGCGCCCGGATCGTCACCACGCGGCGGAGCCTCGATCATCTCGCGGTCTTCGTTGGCCGAAGCGATGGCGCTGCCATGCAGGGTCTTGATGCGTTCAGCGCCCGCGCGGCTGGTGGACAGGCCGCGGGCAATATCCTGGGTGACGTGCTCGCCGCCCACGGGAAGGCTGTCAATGTGGACAAGGCTGCCGCCCTGGAAGACAGCGGCGGAGGTGGTGCCGCCGCCCATATCGATACAGACGCAGCCCAGCTCCATCTCGTCCTCCTCCAGCGCCGCCAGGGCGGTGACGAAGGGGGCGGCGACGACGCCCTCGAATTCGAGATGGGCGCGCTCGACACAATGGCTGAGGGTCTGGAAGGTGTTCTCGGCGATAGAGACGACCAGCAGTTCCAGGCCCAGCGACTTGCCGAACATGGCGCGCGGATCACGCACGCCCTTCTGGCCGTCCACCGACCAGGCGATGGGCAGCAGGTGGATGGCCTTGCGGCCCGGCAGGCGGATCTCGGCCAATGCCGCCGCCAGGGCGCGGGAACAGTCGTTGTCCGAGATCGGCCGGGCGCCCAGCGACACCCGGGCGGAGACGCGGCAGCTGGCCAGCTGACCGCCGGCGGTGGAGATGGTGACGCCCTGCACCGACATACCGGCGACGCCCTCGGCGCGCTCCACGGCGAGGGCGATGGCTTCGGCGGCGTCATCCATGCTGGCGATGGCCGCGCCCTTGACCCCGCGCGACTGGACATAACCGACGCCGGCGGCCGTCAGGGTTCGATCGGCGCGGCGAACGCCGTCCGGCTTCATGACAAAACAGGCGACCTTGGAGGCCCCGAGATCCACTGCAGCCACCAGTGGCTGGCGAGACAGAGCCGCCTTCAGGCTGTCCTTGGCCTGGCGGCTTTTGGCATCGGGACGCGTCATGGACCTCAACACTGGTCGTTCACTTTCATCACGCTTCAAACTCCGTCGGCCAGGGGGGAGCCGGGGGTCGTGGTATCGCGGCGGCGCACGGCCGCCATGCCGGGCTCGCGCAGGTCGATGCGCTCCAGGCCAGCTTCCAGAATACGATCGCGGCGATCGAGCAGGTCCAGCTCGATCAGGGCAGACTCCTCGTCCACCGCCGGCAGCAGGATAATCGAGCCGTCCTTAAGCCGGATGTCCCAGCGCCGCTCGTCGACCCGCACCAGGGCCTCAAGACGCGCCTTCAGGCGGGGACGGCCGGCGACCGCCTTGAGAATGTCAGCGGCGACCGTCTCGGCCCCCGGCCCGACCACCAGAGGCAGGTCCGGGAAGGCGGCGGGATTGGCCTCCGGTATGACCCGGCCCTGGCCGTCTATGACCACCAGGTGGCCATTCTTCTGCCAGACAGCGAGCGCGGCCCGCTCCTGAACCTGAATCTGAAGGGTGTTGGGCAGCAGCCTGACGACGCGGGCCTTTTCCACCCAACCGACATTCTCCACGCCCTGCCGCAGGGTCGCGAGGTCCAGGCCCAGAATGGCCTGGCCCTTGGCCGGGGCCAGGGCCTGACGGATCGCCGCCTCCCCCGCCGGTGTGGCGCCGACGACATGGATGGTCTGCACCTTGAAACCCATGCCGGTGGTCTTGTCGGCCAGGTGCTGGACCACCGAGTCGGTCAAGTGCTCGGCCCGGTGTCCGGTGGCCAGGGCGACGACAAGACCCAGACCCAGGATACCCGCCGCCGCGCCGACCGCGATCTTTGGAGACAGGCCAAACCCCTGGGCGGCGCGCAGTTTCGCGGCCGCCTGCCCCCGGGGTTGAGCCGGGGCGCGGGCCTTTGGATTACCGGGGCTTTTGGCCCGAGGGCTGGCGCTTTTGCGCCCTCCCCCCCGCACCGCCGCGGGCATAAGCGTCCTCCACGATCCAGAGCACAAGATTCTCGAACGACACACCCTGGTGCGCCGCCTGCTCCGGTACGAGGGAGGTGGGCGTCATTCCTGGCTGCGTGTTGACCTCCAAGAGAACCAAATTGCGCTTAACAGGGTCATAACGAAGGTCACTTCTCGTCACACCTTGGCAACCAAGTGCGGCGTGCGCCATTTCGGCCATACGCAACGCCCGGTCGAAATCGTCGGCCGGCATGCGGGCAGGCACCACATGCTGGCTGCCACCCTCGCCGTACTTGGCCTCGTAGTCATAGAAGCCGCTGGTCGGGACGATCTCGGTGACCGTCACCGCCTTGCCGTCCATCACCGCCACCGCCAGTTCGAGACCGTCGATGAACGGCTCGATCATCACCTCTTCGCCATAGGTCCAGCTGTCCTGAGCCAGCTCCTGAGGCGGGCGGTTTGCGCCTTCGTGGACGATGAACACCCCGACCGAAGAGCCTTCGGCGTTCGGCTTGACCACATAGGGAGTCGGCATGACGTGATCCCTCGCCGCCTCGAAGCGATTGTACAGGCCGCCGCCGGGAACAGTGACGCCCGCCGCCGCCAGCACCGCCTTGGACTTGGCCTTGTCCATGGCCAGGGCCGAGGCCAGGACGCCGCAGTGGGTGTAGGGCAGACCGAGGGTTTCCAGCACGCCCTGGACGCAGCCGTCCTCGCCCCACTCGCCATGAAGGGCGTTGAAGCAGATGTCCGGCTTCAGGTCGGTCAGGACCTGAGCCAGATCACGGCCGGCGTCAACGCGGGTGACCTTGGCCCCCTGGGCCTCCAGCGCCTTGGCGCATTCGGCCCCGGAGACCAGGCTGACGTTACGTTCGGAGGACAGGCCGCCCAGCAGAACAGCGATGTGGTGACCGGAGAGAGGGCCGCTCATTTCGCCGCCTCGGCGCTGCTCACGGCGCGCAGGTCGATGTCGCTGTCGGCGATCAGGTACAGCAGGGTCGCCCAGGCGGCGACGTTCTGGTTCAGCTGCCGCGGATCCACCTTGTCCAGGGTGTCGTCGGGCGAATGGTGCAGGTCGAAGTAGCGGCTGGCGTCCTGGCGCAGGCTCATCACCGGCACCCCTGCCTTCTGCAGCCCCTCGGTGTCCGAGCCGGCGAAGGGGGCGGGGTCCTTGGAGACGATAATCTTCAGCGGACCGAACAGCGCCTGCAGATCGGCCATCTGCGGCGCGGACACGGCGTTCTTCGGAAGCTGGACGCTGTAGATGCGGTCGGCGCCCAGGTCGCTTTCGCCGGCGACGACGAACTGGCCCATGATGTCCTTGCTCGCCTCGGCATAGGCCTCGCTGGCCCCGCCGCTTTCCTCGGAGCCCCACATGACCACGCGGATGGTGCGGGCCGGATGTCTGGGCAGGTCGCCGATCAGCTTGGCGGCGGCGGTGGTGATGGCGATGCCAGAGGCGTCGTCGATGGCGCCCGTGCCGACATCCCAGCTGTCCAGGTGGCCGCCGATGACCAGCACCTCATCAGGCTTGCTGGAGCCGGCGATATCGCCGGAGATGTTCCAGGCGACTCCCTTCTCGTTCACAGAGGAGGCCAGGTTCAGCTTGATCTTCACCGGGCCCTTGGCGGCCAACCGTTGCAGCAGTTCGGCGTCCGGCACGCCCAACGCCGCGGCCGGGATCTTCGCCACGCCATCGGTGTAGCGCATGACGCCGGTGTGCGGACTGCGGAGGTCGGAGGTGGAGATCGAGCGGGTCAGGAAGGCCACCGCCCCCCGCTTCGCGGCTTCCGAGGCCCCCGAGCGACGGGCGATGCCGGCGGCGCCGTAGCCCGCGCCATCCTGTGTGCGGACCATGGGCTGGACCACCACGGCGATCTTGCCCTTCAGCGAGCCTTCCGGCGCGGCGATCAGATCGGTGTAGGCGGCGAAGACGACAACCTCCGCCTCGATGCCCTTGGCGGGAGTGGGGACGCTGCCGCCCAGGCCGATGATCGACAACGGATAGTCGTAGGGACCGGTGATGGCGGCGGATTCAGGCCCGCGGACCCAGCTGGGCTTGGCGAATTCCTGGACCTTCACATTGGTGAAGCCCAGCGCCTCGAACTGTTTGACCGCCCAATCCTTGGCGCGGGCCATGCCGGGCGAGCCGACCAGCCGCGGCCCGACATCGGTGGTCAGGGATTCCAGCAGGGTCCAGGCGGTGTCGTCCTTCAGCGCCGTGTCGCGCAAGGCTTCGGCCGTCTTGAAGGTCGGCTGTCGCGCGGGGGCTGGAGACGCCGGCTGGGCCAGGGCCGCAACGACCATGGTGTTGGAGAGAAGGGCGGCGCCGGCCACGAGGGCGAGGAGGTTTTTTCGCATGGATCGCGGGTGCGACAGCGGGGCCGCCAAGTCAAGTGAAGGTCGCGTGCAGACTGGTGACACCGCGCTGTCAGCAGGGGCGAGGCAGGATGTCGCCCGACAAGGAGACACCCCGTCCATGCCCCCGCACGCCCTCGACGGTCTGCCACGGCCGCCCTGCGCCGTCCTGCTGGGCTGGACGATCCTCGACGCCGATCCGCAGCGCGGCTGGGTCTGTATCGCCTTTGAGGGCCGCCCCGAGTTCACAAATCCGGCGGGCTTCATTCAGGGAGGTTTTCTCGCCGCCATGCTGGACGATGTCATGGGGCCAGCGGCCTTCATCATGGGGGGCGGCAAGGCCTTCACCCCGACCATCGACATGAGCGTCTCATTCCTCGCCCCCGCGCGACCAGGCCCGCTTTTCGGCGAAGGACAGGTGGTTCAGTTGGGCAAGAGCATCGGCTTCCTGGAAGGCAAGCTGATGGACGAGGCGGGCGTGGTGGTGGCGCGCGCGACGGCGACCTGCCGGCTGGTGGAGGCCGGGAAGATGCTGATGTAAGAGCCCTTGCGGGTTTGCGTCCTTCGACACGCCCGCTTTGCGGGCTGCTCAGGATGACGACTATTTGGGGCGGCCTATTGAGAAATCGTCATGCTGGGCAGCGATCCGCGGGATCGCGTGTCGAAACACGCACGATGCCAGCTAGACCCCCGGCCGGCCGATCCGCTTGATTTCCCAGTCCAACTTCACGCCGGTCTTGGCCAGGACGTCGGCGCGGACGGTGTCGCCCAGGCCCTCCAGGTCGGCCGCGGTGGCGTCGCCAGTGTTGATCATGAAGTTGGAATGCAGGGGCGAGAACATCGCGCCGCCGTGCGGCTTGCCTCGCCAGCCGGCGTCATCGACCAGTTTCCAGGACGAATGGCCAGGCGGGTTCTTGAAGGTCGAGCCACCGGTCTTTTCGCGGATCGGCTGGGTGGTCTCGCGGCGGGCGGTGATCTCCGCCATCCGGGCCTTCACGGCTTCGGCGTCGTCGGGCGCGCCCTGAAAGACGGCCTGCATCCAGATGATGTCCTCGGGCGCCTGGCTGTGGCGGTAGCTGTAGCCCAGCTCCTCGACGTTGAAAGTGCGCAGGTCGCCGCTGCGATCGAAGCCCCAGGCGGCGACGAGGACGTCCTTGGTCTCGCGGCCATAGCAGCCGGCGTTCATGGTCAAGGCGCCGCCGATGGTTCCGGGAATGCCGGCATAGAACTCCAGGCCGCCGAGCCCCGCATTGGCGGCGGCCTTGGCCACGGCGGCGTCCAGGGCGCCGGCGCCGACGATGATCTGGTTGTCCTCCTCGTCGATGACGATCTCGGCGAAGGCCTTGCCGGCCAGGCGGACGACGACGCCGGTCACGCCGCCGTCGCGGACGATGACATTGGAGCCGACGCCCAGCACCGTCACCGGAACCTCGGCCGGCAGGTCGCGCAGGAAGTCCGACAGATCCTCGTCGTCGGCCGGGAGGAACAGCACCTCGGCCGGACCGCCGACGCGGAACCAGGTGAAGGGGGCCAGGGCCTCGTTCTGCAGCAGCTTGCCGCGAACGGGAGGAAGGTCGTTGAACATCAGGCGGTCGCTTTACGGGCGCAGGAGTCGGCGTGCCAGAGAATCAGGCGTTCGGCTTCGGCGGGATCATAGGTTTCGAAAACGGGGGTGCGGACATTCCGCTCCCAGTGGAACATCTCGTAGCGGATGGTCGGCGGCGGCACGATGTCGAGCCAGAAGCCGTCGGACAGGCCCCGCCCCTTGTCGAGCTGCGGCAGGTATCTCAGCGGGATGCGGCGGCGACGCGCCTCGTCCTGGAGGTTGCGGAAGAAATTGCCCGCGCTCTCCTTCACGCCCTGGCCTCAAGTTGTCCCGGCAGGGCGTAGGCCCAGCTGGTGATGTCGCCGGCGCCCAGCAGGACGACGAGGTCGCCGGATTTGGCTTCCTCGGCGATCATCCCGGCCAGGGCCTCCGGGCTCTCCAGCGGCAGGGCATGGCGGTGGCCAAAGCGTTTCAGGCCCTCGATCAGGCCATCGCGATCGATGCCCTCAATGGGTTGCTCGCCGGCCGCATAGACGTCGGCGACGATCACCGTGTCGGCGTCATTGAAGCAGCTGGAGAACTCCGCCATCAGGTCGCGCAGGCGGCTGTAACGATGCGGCTGGACCACGGCGATGACCCGCCCGCCGGGCGTCACCGCCCGGGCCGCCTTGAGCACCGAGGAAATCTCCACCGGATGGTGGCCGTAGTCGTCGACGACGCGGATGCCGTTCACCACGCCGGTGGTGGTGAAGCGCCGCTTGACCCCGCCAAATTCCGCCAGACCCTTGAGGATCGAGGCGTCGTCGACGCCCAGCTCTCGCGCCACGGCGATGGCGGCCAGGGCGTTGGCGACGTTGTGGTCGCCGGCCATGGGCAGGCTGAGGCCCTCCAGAACGCGACGCTCACCCTTCTGGGGGCTGAACTGTACGTCGAACTTGGCGCCTTCCGGACCCATGGTGACGTTCAGGGCGCGAACCTCGGCCTGAGGATTGACCCCGTAGGTGACCAGGCGGCGGTTCTCGACGCGGGCGGCCAGGGCCTGGACCTCCGGGTGGTCGAGGCAGACGGCGGCGAAGCCATAGAAGGGAATGTTCTCCACGAAGTCCTGGAAGGCCCGCTTGGCGGTGTCGAAGTCGCCGTAGTGGTCCAGATGTTCGGGGTCGATATTGGTGACGATGGCGCAGGTGGATTTCAGCTTCAGGAAGGTGCCGTCGCTCTCGTCCGCCTCGACGACGATCCAGTCGCCCTCCCCCACCTTGGCGTTGGTGCCGTAGGCATTGATGATCCCGCCGTTGACCACCGTGGGATCCAGCCCGCCGGCGTCCAGCAGGGCCGCGACCATCGAGGTAGTGGTGGTCTTGCCGTGGGTGCCGGCGACACCGATGGAGAACTGCAGCCGCATGAGTTCGGCCAGCATCTCCGCCCGGCGAACCAGCGGCATGCGGTGCTCGCGGCCGGCGGCCATCTCGGGATTGTCGTGTTTGACGGCCGTTGAATAGACGATGGCCGAGGCGCCTTCGACATGCTCCGGCGCATGGCCGATGAAGATCCGCGCGCCCAACTGTTCCAGCCGCTCGGTATTGGCCGAACGCTTCATGTCCGAGCCCTGCACCGTGTAGCCGATGCGGATCATGATCTCGGCGATGCCGCTCATGCCTATCCCGCCAATCCCGATGAAGTGTACGGGACCAAGTTCGAAAGGCACGGGGCGGGGACGGACAGTCATGAGACGCGGATTAGAGGATTTGGCGCCGTGGGGGAATGGCCTCGCGGCGACCTTGGCATTGGCCTTCCTGCTGGCAGACCCCGTCCTGGCCGCCGACGGCCCCCGCCTGCGCCCCACTGATCTCGGCCGGTTCGCCATGTTCACGGATATGGACAGCGTCACCCGCATCGGCGCCCTGGCGAAGTTTCGGGTCCTGCAGGTGACGGAGGCGGGCTTCACCGTCGGCGAAATCGCCTATGTCGGCGGGTGGCGATATTTCGAACTCGACTGCGCAACGCGGAGAGCGCGGAGCCTGGGATTTTCCAGCCTGCGGGCGGATGGGATCGAGGGGCCGGTGACCGGGGGGGCCGGAGTGATGGAGGCGATCCCGCCGGGCGGGCTGGAGGATGCCGCCGCGCAGGTGGTCTGCGAAGGCAAGGCGCCGCTGGGGGTGGGTGATCTGGCGGGGATCGACGAGGCCGTGAAGGCAGGGCGGCGATGGATACCGACCGGTGACGCTAACTGATTCCTTCTCCCGCTTGCCGGGAGAAGGGGTTCTCACACGTCGCGCGCCGTCCGCTCGACCAGATCGGCCAGGTCTTCCGCGGCGTTCGGTCGGGCCACAGACCGGGCGCCGGCCGACATCCTGGCCAGCCAGGCAGGGTCCTTCAGCAGGGCCTTGAGGGCGCCGGCCAGGCTGTCCACGGTCAGTTCGTCTTCCAGGCAGACCGCGGCGGCACTGGCGTCCTCCAGCAGCTTGGCGTTGAAGCGCTGGTGGTCGTCGGCGGCGATCTTCAGGGGGATGAGGATCGAGGGCTTGCCGGCCACGGCCAGTTCGCAGACCGTCGATGCCCCCGCCCGGCCGACGACCAGATGGGCGGCGCCCAGCCGCCCGGCCATGTCGCGGAAAAAGGGGGCGACCTCGGCCTTGACCATGGCGTTGGCGTAGATGCGCCGGGCCATGTCCATGGATTCCTTGCGGGTCTGCTGTTGCACATCCAGTCGCACACGAAGCTCTTCGGGCAGCCGCAGGATGGCTTCCGGCGTCAGTTCTGACAGCAGCCGGGCGCCCTGGCTGCCGCCGGTGATCAGGATGCGGATCGGCCCGCCCTCCTCCGGAGCGGCGTAAGGCTTGTCGTAGAGGGCTCGAATATCAGGGCGCACCGGATTGCCGACAACATGGGCCCGAGCCTGGACGGCGGGCCCCGCCATCTGCAACGTCGGGAAGGCGCAGGCGACCTCGGTCACCTTGGGGGCCAGGTAGCGGTTTACCCGGCCCAACACCGCGTTCTGCTCATGGATGACGGTCGGGCGTTTCTGGCCCAGCGCCGCCATCAAGGCCGGCAGGCTGGGATAGCCGCCGAAGCCGACGACCACGGCGGGGTTCATCCGCTTGAAGGCCTTTCGGGCCTGCAGCACACCCTGGAAGATGGTCCAGCCGGCGCGGGCCATGCCGATCGGATCGCCCGCCTTGGCGGTGGCGGCCGACAGGGCGATCCGCTGGATGGCCGGGAACTTGTCGGCGTACATCGCGCCGCGGTCGTCGGTGGCCAGCATGATCCGCCAGCCGCGAGCATTCAGCACCTCGGCCAGGGCCTGGGCCGGGAACATGTGACCGCCGGTGCCCCCGGCGGCGATGACAGCGAGTTTGGAAGCCATGGGGCTTTTAAGCGTAAACGCCGGCCATAGGCGAGGCCTCGCCCTGGTCGTAGGCGCCGGGACGCTTGCGGGTAAGGCCCAGCGCCATGCCCATGGTCAGGCCCATGGCCAGCATCGAGGAGCCGCCATAGCTGATGAAGGGCAGGGTCATGCCCTTGGTGGGGGCGAGGTTGAGGTTCACCGCCATGTTGATGATCGCCTGCTGGCCGACCAGCACGAACAGGCCGGCGGCCGCCACCTGTTCAAAGGAGTCCGACAGCCGCATCGACTTGTAGAGGCCCCGGACCATCAGGAAGGCGAAGACGCCGATCAGGGCCAGGGAGAAGATCAGCCCGTATTCCTCCGCCGCCACCGAATAGATGAAGTCGGTCTGCAGGTCGGGGACACCCTGTTTCATCACGCCCTCGCCCGGCCCCTGGCCAAACAGGCCGCCGTTGGCGATGGCCTCGGAGGCCTTGGTGATCTGGTGGGTGTCGGCGCCTTCCGGCGACAGGAAGCGGTCGACCCGGCTGCGGGCGTGGGGCAGCAGGACGTAGATGGCGCCCAGGCCCGCCGCCGCCGTTCCGCCCATGATCGGAATCCAGCTGATCGGCACGCCGGCCATCCAGAAGGCGGCCCCGAAGGCGATGGTGATCAGGATGGTCTGGCCGACGTCCGGCTGGACGATCAACAGGACCACGGCGATGAAATACAGGCCGAAGGCGATGGAGACCCCGGGAACCCCCTCCCCCTTCTGCCCTTCGGCGAACATCCAGGCGACAAGGACGATGAGGGCGGGTTTGAGGAATTCCGATGGCTGCAGGGTGAAGCCGGCGAAGGATATCCAGCGGGTGGCGCCCTTGGCCTCATGCCCCAGGAAGGGCAGCATGGCCATCACCGCGATGGCCACGATGTAGACGACGAAGGCCAGCCGCTTCACCCCCCGGGTCGATAGCATCGAAACCGCCAGGACGATGCCGCAGGCCCCCAGGGCGAAGAAACACTGGCGGATGGCGAAATGAAGCGGGTCGTCCAGCCGCAGTCGGACGGCCGCCGCCGGGCTGGAGGTGAAGGACAGCAGCACGCCCAGCGCGATGAGGATGGCCGTCGCCCCCAACAGGGCGTGATCGACGGTCCACCACCAGTTGGCCAGAGGCGTGCGCTTGGCGCGGGAGACGAGGTGCTGGTTGGCGCTCATGCTCTGGCTTCCCGGGCGGCGGGCTGGCTCAGGCCCTGGACGGCGGCGCGGAACGCCTCGCCCCGGGCTTCGAAGTCGCTGTACTGGTCGAAGGAGGCGGTGGCCGGCGAGAGCAGGACGATGGCCTCCTCGCCGGACGCTGCGGCGTCAGCATGGGCGGCGGCCACGGCGGCCTCCATCCGTCCGCACAGCTGGTAAGGCGCCTTGCCCTCCAGGGTCGCGGCGAACGCGCCCTCGGCCTCGCCGATCAGATAGGCCTTGGCGACGCGGGGGAAGAGATCGACCAGGTCCTCGATGCCGCCCAGCTTGGCCCGGCCGCCGACGATCCAATAGACGCGTGGATAGCTGGACAGGGCCTGGCGGGCCGCGTCGGTATTGGTCGCCTTGCTGTCGTTGACGAAACGAACCTGGCCCAGCCGGCCGACCGTCTCCATGCGGTGGGCGAGACCGGGGAACGTCATCAAGCCGTTGGCGGCGTCGTCGGGGCTGACCCCCATGGCCAGGGCGGCCGCATAGGCGGCGGCGGCGTTCTGCCAGTTGTGCTTTCCGGGCAGGGAACGGGCGCGGGTCAGGTCGGCGACCTCGATCGTCCGATCGCCGGTGGCGTCATAGAGCATGCCGGACAGGGCGTAGACGCCCCGGCCCATGGCCTTGCCGGCGCTGATCGGCCGGATGGTGCGGCGGTTGGCGGCGGTGATCTCTGTGCAGATCCTCTGGCACCAGGGATCATCCACGCCGATGACGGCGGTGTCGCCCTTGCCCTGGTTCAGCAGGATGCGCTTCTTGGCGGCGACATAGCCTTCCATATCGCCGTGGCGGTCCAGATGGTCGGGCGACAGGTTCAGCAGGACGGCGGCGTCGGGTTTCAGCGACGAGGTCAGGTCCAGCTGGAAGCTGGACAGTTCCAGCACATAGGCCGCCCCGCCATGCATGTCCGGCAGGCCCATGACGCCAAATCCGATATTGCCGCCGATGCGGGTGTCGCGGCCGGCCGAGGCCAGGATGTGGCCGAGCAGCGCGGTGGTCGTCGACTTGCCGTTGGTGCCGGTGATGGCGGCGATCTTCGGCCGCTTGTGCAGGGGGGCGGCGTTGATCGCCCGGGCGAACAGCTCAATGTCGCCGAGGATCTCGACCACGGCGGCGCGGGCCCGCTCAACGGTCCAGTGGGGCGCCGGATGGGTCAAGGGCACGCCCGGAGACAGCATCAGGGCGGCGAACCCGCTCCAGTCGGCCTGGCTGAGATCGACCAGCGGCAGGCCTTCGGCCACCGCGGCTTCCCGGCCCTTGGGGTTCTCGTCCCACAGAGCGACCTTGGCCCCGCCGGCCAACAGGGCGCGCGCCGCCGTCAGGCCGGTTCGGCCGAGACCGAACACGGCGACGGTGCGCCCTTCAAAGCCGACAGCGGGGATCATGACCGGGCGGGATCCTCTATCTGAGTTTCAGGGTGGCCAGGCCGATGAAGGCCAGGATGAGGGCGACGATCCAGAAGCGGATGACCACGGTCGACTCGGCCCAGCCGAGCTTTTCGAAGTGGTGGTGGATCGGCGCCATCAGGAAGATGCGCTTTCCGGTCCGCTTGAAGTAGGCGACCTGGATCATCACCGAGAGGGCCTCGACGACGAACAGGCCGCCGACGATGCCCAGGACGATCTCATGCTTGGTGCAGACGGCCACCGCGCCGAGGGCGCCGCCCAGGGCCAGGGAGCCGGTGTCGCCCATGAAGATCTTGGCGGGCGGGGCGTTGTACCAGAGGAAGCCCATCCCGGCGCCGATGATCGAGGCGCAGACCACGGCCAGTTCACCCACGCCGGGGACGAAATGGACCTGCAGATACTGGGCGAAAACGAAGTTGCCGACCAGGTAGGCGATCAGGCCGAAGGCCGCTGAGGCGATCATCACCGGCATGATGGCCAGGCCATCGAGGCCGTCCGTCAGGTTCACGGCGTTGGACGCCCCGACGATGACGATGCCGGCGAAGATCAGGTAGAACCACCAGAGATCGACGAGCAGCCGTTTGAAGATCGGGAAGGCCACCGAGGTGGCCAGCCCCGGCGTCTCCGGCGAGACCGGGGCCAGCCAGACCAGGGCCGCCACGGCGATCACCGCGACGATGGTCTGGATGAACAGCTTTACGCGGCCCGAGACCCCGGCCGTCGTCTGTTTGGTCACCTTGGCGTAGTCGTCGAGGAAGCCCAGCAGGCCATAGGCGGCGGTGACGAACAGCACCACCCAGACGTGGATGTTGGAAAGATCGGCCCAGAGCAGGGTGCCTACGGTCAGGCCGGCCAGGATCATGAAGCCGCCCATGGTCGGGGTGCCGGCCTTCTCCAGGACGTGGCGCTCAATGCCGTCGGTGCGGATCGGCTGGCCCTTGCCCTGTTTGGCGCGCATCCAGCGGATGAACCGGCTGCCCATGGCCACGGCGACGATGAAGCCTGTAACCAGCGCCATGCCCGACCTGAAACTCAGGTATTTGAACAGGTTGAGCAGGGGGAAGTGGTCCCGCTGGTCGGTCAGGAACTGGTAGAGAAGATAAAGCATCAGGCGCCTCCCCCGGCGCTGTCGAGCGCGGCCAGGGCGGCGGCGATCTGCCCTGCCCTCGAACCGTTCGAACCCTTGACCATCACCACATCACCCGGCCGCAGAGCCTGGGCGATGAGCGGCGCGAGATCGGCCGCTGTTTCGGCGTAACCGCCCCGGCGAGTCGCCGGAAGGGCCTCCCAGAGCGATTTCATCAGCGGCCCGGCGACGAATACCAGGTCGACCGCAGCCTCCGCGATAGGCCCTGCAAGGCCCGCGTGCATGGCCGGGCCGTCGGGACCCAGTTCCAGCATGTCGGTCAGCGCGACGATACGCCGCCCGTCCACCTTGCGGGCGCCCAGGGTGCGAAACCCGGCGGCCATGGAGAGGGGATTGGCGTTGTAGCTCTCGTCGATCAGGGTAAAGGGCGCGCCGGGCTTGCGGACCCGCTTTTCGGCGCCGCGCCCCACCAAGGGCTCGAAGGCGGCCAGGGCGGCGAGCGCCGTCGGACGGTCGACGTCCATGGCCTCCAGCATCAACAGGGTGCAGAGGCTGTTGAGGCCCCAGTGGTGGCCGGTCTGCAGCAGGTCGAAGCGAAGTGACTGGCCGTGCACCGTCGAGGAGACCATGGCGCGTGCGCCATCGACCTCGAAGCCGGTCAGCCGGGCGTCGCAGCCCTCGCCGTTGCCGAATGACAGGACCCTGGCGCCCGCCGCCTCGGCGCGGGCCTTCAACATCTCGAACCATCGGTTGTCCGCGTTGAGCACGGCGACGCCGCCGGGCTCTATCCCGTCGAAGATTTCCGCCTTGGCCAGAGCGACCCCGGCCTCGCCATCGGGGAAATTCTCGATGTGGACCGGGCCCACCGTGGTGATGGCCACGGCGTGGGGACGGACGAATTTCGCCAACGGGGTGATCTCGTCGGCGTGATTCATGCCGATCTCGAACACCGCCCGTTCGGTGTCCCTGGGCATGCGGGCCAGTGTCAGGGGTACGCCGATGTGGTTGTTGTAGCTCTTGACCGAATTGTGCGACCGGCCGGCCAGGGCCAGACCGGCGGCGATCGCCTGGGTGACGCTGGTCTTGCCGACCGAACCGGTGACGGCGCAGCGTCGGGCGGAGGAACGATCGCGGGCGGCTTCGCCAAGCGCTTCCAGCGCCTTCAAGGTGTCAGCGACCTGTACGGAGGGACCCTCGACCGGCTGCGAGGCCAGCAGGCCGGCGGCGCCGTCGGCCAAGGCCTTGGCCGCGAATTCATGTCCATCCCGCACCCCGGCCAGGGCGACGAACAGATCGCCGGGCTCCACCGAGCGGCTGTCGATGGAGACGCCGTTCACCTCGAACGGCGCGGTGGCGGTCCCGCCCGTCGCGGCGGCGATGGCGGCGGCGGTCCAGAGGGGCTCGCTCATGCGGCGCCTCCCGTGCCCGGGCCAAGACCCAGCGCGGTGGCGGTCTCCGCCACGTCGTCGAAAGGGTGGTTGACCCCCGCGACTAACTGGCCCTGCTCATGGCCCTTGCCGGCCACGGCCAGCACGTCGCCGTCTTCCAGCAGGGCGGCTCCGGCCAGGATGGCTTCACGGCGGTCGCCGATCTCCCGCGCGCCCGGGGCGGCGGCGAGGATGGCGGCGCGGATCGAGGCGGGGTCTTCGGAGCGGGGATTGTCGTCGGTGACGATGGCCACGTCGGCCAGCCGGGCGGCGATCTCGCCCATGATCGGCCGCTTGCCGGCGTCGCGGTCGCCGCCTGCGCCGAAGACGACGATCAGCTTGCCGCGCACATGCGGCCGCAGGGCGGTCAGCAGGGTCTCCAGCCCGTCGGGCGTGTGGGCATAGTCGACATAGGCCTCGCCGCCGCGCGGGCCCGTTCCGACCTTCTGCATCCGGCCGGGCGCGCCCTGTAGGCTTTCCAGGGCGGCGAAGACGGCGGCGGGCGAGCCCCCGGCGGCGATGCACAGGCCGGCCGCGACCAGGGCGTTGTCGGCCTGGAAGCCACCCGCCAGGGGCAGGCGCACCTGATAGGTCTTGCCGCGATGGGCGATGCCCAGGGTTTGGCCCTCGGGGGTCAGGACCCGCTTGAGCAGCTTGATCCCCTCCCCGGCCTCGCCGGTGGAGACGATGGCGTGGCCATGGGTGGCGGCGGCCGCGGCAAAGTGGGGATAGGCGTCGCTGTCGGCGTTGAGCACGGCGGTCGAGCCGGTCGGCAGCAGGGTCTCGAACAGGCGCAGCTTGGCGGCGCGGTAGGCCTCCATGCTGTGATGATAGTCGAGGTGGTCCTGGGTGAAGTTGGTGAAGCCGGCGGCGGTGAGCTTCACCCCGTCCAGGCGGCGCTGGTCGACACCATGTGACGAGGCCTCGACTGCCACATGGGTGACCCCCATGCCGGCCAGCCTGGCCATCAGTTCGGCGACATCCGCCGCATCGGGCGTCGTCAGGCCGGGCGGGGTGATGGTGATGTCTTCGGCGCCTGGCGCGGAAACCACCACGCCAAGCGTGCCCATGCTGGCCGCCTTGTGGCCCAGCGTGGCGAACATCTGCCGGCAGAAGGCGGCGATGGAGGTCTTGCCGTTAGTCCCGGTGATGGCGACGCAGGTCGCCGGCTGACGTCCCCAGAACCGAGCGGCGGCCAGCGCGTAGGCGCGGCGCAGGTCGCCGGCATGCACCACCGGCACGTTCAGTTCGCTGACATCCTCCGGCGCCAGGATGGCGGCGGCCCCGGCGGCAACGGCGGTGGGGATGAAGCTTCGGCCATCGGCCCGCGATCCCGGCAGGGCGGCGAACAGAAAGCCCGGGCCGACCTTTCGGCTGTCGGCGGTGACCCCGGTGATCTCCGGATCTCGATCAAGCAGCCGGGCGGTGATGTCGGACAGGCGGGGACTCACAGGACGGGCCTCTGGCGAATGGCGGCGATGTCGAAGTCGGGACGCTGCATCTGGCGTGGCACGCCCAGGAACCGGGCGCTGCGGTCGATCACCCGGCCGGCCGCTGGCGCGGCGACCAGTCCGCCGGTGCGGGCCCCGCCGGTCGGCTCGTCCAGCAGGACCAGGACGAAATACCGGTCTGCCTCGACCGGTCCGTCGGTCGGGAAGACGGCGGCGAAGGAGGCGACCTGTTTGGTATGGCTGTAGCCGCGAATCTCCGGATCGTACTTCTCGCCGGTCCCGGTCTTGCCGCCGACCGACAGGCCGGGGGCATCCGCCTGCCGACCGGTGCCGTTGACGACATTACCGCGCATGATCTTCAGCATGGCCAGGGTGGTCTCTTCCGACACGGCCCGGTGGCCGGCGGGCCGATAACCTGGCTCCCGCTTGAGAATGGTCAGGGGCGCGTAGATGCCGCCGTTCAACAGCGCGCCCATCGCTTCGGCCAGGGACAGCGGCGAGATATTGATCCCATGGCCGAAGGAGACAGAGGCGAGGGCGTCGTCATTCCACACGGCCGGTGTCAATGGCCGCGCCAGTTCTGTCAGCTCGACGTTGGCCCGGCGGGTCAGGCCCAGAGCGTCGTAGTAGAACTTCAGCTTGTCGACGCCGATGCCCATGGCCAGCCGGGCCGTGCCGATGTTCGAGCTGTGGTTGAACACCTCGCTGAGGGTCAGGACGCGGTTGGTGCCATGAAAGTCGTGGATCGTCCGGTAGCCCATCTTCAGCGGGGTGCGAGCGTCGAAGGTGGAGTCCATCTGGGCGACCCCGGTGTCCAGGCCGATGGCGACGGTGAAGGCCTTGAAGGTGGAACCCATCTCGAACACAGCCGCGGTGGCGCGGTTCTTCTTCTGGTCATCGGAGAATTTGCCCGGACGGTTGGGATCGAACTCCGGCCAGCTGGCCATGGCGATGATCTCGCCGGTGTGGACATTGGTCACCAGGCCGACCGCCCCCTTGGGATGGAACTGGGCGACGGCCCGCTCCAGCTCTTCTTCCATCGCCGCCTGAACCCGAACGTCGATCGACAGGGCGACGGGCTCGTTGCCGACCGCCCTGGCCCGCAGTTCGGCCTGAAGGGCCTTCTCGGCCCCCTGCAGGCCGGCGCCGCCGGTGTCGCTGTAACCGACCAGATGGGCGGCCAGCGGCCCCATGGGATAGAGACGGCGCGGTGATTCCTCGAAGGAAATCCCGGGCAGACCGAGATCGTGGATGCGGGCGCGGACGTCCGGCGTCAGCCCTTCTGCCAGAACCTTTCGCCGCCGGCCGTCGAGAGCGGCGTCGAGACGCTCGGAAGACAGTTTGGGCACATTGGCCAGCAGGACCTTGCGGGTCTCGCTGCGGCCCCAGACGTCGGCGGGATCGAGGAACAGGCTGTAGTGGGTGAGGTTGACGGCCAGCAGATTGCCGTTGCGATCGACCAGATCGGCCTTGGCCGTCGGCGGCAGTCCGGCGACGCCGCCGCCCTTTCCCGCCTGAGAGAAGGCCGCCGCATAGATGGCCCCGCCGCCGATCAAGCCGAACAGCACGGCGAAGAAGGCCAGGACGCAGAGGATGCGGATACGCGCATCGTCTTCCGGCCGGCCGGAGGCCTTGGCCCGTTCAAAGGCATGTTCGATCCGCCACAGCCAGTCGATAGCCCAACGAACGAAGCGCGGATAACGGTGAGGGGAAAGGTCGGCGAGGCTCATTGCCCGGTCTCCGCCGGGTCGAGACCCGCCTGGGCCGCGGTCACGCCGGGATCGAGCTCAAGTCCGGACGAGCCGGTCTCTTCCTCGATCGGGGCCTCGAGCGCGACAGGGGTGGCCACCGGAGGCGCCGGCCGGTCGCCGGCGACCAGGGCCGAAACGCTGGTCAGGTCGCCTTCCTGCGTCGCCGCCTGGGGCTTCATGCCGAGGACCGTCTCGGCCAGTCGCTGCAGGCGCTCGGGCTGCTCCAGATGGGCGACTTCGGCCTGCAGCAGGCGGATACGCTTCTTCTCTTCGTTGATCGTCCGCTCGGTGCGGGCGACCTCGCGCATGTCGCGGCCGGCGTAGGCCTTGGCCAGATTGACCACCACCGCCAGCCCCATCAGCAGGATGAAGGCGATGATGTTGATGGTCCGGAAGCCCCGGGTGCGGTGATTGAACAGGGTATGGATCATGCCGCGGCGCTCCAGACAGGCGCGTCAGTGCGGATTGCCGCCCGCAGCTTGGCCGACCGGGACCGAGGATTGATAGCGGACTCAGCCTCGGACGCCTGGCGGGCGCCATTGAAGATCAGGCTGAACGACGGCGGCGCCCCGGCCTCCTTCGGCGGAGCATGGCGAGATCCGCCGGGAGTTCGACCAGCGCGCTCGGTCAGGAAGCTCTTGACGATGCGGTCTTCCAGGGAATGGAAGGTGACGACGGCGAGCCGCCCGCCGGGCTTGAGCACCTTTTCGGCGGCCAGGAGTCCGGCCTCCAGCTCGCTCAGCTCCTCGTTCACCGCGATACGCAGGGCCTGGAAGCTCTTCGTCGCCGGATGGGTCTTGGCCCCGCGTCGGCCGCCCAGCGAACGTTCGATGACCTCAGCCAGATCCAGGGTTCGGGTGAAGGGCTGTTCGGTGCGACGACGCAGGATGAAGCTCGCCACCCGCCGGCTTTCGCGCTCCTCGCCATAGACGAAGAAGATCCGCGCCAGCTCTTCCTTTTCGAGGGTGTTGACCAGGTCGGCGGCGGTCGGCCCGTCGGCGCCCATCCGCATGTCCAGCGGGCCGTCGCGCATGAAGGAAAAGCCCCGATCGGCCTCGTCCAGCTGCATGGAGGAGACGCCGAGATCGAGGGCGACGCCATCGACACTACCCTCGCCCAGCCTTTCGGCCATGGCGGAGAAGCGATCCTCGATCAGCCGGAAGCCGCCGGCGGCCGTCAAGGGCGCGGCGAACCTGGCGGCGCTGGGATCGCGGTCGAAGGCGACGACAGAGGCGCCCGTTTCAAGGATGGCGCGACTGTAGCCGCCGGCCCCGAAGGTGCCGTCGACAACGGTCTGGCCCGGCTGAGCGGCCAGCGCGTCCAGCACCTCGGGCAACATGACGGAGATATGGGGCTGGTCCGGGGCGCTCATTCGGCGCCCTGCCCCAAGGCCTTGGTCCCCAGAGTCTGGGCTCGCTGGGCGGAGCGCAGGGCCGCCAAGCCCTCGCGAGCCCCTTCCCGCGCCTGTGAGCGGCGAGCCTGGAAGGCGTCGCGAGGCCAGATCTGGAACCGCTCGCCCAACCCCACCAACACCACCCAGTCGGTCAGGCCGAATTGATCGCACAGGGCGGGCGGCAGGGTGACCCGACCTGCGTCGTCGAAGGCCATCCTGGCCAGGCCGCCGTGGATGCTGAGCTCCAGGTCCGACCGCAGCGGATCGCCGAAAGGCAGCTCGTCGATCAGCATCTGGTAACGGTCGAACAAGGCTTTGCCGCCACCCTCGATGCAGTCGAACTCGATGGAAGGAAAACAGAAGACCCCGTCGAACAGCCCGGCCAGCGAAGCGCGGAATTCCATCGGCACGACGAGGCGCCGCTTCGCATCCAGCTGTTTCTCGAAGGTCGAGAAGAACACGGCGCCCCTGCCCTGACCGATCCTGGAGATCGCCCTCCAAAACACCGGCGCGAGCCCTCGCTGCCGGTAGAATTGGGTTAACATGGGTCCAGGTGGGAAACAATGGGATCGAATGCCTCTGAGTAGGTTTCGCCGCAGATTCAAGGCGATTCTCGACGGCGTCGGTTAATGAAGTTGAACGATCAACAGAACATACATGGAACGGGTTAAGTAATGCGGGGATTAGCTCGCATCTCTTCTCCCGCCTGGCGGGAGAAGCGGGCCCCCTAAGGCGCCAAAGGTCTGCCCACGCCGGTTGGGAGGCGGATGAACGGGAAGAGATCAGATGGCCTGTAAGCCGGGTTCTGTACCCGTCGCGAACGACGGGTGACGATCATTCCTCTGGACCGGCCCTTGCGGGACGGTTCTCGCGACCAACCCGGACACCTCGGACCGGCGACGGTCCTGCCTGAAGTATCAACCCGAAAGCTGACTTATCAGGCCCGGCATCCCTATTCGGTCTTGCTCCAGGCGGGGCTTGCCATGCCGTCCCTGTCACCAGGTCCGCGGTGGGCTCTTACCCCACCCTTTCACCCTCACCTTCCTTCGCCGAGGCTTCGGAAGGCAGTTTGCTTTCTGTGGCGCTATCCCTGGGGTCACCCCCGGCGGGCGTTACCCGCCGCCTTGTCACCGTGGAGCCCGGACTTTCCTCGACCTGTCCGAAGACAGACCGCGACCGCCCAGCCATCTGATCCGGGCGGAGGAATGGGCGGCGTCGGGCCTGAGGTCAAGGCTTCAGGCGTCGACGCCCCGCGCCCTGAGTTGCGCCTTCAGCTTGCGGACGTCCGGCGCCATCAGGAAGCCGAAGGACACGGCGCCCTCCTTGGTGTGGACGGCATGGTGAAAGCGGTGAGCCTGGATCAGGCGCTTCCAGTAGGCGCTGCGGGCCTTGGGCATGGGAAAGCGGCGATGAACCAGGCCGTCGTGGAAGAGGAAGTAGATGGCGCCGTAGGTGGTGATGCCCAGGCCGACCGGCAGCAGCCAGTCCACGCCATGCACCCCGAAATAGATTCCGACGATGGCCGGGGCGGCGAAGACCACGGCGAACAGGTCGTTCAATTCGAAGGGGCCGGTGCGGGGCTCGTGGTGGGACCTGTGCCAGACCCACAGGAACCCGTGCATGACATGCCTGTGCATCACCCAGGCGAACCCCTCCATGAAGGCGACGGAGCCCAGGTAGAGGCCGATATAGAGCAGTCCTTGAAGCATGGTTCCTAACGCCGGATCAGCCGGGTCGTCACCTGGGCCAGCGCCAGGCCCGCCAGGCCGATGCCGAACAATACGCCCCAAGCCGGGATGATGGTAGTCCAGGCGGCGCCACGCCACAGGACGGCGTGATAGGCCTCGATCGCCCAGGCGTGCGGCGTGAACCAGCCCAGGTATTGCAGCCAGGGCGGCATCAGGAAGCGCGGCACCATACTGCCGCCGACCGCCGCCAGGACCAGGATCAGGAAGGTCGAGATCATCTGGGCCTGATCGCGGGTCCGGGCCAGGGAGACCACCCCCAGCGCCAGCCCGCCGGCGCAGGAGGCGGCCGCCAAGGTGGTGACCAGCCAGGAGCCCAGGTGGTTGCGGATCGGCACGTCATAGACCAGCTGGGCGACCAGGAAGATGGCCGAGGCCTGCAACAGACCCTGCAGCACCAGGAACAGGAACTTGCCCATGACCACCGGAGTCATGCCGGAGGCGCCGACCATGATCCGGTCGGAGACCCCGGCGCGACGCTCCTCGATCAGCGACATGGCCGCGTGCATGGCCGAGAACAGGGCGAACAGGATGGTCACAGCCCCGGCGTAGTAGACGATGGTTCCCTTGCCCTTCTTGGCCCCGGAAATCTCCTCGATTCTGAACGCGCTGGGCGCGGCGGGCGCGATCTTGCCGGCCTTGGCGTCCGCTTCCAGGGTGTCGCGGACGGCCGCCGATTGCTGCCGCTGGCGGGCCGTCAGGGGAGCGTAGGCCGGCAGGGTCTGCTCCAGAACCTTGCCGAACATCACGTCCGGCAGATGCTGAGCCATGGCGGTCTGCACCCGGCCTTCGGTCAACGGGGCTGCGATACCCCGAGTGGGATCGGTGACGATGAGGAAGGGCGTGGCCTGGGTTCCCGGGTCGCCCTTGATCACCAGACCGACGTCGGCCTGACCCGAGCGGACCGCCTTGCGAACACCCTCGGTCGTTCCCGGCTCGGACTTCTCGGCGCGAAGTTCGCCATCCCCCAGCAGGGCCTGGACGAGGCGGCTGGAGGCCACGGTTCGAGCCTCGTCGGCGATCGCCAGCCGCAGGCGGACGTCCTCGCCGGAAGTTCCAGCAAACACGGTGGCGAAGATCACAAACACCAGGGGCGGCAGGAGGAAGGTCATGGCCAGGGCGCCGCGGTCGCGGATCATCCCTAGAAACATCACCCGGAACATGGCGAGGGTCATACGGTTCGCTGCCAGTCCGCAACCAAGGTGAAAAGGTTGTGCAGGGAGGGCCGGCGGACGCGGATTTCCCGGGGGGCCAGGCCAGCCCTGCGCAGGGTCACGTCCAGCTGGGCGGCCGTGGCGTAGCCGCCGGCGTCCAGCATCGCCCAGAGGGTGGTCTTGCCCCTCCGCTCCAGACCCACCTCGGCCAGGACGATTTCCTCGCGGGCGTCGGGCTCTTCGGTCACATGGACCAGGATTTCGAGCTCATCGCCAAAGGCCTGGCGGATCAGGTCGCCCGGCGCGCCCTCCATGATCTTGCGACCTTCACGGAGGAAGCCGACACGATCGGCCAAGGAGCCGGCCTGTTCCAGGTCATGGGTGACGATCAGGACGGCGACCCCGGTGTCGCGCAGGTCGCGGATGACGGCGTCGACGGCTTCCCGGGCGTCGATATCGACGCCGACCGTCGGCTCGTCGAGGATCAGCAGGCGGGGCTTATGGAGAATGGCGGCGGCGATGTTGACCCGCCGTTGATAGCCGCCCGACAGGTGGCGGATCGGCACATGCTCCCGGTCGGCGGTGCGGGTCAGGTCCATGGCCTCGGTGACGGCGGCCTGAAGCTCGGCCCGGGGGACCCGCGACAGGCGGCCGAAAACCTCAAGGTTCTCGCGGACGGTCAGGTGCGGATAGAGGGCGATCTCCTGCGGCACCAGACCAAGAGCGGCGCGGGAGCGGGGCTTCGCCCAGGGATCCTGGCCATTGAGGACCACCTCGCCACCGGTCAGCCGCAGCCGGCCGCAGATGGCGTGGATCAGAGTGGTCTTGCCGGCGCCGTTAGGCCCCAGCAGGGCATAGATCTCACCCGGCCGCAGGGCCAGATCGACCCCCCGCAGGACCTTGCGCGAGCCATAGGAATGCTCGGCCTTCCAGACATTCAGAATAGGCAGGGGAAGGGTCAAGCGGCCAGTTTCCGACCTTCGAACAACCGCTGGACATAGCGCCAGGCGCCCATGCCAACCGTGTCGCCCACTCCGGTCAGCGCCGCTTCGGCGGCGTCCAGATAGCCCTGCATGGCGTCCCGCGCGCCGGCCGGGCCAAGCGTGGTCACCAGGGTAGGCATGCCGGCGTCCTTGCCGGCGTCCTTGCCGGCCTCGCCGCCCTCGGCGTCGATCAGGTCGTCGCGGATCTGGAAGGCCAGGCCGATGCGGCGGGCGAACTCTCCGACGGCCGTCAGCACCCCCTCGTCAGCCCCGGCGATCAGGGCCCCGGCCTCGGCGCAGGCGACCAGCAGGACGCCGGTCTTCTGGTGGTTGACCAGGTCGATCTCGTCGTTGCTCAGGGCCGCGCCGCGCCGCGACAGGTCGCGCGACTGCCCGGCCACCAGTCCGCGAAAGCCGACCGCTTCCGACAGTCGCGCGCTCAAGGCAGCACGAAGTCCGGGGGAGAGGCCGGTGTCCTCGGCAATGACCCCAAAGCCCCGGTTTAGAAGTCCGACAGCCGCCAGGATGGCCGTCGCCTCATCGAAGGCGCGATGGGTGGTGGTCTTGCCGCGGCGCAGGCCGGCGTCGTCCATCGACGGCAGGTCATCGAGGATCAGCGACGCGGCATGAATCATCTCGAAGGCGCAGGCGGCGTCGAGGGCGGCGCCGGCCGGGGCTCCGAAATCCTCGGCGACCAGCAGGGTCAGCATGGGGCGGAAGCGCTTGCCGGGGGCCAGCAGGGCGTAGCGGACGGCGGCGGTCAGGGCCGCGGGGCCCTGCCCCTCGCCGGGAACGAGCTGAGCCAGCCGGCGCTCGACGCCGGCCCGCTTTTGTTCCAAGGCCTGCAGAAAGGCCGCATCGTCCATGCCCTGGCCTTCGCCCCGAAACGCCCCGATCGGGCCCGCGCATTCTGGGGGCGGCGCGCCGACAGCGTCAACCCGCCCCTCTTCGGCCAGAGGCCCGGGGTCGGGCGATGGGAGGCGTACGGGCGACCGGGCCGTCATGCCCGGGCCTCGCCCCATTCACTCCAGCCGGCGATCCGTGGAGTCCGCGGCAGGTACATGCTGGAAAGCTCGGTCAGGGCCAGCCCCGCCTGGGTGATAGATGGGGCAATTGGTCGCGTCAGGTGGCAGCCGCCAGCCAGGCGTTTCCAGACCGGTTCGACCCGCTTCTGCCACTTGGCGACATCGGCGTCGGGCGCCAGGCCATGCTCACAGAACAGGAAGCGGCCGCCCGGCTTCAGCACCCGCCGCGCCTCGGCCAGGGCGGCCGCAGGCGACTGGACCGAGCAGAGGGTGAAGGTGCAGACCACGCAGTCGAAGCTGGCGTCGGGATGCGGCAGGGCCTCGGCCGTCCCGTCTTGGATCTCGACCTTGAGGCCGTCTGGGCGTGGCGCGGCCTCCGCCCTCGCCCGCAGTTCGGCGGAGGGATCGACGCCGGAGACGCTGGTCACCCTTGCCGGATCATAGAAGGCCAGGTTCAGGCCGCCGCCGATGCCCAGTTCCAGGACCCGGCCGGCGGCCTTGGGGACCACCTTCTGCCTCTGCTTGACGATCGGCTTGGAACCGCAGGCGCAACCGATCAGACGGGGCATCACATAGCGGTCGTAGAGGCTGGTCATTGGTAGCTCCTCATCCACTTGGCCACCGCCCAGGCGTGGCTGTCGTGGCGCAGCCTTGTCACCGCCTCCGAAGGATTCATCCAGACCAGGGCATGGTCGTCCTCGATCTTGAGGGCCGGGTCGTCGCCGGCCAGGCGGGCGGTGTGGACGCCGCCCTCGTTCTCGACCGGCTCGCCATCGCTCTTGAGGAACAGCTGGCTGGCGCGGAGGATCAGCGCGCCGGGCTCCACGATCAGCCCGGTCTCCTCGCCGAACTCGCGGACCAGGGCCTGGTGCTCGGTCTCCTCGCCATCGACAGCCCCGCCGGGCAGGTCGAAGTAGGAGCGGTCGCCTTCGCGGGTGACCCGGACCACGGCGATCAGCCCGTCCCGCTCACAGACGCCGAAGGCCGCCGGGCGCAGGCGGTAGGCGATCTCGGGGTCGCGGCGGCCGAACTCCAGCATCAGTCGCGTCCCAGCATGGAGTCCCAGGGATCGACCCTGCCCGCCTCGACGTCGGAGACGGCGATGGCCGGCCAGCCGACCTTGGAGGAAGCGCTCTGGCGCCAGGCCAGGACATAGAGGTCGCGCAGTTCGGCGGCCCCGGCCCCCAGCCGCTCAATGACGAAGGCCGCGCCACGCGGATCGACGTCCTTGAAGCCGCCCTGGCTCCAAAGGGCATAGAGGGGTTCCAGGTAGGTCTGGGTCTTCAAGAGGTAGTCGACGGTGCGCTTCTCGATGGCGCAGGCGCAGTCGTGGAAGGCCGGCATGCCGGCGCGGGCCCCGGCGACGCTGGCCGCGCGGACGACGAAGGCGCCTTCGAACGGCCCGTGGATCCGGTCGGTCGTGTAGCCCTTGGGGTTGGGGTACTTGCCCCAGCCGTTGTAGTGGATCGAGACATGCAGCGGCTGGGAGCCGTCGCCGACGTAGTGGCCCAGCACCCCCATGTCCCGCAGGATCAGGGCCTCGCGGCGGACCCGGTCGGCCCGGTACCAGGCGCGGCGGGCGCCCTTGGCGCGCTTCTCGGCGGCCTTCAGCACCCGCCAGTTGGCGAGGTCGAGGGTCAGCTGCTGGTAGCCGTCGATGATGGCGTACTGCAGGTAGCCGGCCTCCCAGCTGTTGTGGCCGGCGGCCTGCAGGGCCTTTTCATAGTCCTCGCGGGTCGGCGGCAGGTCGGCCAGGGGCATGACGCCCAGCACCCTGCCCTCGTCATCGAGGTCGAGGTTGTGGGCGGCGTCGCGGTCCGTGTCGTGGATCTTGCCGGAGCCCTTCCAGCGGTCGGGCTCGCGAGCCAGTTCGCCGACGTCGGCGGCCGCCTTCTTGCCGCGCATAAAGGCCGGGACCTCGGCGGGCAGGCCCTCGACCGCCAGCTGGCCGACCATGCGGTGGCCGCTGGCGCCCCAGGCGATGGCCTGGCTGACGGCGCCGGCGCCGAGGACGACGGCCAGGGCCGCCCCGATGAGCAGACGAGAGACACGCATGGGAACTCCGGCCCGGATGGGAAACTACGGGATGCCCAGCGCCGCCTCGACCCGGCCGACCCAGGCCTGGACGGCCGGGTAGTCGGTGAGGTCGAACCCGCCCTCATGGGCCACCCGGGTGTAGGCGACCAGGGCCACGTCCGCCAGCGTCAACCGCGCGCCGACCAGGAATCCGCCGGCCTCCAGCGCCTGTTCCAGGCGGGCCAGGGCGGCCTTGCCGCGCTCGACCAGCTTCGGCTCCAGGTCGGAGGCGGGCTTGCCCAGATAGGCCATCTGGAACCGGGCCACGGCGACGTAGGGCTCGTGGCTGTACTGCTCCCAGAACAGCCACTCGAACATCTTGGCGCGGTCGAAAATGTCCTGCGGAATCAAGTCCGAACCCTCAGCAAGATAGAGGATAATGGCGTTCGATTGGGCCAGGACGCGGCCGTCCTCCAGCACAACCATAGGAACCTGGCCGGCCGGGTTGCGAGCAATGAATTCAGGGGTGCGACTTTCCCCCTCAAGGATGTTGGTCTCGACCCAGCGATACGGCAGATTCAGCCGCTCGGCGGTCCACTTTACCTTCAGACAATTGCCCGAGATGCTGTCGCCATAGACGGTGATACTCATCGAGATTCTCCCTGCGACTCCGGCGCGGGTTGCCTTTGAGGCTCTCGTTCTATAGACACCGCCCTCACAACGTCGAGAAACAAAGGGGGGCCCGCTGATGAAGCGCACCTTCGCATGCCTCGCCGCACTGGCTTTCGGGCTGGCTGCTAACACCTCTTCAGCCCAGACTCCGGGCCGCGCAAACGACGATCCCATCGGGGATATTATCGCGCAAACGACCGCTTCCCCCAAGGTTGGGGCGCCTGGGACTCCCGGGACCATGGCGCCGATCCCGGACGATGCTGTCCTGCCTGAACCCAACGCGGGCAAGGCCGATTCCGTTCCAGGGTCCGCCTCGGCCGAGGCGGACTGGAACATGCGCGTCACCCTCTACCACAACGGCAAGGGCGGAGTGGGCAACCGCGACTCGCTGGGCTGCGCCGTGGTGCCGATGCGCACCGCCGCCATCGACCCCCGCGTCGCCCCCAAGCGCACCATCCTGTTCATCCCCGAGACCGTGGGCATGCCCATGGCCGACGGCACGACCCATGACGGCTATTGGTTCGCCTCCGACACCGGCGGCGCCATCAAGGGCTCGAAGATCGACCTGTTCACCGGCAGCGGCCGCGGCTCAATGAAGCCGATGATGAAGATCAACACCCGCACCGTGGCGGTGATCAAGGCGGGCTCCTTCACCGGCTGCCCCCGCGCCGGCGGCCAGGTGGCGATGCGCTAGACATATATAGGCGGGAATCTGGATATCCAGATTGTCGAGTTTCCGCTCCGAACCCTGGTGTTCCGGCCATTTTTCCTGTGATTTCAGAGATCTGATCCGGGGATCGCGTGGCTCCCGGCTTGGGATCGCATGGGTTCCGGATGGGGATCGCGTGGGGATCGCATGGGTCCCGGATGGGGATCGCGTGGGGATTGGCCGGCTCCCGGATGGGGGTTACCCGGCGTCCTGTTGGGGATTGGCCAGCGCCCGACGCAGGCTCGTCCCGCGGATTGGCCTCCGCCGTGGGGGTCGGGAACTTATGCAATGAGCAGGGGATCAGGCGACGTTCGGACGACGTGCTGAAATAGAGCATGGGCGGCGAGCCTATCGAAGCGGTCGGCCATTATCCCACACCGGGCGATGTCCACCGCGCGCTCCAATCCAGGCACGCCGGCGCTGATTGTTTCCCTGGGAGCAGAAGGCCGTCCCCATGGCGTGGGCGAGACGCGCGGGCGCTCGACCAGAGCCCGCGGCGGCGCGCTCGGTCAGCCGGCGCGAAACGGATTGAGCGCAAGATGCGACCGTCGCCTCGTTGTGTGGCTAGGTGTGGGCGGCCAGGACAGGCTGCATGAATGGAGCGGGAGCCGCCCGGAATTCGTCCCGCCCCCACATCGAACACAGGGCACCATAGAATGCACTGTCACCCGGTACTCCTCCTCTTCAATGAGGAGCGTGAATCACGTTCTGGGCTCAAGGGAATCCCGGAGGGGGACCTACGGACCGGGAGCAAAGGGCCCGCCTTCGCTGGTTGGAAGGGCAGTGGCGACAGGATTGACCCGCGGCGCACCAGGCGCCTCCAGGGCGTAGATGAAGGCTCCGCCGCAGTTCCCCTTCACGCCGTTGACGTATTGGGCAGGTCTCAACCGTTCTGCAATTGCCGGAACAGTCGCCAAGGCCTTCTTCGCGGGCTCCTGATCGAGCAGCGGTGTCAACCGACCCTCACCGTCGACAAAGAAGGTTCCGGCAAACACCGCCTCCCCCGCTCGCACGTCAAAGGCTGGCGCTCCCAGGCAAAGACTCACCGCCGATACTCTCTCAATCCTCCAGCGGCCCGGCGGAACAATGTAGACGTAGGTCTTCTCAACCAGTTCGGTCGGCTTCTTCCACAGCGTCCCGCCAGGCGTGGCTGCGGCGAAGCTTGGCGAAGTGGCCAGATCGATGGGCCGCGACATCTCATCGGTGTCCTGCTCAAAATTGAAGAACCCGAAGACTGTGGATTTACCCCGCGCCACCATGCGGACGACGAATACGGTTTGGGCCGCCGTCACGTCCGGCAGCGCCTTGTCCCGCACCGGCCCGACGGCGGCGGCAGCTTTGTCCGATTGGGCCAGCGCCTTCGCCAGCCTGGCCTCGCGGTCGGGCCGCGTCGTCTTGGGACGGGAGATGGCGGTGATGCTCAGAGATGGCTTGTCCACAGCCCCGGCCGCCCCGATCCAACGCGCCCTCGGGTCAAGAAGATCGTTGGAAAACTGGCGTACCGGCCAACCTTCCGGCGTCTCGGAGCCGACCCAGCTAGCCAGCATCTTGCGACGCTCAGCCAGCGGCCCGGCTGCCAAGGCCGAACCGGCCTCGGCCCCAATCTGCATTACCGTCCAACCCTGCACGACCATGCAATCCTCGACATTTGTCGCGTAACCATTGTCGTCAGCGACTTCGTTCATGATGGCCAAGAACGTCGTCTCAAGCATGAGGCCGAACAGCCCATAGGTCAGGCCGGTGATGGCCGTTTGGTCGGGTTGCTCTGTCCGCCCAGCCAGGTCGATACACCCCAAGACGGCGGCATCATGAGAATCCATGTCAGCGCCGACCCTGTGAAAATAGGTATAGCCACGGCTTGCGCGGGTCAGATCCGCCTGGGCGAAGGCCGGCGTACCGCAAGCCACCACTGCCACCGCTATCAAGAGTTTGCGCATCACCCCCCGCTTTCTGAACCTGGATGGTAAGGTCCGGGCCGCCGGGGTTTCAACCAGATCCAATTGTCGCATCCGTGAGGAATGGCCTCTTCCACATCGCTCGGCGGGTTGGTCCGAGTGGATGGAAAAGGCCTCAAAGGTGCGCGGACAGGCCTCACAGGGTGGCGCAGCAGCCATCGGCGATCCTCGCCGCATCGACACGCTCGGCGCCCAGACCCGTCAAGCCAAGCACGATCATGTCACGAACCCGCAGCACCTTCTCCGGTCGGGCCCCGGTGACGTCCAGAAGGCTGGCCATAAGCACCTGGCAGAGACCGAGCCAGAAGAGAACGCCGGAGTTCCTGGCCTCCTGGCTAAGCAAGCCAAGCCTGGCGGCTTGGTCGAAGTCGTCGGCCACGCCCTTGTTCAGCGGATGCGAGCGATCCGTGACGTTTCCCGAGCCGCGCAGCAAGGCCGCCGTGCGCATGGGATTGTTGATCGCGAACGCCGCGCAGGTCCGCATGCCGTTGGCGATGCGCTCGACAGGGTCGGACACGCCCCCGTTGGCGCGCGCCACCTGATCTTCCAGTTCGAGCCGCACCTCTGCGGCTATAGCGGCGGCGAAGGCGTGCTTGTCGGCGAAGTGGTTGAAGAAGCTGCCCTTGGCCACGCCGGCCTGGGCGACGACCTCGTCGATCGGGATCGCGTCGATCGGCTTGACGGCCAGGAGCTCGAATCCGGCCGCGATCAGCGCGCTCCGGGTGCGGGCGGCGCGCGGCGGCAGATGGGGGGTAAGGAGCATGGCGAAAGCCTACTTGACTATTTAGTCATCCACAAGCAAGGTGACCAAATAGTCAACTTAGATTGGCGGGGAGGAGTACGGTTTGGCTGTCATCAAGATTGAGGACATTGGTCACGTCCGCTTCGCCGCGCCGGACCTGGGCGTCATGCGCGCCTTCCTCGAAGATTTCGGGCTTGAGGTCTTCGAGACCCAAGGCCGGCTCTACGGCAAGGGGCGCGATGGGCGAGCCTTCCTCCATGTCACCGAGCCCGGGCCCGCGAAGTTCCTGGCCGTCGGCTTTCGCGCCGAGTCGCTGTCGGATCTCCATGCGCTGGCAGCTCACGAAGGGGCCAGGATCGAGGACCTGAACGAGCCTGGCGGCGGCAAGGTCGTGCGGTTGACCGACCCGGACGGGTACCGGGTCGAGGTTGTCGCGGGCCAGGCGAGGGACGCGGTCGCCGAGCTGCCCGCCGACCTGCCGCGCAACACGGCGGCGGCCAGGCCGCGGGTCCGCGCGGCGGTCCGGCTGCGGGCCGCGCCGGCGCACGTGGTTCGTCTGGGGCACGCGGTGCTCAAGGTGCGCGACTTCCATCAGTCGGAGCGTTGGTACAAGGAGCGCTTCGGCTTCCTGACTTCCGATGAGATCGAGGCGGCCGAGGGCGTGCCGCTCGGCGCGTTCATGCGGTGCGACCGGGGCGACGAGCCGACGGACCACCACACCCTCTTCCTCGCGCAACTCCCCGGTGAGATCGGCCTGCTGCACGCCGCGTTCGAGGTCGCCGACTTCGACGACCTGATGCTGGGCCACCAATATCTGAAGTCGCGCAAGCGCCAGTCGGCGTGGGGCGTCGGCCGCCACATCATGGGCAGCCAGGTCTTCGACTACTGGAAGGATCCGTTCGGCAACGAGCTCGAGCACTGGACGGATGGCGATCTCTTCACGGCGGCCGATCCGCCGCAGAAGCAGCCGATGAGCGCCCTGCTCTCAGTGCAGTGGGGAAGCCCCCATCCGATGTTCGCGGGCAAGAGACCGCCGCCGCCGGGCCTCGTCTCGTTCGTCACCGCCATGCTGCTGCGCTTCAAGCGCATGTTCCGTCGCGAACCCCGGAGATCAGCCATATGAAACTCGCTACCTATACCGTCGATGGCCGAACCCGCACGGGGATCGTGGTCGGGGACACATTGATCGACACCGGCGTGGCCGGAACCATGATCGACCTCATCCGCGACTGGGACACGCACCGCCCGGCCCTGGAGGCCAAGGCCGCCGCCGGCGGCGGCCTGCCCCTATCATCGGTGAAACTGGAAGCCCCGGTGCCCCGCCCCGGCAAGATCTGGGCGATCGGCCTCAACTATGCCGACCACATCGCCGAGTCGAAGATGGAGACGCCGCAGCGCCAGGTGTGGTTCACCAAGGCCCAGACCAGCGTCAACGGTCCTTTTGACGACATCGAGATCGCCAAGGGAACCACGACGGCCGATTACGAGGTCGAGCTCGTCGCGATCGTCGGCAAGGGCGGCAAGCACATCGCCGCCGCTGACGCGCCGGCGGCGATCTTCGGCTACTGCGTGGGCAACGATGTCACCGAGCGCATGTGGCAACATGCCGGACCCCAGTGGTCGCTGGGCAAGAGCTTCGACACGCACGCGCCCATGGGGCCCTGGATCGTGACCGCCGACGAGGTCGGTGATCCCCACGCGCTCGGGCTTCGCTGCCTCGTCAATGGCGAGACGCGCCAGGACTCAAACACGCGCCACCTGGTCTTCGATATCTGGCGGCAGGTCGAGCATCTGTCTGTCGGGATGACCCTGGAACCGGGCGACTGCCTGTTCACGGGTACGCCGGGCGGCGTCGGCGCGGCCATGGATCCACGCCAGTTCCTGAAACCCGGCGACATCGTGCGCTGCGAGATCGACGGCCTGGGTCATATCGAAGGCGCCATGGTGGCTGAGGTCTGAAATGGCGGACTTCGACTGCGATGTGCTGATCGCCGGCGGCGGGCCCACGGGCGTGACGCTCGCCATCCTGCTGGCGCGGCGTGGCGTCAAGGTCATCGTCGCCGAGAAGGAGCCGGCGATCTTTCCGCTGCCGCGCGCGGCCCACATCGACCACGAGGGCATGCGCATCCTGCAGGAGACGGGGGCTGCCGATGAGATCTTCGCGACGAGCCGCCGCGTCACCCGCTATGATTTCCTCGACGCTCGCCGCCAGCTGCTGATGCGCTTCGATGGCGCCGATCGGATCGGCCCCGGCGGCTGGCCCGGCGCCAACATGATCCATCAGCCCTCGGTCGAGACCGCGCTGCGACGCTCGCTCGCCCGCCAGCCGCAGGTCGAACTGCGCCAGGGCTGCGAAGTGCGGTCGTTCGTCGATGACGGCGCCGGCGTGACGACCGAAATCGCCGTGGCGGGAGCCGTCCGCACCGTTCGAAGCCGCTATCTGATCGGCGCCGATGGCGCGCGATCGTCCGTCCGCACGGCCGCGGGCGTCGTCTTCAATGACCTGCGTTTCGAGGAGCCCTGGCTGGTGGTGGACGTGCTCGTCGACGATCCAACCCGGCTGCCGACCGCCAACCTGCAGATCTGCGATCCCCGGCGCCCGACCACCTGCGTCCTCATGGGCGAGGGGCGGCACCGCTGGGAGTTCATGATCCTGCCTGGTGAGACCCCCGAGCAGGTTGCCGCGGACGCGTTCATCGAGACGTTGCTGGAGCCCTGGGACGTCAAGGGCGCGGTCAGGATAGAACGGAAGGCGGTCTACACCTTCCAGGCCCGCATCGCCGAACAGTGGCAAAAAGGGAAGGTGATTCTGGCGGGCGACGCCGCCCACCAGACGCCGCCTTTCGCCGGACAGGGCCTGTGTTCCGGCCTGCGCGACGCTTCCAACCTGGCCTGGAAGTTGGCCGCGATCGTCGTGGACGGCGCGCCCGAGGGCCTGCTGGACAGTTATCAGACCGAGCGAGGACCGCATCTGCGGGCGACGATCGATACCGCCGTGACAATGGGGCGGATGGTCTGCACGACCAATCGCTGGTCGGCCCTGGCCCGCGATCTGAAAATCCGGCTCGCGCGCGCCCTGGGTAAGATGCCGGCAGGGTCTCCAAGTTATCCCGCGATCGCCGAGGGCGTGATCCTGGCGGGCGCTCCGGGCGCGGGACTGTATTTTCCCCAGCCGGTTTCGGCCGACGGGAATCGCCTGGACGATGTCCTGGGCCCAGGGAGCTGGCTGCTGTCGCGCGAGGACCTGCAGGCCCCGAGAACGCTTCCGTTCGCCGGACCGGTCGCCCGCTGGCTCGATGCATATGGGGTCGAGGCGGTGCTGGTAAGGCCCGACCGCTACGTCTACGGCGCCGGTTCGCCCGATCATCTGCGCGCCGCCTGGGCGGCGGCGATAAGCCCGGGCGCCCCGCCAAGCGCCGAGCGCACCTGATCATCGCCCAAGGACCACGGACGATGGCTGCAACCCGCGCCCTCTCGCCAGCGAGGCCTTGCCGCGTCAATCATGCTGGTCGCGATTCCACATCGGGCGCCTCTTGATCGCGCCTTGGCACATTGTCAGACAATCGTGTAGGTCATGGGCCGGCAGGGAGAAGGCGAAGCATGGCGGGCGGCAAGGAGGCGGGCGCAGGAACGGGCGGGGGCGAGGCCCTGCCGCTGGACGCCCGGCTGTCGCAGGTGCTGGTGCGGGAGATCATCGCGGGCCGCTATCCGCCGGGGTCCTGGATCCGTGAACAGGAGGTCTCCGACCGCCACAAGGTTTCCCGCGCCTCCGTCCGCGAGGCCCTGCGCAACGTCGCCTACGCCGGCTTCGTGGAGATCCAGCCCTGGCGCGGCGCCCAGGTGGCGCAGATCAGCAAGGCCGAGCTGATCGACATCTTTCGGCTGCTAGAACAGACCTATGCGCAATGCGCCCACTGGGCCGCCGAGCGTTTCCCCGAGGCCCTCCTTTCCCGGCTGGACGCCGGCCTGGCGGCCATGGAGGCCGCCGCCCGGGCCGGGGCGCGGACCGCCGAGCTGGACAGCCTGTCCTTCGGCCTGGGCCAGATGGTCGGCCGCCATTCGGGCAGCCAGCTGGCCTATCGCCTGCTGGTCCAGGTCGGCAACCTGGCCCTCTGGCAGCAGCGGGTGCTGTCGCCCGGCAATCCGCACACCACGGAACAGTCGCTGAACGCCCACCGAATCCTGGTCTCGGCGATCCGCGCCCGGGAAGCCGAGGTGGCGGAATCGGCGGCCCGGATGATCGTCATCATCACCCGCAACACCCTGGAGGCCTCCGACTTCCAGCCCCCGCCTCCGCCGGAGCCGCCGCCGAAACGCCCGCGCGCCACGCGCGCCTAGCCCGGGTTGGATGACGGGCCGGCCGCCCAAGGCCGGCGGCGGCGCGCTCGGCTCAAAGGGCGGCAAGCCGCAGGCTTTGGCAAAAATTGTTTGACAATTTTTGCGTCTCTCCCATTCTTCGCGCAACAAGCATGAAGGGGAGTGAAACCATGCGTCATCGCCTGCCGGCGCTTTGCGCCACCACCGCCTTGGCCGTGACCAGCCTCGCGACGGGAGTCGCTTCGGCCCAGGACGGGCCCCCGGCCGGGGATGGGGTCGCGGTCGAGGAAGTCGTCGTCACCTCCCGCCGCCGCGACGAGCAGCTGCAGGATGTGCCGATCGCCGTCAACGCCATCACGCCCCGGGATCGCGAGACCCTGGTGCTTGAGAACCTGGACGATTATCTGCGCCAGTCGCCCGGGGCGACCCTGGTGTCCTCGGGCCCGGAATATCTCAACGACATCTCGATCCGGGGCCAGGGCGGCGGTCGGCTCGGCTTTTCCGAGACCTCGACCGGCCTGTTCCGCGACGGGCTGTTCGTCGCCGGCGGCGGGTTCGGCGGGCGCTCGCTGAGCCGGCTGGACTTCTTCGACGCCGGCCGGGTCGAGGTGATGCGCGGGCCGCAGGGGGCCCTGTTCGGCCGCAACTCGGTGGGCGGGGCGATCAATGTCGTCAGCCAGGCGCCGACCGACAGTTTCGAGGGCCGCGCCCTGCTGCGCTATCAGGACCCGGAGTCGATCACCTTTGAGGGTCTGCTTAATGCGCCGGTCATCCCGGACCGGCTGGCCGTTCGTATCGGCGGTTTCGCCCAGGACCAGGAGGGCGGCGAGGTCCGCAACCTGACCACCGGCAACGCCCTGGACGTGCAGCGTTACCAGGGCTTGCGGGCCGCCCTGCGCTGGACCCCGAGCGCCGACCTGACCGTCGATTTCAGCTGGGAGGGGTCGCACAGCGAATCTCCGGCCTTCGCCACCCTGGGCCGGCGGCCGGCCCGCATCGACCTGACGCCGCTCGATCCCTCGCCCGACCTGCGGACCGACATGAACCGCGAGGGCGGCTCGACGATCGACGACAACGCCTATTACCTGACCGCGGTCTGGGACCTGGGCTTCGCCGACCTCAACCTGCGGGCCGGCTACAAGACCCGCGACGGCGGCCGCAGCGGCGAGGACAATGACCATTTCGCCGGCCAGTCGGGCATCGACGTGATGCCCGGCGTCGAGGTCCGGCCCGCCGATTACACGGTCGGCCAGTTCGAGACCTTCGATCGCAAGGTGGCGCAGGCCTATCTCGCCTCCAAGGGCGAGGGTCCGGTGACCTGGCTGGTCGGGGTCGAATATCTGACCACCGACAATACGGTGAATGTCGACCCCACCCTCTGCGCGGCCTATACCGGCGCCGCCCAGCCGATCATCGACGGCTGTTTCGTCGGACAGGTCGGATCCCTGACCGGGACCTCGCTGCAGGTCCGCAGCGCGGGGCGCCTGGGCCTCAACCATGACCGCTTCAGCGAGACCCTGGAATCGCCGTCGCTGTTCGGCTCGGTCGAGTACGCCTTTACCGACCGCACCCGCCTGGGTCTTGAGGCCCGGGTGCAGAGCGACAGCAAGTCCTACCGCATCCAGCGCTGGAGCGAGGACCCGCTGGTCTATTTCGGGACGGGTCCGATCCCGGTCGGCCTGGCCGCGCCGATCACCTCCGACCCGGACGGCGCCGGCCCCTTGACCGCCCAGCCGGTGCAGTTCTGCCCGCCGACCCTGGCCGGCTGCAGCGCCGCCCTGTCGACCGTCGACATCAAGGCGGACGCCGACTGGACCTTCGTCACCCCGGCCCTGACGCTCAGCCACCGGTTTACCGAGGACAGCACCGGCTATCTGCGCTTCTCGACCGCCTACCGGCCAGGCGGCTTCAACACCAACCTTCCGCCGACCACGGTGCGCGACCAGATCGCCAGCCAGCTGATCTATGACCCGGAATACGCCTACAGCTACGAAGCCGGTTGGAAGGGACGGCTGCTCGGTATCAACCTTACCGCCGCCCTGTTCTACAGCTGGACCAACGAGGTCCAGGTGACTACCGCGCCGTCGGCCCTGTCTCGCGGCTTCGTGCTCGACAACGCTGGCGACGCCCACATCTGGGGCTGGGAGATCGAGGCCCGCAAACGCTGGACCCTCGGGCCTGGAACGCTGATGGCCAACCTGGCGGTCAGCGGCCAGCAGGGCGAATTCGAGGAGGGCGCCTCGGTGTTGTTCGACACCAACGGCGACGGGATCCCTGACATTCTCGACCTGGAGGGCAACGAGGTTCCGCGCATGCGCGACTATCAAGTGACCCTCAACCTGGCCTACGGTTTTCCAATCAGCGGAAACTGGCGCGGCCTGGTCTCGACCAGCTACCAGGCGGCCGACGGCGGCTACGAGACCCCGGCCAACGCCGAGTCCTACGAGGGCTACAACCTGCTCGACGGCCGGGTGACCGTGACCAACGGATCGCTGCGGGTCTCGCTGTTCGGCCGCAACCTGACGGACGAGCGCTACATCACCAACATCCTCAACACCAACGAGTACTATAATGAGCCCCGGGTGCTCGGGGCCGAGATCGCCGTGGAGTTCTGACGATGAACCACAAGCCGCTGCTCGCTCTCCTCCTGTCGGCCGCCAGCCTGGTCGCCCCGGCCTGCGCTCCTGCGCGCGCCCAGCCGGCGCCGGCCCTGCCGGCGCCCGCGCCATCGCCCGGAAAGGTCAGCATCGTGCTGGGCGAATGGACCGACCCGGCGCGGGGCGGACGGATCGTGCCCTACAAGCTGTACCTGCCGGCCGGCGCCGGGCCCTTTCCGGTGGTTGTCCATTCCCACGGCCTGGGCGGCAGCCGCGAGGGTTCCAGCTACATCGCCAAGGCGGTGGCCGAGGAAGGCATCGCCGTCTTCGCCATCCAGCACGCCGGGTCGGACAGCGGCATTCTCAACCGCGAGACCATCGCCGCCACCCGGCAGGGCAATCTGCGGCTGGCCCCGGACGCGGCCGAGCAGCGGTTCCGCGACCTGCCCTTCGCCCTCGACCAGATTACGGCGATGAACGCCGCCGGTCCCTACAGGGGCCGCTTCAACCTCTCGCGGATCGGCATGTCGGGCCACAGCTTCGGGGCGCTCTCGACCCTGGCCGCGGTCGGCCAGTCGATGCCCGGCGTCGGCCCGGCGTTCCGTGAACCTCGCATCCGGGCGGCCATCGTCTACAGCCCCAACAAGCCGCGCCAGGGCGAGGCGGGCCCGGCCTTCGCCGGCGTCGCCACGCCGATCCTGCACTTTACGGGCACCGCCGACGTCTCGCCGGTCGACCTGGAAAAGACCCCCTGGGAGCGGACCATCCCCTTCCAGACCATCAACGGCCCGGACCAGTATCTGATCGTGCTGGAAGGCGGCGACCATGGCATCTTCGGCGGTCGGCTGGCGGGCGGCGGGCTGAACCGGCCGACCGACCCCGGACATGTGGCGGTCATCCTGGCCGAGACCACCCGCTTCTGGCGCGCCTGGCTGCTGGATGACGCGGGCGCCAACAGCGACCTCTGCGCCATCCCGACCCGGGTCGCCCCGGTGGCGGCGGGCTACACCAAGGCCGCCCATTGCGGGCCGCCCACGCCCCTGCCCAGATAGACAACGCGTGTCCTTCCGTCCCCCGGGGCGGAAGGCGGCCCGACGGGGCCAGGATATGGGGTCGCGCCGTTTGGGGTGAGGCCGTCCGGAGAAACCGATGCTTCTGCGCCTGATCGCCGGCGTCGCCGCCGCCCTCGCCCTCACCGCCTGTTCCACGGCCCCGCAGGAGGCCGTCCAGGCGCCGGCGCGACGGCCCAACATCATCGTCATCCTGGCCGACGACCTGGGGTATGGCGATCTCTCCACCTATGGCGGCTGGATCCCCGCCCCGAACATCACAGCCCTGGCGGCGTCCGGCGTGAAGTTCACCGACGGCTATGTCACGGCCGCCGTCTGCGCGCCCTCGCGCTCGGCCCTGCTCTCGGGGCGATCCCAGACCCGCTTCGGCTTTGAGTTCAATCCCGTCGGCCGCGACGCCAGCGGCGGCCTGCCCCTGGCCGAGACCACCATTCCGAAGGTCATGAGGGACGCCGGCTACGCGACCGGAATGGTCGGCAAATGGCATATCGGCCAGGCGCCCGGCTTTCACCCGCTCGACCGGGGGTTCGACAGTTTCTACGGCCTGCTGGGCGGCGCCACCGACTTCATCCTCGATCGCCAGCCGGGCGACCTGATCGCCCCCATCGCCGGCGACCAGTTGACCACCCGCGACCGGTTCCCCGTCAGCCGGGGGCGGGAGGTCGTGCGTGAGCCCCGCTACCTGACCGAGGCCTTCACGGAGGAGGCCATCGGCTTCATCCGCCAGAACCGCGACAAGCCCTTTTTCCTCTATCTGGCTCAGACCGCGCCTCATACGCCGCTGCAGGCCACGAAGATGTACGCCGATCGGTTCGCCGCCATCCAAGACCCCCACCGGCGCGCCTATGCGGCCATGGTTTCCGCCCTCGACGACAGCGTCGGCCAGGTGGTCGCGGAACTTAAGGCCCAGGGCCTGGAGAAGGACACCATCGTCGTCTTCCTCAGCGACAACGGTTGCGCCGGCTATGTCCGCGGCGCCTGTTCGAACGCGCCCCTGGCCGGGTTCAAGGGCATGCCCTGGCAGGGCGGGATCAAGGTTCCCTATATCCTGTCCGCCCCCGGCCGCGTCGCCCCCGGACAGGTCATCGGCGCCCCGGTCTCCAGCCTCGACCTGATGGTCACCGCCGCCCGCGCCGGGGGCGCCGCGGCGCCGGCCAACGCCGAGGGGACCGACCTGCTGGCCATGCTGCGCCGGCGGGCCGCTCCCGCGGAGCGCAGCCTGTTCTGGCGCACCGGACCCAATTACGCCGCCCGCCAGGGCCGCTGGAAGCTGATCGTCGTCAACAAGTCGGACGTCGTCGATGATCCGAACGACGTCTACGGCTCACCGACGCCGGACGGCGTCGGGGCGGCCATCTCGCCACTCGGCCAGTGGGTGCTGCTCTATGACATCGACAAGGATCCGGGAGAGACGACCGACGTCTCCGATGCTCATCCGGCCGTGGTCAAGCAGATGATGGCCGGCTATCGCGCCTGGGACGCCGCCAACGCCCCGCCGATGTGGACCAGCCGCCGCCAGTTCCGGTCGGAGGTGAACGGCCGAAAGGTGCAGCTCTACAACTGACGCAGGACTTCCAGGCCGGGACATCGAAACGGGCTGAACCAAGACCGACCGTTGGCCGGCTGATCCAGGCCTAGATATCCCCGCCCACATTCGTCGGCGTCACATGAGCCCGGGCGACGTGGATGCCGCATTCGGTCTTGTCCTGGCCGGCCCAGCGGCCGGCGCGGACGTCCTGGCCTTCCTCGACGGCGCTGGTGCAGGGCCAGCAGCCGATGGAGGGGAAGCCCTGCGCCACCAGGGGGTGGGCCGGGAGGTCGTGCTGGGCGGCGTAGGCGTCCAGCTCCGCCTTGCCCCAGTTGGCCAGGGGGTTGAACTTGATCTTGTCCTCGGAGCTTTCGACCACGGCCAGGCGCAGGCGGTCGCCGCCGTGGAACCGCTTGCGGCCGGTCAGCCAGGCGTCGAAACCGGCGAGGGCGAGATCCAGCGGGATGACCTTGCGGATGTTGCAGCAGGCGTCGGTGTCGGTCTTCCACAGATTGGCGTCGGGATCGCCGACGGCCAGGTCCTGGAAGCGGGGCCGCAGATCGCGGACATCGGTCAGGCCGAGGCGCTGGGTCAGTTGCTTGCGGTAGTCGAGGGTCTGGCCGAACAGCATGCCGGTATCCAGGAAGAGGACCGGGATATCCTTGCTGACCTGGGCGGCCAGGTGCAGCAGCACGGCGGACTCGGCGCCGAAGGAGGAGACCAGGGCCAGGCGGGAGCCGAAGGTGCGGACGGCGGTCTCGATGATGGTTCTGGGGTCGGCGTCGCGAAGCTCGGCGTCCAGGCGGACGGCCGGATTGACGCGCTCCATCTGGTCGAAGGCCATCAGCCCCTCTCCTCGAAGGCCGGCGTGCGATGGTCGGCGGCGCGCTGGTAGACGTGACGGAACAGGCCGACGGCCTTGGCCCACTGCTCCGGCGTGGCGCCGTCGGCGGGGGCGAAGCTGTCGAAGCCGCAGCGGACCATGAACATCGCCTGCTGCAGCAGCACGTCGCCAACCGCCCTCACCTCACCCGTATAGCCCAGCCGCTCGCGCAGCAGGGTGGCGGTGGTAAAGGTGCGGCCGTCCCGGAACTTGGGGAAGACCACGGCCACCACGGCCAGGCGAGGCAGGTCGTAGGCCAGGTCCTCGATGGCCTCGCTGGTCTCGATCCGCACCCCGACGCGGCGGCCGGCGGTGACCAGGGCGTCGCCCTCGGCCTGGAAGCGGGACAGGGAAAGGATCACCGGTCCATCCGGGATAGCGTCCTCGTCGGCGACATTGACGAAGACGTCTTCGGCGGCGGTGAAGGCGCCGTCGGCGAGCTTAATGAGCGTCGGCATAGACGGCCTCCTTGAAGGGGACGGCGCCAGCCCGGCGGTAGGTGTCGAGGAAGCGCTCGCCGTCCTGGCGGATGGCCAGATAGATCTCGACGATGCGATCGACGGCGTCGGCCACCTGGTCTGCCGGCAGGGCCGGGCCGAGGATCTTGGCCAGCGAGGCGTCTTCCGCCCCCGAGCCGCCGAGGCTGAGCTGATAGAATTCCTCGCCCTTCTTGTCGACGCCGAGCACGCCGATATGGCCGACGTGGTGGTGGCCGCAGGCGTTGATGCAGCCGCTGATCTTGATCTTCAGCTCGCCGATGGTCTCGGCGCGGTCGGCGTCGGCGAAGCGGTCCTGGATCGACTGGGCGACCGGAATGGCCCGCGCATTGGCCAGGGCGCAGTAGTCGAGGCCCGGGCAGGCGATGATGTCGCTGATCAGGTTGATGTTGGAGGTGGCCAGACCCACCGCCTGCAGCCCCCGATGCACGGCCGGAACATCGTCCAGCGCCACATGGGGCAGGACCAGGTTCTGTTCGTGGGTGACGCGGATATCGCCGAGGCCATAGCGTTCGGCGAGGGCCGCGACGGCGTCCATCTGGTCGGCGCTGGCGTCCCCGGGGGTGGCGCCCGGAGCCTTCAGCGAGATCTCGACAATGGCGTAGCCGGCCTGTTTGTGGGCCTTCACATTGTTGCGGACGAACCGGGCGAAGGCGCGGTTGGCGGCGGTCTCGGCCTCGAAGATGTCGGAGCGCGGCGGCAGGACCTGGAAGTTGACCGGGGCGAAACTGCCGCGGATGCGGGCCAGTTCGGTGTCCGGCAGGTCGGCGCCTTCGCCCACCTTGGCCCACTCCTCCTCGACCTGCCGGGCGAACTCGGCGGCGCCCAGGCTGGAGACCAGGATCTTGATGCGGGCCTTGTAGATGTTGTCCCGCCGGCCGTGGCGGTTGTAGACCCGCAGGACGGAGTCCAGGTAGCTGATCAGGCGGCTGGCCGGCAGGAAGGGCTTGATGGTCGGACCGACGTAGGGGGTGCGTCCCTGGCCGCCGCCGACGATGACCTCGAAGCCGAGGTCGCCATCGGGCCCGCGCTTGACGATCAGGCCGATGTCATGGACCCGGGCGGCGGTGCGGTCGCTGGCCGAGGCGGTGACGGCGATCTTGAACTTGCGCGGCAGGTAGCTGAATTCCGGATGCAGGGTCGACCACTGGCGGATGACCTCCGACCAGACGCGCGGGTCATCGACCTCCTGGGCCGTGGCGCCGGCATAGGGATCGCTGGTGACGTTACGGATGCAGTTGCCGCTGGTCTGGATGGCGTGCAGGTCGACGGACGCCAGATGTTCGAGGATGTCCGGCGCATCGCCCAGCTTGACCCAGTTGAACTGGATGTTCTGGCGGGTGGTGAAGTGGCCATAGCCCTTGTCCCAGGTGCGGGCGATGTGGGCGAAGGCGCGTAGCTGGGCGGGATTGAGCGACCCATAGGGAACCGCGACCCGCAGCATATAGGCGTGCAGTTGCAGATAGAGGCCGTTCATCAGCCGCAACGGCTTGAACTGGTCTTCGGTCATGTCGCCGGAGAGGCGACGGACGACCTGGCCGCGGAACTCGGCGGCGCGGTCCTCGAGAAATTCCCGATCGATGATGTCGTAGCGGTACATGCGGGCTACTTCCTGCGGATCAGATCGACGCGGCCCGTCGAGCGGGCGGCGCCGGTGGCGGCCTGCAGGGCGGCGATGGCGGCGCCGCCTTCCGCCTGCTTGCCGTGGGTCGGTTCGTTGGTGGGGCCCAGCGCGCGGATGCGCTCGCGGTAGCTGACGGGCGCCAGGCCGGCGGGGCCTTGCGTCAGGTCGATCAGATAGGGCTCGACGATGACGGTGGGCTGGGTCTTGGCGACGGCCACGGCGTCCTCGCCGGCGGCGGCGTCGTCATCGGAAAACAGCTGGGCGTCGGCGAACCGCTCGACCCACTGGCCGGCCTTCCAGAAGACGACTTCGCCATCGATCAGACGGTTGGCGGTGAGGGCTTTGATGGATGACGTCATGATCTAATTCCTCCCCCTCTGGGGGAGGAATTGAGGAGGTGTCGACTCTTGAGCCAGAGCCATCGCCTCCCCCACCATCAGCAGGGCGGGCCCGCTCAGGCCTTCCGCCGTCTCGGCGAGGCGGCCAAGCGTCGTGGGCAGGCGTTGTTCGTCGGGGCGGCTGGCGTTGAGGACGATCAGGGCCGGGGTGCTCGCGTCGCGGCCGGCGGCGATCATTCGCCCCGAGACCAGACCGGCGGTGGTCAGGCCCATATAGATAACCACGGTCTGGTTGGCGCGGGCGAGGCTGGCCCAGTCGAGGTCGGGCTCGCCATGGGCGGCGTGGCCGGTGACGAAGGTGACCGACTGGGCGGAGCCGCGATGGGTCAGGGGCGCGCCGGCCGAGGCGGCGGCGGCCAGGGCGGCGGTGACGCCGGGGACGACATGGACGGTGACGCCGGCGGCGCGGCAGGCGGCCAGCTCCTCGCCGCCCCGGCCGAAGATGAAGGGATCGCCGCCCTTGAGGCGGACCACGGTCAGCCCTTGCGTCGCCAGCGCGACCATCAGCTGGTTGATGTCGTCCTGCGGCAGGGTGTGGCGGCTCTTGCGCTTGGCCACATCGATCAGCCGGGCGCCGCTGGGGGCGAGGTCGAGGATCTCCGCCGAGACCAGGCCGTCATGGACGATGACGTCGGCCTGGCCGATCACCCGGGCGGCCTTGACGGTCAGCAGATCGGGATCGCCAGGACCGGCGCCGACCAGCCACACCGCTCCGGGGACGGCCGCTCCGGTCGGGCGGTCGAGGACCACCAGGCGGCGGTTTTGCGGAGGCGGGCGGGTAGGCCGGGACATGGCGCGATAGCTTCTCTATAAGGACAAATCAGAGACGGGACGGATCCATCAGGACCCGCCCCGCCCGATGTCCGTTGGCGAAAGGGCCATAACGCCAGCGGACCCTTGCTAACTGGGCTCGGCTAGACCACTTCGCAAACTAGGACTTCTGCCGGGGCGTTCAGGAAAACTAGGATGGAGAAACCCGCCGATCACCGGCGCAGATTGCCGCCGCTGAACGCCCTGCGCGCGTTCGAGGCGGCCGCGCGCCACCTCAACTTCAGCCGCGCCGCCGAGGAGCTGTCGGTAACGCCGGGCGCGGTGTCGCAGCAGATCCAGAATCTCGAGGACTATGTCGGGGCGGCGCTGTTCAAGCGCACGCCCAAGGGCCTGCTGCTGACCGACGCGGCCCAGACCGCCCTGCCCGCCCTGCGCGAGGCCTTCGACCGGCTGGCCGAGGCGGCCAGCCTGCTGACCGCCGCCGTCGACGGCCGGCGCCTGACCCTGACCGCCGCGCCGTCCTTCGCCGCCAAATGGCTGGTGCCGCGGCTGGGCAAGTTCGAGGCCAAGCATCCCCTGGTCGACGTCTGGCTGTCGGCCGGGATGGAGGTGGTCGACTTCGCCAGCAACGAGATCGACCTGGCCATCCGCTACGGCGGCGGGCGCTATCCGGGGCTGGAGGTCATCCGGCTGATGAGCGAGACGGTGATTCCCGTGGTCAGCCCCGGGCTGCTCAACGAAAATCCGCTGAACGATCCTTCCGACCTGACCCACCATGTGCTTCTGCACGACGGCAGCCCAGACGCGGACGACAGCTGTCCCGACTGGGCGATGTGGCTGGCGGCGCGGGGGATCAAGGGCGTCGACGGCGCGCGGGGCCCGCGCTTCAATCAGTCCAGCCTTGTCATCGAGGCGGCGGTGGGCGGACGGGGCGTGGCCCTGGCCAAGCGGACCCTGGCCCAGGCGGACCTGGACGCCGGCCGGCTGGTGACGCCATTGCACATCGCCACGGCCGTCGACTTCGCCTATTACGTCGTCCATCCCAAGACCAAGGGACGACTGCCGCAGGTCAAGGCTTTCGTCTCCTGGCTGATGGAGGAAGCCGCCGCCCACGAAGCGGCCCTCCAGACCCTCGACAACGGTGCAGGTATCTAGAGTCAAGAATGCCCAAAGACGGAAATGTGCGGGTCGACGATCGCGTCGCCCCGATCGACTGCACGACGATGGCCGAGGTCCGGGTGGGCGTCGATGCGCTGGATCGGGCGCTGGTCCTGCTGCTGGCCGAGCGCCAATGCTATATGGACGCCGCCGCCCGCATCAAGCCGCACCGGGGCGTGGTCCGCGATGTGCCGCGCATCGAGGATGTGGTGGCCAAGGTGAAGGTGGCGGCCACCCAGGCGGGCCTGTCCCACGCCATCGCCGAGCCGGTCTGGCGCACCCTGGTCGACCGCTGCATCGCCTATGAGTATTCGGCCTGGGACAGATCCCGGACCTAGCCCCCGGCAACGGTCGGCCGGGGCCCGGCCGCACCTAGCCCTTCAGCGACTTGAGCATCTGTTCGTGCTGATAGGCGGCGACGTCCATCAAGGCGGCGTCCAGGGCCGCGTGAACCGCCGGCAGCACCCCGGCGCCCTCGACCTCGGCACGCTCACAGACCTGGCCCAGGGCATGGGCCCCGATCCCTCGGGCCGCGCCCTTCAAGGTATGGGCCGCGTCCCGCCAGCCGGGACTGCCCGGATCGAGCATCCGCGACCAGATGGCGGCCTGTTCGCGGAACAGATTCAGCACCTCCTCGACGACCCCGGCGTCGCCTGCCGCGAAGCCCTCAAGATAAGGAAAATCCACGGCTCCGGTGATGTCTCGTCTGGCCAAGAATACCGCCTTGCGTCCTGCGTTTTTTCAACTATGTTCCGCGCCCTTGCCACCGGGTCCGCCCGGAGCAGGATGTGGGTGCATAGCTCAGTTGGTAGAGCAGCTGACTCTTAATCAGCGGGTCGTAGGTTCGAATCCTACTGCACCCACCATCCTACGGTAACGACGCCTGATTGGGCCGCCACGACAAAGCGAACAATCTTGACATGGTGACGGACAAAGTCCCGGTCCGCGACACGCACCCTCTGCCGCTAAGACTATGACTCCCTCCGCAGACCTTCGCTGGTCTTGAAACACTTGCCTTTGGAATTCTCTGGACTGGCGAAATTTCGACCGGTTGCGCCGCGACCTGCTGAAATCTCCGTCGGCCGGCGCGCTGCCCGTCCACAACTGCACCGCCCCGCCGACGACACAGAATCGACCGGCCTGGCGACTTTTCGACCCCGGGCCGTCTCCGGTCGGGCGGGTTCGCAAATTGCCAGGGCAGTTGGGCCGTCGTTTGCCCCTATGGGGCCCGCGCGGCCGTTCGGGGTTTGACATATTGGCCGTGGCGGTGGATCGACTGCGGCGTCGCGGGCGGTCTATCGTCGGTGATAGACGCAGCGTCCCGGGGGCCCTTTGCCGTTCACGATTCACAGTCCGGCCCGCGGCTCAGCCCTGGCGATCCTGGCCGCGATGGCAGTGATTTCGGCCGGGGCCTTCCTGTCTGGGTGCTCAAGCGTCCAGCCGCAGGTCGCCCTGCCCAGCGCCAGCGATGAGGCGCTCCGGCAGGAGGCGGCCTTCGAGGCGGATGCGTCCCTGGAGCGGCTTCAGGAGCAGGAAGCCCGGGTCGCCGCCGTCGCCTTCCGGCTGACCACGGCCAATGTCGACCTCTGTCCGCAGAAAGGCCCGCGGACCGGTCTGGTGCTGCATGACGCGCTTCAGTACGGGGACGGAATCCGGCCCTATGTCCTGCGCCGCTTTGGCATGGCCGGCTTTGCCGGGGTCCTGGCCGTGGCCCCGGACAGCCCCGCCGCCCGGGCCGGCGTCCAGCCGGGCGACGCCCTGGTCGCGGTCAATGGCGGGCGCCTTCCGGAAAGTCCGGTCCCGGAGACCGACAACCGATCCGCCTCCAACCGCGCAAAAGCCAAGACCCAGGAACAGCTCGACGCCGCTTTCGCCCGAGGCCCGGTCAGGCTGACCCTCCGCCGAGCCGGACAGGACCGGGTCGTCACCGTCGCTCCCGTGCCCGGGTGCGCCTATGATTTCCAGCTCGATCCGGACAAGGACCTCAGCGCATCAGCCAACGGCAAGACCGTCTTCATCACCACGGCCATGGTCCTCTACGCCGCCAGCGACGACGACCTCGCCATCCTGCTGGGGCATGAGATGGCCCACAACGTCATGCAGCACCAGTCGCGGATCGCCACCGGGGGCCTGGCCGGCAAGGTCCTGGGCAACATCGGCACGACGCCCGGCAGCCTGCTGACGACCGAGCGGGAGGCGGACTATGTCGGCCTCTATCTGACCGCCAGGGCCGGCTATGATTTCGGCCGGGCGCAGCAGTTCTGGCGCCGCTACGGGGCCGATGACGCCAACGCCAGGGACGGTGGCTGGAGCCATCCCGGGTCGCTCGAGCGGTCGACCGTCCTGGGCGCCGCCGCCCGGGAAATCGAGGGCAAGAAGGCCCGCGGAGAGCCGCTGGTCCCGACCCCGTCCGGAGGCCGGCCATGAGCATGCCGGAGTCGGCGCCAAAGCGTTCTGGCGGCTTTTTCAACGCGATGTTCCACGGCCCGGCGGTGACGGCCGAACATCTGGTCTATCGGCCGGATATCGACGGCCTGCGGACCATCGCGGTCGGCTCGGTGGTGCTCTATCACGCCTTCCCAACCCTGGTGACCGGCGGGTTCATCGGCGTCGACGTCTTCTTCGTCATCTCCGGCTACCTGATCACCTCGATCATCCAGAAGCAGGCGCTCGGTGGGACCTTCTCGCTGGCGAAATTCTACGAGCGGCGCGTGCGGCGCATCCTGCCGGCGCTGCTCGCCCTGCTGGTCGCGGTGATCGTTGTCGCCCTGCTGGTCTCGCCGCCCAGCGACGTGCGGGAGATGGCCAAGGGCCTGGCGGGCGCGGCCACCTTCACCTCCAACATCGTCTTCTGGAAGGAGACGGGGTATTTCGCGCCGGACGCCCACGACGCCCCGCTGTTGCATACCTGGTCCCTGGCGGTGGAAGAGCAGTTCTACCTGACCTGGCCGCTGCTGATCGCCGTCGTCGTTCGCCGCAGGCCGCTGGCCTGGATCGCCGCGATCGCCGTCGTGTCTTTCGGCCTGAGCGTCTATGACGTCGCCCACCATCCGACGTCAGCCTTCTATCTGCCGCAGGATCGCGCCTGGGAATTGCTGGCCGGGGCCGCCCTGGTCTTCCTGCCCCGGATCCGCCTGCCGGCCTGGGCGGCCCAGATCGGCGGCCTGGTGGGCCTGGCCTGCCTTCTTCTGCCCGCCCTCCTCTACACAGCCAGGACCGACTTTCCCGGACTGGCCGCCCTGCCGGTCTGCCTCGGCACCGCCCTGCTGATCCAGATCGGCCGCGATCAGCAGACCTTGGCCAATCGCCTCCTGTCGACCCGACCCTTCGTCGGCATAGGCCGCGTTTCCTATTCCCTCTACCTCTGGCATTGGCCGGTCCTGGTCTACGGCAAGCTGCTGCTGGACCGCCCTCTGACCACGCCCGAGGCTGTCGTGGCGGTCGGTCTGGCCCTCACCCTGGCCGTGCTGTCGTGGAAATTCCTGGAAGAGCCGGCGCGCACCGCCCCGGCCTCAACCCGCAAGGTTCTGGTCCTGGCGGTGATCGCCTTGCTGGCCACGGCCTTGGTCGCCGTCGGGCTGTTCGTCTCGCGAGGGCTGCCGGCGCGAGCCTCTGAAGCCGCCCGCATCGCCGATGCCGGCCTTCGCGACACCAACCCCTATCGCGACCGCTGCGTGGCGGGATCAAGCCAGTCGACCCCGATCAGCAACTGTCGGTTCGGGTCCGGCGGGCCTCGCTGGACCATCTGGGGGGATTCTCACGCCGATGCGGTGGCGCCTGGCCTGTTCCTCAAGGATCGTCCCGAGATCGGCGAGGTGCGGGAAATCGCCAAACACTCCTGTGTCCCCATTCTCGACCTGACGGCGTTCAAGACCTCCGAGGCCTGCCACGCCTTCAACAGGGCCGCGCTGAAGGCGCTGGCGGTAGACAAGCCCGACACCCTGGTCATCGCTGGACGCTGGGGCGTCATGCTGCGCCCGGTGTTCGCCGAATACATGGCCAAGGGTGGAGAGCCGGATCCGAAGGTTGCCGAAACCTTCCGCCGCGACGCCAGGCGGACCCTGCAGGCGGCGCGGGCCGCGGTTGGACCGCAAACCCGCATACTGCTCATCGGTCCGATTCCGGAAGCCCTGTATTCCGTGCCCAAGTGCCGGGCGCGCGCCGAATTTACCCATCAGTCGGCCGATCGGCTCTGCCCCGCAATTTCCAGGGCCGATTTCGATCGTTGGGCAGGGCCGGTTGACGCCGCCCTGCGCGACGCCGCCAAGGCCGCCGACGTAATCTACCTGCCCGCGGCGCCCTATCTATGCGATGCGGTGCAGTGCTCGACGACACAGCAGGGCGCGCCGCGCTATTTCGACGACCATCATCTAAGCGGCGCGGGCGCGACCCTGTTGATCGACCGGATTCTCAAGGGCCTGGATAGCGGCGACGCGCCCGTCAGCCGGCCGGAGCCGGCGCCGAAAGATTGATGCGGCGACCATCGGGGAGCTCGAGTTCCCCGGGCTTCATCCCCTTGGGGCAGTCGCCTTCGCGTATCGCATCGATCGTGGCCGTGTGGGAGCCGTTGAGACTATCCTGAGCCGCCCCCCTCACGTCGGTGTCGGCCGTCACCTGGTAGCTGCGCTGGAAATCGCCCACCGCACGCCCCTGGGTATTCACCTGTCCGCCGCCGTCGATCACGCAGGCGGATTCAAACGTCCAGGATCCGTCGGCCTGACGCTCGACCTTGTTCTTCGAGCAGTTGACGCTCTCCGGCGGGCTCCACCAGGCCAGCTTCCGATCGGTGACCGCATCAAGACAGACCTTGACGCTCTGCAGCGCGTCCGAGCCGTCCATGACCATGGTCTGGGTCCAGAGGCCGGGGGTCCGCTGCGGCAGGCTGGCCGGCGCGACCGGGTCCGGCGCGGCGTCCGGTTCCGGCTCCTGCTTGCAGCCCGCCACGGAAATGAGGCCGATGGTGGCGAAAAGGAGCAGCATCGTCTTATTCACAGCCGTGGTCCCCCAGCATTGGCCCGCCTCAAACGGCGGGGATCATCAGGTCAGACGAGAGGCCGCAACAGGCCTCTAGAGCGCGTCAGGGTTAAGTGTAAGCGGTTAACCCGCCCGACGCGCTCTAAACGTTTGATTTAGAGCCCTTTTTAACGGGTTAGATGATTCCATCTAACCCTAAAGGGCTCTAGGGTCAGGCGAAATCGCCCGCCCCGCCTGACGCGGCTCCATCCTTGCAGTTTAGAGCGCGTCAGGCCGACAAACGCCAGTCCCTGGCGTCGGAAGCACTCGAAGCTCGTCCCCCGGTCAGGCCGGTTTGCCGATGGAGCTGTATTCGAACCCGCGGCTCTTCATTTCTTCCGGGCGATAGATGTTGCGCAGGTCGACCACGATCGGGCTGCGCATCAGCTGTTTGACCCGGTCGAGATCCATGGCGCGGAACTGGTCCCACTCGGTGATGATCACCACCGCGTCGGCGCCGTCGACGGCGTCATAGGCGTCGTCCTTGAAATCGACGTCCTTGAGCATCGCCTTGGCCTCATGTCCTTCCGGATCATAGGCCTGGACCTTGGCGCCCATGGCCTGCAGGGCCGGGACAATGTCCAGGCTGGGGGCGTCACGCATGTCGTCGGTGTTGGGCTTGAAGGTGAGGCCCAGGACACCGACCGTCTTGCCGGTCAGGTCCTTGGAGCCCAGCGCCTTGGCAACCTTGTCGGCCATGGCCTTCTTGCGGCGGTCGTTGACCCGGACGGTGGCCTCGACCAGCTCGATCGGCGTGCCGGCGTCGGAAGCGGTGCGGACCAGGGCCAGGGTGTCCTTCGGGAAGCAGCTGCCGCCGTAGCCCGGGCCGGCGTGCAGGAACTTGCTGCCGATCCGGTTGTCGAGGCCGATGCCCTTGGCCACCTGCTGCACGTCGGCTCCGACGGCTTCGCAGAGGTCGGCGATCTCGTTGATGAAGGTGATCTTCATCGCCAGGAAGGCGTTGGCCGCATATTTGATCAGCTCGCTGGTGCGGCGGCCGACAAAGACGATGGGGGTCTCGTTGAGGTTCAGCGGGCGATACAGCTCGCGCATCACCTCGCGGGCCTTTTCGTTGTCGGTGCCGACGACGACGCGGTCGGGCCGCTTGAAGTCGTCGATGGCGGCGCCTTCGCGCAGGAATTCGGGGTTGGAGACGACGGCGAAGTCGGCGTCGGGCCGGGCCTCGCGGATGATCTTCTCGATCTCGTCGCCGGTGCCGACCGGAACCGTGGACTTGGTGACCACCACGGTGAAGCCGTCCATCAGCATGGCGATCTCTTTGGCCGCCGCATAGACGTAGGAAAGATCGGCGTGGCCGTCGCCCCGGCGCGAGGGGGTGCCGACGGCGATGAACACCGCGTCGGCGCTCTTCACCGCTTCATCGGCTTCCAGAGAGAAGGAGATGCGGCCGGCCTTGGCGTTGCGGGCGACCAAATCGTCGAGGCCCGGTTCGAAGATCGGGATTTCGCCCGCCTTCAGGCGCTCGATCTTGCCGGCATCCTTGTCGATGCAGACGACCGTGTGACCGAAGTCGGCGAAACAGGCCCCGGACACCAGTCCGACATAGCCAGTTCCGATCATGGCGACGCGCATGAAGTCTCTCCCAAAAGGACCGCTGCCGCGAGCGATCGACGATGCAGATTGTGCGGTGCAACAATCCGATGGACCCGGTCACGCGCCCGTCGTCGGACCCGTTGCGGATTGTGGCGCGGCGCCGAATTTATGGGCGATTGGCGCACCTGCTGGCTGGAGTCAAGCGCTGGCGGAAAGGCCGCGCCATTTGCGCCTGATCTTTCGCTCCGCGTGAAATTGCCCCCCTAACTGGCTGTTGCCAGCACGGTTGTTTTCAGGGCATTTGGCCAGCCGAAAGCCGCATTGCGGCCTGCGACATTGCCAGGCGCCCCGGGAACTGGACTACAGTCCGGCATCAACTCGGTCCGAATTGGGTCGCTTGCGCTGCCGGGGCCGAGCGTGGCCCGCGTATCGGCGATTTGTGTGTGTTGGGGATTTTACGCTGCGCCGCGAGACAGAGCTGAGTCACGAGGAGGTCAAGCCTCGGGCGGCCCGCGCCGCCCTGAGCGGCTTTACCCGGCATGCCGTGGTGCGGATCATGGCGCTGGTCGGCACCCTGCTGTTGGCGCGGATGATCGCCCCGGCCGGGTTCGGCCTGTTCGCCACCAGCCAGTTTCTGCTTTCCGGCCTGTCGGCCCTCTGTGTCGGGGGGGTCATCGCCGCCCTGGTGCGCCGACGCGAGGCGTTGAGCGAGGGCGATCTCCGCACCGCCTTTACCGTTCAACAGACCCTGGCGGTCCTGGTGCTGATCGTCGTCTGGTTCGTCGCGCCGCAGATCGTGCTCGCCTACCACCTGAAGCCCCACGACGTCTGGGTGATCCGGGCGATGTCGGCGATCGTCCTGGTGATGTCGCTGAAGTCGATCCCCAACGCCGTGCTGCAGCGTCAGGTTCGACATGACCTGGTGGCGGCCAGCGAGGTGGCGGAATACCTGATCTATCTGGTCACCGCCCTGCTGCTGGCCTGGTTGAAGTGGGGCGTCTGGGCCCTGGTGACCGCGACCGCCGTTCGCCACATCACCGGGATGATCATCCTGCATCTGTCGGCCAGGATGGTCCCCCACTGGGGCCTGGACCGGGCCAAGGCCGGCCAGCTGCTGAAATTCGCCGTGCCGCTGCAGGCTACGGGCCTGGTCGACCTGGCGACCCGGGCCGCCGCGCCCCTGGCGGCCGGCCTGTTGTTCAGCGTCGCCACGGTTGGGGTCATCGGCATGGCCAACACCATGCTGGACGCGGTCATCCTGCAGCCCATCGTCCTGCTGTCGGCGCTTCAGCTCCGCCTGTTCGCCCGCAATCAGGACAGCCAGGATGCGACCCGGCGGCTGATGGCCCAGAGCATCTATGTCGGCGCCGCCGCGGTTTCGCCCTTCGCCGTCTTCCTGGCCAGCCTGGCGCCGGTGATCATCGGCCTGCTTTTGCCGGGTTCGTGGCAGCAGGTGGGGCCGCTGATCCAGGGGCTGTTCCTGTCCTGCATCATCCAGGTGGTGGCCTCGCCGATTTCCCAGGCGTCCAAGGCGCTGGGCATGGTCGGCACCTCGCTGGGCGCCTCCGTGGTCAATCTGATCCTGCAGTTGAGCGTCCTGTTCGCCCTGGAGCCCTATCTGGGCCTGACCGCCTATCCCATCGCCGCGACCGTCGGCGCCGTGGCCTATACCCTTGTGCTGTGGGTGCGGGTCGGGCGGCGGATCGGCGGGGCGCCGGTCGGGGCTATCCTGCCGGTGGTCGTCGCCAGCCTGGGGGCCGGGGCCATCTGGTGGCTCGCCGGCGTCAGCCACAACCTGCCCATCGCCCTGGCCGGATTGGTGCTCGGGGGTCTCGTCTATGTCCTTCTGCTGATGCTGCTGTCGGGCAAGGAGATGGCGCGCTACCTGCGGATCCTCGGCGACGCCACCCTGGCCAAGAAGCCGGCGCTGCTGGCAAAGTCCGCGAAACTGGCCGCCTTGGTGGATCGGGCGCAGATCTTCGGCCGCGGACCGAAGGGCAGCCCGTCATGATGGCCGCCGCCGCCGCGGGCGAAGCCGGACTGCGACTGGCCGGCGCCTCGTCGGAGGCCGGCCCCATCCCGACCCTGGTCGCCACCCTGTCCCTCGCGGGCGAGACCTGGTCGGCCCCGGCCGTGGCCATGACGGTGGGGGGCGCGGTGCTGGTCGCTTCCGACCGCACCGGCTGCATCCAGGCCTGGCGCGGCGCGGATCTCACGCCCCTGTGGCGGCGGGAACTGAAGTCCGAAATCACCTCCTCGCCAGTTGTCGTCGATCTTGCGGGCGATGGCCGGTTCGAGGTGCTGATCGGCACGCACGGCGGCGACCTCTACCGGCTGGCCATCGACACCGGGGCCACCGTTTCCCGCTTCCGGCTGGGCGAGGCCATCCGCTCGATCCCGGCTGTGGCCGATGTGGACGGCGACGGCGAACTGGAAATCATTGTCGGCAGCTATGGGCCCAGCGTCTGGGCCATCAAGCGCAACGGCTCAGTCCTGTGGCAGCGGAAACTGCCCAAGCACCTGTTCATCGGCGGCACCAAGCGGGGCACGGTCTCCCCGCCCCTGGTCCATGACGTCGACCGCGACGGAAAGCTGGAGATCGTGCTGGGCACGCGTTCGGCGCGGTTGTTCTGCCTGGATGCTGCGAGCGGCGAGCCCAAGTGGTTCACCACGGTGAAATACGACCCGGACTCCTCACCGGCCTTCGCCATGGCCGGCGAAAAGCCCCTGGTGGTGTTCGGCGGCGGCGAACACACCAGCGGCCCCGGCGACAACGCCATCATCGCCCTGGACGGCCGCACCGGCGAGCGGGTCTGGGCCGCCCCGGCCGGCGGCGGGGTGGATTCCAGCCCGATGATCATCAGCCTGCCGGGCGGAAAGGTCATCGCCGTGGCCTGCAGCCTGGCGACCGGGCGCTGCCTGGCCGTGAACCTGGCCGACGGGTCGCCAGCGTGGTCCTACGACTTCCCGCACGCCGAGACCTGCAGCCATGCCGATGGTCATTGCCGCCCGGCCGATGGACGGCCCTATTTCACCGAGAACGCCATCTGCCGCAGCTATACGACGCCGCTGGTCGTGAAGCCGGCAGGCGCGGCGCCGATGGTGGTTGTTGGCAACAACGCCGGCCACATCGTCGCCCTGGACGCCGAGACAGGCGCGGTGCGGTTCGCTGATCGGGCCGAAGGAATGGTGCGCGGGTCGCTGATCCTGGCGCCGCTTTCGCCGGATGGCGGACAGACGCTGGTCGTTCCGGCCGGATCGACGCTGCGGCTCTACAGCTGGGCCGTGGATGCGCCGCCGACGCTCCAGTTCAAGGGCCGGCTCGACCACCTGGGCGCCGATCATGAGGCGCCGGTCGCGACTGGTCCTGCCCTGCCGCCCGCGGAGGGGCTCAAGGGCAGGATGTTCTGGCGGCTGGGCGTGCTCGACGCCTGGCGCCATCTGCTGATCAAGCTGGACGACAAGGTCCTGCGGCGGCTGGGCGTCAAGCTGCTGGAGCATGGCTACTGATGACGGATGGTTTCACGCCTCTCTGCGGACCGGACCTGGCCTGGGTGAACACCACCCTGGACCTGATCGAGCAGCGCTACGTCGGCGGAGCCAAGATTCTGGTCACCGAGCTGAACGGCGATGGGGTGATCACCGATCCCGAGCCGCTGGTCGCCGACTTCGGCGATGTCCTGCCCTTCCTGCAGCGCTATGGCCGAAACGACTTCGCCAGGGAGCAGATGCTGCAGACCGGGCCATACCTGACCGGCGGCCTCTATCGCAGCGGCGGGCGGCTGAAGCTGTTCAGCAATCACGACTGGCTGCTGGGCCTGCTGGAACTGCACCGGGCGACGGGCGATGTCGCCCTGCTGGAAGCGGCGCGGACCGGCTCCCTGACCATCATCGAGACGATGTTCGTCGGCGACCTGCTGATTGACGAGCCCATCGTCGGCTCCGATCCCCGCACCTGGGCGGCCCGGGCCAACGCCTTCAACGGCGGCTATATCGAGCTGTGGCTGGAGCTTTACGACCTGACCGGCGACCCGGCCTTCCTGAGCGCCTCGGTGCGGCTGGCCGAGGGTTGGGTAGCCACCGCGGGCTTCCGCAAGTACGGGCTGTTCTGCCGGGTGCTCAGCGCCCATTCGGATATCCTGGGCGCGCTGCTGAAGCCCGCCTCCAACCTGTCGGTCCTGCTGTTCAAGGATAACACCAACATGGTCTGGAGCCTTGCGGCTCTGGAACACCGGACCAAGGACGGCCGCTGGAAAGGCGTCATCGACCGCTGGCTGACCGGGTTCGAGACCCTGATGCTCAACGGCGGCGACGTCTGGCTGCAGCTCGACCGGAACATGCAGGGCCGGGAGGTCAGCCTGAAGGCCGCCTTCGCCACCATCGACCTGCTCTGCGATCTGGCCGCCGAGGGGCTGTCGGACCGGTCGCTGGCCGTCGCCCAGGTGATCGCCGACCGCTGGCTGACCCGGCAATGGGACAACGGCCTGTTCCCCGAACATCCGGATGGCGACCGCGACCACCTGGACGCCAATGTCGACATGGCCATCGCCCTGCAGAAGCTGGCCGGCCTGACGGGCAGGCCCGAATATGCCGAGGCGGCCGGTCGCGCCGCCCAGGCCGTCCCGGCGCTGCACGCCACGCCTTACGGCCTGTGCCTGGCCGTCGGACCGGACGGCGCGGTGGTGCGCGACAAGATCACCGTCAAATACCAGGCCCTGGCCCTGAAACTGGCCCTGGCGCCGGCCGATCCGAAAGCCCTGCTGGCGGATGCTGACCTGATGTCCCTGTTGCGAGATCGCTGAATGAAGCTGGGCTACGTCATCGCCAGGTTCCCCTGGCCCTCGGAGACCTTCGTCAGTCGCGAGGTGATCGACCTGCTGCGCATCGGCGTGGACCTGGAAATCTATTCCTTCGAGCGGCCGACAGGCGCCGACCTCGACCTGCTGACGCCGGAAGCCAAGGCTCTGATCGACAAGGTCCAGTACATCAGCAAGCAGGAGGCGGCGCTCAGCCTGGCCAGCCTGTCCCTGCCGAAGATGCTGAAACTGAACAACCGCTTCAGCCGGGAAGCCACCGAGAAGACCAACGCCCCCCTGCGGCTGGGCCGGGCCGCCGCCATTATCCGCCGGGCCAAGGCCGACGGGGTGGACGGCCTGCACGCCCACTGGCCCTACGCCACCCAGGTGGCCGCCCTGGCCCACGCCGGATCGGGTCTGCCCTATTCGATCAGCGTGCACGCGCATGAGGTCGCCTACGACAGCGGCCACTTCCCTGCCGCCTTCGAGACCCTGAAGTTCTCCAGCTTCTGCAATCAGGCGGCGATGGACTACCTGCTGCAGCGCCTGCCCAACGACGAGCGGGCGCGCTGTCACCTGCACTATCACGGGGTCGACACCACGGCCTTCGCCGAACTGCCGCCGGCGGGCGAGGCCAAGCCGTTGCGAATTCTGTCGGCTGGACGGATCACCCCGACCAAGGGGTTCGATCGGCTGGTCCGCGCCTGCGCCCTGGCCAAGAAAGAGGGGCTGGATGTCCGGCTGACCATCCTGGGCCGCGGCAATGGGCTGGAGGCGCTGAAGACCCTCGCGGCCGAACTGGACTTCGCCGAGGAACTGGAGCTGCCCGGCTGGGTGGCCCATTCGGAAGTCAGCGGCTTCCTGGCCCGCAGCCACGTCTTCGCCCTGCTGGCCAATACCGACTTCAACGACGGCCTGCCCAATGTCGTGGTCGAGGCCATGGCGGTGGGACGGCCGGTCATCGTCTCCCCCCTGCCCGCTGCCCGCGAAGCGGTCATCAACGGCGAGACCGGCTTCATTCTGGACGGCGTCGAGGACTATCCGGGCTTTGTCGCCGCCCTTCGCCAACTGGTGGATGGCGCCGGGGCCGAGCGCATGGGAAGGGCGGCCCGCGCTCTGGTCGTGGGGCGCTATGACGCCCGCGCCCATATCCGCGCCCTGGCTGAACAACTCGAGGGCGCCCATGGATGAGATGACACCGCCCGCCGCCGCGACCTCAGCGCGTCCGACGCTGGCCGCCGTGGCCATCGCCCGCGACGAGCGGCGCGACATCGTCGGCTTCATCGCCAATCTGGCGCCCTGGGTGGACGAGATCGTCATCGTCGACGACGGCTCGACCGACGGGACGCTGGAATTCCTCGAGACCTGCGGGTTTCCGGTGACGATCGTCAAACGGCGGCTGGAGCCGGTCGGCGGTTTCGCGGCCCAGCGCAACAGCGGCCTGGACGTCGCCAGGAGCGACTGGCTGCTGCATATGGATATCGACGAGCGGGTGACGCCGGAACTGGCGGCGGAAATCCGCGCCAATATCGCCGACACTTCGATGAACGGCTTCAACTACCGCCGGCTGAACTTCTTCCTGCACCGGCCCTTCCCGGCCGGCGGCTGGGAAAGCTGGAACAATCCGCAGCTGGGCCGCCGGGGTCATCATCGCTTCGTCAACGCCGTGCATGAAGAGGTCGAGGTCGAGGGTGGGTCGGCCAGGACGGGGCAGCTGACGGCGATGATGTGGCATCTGAACGACGAGAACTACGTCGAGCGCCTGCGCAAGAGCGTGCAGTATTCCCAGCTGTCGGCCGATGAGATCGAGAAGGCCGGGCCGGTGCGCGGCATCGACCTGATCCTTCAGCCGCTGAAGAGGGGCCTCAAGGCCTATGTCCTGAAGGGCGCCTGGAAGCATGGCCTGCACGGCCTGATCTTCGGGGTCTACACCTTCGCCAGCACCTTCAACCGCTACGCCATCGCCTGGGATCGCCAGAACCAGATCGGGCGCGAGACACTGGAAGGCCAGCTGGCCGACAACTGGCAGCGGCATGGGGCGCCCAAGGCATGACCACGGGCCCCAAGCGGATCGTCTGGCTGCTGTCGCCCCCCTGGGACGGGGTGTGGACCCGGCAGAACCACTTCTCCCGCCGCTTCGCGCGCACCGGAGTGGATATCCTCTATGTCGAGAATCCCATCGCCATCGGAGCGCGGCTGAAGCAGGGCGGACTGAAGTCGTTGTTCCGCGGCGCGACGGTTCGGGAGGTCGAGCCCGGCGTTCGGGTGATGACCCTGCCGATGCAGATCCCGGGATCGACCCGGCTGAAGGCCCTGGCCCGGCTGAACGGCGCCCGGTTCGCCGGCGCTATCCGGGGGTGGCTGAAGGCCGAGGGCTGGGACGATTATCTTGTCTGGTGCCGGCTGCCGGGATCGATCGACACGCTGAACCAGCTGTCGCCGCGCACGGTGGTCTATGACGTCACCGACGACTACGTCTACTACGCCCGCTCGGCCGAAGAACGGCGACTCACCCGGGCCGCCGAGGCGGCCATCGCCCAACGGGCCGGGCAGGTGTTCACCACCACCGAGGCCCTGCGCGACCGGCTGGCCCAGTCCAATCCCAACACCACCATCATTCCGAACGGCGTCGATCCGGTGTTCCTGGAGAAGGCCTCGGAGGGAGAAGACCCGCTGGCCCATGTGCCGCATCCGCGCATCGGCTTCGTCGGGCTGGTCGCCCGCTGGATGGACTTCGAGCTGCTGAACAAGCTGGCTAGGCGCTGGCCGGATCAGGTGGTCATCGTCGGGCCGGTCAAGCCGGAAGCCGAAGCGGCCCTCGGCTCGATCCCCAATCTCGTCCGCATCGGCCATGTGGAACACCTGAAGGTGCCGGCCTATCTGAACGGGTTCGACGTCTGTATCCTGCCGCATGAGGTCAGCGAGCTTCGCCACCGCGCCGATCCGCTGAAGATCGTCGAATATATGGCCAGCGGAAAACCCACCGTCTCGGTCGCCCTGCGGTCGGTTTACCCCATGGCGCCCTATGTCGACATCGCCAGGGACCATACCGCCTTCATCGACCTGGTCGCCGCGCGGATCGCCGATCCCCGGGATGACCTGGCCGAGGGCCGGCGCGACATCGCCCGGGCGCGCGGCTGGGATGGACTGTTCGAGCAGGTCCAGGCCAAGGTGGCCGCGGCCTGGGAGCGGGCGGGGGGACGGAGCAAGGCATGACGGACGCCAGGCGACCCTATTTCTACGGTCTCGACCTCGTCCGCTTCGCGGCCGCCGCCATGGTGGCTGTGTTTCACCTTGGCTATCGAAGCTGGTCGGCGCCCCATTCGACCGGCGGCAAGATCCTGCAGTCGGACGTCGTCAGCTATCCCTCCCTGACCGCCTTCGCCTGGTTCGGCTGGATCGGGGTGGAAATCTTCTTCGTCATCTCCGGCTTCGTCATCGTCGGCTCGGCCAACAACACCAGCCCGATCAGCTTCCTCAAGGGGCGGGTTTCGCGGCTGTACCCGGCCGCCTGGGTCTGCGCCTGTATCTCGGCGGCCGTGCTCTTCGCCTATTCCATCTATCCCGCGCCCGAGCTGATGCACCGGCTGGCGGGGTCGCTCAGCCTCTGGGTCGGGGGGCCCTGGATCGATGGGGTCTACTGGACCCTGGCTGTTGAGATCATCTTCTACGCCCTGATCTTCCTGGTGCTGCTGACCGGACAATTTTCTCGCGTCCGGTTGATCGCACTTGGCCTGACGCTGTGGAGCGCAGCCTACGTCCTGCCGCGACTGCTGATCGATCTGGGCCTGGTGGCCGCGCCGGGACTGAATCTTTGGACTCCCAAGAGCGACCTGCTGCTGCTGCGTCACGGAGCGTTGTTTGGGGCCGGCATCTGGATCTGGGTTCTTGCCCGGAGCCGGCTGAGCCCCGCCGGCTGGCTGGCCCTGGGGTTCGCGGTCATCGTCTCCTGCGGAGAGGTTCTGCTGCGCACCATCGAGATCAGGGGCGCGAGCGCCGCCGCCCAGGCCGTGGCGCCGGTGGCGACCCTACTGGTGGGTATCGCTATCATCATCATCTCAAGCCGTTTCGCCGCGCGGCTCAATCCGGCCAGCCCGCGGACCCAGGCCTTCATCCGGCGCCTGGGGTTGATGACCTATCCCCTCTATCTGCTGCATGAGGTGTCCGGGCCGGCGTTGATCCGTCTGCTGACCGATCTGGGCCTGCCGTCCTGGCCGGCGCTGTTCGCCAGCTTCGCCCTGGTGGTGGCCGCCAGCTGGATCGTCGCCCGCTTCATCGAACCCCCGCTGAAACGCGCCATGCTGGGCGTGCTGGGAAGAGGCGAGACCGCCCTGCCCCGCCGCCCCTTCCCGATGGGCCTGCTGTTCCGGTCCGGCGGCGACGCCGACCCGGCGCCCGCGGTCGTCCCTGCCCCCGCCCGGGCGGAGGCCCTCTCATGACCGACGTTCGCACCACGGCCAGCCGCGGCGCCCTGCCCGTCATCCAGGACCTGCGGGGCTTTGCCGCCGTGCTGGTGCTGATGTCTCACGCCCTGCTGCAGTACAACATCCTGATCGGGCCCGGCGGCCGGCCCCTGACGCAGATCTTCGACGGCTCGTTCGGCGTCGACGTCTTCTTCGTGATCAGCGGCTTCATCATGTACTATATCAGCCACGACAAATTCGCCCGGCCTCGCGCGCCTGGCGACTTCCTGCTGCGCCGGCTGATCCGCATCGTGCCCCTCTACTGGATCGCCACGGCGCTTCAGGCGCGCCACCAGCTGGCGGCCGGCAATGTCAGCTGGGGCGAAGTGATCCAGTCCTTCCTGTTCATTCCCTATGACTTCCACGACGGGAAATTTCGGCCGGTCCTGGCGGTTGGCTGGTCGCTGAACTACGAGATGCTGTTCTACGCCATCTTCTTTGTCGCCCTTTTCCTCAAGCGGCGGCTGGCGATCGGCGTGATCTTCGGCAGCCTGGCCCTGCTGGTGATCGCCGGCATGTTCAATCCGCAGAATTCGGCGCTGATCGCCTGGACCCGTCCGGTGATCCTGCAGTTCGCCCTGGGCGCCCTGATCGGCATGTTGGCTCTGTCGAAGCCGGCGGCTGCAATAGGCGCATGGCTGAAGCGACCCCTGCTGCTGATCGTCGGGTTACTGGTGCTGGAGGCCATCTATTTCGTCACCCTGCACCCCGACACCGAAGCAACCCTGGGCTGGCGGCCGGTGCAGTGGTCTATCGCTGGACTGATCGTTTGCGTCGCGGTCCTGACCCCAAGCCCGCGAGGGGGTCTGGTCCATACGGTGACCCAGAAGCTGGGTGACGCCTCCTACAGCATCTATCTGTTCCACACGATCCTGCTGAGCATGCTGGCCAACGTCTGGGAGGCCGCCCGGCTGCCGACCACGATATACATCCCGATCGCAATCCTGGCGTGCTGCCTGGTCGGAGTGATCATCCACGAACTGGTCGAGCGGCCCCTGCTCCTGCTGCTCAACGAGCGGCGCATCGGGGTGCCGATTCTCGGCTGGACCCTGTGGAGCCCGAAGAAGGCGCGTGACAATGTGGGGTAGCCTCAAGCCGCGCGCCGTTGCATCAAGAGCGGACGCAGCGTCCTTGGACACGACCGTCGCCGACGATTGCTCCCAGTCGGCTACGCCGAACAAGATGGCCAGAGTCCCATGAACCTACCGATCGCCGTATTCGGACTGTATCTCGCCCTCTGCCTTGGCCTCTACGTCTACTACCGGCGGGGCCTGTTCTTCGTCTATCCGATTACCCTGATCATTCTGCCGACCCTGCGGCTGAATCTCGGCTTTCCGCTGTACCTGTTCGATGTAAGCGGCGGGCTGATCCTGGCGGCGGCCGTTCAGGCTGGGGGCTGGCGGGCATGGCCGCGCGGCGTCCTGCCCTGGCATTTCATCTTCGCCGGCTTCCTGGTCTTTGCGGGCATCATCGTGCCGATGTTCCGCTACGGATTCTCGTTGCAGAGCGTCTGGATCAGCGGCCACGCCTCGCTTTCGTTCATGCAGATCTTCACGGCCGCCGCCCTGGTCAATGTTCCCTCGCTGGCGCCGTCCCGCAAATTCCTCATCTGGGGGATTGTGGCGGGCCTCGCGGCGCTCGGCATCGTTCTCTGGCTGCAGTTTGGCAGTCCGGGGATGTCGCGCGCCATCAACGGCTTCTTCTATCGGGATCAGGCCACCAGCTTCAACATGACCGAATTCGGGGCCGCGATCACGGCGCAGCGCTCGGCCGGCCCCTTCTTCAATCCCAACAGCGCCGGGGTGGTCGCCGTGCTGGCGGCCTATGTGGCCTGGCTGCTGGGATCGCGAAAGATGACCTTCGCGGCCTTCGCCCTGGCCGCGGCCTGCGTCATCCCGACGGTGTCCAGGCAGGCCATGCTGGCCCTGGCCCTGGCCCTCTCCGTCAGCCTGATCGCCGGGGATCCGAAGCGACGGATTGTCGGAATTGCGCTCCTGGCCCTCGTTCCTCTGGTCGCTCCGCTTGCGACGATGATCCCAGCCCTGGCTCCCGCTTTCGAACGCTTCGGGCGCTGGCAGGGTGGAGCCCTGGAGGACAACAACGTCAGCGGCCGCTTGATCGACGGGCCGATCCGCCTGTGGAATCTGATCGTCGAAAAGCCCGACACCGCGGTGGTCGGCGCGGGCTGGGACGTGATCAAGTTGATGAACCAGGGCCTCGACGTGGGCATCTATTCCACCGGCTTCGTCTCAAACTCGTTCCTGCTCTGGCTCTACTACGGCGGGATCGGCGGCTTCATCCTGATCCTGGTGTTCTTTGGGCAGATGCTCCGGGCATCTATCCAGTCGCGGGGATTGCTGAAGGCCAAGGCCGTGGCCATCACCGTGGCCATCATGTTCCTCTATTTTTCGGACAACGGCGGCATCCTCATCGAGGCCTATATTGCGCCAATCTCCATTGCGGCCGGCCTGATCTTCGCTTTTCAGGTGCGCCAGGAGGCCCTCGCCAGACAGATGCAGCGCCGACCGCCGGGTGTTCTGCCTGTCGAAAGCTGGATTCCCGAGGCCAGTCCCGCCGCGCGGCTTGAGCGGTGAGCTCGTCCGGAATGCCCCCGAAGGCCACGGTCGGAGCCGCCGACTGATGCGTGTCGCCTATGTCACCGACAGCTTCGCCAAGCGCGAACGGTTCGGCCTCAGCCGCGTGTCGCATGAACTGCGCGAGGCGCTGGTCCGGCTTGGGGTCGAGATCCTGCCGGTTTCGGCCAACAGTGACTTTCCGGAGAACCCGCCGGCATGGCTGACCGACGCCGGCTTCCGAAAGCTGCCGATCAAGAGGAAGTACCTGGCCCCGCTTTGGTCCTATCTGCCCGAACCTCGCGTCGAGCGCTGGACCGGTCCGGTGGACGTCGTCCACAGCGTCGATACCGACTACGCCGTCGCCACCGGTCGGCCCTGGGTGCTGACCATCCATGACATCGGGGTGCTGGAGCATCCCGAGTTCTTCGGCCAGGCTCACCCTTGGCTGCTCAAGCGAATGCTGGCCCAGGCCGTAAACCGGGCTGCGGCTGTGATGTGCATTTCCGAGACCACCGCCAACGCCGTGCGCGGCGTCGTCGGATCCGCCTTGGATGGCCGGATGCGCGTCATTCCTCTGGGCCTGCCCGCCGACCAGTTCGAACCGCCGGCCGCTGACGCCCTGGCCGACATGACCGGGATGCCGCCGGCTGGGGAGCCGTTCCTGCTGTTCACCGGCTCGATGAACCCGCGCAAGAACCTGCCCCGGGTGATCCGTGCGTTCGCCAAGGCCGCCGACCGTATTCCCCATCACCTGGTGCTGGCAGGCAGCCTGGGCTGGGACTTCAAGGCGGTGGAAGAAGAGATCGCCGGCTCACCGATCGCCGGCCGGATCCATCGGCCGGGCTATGTTACCGACGCCCAACTCAAGGGGCTCTACGCGGCCGCCGACGGCTACATCTACGTCTCCCTCTATGAGGGGTTCGGGCTGCCGATCATCGAGGCCATGTCGCAAGGCTGTCCGGTCCTGACGTCCGACCAGTCATCGATGCCCGATGTCGCGGGCGGCGCCGCCCTTCTGGTCGATCCGGAGGATCAGGACGCCATCGCCGAAAAAATCATCGCCTTGGCAAAAAGCGGTCGTGGCGATGCTGCGCGCATCGCCAGCGGCCTTGCCCGGGCACAGAGTTTCAGTTGGACACAGACCGCCGGGCAGGTTCTGGAAGTCTATCGCGCGGTAAGCTAATGGCGGTCTCGGGGGTCTTCAAAGAGCGCGCATGATTGACACTGTCGTCGTCGTCAATGACCGCGCCTTTCCAGGCGGCGGAGCGTCCACGGTGGCGCTGGAATCGGCCAAGGGACTGGCCGGTCGGGGCCTGGACGTCACCTTGTTCGCCGCCATGGGGCCCGCCGATCCGGCCCTTGAAGCAGCGGGCGTCAAGGTCGAGTTGCTCGGCCAGGCGGACCTGGCCACCGGGGGGCGCATCGCTATGGCGGCCCAGGGGTTGTGGAACACCGCCGCCGCCAAACGCCTGCAAGAGCTTCTGGCGACCCAGCCGGCGGGCCGCACGGTCGTCCACATCCACAGCTGGTCAAAGTCCCTGTCGGCCAGCGTCTTCGCCGCCGCCCGCAAGTCGGGCCATCCGACCGTGGCGACCCTGCACGACTACGGCTTCGTCTGTCCCAACGCCGCCCTGCACGACTTCCCGACCGGCAAGCCCTGTCAGCTGAAGCCCATGTCGGTCGCCTGCCTGACGCGCAACTGCGACTCCCGCAAATATGTCCACAAGCTGTGGCGGGTGGCGCGGCAGGTATCCTTGGATCACATCGCCCGCGCCGCCAGCGGCCTTGACGCCGCCATCTGCGTCACCGAGTTCGCGCGGGAGGTCTATGCGCCCCATCTGCCCCGCTCGCTGCGCACCGAGGTGGTCCCCAACCCGATCGCAGTCAAGGATCAGGGCCCGGCCGATCCTGCCGGCCAGAACCGGTTCGTCTATGCCGGCCGCCTGTCGCGGGAAAAAGGTGTTCTGCTGCTGGCTGAGGCCGCCAAGCGGGCCGCCGTGCCGCTGACCGTTGTCGGCGACGGCGAACTGGCCGAAGCGGTGCTGGCGATCAATCCTCAAATCGAGATCACCGGCTGGGTCGCCCGAGAGGCGGTCACGCAAAACATGCGCCTGGCCCGCGCCGTGGTCCTGCCGGCCGAGTGGCGCGAGACGCAGGGGATGGTCGTGCCCGAAGCTTTCGGCAACGGCATACCCTGTATCGCCAGCACCGGCACCGCGCCGGGCTCCGCCGTCGAGGACCGGATGACCGGCCGACTGTTCGAGAACGGCGACGTCGAATCCCTGACCTGCGCCCTTCGCGATCTGGCGCGGGACGACGAGGCCGTGCGGACCATGGGCCGGACCGCCTATGATCGATATTGGGCGGCCCCGCCCACTCTGGACCTTCACCTGGACCAGCTCATTGATCTCTATGGGTCGGTTCTCGCCGACCGCTCAGACCCCCGGCGAGCCGCCTGACCCATGCTGTTCAACTCCCCCATCTTCCTGTTCGCCTTCCTGCCGATCTCGGTGTTTGGCTACTATCTGGTGGCCAGGCTATGGGGCGGCGTCGCGGCCCGCGTCTGGCTGGTCGGCTGTTCGCTGTTCTTCTACGCCTGGGCCGTGCCGCAGTACGCGGCCCTGCTGATCGGCTCGATCCTGTTCAACTTCGTGGCCGGGCGGGTGATCGAGCGGGCGGAGACACGGCGAAAGACCCTGCTGACGGTCGGCATCGCCGCCAACCTGCTGACCATCGGCTATTTCAAATACGCCAACTTCTTCGTCCAGACGGTGTCGCAGTCGTTCGGGCTGAACGCCCCGATCCTGCACATCATCCTGCCCCTGGCGATCTCCTTCTTCACCTTCCAGCAGATCGCCTATCTGGTGAACGCCTATCGGCGCAATTCCACCAACCCCAACCTGCTCGACTACGCCTGTTTCATCACCTTCTTCCCGCATCTGATCGCCGGCCCCATCGTCCAGCACAGCGACATCCTTCCTCAGTTCCGCGACGAGAAGATCTACAGGCTGGACCTCGGCCGGCTGGCCTCCGGCTTGACCATCTTCCTGCTGGGCTTGGCCAAGAAGGTGATCCTGGCGGATGAGTTCGGCAACTATGCCAACATCGCCTTCGACGGGGTGACGCGCGGCGCGCACCTGTCGCTGTACGAGGCCTGGGGGGGCGCGCTGGCCTACACATTCCAGCTCTATTTCGACTTTTCCGGATATTCGGACATGGCCATCGGCCTGGGTCTGATGTTCGGCATCATCATGCCGATGAACTTCAATTCGCCCTACAAGTCCTTGTCGATCATCGAGTTCTGGCGCCGCTGGCACATGACCCTGTCGCGGTTCCTGCGCGAGTTCATCTACATTCCGCTGGGCGGCAATCGCAAAGGCGACCTGCGCCGCCACCTGAACCTGTTCCTGACCATGCTGATCGGCGGGCTGTGGCACGGCGCCTCCTGGACCTTCGTCGTCTGGGGCGGGTTCCACGGGGCGATGCTGGTGGTGAACCACGGCTGGAACAGCCTGATGACCCGGCTGGGCCGGCCGGAGGGCAGCAAGCCGATCGGCCTGGGTATTCCGGCCCTGATCCTGACCTTCGTCTGCGTCGTCATCGGCTGGGTGATGTTCCGCGCCCCCTCCTGGGAAGTGGCCACCGCCGTCTACCAGGGGATGCTGGGCCTCAATGGCGCGGTGCTGCCCACCGACCTGGTCGACAAGGCGCCCTTCCTGTCGCTGCTGGGCGAAGCCGGCAAGCTGACCCACTTCAATGACGGCACCAACATCGGCTTCCTGCGGATGGTGATCATGCTGGGGATCGGCCTGGGGGTCTGTATGCTGGCCACCAACATCCCGCAGCTCTCCCAGCGGGCCCGCTGGTGGCTGGTGGTCCTGACCTTCGCCCTGGTCCTGCAGAAGGTGCTCTTCTCCGGCCAGATCTCCCACTTCATCTACTTCCAGTTCTGAGGTCGCAGATGAAAGCGCTGCTCAAGCTGATCGCCGCCGCCGCCCTGTCGCTGGCGCTCTATCTGGTGATCAACGGCTTCGTGCTGGACCGGCCGGTGTCGCTGGGCTCCATCGCCCCGATGATCGCCAAGAAGGTGGCCTATGGGGAAAAGGCGCCCGGCCCGAAGCTGGTCATCATCGCCGGCAGCAACGCCCGCACCAGCCACCGTTGCGCCCTGCTGGAGCAGCGGCTTGGGATGGCCTGCGTCAACGCCGGCAACACGGCGGGCCTGGGCATGGACTACATGCTGCGAAGCTTCGAGCCGATCATCAAGCCGGGCGACGTGGTCTATCTGCCCATGGAGTACCAGCAGTATGGCGCGACCCGCACCCAGACCCTGACCGGGCCGGACGCCGCCGTTCTGTTCCGTCATGACAAGGCGGCGCTGCTGGCGCGAGGACCCGAGGGGGTGATCCGGGCGGCCTTCATGTTCGATCTGTCGACGATCATCGACAGCGGGGTTGAGGCGATCTTGAATGTCGCGGGCGTTTCCGCGCGGTTCGACGCCAAGGCCTTCGACATCCAGGGCGACGAGCTGGGCCTGACCCACGAGCGCGGCAAGACTTTCGACGCCTTCATCGCCAGCACGCGCTGGCGGCCGCCGACCGCCGCCCAGTTTCGCGCCGATACCGGGGCCAAGGATGTGATCCGCGATTTCGTCAAACGCAGCCGCGCGCGCGGGGTGCGGGTCATCGCCGGCCTGCCCGTCAGCTTCCGGGACGTGCCGATCCCCGCTGATCTGCTGGCGGAGATGAGGCGGTTTTATGAGTCGGCCGGCGCCGAATTCCTGGTCCTGCCCAACGAGAGCCAGTACCCGCGCGACGACTTCTACGACACGCCCTTCCACCTGGAAGAAGGCGCGACCCTGCAGCACACCGAGCTTCTGGCACAGGCCCTGGCCGGCCCTCTGAAGCCGGAGAGAGACGCCGCCGCCCGCAACCGCATCGGAAGCCGTCCATGAGCGTAGCCAGCCCCACAGGGCCGAAGGTCGCCTTCCTCTGCACCCACAGCTTCACCCTGGCGACCCTATACAAGGGGCTCTTCCCCTATCTGACGTCCAAGGGGTTTGAGGTTGAGGTGATCACCGGCGACCGGGAATTCGTGGATTTTCCGGAGCAGCATTTCGGCGACTTCCTGCTGCGTATCGTGCCGATGGAGCGGACCCCCTCCCCGATCAAGGATCTGGTCGGGCTGCTGGCGATGATCCGGCTCTTCTCCAAACAGCATTACGACGTGGTCCACGTCTCCACCCCCAAGGCCAGCCTGCTGGGGGCCATCGCCGCGCGGCTGACCGGCCAGGGGCCGGTGGTCTTCGTCTATCGCCGGAAGGTCTATGAGCTTTACCAGGGCCCCAAGCGCCGGTTCTACGAAGCCATCGAGTGGCTGATCTGCAAGCTCAGCGCTATGGTCGTGCCCATCAGTCGCGAGCTGGCCGGCGACCTGGTGCGGGATGTCGGCTGCGACGAGCGCAAGATCCGCTTCTTCGGTCAGGGGTCGAGCAACGGCATCGACGCCCGGCGCTTCAACCGGACACCGGAATTGGTCGCCGAGGCCGAAGCCCTGCGCGGGGAGCTGAACATCCCGGCCGAGGCGCCGGTCCTGCTGTTCCTCGGCCGGGTCTGTTCGGAGAAGGGCGTCGATCACCTGCCCGGCGTTCTGGACCGGGTGCGGGTCGTGGTTCCCGATGTGCAATTGATCGTCGCCGGACCGGACGACGCCCGCGACCCCGGCACGCCCGCCACCCTGGAGCGCTTCGCCACCGATCCCGCGATCCGGCGTATCGGCTATGTCAGCCGGCCCGATCCGCTGTTCGCCCTGTGCGACCTGTTCATCTTCCCATCCTTCTTTGAAGGGTTCGGCAATGTACTGCTGGAAGCCGCCGCCATGGGCCGGCCGTCAGTGGGGTTCGACGTCTCCGGGGTCCGGGAGGCGGTATTGACTGGCCAGACAGGCCTGCTTGGCCCGATGGGAGACGAAGCCATGATGGCCGATCATGCCATCGCCCTGCTGACGGACGACGCCGCTCGCGAGAAGATGGGCGCCGCCGCCAGGGCCCGTGTCGAGGCCGGCTTCACCCGCGAGGCCATCTGGGCCGACATCGAGGCGGCCTTGCGAGAGCTCGCTGACAAGCCCGCCGCCTCACGCTGAGACGGTTCAGGCTTTCGGCGGAGGGTCAGGCCTGCCGCGCTTTTGGAGTCGGTGGCGGGATGAGCATGGCGCAGGCCAGGGCCACGACCATCGCCATGGCCGGCGTCCGCAGCGGATAGTCGACCACCGAATGGGCGGCGACGGCGACCAGCACCAGGCAGGCCGCCCGCCCCTGACGGCTGATCGGATCGGGTGTCTTGTCGCGCCAGGCGCTCCAACCGCGCCAGCCGGCCCAGACCAGCAGGGCGAGGAAGATCAGGATCCCCGGCCAACCACCTTCGAGCCAGAGCTCCAGATAGTCGTTGTGGGCGTGATTCATGAAGCCGGACCGCATGGTGTCCAGCCGCTCCTGCGCCCGGTAGACGGTGTCGAAGCTCCCGAACCCGGCGCCGATCGGGGTCAGCTTCTGGGCCGCCTCGGCGATATTCGGCCAGACCGCGAACCGCTGGTCCTCCGCCACTCGGTTCTGGTCGAAGCGCTGGAGAATGGGACTGCTGGCGACCAGCACCACGGCGGCGAGGGCCGCGGCCGCGCCCCCCGCGATCAGACCAATGCTGCGCCGCCGCCCTGGACCGATCTCTCGAAGAAAGACCCCCAGGCTGAGCAGCAGGGTCAGGCCCATGACGACCGTACCGGCCCGCGACCGGGTGGCGACCGCGACGACCACCATCAAGCCGACCAGCACCAGGCCAATGGCGATGCGGTGCGGTTGGGGCGGCCCCGGGACGCGAGAACCGCCGAACACATAGGCCATCACCAGGGGAACGGCGGCGCACATCAGGGTCGCTTGATGGTTGCGGTTGGCGAAAAACCCGATCGGCAACCCTTCATGGATCCGGGCGTAGAGGCGCAGGCTGTCCGCATCCGGCAGGGCCACCTGAAGCGCGCCCAGCAGAGCGGAGGCCACGGCCAGGATGGCGACGACCAGGGCCAGTCTCGCCCGGCTGCGCGGGTCGAGGAGCGTCACGGCCAGGAAGATGGCGACAGGGGGAATGAGGGCAAGGATGCACCTCAGGGTCTCGGCGGGCTTGATGCTGATCGGCGCCCAACCGGGCTGGAGACCGGCCACGGCCAGGGTCTGGGTCTGCAGCTCGCGACCGGGAAGTTGGGTCCAGACACTGGGCGGGAGCGGGATGATCTGGATCACCGGCAAGGCGATGATGGCGGCCAGCAGGATGAGGCTGAGGCGCTGTTCCCGCGCCAGCGACGCCTCGGACCAACGCCAGAGGGCCCAGGCCAGGACGGGCAGGCTGGCCAGCTCGACCAGCAGCAGGCGCAACGGCGCTTCCCGGCTCGCCCCGCCAAAGACCAGGCCGACCAGCAGCAGGGCCGCCACGGCGATAGCCAGCGCGGGGCCCAGTTCCAGACCCCGGACTCGGCCACGGACGGGTCGATGGCGAGATTTTCCGCGCCGCGCACTCATGACGGCCCCCCGACGCCGACCGGCGCCTGGCGAACCTCGATGTCGTCGAACGAGGTTTCCAGCGACAAGCGTCGGTCGCCGCCGCGGGCGTTCAGATACAGGCTCTGCGCCGCGCAGGCTTCGTCCACATCAAAGTCCACATGAAACCTGGCCCACTGGCCCTTCTCAGTATCGATCGGCTCACCCAACGCCAGGGGGCGGCCCTCGATGCAGCGGACCAACCACTGGTACAGGCCATCGGCGCCATCCTCGTTGACCCGGACTCTGCCGGTCAGTCGATAGCGGCCGGGAGGCAGGGCCAGGGTCTGGCGGACCATGCCGCTGTGGGGGTCAAAGCCGTCGTAGCGCAGGACCAGCTCTCCGCCCGTGGGCCCCGCCTCCAGGGTGGCGGTGACGCCGGGGTCCTGGAAAAGCTGCCAGTTGAATGGGGGCGGCCCGCGCAGCCCATCGAACCCGGGATCGTAGACCCACTGTCCCGTCGTCGGAGGTTTCGTCGAAACCAGGCTGAACCAGTCGGCCCGGGCCTGCGCGAACTCACCGATCTTCATCACACGATTGACGTAGTCGCCAACCTCGGGATCCGTCGGCGCAAGGCCGCGGGCCTTCATCTCGAACAAAAGCTGGCGAAAGCCGTCGACGGAAGCGTAGGCGCCCATCCGGGACATCAGCTTCGGGCGCCAGTCCGGTGCAAGCGCCATGCGGTCCACCAGCGCCTCTACGGCCCGAGGGTCTCCCATCAGTCCGGCGACCGCCGGACCGACGGCCTGCATGCCACTCTCCGTGCGGCGCATGATCGAGTCTGCCGACCGCATGGCCGCCTTGAAGTCCCCCTGACCGGCGGCATCAGCGAATAGCCAGTATTGAGTCGGCGTGTCGCGGCGGCTGAGGGCCGCCCCCCGGCGAAAATAGATCCGGGCCCGCGCCCGGTCGCCAGTAACGGCCTCGGCGTTGCCAAGCACCCGGAGTGCGCTGACGTCCGATGGATCGGCCTGAAGGGCCCGCCGCGCCGTGGCCGCCGCCCGCGAAAACTCTCCCCGTCCCGACAGCGTCTCGGCCTTGAGCGAAAGAGCCTGGCCATCGTTCGGCGCCCAGGACAGCGCCGGAGCAACCTCGCGCGTCGCCAGGAAATGGCCGGTCAGGCCCTGCGCCAGACAGAGCCACCCAAGGCCCAGCATGACCGCCAGAAGCACCGCGGCCCTGACCAGGGCCCGTGGACCGAGGACAAGGCCGCGCGACTGGGATTGCGGCTCCGCCATTACCCGCCGGTGGAGACAAGCTTGGGCTTGGTTCCGTAGCTGTAGTCATAGGCGTAGCCATAGCCGTAACCGTAGCCGTAGCCCGCCGCCTTGGCGTTGAACTTGGTCAGCACCGCGCCGAGCAGGCGGAACCGGCCTGGCGCCAGCCGCTCGAGAGCGGCGCGGGCGGTGCCGCGCCGGGTCACACCGGCCTCGACCACCAGCACCGTGCCGCCGACCACCGAAGCCAGAATTGGCGCGTCGGCGAGCCCCAGGACTGGCGGACCGTCGATGACCAGCAGGTCGAACACTTCCGCCGCCTCGGCCAGCAGGCTGCGCAGCCGTGGCCCGCCAAGCAGCTCGGCCGGGTTCGGAGGCAGGGGTCCACAGGCCATGATCGACAGGTTGGGCTGATCACTGACCTGGACCAGTTCCTCCAGCGGCATTCCGGTCAGGTAGTTGCTGAGGCCAAAACTGTTGTCGGCGCCGAGGGTGCGGTGCAGCGACGGGTTCCGCAGGTCGCCATCGACCAGCAGGACCCGCTTGCCGAGACCCGCGAAACTCCGGGCAATGGCCAGGGCCGAGGTCGACTTGCCTTCCGAAGGCCGGCTGCTGGTCAGCAGGACACTGGCCGGCACACCCTCCATGGTCGAGAACTGCAGGGCTGTTCGGATCGAGTAGTAGGCCTCGGAGAAGTTCGATCTGGGATCGGCCAGGGCCGCGAGGACGCCAACACCCTTGCTGAGCACCGGCACCGAGCCCAGCAGGGATACACCCAGCTTGCTCTCGATATCCTCCGGCCGGTCGATGGATTCATCGAAGTATTCGAGGGCCAGGGCGGCAAGCACGGCCAGGGCCAGGCCCGCCAGGGCGGCGATCGCCAGGTTGAGGAAGGGTTTGGGCCGCGAAGGCACGCCCGGCGGCTTGGCCCGGTCGACGATGGAGATGTTGTTGCTGCCCAGGCCGCCGGCGACGCCGACTTCCTTGTAGCGTTGCAGCAGGCCGTCATAGAGGACCCGATTGGTGTCCACTTCCCGCTGCAGGATATTGTACTTGATGCTCCGCTCACGGAGATCGAGGTAGGACCCCTTCAGCTGGGTGACCCGACCGCCGAACGACTGTTCCTGTTTCAGGGCGGTTTCATACTGGGCGCGCAGGGCGCCGCGAATGCCCGATACGGTGGTCCTGATCTGGCGATCGGTCTCATCGATCTGCGACTGCAGCGCCGTCATCTCGGGGAAGTTCGGCTTATAGAGCTTCAGGTTCTCCTGATAGGTGGCTTTCAGCTTGGCCTGCTGCTGCTGCAGCTGCTGGACGGTCGGGTTGGTCAGGGCCTCCGGAAGGGCGCTGTCCGGGGTCGACTGAGCCTGGCGCCAGCGCTGCTCGGCGCGGATCCGCTCCCCCTGAGCCTCGGAAAAGGCGCTGTTCAGGGCCGAAAGGTTGGACGATGTCAGAGATTTTCCGCCGCCGCTCGGAGCGCCCGGCGCGGAGCTGGCTTCCTCCTCGACGTTGATGATCTCCTGCTGGCCGGCGTAGGCGACCAGTTGCCGTTCGGAGTCCTCAAGCCGTTGCTTCACCTGCTTGAGCCGACCTTCGAGGAAGGTGCGAGCATAGGAGGAGGAATCGTAGCGACGATCGAGATTGGAGGTGATGAAGCTGTCCGCGAAGGCATTGGCGATCCTGGCCGAAATGTTCGGCTTGGGGCTGTCGAAGGTCACCTTCACCAGGCGGGACCCGCGGGTCGGGGCCACGCCGAGGTTCTTTTTCAACTGGCCGATCGCCGCCTTGCGCCTCGCGGCCGGGGTCAGTTTCTTCTTGTCCAGGGGAACGCCCATGGTCCGGAGGAAGTTGTCATCCAGATCCAGCCGCAGGCTGTCGACCACCCGTTCGGCGAGGGATTCGCTCTTCAGCAGCCCATACTGCGTCTGGAAGAACTCGTCGCCGGTCGAAGCCTCGGTCGGCGTCATGTCGCCGACATCGAGAATCTTGGTCTCCTGGCGCTCGATCTGCAGGGTCGTGCTGGCCGTGTAGATCGGCGTCATCAGCAGGGTTGCGATAATGCCGACGACCAGGGTGGCGACGAAGATCGACAGGGCGATCCAGCGATATTTGATCAGCGCGTGCCAGTATTTGAGGAAGGACGCAGAGGACCCGCCCTTGTCGGGAGCGGCCCAATCCCAACCGGAGTAGGCCTCGGGAAGCTGGGCGTCACGAATGACAATGGGGCCGGCGGAACGGGCCGTCGGAACCGGCCTGCCGGCGGCATCACCCTGACCGCGATCGAGACTATGCATTCTGTTGGACCTGACTGCAGATGGAAACGCGGCCTGCGCCGGACGTGATCGAAAACGCCATAGATCAGAATGGCCTGAAGATGGCCAGAATCGGCACCGCCCCGATGACTTCGCGCCAGGCCGCCTTGACCTGGGAGCCATCGACGACGACCACGTCACCGCCGACGACCGGCGGATCGATGGTCTTGCCCTCGCGGATGGCCTTCAGGTCGAACACCGCCACGGTGCGCTGGCCCTGAACGGTGCGGAACACCGCCACCCGGCGCAGATTGGCCATTCGGGAATCCGGTCCCCGGGCCAGCGCCACGGCCTGAAGCAACGAGGTGTCGCCGGTGAGGACATAGACGCCGGGCTGAATGACCGCGCCATCAACGGTGATCTTCTGGCTGACGGCCTCCTCAAGCCAGACCGTCACCTGCGGCGACTCCAGATACTCCTTGCCCAGGCGGGCGGCGATGTCGGCCGCCAGTTCGTTGGTCGTGCGGCCCGAGGCCCTGACCTGACCGATCAGCGGCAGCGTCACATAGCCGCCCGCATCGACCTGAACGCCTTCCATGCTCAGGGTCTGAACCCGGAAGACGTTGATATTGATCTTGTCGAGCGGCCCGATGCGGTAGTCCGCGGGCGGGGCCATCGGCTCGGCCACCCCGATGTTGGTGGCCACGCCGAGCTGAGCGTCCCTTGGTCCAGCGCCGTCGCTGGCGCAGGCGACGGCCAGCATGGCCATCCCCGCCAGGACCAGGGATCGACAGACGGCGGCTGCAGTTTGGAACACATTCAACTCCTGGATCGCGTCCTGTCCGTCCGACAGCCTGCCCTCGGATTGGTTCCGAATTTCGGCGCCGACACAGATGGACACAGCTTCTCTTCGCATGCTTTGCGACGGCTCCCCCATGAAGCGAGCCGCTTTGGCGGTTCTTAGCACCGATACCGTCCCTTGCCTATTTACGGGGCGCCGTAATGGCGACAAACCGACGCACGGTCCGGAGACGGTCAAGCGGAACGAACAGACTCAACCGCGTCACGAAAACTTCACCCTATTGAAGGACTTAGGCTCATCCTGGGGTCTCGGCCCCCGAACATCTCCAATGGCCGGCTCTAGAACTTCGGCTCCGCCAGCCACCGGCTGGCGCTGCTGACCATGGCCTCCAGGTCCCGGGTTGGCCGCCATCCCAGATCGGCGTCAGCGGCCTGCGCGTCGGCGATCAGAATAGGCGGATCGCCGGGTCTCCGGTCGCCGATCACATGCGGAACGGGCCGCCCCAGGGCTCTTCCCGCCGCCTCGATCACCTCGCGAACCGAGATCCCCCGGCCCGCGCCCAGATTCCAGATCCTGCTTTCTCCGCCGTCCAACAACCATTCAAGCGCGCGGATGTGGGCGTCGGCCAGATCGGTTACATGCACATAGTCCCGCAGAGCCGTGCCGTCCGGCGTCGGATAGTCCTGCCCGAAAACCGTGACCGGCGAATTGTGGGAGATCGCCGCCCGGCAGATCAGCGGAATCAGATGGGTCTCAGGGTCATGACTTTCACCGATCGAACCGCCGGCGTCCGCGCCGGCGGCGTTGAAATAGCGAAGGATGGCTGATCGGAACTGCCCGGCCTGACCGAGCCAGCCCAGCAGCGATTCGAACGCCAGCTTTGAGGCGCCATAGGGATTGATCGGAACGAGCGGTGAGGCTTCCGGGGCCGGAACGACTTGCGGCAGGCCGTACACGGCGGCCGTCGAGGAGAAGACCATGGTCTCAACGCCATTGGCGATCAGCGTCCGGACGAAGCGGATCGGCGCGGCGGTGTTATTCTCGAAATAGCGGAGAGGGTCGCGCATGCTCTCGCCGACCTGGCTGTAGGCGGCGAAGTGCATGGCCGACCTTATGTCGTAGGTCGCGACGACCGCCGCGACCGTCGCGTCGTCGCCGATGTCGCCCAGTTCAAGTGGTCCGAACTGCACGGCCTCGGCGTGACCGGTGCTGAGGTTATCGAGGGTCACCGGCAGATAGCCGGATTCCGCCAGCGCCTTGCAGACATGCGAGCCGATGTAGCCCGCGCCACCGGCGACAAGGATCGCGCCCTTGGAACTCATGTCTGGTGAGGCTTAGTAGGAGCCGCGGCGGAAGATGACCACCGGGACGGTGGCCACGAGTATCCAGGCGTCGAGGCCGAGACTCTTCGACCGGACGTAGGCGGTGTCGATGGCGACGCGGCGGCGGTAGGACAGATCATTGCGACCGCTCACCTGCCACAGACCGGTGATGCCCGGACGGACGGACTGGTAATGGATGAAGTAGCGGCCGTAGCGAGCGCCTTCTTCGGCCACGATCGGGCGCGGGCCCACAAGGCTCATCTCGCCGCGCAGGACGTTGAACAGCTGGGGAAGCTCATCGAGGCTGGTCTTGCGCAGAAAGGCGCCGATCCGGGTGATGCGGGGATCGTTCCGCAGCTTGTGATCCAGGGCCCATTCCGCGCGTGCTTCAGGCGATTCAGCCAGCAGCCGCTCCAACCGCTCCTTGGCGTCGACCGCCATGGACCGGAACTTCATGCAGGGGAAACTGCGGCCGTCGCGGCCGACCCGGCGGTGGGCGAAGAAGATCGGACCGCCGTCGTCAAGCCGAACCAGAAGGGCCGTTAGAAGCATCAGCGGGGCCAGGGCGACGAGCAGCAGGCTGGCCAGGATCACGTTGATAATGCGTTCGCCGTCCCAAGACCGGCGCCGCGTATCAGGCCGAACCAAGGGGCTCGGAGACATTGACGCGGCGTGGGCAAAAATCTGCCGCTGCGGTGACGGAACGCTGTGAACGTCCGCTTCGCGGTGGCGTGCATCGATGCGGGATGTGAATTCCGCGCTGGGCTGCATTAGGGACATGCCTCACGTTCGCCTTCGCACTGCAGCAAGAGCAACCACGGCGGCCAAAATTCTCGCTGGCCGTCGCCGCTACATCAATTGTTGCGGCTTTTATCAGCAGGTTATGCCGAAAAACAACCCAACCAGGGTAAGAACCCGCGAATTATTTCAGACACGAAAAAGCCGGCAACCTGGGTTGCCGGCTCTCAAGACGCATCCTGACGCGAAAAACACCCGCGCCACGCGATGGGGGAACCCTACGGGGATTCGTCCTCGTCCAGTTCGCTGATCGCGAGGGCGCCGGCGGCGGCGACGCCGCCGACGATCAGGAGACCGGTGGTGGTCTCGCTCAGCTCGCTGGTCCGGCCCTTCTCAGCGCCGACGCGCTTCAGGGTGGCGGCCTTGGCCTTGGCCTTGGCGGGCTTGGCCGCGACAGCGGCGGAAGCCGTTGACGGGACAAGGTTTTCTGCCATCGCCGGGCCGGCGAGGGCAGCCAATGCCAGCAGCCCGACGGCCGCTGCTTTTAGTGTCTTCATCAGAAACCTCCTTCAAGGACAGCGCCAATACGGACGGGCCAAATGGCCAGACGCCACAATCTCATCTTTAACCGGAGCAGAGGCCCCGGGCGCAAGCGCGGAACTGTGACATTATGAAACGGCATACCGCACTGCCGCATTTTTGGCGTCTCGGCCCTGCCCCCGTCCATCCCCTGATCGGATTTCGGGCGCCGGAGATCCAGGTTCAGTGGCGGGAGCCCACGCCCGAGGCCGCACCTTCCGCAGACTATCGGACATCAACGCCGAAAAGGGTCGGCAGCAAAAGCCACCGACCCTCGTCAAAATTCGTTCGGACTGGCGCTAGTCGAGACCAGCGCCGGCGCAACTACGGGGAAGAGGGCGCGCTGTCGTCGCCCTCAAGCGCGACCGCGCCGGCGACGACAGCGACCACCCCGGTGACAACCATCAAGGATTCCCACCTGAATTCGCCGACTTGAGCATTGACCCGGCCCTTTTCAGCGCCAGCGCGCTTCAGAGCGGCCTTGGCCTTGGAGGCTTTCGCGGCCTTCGCCGTCGCGGCGGCGGGCACCTTGGCGGCGGTTTGGGCGAGCGCCGGGCCGGCGACAAACGCCAGGGCGGTGAGACCCAGAACTGCGGCTTTGAAACTCTTCATCGGAAATCCCCGTCACAGCGCGCAGGATTTTTGACCGTCTGGTCAGGCGCTGATCAAGGCGATTAAAGCCCAAAGCGCCAGTTGGTTGCAATACCGCAGTTGTAGAGGCCGCGGATTTGTCGGGGGATGGCGCTTTTTTACCGCACCATTTCGCCCTGCCTAGCCGGAGGCGCCTCGGCTCGCCCCCTTACCCCGCCTAGCCGTCGCCGGCCGCAAAACAGGTTCTAACGACGCAAATAGGCCGGTGGCGACGCCACCGGCCTATTGATCTTCCAGCCGCCCGGAGTTGGGCGACGAAATACTGCGCGTCCTACGGGGACTCGGCTTTGTTGTCGTCGGCGATTTGCGTGATGGCGATCGCCCCAACGATAATGCCCCCGACGGTGACCAACGGAATGAACGACGGCGAGTCGACAATATCGCCATTGGTCCGGCCCTTTTGGGCGCCGACACGCTTCAGCGACGCGGCCTTGGAGGCCTTCGAAGCCTTGTAGGCGGGAGCCTTGGCCGGAGCGACCGTCTGCGCGAGAGCGGGGCCGGCAATGGCGACGGCGACAGCCGCGACCAGGGCAGCTTTAAGAGTCTTCATCAGATCCTCCATGATAGAAAAGCGCCAGATCGGACGGGCCAGGTGGCCGGACGCCTAATTCACCCTCTTAATCCCGATTCTGGCGAAGAATTGCAAGCGCCATGTTACCGGCTGGGTGTATTTTGCGCTGCACTGCCGCATTTCGACATCAGGGTTCACGCCGGGACCCTTTCCGGACCGGTTGGGTTCGCTGGCCTCGCAAGGCCGCCCGGCCTGCCCGTCTGATCAACAGATGGCGCCTCTCTCTTGCACTGCAGCATCCAAACTGACGCACTTGCCCGATCCGCCAGCCTTGATGGCTTTACGGCGGACGGACCGGCGGGCGATGTCCTGATCCCGCCCTCGGGCAGGCTGGAGACTGGAGCGACGTCATGGTCACCCTCGAGTTCATGCTGGGGTCGGATAGGGACGCGGGCCGGTTCGACCTTGCCCTCTATCGTTTTTTGGAATCCGGGGATTTCAGGCCGGACGTCGATGACGATCTGGCGATGTGCCACACTACCCCATTGAGAGACTGCACCTTGAAACAGGTGGTCTTCTCCTGCGCGCGGATGGCCGAGGCTTTCGTGCTGTTCTGGAGCGGATTCGAAGACCCCGCGGGGAGGGCTCCCTGGGAGGACTGGCGCTCGGCCATCGGCGCGGCGACCGCCCATTGAGGCGACGTCCCGGCGCTCTGTGAACGCCTTGCCGAGCCTTCGCCCAGCTTGTAGGCAGTCGTGCTGGCTGGCGGTTCGGAGCGAACGGCCGGACAGCGAACCCATCCCTCGCGGATTCGAATCCCGCGGCTTGCCGCGACCCTGACAACCTGACGCCGGCCTACGGCGGTCGCCAAGGGCAACCTATGCTTCATCCAGTGATTGTTTGCGGTGGTTCTGGGTTGCGGCTTTGGCCTGCGTCGACACCCGCGCGGCCGAAACCCTTCATCCCGCTGATGGAAGGCCAGTCCACCTTCGGTCAGGCGCTGTTCCGGGTCGGCCAATTCGCTTATGCCGCGGAGACCATCGTGGTCGCGGGGCCCGCCCATGCCGGACTGATCGAGGCCGAACTGGCCAGGCAGGGAATGGTCGGCACGGTGGTGGTCGAACCGGAGGGCCGCGATTCCGCTCCCGCCATGGCCGCCGCCGCCGAGCTCGTCCGCCGCCGCGATGCCGATGGCGTCTGTATCTTCCTGGCCGCGGACCATGACATCAGCGACCATATGGCCTTCGCCGCTGTGGTCGAGACCGCGCGGCAGCTGGCCCTGACCGGCGGCATCGTCACGCTTGGCGTCAATCCCACAGGGCCTTCAACCGCCTACGGCTACATCCAGCCGGGGGACCTGCTCGGCCAGGGCGAGGGGCGCCGGGTGAAGGCCTTCGTCGAAAAGCCAGACCACGACCGCGCCCTGCGCTTCCTCAGCGAAGGCTTCCTCTGGAACAGCGGCATGTTCATCTGCCGGGCCGATGTCCTGCTTGAGGAACTGGCCACCCACGCGCCGGCCGTGGCCCGGTGCTGCGAAGAGGCCGTGGCCACCGGCGCCCTGGACGGCGGGCAGTTTCATCTGGGCCAGGTGTTCCGCACGACCCCGAAGATCTCCATCGACTACGCCGTCCTGGAAAAGACCGACAAGGCCCTGGTCCTTCCCGCCGCCTTCGCCTGGTCCGACCTGGGCGCCTGGGACGCGGTCCTTGAACAGTCTTCGCGCGATCCGGCCGGAAACTACGGCGATGGCGAGGTTCATCTTCAAGGGGCCGAGAACTGCCTCGTTCGCGCCGGACCCGGAATGACCATCGCCGCCGCCGGGACCCGCAATCTGGCGATCATCGCCGAGGGCTGCTCGGTGATGGTCTGCGACCTGGCCAACACCACCGACCTGAAGGCCCTGATCGAACGGGTCAACGCCAGCGCCGCCGCCGTGCCTGGCCCCTCGGCGCGAGCGCTCGGCGCCCGGTTCGAGACCTGGCTGATGACCGCCGCCCTGCCCCTGTGGTGGACCCTGGGCGCCGACCACGCGGGCGGCGGCTTCCAGGAACTGATCGGCCAGGATGGCCGGCCGGTCGAGGCCGATCGCCGCCTAAGGGTCCAGGGCCGCCAGACCCACGTCTTCGCCCGCGCCGGCATCGATGGCTGGACGGGTCCCTGGCGACAGGCGGTTAAGCACGGCCTCGACGCCCTGTCCGGCCGCTATCGCCGCGAGGACGGACTGTACCGCACCCTGGTCACCCCGGACGGCGCGTCGAAGAATGACGAGGCCTGGCTCTATGACCAGGCCTTCGTCCTGCTGGCCCTGGCCTCGGCCACCGCGGCCGGCGTCCGCGCCGAGGCTTGCAAGGCGGAAGCCCGAGACCTGCTGACCGCCATTCGAGGCGCCTATAGTCATCCGTCCGGCGGCTTCCGTGAAATCACCGCCCTGAGCTTCCAGTCCAATCCCCTGATGCACCTGTTCGAGGCGGCCCTGACCTGGATGGAAACGGATGGCGAGCCGGTCTGGAAGGATCTGGCCCAGGAAATCGTCGACCTGATCCTGATTCGCCTGCTCGATTCCGAGGGGGGCCCCCTGCGGGAGTATTTCGACTCCGACTGGAGTCCGGCGCCCGGACGCAACGGCGCGGTGGCCGAGCCAGGCCATCAGTTCGAATGGGCCAGCCTGTTGACCCGCTGGGCCAGGCTCACCGGCGACGATGGCGCTCTGATCGCGGCCCGCAAGCTCTATGACTGCGGGGCCAAGGGGGTAGACAACCGGCGCGGCGTGGCCATCGACGAGATGGACACCTCATTCAACTGGGTCCGCCGCTCAGCCCGCCTCTGGCCGCAGACGGAGCGGATCAAGGCCGCCGCCGCGCTGGCGGCGCTGGAACCTGAAGGCGGACGCATGCAGGCCGACGCCCTGGCCGCCGCGCAGTCCCTGTGGCGCTACCTCGAAACGCCGGTCCAGGGGCTGTGGCGCGACCGCCAGGATATCTCCGGCGGTTTCCTGGATGAACCGGCGCCCGCCAGCAGCCTCTACCATATCCTCGGCGCGGTCGAGGCCATCGGGGCCCTGGCCCAGACGACCGCGCCGGAACCAGTCCCCGCCGAGGCCTGAACCGCCGCTTTTTTAACGGCGGGTTCTTGCCCTTGGGTCACCGTCGACGGCTGTCGCTGGCTGTGCAAACACGGGTCCAGACAAGCTTCTTCAGGACCCGGAGACCCTTCATGCGCCTCGACTCCAGCATCGCCGCCGTCATCACCGGGGGCGCGTCCGGCCTCGGCGCCGCCACCGCCCGCCGGCTCGCCGCCGACGGCGTCAAGGTCGCCATCTTCGACCTGAACGCCGAACTGGGTGAAGCCGTGGCCGAGGAGATCGGCGGCGTCTTCTGCGGCGTCAACGTCACCGACGACGCGGCCGTGGTCGCCGCCTTCGCCCGCGCCCGCCTGGCCCACGGCCAGGAGCGGATCCTGGTCAACTGCGCCGGCGCCGGCGGCTCCGCCAAGACCGTCAGCCGCGACAAACAGACCGGCGAGATCAAGGAATATCCTCTCGAGAACTTCGAGCGGATCATCCAGTTGAACCTGATCGCCACCTTCCGCTGCATCACCAAGAGCGCGGCCGGCATGCTGACCCTGGAGCCGCTGGAAGACGGCGAACGGGGCGCCATCGTCAACACCGCCTCCGTCGCGGCGGAAGACGGCCAGATCGGCCAGGTCGCCTACACCGCCTCCAAGGCCGGCATCGTCGGCCTGACCCTGACCGTGGCGCGGGACCTGTCCAGCGAAGGCATCCGGGTCAACACCATCCTGCCCGGCATCTTCGACACGCCGCTGCTGGCCCGCGCGCCGGAGCCGGTCAAGGCGGGCCTGGCGGCCTCCGTCCCCTTCCCCAAGCGTCTCGGTCGGCCGGAGGAATACGCCCAGCTCGCCCACGCCATGATCACCAACGGCTACTGGAATGGCGAGGACGTCCGGTTGGACGGCGCCATCCGCATGGCGCCGCGCTAAACCGCCAGTCCCAGCCATCCGAAACGACAAGGCAAAAGGCCCCGGGGTTTTCCCCGGGGCCTTCGCTTTGGTGCGGGCTTCGATCCTGGATCAGAAGTTGATCGAGATCGTCGAACGGCGGTTCAGGGGTTCCTTCACCCCATCGCCGGTGGCGACGGCGGGAGCGGATTCACCCTTCCAGTCGACCGAGAGGGTCGCGCTGTTGACGCCCAGGCCGATCAGGGCGTCGGCGACGGCCTTGGACCGGCGCTGCGACAGGCCGACGTTGTATTTGGCCGAACCGGAGGTGTCGGCGTGACCGACGACCACGATCTGGGTGGCGTTGCCGGCCGAAGCGTACTGAGCCGCTTCCGAAACCACCGACTGGGCTTCCGGCGTCAGGATCGATTGATCGAACGGGAAGTAGACGATGAATTCGCGCGCTTCATAGACCGGCGCCGGCGGAGGAGCCGGCGGCGGCGGGGGAGCTTCCGGCGGGGGCGGCGGAGGTGCGGGCGGCGGCGGGGGCGGCGCTGGCTGGGCGAAGCTGTAACGCAGCCCCACCGTCAGCGACTGGTCCTCATAGGCGCCCTTGAAGGAGCCGGGCTGCGCCGAGCCGGAGCTGCTCGAGCCGAACCGGATGTCGTTGCCGTCCAGGTAGCGGTAGGTCAGGTCGCCGGTGAGGCGGTCGGAGATGTCGAAGGACATGCCGCCCAGGAACTGCCAGGCGAAGGCCGTATCGTCGTCATCGACCCGGAAGACGCCGCCCGGCGTGGCCGAGTTGAATTTTCCACCGACCTTCAGATCAACCCGGGCGGCGCCGATCCCGGCTCCGATAAACGGGCGGACGCGCGAGGACGGGAAGAAGTCATAGATGACATTTCCCATCAGGGTGTAGGCCTCGATGTGCCCACCGGGTCCCGCGCAGTTGGTCGACGCCGGCAGCGACACCGACACGTTGCAGACCGCGTTGGGCAGGGCCCGGGTGGGGGTTCCCTTTACCGACTCAACCGCGCCGGCGCGGAATCCGCCTTCGATTTCCACCCGCCAGTTGGGGTGAACCTGCCAGCCGAGACGCCCAAAGCTGGCGATATTGTCTTCCTGCTGGAAGTCGTAGCGGTAGGGCAGGCCATCGGTCGCGTCGTTCTGAGACCGGGCGCTGATGCCCTCTGGCGTATGCCAGCCGAGATCGGCCGCGACATACGGGCCGAGTTCCTGGGCCGCCGCCTGCTGGGCGACCGCCATCATTAATGCGCCGGCTACGCCAGCCGCCAAGATCGTCTTCAACGTCATCGAGGTTCCCCTTGCCCTGCTGGAACCCGCGCAACACCCTTGGTCATCAGCAAGGCTGAGACCAGGGCTCGCGGGCCGTGGTCCCAGATGAAGTCCTGTGGTCGATCGCCGTTCCGAAGGGGCCGGACCTCTCGGGGCAATTGTGGCGAACTGTGGCGCGGCTGCTACAGCACACCCTCGCGGACAGCCCGGCGGCGGCCTGTCCGCCGCTCACTCCAGCCGGACCCCGCTGAACCTTTAGTCCTTGGCGCGCTCGTAGTAGCTGCCGTCCTCGGTCAGCACGACGATACGGGTGCCCGAGGCGATATAGGGCGGCACCATGACCCGCGCGCCGTTGGACAGGGTGGCGGGCTTGTAGGAGGAAGAGGCCGTCTGGCCCTTCATCGCCGGCTCGGTGTCGACGATCTCGAAGGTCACCCGGGCGGGAAGTTCCATGGCGATCGGGGTGTTGTCGTGGATGGACAGGAAGACGGTCATGCCTTCGCTCAGCCACTGGCCCTTTTCACCGATCATCTCGGGGGAGACGACATACTGATCGAAGCTCTCGGGGTTCATGAAGTGGAACCCCTCGCCGTCCTGATAGAGGAAGGTATGTTCCCGCTCGTCGACGAAGGTCTGCTCGACCTGTTCAGTGGTGCGGTAGCGTTCCGAGACCTTCACCCCGTCGGAGATGCGGCGCATGTCCAGCTGGGTGACCGGGGTGCCCTTGCCGGGGTGGATGTTCTCGACACTGAGGACGACATAGAGCTTGCCGTCGACATCGAGAACGGAGCCCTTGCGGAGCGAGCTGGCGGCGACCTTCGGCATGAAACCCTCTTGTGCGGCGGGACGCGGCGCGTCGGCGCTGCGATTCCGTTGAATATCGTTGGGGCCGCTCTCTATAGGGTCACGAGCAAAACCGCCAGTGTCCGGCGGGATCTGGGCAGGAGCGCCGCGACATGACCCTTCCCTCCCCCTGGTGGGACAAGGATCGCCACCGCGATCGCCGGCCCTTCCTGATCGCCCGCAACCGCATCACCGCCGCTGTGCGGGCCTGGTTCGGGGACCGGGATTTCACCGAGGTCGAGGCGGCCGCCCTGCAGGTCTCGCCTGGCAACGAGGCTCATCTGCACGCCTTCGCCACCGAAGCCATCACCACCGGCGGCGAGCGGGCGCCCCTCTATCTGCACACCTCGCCGGAGTTCGCGGCCAAGAAGCTGCTGGCGGCCGGGGAGACGAAGATCTTCGACCTGGCCCGGGTCTGGCGCAACCGCGAGCGCGGCCCGCTGCACTATCCGGAGTTTACCATGCTGGAGTGGTATCGGACGGGCGAGCCCTATGAGACGCTGATGGACGACTGCGCCGGCCTGCTGCGGCTGGCGGCGGAAACGGCGGGGTCCCGCCGATGGAGCTTCCGGGGCATGGAGGTCGATCCCTTCGCCGAGCCGGAGCGGGTGACCGTGGCCGAGGCGGTGGAGCGGTTCGCGGGCGTCGACCTGCTGGCCACCGTCCAGGCGGACGGCGGGACCGACCGTGACGGCTTGGCCGCCCGGGCGACCGGCGCCGGCATCCGGGTCGCCGTCGACGATACCTGGGCCGATGTGTTCAGCCGCATCCTGGTGGAAAAGGTCGAGCCGCGGCTGGGCCAGGGACGGGCCACGGTTCTCTGCGAATACCCGATCAGCGAGGCGGCTTTGGCGCGGCCCAAACCGGCCGATCCGCGCGTCGCCGAGCGGTTCGAGCTCTATGCCTGCGGGGTCGAACTGGCCAACGCCTTCGGCGAACTGACCGACGCGGCCGAACAGCGGCGGCGGTTCGAGGCCGAGATGGCGGAGAAGGCGCGGGTCTATGGCGAGCGCTATCCGATCGACGAGGACTTCCTGGCCGCCCTGGACCAGATGCCCGCCGCCTGCGGCTCGGCCCTGGGGTTCGACCGGCTGGTGATGCTGGCGACCGGGGCCAAGCGGATCGACCAGGTGATCTGGACTCCGGTGGCGGGGTAATTCGGTGACAGTCACTTTTTTCCCACCGCAGGGCCGCCGATCCGATCCGCGAACTTGAAAAAAGTGACTGTCACCGAATTACCTCTCGGCCCGCGGATTTGCCCCTCGCCGCCACAGGCGCCATATGCCGCCCAGCATGACTAACGCCCGCACCCTTCGCAGCGCCGCCGACCTGGCCGAGAGCGGCCTGATCGCGGCCGACCGCCTGCCCGCCCTGGAGCGGGTGGCGGCGCGGTATGCGGTGGCGATCACCGCGCCGATGGCGGAGCTGATCGATGCGTCAGACCCGGCCGACCCCATCGCCGCCCAGTTCCTCCCCCAGGAAGCCGAACTGGACGCCACGCCGCTGGAACGGGCCGATCCGATCGGCGACGCGGCCCACAGCTCGGTGACCGGGGTGGTGCATCGTTATCCCGACCGCGTGCTGCTGAAGATCACCCACACCTGCGCCGTCTACTGCCGGTTCTGTTTCCGCCGGGAGATGGTCGGGCCGGAGGGGCATGGCAATCTGAGCGGCGCCGAGCTGGACGCGGCCATGGTCTATATCGCCGCCCGGCCGGACATCTGGGAGGTGATCGTTACCGGCGGCGATCCGCTGGTGCTGTCTCCCCGGCGGCTGAGGGACATCATGGACCGGCTGTCCGCAATCGAGCATGTGAAGATCGTCCGCTTCCACACCCGCATCCCGGTGGTGACGCCGGACGCGGTCACGCAGGAGATGGTCGAGGCGCTGAAAGCGCCCGGCAAGACGACCTGGCTGGCTCTGCACGCCAACCACCCCCGCGAGATGACCCCCGCCGCCCGCGCCGCCTGCGCCCGGATCGTCGACGGCGGGATCGCCATGGTCAGCCAGACGGTGCTGCTGAAGGGCGTCAATGATGACCCGGAGACGCTTGGCGCCCTGATGCGGGCCTTCGTCGAGACGCGGATCAAGCCATACTACCTGCACCAGGGCGACCTGGCCCCCGGCACCGGCCACCTGCGCACCACGGTCGAGGACGGCCAGGCGGTGATGCGGGCGATGCGCGGCGCCTATTCCGGCCTCTGCCAGCCGACCTTCATCCTCGACATCCCCGACGGCCACGGCAAGGTGCCGGTCGGCCCGGTCTATCTGGAGGACGGCGCGGTCGAGGACCCGGCGGGGCGATCATGGGCTTACCCAACCCCCTTCAGGGAATAGAGGCCATGTTCCTGGTTGCGGCTTGGATGACGTTTGATTGCGATGATTGCAACGAGCCCGATTGCTTGGACTTGCTTATGGCAGCGGACGACGCTTTGGAGGCCGCTGGCGGCATCGAAGGCATTGTTAAGCCGATCATCAAACGCCACAGCGCTGTAGACCAGACCCACACTTTGAACTATAATAACGGCCGCCTATTCTTGCATCTTTCTCGCTCGACTAAACGGGAAACTGACTACGTTTCCTTGATCAGTGCTTTCGTTGAGGAGGTTGAAGCAACAGGCCTCTTGGTCATCGGCGCCATGTCAAAACACACACCTGATGATGCCAGCGACGCCTTTCAAGTTACCGCCATTGGCAGAGCCCGTCTCGAGATCTGATCGGCGTGGCTTGACCTAGACTAGGGCACGGTCCGCCCCGCCTTCAGCTCGGCCGCCTTCCAGTCCATCGCGTTGCGCACCCGGTTGCCGACGGCGGGGTGATCGTAGAACAGCACCTCCTCCAGCTTCGACGGCGTGGCGGCGCGGTACTCGATGGTCTTGACCAGGGCCTTCGACAGACCGTCCGGCTCCCGGGCGATGCGCAGCGAATAATTGTCGGCGTCGGCTTCTGTCACCCGGATCAGGGTGTTGAGCAGAGGGGTCGCCAGCAGGCCGAGCACCACCAGAATAGTGGCGAAGACCGGATAGCCGGCCGGGTCGGCGATACCCTCGATGTTGCGCGCGCCCATCAGACGCGCGGCCAGCGGAAACAGCCGGTCGGTCAGCCAGAAGGCGGCGATCAGCAGGACACTAAGGACGCCGATCATCCACAGGATATGGCCGCGCGCATAGTGGCCCATCTCGTGGCCGACAACGCCGCGCACCTCGGCGATGTCTGCGCCGGCCTTGAACATGGTGTCGCTCATCGCTACCCGCGCCGATCCGAACAGGCCGGAGACATTGGCGGTGTAGCGGTTGGATTGCTTGGAGCCATTGTAGACGAAGATCTTGTCAGACGGGATGCCGTTGGCCTTGGCCATGGCGACGACGGTGTCCCGCACCGGTCCGGGCGGGGCCGGGGTGTAGGTGTTGAACAGCGGCTCGATGAAGATCGGCGCGGTCAGCAGCAGGATAGCCATGAACACCACCGAGACACCGGAGGACCAGATCCACCACGTCTTCGGCGCCCGGCGCAGCAGCCAGTAGAAGATGCTGAGCAGCAGGGGGACGGCGATCAGGCTGAGGACGAAGGACAGGCCCCATTCGCCCAGCCAGCCGCCGAACGGCTGGCTGCTGAGGCCGTACTGCGTCTCCCGCCACCAGTTCTGGTAGATGGCCCAGGGCAGGCCAAGCAGGCCGGTCAGCAGTTCGGCCAGGACGATCACCGCCAGGGTGGCGCGCCAGGGGCGGGGCTTCGACGCCTCGATCCAGCCCTGCAACCGCATCAGCAGGCCGCTCTTCAGCACGATCCAGGCGACGGCGATGGAAATCAAAGCGCTCCAGAGCAACAGCCAGTGGCCGCCCTGCGTATAGGCCTGGGCCTTGGCGTGCGCCTCCGGCGACAGGGCCGAGAGATAGCGGGCTGTCTCGGCGGCGGGATCGAAGGCGATCATGGCGGTGGTCCTCCCCAGGTTCTGGGAACAGGTCACGGGCGGAGGCGTCTGTCAGCTTAATTCGCCTTCACGCAATCCAGGACCCCAATCCGGGTAGTCCGGGACCGATTGTCCCGCCTGACGCGATGCCGTTTGACAACCCTGCCCCCACACCCACGACTGGCGGCGGGGTAAGGGGGCGAGGGCATGAGTATCGATCGACGGGGCCTGGTGGCGGGCCTGACGGCCGTGGGCGCGGTGGGGCTGTGGTCCGGCGGAACGGCGGCGCAGGCGGTGCGGGTGCGACGGCCGATCTCCAGCCTGTCGCCTAGGGACCCCGACGTCGTCGCCCTGCGCAGGGCCATCCCCGCCATGCGGCGCAGCGGCGCCTGGGCCAGGCAGATCGCCCTGCATGCCGACATGAGCCAGCGCCACCACTCCTCCTGGCGCTTCCTGCCCTGGCACCGCCTGCAGCTGCTCTGGTTCGAGCGGCAGGTGGCCAGGATCAGCGGCCGGCCCGGCTTCGCCCTGCCCTACTGGGATTGGGACGACGACAAGGTCCCCGCCTTGTTCTTCGACGATCCGGTGTTCCGGCTGGCGGGCCGCGATATCGGTCCCGCCGACACCATCTCCGACTACATGCGCCAGAACGGCCAGACCTTCCGGGGCCGGATCACCGATCCGTTCGACACCTTCTTCGGCCGGCCCCGCAGCGCCCGTCAGTCCGCCACAGGCCAGGCCTCGGGCTCGGCCGAATGGAGTGGCCACAACATGCTGCACGGCTTCGTCGGCGGCGACATGGGCCTGCTCGACCGTTCGCCCAACGATCCGCTGTTCTGGATGCACCACGCCAACATCGACCGCGTCTGGGCCCTCTGGCAGGAAAAGCACGGCAGCGAGGGTTATCCCCAGGCCTGGCGGGATGAGGTGCTGCAGGGCTACCTCGACACCAACGGCCGCGTCGCCCCCGCGGTGAAGGCCGGATCGACCATCGACACCGCCAGCTTCGGCTATCGCTACGCCATCGATCCGACCCCGCCGCTCGTCTTCGCCGCGGCGCCGCGCAAGATGGTCAGACAGCAAAGCAAGGGCTGGATGGCGGCGATCACCTCGCCACAGAGCGCGCTGCTGATCATCCCGGCCGCCGATTCCGACAATGGCGAAGGCCAGGCCGTCGGCTATCTGGACGTCGCGCCCGACGACAAGGCCGGGACGATGATCACCCTGACCGCCACCCGGCTAAGTGACAACGAGGAGCAGTACAGGGACGCCCTGTTCCTGGTTCCCTCCGGCAACTGCCTGAGCGAACAGACCCTGCGGATCAAGCTGGACGACGTCTGGTCCGGCGGCGTCACCGGCGGGGTGCGGATCGACATCAAGCTCGGCCCCCTGGCCAGCCGCAAGGCCAGCCCGACCCCGACGGTGCTCAAGCAGTTCGTCGTCGACGGGACGATCACCTATTACGCGTCATGATCCAGGGGACTGGTTGATTGGCGCCGGAGTTTGAGAACCTTCTCCCGGAGGGAGAAGGAGGGGCCCGCCGCGCAGCGGTAGGAGGATGAGGGACTGCGGCGCCGGCCGACAATCCTCCAATACCGTATCCCCTCACCCTCCCACGCCTGACGGCGCGGGCCCCTCCCTCTCCCTTCGGGAGAGGGCGTCTACTTCCTGTTCGCCAGCGCCGCCTGCGCCGCCGCCAGGCGGGCGATCGGCACGCGGAAGGGCGAGCAGCTGACGTAGTCGAGGCCGACCCGTTCGCAGAAGTCGATCGAGGCCGGGTCGCCGCCGTGTTCGCCGCAGATGCCCAGCTTGACGTCCGGACGCACCGCCCGGCCCCGCTCGGCGGCGATACGGATCAGGTCGCCGACGCCTTCCTGGTCGATGGTGACGAAGGGGTCTTTTTCGAAGATGCCCTTCTCGATGTAGTCGTTGAGGAACTTGCCGGCGTCGTCGCGGCTGATGCCGAACGTCGTCTGGGTCAGGTCATTGGTGCCGAAGCTGAAGAACTCGGCGTATTCGGCCAGGTCCCCGGCCCGCAGGGCGGCGCGCGGCAGTTCGATCATGGTGCCGACCAGATAGGGCAGTTCGACGTCTTTTTCGGCCAGCACGGCCTGGGCGGTGCGGTCGGTCAGTTCGCGCAGGAACTTCATCTCCTCGCCCTTGCCGACGAGGGGGTGCATGATTTCCGGCACCGGCGCTGGCTTGCCCGAGGCGGCGATCTCGCAGGCCGCCTCGATGATGGCGCGGACCTGCATCTCGTAGATTTCCGGGAAGCTGACGCCAAGGCGGCAGCCCCGGTGACCCAGCATCGGATTGCTCTCATGCAGTTCGCGGGCCCGGCGCATCAGCTTGGCGGCGTCCAGGCCGGTGGCCTCGGCGACGGCGGCCAGGTCTTCCTCGTCGTGCGGCAGGAACTCGTGCAGCGGCGGGTCGAGCAGGCGGATGGTGACCGGCAGGCCTTCCATGATGGTGAACAGCTCGACGAAGTCGGCCTTCTGGAAGGGGGCGATCTTGGCCAGGGCCTTGCGGCGGCCCTCGACGTCGTCGGCCAGGATCATCTCCCGCACGGCGGCGATGCGATGCTCGTCGAAGAACATATGTTCTGTGCGGCACAGGCCGATGCCCTCGGCCCCGAACTGGCGGGCGGTGCGCGCGTCCAGCGGAGTCTCGGCGTTGGCGCGAACCTTCAGGCGGCGGACCTTGTCGGCCCAGACCATCAGGGCGGCGAAGTCGCCGGTCAGCTCCGGCTCGATCATCTTCACGGCGCCGGCCAGGACTTCCCCGGTGGAGCCGTCGATGGTGACCATCTCGCCCTCGCCGAACACCTTGCCGCGCACCGAAAAGCTTCGGGTCTTCAGGTCGATGGTGATCTCGCCGGCGCCGGAGACGCAAGGGATGCCCCAGCCCCGGGCGACGACCGCCGCGTGGCTGGTCATGCCGCCGCGGGCGGTGATGATGCCCCGGGCGGCGTGCATGCCCTTGATGTCCTCGGGGCTGGTTTCGTGGCGGACCAGGATGACCGCCTCGCCGGCCGCGCCGCGACGCTCGGCGTCCTCGGAACTGAAAACGATCGCCCCGACGGCGGCGCCGGGGCTGGCGGGCAGACCCTTGGCGATAACCCGGCGCTCGGCCTCCGGTGAGATCGTCGGGTGCAGCAGCTGGTCGAGGGCCGAGGGTTCGATGCGGGCGACCGCTTCCTCCTCGGTGATCAGGCCCTCGGCGGCCATGTCCACGGCGACCTTCAGCGCCGCCTTGGCGGTGCGTTTGCCGTTGCGGGTCTGCAGCATATAGAGCCGGCCCTGTTCGACCGTGAACTCGACGTCCTGCATGTCGCGGTAGTGGCGCTCCAGCGTGGCGGCCACGTCACGGAACTGGATGAACACTTCGGGCAGGGCTTCTTCCATCGAGGGGGTGGTGTCGCCCATCTCCTCGCGGGCCACCTTGGTCAGGGACTGGGGCGTCCTGATGCCCGCCACCACGTCCTCGCCCTGGGCGTTGATCAGGAACTCGCCATAGAGGCGGGCTTCGCCGGTCGAGGGGTTGCGGGTGAAGGCCACGCCGGTCGCCGAGCTGTCGCCGAGGTTGCCGAACACCATCGACTGGATATTGACCGCCGTGCCCCAGCTTTCGGGGATGTCGTGCATACGGCGGTAGAACTTGGCCCGGTCGTTCATCCAGCTCTGGAAGACGGCGCCCACGGCGCCCCAGAGCTGGGCCTGCGGGTCCTGCGGGAAGGGCTTGCCCAGCTCCCGCTCGACCGCCTGCTTGTATTCGGTGACCACCGCTTCCCAGTCCTTGGCGGTCAGGGCGGTGTCGACGGCGACGCCCAGGCGGTCCTTGTGGTCGTCGAGGATCTCTTCGAACGCATGGTGGTCGAGGCCCAGGACCACATTGGAGTACATCTGGATGAAGCGGCGGTAGCTGTCGAAGGCGAAGCGGCGGTCGCCCGACAGCTTGGCCAGACCCTCGACCGTGCCATCGTTGAGGCCGAGGTTGAGGACGGTGTCCATCATCCCCGGCATCGAGGCGCGGGCGCCGGAGCGGACAGAGACCAGCAGCGGGTTCTCGGGATCGCCGAAGGTCTTGCCGGTGATCTTCTCAACGGCGGCCAGGCCGATGGCGACCTGTCCCGCCAGGTCGGCCGGATAGGTCTGGCCATCGTCGTAATAGCGGTTGCAGGCCTCGGTGGTGATGGTGAAGCCGGGCGGCACGGGCAGGCCCAGGGACGACATCTCCGCCAGGTTGGCGCCCTTGCCCCCCAGCAGGTTCTTCATCGAAGCGTCGCCTTCGGCGCCGCCGCCCCCAAAGCTGTAGACCCAGCGGTTCGTCATCAAGCCGTCCTCACTTCGATTCTTCGCAGCGCAACAGAGTGCGCTCAGATAACGCCCCGGAGCGCCCGGGGGAACCGTCTCACCAATGAAACTCCCTTCCCCCTCGAGGGGGGAAGGGGCGGGGTTGGGGGTGTTCGCGCCAGCGATGCCGGAAATCAAGAATGGGCGCCGAGCCCATCAGAGATTGTCCGGAAACTGAGCGGATACACCCCCACCCAACCCTCCCCCCTTGAGGGGGAGGGCTTAAAGGCTTCAGCCAGTCACCTGCGAAAAATCCGCCACCCTGCCCATGGCGTCCCGGACCTGCTGCAGCAGCCGCAGACGATTGTCGCGTTCCGAGGCAACCTCGGAATTGACCAGCACCCCGACGAAAAAGGCGTCCACCGGTCCGCGCAGGGCGGCCAGGGCCGTCATGGCGCCGGTGAAGTCCTCGGCGGCCAGAGCGGTTTCCAGTTTCGGGGCCATGTCCTGCAGCACGCTGTAGAGCGCAGCCTCCTCGGCCGGCGCGGTCACCGCCGTCGGCGCCGTCGGCGCCCCCGTCGGCAGCGGGCCCTTCTTCTCCTCGGCCTTGAGGATGTTCACCGCCCGGCGATAGCCGGCCAGCAGGTTGGCGCCGTCCTCGGTCTTCAGGAAGCCATCAAGCGCCCCCACCCGGGCGACGATCCGCACCAGGTCGTCGTCGTTCAGGGCGAAGACGGCGTCGACGAGATCGAACCGCTTGCCCTGGTCGCGCAGGGTGACCTTCAGGCGATCGGCGAAGAAGGCCAGCAGATCGGTGCGGATTTCGCGCGAATGCTCAAACAGGTTCTTGCCGGGGACGATGGTCATGTCCTCAACGACGCCGTCGCCCGCACCAACGTCGACACGCTGATCGGTAAGCTGAGCCGCCAGCTTCTCGATCGTCCCGATGGGCAGCTTGTCTAGCGACATTCGGATCGACGAGCCGAGGGTCAGGCGGATAACGCCCAGGGCCGCGCGGCGCAGGGCGTAGGGGTCGCGCGAGCCTGTCGGCTTCTCGTCGATGGCGAAGAAGCCGATCAGGGTGTCCAGCTTGTCGGCCAGGGCCACGGCCAGGCCGACCGGCTCGGTCGGCACGGCGTCGCTGGGGCCCTGCGGCCTGTAGTGGTCGCGGATGGCGTCGGCGACTTCCTCCTGCTTTCCATCCGCCAGGGCGTAGTACCGACCCATGACGCCCTGCAGTTCAGGGAACTCGCCGACCATCTGGCTGGCGAGATCGGCCTTGGCCAGGCGGGCGGCTGTCTCGGCCACGTCCGGATCGGCGCCGACCAGGGGGGCGATCTCGCGGGCCAGGGCGGCGATCCGCTCGACCCGTTCGGCCATCGTCCCCAGCTTGGCGTGGAAGGTCACCCCCGATAGCTTCTCCAGCCAGGCGTCGAAGCCGCTCTTGCGGTCCTCGGCCCAGAAGAAGCGCGCGTCCGACAGCCGCGAGGACAGCACCTTGGCGTTTCCCTCGGCGATCAGCTTGCCGCCATCGGCGGCGGCGATGTTGGCGATGGTGATGAAGTGCGGGGCCAGCTTGCCGGTCGCCGGGTCGCGGACGGCGAAATACTTCTGGTGGGTCCGCATGGAGGTGCGGATCACCTCCGGCGGCAAGTCCAGGAAGCTCGGGTCCATGTCGCCCAGCACCGGGGTTGGCCATTCGGCCAGGCCGGCGACCTCTTCCAGCAGGCCATCATCCTCGACCAGCTCCAGGTTCCGGGCGAAACACAGGGTGCGGCAGCCTTCGCGAATCCGCTCCTTCCGCTCTTCCACATCCAGCACGACATAGTGGCCGGCCAGGGCCTCGCGGTATTCGTCGAAGTCGCGGGCGCGGAAGGACTGGGCGTTGCCCATGAACCGGTGGCCTTCGGTGATGTCGCCGGCCTCGAGGCCGTCGACGGCGAAGGGAACGACCTCGCGATCGAAGACGCAGAGGATGCGCCGCAGCGGCCGGACCCAGCGCAGCTTGCCGCTGCCCCAGGTCATCGACTTGGGCCAGGGGAAGCCGCGCACCGTCTGTTCGACCAGTTCGGCGACGATCTCCGTGGTCGGGCGACCCGAGGTCTGGATGCGGCCGTACCAGACGCCATCCCGCTCCGACAGCTGCTCGCGGCTCAGGCCGGTCTTGCGCAGGAAGCCGTCGATGGCCTGGTCGGGCGAGCCGACGCGGGGTCCCTTGACCTCTTCGTCGCGGTCCGCCTGGGCGGCGGGCAAGCCCTCGACGACAAGAGCGAGCCGACGCGGCCCGGCGAAGGCCTTCATGCCCTCGCTGATCAGGCCGGCGGCCGACAGGCCGTCGCGCATCACGCGTTCGAGATCGCGCGCCGCCTGGCTCTGCATGCGCGCGGGGATTTCTTCGGAGAAGAGTTCGAGAAGGAGCTGGGGCATGATTACTCTCCCTTCCCCCTCAATGGGGGAAGGGTCGGGGATGGGGGTGTATCCACAAGGCGTCCGGAAGAACTCTGCCGGGCGCCGGCGGATTTGTTTGACGCCTGTATCAGGCGCTCGACGTCCTGAGCGATATCCCAAGGGCGACCAAAGGCGTCACGATCGCTGACCCGATGGACGCGGTAGCCCTGCGACGCGAACCAGGCGTCCCGCTGAAGATCATGAAGCTGGGCTTCCGGCAGGCTGTGTGAAGGACCATCGACCTCAATGACCAGCCGAGACGCATGATGGATGAAGTCGGCAGTGTAGCGGCCCATCGGCGGCTGACGGCGGATGTTCAGCTTGAGCTTTCGCAACGCTTCCCAGAGGTTTTTCTCGGAAACCGTCGCCTCGCGCCTGAGATGCCGGGCCCTACCGACGGCTCCCGGGCGGTGGCTGTCATGATCGAAGCGGCGGCCTTCGCCCGCGCCGTCCTCGAACATTCCGGGCAGGCCGGTGGGAACACCCCCACCCAACCCTCCCCCATTGAGGGGGAGGGCTTTAGGGATGGCGTTGGCCTTCGGTGGGTCCGAAGACGCCATCTTCATGCCGCCTCCTGCTGTTCCAGCCAGGCGCTGGCGCACATCTTACAGAGGTCGCGGATGCGGCCGATGTAGCTGGCGCGTTCGGCCACGGCGATCGCGCCCCGGGCGTTCATCACATTGAACAGATGGCTGGCCTTCAGCACATGGTCATAGGCCGGCAGGACCAGCTTCTGGCCCTGCGGACCGCGCGCCTCGAGGATGCGCGGCACCTGGCGCTCCATGTCCTCGAACTGGCCCTTGAGGGTGGCGACATCGGCGACCTCGAAATTATAGGCGCTCTGCTGGCGCTCGTTCTCGAGGAAGACCTCGCCGTAGGACATGCCCCTATCGTTGAAAGGCAGGTCATAGACGTTGTCGACGCCGAACACATACATGGCCAGCCGCTCGAGCCCGTAGGTCAGCTCGCCGGCCACCGGGCTGACGTCCAGTCCGCCGACCTGCTGCATATAGGTGTACTGCGACACCTCCATCCCGTCGCACCAGACCTCCCAGCCCAGGCCCCAGGCGCCGACGGTGGGGTTCTCCCAGTCGTCCTCGACAAAGCGGATGTCGTGCAGGCGCGGGTTCAGGCCGATGGCCTCCAGCGAGCCCAGATAGAGCTCCTGCATGTTCGGCGGGTTGGGCTTCAGCAGCACCTGGTACTGGTAATAGTGCTGCAGCCGGTTTGGGTTCTCGCCATAGCGGCCGTCGCCCGGCCGGCGGCTGGGCTGCACATAGGCCGCGTTCCAGGGCTTGGGACCCAGGGCCCGCAGCACCGTCGCCGGATGCAGGGTGCCGGCGCCGACCTCGATGTCGTGCGGCTGCAGGATCACGCAACCCTGGTCGCTCCAGTAGTTATGGAGCGTCAGGATCAGGCCCTGGAAGGAGGTCGGGGTGGCGGCAGTCATGGGGATTTCGGTCTTGTTCGCAGGCGCAAAAAAAGTCGGCGGACCATAGGGCCCGCCGACCTTGGCTTCAAGCGAAGCCGGCTTTCAAAGTTTGGACCCCGTCAGTTGCCGACGGGGGCCGTCTGCTTGCCGGCCTTGGACTGCGGCGGCGCCTTGGCGCGGCTGCTGGCCGTATCGGCGACGGGACCATTGGTCACCGTCTTCGACGCGGCGGAGGCCGTGGCGGCCGGGGCAGCGGCGTCGGCCGGCATGTCCGTGGCGGCGGCCGAGGCGGTCGTCGGCATCAGCACCTTGTCGACCACATGGATTACACCGTTGGTCGGCATGACGTCGGCCTGGGTGATGGCGCCATTGCCCGCCATGATCTTTTCGCCGCTGCCGTCGAGCAGGATCGGCGCGCCGTTGACCGTGTTCACCGGGCCCTTGGCGCCCTTCAGCTTCGCCGTATCGACCTTGGCGTTGATCACATGGAAGGTCAGCACCTTCTGCAGCGCCGCGGGGTCCGCCATCAGCTTGTCCAGTTCACCAGCCGGCAGGGCCGCGAAGGCGGCGTCGGTCGGGGCGAACAGAGTCAGATTCTGGTTGGTCTTCAGCACAGAGGTCAAGTTGGTTGCGTCCAGCGCCTTGACCAGGGTGGTGAATTGACCCGAGGCCTTCAGGGTGTCGACGATATCGCCGTTGGCCACCAGCTTGGCGTCGGCGCCGGTCGGCGCGGCCATGGTCGGGGCCGGCGTGGCGGTCGCCGGCTTGGTCGGCGCGGGGCTCGGTGCGGGCATAGCCTCATCCGGCGTGGCCGGAGCCGTGGGCGCGGGAGCCGCATCGGCCGGCATCTGTTCCGGAGCCGCGTTGGGCCCCACTGTTCCGTCGCCGGCCGGCGGGGTTTGGGCGTAGGCCGCGCAGGCGAGCAGGGCGGCGGCGGCCGTGGCGGCGATCAGATTGAGCTTTTTCATCGAGCGTTCCTTTCGGTCGTTTCTTGAAGGCGGCCCTGCGTGGGGCCGCCACTCGGGGAGGCAGTGAGGATCGGGATCAGTTGCCGACGGCGCGGGTCATCCGGCCGCCGTTGGAGTCCGGACCGCCGTAGCTCTTCCGGGCCTGCGGCGTGTCGGCGACCGGCGCGTTGGCGGTGACATATTGGTCGCCGGCCTTCAGCCGATAGGCCTGGTCCGCCGGTGTCGGCGAACTGACCGGAATCACCGGCCGGCGGTCGTAGGCGGCGGCCGGGTCGTCAGCCATGGCCTCGGCGGGCTGGATTTCATCCGGCGTCGACGCCGGCGGGCTCATCTCCTGCCCCTGGGCCGCGCTGGCGGGATCCGGAGGCGACGCCAGAGCCGGCGTCGAACCAATCGCCGCCACGGACATGGCGGTCAGTAAGGGGAGCAAACGCATCGTTTCCTCGGGTGTCGGCGCCTTTGCAGGCGGTGGGCCCCCGACAGCCGCAACAGCGTTCCGCAACCCGGTCGGGTTGCCGACGATCACGCGTTCGTGAGGCCTCCGGTCAGCGCCCGAAGAAGACGAACCCGGCGCCCAGGGCGATGAATCCAAATCCCACGAAGGTGCTCCACTTGATCGGCTCTCCCAGGTAGACCGTTGAAAAAATGACGAAAACCGTCAGGGTGATAACTTCCTGGATGGTCTTCAGCTGAGCGGTCGACCAGACGGCGGAGCCGATCCGGTTGGCCGGAACCGCCAGGGCATATTCCGGCAGCGCGATCATCCAGCTGGTCAGGATGGCGATCCAGAGCGCCGCTCCCTTGTGCTTGAGATGGCCATACCAGGCAAAGGTCATGAAGATATTCGACATCGCCAGCATGACGATGGGGGCCAGTCTGGCCCAGAGGATCGGGGTCATCGGAAGCTCCGCAGGGTGATGGCCCACGTTAGCTCACAGCCTGGAAAATTAGCGGAGATCTCACCGCCAGTTGGCGCCTATTTTTGAGGCGCCCACCTCCACCGCCGCTCAATGAAAGGGCGCGCTGGCTGAATCTTGCTCAATAGTTACCGAGCCCGTCCCGTCGCCTGGGAACCGGCCCGCTAGCTTGCCCGCGATCGGCAACGGTTCGTGAGCGGCCCGCGGCGGGTCGCCTTCGCAAAATAACTAGAGGGGCGCGCCTTAACCGGCGAGCAGGAGTAGGCGGATGAAACTCATCATAGCGGTGGTCAAACCTTTCAAGCTCGACGAGGTGCGTGAAGCCCTTGTCGCGGCTGGCGTTGAAGGGATGACCGTCTCGGAAGTCAAAGGTTACGGCCGACAGAAGGGCCAGACCGAGATCTATCGCGGCGCGGAGTACCAGGTGAACTTCGTGCCCAAGGTCAAGGTCGAGGTGGCCGTCGATGACGCCGCCGCCGGCAAGGCCGTGGAGGCCATCAAGGCCGCCGCCGCCACCGGCAAGATCGGCGACGGCAAGATCTTCGTCCTCAATCTCGAGGACGCGGTGCGGATCCGCACCGGCGAGACCGGCGCCTCGGCGCTCTGACCCACACACGCTTCGCTCAAAGGGGATAGCGACGATGAAATTCTTTAAGTCAGGACGGCTGGCCGGGCTCATGCTCGCCGCCGCCATCGCCGGAGCGCCGATGGCGGCTCCGGCCTTCGCCCAAGAGGCGGCTCCCGCCGCCGCGACTGCGGCCCCTGCCGCTGAGGCCCCGGCCGCGGCTCCAGCCGCCGAGCCCGCCGCCGCCGAGGCGCCTGCCGCCCCGACGCCGGACAAGGGCGACAGCGCCTGGATGATGATCTCCATGGTGCTGGTGCTGCTGATGATCATTCCCGGCCTGGCCCTGTTCTACGGCGGTCTGGTCCGCTCAAAGAACATGCTGTCCATGCTGGTCCAGGTCACCACCGTCGCCAGCATCGGGCTGATCTGCTGGGCCTTCTGGGGCTACAGCCTGTCGTTCACCGACGGCGGTTCGCTGAACAAATTTATCGGCGGCCTGTCTAAGCTCTGGCTCAATGGCGCGATCTTCAACAAGGAGGGCGCCTTCACCAACGTGGAGACCTTCTCCAAGGGCGTGGTTATCCCCGAACTGATCTTCGTGGCCTTCCAGGCGACCTTCGCGGCCATCACCGCCGCCCTGGTGCTTGGCGGCGTGGCGGAGCGGATGAAGTTCCTCGCCGTGGTCGTCTTCGCGATCATCTGGCCGCTGCTGTCCTACTACCCGATGGCCCACATGGTCTGGTGGTGGGCCGGTGCGACCTCCGGCTTCGGCATGACCACGGACGCCATCGTCGGCGGCGCGGGCCTGCTCTGGGGCTGGGGCGCTCTCGACTTCGCCGGCGGCACCGTGGTGCACATCAATGCCGGTATCGCCGCCCTCGTCGGCTGTCTGATCCTCGGCAAGCGCACCGGCTACAACAAGGAGCCGATGCAACCCCACTCCCTGACCCTGACCATGGTCGGCGCGGGTCTGCTGTGGGTCGGCTGGTTCGGCTTCAACGCCGGCTCCAACCTGGAAGCCAACGGCTACGCCGGTCTGGCCCTGCTCAACACCCTCCTGGCCACCGCCGCCGCCGGCCTGTCCTGGCTGATCGTTGAACAGGTCACCCGCGGCAAGGCCAGCGCTCTGGGCCTCGCCTCCGGTCTGGTCGCCGGTCTGGTCGCCGTCACTCCGGCCGCCGGCTTCGCCGGTCCGATCGGGGCCATCATCCTCGGCCTCATCGTCTCGCCGGTCTGCATCTTCTTCTGCTCGGTCATCAAGAACGCGCTGAAGTATGACGACAGCCTGGACGCCTTCGGCATCCACGCCGTCGGCGGCATCGTCGGCGCCATCGCCACCGGCATCCTGGTCAACCCCGCCCTGGGCGGCGCCGGCGTTGTGGACTTCACCACCGGCGCCACCGGCTACGACGCGCCGGTTCAGATCATGGCCCAGGTCAAGGCCGTCGGCGTCGCCGTCGCCTGGTCCGCGGTCGCCAGCGCCATCGTCTTCACCGTCATCAAACTGATCTTCGGCCTGCGCGTCAGCGCCGAGACCGAGGAAGACGGTCTGGACATCGCCGAGCACGGGGAGCGCGCTTACCACTCGTAAGCGCATCACTCCCCCTCTCCGGGGGGAGAGTCAGCGGGGGGCGCGACG
>JBIIAX010000027.1:0-60316 GCA_044239675.1 Caulobacter sp.
CGCGCCCGTCCCTCGGCCAGGGCTGGCGGCGGCGTGCGGTCGTTGGCCTTCAGCACCGCGCCATGCCCGCCGCGCAACAGCCGGGCCACGGCTTCGAGGGTCTCGGTACGCGCCAGCTCGGCCGCGTCCCGGCCCCGGTACCACAGCCGCCCGCCGGCCACGGTGGTGATGGCGCTGGACAACACCGGCTCGCCCCAGGCGATGGCGCTCTCGGCCACGGCCGAGGCCTTGCGGCCCCGCGCCCGCCGGTCGGTCAGGCCGGCGATGTCGGCGGCGCGATACAGGCTGCGGCGCGGATCATCCGGGTCGCCGCGGGCCTCCAGCCGGCCCCGGCTGACATAGGCGTACAGGGTCTGGGCGCGCACCCCCAACCGCTCCAGCGCCGCTTCGCGACTGATCCAGTCCTGAGACATTGATTATATTGATCAAGATTGACGTCAACCTATTGGAGCGCGATCTGGCGGGCCTACGCAAGAGGGAAAGAAAAGGAAATTCCGCCATGTCCGAAGGTCTCGACGACGTCATCGCCGCCCGCACCGTGCTCTCCGAAGTCGACGGCCAGGCCGGACGCCTGGTCATCCGCGGCTGGACCCTCGACCAGTTGGTCGGGCGCACCCGGTTCGAGGATGTCGTCCATCTGCTGTTCGACGGCTTCTTCGAGGACCTGCCACAGAATCGGACGGGAGACCTGACCGCCGCGCTTGGCGCCGCCCGGGCGGAGGTGTTCGAGGAAATCTCCTCCCTTGACGACGGCCTGCTGAAACTCACGCCCGTGGAGGCCATGCGCGCCCTGACCGCTCGCCTGCCCGACGGCGACGACCTGGCCATCGCCCTGAAACTACTCGCCGCCCCCGCCGTCTTCACCCCGGCCGTCCTGCGGCTGCAGGCGGGCGAGGCCCCCGTCGCCCCCAACCCGGCCCTCGGCCACGCCGCCGACATCCTGCGCATGCTGCACGGCCGTCCCGCCCAGGCCGGCCAGGCCGAGGCCCTGGACGCCTATCTGGTCACCGTCTGCGACCATGGCCTCAACGCCTCGACCTTTGCGACGCGGGTCGTCGCCTCCACCCGCGCCGGCCTGACCAGCGCCGTCCTCGCCGGGCTCTCGGCCCTCAAGGGCCCGCTGCATGGCGGCGCGCCCGGCCCGGTGATCGAGATGCTCGACGCCATCGGAACCCCGGACAACGCCCGTCCCTGGATCGAGGCGGCCCTCGACCAGGGCGAGCGGCTGATGGGCTTCGGCCACCGCATCTACCGCGTCCGCGATCCCCGCGCCGACGCCCTGAAGGGCGCCGTCCGCCGCCTGGCCGAGACCTCCAGCCGCCTGCCCGGCCGCATCGCCTTCGCCGAAGCCGTCGAGACCGCCGCCCTGGCTATCCTCAAGGAACGTCGCCCGGACCGTCCCCTCGACGTCAATGTCGAGTTCTTCACCGCACTCTTGCTGGAAGCGTTGGCCTTCCCGCCTTCGGCCTTCACCGGCGTCTTCGCCATGGGCCGCACCGCCGGCTGGCTGGCCCACGCCCGCGAACAGCTGGCCGGCGGCCGCCTGATCCGCCCGCAGTCGGTCTACATCGGGCCCAAGCCCTTGATGGCGGCCTAGCCGCGGCGACCCTTCTCCCGACAGGCGGGAGAAGGCATAACCGCGCCATGACCGCCGCCCTCGCCCCCGCCGACGTCCACGCCCTGACCCGGAGGGTGACCGGCCTGTCGGTGGTCGTCGCCTCCGTGCTGATCGCCGCCAAGGCCGCCGCCTGGATGGCCAGCGGCTCGGTCGCCCTGCTGGCCTCCCTGGCAGACAGCGGTCTCGACCTGGTCGCCTCCCTGATCACCTTCTGGGCCGTCCGCTACGCCGCCGCCCCGCCGGACGCCGAACACCGCTTCGGCCACGGCAAGGCGGAAGCCTTTTCCAGCCTGATCCAGGGCGGCCTGGTCTTCGCCTCCGCCGCCCTGATCGGCCAGGAAGCCGTCACCCACATCCTCCATCCAGAACCCGTCCGGTCCAGCGGCTGGGCCATGGCCGTGATGGTCCTGTCGGTCGCCCTGACCCTTCTGCTGATCGCCGCCCAGGCCCGGGTGCTGAAACAGACCCGCTCGGTGGCCGTCTCCGGCGACCGCGCCCACTATGCCGCCGACCTGGCCAGCAACATCGCCGCCTTCATCGGCATCGGGGCGGCCAGCCTGTTAGACCTCCCTTGGATCGACGCCGTCGCCGGTCTGATGGTCGCCCTGTGGCTGGTCTGGGGGGCGATCGGCGTGTTCCGAGACGCCTCGCAGCAGCTGATGGACCACGAACTGCCGGTCGAGGATCGCGCCCGCATCATCGCCCTGATGACCGAGGATCCCCGTATCGAGGGCGTCCACCAGCTGCGCACCCGCGCCTCCGGCCCCTATCTGCACCTGCAGATGCACGCCGACCTCAACCCTGCCCTCAGCCTGGAGGAGGCGCATGAGATCGTCGTGGCGGCGGAAAAGCGCATCCTCGCCGTCTATCCCTCGGCCGACCTGATCATCCACCCAGACCCCCGCGACCATGCCGAACCCCACGGCGGCGCCTTCGGCGAGCAGGAACACGACTGATCAACCGCGCATCCCCATCGCGGTAAACGCCCTCTTAATGGGGACGGGCGCATGAGCGGGTCAGTCCCCTTCGTTTCCCCGGCCGCGCCATGAGCGTCGAACGCACCCTCTATCATTTCCCGCTCGATCCAGCCTCGCGCCAGGTGCGCCTGGCCCTGGGCGAAAAGCGCCTGGCCTTCACCGAGGTCCCGGTCCGCTACTGGGAAGGTCCGGCCGAGTTCATGGCCCTCAACCCCTCCGGCGTGCCCCCGGTGCTGGTCGAGGTGTCGTCCGCCGGCAAGGTGGTGGTCTGCGAGACCCGCGCCATCCTCGAACATCTGGAAGACACCGCCCCCGAACCGCCGCTGATGGGCCGCAGCGCCGCCGAGCGGGCCGAGACTCGCCGCCTGCTGCAATGGTTCGACCGCAAGTTCGACTTCGAGGTCGCCAGCCTGCTGCTGCACGAAAAGATGGAAAAGCGCCTGCTCGGCCTGGGCGCCCCGGCCCTGGCCAACCTGCGGGCCGGCCGCGATGGTCTGAAAGTCCATCTGAAGATCATGGAAAGCCTGCTGCGCGACCGCGACTGGCTGGCCGGCCGCCGGCTGTCGCTCGCCGACTTCGCCGCCGCGGCCTACCTCTCGGTCATCGACTATTTCGGCGATGTCCCCTGGGCCGACTTCCCCGCCGCCCGGACCTGGTACATGAAGGTCAAGTCCAGACCGTGTTTCCGGCCGCTGTTGGCCGACCGCTGGCCGGGCCTGGCCCCGGCGGCGCACTACGACGATTTGGACTTCTAGGGGACGGCCGCGAGGGCGGCCAGGGGTCGGGGGACCAGGACGATGCGAATTTTCACAACCTGCCTTTGCGCGGTGCTCCTCATCGCCCCTCTGGCGGCCGCCCCGGTCCAGGCCCGGCCGGCGCCGAAGGCCCAGCCGCCCTCAGTCAAGAGCGAGGCGGACGCCATGCGGGTGCTGGCCGACCTCGTCGCCTGGGTCCAGCCCATCTCCACCCTGATCACCGACACCTCCAACCTGAGCCTGTCGATGATCGATGAGGTGGGCGAAGCGGTCCAGTTGGAAACCACCGGTGCGACCGGAGCGGCCAGAGCCGCCGCCTGGCAGGCCCAGGCGGACAGGGAACTGGCTCGGCTTAAGCAGGTCGCCGCCGACCTGAAACCCATGCCGGCCGAGCTTCAAGCCCGCTACGCGGCCACCGGTCCCGTGGCGCGGGGGCAGATCAAGGGATTCCTGCAGATGCCGGGCCTGGCGCGAGACCTGCTGCGCGAGACCGAATCCCAGATTGAGGCCAACCGGCCGTTGCTTTCCAGCGCCGCCTCCGGCGATGCAGCGGCCAAGCTGACCCTGGCGCGCCGGACGATTTCCGGCATTCGCCTGTTGGTGCAGAGCGAGATCGCCATGATGGACCTGGCCATCGTCACCGCCGCCTCTTCCGACCATCCTCAGGTTGCCGTCGCCATGGCCGGCAAGGCCAGCGACGAGGGCCTGATCGAGGTACTGCGGTATCTCGAGGCGGGCCTGAACCCGGGCGAGCCGCCCAACCCCACCTCCGTCGGCCGCGCGGTCGCCGCCAAGGCCGCCGAATCGCGAAAGGCCGCCGCCCTCGCCTGGCCCCGCGCCCAGGCCTTATCCGCCCAACTGAACCGGCAACTGCCACCGGGCGAGATGCGCACCGCCATTGGCCGGGCCATGGCCACCTATGAGGAAAGCGGCAAGGTCGAAACGGCCATAGCCGACATCCTGACCCGCATTTCCGACAACTTGCTGGCCGATCCCGACAAGATCGATCCAGAAACTTGGCCCCTCGACGACCTGGAGCCGCTCGCCGACCGACGGGTCGCGCTTCAGCAGGAGCGGACGGCCCTGTTCGCCAAACGGTGAGCCGAAAGCCGCCCCAGACGCCTGAGGGGCGGATCCGCCAGCGCGCGGCGAAGCTCGGCTTCGACGTCTGCGGCTTCGCCTCGGCCTCCGATCCCTGGCCGGCCGGGGCGCGGCTGGACCAGTTCGTCGCCGAGGGCCTGCACGGGACCATGACCTGGCTGGCGGAGACGGCGGAGCGGCGCGGCCACCCCACCAGCCTCTGGCCGGAGGCCCGCAGCGCCGTGGTGCTGGGGCTTAACTACGGCCCGGACCGCGACCCGCTCGAGGGGCTGACCCGCCGCTCCAACGGCCTGATCAGCGCCTATGCCCGGGGCGACGACTATCACGGCCTGATCAAGGGCCGGCTAAAGACCCTGGCCGGCTGGCTGAAGGCCAAATTCGGCGGCGAGGTGAAGGTCTTCGTCGACACCGCTCCGCTGATGGAAAAGCCCCTGGCCCAGCGCGGCGGCCTCGGCTGGCAGGGCAAACACACAAACCTCGTCTCGCGGGACCTGGGCAGCTGGCTGTTCCTCGGCTCGGTCCTGACCAGCATCGATCTGGCCCATGACGCCCCGGAGATCGACCGCTGCGGCTCCTGCACCGCCTGCCTCGACATCTGCCCGACCAACGCCTTCCCGGCCCCCTACCGCATCGACGCCCGCCGCTGCATCTCCTACCTGACCATCGAGCACGAAGGCCCGGTCGCCCCCGCCCTGCGCCCGGCCATGGGCAACCGCATCTACGGCTGCGACGACTGCCTCGCCGTCTGTCCCTGGAACAAGTTCGCCGCCGTGGCGCGGGAGGCGGCCTTCCACGCACGCGACGACCTGGATGAGCCCTCCCTGGCCGCCCTGGCCGCCCTCGACGACGCGGGATTCCGCAGCCTGTTCCGCAAAAGCCCGGTCAAACGTATCGGCCGCGACCGCCTGGTCCGCAACGTCCTCTACGCGGTCGGCAACAGTGGGGACGCCAGCCTGATCCCGGTGGCGGAGGGGTTGCTGGAGGACGCGTCCCCGCTGGTGCGCGGGGCGGCTGTCTGGGCGCTATCGCGGCTGTTGGGAGCGGAGGCTTTTGCGGAGTTGCGGACGCGGGTCCTACCAACCGAATCCGATCCGACCGTGCAGGTCGAGTGGTCTCTATAAATCCTCCTCCGGCCAAAGGCCGGGGGAGGGGGACCGCGAAGCGGTGGAGGGGGCAGCGCCGGCCCCTGAAGATCACCAGAAACGCCGTCGCCAACAGCCGCGCCAGAAGGCGCCATAACCGGAGGGGCCGGCGCCGCCCCCTCCACCACGCGGGTATCCCCGCGCGGTCCCCTTCCCCCGCGCTACGCGCGTAGGAGGATCAAACCGCCCCCTCGGGCGTCGGCGCGTACTGGCCGCCCTTGCGGTAGCGGTAGAGATAGCCCGGCGCCACGGCCTCCACCGGCTTGCCGACGATGCCGAAGGCCTCCAGCCCCGGGAAGGCCCCGCTGGCGACGTTGTCGGCTTTCAGCGACTCCACCTGGTCGCTGGTGATCGGCGGGGCGATGACCGCGGCCGCCAGATCGCCCGCCGCGCCCAGCAGGGACGCCAGCGGGAAGGGCAGGGGCAGCAGGATGCGTTTGCGCCCGGTCTCCACCAGGATGAACTTCATCAGGTCGTGGAAGCTGTATACCGTCGGCCCGCCCAGCTCATAGGTGGCCCCGGCATGGACCGGATCGGAGGCCGCCTGGGCGATGGCCGCCGCCAGGTCGCCGACATAGATCGGCTGCAGCTTCGTATGGCCGCCGCCGATCAGCGGCAGAACCGGGCTGAGCATGGCCATCTGGCCGAAGCGGTTGAAGAAGCTGTCCTCGGGACCGAAGACGATCGAAGGCCGGATGATCGTCGCCTCGGGATAGATCTCCCGCACCGCCGCCTCGCCCTCGGCCTTGGTGCGGGCGTATTTCGCCGTCCCTTGCGCATCCGCGCCGATGGCGGAGATCTGCACGAACCGCGTCACCCCGGCGGCCCGCGCGGCCTCGGCGACATTGCGCGCGCCCATGGCGTGGACGCTCTGGAAACGCTGGCGGCCGGCCTCGTACAGCACCCCGACCAGGTTGATACAGGCCTCGGCCCCGTCCAGCGCCCGGGCGATGCTCGCCTTGTCGCGGATGTTGGCCTGGACCACCTCGATCTGGCCGACGTCGCCCAGCATCCGCATGCGATAGCCGCGCCCCGGCTGTCGCGCCGCCACCCGGACCCGCAGGCCTTTCCTGGCCAGGGCCCGCACGACCTGACGTCCGATGAATCCCGTGCCGCCGAAGACGGTGACCAGACCCTGCATGGCTTATCTATCCCTCGCGTTGGGGCCGGATTAGACCAGCGCCCGAACAATCGCAATCGGCTGCGCCAACTCATCCATTGACCGCCCTCCAAGGACGCCGTATGAGGCGCGCCTTCGCAACGATCCTAGCGGATTGAGGCGGGCCCAGGTGGCGGAATTGGTAGACGCGCTGGCTTCAGGTGCCAGTGGCTTAACGGCCGTGGAGGTTCGAGTCCTCTCCTGGGCACCACCCCTTCTTTCAGTGACTTACCAACGCTGAACGGACCGTCCCCGGACGGTCGGGGCCGATAGCTTTCGTTTCCCACGTGGACGGAAGCTGGCCGGCCCGCTTGATCTCGCGCGGTCTCGCACCAATCTGCCTTTGTGCTATGACGCGGGCCAGGAGACCTCATCGCTTGGCAAACCACCTGCATATCGGCGACCTGCCGGCCGGCCTGTTCAAGGGCGTGACCAGCGTCGCCATCGATTCCGAGACCCTCGGCCTGCGTTACCGCCGCGACCCCCTCTGCCTGGTGCAGATCTCTGCCGGCGACGGCGACGCCCATATGGTGCAGCTGGACCGCGCCACCTACGACGCCCCCAATCTGAAGGCCCTGCTGACCGATCCGGCGGTGACCAAGATCTTCCATTTCGGCCGGTTCGACATCGCCATGTTCGAGCTCCACCTGGGGGTCGTCACCCGGCCGGTCTGGTGCACCAAGATCGGCAGCAAGCTGGCTCGCACCTATACCGACCGCCATGGCCTCAAGGACGTGGTCAAGGAACTGGTCGGAGTCGACCTGTCCAAGGCCCAGCAGAGCAGCGACTGGGGCGCCGCCACCCTGACCCCGGAACAGCTGGCCTACGCCGCCTCCGATGTCCTCTATTTGCATGCCGCCAAGGCCAGGCTGGAGATGATGCTTGAGCGCGAGGGCCGCGGCGCCCTGGCCCAGGCCTGTTTCGATTTCCTGCCGACCCGGTCCAGCCTCGATCTCGCCGGCTGGGACGAGGTCGATATCTTCGCCCATAGTTGACCGGCATGACCGCCGCCGCGTCTCCCACCCCGCGCTCCGGCGCCGCCCCCCGGGACATCATGGGTTCCGATCCCATGGCGCGCTGGCGGCGGCGCTCGGCGATCATCAAGGGGATGCGGATCGGCTTTCCCGTCCTCATGGGCGGCCTAGTCATCGCCCTGGCCGGCTTCTTCACCGCCAGCTCCATCGCCGTGTCGCATCAGAAGCCCCGCGAATCCTCGACCGCCATCAAACTGGTCGGCGCCCGCTTCCTCGGCCGGATGGAGGATGGACGCAGCTTCCTCATCGGCGCCAGCCAGGCCATGCGCAGCGACACCGTCATGCAGCAGGTGGTGCTCAGCGATCCGATCATGACCCTGGGGGCCGAGGGCGTCGCGCCGTCGCGAATCACCGCCAGGACCGGGATCTATGACGAGGGCACCCGTATCCTTCGTCTGTCGGGCGATGTGCGGATCGACGACGGGGCGGGACAGAGGGTGGCCACCAATGACGCCATTGTCGACACCCGCACGGGCAAGATCACCGGCAATCAGGGCCTGGTCGGCGACGGCCCGCTTGGCCAGGTGCAGGCGAAGTCCTATGACGTGGATCGCGATACCGGCCGGATCAGGATGAAGGGCCGGGTTCGCACCCGAATCGAGAAGTAGAGCGCACCAGGATCACGGGCCAGCGGTTCACGCCCCGGCGCGCTCTGAAACAAGGGAACGGGGGCCGTGGGGCTCCTGGACCAAGGCAATCCCCCGGCTGCGGCCGGACGAAAGGCGTCCCGACGATGCTCAGACTGAAGATCATGGCGGCGGCCGGAGCCCTGGCGGCGGCGCTGGCGATGGCCGGGGCGGCCCAGGCCCAGATCGCGCCGGGCTCCCGCGCCCCGCTCGATATCGCCGCCGACGAGACGGAGGCCTTCACCAAGGAATGCCGCAACGTCTGGAAGGGTGAGGTCGAGGCCCTGCAGGCCCGGACCCGGCTTCGCGCCAGCACCCTGACCGCCTATAGCGCGACCAAGGGCGACGGCTGCGGCGAGATCCAGAAGCTGGTCGCCGAGGGGCCGGTCTTCTACGTCACCGCCGAACGCACCGTGCGGGCCAGCAACGCCGTCTATCTGGCCACCGCCGACACCATTACCCTGACCGGCGACGTGGTGGTCATCCAGGGCCGTAACGTCGCCCGGGCCGAGCGGGTGATCATCGACATGAAGACCGGCGAATCGCGGATGTTCGCCGGAACCAAGGGCCGCGGCAGCGCCAACCGCGTGCGCGGCGTCTTCTACCCCAGCGGCCAGCCCAACTAGCCCCATGGCGAGGAAGCCCCGGAAAACCGCGCCCGCCAAGCCGGTCGCAACGCCCGTCGCGGCCCGTCCGGCCTCGCCGCCCGTCGTCGCCCCTGCGGTCGCCGTTGCGGCGAGCCCTGTCCCGACGCCTGTCGCCGCCGCGCCCGCTGGCGCCGGCCTGGTGGTCGACAAGGTCGGCAAGCGGTTCGGCGACCGCCAGGTGGTCAAGAACGTCAGCCTGCGGCTGGCCCGGGGCGAGGTCGTCGGCCTGCTGGGGCCCAACGGCGCCGGCAAGACCACCTGTTTCTACATGATCACCGGCCTGATCCCGGTCGACTATGGCAGCATCACCCTCGACGGGGCCGATATCACCGCCCTGCCGATGTACCAGCGGGCCCGCCTCGGCGTCGGCTACCTGCCGCAGGAGGCCTCGATCTTTCGCGGCCTGACGGTGGAGCAGAACGTCATGGCCGTGGTCGAGATGCGCGTCCCCGACCAGGCCCAGGCCGAACGGACCACCAGCAACCTGCTGGAAGAGCTGCACATCGCCCATCTGCGCGCGGCCCCGGCCATCTCCCTGTCGGGCGGCGAGCGTCGCCGGGTGGAAATCGCCCGGGCTCTGGCGTCGGAACCGGCCTTCATGCTGCTGGACGAGCCCTTCGCCGGCATCGACCCCCTGGCGATCAACGACATCCGCGAGGTCATCGGCTACCTCAAGGGCCGCGGCATCGGCATCCTGATCACCGACCACAATGTCCGCGAGACCCTGGACATCATCGACCGCGCCTCGATCATCCACGCCGGCGAAGTCCTCTTCGAAGGCTCCCCCCAGGAAATCATCGACGACCCCGAAGTCCGTCGCGTCTACCTCGGCGAACGCTTCGGACAGGCGGTCAGCCTGTAAGAACCCTTCTCCCGCTTGTCGGGAGAAGGACCGCTACTCCCCCTCCAGCGCCTTCAACAGCGCAGGGTCCTGCCGCGCCGCCTCGACCAGGGCCTCGGCGTCATCGCGGCCCTCCACCTCCAGCATGTCCAGCAGCCGGGGCAGCCGCGCCGCCGCCGCCTTCAGCTCCTCGTCGTCCGCCGCATTGGCCTTCAGCGCCGTGGCCACAATGTGCTTGCAGCGCAACCCGCTCTCGGAAAAGTCCGGACAGCCGCACCGCGCGTCGCTGCCGTCGGCCCGCCCCATCTCCACCACATAGGCGATCCCCCGCTCGCCCATCACATGGGCGGTCAGGGACGGCGGCCGGTAGTCCACCAGCCCCACCCACCCATGTCCGAAATAATTCTCCCCCCGCATCACACGGGCCTCGGGCATGCCTTCAGTCAGGGCGGCGATATCGAACAGCTGGCTCATGGGGCGGGACTGTAGCCGATTCGTTCTCGGCTTGAGGGCTTGGCGCCTTGTTCGCGCAATCGGCGGCGCAACCGATGCGCTTCAGGCTATCGCGGAGCAATTAGAAACGCGGCCGCGCCAGCCATAAATAAGCCCATCACCCACAGGTATAAAAATTGCTTTTTGACTAAATCACCTTCAGGAAAATACAGGCGATATTTCTCATTTAATCTGGCCCATTTGGAGAAGGTCCAGTAGAATGCCACCTCTTGACTCTCGTTTGACGTTGCCTGATTGGTGAGAGCAACGATTTTATACAGGATGAGATTGCCTTTCAGGCAGGCGTACATCGCGATCGCAAAGCAGATCGCGGAGCCTGCTGGGTGAATGATCGTTTGAAGCATTCGGTCTCGAACCTCCGAGGCGGCTAACTCCCAACCTATCTCAGGCCCGCCCACAACATCCACCGTCATCCCGGCCGGACCCTGGCGAAGCCAGGGGGAGAGCCGGGACCCAAGGGGTGCGGGACCTCGCTGTATCAACCGCCCCTGCGCTTGGCCCCTGGGTCCCGGATAGCCCTGCGGGCTCCCGGGATGACGGAGGCGCCGTTCGGCCGCCATGCGAAAATGGGCGATCCGCTTCGATAGCCCCCGGGACCAGCATCCCATGCCCGCCGCCGCCCGCGATCCCCAGACCTGTCCGGCCAACCCCCATCCGGGACCCATGCGATCCCCAGCGGATGCCCGGTCCATACCCATGCGAACACCAGACGATCCCCATTCGGGACCCATGCGATCCCCAGCGGATGCCCGGTCCATACCCATGCGAACACCAGACGATCCCCATTCGGGACCCATGCGATCCCCAGTCATGATTTTCGGCAAGTCTTTGAGTCAGCGCCAAAATCAGCGGAATCACCATGGTTTTGGACAAACTGGATATCTACTGATTCCGCCTTGCCGCACGGCGATTTGGACGCAACCTCTCCGGCGCCAGCCATCGCGTCGGCCAGACCTCAGGGACGGATGCTGCCTTGCCGACGGCGAGGCGCTAAACCTCGTCCTCCACCCGGTGGATGTCCTCGTCGCTCAGGCCGAAGTGGTGGCCGATCTCGTGGACCAGGACGTGGGTGACCAGGTCGCCCAGGGTCACGTCCCCCCGCTCGGCCCATTCATCGAGGATCGGCCGCCGATAGAGATAGACCATGGGCGGAAAGGTGGTCGGGTCCAGCACCGAGCGGTGGGCAAGGTCGGCGCCGTGATAGAGGCCGGTCAGCTCGAAGGGGTCCTCGATCTCCAGGGCTTTCAGCGTCTCTTCGTCGGCGAAGTCGTCGATGCGGATCACCGCCTCGCCGGCCAGGCCGCGAAACGGTTCGGGCAGGGCGTCGAAGGCGGCCTGGGCCAGGGCGGCGAAATCGTCCAGCGACGGGGCGGGGGCGGCGTTCCAGTCCATCATGCGGGCAGATATGGCCGCCCGGGCCCGGCGGCGCCAGCCGCAGTTCGCCTAAGGACCCTTCCGGCCCTATGTTGGGCACAGTTGATTCGAGGGGCGCGCCTTTGGGCCCATACGAGCTGATCTTGGCGGCGGCCGCCGGTTCGGTCTGCCTGGCGGTCTGTGCAACCCTGTGGGCCGTGGCCCAGCGCAGGGCCGGAGACGCGCGCGCCGCCGTCCTGGAGTCCCGCATCGACGGCCTGACCGCTGGATCCCAGGCCGCCCGCGCCTCGGCGGAGGCCTTCGACTGCGCCCTGGTGGTCATCGACGACGGTCTTCCCCGGCTGGCCTCCGGCGAGGAAGCCCTGGCCGCCTGCGCCGCCGCCTTCGAGCTGGCGCCGGACGACGCCGAGGGCCTGTTGATCGCCATGATCGCGGCCGACGCCGATCATGCCCGCCGGCTCAAGGCCCTGACCGAAAAGGGCGAGGCCTGCGCCTTCGAGGCCCGCGGGCCGCACGGCGCCATCTCCGTCGAGGGCCGGGCCGCCGGGGCCCAGGCCTGGCTGCGCCTCACCGCGCTTGCCGCCGGCGAGGCCGCCCTGCCCACCGCCGCCCGTCTGGCCGCCTTCCTGGACGCGCAAGGAGAGCCCGCCTGGATCGCCGCCGCCGACGGCTCGGTGCAATGGGCCAACAGTCTCTGGCTGGAGGCCGTCGGGGCCGCCGACCTGGCCGACGCTATGGCCCGCAAGCTGTCCTTCGATCCGGAGACCGACGCCCTGGCCCGTGAGGCCGCCGAAGCCGGCGAGCGGCGCGAGACGGTCAAGCGGATCACCATCCTCGGCCGCCGCCGCGCCTTCAAGGTGCGGGCCATGCCCCTGGAGGGCGGCGACGTGGCCCTCAGCGCCCGCGACCTGACCGAGGCCGAGGACATCCGCGAGGCGCTGAAACGCCATGTGGCGGCCCATGACGAGACCCTGAACCATATCGCCGAGGCCGTGGCCATCTTCAGCCGCGACCGCAGCCTGGCCTTCCACAACACCGCCTTCGCCCAGTTGTGGAGCCTGGAGCCGGCCTGGCTGGCCGACAGCCCCTCGCACGGCGAGATCCTTGACCGGCTGCGCCAGCGCCGCCGCCTGCCGGAAACCGCCGACTACGCCGGCTGGAAGGCCGCCGAACTGGCCCGCTACGAGGCGATCGGCCCCCAGCCGGACGATCTGTGGAGCCTGCCCGACGGCCGCACCCTGCGGGTCGTCCACCAGCCCCACCCCCTGGGCGGGGTGCTGCTGCTGTTCAGCGACATCACCGACGAGCTGCAGCTTAAAGCCCGCTACAACGCCTTCATCCAGGTCCAGCAGGCGACCCTCGACAAGCTGAATGACGCCGTCGCCGTGTTCGGGGCCGACGGCCGACTGCGCCTTCACAACGAGGCCTTCGCCGGCTTCTGGAACATCCCGGCCACCGATCTCGCCGGTTCGGTGGACTTCGAAGGGGTGGTCGAGCGCTGCCTGCCGCGCCTGCACGACCAGGTCTTCTGGACCGAGCTGAAGGGCCGGATCGCCGACCCCGACCCGAAATCCCGCGCCCCGGCCTCGGGCGAGGTGCGCACCAGCGACAGCCGCATCGTCGCCTGGCAGTCCCGCCCCCTGCCGGACGGCGCCACCCTGATCGCCTTCGCCGATGTCACCGACACCCGCCGCCTTGAGAGTGCCCTGGCTGACCGGGAGGCGGCCCTGGCCGAGGCCCAGAGCCTGAAGCGGGAGTTCGTCGGCAACGTCTCCTACGAACTGCGTACCCCCCTGACGACCATCATCGGCTATTCCGAGCTGCTGGAGCGGATGGGCGAGGCCCTGCCCGACCGCGCCCGGGGCCACCTGTCGGCGGTCCGTTCGGCGGCGACCCAGCTGGGCCGCTCGATCGACGACGTGCTCGACATCGCCGCCATCGACGCCGGCGAGATGGCGCTGGAGGTGGCTGACGTCCGGGTCTGCGACCTGCTCAGCGAAACCGCCGAACGCTGGTCGCGCCAGGCTGAGTCCGGCCAGGTCGACCTCATCGTCGACTGCGATGACCAGGTCGGGCTGATCCGCGGAGATCCCAGGCGGTTCGGCCAGGTGCTCGACCATCTCGTCGAAAACGGCGTCCGTCAGACCCCGCCCGGCGGCTCGGTCACCCTGACCGCCCGCCGCGCGCTGGGCGAGGTCCGGCTCAGCGTCACCGACACCGGCCGCGGCATCCCCTTCCACGTCCAGGCCCACATCTTCGACCGCTTCGTCGGCCGCGACCGGGGCGGACCTGGCCTCGGGCTCGCCCTGGTCAAATGCCTGGTCGAGCTGCACGGCGGCTGGGTGGCCCTGGAAAGCGAGCCCGGCCACGGCGCGGTCTTCACCTGCCACCTGCCGGAAGCCGCCGAGATCGACAGCGGCCAGCGGGAGCTGGGCCTTTAGGCTATTTACAAGTTTAAAATATTACGCGCATAATCCCATGTCGGCCGTCAGAGCCGAGGTCTTTGGGAGGATGCAACATGGCCGCCAAACTCAGCGGAGCCGGCGCCGGCCGGTTCCGGATCGACCAGAACGCCGAGATCAACGTCACCCCCTTCGTCGATGTGATGCTGGTCCTGCTGATCATCTTCATGGTCGCCGCGCCCCTGGCCACGGTGTCCATCGCCGTCGATCTGCCGCCGGCCGACAGCGGCGCCCCGCCCAAGGCCGAACCGACCTTCATCTCGATCCAGAAGTCCGGCGACCTGTTCATCGCCGATCATCCCACCAGCCTGACGGCCCTGGCCGCCGACCTGCCGGCCGAGATGGCGCGCAAGGGCGTCTCCGGCGCCTACCAGGCCCAGCGGGTCTATGTCCGGGCCGATGGCGCGGTGCCCTACGAGCGGTTCATGGCGGTCATGAACACCCTGCAGGACAACGGCTACGACAAGGTCGGGCTGGTGGCGGAGGATATCCGCTGAAGCCTTAGTGCTGGCTTTCCGGCATCCGGACGATCAGGCCGTCGAGGGCGTCGCTGACCTTGATCTGACAGGACAGCCGGCTGGTCTCCTCGACGTTCTCGGCGAAGTCGAGCATCGACTCCTCCATGGCCGACTTCTCGCCGGTCCTGTCGGTCCAGGCCGCGTCCACATAGACGTGGCAGGTGGCGCAGGCGCAGGCCCCGCCACAGTCGGCGTCGATGCCGGGGACGTTGTTCTTGATGGCGCCTTCCATCACGGACATGCCGGTTTTCACCTCGACGGCATGCTCGGTTCCGTCGTGCTCGATATAGGTGACCTTGGCCATACGTTCCCCTTGGACCTTTTCTTCTGGGCCCGCTCTTTAAGCGGCGACCTCTTTCATGGAAATCGACGGGTCTGCAAGCCTCTCCAGCGAGACGGGCTTGCGGTTGGCGATGAGAATCTTGCCCATCATGAACTCGGGCGGGGCGTTGACCGCTTCCACGGCCTGGACCTGCTCGCCCTTCAGGTGAAAGACCGCGAACTTGGCCGTGGCCGGGTCGCCCCGCACCAGCACCCGGTCGGCCTCGAACGGGATGCCCGCGATCTGCAGCTTCAGGTCATACTGGTCCGACCAGAACCACGGCACCTCCGGCGCCGGCCCGGCGCGGCCAGTGATGGCGCTGGCGACCTGCTTGGCCTGTTCCAGGGCGTTGGGCACGCTTTCCAGCCGGAACATCCGGTCGTAGTGGGGCAGGGGCCTGTGGGTGACATCGCCGATGGCGAAGACGTGCGGGTCGGCCGTCCGGGCCTCCAGATCGACCACCACCCCGTTGACGCAGTCCAGGCCCGCCTCGACGGCGATCTCGTCGTTGGGGATCGCCCCCACCCCGACCAGGGCGATGTCGCAGGTCAGGGTGCGGCCATCGGCCAGCTTCACCCCGGTGACCTTGCCTCCCTGACCGGCGAAGCCCTCGACTCCGGCCGACAGTTCGAACGAGACCCCTTTGGCCGAATGGTAGCGGGTGAAGAAGCTCGACAGCTCGGGACAGGCGACCCGGGCCAGAACCCGCTCTTCCCGCTCGATGACCACCGCTTCGGCCCCCAGGGCGCGGGCCGAAGCCGCCGCCTCCAGGCCCACATAGCCGCCGCCGACCACGGCCAGCCGCTTGCCGGGACCCAGGGCGTGCTTCAGCACCTCGGCGTCGGCCGCCGTGCGCAGGGCCATGACCCCGGTAAGCTCCGCGCCCGGCAGCGGCAGGATCCGCGCCCGCGCGCCCGTGGCGATGACCAGATAGTCGTAAGGCAGAACCGCGCCATTGGAGAGGCTGACGGTCTGATCGCCCCGGTTCATCGACACCGCCGTGGTTCCCAGGATCAGCCGGCAGTCGTGTTCCTCGTACCAGCTGGCGGGCTTGAGCGAGAGGCTGTCGGCGTCGGCCTCACCCTTCAGCCAGGCTTTGCTCAGCGGCGGGCGCTGATAGGGAACCAGCGGTTCGTCGCCAATCAGCACGATGGGACCGGTGTGGCCATACTGGCGCAGAAATGCGGCCGCCGAGCCACCCGCATGGCCCGCGCCGATGATCACTATCCGCGACTCAAGATCGGCCAAGCGGCCCTCCCGACTGTTTATTCGCACAGAAGTGACGGCGGCGTCACCTTTGCGCAGACCCCTGTCTAACCCGGATGGGTCAGCCAGAACCAGCCATAGAACAGAACCCATCCGACAGTGAAGCCGCCTATCAGCCATAGGCGCGGAATCCTTTGCCGCAGCACACCTCCGATCAGGGCGAAGGCGGCGGCGACCAAGAGGAAGCGGGGCAGTCGCACAGGTAAGGCGGCGGGGGCGAAGGCGACCAGCGGGACCTCATGGCGGGGCGCCAACAGGGCATAGACCTTGTAGGGCGTGCTGGTCAGCGGCCCCTTCAGGCTGGCCATCAGCCAACCCTCGCGGGTCATGTCGACCTCGGCGTCGGCGATCATCCTTTCGGAGATGGCCGGCACGGCGGCGACGGCGGCATGGGCCGACACCGGGGCGATTGCGCTCCATAGCCAGATGGCCGCCCCGCCGAGGGCCGCGCCCAGGGCGGCGAACAGACAGGCCCAGGCCCCGGCCTTCCCACCCCGGGTCATGGCCACATAGCTGATCAGCACATCGGGCACGACGAAGAACAGCGAGGCCTCGGCCAGGCCCCAGAGCAGGGCGACCGCCAGCACGAACCCAAGACTGATTCTGATCGGCGGACGGCTCATCCCCCACTCTTAGGAGAGTGGGGGATCGCCGTCGACGTTAGCTCTGGGCGGTTGGCTGGGCCGTCGCCGACCCGCCGTACCAGTCGACCCGCCGGGTGAAGAACATCACCGCCGCAATCGCCGCAAAGCTGGCCAGGGCCCCGATCAGCAGGGCCAGGTCCTCAAGCCGCATCAGGCCGTAGATCAGGCCATAAAGGACCGAGAAGCCGGCGAAGGCGATCAGTCCCTGCCTGCGGCTCTCGAACACCCAGCCGGCATAGGCCGAGATCAGCAAGACCGTCGCCCCCGCCGCGATCAGGAAGGCCCCGTCGAACCCGGTCCGTTCGGCGATCGACAGCAGCAGCAGGTAGAAGACGATCTGGGCGAAGCCGATCAGCACATACTGCGCCGGGTGGACCCGCCGTTTGGTGGTCGACTCGAAGATGAAGAAGGCCAGGAAGACCAGGCCCATGAACATCGGCGCATACTTCAGCGACCGGCCCACCGACTGATAGGGATTGGTCAGTTCGACGAAGGAGACGCCCAGCGCTCCGTCGGACAGCCGGCCGATCAGGCTGATGTCGCCCTCTTCCGGCACACCTCGGGCGATGAAGGGCACGCTCCAGCGGGCGTCGAAGCCGTGGTCGGTGATGGTCCGCGTCGCCGGCAGGAAGCCGCCGTCGAAACTGGGATGGGGCCAGTCGCCCTTGGCGCTGAAGGTGGTGGTCTTGGCCCAGGGCAGGACGGCCAGCCGCTGGGCGCCGGAGAACTTCAGGTCCGCCCGGGCCTGGAAGGTCTGGCCCAACAGGCGCGGATCGCCGACCCGCACCCCGAACAGCTTCACCGAGCCGCCGTCGCCGGTCCCCGAAGTCGAATCAGCCAGCACCGCCGGGGCGAGGGACAGGCGCTTTCCGGCCAGGGTGAGGCTGGCGTCCGACCGGGCGCCCCGCGCGTCCGACACCCCGACCAGGAACTCGGAGCGGTTCCAGTCCAGCTGATAGTCCGGCGGGGCCAGGGAACCGACCTTGGCCAGATCGAAGCTGGAGGTCAGATCCAGGTCCGCCTTCCACACCGGCACCTTGAACAGCGAGCGCAGACGCACTTCCGAGCGGCTGGCGGCATTGGCCTGGCCTGTGATGGGAAAGACCACATAGACGCCCCGCTGCGGCGGATCGCCCTTCTTCTCGGCCGGCGCCAGATAGGGCACGGCCAGAACCGGCCCCAGGAAGGTCTGCGGCCCGCCGACCAGCTGGCCGACCTCCTTGGACACCTGCTCCGCTCGGTTCGTCCGGTCATAGAGCAGCAGGAAGACGAACAGGGCCGTCAGGCTCATCACCAGCCCAAGAGCGCAAACCAGCAGCAGCTTCAGCCCCATCGACCGCGCGGGCAGCCGCGCGGTCAGGGTCGGTGTCTCGGTCATGGTGGTTCCTCCCTCAAAGGTGGGGGAGGATGCGCACGGCCCCATGCAGAGGTGATGGAGAACCGGTCGCGAGTTGGCGCGGGATTGTTTGGCCGCCTCGCGACGTTCCAGGGGCGTGCTCGCGGCGGGACGGGCCGGCCCCGAAATGCCAGCATTTAGCGCCATATTGAAGTTATGGCATGGTCGCGCAATGACCGAGATGAAGAAGATCACCGCTTTTGTTCCCGCCGGCCTTCTGGCGTCGGCGCAGGAAGAAACGGGTGTGGGGATTTCGGAAACCTTGAGGATCGGTCTTCAGAAGATCGCCCATCAGCGATTTTACAAGGGTATGCTGGAGATGCGCGGCAAGGTCCGAACAGACGTCGATATCGACGCCTCGCGTGAGGACAAGGACCACGACGCCAAGGGCAACCGTTGATCGCGGCCGACACCTCCAGCGTCATCGGCTAAATGAACGGCGACACCGGGCCGCTGATGGATCTGCTTCATCAGTCTCTGCTCGAGCAGACCCTGATCCTTCCCCCGCCCGTGGTGACCGAACTCCGCACCGGGGAGCCAGAGAGCCTGCTGGAGCAGATCCTCGGCGAAGTGCCGATGCTGCCCGTCGCGGACGGCTATTGGGACCGCGCCGGCCGGGCGAGGCGGACGCTGAGACAACGCAAGCTGAAGGCGCGAACCATGGATGCTCTGATCGCGCAGTCCTGCATAGACGCTGACGTCCCGCTGATTGCGCTGGACAGCGACTTCCGCCACTTCGTCGAATTCGGCGTCAAACTCGCCTAGAGTGCGTCAGGGCTAAGTGTGAGCGGTTGACGCTCCGGACGCGCTGGACGCTCGAGTCAGACCACCCGCTCAGCCAGCATCTTCTTGACCTCGGCGATGGCCAGGGCCGGGTTCAGGCCCTTGGGGCAGACCTGGGCGCAGTTCATGATGGTGTGGCAGCGGTAGAGCTTGAAGGGGTCTTCCAGGGCGTCCAGACGCTCGCCGGTCGCCTCATCGCGGCTGTCGATCAGCCAGCGGTAGGACTGTAGCAGGGTGGCCGGCCCCAGGTACTTCTCGCCGTTCCACCAGTAGCTGGGGCAGCTGGTCGTGCAGCAGGCGCAGAGGATGCACTCATACAGGCCGTCCAGCTTGGCGCGGTCCTCGGGGGACTGGCGCCATTCCTTCTGCGGCATCGGGGTTTCGGTGTGCAGCCAGGGCTCGATCGAGGCGTACTGGGCGTAGAACATGGTCAGGTCGGGGACCAGGTCCTTGACCACCGGCATGCTGGGCAGCGGGCTGATGGTGATTTCCTTGCCGGGGACCTCTTCCCAGCCGTGGGTGCAGGCCAGGGTGTTGCGGCCGCCGATGTTCATCGAGCAGCTGCCGCAGACGCCTTCGCGACAGGACCGGCGGAAGGTCAGGGTCGCGTCGACGTTGTTCTTGATGTGGATCAGAACATCGAGAAGCATCGGGCCGCAAGCGTCGACGTCGACGTCATAAGTGTCCCAGCGCGGGTTCTCGAGCCCCTCGGGGTCATAGCGGTAGATCTTGAAGGTCTTCACCCGCTTGGCGCCCGCCGGGGCGGCATAGTGCCGGCCCTTGCCGACGCGGGAGTTCTTCGGGAGCGTGAGCTGGACCATCAGGCGGGATCCTTGGGCATGCGGGCAAGACGGATGGCGGGGGCGTGGGCGCGAACGAAGGCGGTCAAGGCCGGCCCTCGGCGCGGGTGCGGGGGAAGCTGGTCAGGCTGGGCAGATCGTCCATCCACCGCACGCGGCTGGCGGTGAAGGTCTGGTCCTTGGGCGGGCAGGCGTCCGGCTCGTCCAGGCTGGAGGTCGAGACATCCAGCTCGCCCGCCGTCCTGGTGCTCTGGAAGACGACCTGGGTGCCGCACTGCGGACAGAAGCTGCGGGTGCCCTCTTCCGACGAGGCGAACTTCGTCGGCTTGCCCTCGGTGAACTTGAAGTCGCGCGGGCGCACCGTGAACCAGGCCACGGCCGGCGCTCCGGTCGTGCCCCGGCACATGGTGCAGTGACACAGGGTCTCGTCGAACGGGGTCCCGGAGGCCTCGTAGCGCAGGAATCCGCAGAAACAGCCGCCGGTAAGGGCCATCAATACACCCGGGCTTTCGGCGGGATGTAGGCGATCTCGTTGGTCATGGTGTAGCTGTGGACCGGCCGGTAATCGAAGGTGACAGCGCCGGTGGCGTCGTCGAACCAGGCCAGGGTGTGCTTCATCCAGGTGTCGTCGTGGCGGTCCGGGAAGTCCTCGCGGGCGTGGGCGCCGCGGCTCTCGGGGCGGTTCAGCGCCCCGCCGACGGTGACGGCGGCCTGGCCGACCAGATTGTCGAACTCCAGGGTCTCCATCAGGTCGCTGTTCCAGACCATGCCCCGGTCGGTGACCTTGATGTCGGCCCGGCCGGCGATGACCTTGGCGACGCGGGCGACGCCCGATTCCAGGGTCTCGCCGGTGCGGAAGACGGCGGCGTCCTCCTGCATGGCCTTCTGCATGTCCAGCCGCAGCTCGGAGGTCGGGGTCGAGCCGTTGGCGTTGCGGAACCTGTCCAGCCGCGCCAGATGGCCGTCGGTGAAGGCGTCCTTCATTTCCGGCTGGGTCGCCCCGGCCTTCAGGGTGTCGGCGCAGCGCAGGCCGACGGCCCGGCCGAAGACCACCAGGTCGATCAGGCTGTTGGAGCCCAGGCGGTTGGCCCCGTGGACCGAGACGCAGGCTGCCTCGCCCACGGCCATCAAGCCGGGAACGGGGGTGTCGGGCTGGCCGTCCTTCAGGGTCAGGACCTCGCCGTGATAGTTGGTCGGGATGCCGCCCATGTTGTAGTGGACGGTCGGCAGCACCGGGATCGGGGCCTTGGTGACATCGACGCCGGCGAAGATCTTGGCCGTCTCCGAGATGCCGGGCAGGCGTTCGTGCAGGATCTTCGGGTCCAGGTGATCGAGGTGCAGGAAGATGTGGTCCTTGTTCGGACCCACGCCGCGGCCTTCACGGATCTCGATGGTCATCGCCCGGCTGACCATGTCGCGCGGGGCCAGGTCCTTCACGGAGGGCGCATAACGCTCCATGAACCGCTCGCCCTCGCTGTTGGTCAGGTAGCCGCCCTCGCCCCGGGCGCCTTCGGTGATCAGGCAGCCGGCGCCGTAGATGCCGGTCGGGTGGAACTGCACGAACTCCATGTCCTGCAGCGGCAGGCCGGCGCGCAGCACCATGGCGTTGCCGTCGCCGGTGCAGGTGTGGGCGCTGGTCGCCGAGAAATAGGCGCGGCCGTAGCCGCCCGTGGCCAGGATCACCTTCTGGGCCTGGAAGCGGTGCAGGGTGCCGTCGTCCAGTTTCCAGGCGGTGACGCCCCGGCAGACGCCGTCGTCCATGATCAGGTCGAGGGCGAAATACTCGATAAAGAACTCCACGTTCCGGCGCAGGCTCTGGCCGTACATGGTGTGCAGCATGGCGTGACCGGTGCGGTCGGCGGCGGCGCAGGTCCGCTGGATGGGCCCCTCGCCATAGTTCTTGGTCATGCCGCCGAAGGCGCGCTGGTAGATCTTGCCCTCTTCGGTGCGGCTGAACGGAACGCCCCAATGCTCCAGCTCATAGACCGCGGCGGGGGCGTTGCGGGTCAGGTATTCGATGGCGTCCTGGTCGCCCAGCCAGTCCGACCCCTTGACGGTGTCGTACATGTGCCAGCGCCAGTCGTCGGGGCTCATATTGCCGAGGCTGGCGGAGATGCCGCCCTGGGCCGCCACGGTGTGGGAGCGGGTCGGGAAGACCTTGGAGACGCAGGCCGTTTTCAGCCCGGCTTCGGCGCAGCCGAGGGCGGCGCGAAGGCCGCTGCCGCCGGCGCCAACCACGACGACGTCGTAGCTGTGGTCAATGAACTTATAGGTCGCCATGAGCTACAGCGCCCCTCCAAGAGCGATCTTGAGGATGGAGAAGATGGCCAGGCCGCCGGCCATGACGCAGACGAACAGGTTGATCAGCAGGGCGAAGGCCCGCAGACCGATGGTCTCGACATAGTCTTCGAGGACGACGCGAAGGCCCGAATGCATGTGCCAGATGCCGATGGCGAAGGTCAGCACCATCAGCACGGCATTGAGCGGCTGGCTCAGCCAGAGGATGGCGGCGTCGCGGCCCATGGGGGCCAGGCGCAGCACCGCATAGACCAGCCAGAGGGTCAGGGGGACCAGGGCGACGGCGCTGACCCGCTCGGAGATCCAGTGGCCGGCGCCGTGGCCGGCGGCGCCCAGGCCGCGGGCGCGGGAGAGGGGGGTGCGAAACTGGTTGTCGCCCTGCATCACAGCGCTCCCATCAGGCCGGCGACGACCCAGACGGCGATGGTCGCCACCACGGTAAAGGCGATGACCGCCCAGCTGCTGGCGTTGGCCGAGCGGATGTCCAGACCCTTGGCGAAGTCCCAGATCAGGTGACGGACGCCGTTGGCCAGGTGGAAGAACAGCGACAGGGTGATCAGGAAGATCGCCGCCTTGCCGATGAAGGACCCCAGCAATCCCATGTAGGCAGCGTAGGCCTCGGGCCCCACCGCCAGGGTCACCGCCCAGACGGCGCCGAGCAGCGCCGCCCCGTAGAGGCCGCAGCCGGTCACCCGGTTGAGAATCGAGGTCAGCATGGTCACATGCCAGCGCCAGATCTGCAGGTGCGGCGAGCGCGGCCGTTCGCGCACGCTCGAGGGAGCTTCTGTCATCGCTGTTCCGGAATGTGGGAGCCGTTGTCGGACACGGGCCCGGATTTAACCCCCACGGCGCTTGTGTCAACGCAGGGGGCCAAGTTGAGAACGGATCGCGACAGGTCTGCCCCTGGGAGAGCAGCGGGGTCAGTCGCGTTCCTGTTCGAGCCAGCGGGTCGACTGCATCTCTTCCAGGCGGGAGACTGTCCGCTCGAATTCGAAGGAGCCGTCGCCTTCGGGATAGAGGTCGCGGGGCTTCACCGCCGCCAGGGCGACCAGTCGGACCTTCGCTTCATACAGGGAGTCCACCAGGGTGTTGAACCGCTTGGCGGCGTCGCGACGGGCAGGCGTCAGTTTCGGAATGTCTTCCAGGAAGACGGTGTGGAACCGGGCGGCCAGGGCCAGATAGTCCTGTGGCCCCAGGGCATGCTCGCACAGGCTGGCGAAGCTGGCGCGGACCAGGCCGCCGCTGGCCCGCGGCAGGTGCAGCTTGCGGCCAAGCACTTCCAGGGTGGCGCCGGTCTCGGCCTGAACGCCCAGCATGTCGGTCCACAGGGTATCGAAGCTGCGCTGGTTGTCGGGGTCGTCCGGAGCCAGCCAGACGCGGGCCGAGCGCAGGCGATCGAGGCGAAAGTCCACCGGCCCCTTGATGGCCACCACCTCCAGCTTCTCCTTCAGCATGGCGATGAAGGGCAGGAACAGCTGGCGGTTGATGCCGTCCTTGTAGAGGTCGTCCGGCGGCCGGTTGGAGGTGGCGACCAGGGTAACGCCCCGTTCGAACAGGGCCTCGAACAGTCGGCCCAGGATCATCGCGTCGGCGATGTCGGTCACCTGCAGCTCGTCGAAACAAAGCAGCCGCGCCTCGCCGGCGATCAGTTCGGCGGTCGGAACAATGGGATCGTCGCCTTTCGCCTGGCCGAAGCGCTGCTTTCGGGCGCCCTGGTCGCCCTTGCGCCAGGCGTCGATGTGGCCGTGGACCTCGGCCATGAAGGCATGGAAGTGGATGCGGCGCTTCCTGGTCACCGGGGCGCTGTCGAAGAACAGGTCCATCAGCATGGACTTGCCCCGCCCCACCGGTCCCCAGATGTAAAGACCCCGCTGGCCCTTGGGTTTGCGTCCGAACAGGGAAAAGCCGGGCTCGCCGGCGTTGTCGAGGTCGGCCTCCAGCCGGCTGAGGGACTCGACCGCCCGTTCCTGGGCCGCGTCGGGCTGGATCTCGCCCGTCGTCAGGCGGTCTCTATAGGCAGTGCGAACGGACCGGGGCATCGGTCGTGGGTTAGCCCGGCTGGCCGAAGGCGACAATCGTCGATCGCTACCCCCATGCCATTCCGCGGCGCCGGCGGTCGGTGTTGCAGGCGAAGAGGTGAACGCTTGTGCATGGACTGGTTGTGTTCGCCTCCGCAGGTCGAAAACAACCAAAAGTAATTTTGTCACCGATTTGAGGTTAACCGGAAGTACTTACTTGAACCAATTTGGGTAAAGAGAATTGCTCGGCCATCCCTACCAAGCATTAAGAGATAATTCGCTCGACTGGTTCAGATACTTTCCGATCCGTTCGGAAAGGTCGACATGAAGATTTCGTCGTTTGCGCGCGCCATGGGCATAGGTCTGCTGGCTGCCGTTATTGCCATCATTGGTATTACGGGCCTGAACCTGGATCGCCTGAAGATCGGCGGCGGATCCTACAACCGTATCATCGCATCCAAGGATCTGACGGCGGACATCCTGCCGCCGCCCCTCTATGTGATCGAGGCCTATGCCTTGGCGCTGGAGGCCGGCGACCAGAAGGACTTGGCGGGGCCGGCCGCGGCGCGGATTGGCGAGCTTCGCACCGCTTTCAACGAACGCCTCCTCTACTGGAAGACCGCGCCGCTCGACCCCGCGGTCCGGGCCCTGATCCAGGATCGAATCGCCCCGTCGGCGGACCGGTTCTGGACCGTGGCCCTCAAGGACCTGCTGCCGGCCGTGAGCCGCGGCGACGCCATCGCCGCCGAAGCTGCCCGGCAGTCGCTCAAACAGGCCTATGGCGGCCAGCGGGCCGCGGTTGACGAACTGATTCCCGTGGCGGCCAGGGCGGCGTTGGCGACCGAGGCCACCGCCCGCGCCGGGGTCATGCAGACAGTGTGGGCGGTGAGCCTGATGGCCGGCCTGATGGTGCTGCTGGTCCTCGGCAACCTGATCGTCACCCAAATTCGTGTGATCCGGCCGATGGCGGGCATGAAGGACTATATGCTCCGGCTGTCGGGCGGCGATCTCGCCGTGGCCACCCCCTTCCTTAACCGCGGCGACGAGATCGGCGACATGGCCAAGGCGGTGCAGGTGTTCCGCCAGAATGCGCTTGCCCTGGTCGAGGCGGAAATCCAGCGCCTGGACCTTGAGAAGGCCGCTTCCGAGGCGCGGGGACGGGTGGAAGAAGAGCGTCTTCGCGCGGCTGACGAACAGAAGGCGGTTGTCGAGGCCGTGGCCGGCGCCCTGTCGAGACTGGCGGAGGCGGACGTGACCGTCCGGCTGAACGACCTGCCGGCCGGCTATCGCAAACTTCAGGAAGACTACAACCGCGCCCTGGACGTTCTTCAGGAAACACTCACTTCGGTGTCTCGTGTGGTCGAGAGCTTCTCGACCGGAACCCACCAGATCGCCCAGGCCTCGGACGACCTGTCACGCAGAACCGAACAACAGGCTGCGAGCCTGGAACAGACTGCGGCGGCGCTTGATCAGATCACAGTGACGGTCACCCGTTCGGCTGATGGCGCCGCCAAAGCGGCCGCCCTGGTGTCGACCACGCGCGATGAGGCGCATCAGTCGGGACGGATCGTCCGCGAGGCCGTGACCGCGATGGGCGAAATCGAACGGTCCTCCAGCCAGATCACCCAGATCATCGGGGTGATCGACGAGATTTCCTTCCAAACCAACCTGCTGGCGCTGAATGCCGGCGTCGAGGCCGCGCGCGCCGGGGAAGCGGGTCGTGGTTTCGCGGTGGTGGCGCAGGAGGTTCGCGCCCTGGCGCAACGCTCGGCGGATGCGGCCAAGGAGATCAAGGGGCTGATCGGCGCATCGTCGGGCCGGGTCCTGGACGGCGTGCGCCTGGTGGGCCAGACGGGAGAGGCGCTGGAGCGGATCGTCCTCAGCGTCGGATCGATAGACGGCCTGGTGCGGGACTTCGCCGTCTCGGCTCACGAACAGTCGACGGGGCTCGCGGAGGTGAATGTCGCGGTCAATCAGATGGACCAGGTCACTCAGCAGAATGCCGCCATGGTCGAGCAGGCGACCGCCGCGACCCAGTCGCTACGCAACGAGGCGGACGATCTGGCCAAGCTGGTCGGACGTTTCAAGGTCTCGGCGTCCACCGGGAGCCAGGGCAGCCCCAGCGTTCGGCCGGCCGCTGTCGACAGACCGCCGCCGCCGCGCCAGGCCCGAAGGCTTGCGGTCGCCGGGTCGTCATCCGGCGGGGCCATGCGGCGACAGGAGGGCTGGGAGGAATTCTGAAACCGCCCGGCAATCCCGATCGGACTGCGCTCCCAACCGAAGTGATCAGTCCCCCTCTAAACGCCCAGGTCCTTCTTCACGAATCGGTAGGTCTGCCGCTCTTCGCAAGCGCAGGCGCGCATCTCGCCGTCCTTGGTCCACCAGATCAGGGTCGGATAGCGGATGCCCTTTTCGCTGACCTTGACCCCATTGGCCGCCAGCAGGGGCCGCAGGTCGGCGACCATCTTGCGGCCGATCTCGATCACCGCCGTACGGGCCATGTCGCCATCGGCGGCCGGGATGCCTGGGGCGGTCCAGGCGTCGATCGGCGCCTGCTCCCAACGCTCCGACAGGCTCCAGTCGCGGTTGATCCACAGCTCGGCGACCGTCGCCCGCTCCACGGCGGTGGACTTGGGCACGCCGTTGACGTCGGCGCGGGCCACCTCGATCACCCGGGTGTCGACCCCGGCGGCGTGCATGGCGGGGAAGGCCTCGGTCTTCAGCCGGATACAGTCGGGGCAGCTACGGAAGCCGATCATGTAGAGCTTGGGGCCGGACAGCTTGGGCGACACATAGCCGGCCGACTCCAGGATCCTGGTGATCTCAGCCTGGTTCCTGGTGATCGTCTGCGGCTCCCAGCGGGCGACGAACCACCACCAGGCGCCGAATCCCGCCGCCACGACAACGGCAATCAGCCCGATCCAGAGGATGAATTTGTTCACGGGGCGATCCTTCGGAGCCTTCGGCGGTTTGCTTCTATCCCTTGACGGGAGCCGGGCGGCAAGGCGCTCTGGCCTCGCCCTAACGCCCGAAAGGGGATTCGTGTCCAAACGCCCGCCGCCGCCGCCGCTTTCGGATGTTCCGCTGGCGCCCGGCCTGTATCTGGTGGCGACGCCCATCGGGAACCTGCGCGACATCACGCTTCGCGCCCTGGACGTTCTGAACGGTTGCGACCTGGTCCTGGCCGAGGACACCCGCGTCACCGCCAAGCTGCTGACCGCCTACCAGCTGTCCAAGCCGATGCAGCGCTATGACGAGCACGCGGCAGCCCGCACAGGGCCCAAGGCCCTGGCTGTGCTGGCCGAAGGCGGCCGGGTCGCCCTGGTCAGCGACGCCGGCACGCCGCTGGTCAGCGATCCCGGCTACCGGCTGGCGCGAGAGGCCATCGCCGCCGGCCACCCCGTCATCCCCATTCCTGGTCCCTCGGCGGCGCTGGCGGCCCTGACCCTGGCCGGCCTGCCCACAGACCGCTTCCTGTTTGCCGGCTTTCCGCCGCCCAAGAGTGCGGCCCGCAAGACCTTCCTGGCCGAGATGGCCAATATCCGCGCCACCCTGATCTTCTTCGAGGGCGGCTCGCGGCTGTCCGCCTCCCTGGCCGACATGGCGCAGGTGTTCGGCGACCGCGAGGCGGCGGTGGCCCGCGAACTGACCAAGCTTCACGAGACCTGCGTTCGCGGCCGGCTGTCGGCGCTGGCCGCCGATCCGGCTCTGGACGATCCCAGGGGCGAGATCGTCATCCTGGTCGCGCCGGGGGAGGCGGAGGCAGCCACCGAGGCCGACGCCGAATCCGCCCTGGCCGAGGCCCTGACCCGCCTACCGCCCGGCGAGGCCGCGTCGGAAGTGGCCAAGAGCCTGGGGATCAACCGCCGCGATCTCTACCGTCGGGCCCTGGCGATGAAGGACGGCCGTGACTGAAGCGCGGCGTGTCCGGGGCGGCTCGGCGCGGCGGTCGGGTCGGCGGGCCGAGGTGCTGGCGGCCATCGCCCTGATGCTGCGCGGCTACCGGATCCTCGGCTTTCGCCTGAAAACCCGGCAGGGAGAGATCGATCTTCTGGCGGTCAAGGGGCGCATCCTGGCGGTGGTCGAGGTCAAGAGCCGGACCACCGAACTGGCCGCTCTGGAGGCGGTGAAACCCGAACAACGCCAGCGTTTGCGCCGCGCCGGGACCCAGGTCGCCGCCGGCCGTCCGTCCCTGAAGGACCATGCCATCCGCCTCGACCTGCTGATCATTTCCCCGGGAAGATGGCCACGTCATATTCCCGACGCATGGCCGGACGGCTATTAACCACAGGATGACGCGGGACGACGCTCTGCAGGTTCTGACGACGGCCGGCCAGGCCGCCGACGCCGCCTTTCCCCTGTTCGAGGCGACCCTCGCCTGCGCGGTGCACGAGGACCCCGACCGCGATCCGGGCGCCGCCTGGCAGCTCGGTCGCGACGCGGTGGAACGGCTGGCGGCCCGTCTGGACAAGGAAAGCCCTGAGGAGGCCATCGCCGAGGCTATGGCCGGCGACCTGAGACTGGAAGGCGATCTGCTGACCTACGACCACCCCGACAATGCTGACCTGATCGCCCTGGCCGAGCGTCGCAAGGGCCTGCCGGTGATGCTGGGGGTGCTCTATATCCACGCCGCCCGGGGCTGTGGCCTACAGGTCAGCGGCGTCGACTTTCCCGGCCACTTCCTGCTCCGCATCGAGACCCGGGACGGGCCGATGGCCCTGGACCCCTTCAGCGAAGGGCGGATCGTTCTGCCCTCCGAACTCAGCCGCCGGGCCCTGCGCGCCGGCCTCACCCCCGATGTGGCCGGCCGTCTGGAGGCGCTGATGGCCCCGGTCAGCGACCGCGCCGTGCTGATCCGGCTGCAGAACAACATCTTCGCTCGCGCCCAGCAGGCGGGAGACTGGCCCAGCGCCGAACGCTCGGCCCTGCGCCGGGCCCTGCTCAACCCGGCGGATCACCGTCCGTGGCTCGACGTCGCCCGCGCCCGTGAAGGCCAGGGCGCCCTGGCCGGCGCGTTGGAGGCGTTGGGCAAGGCCCAGATACTGGATGGCGGCGCGGCGATCGCGGCGAGGGCGGCGCGTGAACGGGTCAGGCTGCAGCTGAACTAGGCCGGACGGTCGGGGGAGCGGGGAGGGTTTCTTTGGCCCACCCTCTTCCGCTACAGAGCCGGGCCCCTCAAGTTAGCGGCACGTCATTTCCGGAGCTGCCATGTCCCTGCGCGTCGCCGTCCAGATGGACCCCATCCACGGGGTCAACATCGATACCGACACCAGCTTCCTGATGATGCTGAACGCCCAGGAGCGGGGCCACAGGCTCTGGGTCTATTCGCCCCAGCACCTGTCGCTGGAGAACGGCCGGGTGCGGGCCCGGGCCCAGTCGGTGGTCATCCGGCCGGAAAAGGGCAATCATGTCACCGCCCAGCCCTATGAGACCCTCGATCTGGCCGACGACATCGACGTGGTGCTGATGCGCCAGGATCCGCCGTTCGACATGGCCTATATCACCGCCACCCATTTCCTCGACGCAGTCCACCCCAGGACGCTGGTGGTCAACAACCCGACCGAGGTGCGCAACGCGCCGGAGAAGATCTTCGTCACCGAGTTTCCCGGGGTGCAGCCACCGACCCTGATCAGCGGCGATGTCGAGGCCATCCACGACTTCCAGGAAAAGCACGGCGACATCGTGCTGAAACCCCTCTACGGCGGCGGCGGCTCCGGCGTCATCCGGCTGCTCAAGGGCGATCCCAATCTCGACGCCCTGTTGGAGCTGCACGCCATGATCGGCCGCGATCCGGTGATCGCCCAGGCCTTCATCCCGGCGGTGAGCAAGGGCGACAAGCGCATCCTGCTGATCGACGGCCAGCCGGCCGGGGCCATCAACCGCATCCCCGCCACGGGGCAGGTCCGGTCGAATCTGGCGCGTGGCGGCCGGGCCGAGGCGGTCGAGCTGACCGCCCGCGACCTGGAACTCTGCGCCATCATCGGACCGGAGCTGAAGCGGCGCGGCCTGCTGTTCGTCGGAGTCGACGTCATCGGCGACTACCTGACCGAGATCAACGTCACTTCCCCGACCGGCGCTCAGCAACTGAAGCGATTCGGCGGGCCGGACGTGACAGCGGCCATGTGGGACCGCATCGAGGAGATCCGCGCGGGCGGGTGAGCCGTCGCGGCGATGAACGCCAGATGAATGTTCACGCCAGTTGCCTGCGCGACGTCGGACAACGCTTCAAGATGTGACGACTAGATGACTGTTTGCATTCATCTTCTCCTGAAGTTCCATTTTTGTTCTTGATTTGACCCGCCCGTTGTGATGGGGTTGTGGATAAGTCTTAGAACTTCAAGGGCTTAGGCGGGTGGGGAATCGATGGTCGCTCGAGTGGTCACGGTGGCGTTCCAGGGCGTCGAGGCGCGCCGGGTCGATGTCGAGGTGCAGCTGACCGGGGGCGAGCATCATTTCGTCGTCGTCGGCCTGGGCGACAAGGCCGTGGCCGAGAGCCGCGAGCGGGTGCGCGGCGCCTTTACGGGCCTTGGACTGGCGATGCCCGGCCAACGGGTGGTGGTCAACCTTGCTCCGGCTGACCTTCCCAAGGAGGGGAGTCACTACGACCTTCCGATCGCCCTTGCGGTCATGGGGGCGATGGGCGTGATTCCCCTTGATGCGCTCAACGGCTGGGCGGCGATCGGCGAGCTTTCGCTGGATGGCTCCATCTCGCCCGTGGCCGGCGCCCTGCCCGCCGCTATCGCCGCCGGAGCCATGGATCTGGGCCTGATCGTGCCGGAGGCCTGCGGGCCGGAAGCGGCCTGGGCCGGAGAGACCCGGCTTCTGGCGCCGCGGTCGCTGATCAGCCTGATCAATCACTTCCGTGGAACCCAGATCATGGGGGCGCCGACGCCGGGCCCGGTGGTCCAGACGACCGGAGGCCCCGACTTGCGCGACGTACGCGGCCAGGAACAGGCCAAGCGGGCGCTGGAGATCGCCGCGGCGGGCGGCCACAACCTGCTGTTCTGCGGCCCGCCGGGGTCCGGCAAGTCGATGCTGGCCCAGAGGCTGCCCGGGCTGTTGCCGCCGCTGACCGCCGGGGAGCTGCTGGAGACCAGTATGGTCCATTCGGTGGCCGGGCTGATCGCCAAGGGGACCCTGACCCGCGACCGGCCTTTCCGCAGCCCCCACCATTCCGCCAGCATGGCGGCCCTGACCGGCGGCGGCATCAAGGCCAAGCCGGGCGAGGTGTCGTTGGCCCACAATGGAGTGTTGTTCCTCGACGAACTGCCGGAGTTCGGGGTCCAGGCGCTCGATAGCCTGCGCCAGCCGCTGGAGACCGGCGAGGTGATGGTCGCCCGGGCCAATTTCCACATCCGCTATCCGGCGCAGGTCCAGCTTGTCGCGGCGATGAATCCCTGCCGTTGCGGACACGGCGGCGCTGGCAAGGGCGCCTGCGGCAAGGCTCCGCGTTGCCAGCGGGACTATCAGGGGCGGGTCTCCGGTCCGCTGCTCGACCGGATTGACCTGTCGGTGGACGTGCCGCCGGTCACCGCCGCCGACCTGGCCCTGCCGCCGCCGATCGAGGGCACCGCCGAAGCCGCCGCCCGGGTGGCGGCGGCCCGCGCCATGCAGACCGAGCGGGCCCAGGCGGCGGGGGAGGGCGCCCCGGCGATCAACGCCCGGGCCGAAGGCGACTTCCTCGACAAGGCATTGGCCCTTGATGATGCGGCCCGCGCCCTGATGAGCCGCGCCGCGGAGGCCGGCCGGCTGACCGCCCGCGGCTGGACCCGCACTCTGCGTCTGGCCCGCACCATCGCTGACCTGGACCAGGCCGAAGGGGTGCGCCGCATCCATGTGGCCGAGGCGCTGATCTATCGCAGGACCGGGCCCGGGAGCGAGGAAGGCATGGCCGCGCCCTCAATGGCGGCCTTCGGACGGACGCCGATCTGACGCCAGCAACCGTTTCGGCGCGTGGCGGTACCCCCTCGGACCCAGCCGGGTTATCAATCGATGGGCAACAGCGGCGGGGGACCGACAGATGGCGCGCCAGGCGGTGCTGGGGATGGACCAGGCCAGCTTCTTTCATGGCGCCACGCCGGTGTTCGAGGGCGTGTCCTTCCTGCTCGACGGCGCCCGCACCGCCCTGGTCGGGGAGAACGGGGCTGGCAAGTCCACCCTGCTGGCCTGTCTGGCCGGCGATCTGGAACTCGACAAGGGCCAGGTCGTCCGCTCGCGCGGCCTGCGGGTCGGCTTCCTGCCGCAGGACACGCCGGATGGCCTGGCCGGCCAGCCGGTGCGCGAGGTGTTGCGCCAGTCGCTGCAGAAGATCGGCGCCGGGGACGACGACTGGCGGATCGATGTGCTGCTGGATGAAATCGGCGTCGCGCCCGAAGTCGCGGACCACGACTTCGGCGGCCTGTCCGGCGGCTGGCAAAGGCTGCTGCTGATCGCGGCGGCGGCGCGGCTGGAGGAGCCGGACATGCTTATCCTCGACGAGCCGACCAACCACCTGGACCTGGCCAATATCAATGTCCTTGAGGGCTGGCTGGCAGAGGCCTTCGACCTGCCGATGCTGATCGTCTCCCACGACCGGGAGTTCCTCAACCGCGTCACCGACCGGACCCTGTTCCTGCGCAGCGACGGGATCCACGCCTTCAAGACGGGCTTCTCCGTCGCCCGCGAGGAACTGCTGCGCCGCGACGCCGTGGCCGCCAGCCATCGCAAAATCGAGGAAAAGGAGATCCGCCGGCTGGAGGCCGCCGCCGCCCGCTACAAGGTCTGGGCGGTGAAGAACCCAGAGCTGAACAGGCGCAAGGCGGCCATCGAGACCCGCATCGCCCGGATCGAGGACGGCAAGACGGCGGCCTATGCCTCGCGCGAGCGGCGGCTGGAGCTGTCGGACGCCGAGATCGAGGCGCGGGTGGCCTTGCGGGTGCTGGACCTGACGGTGACCACCCCGGACGGCTCCCGCACCCTGATGCGCATCGACCGGCTGAGCCTCGCGCCCGGCGAACGGATCGCCATCCTGGGGACCAACGGCGCCGGAAAATCCACCCTGCTGAACGCCCTGGCGGCGGCCTTCGACCCGGACCGCGAACACTATGACGGCCAGGCCGCGATCCGCTTCAACCCGGCGACCCGGCTGGCGGTGTTCGATCAGTCGATGCGCGCCCTGCCGCTGACGTCCAGCCTGCTGGCCTATGTCGCCGCCGCGCCGGAGGCGACGGAGAAGGACGCTGTCCGCCTGCTGGCCCAGGCCGGCTTTCCCTTCCGGCGGATCCAGGATCCGATCCGCCTGCTCAGTTACGGCGAGCGGTCGCGGCTGATGTTCCTGCGGATGAAGCTGGAACGGCCCAACCTCTATCTGCTCGACGAGCCGACCAACCACCTCGACATCGAGGGCCAGGAGGCGCTGGAGGCCCAGCTGGAAGAGTCCGACGTCTCCTGCCTCTTCGTCTCCCACGACCGCTACTTCACCCGCACCGCCGCCACCCGTTTCCTGGAAATCCGCAAGGGCCGCTTGGTCGAGGTCGAAAACCCCGACGCCTTCTTCGACGCGCAGCGATGACTGTTTCACAGCCGCCGCTCTCTTCGGGCTTGCCGCACCGCCGGCCGATCGCTAGCCTTGCAGGCGATATGATCAACAACCCTCTCGAGCGCCGCTTCATCCGCCGCCCAGGTTTCGCACCTGAGCGCGCGGCCGTGTGGCTGGAAGGGATGTCGGGCTAGGGCTTTCAAGAGCTCTGCTGATGAACACCACCCCTCCCGGTCCGCCTGGAGGGGTTTTTCGTGCCTGGAAACCGCCTCACCCCAATCAAGCTGATCCATAGTGACCTGATGTACCTCTCCGTCTCCACCACCCACCGCCCGGCCACCGACCTCGGCTACCTGCTGCACAAGCATCCGGATCGGATCCATGAGATCGAGGTCGCCTTCGGGAAGGTGCATCTGGTCTATCCACAGGCCGACGAAGACCGCTGCGAAGCGGCGCTGATCCTCGATGTCGATCCCGTCGGACTGGTGCGCGGCAAGGGTCAGGCGGAGGGGCTGCTCGACCAGTACGTCAACGATCGGCCCTATGCGGCGTCGTCCTTCCTGTCGGTGGCGCTGAACAAGGCGCTACGCACCGCCATGGCCGGCGTATCGAAAGAGCGCCCCGATCTCGCCGTCGCCGAAATCCCGCTGGAGGCAGTGGTCACGCCGCTGCCGGCGCGGGGCGGCGAGGCGCTGATCCGCCAGCTGTTCGAGCCGCTGGGCTGGAGCGTAGAGGTCGAGCCAGTGGACGGTCCGACGGTGGAGCCTCGCGCTATGTCACCCTGCGTCTGGCCGGGACGGCGCGGCTCAGCGCCCTGTTGACGCACCTCTATGTGTTGATCCCGGTGCTGGACGACGACAAGCACTATTGGGTCGGCGACGACGAGGTCGAGAAGCTGATGGGGCGTGGCAAGGGCTGGCTGGAGGACCACCCGGTTCGCGAACTGATCGTGCGCCGCTACCTCGGCCATCGCCGAAACCTGGCCGAGGCCGCCCTTGCCCGACTGGCCCCCGACGTCGCCCAGGAGCCGCCGGTCGGCGAACGCCGCGTGACCTCAGAGGACGCGCTGGAAACCCCCATCCGCCTGAACGACCTGCGCCTGACGGCGGTGGTCGAGGCGCTGGCCGCCACGGGCGCAAAGCGGATCGCCGACCTCGGCTGCGGCGAAGGCAAGCTGCTGCGCCGGCTGGTGCGGGAGCCGTGGGTCGACAGCCTGATCGGCCTGGACGCCGGCGCGCGCGATCTTGAGTGGGCCGCCAAGCGGCTGAAGCTGAACGAGCCGGGAGGGCCTCCGGAAGGGCGGGTGACCCTTCTGCACGGCGCCCTGACCTATCGCGACGACCGTTGGGCCGGCGTAGACGCCGCAGCACTGGTCGAGGTGATCGAACACCTCGATCTCGATCGTCTGCCGGCCCTGGCCGAGGTGGTGTTCGGACAGGCGCGGCCAGGCGCCGTTGTGCTGACCACGCCGAACGCCGACTACAATGTGCTGTTTCCCGCCCTGGCGGCGGGGGGCATGCGACACCCCGATCACCGGTTCGAATGGACCCGGGCGCAGTTTCGCGACTGGGTCCGCGGCATCGAACAGAGCTATGGCTACCGCGCCGAGTACGGCGAGATCGGCGAGGTCAACAAGACGTTCGGCGCTCCGACACAGATGGTGGTGCTGACCCGATGAGACCCGCGGATCCCACCGATATCGCCATCCCGGACTTCGCTCTGGTGGTGCTGATCGGCGCCAGCGGCGCCGGCAAGTCCAGTTTCGCGGCCCGCAACTTCCTGCCGACCGAAGTCATCTCCTCCGATGCCTGTCGCGGCCTGGTCAGCGATGACGAGACCGACCAGTCGGTCAGCGCCGACGCCTTCGAACTGGTGCGGGCCATCGCCGAGAAGCGGTTGAAGCATCGCCGTCTGACGGTCATCGACGCCACCAATATCCGCTCGGCCGACCGCAAGGCCTGGGTCGAGCTGGCCCGGCGCTGGCACGCCCTGCCAGTAGCGATGGTGCTCGACCCCGGCGTTGAAGCCTGCCTGGCTCATAACGAGGGTCGCGCCGACCGTCCCTTCGGGCCGAGCGTGGTCAAGCGGATGGTGGACGAACTGCGGCGCGGCCTGCGTGGCCTGCAGCGTGAAGGCTTCCGCCAGGTCTGGACCCTGGGGACCGAGACCGGCATCGCCGCCGCCTCGGTCAGCCGCCAGCCGCTGTGGACCGACAAGCGGACGGACCACGGCCCGTTCGACATCATCGGGGATATCCACGGCTGCGCCGCCGAACTCCAGTTGCTGCTGGAAAAGCTGGGCTACGGGGTGGCCTGGTCCGAGGCCGGCGGCGCGCGGTCGGTGGCCGTCACCGCGCCGCCGGGCCGCAAGGCGGTATTTGTCGGCGACCTGGTCGATCGCGGGCCAGGCAGTCCCGACGCCCTGCGTATCGCCATGAGCATGGCCGCCGCCGGAGACGCCTATGTCGTCCAGGGCAATCACGAACGGAAGTTCGAACGGTGGCTCGGCGGTCGCAAGGTGACCATCGGCCATGGTCTGCAGGACACCATCGACCAGATGGAAGGCGAGACCCCCGCCTTCCGCCGGACCGTCACCGATTTTCTTGAGTCCCTTCGCAGCCATGTCTGGCTGGACGGCGGGCGGCTGGCGGTGGCCCATGCGGGGCTGAAGGCGGAGATGATCGGCCGGGGCTCGGGCGCGGTGCGGGAATTCGCCCTCTATGGCGAGACCACCGGCGAGATCGATGAATTCGGCCTGCCGGTCCGGGCCGACTGGGCGGCAAACTACCGTGGCGAGACGGCGGTGGTCTACGGCCACACCCCGGTGCTGCAGGCCCAATGGGTCAACAACACCCTCTGCATCGATACCGGCTGTGTCTTCGGCGGCAAACTTACCGCCCTGCGCTGGCCGGAAAAGGAGCTGGTCGAGGTTGCGGCGCTGCGGACCTGGTTTGAGCCGGTTCGCCCGCTGGCCGGCGTCGGCGGCGCGGGCGAGGGTCGATCCGCCCAGCTGGAGGCCGATGGCCTGCTGGATCTGGCCGACATCACCGGCCGTCGCTGGATCGATACCGAGCTCAAGGGCCGGCTGGTCGTGGCAGAGGAAAACGCCGCCGCCGCTCTGGAGGTGATCAGTCGTTACGCCCTGGCGCCGCAATGGCTGGCCTACCTGCCGCCGACCATGTCGCCGGTGGAGACCAGCACCCGCGACGGTTGGCTGGAGCGACCGGAGGAGGCTTTCGCCCACTACCGCCAGCAGGGGCTGGCTCAGCTGGTCTGCCAGGAAAAGCACATGGGGTCGCGGGCGGTGATCGCCCTGTGCCGGGACGAGGCGGCGGCGCATCGCCGGTTCGGGGCGATGGGCGTCGAGACGGGTCAGATCTGGACCCGGACCGGCCGCGCCTTCTTCAACGACGCCGCCACGACGGAGATGCTGTTGGCGCGCCTGCGCCGAGCCGTCACGGCCGCTGGCCTCTGGGATGAACTGGCCACCGACTGGCTGCTGCTGGACGCGGAGATCATGCCCTGGTCGGCCAAGGCCGGCGCCCTGATCGAGTCCCAGTACGCGCCCGTCGCGGCAGCCTCGGCCGCTGGGCTCGGCGCGGCGGTGGAGGCCCTGCGCCGCGCGGGCGCACGGGGAATGGAAACCGCTGACCTGACCGCGCGGTTCGAGGACCGCGCCATGCGCGCCGACCGCTATGGCCGCGCCTGGGCGCCCTATGTCTGGTCGGTGGGCGGTGTCGACGACCTGCGTGTCGCGCCCTTTCACCTGCTGGCCAGCGAAGGCCGCCTCTGGTTCGACCAGGATCACCTGACCCATATGGCGCTGGCCGAGCGGCTGGCGGCGACGGGCGAGGCGGTAATCGCGCCGACCCGCTGGCGGACCGTCGATCTGGCAGACGAAGCGAGCTGTGGCGCGGCGGTGACGTGGTGGGAAACCCTCACCGAAGGCGGCGGGGAAGGGATGGTCGTCAAGCCGCTCGCCTTCGTCACCCGGGGCGCCAAGGGCCCGTTGCAACCGGCCCTGAAGGTGCGTGGACGGGAATATCTGCGGATCATCTACGGCCCCGAGTACGACGCGCCCGAGAACCTGGTCCGCCTTCGTCAGCGCGGCCTGGGCGGCAAGCGCAACCTGGCGCTCCGCGAGTTCGCCCTCGGCCACGAGGGGCTAAGGCGCTTCGTCGCGGGCGAGCCGCTTCGCCGGGTCCATGAGTGCGTCTTCGCCGTGCTGGCCATGGAGAGCCAGCCGATTGATCCTCGGCTTTAGGGAGCGGGGCCAACCCCGCCTTAACCCTGTCCGCCTAGGGTCGGGTCATGCCGAACCAAGCCATCACCCCGGAACAGCTCGCCACGCTCAGCCATGAGTTCCGCACGCCGTTGAACGGGGTGCTGGGGATGGCGCGGTTGCTGGACGGGACCAGCCTGACGCCGGAGCAGCGGTCGTATGTGGCGGCGCTGAAGGAGAGCGGCGACCATCTGCTGGGGCTGGTCAACGATGTGCTGGACCTGGCGCGGCTGGGGGCCGGCAAGGTCGAGCTGCATCCGGCGCCGATGTCCGTGGAGAACCTGCTGCGGCAGGTGGCCGAGCTGATGAGCCCGAGGGCCCAGGAAAAGGGGCTGGAAATCGCCTGGGCGGCCGGGCCTGGCTTGGGAACGGTGATGGCCGACGAGGGGCGCCTGCGCCAGGTGCTGCTCAACTATGTCGGCAACGCCGTCAAGTTCACCGAAACCGGCGGGGTGCTGATCAGCGCCGAGCGGGATCCGGCCGAGACCGGCGAGGGGGTCTTGCGGTTCTGCGTCGCCGACAGCGGGCCCGGTGTGCCCGACTCCGCCAAGGCGCGGATCTTCGAGCCCTTCATGCATGCCGACCCGAGCCATGGGGGATCGGCCCTGGGCGGGGCGGGGCTGGGCCTGGCCATCGTCCGGCGATTGGCCGACGCCTTCGGGGCGAAGATCGGGGTCGAGGATGGACCCGAAGGCGGCGCGCGCTTCTGGTTCACCGCCGACCTGCCGACCCTGGCCTCGGACCTAGAAGGCGAGGGCGACTTGAAGGGCCTTGCCGTGGTCGTCGCCAGTCCCAACGTCATGGTCCGCGCCGCTGCGCGACGGCAGATCGAGGCCTGCGGCGGCCAGGCCCTCAGCGCGGCCGGGATCGCCGGGGCCGCCTCCAAGGCGGCGGAAGACGTCGTCATGCTGATCGACCACGTTCTGCTCAGCGGCCGTCGCGCGCCCAGGCCGCCGACGGGGCGTCGGGCCATCGTCCTGCTGCGTCCCGACCAGCGGGACCAGATTGAACCCTGCCGGACGGCGGGTTTCGCCGGCTATCTGATCAAGCCCTTGCGCCGCACCTCCTTGGCCGCGCGGGTGCTGGCGGCGCTTGACGAGGGGCGGACCCAGGGGGCCGGCCCCGCGCCGGCCGAGGACGAACGCATCGCCCTGGCGGCGGCGCCGGGCGCCCGGGTGTTGCTGGCAGAGGATAATCCGATCAACGCCTTGCTGGCGCGCACCCTGCTCGAACGCGAAGGAGCGGTGGTCGACCGGGCGGCCAGCGGTGAGGAGACGCTGGCGGCCCTCGAGGCGGGGACCTACGACCTGATCCTGATGGACGTGCGGATGCCCGGCCTGTCCGGGCTCGAGGCGACCCGCCGGCTGCGGGCGCGGGGGGTCACCACCCCCGTGGTCGCCCTGACCGCCGACGCCTTCGAGGACGACCGCCGGGCCTGCCTGGCCGCGGGGATGGACGATTTCCTGGTCAAGCCGCTGACCCAATCGGACCTGCGCGGCGCCCTGGCCCGTTGGGCCCGCTGGACGCCGGCGGCGGCTCAGGCCAAGCTGGCGGGCTGACGACGGAGGGCCTTCTCCGGACGTTTTCGGGGAGGTTTCATGGCCACGGACACTGCGAAACCGGACGTGACCGCAACGGCTGCGGCCCCAAGGGGCCTGACGGCGCAACAGCTGCTGTTCGGCTTCCAGGGCCGGGTGGCGCGCCTTCAATTCTGGCTGGTGACCGTGGCGGCCGGCGCCGTCTTCGCCCTGTTCTGGGCCATGGTGAACGTCAAGGCCCCCGCCGATCCGACCGCCCCGCCGCCGCCGCGCCCGCCGGGAACCGCGGTGCTGGAGGCCATGCCCTGGGTGATCGGTCTGGCTCTGATCTGGCCGCTGGCGTCGATCGGGGTGAAGCGCTGTCATGATCGGGGACGCAGCGGCTGGTGGCTGTTGCTGGCGCTGGTTCCGGTGCTGGGCTGGGGGTGGCTGATTTGGGACCTGGGAGTCTCGCCCGGCCAGAAGGCGGCCAACGACTTCGGCGAGCCGGCCATGGCCCAGGGGGAAGGCACCCGGGACATCCGCAGCGTCTCTTCGATGTTCTTCCTCGGTTTCGCGGCCGGCCTGCCCGCCCTGCTGATCTTCGACACCCTGACCCTCTGGCTGAGGGAATCGGACATCAAGCTGGCAGTCATCGGCTTCTTCAGCCTGGCGACGTTGTTCACGGCCCTGAAGTTCCTCTGGGCCCCGATCATCGACCGCACGCGGGTGCCTTTCCTGACGGGGTGGCTGGGTCACCGCCGGTCGTGGATGCTGGTCGCCCAGGCGGTGATCGTCTTCGGCCTGTGGCTGATCGCCGGCCAGAACCCGAAATCCAGCCTGACCACCATGGCGGCCCTGGCGGTGATGGTCGGCTTCTTCTCCGCCACCCAGGACATCGTCATCGACGCCTGGCGGATCGAGGTGGTCGGCAGCGAGAAACAGGGGGCGATGGCCGCTTCCTACCAGTGGGGCTACCGCGTGGCGATGATCGTCGCCGGGGTCGTGCCGCTGATCCTCGCCGAAGCCTTCGACTGGCATATTTCCTATGCGGTGATGGCCGGCATCATGGGTCTGGGCATCGCCGCCACCCTGGCCGCGCCGCGCGAGGCCGAACATCGCATCCGACCCATCTCCGTAGAGGGGGTTCCCGTCCGCCCGGCCTTCGAGGTTGTGGAATACATCATCCGGGGCCTGCTGCTGCTGACCTGCGCCTTGTTCCTGGGCGTCGGCCTGACCGGCGATCCAAGCCTGCCGGCCAGCATGATGGGGGGCGAGGAGGCCGGCGGCGCCTGGATCGTCGCCGCGTTCAAGGGCGACTGGAAGGCGTTGTGGCAACTGGGCGGGGTGATCTGCGGTTTTGCCCTGCTGGCGCTTGCGGTCTGGCCGGTTCCCCGGGCGCCGACCCGTCCGGGGGTCTACCTTTTCTCGGCCCTGGGCCAGCCCTTGAAGGAGTTCTTCGGCCGCTACGGCAAGCTGGCCGGCTTTATCCTGGCCCTGATCTGCCTGTACCGCGTCAGCGATTTCGTCATCAACATCAACAACGCCTTCTATTCCGACGCCGGATTCTCCAAGCCGGAGATCGCCGAGGTGCGCAAGGTGTTCGGGGCGGTGATGTCCATCGTCGGCATCTCGCTGGGCGGCTGGTCGGTACTGAAGCTGGGGCTGATGCGCACCCTGATCATCGGCGCCTTCCTGGGTTCGCTCAGCAACCTCAGCTTCTCCCTGCTGGCGATGCAGGGGCACAATGTCTACAGCCTGATGTTCGCCATCGCCGCCGACAACATCGGCGGCGGCTACGCGGGCACGGCGCTGATCGCCTATATGTCGAGTCTGACCAGCATCGGCTTCACGGCCACCCAGTATGCGCTGTTCTCATCCCTCTACGCCCTGCTCGGCAAGCTGCTGGCCAGCCAGTCGGGGCGGATCGTTGAGGCCTCGGCCAAGGCGGCGGAAGGAAACGGCTTCCTCTCCGGACTTCGCGGCCTGATGGGCGGCCTGCCGCCGGAGAGCTACGCGGCGGCCATGGAGAAGTCGCAGGTGACCCCGGTGGCGCTGGGGGTCGGCTATTTCGTCTTCTATCTCTACACCACCCTGGTCGGCCTGGCGGCGATGGTCCTGGTCTTCTACGTGGCGGCGCGTCAGCCGAAGCCGGAGACGGCGGCGGACCTGGCGAAGGTTTAGGTCAGACAGACCACCTGGGCCACCCGCAGGTCCCGCCGGAGCGCATCGGCGACCCGGCCGTAGTTCTCGGTATTGACCGGCTCGCCCGAGGCGAAGGTCGAAGGCGGCTGGCGGGCGGCCTGCATGGCGGCGAGCAGGGTCTCCGGCGTGGTGGTGTAGATGCGGCCCCGGCGCGGCGCCTCGGCGACGGTGACGCCGATCACCCGGCCGGCGATGTCCAGGGCCGGGGCGCCGGAGAGGCCCGACAGGGCGCCCTTCAGGGTGTCGGTGCGGCCGACCTCCGCCCAGGCCAGGACCGGCTCGGTGCGGGCCCCGCGGCCGCGGATGATCAGGTTCTCGCGGCCCAGCAGGCGGGAGGCGACTTCGCCGGCCCGGCCCTGCGGATAGCCGGGATGGAAGGCGCGGTCGCCGCGCTTCAGCTTGCGGGCGTCGGCGGCGGAGATCATCGGCATGGCGGGGGAGCCACCCTCCGTGGTCAGCACCGCTGCGTCGCCGGCCATGTCGATGGTCACCCGGGCGGCGACACCGCGCCCCTCGGCCACCACCACGGCGGCGGTCCGGCAGCCCTCGACCACATGGCGGGCGGTGATCCAGACGCCCCGGTCAGCGACCGAGAAGGCGGTGCCGCTGGTCGGCTGGGTCGCCTCGTTCATCTCTACCACCACGGCCGGATCGAAGGGCGAACTGGGGCCGAGCGGAACCTCTGCCTGGCCAGGCACCGGCGGCGGCGGGGCGGGGGCGTCGGCCCGCTCCTGGCGGCCGATGGAGGCGATGACCAGGGCCGCCACCACGGCGGCGTAGATCAGCCAGTCGGGCAGCTTGGGGAAATGCATCGAACGGTCAGCCGGCCACCGCGGCGGCGAGGATGATGGCCACGGAGATCTTGGCCCCGGCCAGCAGGATGGCGGCCGACATCTCGCCCTCCTGGATCCGCTGGGGCAGGCCGTGCAGCAGGAAGTCGATGCCCCGGAAGGCGAGGAGCTGGACGAAGATGGTGGCCACCCCCCACAGGCCTATCTCCAGCGGCGAGACCGAGGAGGAGAGGGACACCGCCAGCGGAATGGCCAGGCCGACCAGCACCCCGGCCATCGACAGGGCGGCGGCGGAATTGCCCTCGCGGATCAGGGCGATTTCCCGGTGCGGGGTGAGGAAGGCGTAGATGGTCGCCCCGCCGATCAGCATGGCCAGGGTCAGGCCGGCATGCTGCAGGGTCAGGATAAAGCCGCGGGCGAAGGCGACGACCTCGGGGGACTGAAGTTCAGGGGGCATGCGGGGTTCCCGGAAGCGAGCCGCCGATGGTTAGCACGGCTGGCCCGGGATGGAACAAGTCTCTCGTTTTTCAGGACGTTGCCGCTCCCTCCAGGCGGGAAAGCGGCGGTTCGCCGTCAGGAGGCGATGGCCTGAACGGGAGAAGGAGTTTCGGCGCCGTCCTCGACCGGCGTCTTGCGGCGGGCGCTGGCCCGGACCTTTTCGCTCTCGCTCTTCAGCTGGCCGCAGGCGGCGAGGATGTCGCGGCCGCGCGGGGTGCGGATCGGGCTGGCGAAACCGGCCTTGTTGAGGATGGCGGCGAAGGTCTCGATGGTGGACCAGCTGGAGCAGGCATAGGGGCTGCCCGGCCAGGGGTTGAAGGGGATCAGATTGACCTTGGCGGGGATGCCCTTGAGCAGGGCGACCAGGGCGCGGGCCTCGGCCGGGGTGTCGTTGACCCCCTTCAGCATGACGTATTCGAAGGTCACGCGGCGGGCGTTGGACAGGCCCGGATAGGCGCGGATTCCGGCCATCAGTTCGGCGATCGGGTACTTTTTGTTCAGCGGCACCAGCTCATTGCGCAACTCGTCGTTGGTGGCGTGCAGGCTGATGGCCAGCATGGCCTGGGTGCGTTCCCCCAGGGCCTGGAGTTGCGGCACGACGCCCGAGGTCGAGACGGTGATCCGCCGGCGGCTGATGCCGATGCCCTCGTTGTCGCTGAGGATGTCGAGGGCGTCGGCGACCGAGTCGAGATTATACAGGGGCTCGCCCATGCCCATGAAGACGATGTTGCTGAGCAGCCGGTCTTCCTTGTCCGACGGCCATTCGGCCAGGTCGTCCTTGGCCACCTGCACCTGGGCGACGATCTCGGCGGCGGTCAGGTTGCGGACCAGGGCCTGGGTGCCGGTGTGGCAGAAGGTGCAGTTGAGGGTGCAGCCAACCTGGCTGGAGACGCAGAGGGCGCCGCTGCGGCCGACGTCGGGGATGTAGACGGTCTCGATCTCGATGCCCGGCGCGGTGCGGATCAGCCATTTGCGCGTGCCGTCCTTGCTGACCTGCCGCTCGACCACTTCCGGGCGGGCGATGGTGAAGCTTTCGGCCAGCTTCGCCTGGGTCTCCTTGGCCACATTGGTCATGGCCGAGAAGTCGGTGACCCCGGCCTGGTGCATCCACCGCCACACCTGACTGGCCCGCATCCGCGCCTTGTCGGCCGGAGCCGCGCCGGCCTCGACGATGGCCGCCTGCAGCTGGGCCCGCGTCAGACCGGACAGGTTGACGGGAGCGACAGCGGGCGTGGCCCGGGAAAGATCGAGGGTCGTGGACAAGGCTGGGACTCTGTGGGGTGCGCGGCGACCATAGCAGATGGGGAGCGATCTGTGAAATCGCGAGGCTTTACCGCGCCTTCGCCGAACCCTTCGCCGCTGGCTTGGCCAGCGCCACCGGCGGGGCTCCATGCCTGCGGCCCTGGGCGATCAGGGCCGAGCAGTTGGCGTCCTTGGCCAGGCCCGGATCGACGAAGGGCAGGATGGCGGTCAGGGGCGAGATGACCGCGCCCAGCACCACCGCAAGACCGCCCTGGCCAATGGCGCCGCCGGTTTGGACCCCGACCTTGGGGGCCGTCAGCGGGCCGGAGACGGTGATCGGGGCGAAGACCCGCAGCAGGCGCGGCTTCTTGGAGTCGCCTTCAATGCGCAGGGTCATCGTCTCCTTCCCGAAGTTGATCGTGCCGCCGCCCTCGATCAGCACCACGTCGGTGTCGGCGACGATGCGGTTGGCGCGGGCCACGCCGTCCTTCACCTGGAAGTCGGCGACGGCGCAGTTGAGCGGCGTCTGTTTGGGGTTTTCCGACAGCAGGAGGATCAGGCCTTTGCTGAGATTGACCCCCAGCAGTTCAGCGAAGGCCTGGCGGACCTGGCCGTTGGGGACGACGACGGTCAGGGTGCCGTTGGCGTTGGACGCGGCCTTGTGCACCGAATTGCCCACGCCGCTGATCTTCACCCGGGCGACGAGGCCGCCCTCGATCACCGGCTGACCCTGGTATTTGGTGGTGATCCAGTTTTCCAGGCGGCCGCCGGTCATCCGCAGGTCGAGGTCGGTGCGGGGCACGGCCTTGCTGGCGTCCAGGCGGGCGTTGCCCCGGATGTCGCCGCGATCCAGGCTGAAGGCGATGGGGTCGATGTCCATCACCCCGTCCTTGAGGTTCACGCCCAGCGACACCTGGCGCAGGGGCAGATTCGGCGCATTGACGGCCTGGGCGCGATACTTCACCCGGGCGTCCATGGCGCGGATACGGTCAACCTGCAGAGTGGAGTCGGGCAGCAACCGCGCGGCGGCCTTCTGCTGCGCCGCCATGGCCATCTGGTCGGGAGAGGCGGTCTCGCCCTTGCCGGTGGCCGGGGCCATGCCGAACAGACTGCCGAGATCGTCGAAGTCGAGGCGGCGGCTATAGACGTCGGCGATCAGCAGCGGCCTGTCGCGCCCCGTTTGGACGGTGACCTGGCCGTTGATGTCGCTGTCGCCGATCCGGCCCTTCAGGGTGTTGAGGTGATAGTCGCCGTGGTCGCGGACCAGGCCGGCGCTGACGCTGTAGGGCCCGGTGTTAGGCAGGGTCAGGCCGGTCAGGACATAGAGGTCGTTGAGGTCGTTCCCGCGGATGGAGAACCGGGCGCCCAGGACATTGAGGTCGAAGGGCCGATCGATATGGCCGGCCGCCCGGATCCGGGTCGCGCCAGCGTCGAGGGCGGCAGTGAACCGATAGGGGCGGCTGGGCGAGATATTGAGCAGAGGCTCGCCCTCGATCCGGGCGACGAACCTGGCGTTGTTCAACCGGCCGTCGCCGCTGAGCAGGAAGCGGCCGCGACCCTCGCCGGTGGTGCTCTCCTGGGTCGAGACCACGCCCTCGAAGACGGCGTTGCGCTGGGCGTCGTCGAGGCGCAGGCGGGCGTCGTTGACGATCAGGCGGCGGATCGCGGGCAGTTTGGCGGAGGAGCCTTTCTTGCGCGGGCCGAACTCCCAATTGCCTTCACCGTCCTTGTTGCGCAGCAGGTGGATATCCGCCTTATCCACCTGGATCAGTCCCAGGACCGTGCGACCCCGGAACAGGTCGACCAGCTGCAGTGTGACGGCGACCTTGCCGACCTGCGCCATCTGGTCGTGGGTCGTGGCCCATTTGGGCTGGCCGATCCGCAGGTCGTGAATCTCGGCGCGCGGGGTGAAGGACCAGGGATGGACGTCCAGGTCGCCGGCGATAACCACGGTGCGGTGCAGTTGGACCGAGGCGAAGCGGCCGATCGGCCCGCGCACCCAGTTCCAGTCGAAGAAAAACAGGAAGAGAATGATCAGGGCCAGCAGGGCGGCGGCGCCGCCGACGCCCCAGCGCACCAGGCGGGGGCCATGACGGCCGCGACGGGCGGCGCGAGCCTCGGCCGTCTCGGGCTTCAGATGACCGCCCATGGCGGCGCGAACCCGCGCTGACCATTGCGCAAGCGTCGTCCGTGCGGTGGTGGTGAAGTCCTGTGTCAACGAGATCGGCTCCGGGCGCCCGTTAGCCAAACGCCTGCGACCCGGTCTTTAGTTCCCCTGGGCGTTCTGCCGGGCCAGGATCAGGACCTCGCTAGTAGACTAGGCGGAAGCCGACGACGGCGGCGGCGGCGACCAGAAAGGCCACCACGGCGGCGATCTCGTAACGCTTGAACAGTGGTCCATTGGGTGAACGCATGGGCGTGGTCCCTCTTGTGTCAGTTTGATCCAGCTGGAGGGCGGGGTCGCAAAGGCGGGGCCAGAGCCGGCTTGCCGGCCGGCGGTCGCCGATGTCAGGATCGGTGGATGATCACGCGCCGTCTCGCCCTTACCGGACTTGCCAGCCTTGCCGCGCCGACGCTGGCGGGCCCCTTCCTGTCGGGATCGGCCCTGGCCCAGACCGCGCCGGTGTCAATCTTCGCGGCGGCCTCGCTGCAGACCGCCCTGACGGCGATCGCCGGCGGATATGGAAGCAGGGCCGGCGGGCCGCTGCGCCTGACCTTCGGGGCCTCCTCGGCCATGGCCCGGCAGATCGCCCAGGGCGCGCCGGCCGACCTGTTCATCAGCGCCGATGAGGAATGGATGGACTGGCTGGCGGAGCGGAAGCTGGTCATTCCGGGCGCCCGACGCGACCTGCTGGCCAACCGGCTGGTGCTGATCGCCCCCAAGGCGTCGAAGGTGAAGCTGACCATCGCCAGGGGCATGCCGCTGGCCAAGGCCCTGGCGGGCGGGCGGCTGGCGGTGGCCGACACCACAGCCGTGCCGGCCGGCAAGTACGGGCGCAGGGCGCTGGAGTCGCTGGGCGTCTGGGACAGCGTCGCCGACCGGCTGGCCCCGGCGGAGAATGTGCGGGCGGCCCTGGCCTATGTGGCGCGGGGGGAGACGCCGCTGGGCATTGTCTATGCGACGGACGCCAGGGCGGAGCCGGGCGTGCGGGTCGTCGGGGTCTTCCCCGCCGCCAGCCACCCGAAGATCCTCTATCCGGCGGCCCTGGTGAAGGACACGCCGGCCGCGCGGGCGGTGCTGGCCTATCTGCGGGGACCGCAGGCGATGAAGGTCTTCACCGATCAGGGCTTCCTGCGGCCCTGACCGGCTTTGGCGACCCTACCGGGTCTTGCCGGGCCAGGTCAGGTAGCCGTAGCGGTCCGTGCCGACATAGCTGCGGTCCCGCTTGCGGCGGTAGCGGCCGCCCTGCTGGCCCCCCTGGCCGCTGCTGTAGCGGCTCTCGGTGCGATACTCGCCGCCCGTTGCGTAGCCTTCCGAAGCATAGCCGCCCTGCGAGCCATAGGCCGCGCCGCCGTAGGCATAGCCGCTCTGGCTGCTGGTGCGGCGCTCGGAATAGGTGGTGCGGTCCTCGATGCTGACCTCGGCGCGGCGATAGGCGGCGGAGCTGGAGCCATCCCCGGCCTCGTCCAGATAGCCGACGCCCTCCGTGCCCGTGCGGCCATAGCCGCGCGAGGCGCCAGAGGCATATCGGTAGCTCTTGGCGTGGGCGGTGGTGCGACCGTCGCGGCGGCCCCCGCTCGTGGCCTTTGCGCCATAGCCGGCGGTCGAGGTCGTCACCACGGCCGGGGCGTCTGGCGGGGTGGTGGTCGGGGTGGTGGTCTGGGCGGCCGCGCCGTCGGCGCTGTTGGACGGCGCAGGCGTCGGGCAGGTCTTGTCGCAGCAGCACTCGGCCTTGGCGACATGCTCACGCTTGTGATGACCCCGGTCGCAGGCGGTCAGGGTCAGGCCGGCGAGGCCCAGGACGGCCATACCGAGAATGGAGGAGGGTGTTTTACGCATGCGCTTACCTGTCGGCGGTCTTGTCCGACCTCAGACTGCGCCCACGCCCTCCGTCACGCCGCCCCTTTCACCCGTAAAGGGAGAGGTAAGGTTACCGCACACCGCCCGCGTGAAGCGCGGGCTCGACCCGCCGCCCGAACAGGATGCGGACGATGATGGCGATGAGAATTCCGGCGACTATGCCCGCGCCATTGGCCAGGGCGTCGGTGAGGTCGCCGGTGCGCCCCTGACCCATGATCGACTGCAGCCCCTCGATGACCACGCCGCAAAGGCCCAGGCTCAGGGCCAGAACCAGCAGGCGGCGGGGGAAGGCCCAGGCGCCGAGGATGGCCAGGCCGAAATAGGCGCCGGCATGTTCGAACTTGTCCCAGACGTTCACGCTCGGCAGGTCGCTGGCGGGGGCCAGGGTCAGCCAGGCGATCAGCGCGCAGGCCAGGAGAAAGGGGGCGAGGCGGATCGGGGCGGGCGGAAACAGCAGGGACATGGGGGCTTGAGGTCTCTCGGGAGGCGCCGACAGGATCGAACGGCGGCTCATACTCCACCAGCGGTTTCGTCGGCGTATCGAGAGGCTGTGCAGATACGGCGCGGCTTGAGGGGGCCCCGCCCCGGTTTGGCGCGGCGCCATCCCCTACGACAAGATTTCCTTCCCTCGCGGGGGACGCTACAGCCTGTCGGCAACAGCAGGATGTGGGGACGAGCATGGCGGTCAAGGCGGTGATCTGGGATTTCGGCGGGGTGATCACCTCCTCGCCGTTCGAGGCCTTCAACCGCTATGAGGCGGAGCAGGGTCTGCCGCACAACCTGTTCCGCAAGGTCAATTCGACCAACCCCGACAGCAACGCCTGGGCCCTGTTCGAGCGCAACGAGATCGACGCGGCGGGCTTCGATACGATGTTCCTGACCGAATCCACGGCGCTCGGCCACCCGGTGCCGGGGGCCGAGGTGCTGAAGCTGCTGTCGGGCGATGTGCGTCCGGCGATGGTGGCGGCGCTGAAACAGTGCAAGGCGCAGTTCAAGGTCGGCTGCATCACCAACAACGTCCAGACCGGCCACGGCGCCGGGATGGCCGGGACCAGCGACAAGGCCGCCGCCGTCGCCGGGGTGATGGAGCTGTTCGACGCCGTGATCGAAAGCTCCAAGGCCGGGGTGCGCAAGCCGGATCCGAAGATCTATCTGATGATGTGCGAGCTGCTGGGGGTCGAACCGGCCCACTGCATCTACCTCGACGACCTGGGCATCAACTGCAAGCCGGCGGCGACGCTGGGCATGACGGCGATCAAGGTGACCGGCCAGGACCAGGCGCTGGCCGAGCTGGCGGCGGCGACGGGGCTGACATTTGGCGGAGAGTAGAGCCCCGCCGCCGCTTTCGCGGCGTCTGGTTCTCGGCGTTTGTCTGGCGCTTGGGATCGCAACGGCCGCTGCCTATGGCGCGCCGCCGGTCCCCAGGACCTGGGAGCGTGCTGCACTGGCGGTGTTGCATCCTGATCGAGCTGAGCTCGATGCACGGGCGGCGCTGGCCAAGGGAGACCGTCGTCTCCTTGCCGTGGGAGGCATTGTGACCAGCGCCGTGGGGACGGATCTCTATCCTGAGATTATCGACCCGGCTCGGGGCTCACGTTTCCTGGAGGGCACCAGTGATATGATCGAGGACGACCAGCACCACCTGCTGAATAAACGCGCAAACGCCTACGCCCGGCGGTACAATCTGGAGGTCATGCGGATCACCGGCTACACCGCCGTTGAGCGGGCCACTCTCCGGGCCATGAAAGCGCGCCAAGACGTCACCGAGACCCAGCCATGACCCGACCCACCAAGATCGGCGCCGCCGAGGCGCTCAAGTCCCTGCCTGAATGGAGCGCCGGTCCAGGGGCGCGGGACGCCATTGTCCGGACCTTCAGGTTCAAGGACTTCAACGCCGCCTTCGGCTTCATGACCCGCGTCGCCTTGGCGGCGGAGAAGCTGGATCATCATCCCGAATGGTCCAATGTCTACAACCGGGTCGAGGTGCTGCTGGCCACCCATGACGCCGATGGGGTTACGGCGCTGGACGTGACCCTGGCGACGATGATGGACGAGGCTGCGGCCGGGGCCTGACCCGGAAGCGACGTCAAGGCGGCGTGAAGGCGACCCGGTGATGGCCGCTTGCCCCTGGAAGAGCGCCCTGGCGATGCGCCCCCGCCTTGCTGGCGGGGTGACGGCCACTAGACTGGCGCCGATGAAATCCCTGGCCGAGCTTTGCGAACAGACCCTGGCCATCGCGCCGTCGCGACCCGCCATCGAGTTCAATGGAACCTGGCGTGACTGGGGCGAAGTCCAGAGGCTGGCGAGGGACATCCGGCGGCTGCTGTCCAACAGCGGGGCCGGCGGCCAGGGCCCGGTGATCTTCGCGCCGCGCAACAGACCCTCCGCGCTGATCGCCATGCTGGCCATGCTGGCGGACGGACGAAGCGTGCGGATGATCCATGCCTACCAGTCGCCCGCCGCCATCGCCGCCGCCGTCGACCGGCTCGACGCGGCGGTGGCGATCATGGCCGAGGAGGATGTCACGCCGGAGGTCCGCGCGGTTCTGCAGGCCAGGGGCATGGCGGCGATCGGCCTGGGCGAGATGACGGCCCGGATGATCCCCGGCCACGAGCAGGGGGCGCCGCGTCCCGACGCGCCCGGCGCGCCGCAGGTGGAAATCCTGACCAGCGGCACCACCGGCCCCCCCAAGCAGTTCCCGATTTCGCACCAGGTCATCGCCGGCTTCGTCCTCAACCAGGGCATGACGATGATCGAGGATCCGGACGAGCCGCCCTTCCTGATGTCCTTCCCGATCGGCAATATTTCGGGCGTGTACAGTCTTGCCGCGTCCCTGTTGCGGGGCAAGCGGGTGGTGTTGCTGGACCGGTTCACGGTCGCCGGGTGGCGGGACTTCGTGGTTCGCTACCGCCCCAAGGCCGGGGGCGCGCCGCCGGCCGCGGTGGCCATGATCCTCGACGCCGACCTGCCCGCCGAAGATCTGGCCTCGCTGAAGGTGTTCAGCACCGGCGCGGCCCCGCTCGACCCGACGGTCCAGCGACGCTTCGAGGAAAAATACGGCATCCCGATCCTCCTGTCCTATGGCGCGACCGAGTTCGGCGGCCCCGTCGCCTCGATGACGCCCCAGCTGCGCACCGAATGGGGCGAGGCGAAGTTCGGCAGCGTCGGCCGGGCCATGCCGGGCGTCCAGCTTCGCGTGCGCGATCCCGAGACCGACGCCATCCTCGGCCCCGGCGAGGAGGGGATCCTCGAGATCGTCTCGCCACGCATGGGGCCGGAGTGGATCAGGACCTCCGACATCGCCGTGATAGACCAGGATGGCTTCCTGTTCCATCGCGGCCGGGCGGATGGCGCGATCATGCGGGGCGGGTTCAAGGTGCTTCCCGAGACCATCGAGCGGGCCCTGCTGCTGCATCCGGCGGTATCCGCCGCGGGCGTGGTCGGGGTGGCGGATCGCAGGGTGTCGCAGACGCCGGGCGCGGTAGTCGAACTGAAGCCGGGCGTGGCGGCGCCGCAGGTGGCCGAACTGGAGGCGCACCTTCGGCTGCATCTGCCCTCGACCCATATCCCGGCGCACTGGCGCTTCGTCGAGGCCCTGCCCAAGAACCCCTCGTTCAAGATCGATCGGCCGGCCCTGAAGCGCTTGTTCGAGGACGAAGCCGCCGGCTGATCGCCCCGGCGTTCGATTGGCGGGGCTGATTGCCATGGCGGGAGCCAGCCGCATAAATCCGCCGAGGCGGCGATGATGGATCCCGCGGAGGACCTGGCGCGCGGATGACCCAGACGGATGGCGCGACGCGCATGACCTCGGGCGGATGGCGCATTCGCTGGAACGCCGCCCTGGCGGACCAAGCCTATGCCGATGGCTGGTGGCGGGAGGATACCTGCGCCGACGCCCTGCGCCGCCTGGCGGCGGAGGAGCCGGACCGGGTCCTGATCATCGACGGGGCGACGAGGGTGCGCGCCGCCGATCTGTACGGCCAGGCCAGCGGCCTGGCCCGGGCCATGCTGGCCCGGTTCAAGCCCGGCAACGTCGTCTCCTTCATGCTGCCCAACTGGCATGAGGCGGCGGTGATCTACCTGGCCGCCACCCTGGCCGGGATGGTCGCCCACCCGATCCTCCCGTCGCTGCGGGACCACGACCTGCGCTTCATGCTCGCCGACATCGGCAGCCGGATGATCTTCGTGCCGGCGGTCTTTCGCGGGCACGACTATGGGGCCATGCTGAGCCGCGTGGCGGAGGCCTTGGAGACGCCGCCCGAGGTCGTCGTCGTCCGGGGCAAGGCCGGTCCCGACACCGGCTCCCACACCGGCTTTGACGACCTGCTGGGCCAGCCGGGGGCAGGGGACCTTCCGGCGCTGAACCCCGATGACGTCCGCATGGTCATGTACACCAGCGGCACGACGGGTCGCCCCAAGGGCGTCATGCACACCCACAACTCGATCAACGCCCTGATCCGCCAGATCGGCCGGCACTGGCGGGTCGAGCCCGGCGACCGGTTTCTCGTGCCCTCTCCGATCAGCCATATCGGAGGATCCATCTATGCCTTCGAGACCCCGCTCTTGCTCGGCGCGACGGCGATCCTGATGGAGAGCTGGGACCCGGATGCGGCGGTCGAGATCATGGTTCGCGAGCGCTGCACCCACATGGCGGGGGCCACGCCCTTTCTGCAGCAACTTCTGGCCTCGGCGCGGAAGGCCGATACCCGCCTGCCTGATCTGAAGCTGTTCATCTGCGGCGGCGCCTCGGTTCCCCCGGCCCTGATCCGCGAGGCCGCGGCCTATTTCGATCGCGCCATCGTCAGCCGCGTCTATGGCTCGACGGAAGTTCCCGTCACCACGGTGGGGGTCATCGATCGCGCCGACCTGCTGCATGCGGCGGAGACTGACGGCCGGCCGGGCATCGCCAGCGTCAGGATCGCCGGCGATGGCGAGATCCGCGCCCGGGGGCCACAGATGCTGGTCGGCTACGTCCATGCGGAGGACGAAGCCAGCGCCTTTGACGACGAGGGCTATTATCGCACCGGCGACCAGGGGCGGCTGGTGGACGGCGACCATCTGGTGGTGACGGGCCGGATCAAGGACCTGATCATCCGCAACGGCGAGAATATCTCGCCCAAGGAAATCGAGGACCTGCTGATCAGCCACCCCGGCATCGCCGAGATCGCCATCGTCGGCGTGCCTGACGCAAGGACCGGCGAGCGGGCGGTGGCGGTGATCGTCCCCCGGGGGGGCGCCTCGCCGGACGTGTCCAGCCTTGCCGATTTCCTCGCCGGCTTCGGGGTGGCGCGGTTCAAGTATCCCGAAGCGGTGGCGCTGTGGGAGGCGCTGCCCAAGAACGACGCCGGCAAGGTCCTGAAGCAGGGTATCCGGACAACCCTGACGGCGGCGCCCTGAACTCCGTCAGGGACGCCCCCCGTCGGTTCAAGGCTTCCGCTCCGGTGGAGTCAGCTGCGGCTGGTCATGGCAAAGCTGTAGCCGATATGTTCGCCATGGCCGCTGGGGACCGGCTCGAAGACGACCGGGTCGGTCCTGTCGCCGATCTCCGCCATCCGCTCGGCGACCTCGTTGACCGTCCAGGACGGCTGATAGACACCCTTGGTCTCGGCGACATAGGCCTTGGCCACCCGCCCGGCGATGGAGACCAGCAGCTCGCCGGAAATCGAGCAGTATTCATGGGCCAGCCAGGCCACGGCTGGGGCGACGAGGTCAGGCTCCATCGGCGGATAGATGGAGGTGTCGATCCCCTCTGCCATACGCGTCACCGCCGCCGGCACGATCGCGTTGCTCTTGACGCCGAACTCGGCCCCCTCGATGGCGGCGACGTGCGACAGCCCGACGACGCCCGCCTTGGAGACCGAATAGTTCACCTGGTTTCGGCTGCCGTAGAGGCCGCCGATCGAGGAGGTGAGGACGATACGGCCATAGCCGGCGTCGCACATCAGTCCGTAGGCCGGCCGAACCACATGGAAGGCGCCGCGCAGATGGACGTCGAGGACGGAATCGAAGTCCTCCTGGGTCATCTCCTTCAACGAGGCGCCGCGGACGTTGCCGGCGTTGTGGATCAGGATGTCGATCCGGCCATAGGTATCGATCGCCGTCTGAATGATGGCCGCGCCTCCCTCGGGGGTCGCCACCGATGCGGTGGAAGCGACGGCCTCGCCGCCGGCGGCCTTGATTTCCTGGACCACTTCCTCGGCGACGCCGGTATCGGCGTCTCCGCCCTTCATGCTGGAGCCGGGATCGTTGACCACCACCTTGGCGCCCTTCGAGGCGAGCAGCAGGGCATAGGAGCGGCCCAGGCCGCGCCCCGCGCCGGTGATGACGGCGACGCGACCATCAAATCTCAGTTCAGTCATCCGGGCATCCTCCGCCAGGCAAGGGAGGCATCGGCCTTATCACGACCGAATCGGCGTCGTAACCGACCGAAATCCCAAGGGAACCGACCGCGGCGATACTCCGGCAGGGCGATGAATCTCGCCCCGCCGGGGGCGGTGTCTTGACATGGGCGAGCCAGATGCGAGGCCAGGAACCGGGCCGCCAGATGCGGGGCCAGGGGCCGCCCGAAGGGACAGCGGATCATGCAGGTAGCCATCATCACCGGCGCGGGAAGCGGCATCGGCCTGGGAACGGCCAAGATGCTGCATGACGCGGGCATGGCGATCGTCGGTGTCGGCCGCGATGAGGAAAAGCTGGCCACCCTGGCGACGACGCTGAATGATCCGGACCGCCTGGCCACCCTGTCGATCGACGTGACCGCGGACGATGCGCCCAGCCGGATTGTCGCCCTCGCCCTCGAGCGCTTCGGCCGGATCGATTTCCTCATCAACAACGCCGGCGCTGGCAGTCCCAAGCCGCTGCACGAGACCGACGACGCGACCTTGGACGGCATTCTCGACGTCATGCTTCGCGCGCCGTTCCGGCTGTGCCGCGAGGCGATCGGCCACATGGGTATGGGCTGCGGCATCGTCAACGTCACCTCCACCTATGCGGTGATCGGCGGGCGGCGGGGCGGCGCCTATTCGGCGGCGAAAGGCGGGCTGACATCGCTGACCGAACATATCGCCTGCGACTACGGGCCTCGGGGTATCCGCGCCAACTGCGTCGCGCCGGGTGTGACCATGACCGACATGGTCCGTCACCGGTTCGACGACGAGATGTTCAAACGGGTGAATTTCGAGACGACGCCCTTTCCCCGCCTGGGCGAGGTCGAGGATATCGCCAGCACCATCGCCTTCCTCTGCTCGCCCGGGGCGGGCTTCATCAACGGCCAGACCATCGTCGTGGACGGCGGCTGGACGACGACGAAGTACCTGTCCGACCGCGCCCTGAGGACAAACTGGGTGGAACCGGACGCCGAATAATCGGGCCGGGAAACCGCAGCGGGAGGTCGCCTCTCGAAGACCGTCAGTCGGCGGCCAAGCCGGCGCCGACGTCTCGCCCTTCCCACGCCGCCAGGCGCGCCCCATCGGGGTTGGTCTCGATCCGGTCCCGGTCGTTGAAGATCAGGACCGAACGCTCCGCCGGGCTATAGGCTGGCCAACCGGGCCCCGGGGTCAGGTGGCGAACGAAATGGGCATAGTGGCCGACCATGCGATCGCCCAACGCCGCGCGCCTGCCGCGCATCGGACCGCCGCGCGCCAGGGCCGCCCGGAAGCTGGGCATCGGCCAGGTCAGGGTCAGGTCCAGGCCATGGGTCGCCCCGGCGATCGGGTGGCTGTAGTCGAAACGATAGTACCAGGTCGGGCTGTGGCCGGCCTGACGCTCGGCGAAATTCCGCGTCGGCATGCCGAAGGCCAGATCTGTGGCCAGGGCGCGCCGGCCGGCCTTGCTGCGGGGATAGGCGGCAAGCACGCGTTTCGCGTGGGCCTCACCCAACTGCGCCAGGAGCAGCGCCTCCAGCTGCGCCCATTTTGTCGGCAGGATATCGCCCGGCATCAGTTCGAACAGCCGGATCTCGTCGCGCGCCGAGCCCGCGATGAGCGGGACTGGCGCCGCGGACTGTTCCTGCGCCGCTTCCAGCGACGCCGGCAGCAGGTCGTCGTCGAACCAGGGCGCCGCGGGGACGGTCAGGGGAAACTCCGCGCCCACCGTCGCCTGGGCTTCGAACAGGCGGCGCAGGTCCATGGTCCGCAGCGCCTCCAGGCCGCTCTGGTCGACGCCCAGCAGCTCGGCGTAGCGACGGGCGATTCCGCGGCTCCACTCGCGGCTATGGATCAGGCTGACCGCCCCGCTCTGCATGATCGCCCCGCGGAACAGGGGCCATGCCGATCTGGCGTGAAGCAGCAGCGACACCGACATCGACCCGGCTGACTGTCCGCCGATGGTCACCCGCTCGGGATCGCCTCCGAAGGCGGCGATATTGTCCCGCACCCATTCAAGCGCCGCAATCTGATCACGCAGGCCCAGGTTGGACGGAATGTCCGGCAACCCCAGGGCTTCGCCGAAATTGACGAAGCCCAGCACCCCGATCCGGTAGTTGATGGTGACGACGACAATGTCTCCCGTCCTGGCCATCGCCGCTCCGTCATAGACATTGCCGGTTCCGGCCACGAAGGCGCCGCCATGGATCCAGACATAGACGGGCTTGCGGCCCGCATCCTCGCCGCCCTCGGGCGTATAGACATTGAGGTCCAGGCAATCCTCGGCGAACTGGGGCGGCGTCAACATCGCCCGCTTCGCCGCGTTGCCGTACATCTGAGGGCATTGCGAACCTGCCGCCGTGGCGTCGCGAACATCGCTCCAGGGCTGCGGGGGACGCGGCGCCGCGAACCGCTCCTGCCGGGCATAGGGGATGCCGAGCCAGCGCCGGACGCCGCCGGCCACGGCCCCCTGAACGGCGCCGGCGACCGTGTTGATGATCAATTCGCTCATGGCGCGTCCTTGATGATGGCGTTCAGGCTTTCATGGCCGAAGGCTTTGATCACCCCGTAAGCGCTCCGCCCGGGCGATACATCGACCCGGCGATGCGGACACGGCGATGGTGCCCCGCGATGGGGCCCCGCAATGGGGCCGGCGTCAGTCCAGGGCCATGGAGGGCCGGACGACCAGCCGGTCGAGGATTTCGGCGATGCGCTCCACATCGAAGGACGCGTCCTGCTTCAGCCACCAGGCAAGGAGTTCCACCGTGGCGCTGACCGCGATGATGACGCGAAGCTCGTCGGGGATCAGGCCTCCGCCCGTGCCCCGTTCCTCGGCGATGCGCCGGGCCTGGTCGGTGAATTCCTGTTTGAGGGTCGCCGCCGCGCCACCGGTGAGCAGGGCCGACCACAGGGTGCGATGTTCCGCGACATAGTCGAGCAGGGTCACGCAGGACCGCCGGCTGTCGCTGGTGAAGAGGACGGGCAGCGCCCGGTCGAGCAGTTCTCGGATCTGGCCCGCCGCCAGATCGTGCAGCAGCGCCTCCTTCGAAGGGTAGTGGCGGAAGAAGGTGGCGTAGCCGATGCCCGCCTGCCGCGCGATTTCGCGAATGGTCACCTGGTCGAACGGCCGGGCCTCAAGCAGTCGCAGCAGCGCCTCCAGCAGGGCTCGACGGGTCCGCACCTGCCGCGCGTCGGTCGGACTTGACGCCGAAGGTTCCATATCAATATGATACACAGTGGATCATAAATAGGACGAAGCTCATGTCTGCGGCGACCCGGGAGGCCAGCTGTCCAATCCACGCAAATCGCGATGACCGCAAGACTGCGGCCATCGTCGCCGCCCGCGCCAAGCCGGACGTCAAGGCGAGGCGGATCACCAGCTTCAAGCTGTCGCGCGAGATTCTGCGCAGCCCGGCGATGAAACAGGCCGGCGGCGGCGCGGAGTATTTCGACACCAGTGACCCGGATCGCGCGCCGGTCTTCTTTCTCGACGGCGTCTCGCACAGGAAGAAGCGGGCGACGATCGCGCGCTTCTTCACGCCCAAGACGATCACCACCCGCTACAACGCCATCGTCGAGCGGGTGATCGCCGAGCAGTTCGCGGCGTTCCGCCAGACCGGCAAGGCCCGGCTCGACCTGATGAGCTTCGATCTGGCGGTCGCGGTCGCCGGCGATATCGTCGGCCTGACCGTCACCGATCGCAAGAAGATGGCCAGGCGGCTGGCGGTATCGCTGTCGGCCGCCTTCTATCACCAGCACGACTATCTCGGCCGGCTCTACATCTCGGCCAGGAAGCTGATTAATCAGCTCGACTTCTTTTTCAATGACGTGAAACCCGCGATCCGCGACCGCAAGGCCAATCCGCGGGACGATATCCTGTCGCAGCTGATCAAGGTTGGCAGCAGCGACAGGACCATCATGATCGAATGTATGACCTATGCTGCGGCGGGCATGGTGACAACGCGCGAGTTCATCGTCATCTCGGCCTGGCATATGTTTGACAATGAAGGTCTGCGCCGGCGCTTCACCACCGGAACCCAGGACGAACAGTTCGCCATCCTGCTGGAGATCCTGAGGCTGGAGCCCATCGCGGCCTTTCTCTATCGCCGGGCCGACGCGGAGGGACCCGGGCCGGACTCTCCGGAGGTCGAGGCAGGCGGCCTCTATGCCCTGTGCCTGCGCGACGCGAACCTCGACGAGGCGGTCGTTGGCTCCTGTCCCCAGGCGCTCGACCCGGATCGGGCGGTCAGTATGAAGGCCAACGGCGCCTTCCTGAGCTTCGGCGACGGCGCTCACCACTGCCCAGGCTGGCAGGTGGCGCTGCACGAAACCCGCATGTTCCTCGACGCGCTGTTCAAACTGCCCGGGATACGGCTGGAACGGGCTCCCGATATCGGCTGGTCCGACATGCTGCAGAGCTACGAACTGCGCAACGCCATCGTCACCTGCGCGCGCGCACCGGGATAGCGCCGCTGGGCCGCCAAATTCCGCCCGGGCGATGCAGGCGTCGCCGAGATTGACTTGCCGACCCGCCATCCTGTTCAAACGCTGAACAACCGTCCAATCACGGTGCGGGATGCATGGCCATCGACTGGGTTGATCTCACCGCCCGCCTGCCGCCGAGCGGACGTCCGGGCAGATCAGGCGCAACCCACAGAGGCGGCGTCACGCCGTGATCCAGGGCGGGAACCCCGGTCTGAGCTGACCGGCAATCCACAATATTTCATGGGGAGACCGGCAATGTCGTTGAAGGGAAAAGTGGCCATCGTCACCGGCGCCGGGTCGGGAATCGGCCGGGCCATCGCCGTCCGCCTCGCCCGCGACGAGGCAGCCATCGCCGTCCTGGACCTGAACGCGGAGGGCGCCGCCGAGACCGCAAGGACCATCACCGACGCCGGCGGCAGGGCCCTGGCCCTGACCGTCGACTGCGCCAACGAGGCCGCGATCAAGGCGGCGGCGGCGCGGATTCGCTCGGAATGGGGACCGATCACCGTGCTGGTCAACAATGCCGGCATCGCGAACTTCGTGCCCTATATGGACATCACCGAAGAGATCTGGGACCGGACCATCGCCATCAACCTCAAGGGGCCGCACCTGTGCTGCCGTGAGGTCATCCCCGACATGCTGGCTGCCGGCTGGGGACGGATCATCAACATCACCTCCTCGTCGGTCCAGTCGGGGTCGTTCGCCCAGGCCCACTATGTGTCGTCCAAGGGCGGCCTGCTGGGCCTGACCAAGGCGCTGGCGCTGGAGTATGCGCCGACCGGCATCACCGTGAACATGGTGCCGCCGGGCTTTATCGATACGCCCCTGCTGCGGGCCGCGCCGATCGACGCCGAGGCCTTCGCCCAGACCCTGCCGATGAAGCGGATCGGCCAGCCGGAAGATGTCGCCGCCGCCTGCGCCTACCTGGCTTCGGAAGAGGCGGGCTATGTCACCGGCCAGACGATCAGCACCAATGGCGGCCGCTACATGGGATCGGCCTGAACACAGGGCGGCCCTTTCATCCGGCCATACTATGGCCCTCGCTCCTGGACCGACGGCCGGGGGGGGGGCAACACCGGTGGGGGCGGCGGGGGGGGGCCCTG
>JBIIAX010000028.1:0-57522 GCA_044239675.1 Caulobacter sp.
GCTCGGCGTTATCGCCCGGCATGATCATTTCCACGCCTTCGCGCAGCTTGATGATCCCGGTCACGTCCGTGGTGCGGAAGTAGAACTGCGGACGGTAGTTGGTGAAGAACGGGGTGTGACGACCGCCCTCTTCCTTGGTCAGGATGTAGGCCTCGGCCACGAACTTGGTGTGCGGGGTGATCGAGCCGGGCTTGCAGAGAACCTGGCCGCGCTCGACGTCTTCACGCTTGGTGCCGCGCAGCAGCACGCCGACGTTGTCGCCGGCTTGCCCTTGGTCCAGCAGCTTGCGGAACATTTCCACGCCGGTGCAGGTAGTCTTCTGAACGGGGCGGATACCCACGATCTCGACTTCCTCGCCGACCTTGACGATGCCCTTTTCAACCCGGCCGGTGACCACGGTGCCGCGGCCCGAGATCGAGAAGACGTCTTCCACCGGCATCAGGAAGGGCAGGTCCAGCGGACGGGCCGGCTGCGGGATGTATTCGTCGACCGAGGCCATCAGGGCCAGGATCGCTTCTTCGCCGATCGCCGGGGTCTTGTTTTCCACGGCCGCCAGGGCCGAGCCCTTGGTGATCGGGATGTCGTCGCCCGGGAACTGGTAGGACGAAAGCAGCTCGCGCACTTCCATCTCGACCAGCTCAAGCAGCTCCTCGTCGTCGACCATGTCCACCTTGTTCATGAACACCACCAGGGCCGGCACGCCGACCTGACGGGCCAGCAGGATGTGCTCGCGGGTCTGGGGCATCGGACCGTCGGCGGCCGAGACCACCAGGATGGCGCCGTCCATCTGAGCCGCGCCGGTGATCATGTTTTTCACATAGTCGGCGTGGCCGGGGCAGTCGACGTGGGCGTAGTGACGGTTGGCCGTCTCATATTCCACGTGCGCGGTGTTGATGGTGATGCCGCGGGCCTTCTCTTCCGGAGCCGCGTCGATGTCCGCATAGGACTTCGCCGTCGCGCCGCCGCTCTTGGCCAGCACCATGGTGATCGCCGCCGTCAGCGTCGTCTTGCCATGGTCAACGTGACCAATCGTGCCGATGTTGCAGTGCGGCTTCGTGCGTTCGAACTTTTCTTTAGCCATTTCAAGCTCCAGCCCTGTCCGGGCCTGTCCTCTAAACTAGGGTTGGGGTGTCTCTTTAGCGGGGCGAGATTGCAAGCAATCTCTTAGGCGTACTTCTTGATCACTTCGTCGGCGACGTGTTGCGGCACCGGATCGTAGTGGTCGTATTGCATCGTGAAGGCGGCTCGGCCCTGCGACATGCCCCGAAGGGTGTTCACATAGCCGAACATGTTGGCGAGGGGGACGAACGCGTTGACGACGATGGCGTTGCCGCGCGTGTCCTGGCCCTGGATCATGCCGCGACGGCCGTTCAGGTCGCCGATGACCGAACCCAGGTAGTCTTCCGGGGTCACGACCTCGACCGCCATGATCGGCTCGAGCAGCTTGGGAGCGCCCTTCTCGCGCAGTTCCTTGAAGGCGGCGCGAGCCGCGATTTCAAAGGCCAGCACCGAGGAGTCGACATCGTGGTAGGCCCCGTCGATCAGGGTCGCCTTGAAGTCGATCAGCGGGAAGCCGGCGAGCAGGCCGTTTTCCTTCGAGGATTCCAGGCCCTTCTGCACGCCGGGAATGTATTCCTTGGGAACCGAACCACCGACCACAGTCGACTCGAACACGAAGCCGGAGCCCGGCTCGCCAGGTTCGAACACCAGTTTGATGCGGGCGAACTGGCCCGTACCGCCGGTCTGCTTCTTGTGGGTGTAGTCGATCTCCGCCTTGCGGCCGAGGGATTCACGATAGGCGACCTGGGGCGCGCCGATGTTGGCTTCGACCTTGTAGGTCCGCTTGAGGATGTCGATCTTGATGTCCAGGTGCAGCTCGCCCATGCCCTTCAGGATCGTCTGGCCCGACTCGTGGTCGGTGGAGACGGTGAAGGACGGGTCCTCGGCGGCCAGCTTGGCCAGGGCCACGCCCAGCTTTTCCTGGTCGGCCTTGGACTTGGGCTCGACGGCGATCTCGATGACCGGGGCCGGGAATTCCATGCGCTCGAGGATGACCGGCGACTTGTTCGGATCGCAAAGGGTGTCACCCGTGCGGGTGTCCTTCAGGCCGGCCAGGGCGACGATGTCGCCGGCATAGGCTTCCTTGATGTCTTCGCGGTTGTTGGAGTGCATGAGCAGCATCCGCCCGACGCGTTCCTTGCGGTCGCGGGTCGAGTTCAGCAGGCCCATGCCGGTTTCCAGCTTGCCCGAATAGATGCGACAGAAGGTCAGCGAACCGACGAAGGGGTCGTCCATGATCTTGAAGGCGAGCACGGCGAGAGGCTCATCGTCCGAGGCGTTGCGGACGATTTCTTCCTCGGTGCGATAGTCGATGCCCTTGGTCGGCGGGATGTCTACCGGCGAAGGCAGATAGTCGACGACCGCGTCGAGCAGGGGCTGAACGCCCTTGTTCTTGAAGGCCGAGCCGCAGAGGATCGGGTAGAAGGCGCCGGTCAGCACGGCCTTGCGGATGCACTTCTTGATGACTTCGACCGAAGGCTCTTCGCCTCCGAGATAGGCTTCCATGGCGTCGTCGTCGAGTTCGACGGCGTTCTCGATCATGTAGTGACGGGCGGCTTCCGCCTCGTCCTTCATGTCGGCCGGAATTTCCTCGTCGTGGAAGGTCGCACCGATGGTGTCGGCGTCCCAGACCACGGCCTTCATACGGACCAGGTCGACCAGGCCCTTCAGCGAGGACTCCGAACCGATCGGCAGTTGGATCGGAACGGCCTTGGCGCCGAGGCGGTCGCGGATGGATTCGACGGACTTGACGAAGTCGGCGCCGGTCTTGTCCATCTTGTTGACGAACACGATCCGCGGCACGCGGTACTTGTCAGCCTGACGCCAGACGGTTTCCGTCTGCGGCTCGACGCCGGCGTTGCCGTCCAGCACCGTCACGGCGCCGTCGAGCACGCGCAACGAACGCTCGACCTCGATGGTGAAGTCGACGTGCCCGGGGGTGTCGATGATGTTCAGGCGCTTGTCGTTCCAGAAGGCGGTCGTCGCGGCGGACGTGATGGTGATGCCGCGTTCCTGCTCCTGGTCCATCCAGTCCATGGTGGCCGCGCCATCGTGGACTTCACCGATCTTATGGTTCTTGCCGGTGTAGTACAGAATCCGCTCGGTCGTCGTCGTCTTGCCCGCATCGATGTGGGCCATGATTCCGAAGTTGCGGTAGTCTTCAATCTTGTGGGCGCGGGCCATGGGTAAGCTCGGTTTCTGAATGAGCGGAACGGGCGGTTTGAAGGATCAAACCGCCCGCCCCTGTAAGACCTGACGGCGCTGGGGTTACCAGCGGTAGTGGGAGAACGCTCGGTTGGCTTCCGCCATCTTGTGCGTGTCTTCGCGCTTCTTGACCGCGGTTCCGCGGTTGTTCGAAGCGTCCAGCAGTTCACCAGCCAGCTTTTCGGTCATGGTGTTCTCGCCACGCTTGCGCGCGGCGGTGACCAGCCAGCGGATGGCCAGCGCACGACGACGGTCCGGACGGACTTCGACCGGCACCTGATAGGTGGCGCCGCCGACGCGGCGCGACCGGACTTCGATCGCCGGGGCGACGTTGTCCAGCGCCGAATGGAAGGTTTCCAGGGGACCCTGGTCCTTGCGCTTGGCTTCCAGAATGTCGAAGGCGCCGTAGATGATGTTTTCGGCGACGGCTTTTTTGCCTTCGTACATGACGTAGTTCATGAATTTTGTGACGATCAGGTCCCCAAACTTGGGATCCGGCAGAACCTGACGTTTCTCGGCGCGACGGCGGCGGGACATGGGATCTCTTCCTTACTTCGGGCGCTTGGCGCCGTAGTGCGACCGGCGCTGCTTGCGGTCCTTGACGCCTTGCGTGTCGAGGACGCCGCGAAGGATGTGGTAGCGGACGCCGGGCAAATCCTTGACGCGGCCGCCGCGGATGAGCACCACCGAGTGCTCCTGCAGATTGTGGCCTTCGCCCGGGATGTAGCACACGGCTTCGACGCCGGTGGTCAGACGGACCTTGGCGACCTTACGAAGGGCCGAGTTCGGCTTCTTCGGGGTGGTCGTGTAGACGCGGGTGCAGACGCCGCGGCGCTGCGGGCAGCCTTTCAGGGCCGGGACCTTATTGCGGACCGGCTTGGGCTGACGCGGCTTGCGGATGAGCTGGTTGACTGTAGGCATTGATCTCTTTGCTCGTGGAAGCGTGTGCCTTTCGGCCGAGGCGCTTCAGCTGTCGTTTGATAGTCCGTCCCCGAGACTCCCGATGAACACGAAAACTCGCCGGCGCGCCGACCTGGGCGTTCCGACGGGTCTGCCCGGCTATGCGCTGGACGTCCGGTTCCTCGGGTTGCAGGATCGGTTAAGACCCGGCCTCGAAAGAGCGGCGTAAATACGCGCGAGACCCCCAAAGGTCAAGGCTTTCAGACTCTCCCCGCGCGCAGGCCTGTCAGGGCGCCACCGGCAGGTATTTCGCCAGGAAGGCCTCGGTCTCGTCCAGCACCCGCTGGCGGTTTCTGGACCGTGACAGATCGTGGTCATCCCCCGGCAGCAGGATCAGTTCTCCGGCCTGGCCGCTCACGGCCATCGCCCGCGCCATCGTCCGTCCCTGATCCACCGACACGACGGTATCGAGCTCAGACTGCATTAGCAGGATCGGGCTCGCCTGACCGCCCAGCCGTCGCGCCGGAGAAGCCGCAGTCAGGCCCGCGCTATCAATATTGCGGTCGCCGACCCGCTCGCGCCAATAGACCAGCAATGCCGCCTCCTGGGCATAATCCCGCCGACTGTCGCCCACAGCCAGCGTCAGGTCGGACAGGCCATTGACCGAGACGGCGCAACGGAAGGCCTCCGGCCGGAAGGCGGCTCCGGCCAAGGCGGCATGGCCGCCATAGCCCAGGCCCATAATGCAGACCCGCTTCGAATCCACTCCGTATCCGGCGGTCGCGGCTGCCCCGTCCACCAGGTCGGTCTGCATCCTGCCGGCCCACTGGCCATAGCCGGCCCGTTCAAAGGCGTCGCCAAATCCGAAGGAGCCGCGGAACTGCGGTTGCAGCACCGCATAGCCACGCGAGGCCAGAAATTGGGCCACCCAGTCGAATCCGTAGGCGTCGCGGGCCGCCGGTCCTCCGTGAGGCAAGACCACCAAGGGCGGGCTCGCCCCATCGACGCGAGGCGCCGGGAGGGTCAGGTAGGCGGGAATCTTCAGGCCATCCCCGGCGGCATAGGTGATCCAGCGGCTGGTCCCCAGAGGGACGCCCGCCAGTTCGGGATAGGCCTCGCCGATCGAGGACGCCTGGCGTGTCTTGACGTCGTAGAGGAACCAGGCGGGCGGGCTGCCCGGCGCATCGGTCAGGATGACGAACCGCGCCCGGTCGCGCGACCAACTGGCCAGCGAGACATCCTTGCCGGCGAATGCCTTGGACAGACGACCGTGGATGGCGGCCAGTTCGGGGTCCAGCCATTGATAGAGCGGCCGCTCCTCGCCCGTGACAATCGCCACCGGCCCGCCGCGATAAGGGTCCCAGAGCAGACCGGCATGCGCCGAGGGCTGGGCGGGGCCGACATCGGCCTCCGCGCCATCGACCAATCGACGTCGCACCACTCGGGAGGCGCCGTCGGCGAAGCGCCTCAGGTAGACCGCGTCCTCGGGGTCGGAATAGCCGAGGACGTGGAAGTTGGGGGCCTCGACCGGAGCGGTGTCGATCAGCGTCCACCCGACCGCGCCCTTTCGCCGGCCCTTTAGGGTGACCGTGTGAGCAAGGTCGTCATAGTCCCAGCGCAGACGGGCTTCTCCCATCAGATCGGTCTCGTAGCCATAGGTCTGACGCGCGCCGCGTTCGACGGGGCGCCCCTTTCCGGTGGCGACATCGACCCGCCACAGGGCCGGGACGATGTCGTCCCCCTTCTTGGGAATATAGTTGAGCATGCCGGCCTGCAGCGCGTCCGGCGAAACGTCGAGCCCCTGGACGACAGCATAGGGTCGCTCGCCATCAACCACCGCCAGCACCGGAGTGTCGAGCGCGAAGCGACTCCAGTTGATGTCGCGCAACAGCTGTCCGGCCACCTGGCCAGTCGTCACATCGACGATCAGGTCACGCCTGTAGGTATAAGGCGTCTTGGCGCCAGCGCCCAAATTCGAATCGGAGATGTAGACGGCGATCTGCACCAGAAGATGCCGGCTGCCGGCCCAGCGCAGACCTTTCACATTGACCGCTCCGGGCCGGATGGTCAGAGGCTGGCCGCCGTCATCGAGCGGGGCGATGAAGATCACCCGGTCGTCGGCGGCGCCGCCGATGTAGGCCAGACGAGCGCCATCCGGCGAAACCGCCGCTGTTTCGATGGCCGGCAGCCTGGAGGCGGCGGGCGGCGGTTGGGCCGCCAAGGCCGATCCCGGCAGCAGCAGGGCCAAGCAGGCCAGCAACCCCGCTTTGATCCCGAACGTCCTCACGGCTGGATGGGCAGGTATTTCGCCAGGAAGGCCTCGGTCGCCTCCAGCGTCTGCAGCCGGCTCTTGCTGCTGGAGAAGTAGTGGTCGTCGCCATCCAGGACCACCACCCGGTGCGGGGCCCCGGCGTTGGTCAGGGCGGTGACCATCATCGTCGACTGCTCGGGCGGCACGGTGGTGTCATTGGCCGCGTAGATCAGCAGGGTCGGGGAGGTCCGTCCTCCCACGCGATGGTAGGGTGAGGCGTCATTCAGGGTTTCGGGCGTATTGCGGGAATCGCCGATGACATCCCGCAGGTAGCGAATCTCCTCGGAGTCGCCGCCGGAATAGATCTTGGCGTGTCCCAGCATGCTGGTCAGGTCCGACACCCCATTGACCGAGATGGCGCAGCGGTAACGGTCGGGCCGCATGGTGGCGCCATGCAGGGCCGCATAGCCGCCGAAGCTGGCCCCGACGATACAGACCCGCTTGCTGTCCACGGCCGGATCGCTGACCGCGTCGACGGCGTCAATGAGGTCGCTCTGCATCTTGCCGCCCCATTCGTTGAAGCCAGCCCGTTCGAAATCCCCGCCAAAGCCGGCGCTGCCCCGGAACTGTGGCTGGAGGACCGCATACCCGCGGCTGACCAGGAACTGTTCCCACCAGCCGAAGCCGAACTCGTCGCGGGACGCCGGTCCGCCATGCGGCATGACGATCAGCGGGGCCTTGACACCAGGGGCCAGGTTGGCCGGCACGGTGAGATAGGCATACTCCTGCAGGCCGTCCTTGGCCTTGTAGGAGATCCAGTTGGTCTTGCCGAAAGCCGCGCCGGCCAGCTCTGGGTATTCTTCCCCAATGGGGGAGGCTTGGTTGGTCGCCGGCTCATAGAGGAACCAGGCTGGCGCGTGGCTGGGCGAATCGGCGCGCAGGACGATGCGGCTCATGTCCTTCGACCAGCTGACGAACTGGACGTGCCGACCCTTCAAACCGCGGCTGAGCTTGGCGTGGATGGCGCCCAGCTTGGGGTCCAGCCACTGATACTCCGGCCTGTCGCCGCCGCCGGTGACGATGGCCACGGGCAGTCCGGCGCGGATGTCCCACAGCAGGTCGGCGGCAGGGGAGGCCTTGGCCGGACCGACGACGGTCTCGGCTCCATCCGCCAGGGAGCGCCGAACGATTCTCGCACCGCCATCCGTCTCGCTGAAGAGGTAGATGGCGTCTTCCGGATCGGAATAGCCTAGGAAGACCACGCTCCTGGAAGACTGGGGCGACTTGTCGATCAGCGACCAGACCGCAGCGCGCTTGCCTCGGGCGAAGATGCTGGCTTGGCCCTTCTCATGGTCGATCCTCACCCGGGCCTCGCCGGCGCGGTCGACGGCATAGAGCACCGTCCCCTCAGAGCCCCGCTCGGTCACCCGGCCCTTGCCGCTAGCCACATCCACCCGGTAGAGAGCCCAGACATAGTCGGCGTTCTTCTGCTTGATACGGCTGGAACTCGCCTCAGCGCCGGACCCCGCGTCGACGCTGAACATCACCACCGCCGGCTTGTCGCCCTCGATATCCCCCAGGATCGGCCGGGTGGTCGCCAGGCTGGACCAGTTGGCGCCGTCAAGCAGCAGGCCGACGATCTTGCCCTGCATGTCGAAGACGATGTCGCGCTGCATGTTGTAGCTGTAGGTGCGGCCGTCGCTGAAGTTCTTCTGCGAGTCGAAAATGCGGACGGTGGCGATGAGATAGGCGTCGCTGGCCCAGCGGATGCCGTTCACGTCCACGGCGCCCAGCGGAATGGTCACCGCCGCCTGGCCATCGACGGGGCTGATGGTGATCACACGCTCTGCAATGCCGCCGCCCAGCATGGCGATCTTCTGGCCGCTGGGGGAGACAGTCGCGGTCTGGACCGCCGGCAGCCGGGCGAAGGCTGCGGCGGGCGGCGGGGCCGACTGGGCCAGGGAGGCCGGCGGCGCCAAGCCGGCCAGAGCCAGGGCGCAAAGGCCCACCGCGAAACGCTTCATGACTTCCCCCGGAGGGCCTGCCGGCCCGACGCAACACCAACGGGCGCACGCGCGCCTCGCCCTTGCAAGTTTTAGGGGCCGGACGAGCTCGCTGTCTACAGGCCGGCGCCGGCTTCAGTCGAAGATGTCGAACAGGTCGAGGCCGCGCTTTTTCTTTTTGCGGTAGTTGTAATCGTCGTCGTAGCGGTGACGCTGCTCGCGGTCGTCGTACGGGTGGCTGCGACGCCAGGCCTCCGGATCGCGGCGCTGGGCCTCGACCTCGCGCTGGAAGCGCTCGCGGTCCTGATCGAACTCACGCGCGTCCTGGCGGCCGCCTTCCAGCACCTTTTCCAGTTCGCCCCGGTCCAACCAGACCCCTCGGCAGGTCGGGCACATGTCGATTTCGACGCCTTCGCGGACGATCTTCTGCATGGCGGCGTTGTCATTGGGACACATCAAGAGCGGCATCGGGTCTCCTCGGGTGGTTGACCCCTGTCATTTAGGGGTTCGCCCGATCATCGCCAGAGGAGGGCCACGTTTTGGCCGCGTCGCGCCCGCAGCGTTTGTCCGCGGGGGAAACGACCTCAGGAGGAAGCGTGGCGAGCGGCCGAACCACGCCCGGGGCCGGGCAGCGCGGCTGGGGACGCTTCGCCGTCATCGTCGGGCTGTCGGCCCTGGCCCATCTTCTGGTCCTGGCCTTGCTGGGCATGTCATCGCCGGAAATTCGCGCCCGGCTGCGAGTCGATGAAGAGCCGATGACGGTCAGCCTGCTGAAACCGGACCTTCGCCCCAGGCCCGCCAGAACCTGGACGACCACCAATCCCTCCGAAGCCCCGCGCAGCCGAGTCGATCCCTTGCAACCCCGGCAACTTTCTCCCCTCGCCCCCCCGGCGGAGATCGCCCCCCTCCCCCTGGCGCCCAGTCCCCATCGGTCCGGACCGGTCGCGCCCGGCTCGGCGCCCCGCCAAGGCGTCGGCTTCGACGACAACGGGACCTTCCGAAAGATCCTGCGCGCGTCGCCCATCGCCTGCGCCAGCCAGGACATCGTCGGGCTCAGCCGATTGGAGCGGGACGCCTGCGACGAGGCCTTCGGTCGCCGGGCCAGCGCGGCCGCCCCCATGGCCGCTCCAATGAACAGCGGCAAGCGGCAAAGCCTGGACCGGGTCGCCGGCAAGCAGCAGGCCGACCGCGACTGGCGCGAAAACCCGACCATGCCGGTGGGCACGGAGCCCGGTCGGCCAGGATTTCCATCAGGCCTCGGCGCGCCGACCGAGACCACGCTGCAGATTCCGCATTAGGCCCGTTCAGGGGACCAGGGAATCGGGGGCCAGGGAAGGTGACGGCGACATAAGGCGATCATCGCCGCATCGCCGGCGGCTTCGGCCCACCACAGCCTCTCGGCGACCATGGCCCGCTGCTCCGCGCCCAGGTGGCGCCAGACGATCCGCTCCGGCAGCCGATAGATCCAGTTGCGGGGATCGAGGCCATAGCTCCACCAGGTCAGGGCGCCGGTCGCAAAGTCGAGCACATGGTGCAGTTCATGTTGCAACAGCGCCATGTCCGCGGCCCGACGGCTGGCGTCGGCGGGGGCGGCCGGCCAATGGATGACATCGCCCAGCGTGAGGAAGGGGGTCTCGCCCCGCCAGAGGGCCGCCACCCTGGCCAGGGGCGATGCGCCGGCGGCGATGCGAGGAAAGGCCCCTGCCCGCTGCAGCGCCGCCGTCAGCCCGGGACTGAGGGCGAGGCGCTCAGGTTCCGTCAGGCTGCGGACCATCCCTGGCCGCAGGGTTGTCGGCAGTGTCTCGGTGATCGCCATCGCCGGCTCCCGAATGCGAAAACGGCCCGGGATTGCTCCCGGGCCGTCTCGTTACCGCTTGAGCGTCAGACCGACTACTCGGCGCCGACCGGCTCGACGATCTCGGCCGGAAGCGGCTCCATGGCCTCTTCGCGAAGGGCGGCCAGCTGCTCGTCACGCCGGGTGGCGATCTTCTGCAGGTTCCGCAGGTAGGAGCCGGTGCCCGCCGGGATCAGCCGGCCGACAATGACGTTCTCCTTCAGGCCTTCCAGCGTATCGACCTTGCCGTGCACCGACGCGTCGGTCAGCACCCGGGTGGTTTCCTGGAAGGACGCCGCCGAGATGAAGGACCGGGTCTGCAGGGAGGCCTTGGTGATGCCCAGCAGAACCGGCTGGGTCAACGCCGGGCGGCCGCCGCGGGCTTCGGTCTTGGCGTTCTCGATGTCGAACTCCGACTTGTCGAGGTGGTCGCCCTTGATCAGGCCGGTATCACCCGGCTCGAGGATTTCCACCTTCTGCAGCATCTGGCGAACGATCACCTCGATGTGCTTGTCGTTGATCGGCACGCCCTGGAGCCGGTAGACTTCCTGGATCTCGTCGACCAGGAAGTTGGCCAGTTCCTCGATGCCCAGGATGCGCAGGATGTCGTGCGGATCGGGATTGCCGTCGATGATGTATTCGCCCTTGTGGACGATGTCGCCATCGTGGACCGCGATGTGCTTGCCCTTGGGGATCAGGAACTCGACGGGTTCGCCGCCGTCCTCCGGGGTGATCTTGATCCGGCGCTTGTTCTTGTAGTCGCGCCCGAACTCGACCCGTCCGTCCATCTCGGCGATAACCGCGCAATCCTTCGGACGACGCGCTTCGAACAGCTCGGCAACCCGCGGCAGACCGCCGGTGATGTCGCGCGTCTTGGCGCCTTCCGTGGGGATCCGCGCGACGATTTCGCCGGGCTTCACCTCATCGCCGTCCGCCACCGAAAGGATGGCGCCCGGAGGCAGGAGGTAGCGAGCCTCGCCGCCGCTGGCCAGGCGCTTGTAGGCGCCATCGGCGTCCAGCACCGCCAGACCCGGACGCAGGTCCGAACCCTTGGTGCTGGTGCGCCAGTCGGTGACCACGCGCTGGGCGATACCGGTCGCTTCGTCGGTCTCTTCGCGAACGGAGAAGCCTTCGACCAGATCCTCGGCGCGAACCCGGCCGGCCACTTCGGTGATGATCGGGGTGGTGTAGGGGTCCCAATCGGCGAGGCGGACGCCCCGCTTCACCTTGTCGCCATCCTTGACCTTCAGCTTGGCGCCGTAAGGCGGCTTGTAGGTCTCGCGATCCTTGCCATCGACCTGGATGGTCAGGACCGTGTTGCGGCTCATGACCACGAAGTCGCCATCCGAACCCTTGACGGTCGGGCCGACGATCTTGGCGACGCCTTCCGAACCGGCTTCGAAGAACGACTGCTCGGCCACCTGGGCCGTGCCGCCGATGTGGAAGGTCCGCATGGTCAGCTGGGTGCCGGGCTCGCCGATGGACTGGGCGGCGATGACGCCGACCGCTTCACCGATGTTGACCGGGGTGCCCCGGGCCAGGTCGCGGCCGTAGCAGGCGCCGCAGGCGCCGATCTTGGCTTCGCAGGTCAGGGCCGACCGCACCTTGATGGACTGGACGCCGGTCTTGTCGATCAGGTCAGACTGGTCCTCGGTGATGTAGGTGTCGGCCGGCAGCAGGACTTCGCCGCTGTTGGGATCGCGCACGTCCTCGGCCGTGAACCGGCCAAGGGTCCGCAGGCCCAGCGAGACCAGCACGTCGCCGCCGTCCACCACGGCCCGCAGGGTGATGCCCCGGGTGGTGCCGCAGTCTTCCTCGGTGATGATGCTGTCCTGCGCCACGTCGACCAGACGACGCGTCAGATAGCCGGAGTTGGCGGTCTTCAGCGCGGTGTCGGCCAGACCCTTACGGGCGCCGTGGGTGGAGTTGAAGTACTCCTGAACGGTCAGGCCTTCCTTGAAGTTCGAGATGATCGGCGTCTCGATGATCTCGCCGGACGGCTTGGCCATCAGGCCGCGCATCCCGCCGAGCTGCTTCATCTGGGCTTGCGAGCCGCGGGCGCCGGAGTGGGCCATCATGTAGATGGAGTTGATCTCCAGCTCGCGGCCGTTGGCGTCCTTCTTGGGGGTCGAGATTTCGCCCATCATAGCGTCGGCGACCAGGTCGGTGGACTTGGCCCAGGCGTCGACGACCTTGTTGTACTTCTCGCCCTTGGTGATCAGGCCATCGGCGTACTGCTGCTCGTATTCTTCCACGAGCTTGCGGGTGTCGCCGACGATCTTGATCTTCGATTCCGGGATGATGATGTCGTCCTTGCCGAAGGAGATGCCAGCTTTCGCCGCTTCCTTGAAGCCCAGCCCCATCATCTGGTCGGCGAAGATGACCGTCGCCTTCTGACCGCAGTGCCGATAGACCACGTCGATCAGGTTGCCGATCTCCTTCTTGGTCAGGGCTTTCGCGATCAACCGGTGACCGATCGCCGGGTGGTGCGGCAGCAGGGCGGCGATCTTCATCCGGCCCGGGGTGGTTTCGATCAGGCTGCGAACCACCACGCCGTCGGTGTTGGACTCGCTGAAGCGGGCCTTGACCTTGGAGTGCAGGGTGACGACTCCGGCGTCGAGCGCCGCTTCGATCTCGCCCAGGTCCGAGAAGATCTTGCCTTCGCCCGGCTCACCTTCCCGCGATTGCGAGAGGTAGTAGAGGCCCAGAACGATGTCCTGCGACGGCACGATGATCGGGCGGCCGTTGGCGGGGCTGAGAATGTTGTTGGTCGACATCATCAGCACGCGCGCTTCCAGCTGGGCCTCGAGGCTCAGGGGAACGTGGACGGCCATCTGGTCGCCGTCGAAGTCGGCGTTGAAGGCGGCGCAGACCAGCGGGTGCAGCTGGATGGCCTTGCCCTCGATCAGCTTCGGTTCGAAGGCCTGGATGCCCAGACGGTGAAGCGTCGGGGCGCGGTTCAGCAGAACCGGGTGCTCGCGGATCACCTCCTCCAGGATATCCCAGACCTGCGGCTGTTCGCGCTCGACCATCCGCTTGGACTGTTTGACGGTCCCGGAGAGACCCTTGGCGTCCAGACGCGAGTAGATGAACGGCTTGAACAGCTCCAGGGCCATCTTCTTGGGCAGGCCGCACTCATGCAGCTTCAGCTCGGGACCGACGACGATGACGGAGCGACCCGAGTAGTCGACGCGCTTGCCCAGGAGGTTCTGACGGAAGCGGCCCTGCTTGCCCTTCAGCATGTCGGCGAGGGACTTCAGCGGACGCTTGTTGGCGCCGGTGATGACCCGACCGCGACGGCCGTTGTCGAACAGAGCGTCCACCGACTCCTGCAGCATCCGCTTTTCGTTGCGGATGATGATGTCGGGGGCCCGCAGCTCGATCAGGCGCTTGAGGCGGTTGTTGCGGTTGATGACCCGGCGATACAGGTCGTTCAGGTCGGAGGTGGCGAAACGGCCGCCGTCCAGCGGAACCAGCGGACGCAGTTCCGGCGGAATGACCGGCACCACCGTCAGGATCATCCACTCAGGCTTGTTGCCGGACTCGATGAAGGCCTCGATGATCTTCAGGCGCTTGGAGGCCTTCTTCTGCTTGATCTCGGAGGTGGCCACGGCCAGCTCCTCGCGCAGACGCTCGGCTTCCTTCGGCAGGTCGATGGCCTTCAGCAGGCCGAAGATGGCCTCGGCGCCGATCTCGGCGGAGAAGCTGTCATCGCCGAAGTCGTCCTGGAAGCGCATGAACTCGTCCTCGCTGAGCAGCTGGTGCTGCTTCAGCGGGGTAAGGCCCGGTTCGGTGATGATGTAATGCTCGAAGTACAGGACCCGTTCGATATCCTTCAGCGGCATGTCCAGCATCATGGCGATGCGGCTGGGCAGGGACTTCAGGAACCAGATGTGGGCGACCGGGCTGGCCAGTTCGATATGGCCCATCCGCTCGCGCCGGACGCGGGCCAGGGTGACCTCGACGCCGCACTTCTCGCAGATGATGCCCTTGTACTTCATGCGCTTGTACTTGCCGCACAGGCATTCGTAGTCCTTGGTCGGGCCAAAGATACGGGCGCAGAACAGGCCGTCACGTTCGGGCTTGAACGTGCGGTAGTTGATGGTTTCCGGCTTCTTGATCTCGCCGAACGACCAGGACCGGATCTTTTCCGGGCTGGCGAGGGCGATACGGATCTGGTCGAAGGTCGGAGCGGCCTGGACCGGATTGAAGATGTTCAGGACTTCCTGGTTCATCGGTAGCCTCACTGCGGGGTCACCCGCGAAAAGTGTCAGAGCGATCGGACGGAAAATCCGGGCGGCGTCGCGCCGCCCGGAATCTCAACCGATCAGCTGTTTTCCAGCTCGACGTTCAGGCTCAAGGACCGCATTTCCTTGACCAGCACGTTGAAGCTTTCCGGAATGCCGGCCTCGAAGGTGTCGTCGCCGCGGACGATGCTTTCGTAGACCTTGGTCCGTCCGGCCACGTCGTCCGACTTCACCGTCAGCATCTCCTGCAGGGTGTAGGCGGCGCCGTAGGCTTCGAGAGCCCAGACCTCCATCTCCCCGAAGCGCTGGCCGCCGAACTGGGCCTTGCCGCCCAGCGGTTGCTGGGTGACCAGGCTGTAGGGGCCGATCGAACGGGCGTGGATCTTGTCGTCGACCAGGTGGTGCAGCTTCAGCATATAGATGTAGCCGACCGTAACCGGACGCTTGAACTGATCGCCCGTCTGGCCGTCGAACAGGATGGACTGACCCGAACGGGCCAGGCCCGCCGATTCCAGCAGATCCTCGATATCGCCGATGTGGGCGCCGTCGAAGACCGGGGTGGCGAACGGCACGCCCTTGGAGAGGTTGCGGGCCAGTTCGACCAGTTCTTCCTCTTCCTCGGGCAGCGGCACTTCGGGGCCATAGATCTCGCTGAGACGCTCGATCAGGGCCGCCTTCTGGCCGCCATGCTGCCAGGCTTCCAGCAGGCCGGCGATCTGTTTGCCGAGGCCGGCGGCCGCCCAACCCAGGTGGGTCTCGAAGATCTGGCCGACGTTCATGCGCGACGGCACGCCCAGCGGGTTCAGAACCACGTCGACGGCGGTGCCGTCGGCCAGGTGGGGCATGTCCTCGATCGGCAGGATCTTGGAGATGACCCCCTTGTTGCCGTGACGACCGGCCATCTTGTCCCCGGGCTGAAGCTTGCGCTTCACCGCCACGAACACCTTGACCATCTTCATCACGCCAGGCGGCAGCTCGTCGCCGCGCTGCAGCTTGTCGACCTTGTCCTCGAACCGGCGGTCCAGCCGCTTGCGGGCTTCATCGAACTGGCGGCGCAGGGCCTCCAGCTCGCCCATGGCCTTTTCGTCGTCGAGGGCGATCTGCCACCACAGGCCCGGCGCGATTTCGCCCAGCTTGTCGGCGGTGACTTCGCCGCGGCCCAGGCCCTTGGGACCGGAGACGGCGGACTTGCCGACGATCAGGTCGCGCAGACGCGAGGTCATATTGCGGTTCAGGATGGCGAACTCGTCGTCCCGGTCCTTGCCCAGACGGTCGATTTCCGCCCGTTCGATGGCCAGGGCGCGCTCGTCCTTGTCGACGCCGTGCCGGTTGAAGACGCGGACTTCGACGACGGTGCCGGCGACGCCCGGGGGCAGGCGCAGGCTGGTGTCGCGAACGTCGGACGCCTTTTCACCGAAGATGGCGCGGAGCAGCTTTTCTTCCGGGGTCATGGGCGATTCCCCTTTCGGGGTCACCTTTCCGACCAGGATGTCGCCCGGCATGACCTCGGCGCCGATCGCCACGATGCCCGCTTCGTCCATGTTGCGAAGGGCTTCTTCGCCGACGTTGGGGATATCGCGGGTGATCTCTTCCGGGCCCAGCTTGGTGTCGCGAGCCATGACCTCGAATTCCTCGATGTGGATCGAGGTGAAGACGTCATCGCGCACGATCCGCTCGGAGATGAGGATCGAGTCTTCGAAGTTGTAGCCGTTCCAGGGCATGAAGGCGACGAGGGCGTTGCGGCCCAGGGCCAGTTCGCCCAAGTCCGTCGACGGGCCGTCGGCGATGATGTCACCGGCGTTGATCTTGTCGCCCACCCGCACCAGCGGACGCTGGTTGATGCAGGTGTTCTGGTTGGAACGCTGGAACTTCGACAGGCGGTAGATGTCGACGCCCGGCTTGGTGGGGTCGGTTTCGTTGGTGGCGCGCAGGACGATCCGGGTGCCGTCGATCTGCTCGACGACGCCGGTCCGGCGGGCGATGACCACGGCGCCGGAATCCCGGGCCACGACATCTTCCATGCCGGTTCCGACCAGCGGCGCGTCCGACTGGACAAGCGGCACGGCCTGACGCTGCATGTTCGAACCCATCAGGGCGCGGTTGGCGTCATCGTTTTCCAGGAAGGGGATCAGGGCCGCGGCGACCGAAACGACCTGTTTCGGCGACACGTCCATCAGGTCGACCTGGTCGCGTTGCAGCAGACCCGGGTCGCCGTTGATCCGGCCGGGCACCAGGTCGTCGGCGATGGCGCCGTCGACGATGGTGATGTTGGCCTGGGCGATGACGTGCTTGGCCTCTTCCATGGCCGACATATAGACGACCTCGTCCTGAGGCCGGCCGTCGACGACCCGGCGGTAGGGGCTTTCGATGAAGCCGTACTTGTTCACCCGGGCATGGGTGGCCAGGCTGTTGATCAGGCCGATGTTCGGGCCTTCCGGCGTTTCAATCGGGCAGATCCGGCCGTAGTGGGTCGGGTGCACGTCGCGGACTTCGAAGCCGGCCCGCTCGCGGGTCAGACCACCCGGGCCAAGGGCCGAGAGACGGCGCTTGTGGGTGATTTCCGACAGCGGGTTGGTCTGGTCCATGAACTGCGACAGCTGCGAGGAGCCGAAGAATTCGCGCACGGCGGCGGCCGCCGGCTTGGCGTTGATCAGATCGTGCGGCATCACGGTGTCGATATCGACGCTGGACATCCGCTCCTTGATCGCCCGCTCCATGCGCAGCAGGCCGACGCGGTACTGGTTTTCTAGCAGCTCGCCCACCGAACGGACCCGGCGGTTGCCCAGGTTGTCGATGTCGTCGATCTCGCCGCGGCCGTCGCGCAGGCCGACCAGGACCTTGAGGACCTCGAGGACGTCTTCCTTGCGCAGGACGCGCATGTCGTCCTCGGTCTGCTGCTCCAGGCGCATGTTCATCTTCACGCGGCCGACCGAGGACAGGTCGTAGCGTTCCGAATCGAAGAACAGCGATTTGAACATTGCCTCGGCCGCCTCGACCGTCGGCGGCTCGCCCGGGCGCATGACCCGGTAGATGTCGAACAGGGCGTCCTCGCGGGTGACGTTCTTGTCCACCCGCACGGTGTTGCGCATGTAGGAGCCGACCGTGATGTGGTCGATGTCCAGCACATCGATGGTGGTGAAGCCCTGGGTCTCCAGGGACTCGATGACCGTGGGGTCCAGTTCGTCGCCGGCCTCGGCGTAGATTTCGCCGGTCTCATAGTTGACGGCGTCCCGGGCCAGGTAGCGACCGGTCAGGCCTTCCGGCGCCAGCAGCAGAGTGGTCAGGCCGCCGTCGGCCAGCTTCTTGGCCTGGCGGGCGGTGATCTTGATGCCGGCGGGGGCGACTTCCTCACCGGTGTCGCCGTCGATCAGGGCGAACTCCGGCTTCACGCCGCGCCACCGCTCGGCCTTGTAGGGGGTGGCCCAGCCGTTGGCGCCATTGGCGCCGACGCGGCGCTCGAAGGGCACCACGTCGAAGAAGGTGGTGAGAATCTCTTCCCCATCCATGCCCAGCGCCATCAGGAAGGTGGACGCGGGCAGCTTACGGCGACGGTCGATACGGACATAGACGATGTCCTTGGCGTCGAATTCGAAGTCGAGCCAGGAACCGCGGTACGGGATGACCCGGGCGGCGAACAGCAGCTTGCCCGAAGAGTGGGTCTTGCCCTTGTCGTGGTCGAAGAAGACGCCCGGCGAGCGGTGCATCTGGGAGACGATCACCCGCTCGGTGCCGTTGACGATGAAAGTGCCCTTGTCCGTCATGAGCGGGATATCGCCCATGTAGACGTCCTGCTCCTTGATGTCCTTGACGGACTTGGCGCCGGTTTCCTCTTCCATTTCGAAGACGATCAGGCGGAGCTTGACCTTCAGCGGCGCGGCATAGGTCATGTCGCGCTGGATGCACTCTTCGACGTCGTACTTGGGGTCTTCGAATTCATAGGAGACGTATTCGAGCACGGCGCGCTCGTTGAAGTCCTTGATCGGGAAGACCGACTTGAAGACCGCCTCGATCCCTTCGTCCCGGCGCTCGCCCGCGCGGACTTCGCGCTGCAGGAACTGCTCGTAAGAGGACCGCTGAACCTCGATGAGGTTCGGCATCTGCACGGCCTCGGGGATACGACCGAAAGATTTCCGGATCCGCTTCTTGCCGGTGAAGGAGTGCGCCATGTTTTTCCTTGCGGGCGCGGACATCGAGTCCGCGCGTGATAATGTCTTCGCGCCCACCCTCGGCCGCCGTTAAAGGCGCCGGACGCTGACTGGCCCCCGTTTCGTCGGGGCCGCCCTTCGCATTGGACCGCGGGTGGGCGGTCCGGCCATCGGGCATGCACGCGCGAGAGATCGAATCTCTAATGGAGACAGAAATTTCGCGAGAGGGGCGAGATAAGGCAAATCCACAGCGAATGGAAGGGGCGCCCGGAAGTTAATTTGACATCCCTGACGAACCGGACAAACCGGCCGTCGAAGCGGCTGGTCAGAAGACGCTTGCCTCACCCCTGCGGAATGACCACCACCTTGGCGCCGCCGTGGCCTTGGCGGCCGTCAATCACCGAGAGGCCCAGACGCACCGGCGTCTCCATGCCGTCGCGCCCCAGGACCACGGCATGGACCGACTGGGCTCCCGCGCCGCTGAACACCGCGTCCACCGCGGCCAGCACGCCCGCACGGGTACGCGGAATCAGCAGGTCGGCGAGGCGGCAGCGCAGGAGCTGCTGGGGCTCAAACCCGGTCATCCGCTCAAACGCCGAGGTCGCCGACACCAGCCCGCCACGAATGTTGATCTCCATCACCGCGGCGTGGTCGGTGGCGAGCAGCGCCCGCTCAAGGGCGGCGACGCCGCGCAGCCGTTCGGCCATCGCCCGTTCCTCCGTGCGATTGATGAACAGAACGCCGACGCCGCCTGAATAGGGGAATGCGCTCACCGCCAGAGTCCGCTCTCTGCGACCGGAGGCGATCATTTCGAATTCCGACGTCTCGCCGGTGCGCAAGACCCGGCGGAAATGCTCGGCGGTGATGGAAGTGGCCGCCTCGGAAAATAGCTCTGGCCAGGCGCTGCCGATAAGGCGGCTGGCTGGCAGCCCCGTGAAATCCTCGAAAACCCGGTTGACCCCGACAATGACCAGATCGGCATCCAGGGCAAAAAAGCCCTCGCTACTGTGATTGAGGACGGCTGCCAGGGCCGCTTCGTAGACCCCGCTGGTGGCTCCAGCAGCCGGATCCCCCTCCGATAGAGCAGCGTAGTGCTCCGCGGACAGCAGGACCACCCGTGGACGCCCGTGATGGGTGACGATCACCGGGCCACGGGTCGCCTGATCCTGCCACTGCCCAAAATTCCGCGCGACATCACCGGCGGTTACAGAAGTCGCGATTCCATGGCCATCGCGCATACTCATTGCCACCCTCGAATATGCCAAACAAAGTGGTACGGGATTGCGGTTTCGGAAAGTAAAATCTGCTTAATCGGCGGACAGAAACTCTGAGTTCCTGCGTAATCTTGACTTAGGCGTGAACGCGGCGTCCACCGCATGCTGCGGGCTGGCCCGAAATCACAATACCGACCGATGGAGCCCCTCAACTTCCTGCCGACTGTATGCCGAATTTCGCCAGGCCCTGACCTGGCCGAGCCGATGAGACACAGACTCAGCGATCGCACCATGGTTGCAACTCTACTCGCCTTTGCAGCTTGAGGCAGGCCCTTCTTTCACCGTACGCAATCCAGCGGCGACTGACGATGTCCTGTCGGGTTCCCCCTGAATCGCACACTTGTTCTTTCGGGGCCAAGGCCGGGCTGAGTTTGGCGACCCGGATGCGGCCGAACGAACCAGCCCGACGTCCTCTCTGACAAAATCCCTGAGTCTGCGGATTTTCGCGTCTTGACGAATTTCTCCTCAATCAGAATGGAGTGCGACAAGCCGCCACATCCCATTCTGGTTGTATTGAATTCAAAGGTGTTTTGCCCATTTTGGGTGAGGCGATATCCGGAAAGTTTACGTGAAATCCGCAGTGAGGCCGCAAGCCATTGTTGAAGCGCATTGGCCTCATTGTGGGCCTAGGCATCCACGGGAGGAAAAAGCGATGCGCATGGATCACTACGGCCGGTTGGTCGACATCCTGACTGAACTCTGGGAGGAACTTGAGGCCCCTGATCTGGTCGGGGACGCCCGTCCCGTCCAGAAGGCCCTCGAAAAGGCCATGGCCGCCGCCGTCGCGGCGGAAAACGCCCGCCGCGACCGGGCGACAGTAAGCCCGGCCTCCGCGCCTGCCTTCGAGCGCCGCGCCGCCTGAGACCGCTCAGACCTGCCCCCGCTTTCCGGCGACAAGGCTCAAAAAAGAAGGCCCCGGAGATTGCTCTCCGGGGCCTTCGACTTTTGCGTTTACCGCAAAGCCTACTTCACGGTCACCGAAGCGCCGGCGTCGGTCAGCTTCTTGGCGATTTCGTCGGCGGTCTGCTTGGAGACGTTTTCGACGACGTTCTGCGGAGCGCCTTCGACCAGGTCCTTGGCTTCCTTCAGGCCGAGGTCCGGACGCACGCCGCGGACTTCCTTGATCACGTTGATCTTCTTGTCGCCACCGGCGGTCAGAACAACGGTGAACTCGGTTTGCACTTCGGCTTCTTCAACCGGGCCGGCGGCGGCGGCCGGGCCGGCCATGGCGACCGGAGCGGCGGCGGAGACGCCCCACTTTTCTTCGAGCAGCTTGGAGAGTTCAGCGGCTTCCATGACGGTCAGGGCCGACAGGTCTTCAACGATCTTTTCGAGCTTGGACATTGGGTGTTCCTAGAGGTTGTCCCTTGCCCTTCTGGGGCGGGGATGAGGGGTGATTGCGGAGATGACGGTGGTTTAGGCGGCGTCCTTGGTGGCGTAGGCGTTGAACACCCGCGCCAGCTGACCGGCCGGAGCCTGCAGGATGCCGGCGACCTTGGTCGCGGGAGCCTGGATGAGCCCGATGATCTTGCCACGAAGCTGGTCGAGCGACGGCAGCGAGGCGAGAGCCTTGACGCCGGTTTCGTCCAGAACGGTCGCACCCATCATGCCGCCGACGACGACCAGCTTGTCGTTTTCCTTGGCATACTGGGTGATGACCTTGGCGGCGGACACCGGATCCGGCGCGAAGGCGATGGCCGACGGGCCGGCGAACAGGCTGGAGCCCGCTTCGCTTTCCGCGCCGATCAGGGCCTTCTGGGCCAGGGTGTTCTTCACCACCTGGAACGTGGCGCCCTGTTCACGAAGGCGGCCACGCAGCACAGTCATTTCCGCAACGGTCAGACCCATGTTGTGGGTCACGACCACGGCGCCGGCATCGGCAAACACGCCCTTGAGCGTGTCGATCGTCGCCTGCTTTTGAGCGCGGTCCATTGCGGTCTCCTACTCGGATGCGACGACCGGACGATCCGGCCGCCGAATATGGCTCTCGGCCTGGAGCGAACCCCGGGCCGTCGGCCGTCTCAAACTGTCCGAAGGAAACAGCGGTCCCGCCCAGCGATCAGCAAAGCCGACCGGCGCGAAATCTCACTGTCATCCCCATCTCCCGGCGGCTGAGGAAGGGCTCTTCCTCGGATAAAGGCAGTGGTGACCCCACCGCCCCGCAGTTCTTGGACAGGACCGCCAACGGCGAGCCGTCAACGGAAGCGGCGGCGTATAGAGGAACATCAACGAAGGATCAAGCGCTGCGCGTCCTTCTCTTCGGCCGCGGCAGCCGTTAACCAAGCAAGTCCTTAATTTCTCCACATTTTATCCACAGGGTGAGGAACGACTCGCCTTTACGGCGAGTTGTCTCAGGGATCGCGGAAGTCCGATCGCCAAGCGCCCCCGCCCCCTCGCAAAAGCGTCGGGCAGGCCGAGTATTCGCCATGTTTCACAACACCCAAGAGTTGGAAGCCGCCGTCTGGCGCGCCTTTGACGCCAAGCGTCTGCGCCGCTTCCGGCCCGAGCCCCATCCCACCGCCCGCGGCGAGCACGCCCGAATGCTGGCCATCGCCGCGGCCCGGCGTCTGCGGGCGCAGGAGCGGGTGGTGAATGCTCGCGCCGAGGACGCCGACTACTGGAAGGCCGTGGCCCCCTCGGCCCTTGGCAAGGCCCGGGACTGGCGCGGCGACGAGACCTTCGTCGGCCTTCCCGGCTGAAACGCTTCAGGCCGCCCGCCACGCGGTGGCAGCCGCACAAACGCAAACGGGCGGCTCCTTGAGAAGCCGCCCGCCGCTAACAGTCTAAGCCCGGACTGGGGTCAGACGCCGATGCTCGCCGTATCCACCTTGAAGCCGGGGCCCATGGTGGAGGAGACCGAGATCCGCTTCACATAGGTGCCCTTGGCGCCCGCCGGCTTGGCCTTCTGCAGCGCATCGACCAGCGCCTTGACGTTGGCCATCAGGGCCTCGTCGGTGAAGCTGGCCTTGCCGATGCCGGCGTGGACAATGCCCGCCTTCTCGACGCGGAACTCGATGGCGCCGCCCTTGGCGTCCTTCACGGCCTGACCGACGTTCGGGGTCACGGTGCCGACACGCGGGTTGGGCATCAGGCCGCGCGGGCCCAGCACCTTACCCAGACGACCCACCAGGGCCATCATGTCCGGCGTCGCGATGACCCGGTCGAAGTCCATGAAACCACCCTGGATACGCTCGACCAGGTCCTCGGCGCCGACGACTTCAGCGCCGGCGGCCAGGGCCTCGGCGGCCTTGGCGTCGCGGGCGATGACGGCGACGCGAACATCGCGGCCGGTGCCGGAGGGCAGGGAAACCACGCCGCGGACCTGTTGGTCGGCGTGACGCGGGTCGACGCCCAGGTTGATGGCGATCTCGATGCTTTCATCGAACTTGGCGGTGGCGTTGGCCTTCACCAGGCTGATGGCGTCGGCGGCGGTGTGGACGGCAGTGCGGTCGCCGGTCCAGGCCTTGGCGCGTTTGATAACCTTGACCATGTTCCTAGCCCTCCACCACGGTGAGACCCATGGCGCGCGCGGACCCGGCGATGATCAGCGTGGCTGCATCCAGGTCGTTGGCGTTGAGGTCCTTCATCTTCTTTTCGGCGATCTCGCGCAGCTGAGCGGTCGTGATCTTGCCGACGCTGTCGCGGCCCGGAAGCTTCGAACCGGACTTCAGGCCGAGCGCTTCCTTGATGAAGAAGGTTGCGGGCGGGGTCTTGGTGACGAAGGTGAAGCTCTTGTCCTGATAGACGGTGATCACCGTCGGCAGGGGCGTACCCTTGGCCACGTTCTCGGTGCGCGCGTTGAACTCCTTACAGAAGCCCATGATGTTGACGCCGCGCTGGCCGAGAGCCGGACCGATGGGCGGGGAAGGCGTGGCGGAGCCGGCCTTCACCTGCAGCTTGATGTAACCCAGAATCTTTTTAGCCATAGTCTCCTCGGCGCCGGCGAAAGCCGGCTGTTGAAGCCGTGGTGCGGGCTTGGCGTCCCTCCCACGGATTTGAATTCACCCCGAAAGGCGAAAGCCGCGCCGGTTAGGGCGCGGGGGCCGGCTCTGTAGCAGGATGGGCCAGCGCGCGCAACGGCGGGGCGACCTTCGCTAGATCGAGACCGGTTTCGGCTTCGAGGACCTTGCATCGGTCGGCGCCTTGACCCCGCCCCGGCTCATCAGGGTCTGCATCGGGCCGGACATCGACCCGACCGCCTTGGCCTGCTGCACCGCCAGGTCGCCGGCCGTCTTCAACGATCCGACCTTCATCATCATCGCCGGGCTGGAGGAGACGTTGCGGATCAGATCGGGCGCCTGTCCGGCCAGGACCGTGTTGCGCAACATGGCGAGGGCGAAGTTGTAGGCGGCCGCCGACAACAGCTTCCTGCTCTTGGCGTCGCTGCGGTCATACAGCGCCTCCGCGGCCTGGGCGTCGCCGGCATTGGTCTTGATCGCGCCCATGTCGCTGTTGAAGGCCTTCTTCTGGGACTTCAGTTCTCCGACCTCATTGATGCCCTCGATCGCCTTGATGCGGGCGCGAACGGCGTCGGCGTCTGACTTGGAATCGGCGGCCGCCGCCAGCAGGGCCGCCGACACCATCATCAGCTTGGTGGTCTGAACCGTCTCGTAGACAAAGGCGTCCGGATCATAGGAGGCCGCGCCCGACCCGCCCGTTCCCGGCAACCTGGGTAACGATCCCCCCCCGCTCGGCAGACCGGGCACCCTCGGCAGCTGCGGAAACTGGGCCTGGGCGGTCGTACAGAGGGAAATCAGGGCGATCAGCGAGACCGCTGCAAGCGAAGTCTTGTTCATGTCGTTCCCCGTTGGTGCTTCCGGACTGGTCCGGTCATTTCATTGCCCCAGGCGCAACTGTCCCACGGCCTGGTCGGCCAGCTTGCTGGCCTCCACCGCCAGGTCGAGCTGCAGGAAGCGATCGCGTTCGAGGGGGTCGGCATCGGCCCGGATAGCGGTCGCGGTCAGCCGGCTCTGCAGCGCTGCCGCGCCCGTCCGGCGATCCCCGGCCCAAAGGATGAAGCCGACGGTCACGTCATAGTCGGCGTAGACCATCGGGCCGGCGCGCCGCTCCCCTTTGGGCTCGACCTTGTGAACGGCTTCGAAACAAACTTCCGATGGTGGAGGGTTGAGCGCGCCAAGCGCGTCCAGCCCATCGAATTGGCCGGCCATCCGCCGCCGCAACGCCGGGGCCGTGTCAGGCAGATAGACGGCGCCGGCGAACCGGCCGGCGAACTGGTTGGCGGCGAGGCGGGCGAAGGCGGGCTGGCCGACCTGGCCGCGAATGTCGGCGCGTATCTCGCCGGCCCGGTCAGTGCAGGGCGAGATGACCGTCCGTTCACGGTAACCTGGTCCCGTGGCCTCATAGGCCAGTTGGTCGCCCGATCTTGGCGAGGCCGACGCCAGGCCGACCATTCGACCGCCGGCCCGGCCGCCGCCCGCAGTGGTCACCTCGACATCGGTCAGCGGGCGCCAGACCAGGCCCTCCACCCCACTGACCGGGCCGACCTTGCGGACCAGCAGGCCCCGCGCGCCCGGACTGAGAAGATTGCCCGGATCCTCCATCGACACCCCGTCGCCACCCGGACCGGCCGCCAGCCTCAGCCGCTGTGGTTTGAAGGATTTTCCAATGTTGGCGGCCGCGGCGGTGATCGCGTTTCGGGTCAGGGTGTCGCGGCGTTGTTCCGGCGCGAAGGTCATGCCCTCGACGACCTCGTCCGACAGCCGGCTGACCCCCTGTGTGGCGAACACCACCCTCCCCTGGCGATTGAGGATTTCGACCAGCGCCCGGGCTTCCTGGGTCCGGAGCCTGACCCCCCGCACATTGGTCCCGCTTTCCGCGGGGTCCAGCACCACCACCGACAGCCGCAGGAAATAATCCGGCAACGCGCGCGGCCGGGCGGCAAGGCCCGCGTCGCCAATCGCGTCATCGCGAATCCGGGCGAAGCTTGGGTTGATCGGGGTCACTGCCAGACCGGCCGCCGGACCCAGAGCCTCTTCCATCAGAGCGATCAGATAGTCGCCCTGCGGCGGCGATCCCGGTGTGAAGACCAGCACCGACGGCTTGTCGAGGCTGGCCACCGGCTGGGCGACCTGGCGGAACAGCACCTGTCCGGGTTGGATGGCGGCCAGCACAGGTTCAACAAGAGCATAGTTGGCGTCGGCGTAACGCACCCGGGCGTCGGCCCCCAGATAGTCGCCCTCGGCCAGGCCCCGGCGCCGACCGGCGTCGACGACGAAATAGGCCTCGGCCCGGCCTCGCACGGTCGCCTTGATCGGATAGGGTTTGAAATGGGCGGCGGCGTTGGCGACCAGGGTGTCCATCGCCTTGCCGAAATGGTCCGGAAACTCCCTCGCGGCCTGGGCGCGATAGCCCGTTCGCGGCATGGGGCCCTGGACGATGGTCGACAGGGTCTCGGAAAACACCACCTCGCCCGTCTGCGCATTGGTCAGCATCAGGGTCAGGGTGATCGGCATATAGACATCGACCGTGCTGACCTTGTCGACCCGCCAAAGCTCGGCCCGGGACAGATGCAGCGAGGCGATCACCGTCTGGGACAGCATCGCTTCTCGCGTCACCCCGGCCGGAAGGGGGCCGGACAGGTCCGGCCTGACGTTGGCGAACCGGCTGTTGACCAGGGCGGTGAACCGCCGGCCCCAGTCGGCCCGCGCCGACAGGCTGAACTGGCCGCAGAGGTCGGGCGCGATCTGGACCGTGGCGGCCGGCGCGCCTGCCTTGACCGTGGCGCAGTTGCTGTTGTCAGGCCCGTAGAGACCCTGCACCGGATGCACCATCAGAGGCGCTTCGGCTGACCAGCAGGTCCCGGTCCAGAGCAGCAGGACCAGGGCGGCGACGAACAGGCGCACGGACCTAACGACAACCGTTCAGGCAGATGGTCACCTGACGCGGCGCCGTTTCAGAGGTCATCTTGGCGAAGGCCGGATTGCTCCGCAGCCGTTGAAAGAGGGCCAGATGCAGCGGGGTCGATCCGCTATAGCGGACCTGGAGGCTGAACTGGCCGGTGACCTGCTCAAGGAAGACCTGGCTCTCGACACCCGGCAATGCGGTCAGGGCGTCGAGGAAGTCGGCCTGGGCCGCCATGTCCAGGTTCGATCCCCTGACAGTCAGGGTATAGTCGACCGGCCCGGCCGTAGTCGCCTGGACGACACTGCTGCGATCCCGAACCTGGCCACGCCAGTAGCGCTGCACCTGCGGGCCCAGCTTGTCGCCGGCCTGCTGCGCCAGCATTCCCGAAAGCTTGCTGGTGCAGAGCTCGTAGCTGGAGGCGGATGTCTCTCCAGAGACCAGGGCTGAGGCGATGTCCGCCGAGCTGGCGGTGGCGAAGGCCTGGGCGTTGAGGCTTCCGGTGCAGGTCGGCTGTCCCGTCGCCGGATGCGGTCCGTTGTCCTGAATCTGCATCGTCCCCCCCATGAAGAAGGGGGCGTTGCTGGTTTTCTGGATCTGGGCGAAGAAGCGCGAAAGCTCGCCGCGGCTTTGGAGATCGGTGAACAGCGGCGGCTTGCCGGGCGCGAAGCTGGCCAGGGCCCCCGTACCGTTCGCCGTGGAGATGTCGTAGCGGATCAGCTGTTCTGTCAGCCCGGCCATGGCGGCCTGACCGGTGCGGCTGGTGGCGCTGGCCTGATAGACGACCGTCTGCCGGAAGCGGACATCTTCGTAGGCGTTGGCCTCGACGTCCGTCTTGTCCTTCAAGGTCGTGGTCGAGGAATAGGCGCTGGCGCTCTTGCTCTTGGCGGCCGCTTCGAGACTGCCACTGGCGGCGACGCCGGCGGAACCATAGCCGTTGCTGTATCCGGCCGCGCCGGCGGCCTTTGCCGAAACCGCCGACTGGGAGCTCTGGCTGGAGCCGGCGCGAACCTTGTCGGAATAACTCAGGGCGGACTGGTCGCTGTAGCTGGACCCGGTGGACCGGTCATATTCCGTGGTCACCTGCAGGGGCCTCGCATAGTCGCGCGCCGGGCCGACGGCTTCATCCAGCAAGACCAGGATGCGCTGGCCGCCGCCCCCGGCCATGGCGCTGGTGGAACGAATGCCTTCGTCGTCGAGCAGGCCCATGAACCAGGCCCGATCGACCCTGGCGCTGAGGGTGACCTGATAGACGGAGCCGACCTTGTCGAACCGTCTGTCCACGATCATTTCCGGACGGATCTGGTCGGCCAGCCGCCGGGCCATATCCGGCGTGACTTCGCCCATCCGTTCGGCGCCGAGGAGCTGTCGGGCGATGGTCTGGACGAGCGCCACGCGGGCGTCCTGCTCCGCCCGGGTCTGAACCGCGGCGGTGTCCCGGGTGACCGGCGCCGACCCGACGCCGCTGTAGACGTTGTCCTGCGCCAGGACCGGCGTGGCCAGCACCAGCGCCAGCGCCGCTCCGACTCCAAGAAGTGTCTTCCGCATGATCGCCCCGTCCATTCCCATCACAGATCGTCCAATACAGATCGCCCAAAAGGGTCACCCGATGCGACGCCTTGGCCGACGCAAGCCTTGGCCTCAGTCGTCCGCATCCAGCCGCACGTCTCCGGCTCTGACCGATGCACCGTCCGTGGTCTCGATGATCTCGACATCTCCGGCCCGCACGCGGCTCGTCACTCGTGGCGGCGCGGCGCGGCGCTCCAACCGCGCGGCGGACGCCGGATTTGCTGACGACAAGGAGCCCAGTCGGGCCAGCACCGGGACGAAGGGTTTGCTGTCGCGCACGTCGTCAAAGTCGCTGGCGTTCAGGGCCTGGGCCGATTCCGCCAGGCCGGTGTCCAGCGCCAGCAGGAAAGCGCCGGCGGAATCGCCCGCATTGCCCAGTCGCGCCTCGGCCTGGGCCCGCAGCAGATGAAGTCGATTGTCCCTGGGAAACTGCGTCTGGCCCTTGGCGGCCAGGTCCGCGGCGAGTCCCAGGTTCTGCGCCATCAACGCGGCCTTGGCCGCCTCGACCGCATCATCGGCCGTGGAGGCGATAGCGACCGGCCGCACGGCCGCGGTCGGTGGCGGCGTCGGCTTTTTCGGGGTGGCTCCGAAGCCGGGAACATCGCCACAGCCCGCAAGCGCCAGCCCCGCGACAAGCGCGGGAAATGCGGCCGCGAGGCCCGTTTTGGCTGTGCCGTTCAAGGATTGAATCCCCCGGATCAAGGCTCAATGAACCATGCTCTCCGGAGGACAGTGCGGGATCAACTCTGGCTTGTCGAGTCCGTCTCGCACTTCAAAAGTGAAACGGTCATTTCTGCGAAGGCGGCCCTAGCTGACCTTTTCCACCTGGCTGTATTCCAGCTCGACTGGAGTGGCCCGGCCGAAGATGGAGACGGCCACATGCAGGCGGGCGCGTTCTTCGTCGACCTGTTCGACCGTGCCGTTGAAGCTGGCGAAGGGGCCGTCGGTGACGCGGACCTGCTCGCCGATCTCGAAGCTGATGGTCGGCTTGGGACGCTCGGCCCCCTCGGCGGCGACGCCGATGATCCGCTCGACTTCCTTTTCAGACACCGGCATCGGCTTGGAGCCGCTTCCCAGGAAGCCGGTGACCTTCGGAGTGTTCTTGATGAGGTGGTAGGCCTCGTCGGTCATTTCCATCTTCACCAGCACATAGCCGGGGAAGAACTTGCGCTCGGCGTTGACCTTCCGGCCTCGGCGGATTTCGACCACGTCCTCGGTCGGCACCAGGATGTCCGAGAAATAATCCTCGAGGCCGTGCGACTTGGCCTGATCGAGGATCGACTCCTTCACCTTCTTCTCGAAGTTCGAGTAGGCGTGGACGATGTACCACTTATGGCGGGGATTGGCGGGCTTGTCGGCGGTGATGTCGGTCATGGGGCTTAGCTCCCGCTCACGAGTTCAAGGACCTTGGCGACGCCGTTGGACAGGATCCAGTCGACCAGCAGGAAGAACAGCGAGGCCATGATCACCATGATGAACACCATCACCGAGGTGATCCAGGTTTCCTTGCGGCTGGTCCAGGTGATCTTCCGCGCTTCCGCGCGAACCTGCCGAACGAATTCGCCGATGCTGACGCGGGGCTTCTTCGGTTCGGCCGGAGCCTGAGCGGCAGGCCCGGCGACAACCGCGGCGCTTTTGGCGGCCCGGGACTTCATCGCGGCGAGATTGCCAGGTTTCTTGGCCATAGTAAGGGTCTTGGAACTCTCAAAAGTTGGGACGGGCCGTCATGACGAGCCGCCGGGAAAGAATGGCACGAGTGGCAGGACTCGAACCTGCGACTTTCGGTTTTGGAGACCGACGCTCTACCAGCTGAGCTACACTCGTTCAGCAACACCAAAAAACGCCGCGGGACCTCCCCGGCGCTCAGGCCATCGCCAGAGCCGGGGCGTTTAGCAGGGCTGACCTCCAGGAGCAAGCATCCGACAGCGCTCACATGGGTGTGGAGCCACGCCGGCGCCAGAGCGTTTCAGCCACAACTGGCTAGGAGCCCCACATGACCGACGATCCCCGCCCGTCCAACCGCGAAACCGAGAACGAAAACCAACGTCCGGCCGGGGACGGCAAGCCGCCGAGACCGGCGACAGAGCCGCATGGCTCGGAGGAGTCGACCGAATCGCCCAAGACGAAGACCGATCCGGGGTCGGGGGAGCAGTAGAAAATTCTCTGGTCGTCGCCAAGCGATCCTCTAGGTTGCGTTGATGTCCCTCTCGCGGTTCGTCCTCGCCAACAATTTAAGGTCGCGCCTGACCGTTCTCGGTGAGCACCTCAAACGATCTCGGGTGTCAGATCATGACGTCGGACAATGCGTTCGCGAGGTCTTGGCGTTGCCACCCCATCAGGTAGGTCGCGCCGACCGTGACATTCGAGATGCACTTGGATTCACCTGGCGAGATCTGCATGCCCCAGCGCCCCTGTTCGCCTGGATACTGAAAGCGGTTCGGGGAAATTTCGCTCCGTCCGGCAAACTAACGGGACTTGAAATCCTGGAAGCGATGCACGCGAGCGGTAAGCGGCGGGCAGCCGCACTGAACCATATGCATGGGCCATGCTCCTCCGCCTTTGAGGTGGCGATCATACTTCATCGGTTGAACGATTGGGCGCCCGCCGTTCGAGAGGCGGCCCAACGCTGCGCCGAGCGCAGGTTTCCTGCGACGGACCCGACCCTGTTGGCCGAAGCTTGGATCGCGCTGGCGGATCGCCTGCACCTATGGTCCCGCGGACCCTCGCTCAGGATGGTCATGATCGACCTAGCGGTGCGACCAGATGTTCGGGAACAGATGGCGCTCCATTTCCGCACGCAGGCCAGCGGCCCGCTGATGGAAGCCTTGACCCAGCTTTTGAAGGAATCGACCTTCGACCATTTTCTTGAAAGTTGGGCGCTGTCCGCGACCTCCTCACAAGTCAGGGCCCGCGCCATGGCAGCCTTGCTGGCAGAAGCGGTAGTTTGGACCGAGGGCTATCGGTTTGAGCGGACCTCCACGCGCCGCGTGGCAAACCTCAACAGCAGGCCACTGACCGTCACAACCCAACCGGAGAAACTGATCGCCGCCGCCGCCGCAGATCGATCCGTTCTGGTCCGCCGCGCCGGCGCATCGGGTCTCGTCAGTCTTCGGCACCGTCTCAAAGACCCGCTCGCCCTCGCCGCCCTGTATTTGTCTGACCGTAGCCCGTCGGTCCGACAACGCGCCGAGTGGGTCGTTGAGCAGATGGGCAAAACGGAATGCCAGCCCGTCGCCCCGTGACATCGCCCCCCTCCTCCGCTATCGCACCCGACGAAAGCGACAGGGAGGCTGCGAGCCTTGAACGACAGCGTCGAAGAAGCCGGTTGGGCGACCGCCAAGACCCTGGCCGAGGCGCTGCCCTATATCCAGCGCTATGACCGCGAGACGGTGGTCATCAAATACGGCGGCCACGCCATGGGCGAGGAGCAGGTGGCCCGGCTGTTCGCCGCCGACGCCGTGCTGCTGAAGATGCTGGGTCTCTACCCCGTGGTCGTCCACGGCGGCGGCCCGCAGATCAGCGCCATGCTCGACCGCGCCGGGGTCAAGTCGACCTTCATCGACGGCCTGCGGGTGACCGACGAAGCGACCATGGAAGTCGCCGAGATGGTCCTGTCCGGGGCGATCAACAAGGAGATCGCCAGCTGGATCACCCAGGCCGGGGCCGAGGCCGATGTGCGCGGCGTCGGGTTGTCGGGCAAGGACGCCCGGCTGATCACCGTGACCAAGGCCCGCCGCACCCGCATCGATCCCGAGAGCAACATCGAACAGCTCGTTGACCTGGGTTTCGTCGGCGAGCCGCAGAAGGTCGACGCCCAGCTAATCAACGCCCTGATCCACGCCGAGCAGGACTACATCCCGGTCATCGCCCCGATCGGGGTCTCCAAGGACGGCCAGACCTACAACGTCAACGCCGACACCGTCGCCGGGGCCATCGCCGGGGAGATGAAGGCCAAGCGCATGCTGCTGCTGACCGACGTCAAGGGCGTGCTGGATAAGGACGGCCAGCTGATCCGCCAGCTGACCGTCGCCCAGGCCTTCGAGGCGATCAAGGACGGCACCGCCACCGGCGGCATGATCCCGAAGCTGGAAACCGCCATCGCCGCCGTCGACGCCGGGGTCGAGGCTGTAGTCATCCTCGACGGCCGCCGCCCCCACGCCATGCTGGTCGAACTGTTCACCGAACACGGCGCCGGGACTTTGGTGCGTAAGTGACCACCGACCTGCGCCACATCGACACCTGGCTGTTCGACCTCGACAACACCCTCTATCCGGCCGAATCCGGCTTCATGAAGCTGATCGAGGTGCGGATGACCGATGCGGTCGCGCGCCACACCGGCCTGCCGCGCGAGGAAGCGCGGGCTTTGCAGAAACGGTACTGGACCGAGCTTGGCACCACCCTGGCCGGGATGATGACGCATCATGGCATTGATCCCGAGGCCTTCCTCGACGAGGTGCACGACGTCTCCCTCGACCTGCTGTCGCCGGATCCGGCCCTGATCGCGGCGCTGAAACGCCTTCCCGGCCGCCGACTGATCTTCACCAACGGCTCGGGCCCCCATGCGGAGCGGGTGCTGGAAAAGCTGGGCGTCGCCGACCTGATGGAAGACGTCTTCCACATCTCTTCCGCCGACTACCTGCCCAAGCCCGCCCTCTTCACCTTCCAGAAGATGGCGGCCAGCCTGCGGGTCGATCCGCGCGGCGCGGCCTTCTTCGAAGACTCCGAAAAGAACCTTGCCCCCGCCGCCGAGCTGGGCATGACCACCATTCTTGTCGGCGCCCACGCGCCGGCCTCCACCGCCCCCTTCGTCCACTATCGAACCGACGACCTGCCGGGCTTTCTAAGCACCGCCCGCGTCCGGGAGACCGCCGCATGACCACCGTGACCGCCGCCGATCTGGCCCTGGAAATCGAAGCCGCCTGGGAGGCCCGCGAGGGCCTGAGCCCGGAGAGCAAGGGCCCCGTCCGCACCGCCGTCGAAGAGGCGCTGATCCGCCTGGACCGCGGCGAGCTGCGCGTGGCCGAAAAGATCGACGACGCATGGGTCACCCACCAATGGCTGAAGAAGGCGGTGCTGCTGTCCTTCCGCCTCAGCCCCAACAGCATCATGCGCGCCGCCGTCCTGGGCGAGGCGGTCGGACCGTGGTGGGATAAGGTGCCGAACAAGTTCCACGGCTGGGATGACAGCCGCTTCGAACAGGCCGGCTTCCGCGCCGTTCCCGGGGCCATCGTCCGCCAGGGCAGCTATGTGGCCAGGAACGTCATCCTGATGCCCAGCTTCGTCAACATCGGCGCCTATGTGGACGAGAGCACCATGGTCGACACCTGGGTCACCGTCGGCAGCTGCGCCCAGATCGGCAAGCGGGTCCACCTGTCCGGCGGCGTCGGCATCGGCGGGGTGCTGGAGCCCCTGCAGGCCAATCCGACGATCATCGAGGACGACTGCTTCATCGGCGCCCGCTCCGAAGTCGTCGAGGGCGTCGTCGTCGGCCAGGGCAGCGTCCTGTCCATGGGCGTCTTCCTGTCCGCCTCGACCAAGATCGTCGATCGCAAGACCGGCGAGGTCCACCGCGGCTACGTCCCGCCCTATAGCGTCGTGGTCCCTGGCGCCCTGCCCGATCCGCACGGCAATGGACCGAGCCTGTCCTGCGCCGTCATCGTCAAGACGGTGGACGCCCAGACCCGCTCCAAGACCAGCATCAACGACCTGCTGCGCGACTAGCGCCCCTTCCTCCCCGCGCCTAAAGCAGAGCCATGATGATCGACGCCCTTGCCCTGACCCAGGCCCTGATCCGCCGCCCCTCGGTGACTCCGGCCGACGAGGGGGCAATGGATATCCTTGAGCGTGAGCTGGCCGGCCTCGGTTTCGATTGCCGGCGGATGAAGTTCGGCGAGATCGAGAACCTCTACGCCCGGCGGGGGACGGCCCGTCCCAATCTCTGTTTCGCCGGCCACACCGATGTCGTCCCCGTCGGTGACAGCGCCGCCTGGACCCAGGACCCTTTCGCCGGACAGGTGAAGGACGGCGTCCTGTTCGGCCGCGGGGCCGTGGACATGAAGAGCGCCATCGCCGCCTTCGTCGCGGCTGTCGCCGCCACGCTGGCGCGCGGCGATGTCCCGGGTTCCTTAAGCTTCCTGATCACCGGCGATGAGGAAGGCCCGGCCATCGACGGCACCCGCAAGGTGGTCGAGGCCCTGGCGGCCGAGGGCGAGGTCATCGACCACTGCGTCGTTGGCGAGCCCAGCAGCAGCACGGCCCTCGGCGACATGGTCAAGATTGGCCGCCGAGGCAGCATCAACGCCTGGTTCACCGTCGAGGGCAGACAGGGCCACGTCGCCTATCCCCAGCGCGCCGCCAACCCCATCCCCGTCCTCGTCCGACTGCTCGGCCGGCTGCAGGACCGCGTCCTCGACGAGGGCTACCCCGAGTTCCAGCCCTCCAACCTCGAGGTGACCACCATCGACGTCGGCAACCCCGGGACCAACGTCATCCCGGCCCGGGCGACCGCGCGGGTTAACATCCGCTTCAACCCCGGACACAGGGGCGCGGATCTCCAGGCCTGGTTCGAGGACGAATGCCGCCTGGCGGGCGAAGGCTTCGAGGGCGAGGTCACCTCGAAGATCATGATCAGCGGCGAGGCCTTCCTCACCGCGCCCGGGCCCTTCACCGCCGTCGTCGCCCAGGCGGTGCGCGAGGCGACGGGCCGCGAGCCCGATCTCTCCACGACCGGCGGCACCAGCGACGCCCGTTTTATCCGCGACCTCTGCCCGGTGGTCGAGTTCGGTCTGGTCGGGACCACCATGCATGCGGTCGACGAGCGCGCGCCGGTGCAGGAAATCTACGACCTGCAGAAGGTCTATGAGCGGCTGGTCGCCCTCTATTTCGAACAGATCGGCTGATGCGCGCCCTCGCCGCCGGCTGGCTGTTCTGGGCCCTGCTGGCGGCGGTTTTCGCGGCGGCGACCGCCATCCTCGCCAAGGTCGGCATGCGCGACGTCCCCTCAGACCTGGGGACACTGGTCCGCACCCTGGTGGTCGTCGCCTTCGCCGCCCTGATCGTCACCGCCACTGGCCAGTGGCGCCAGATCGGCGGCCTGACGCCGCGGACATGGACCTTCCTTACCCTGTCGGGGCTGGCCACAGGCGCCTCCTGGCTCTGCTACTTCCGCGCCCTGAAGATCGGCGACGCCGCCCGAGTGGCCCCTATGGACAAGCTCAGCGTCGTGCTGGTGGCGGTGCTGGGCGTCGCCTTCCTCGGCGAACAGCTCTCGGTGAAGAACTGGCTCGGCGTGGCGATGATCGCCGGCGGGGCGGTGTTGGTGGCGATGCGATGACCCGGGATCAACTGAAGACGCTGCTGCTTAAGGCCTGGCGCGAGCCGGCAGTCATCTATCTGCTGATCAGCTTAGTCGGCGTGATCGGCCTGGCGGGTGTCGGATTCGGCCCGGAGCTGATGCGCTGGCCCGTCGGCATCCTGACGCTGGGCCTCTGGGCCTTCCTGTCGTTTCACCGCAGCCAACTTCGCGCGGACCGCAACAACCGTAGGCCCGACGGCCGAGACGAGATGCTGGCGCGCCGCAAACGCCGGGAACTGTTCGACGACCCACCCGCCACGTCTGAGGCTACGACGCCGCCCCGGAAAGCCTCGGACATCGTCACCCGCTGAGCGGAAATTCGCCGGAGGTCGCAACCCTGTCCAACGCCGAAGGGTTGGGTGAGCGGGCGGATCAGCCGCCGGCAATCAGCGAGACGATCATGGGTATCTTCAGCAAAATTCTCGGCGGCATCTTCGGCCACAAGAAACCCGATGCGCCCAAGCCCATCGACGCGCTCCAGCCCAAGGCCGCTCCGACCCCGACGGCGGCGACTCCCGCGCCTGCTCCCGCGGCGGCCCAGCCGGTCGACATCGAGGCCGTGCTCAACGACCTGGCGGCCAGCAACCCGCAGAAGCTCAACTGGCGAACCTCCATCGTTGACCTGATGAAGCTGGTCGGGATGGAAAGCAGCCTGGCCGAACGCAAGGAACTGGCCGACGAGCTTGGCTACACCGGCGACAAGTCCGACAGCGCCGCGATGAACATCTGGCTGCACAAGGCGGTGCTGAAGAAGCTGTCCGAGAATGGCGGCAAGGTCCCGGCCAGCCTGATGGACTAGTATCCGACGCCGGTGAGGTAGAGCCCATCCGCCGGCGCGACAGTCGCGCAGCGGGTGCGGTCCCTGGCTTCCAAGGCGGCGACAAGGTCCGCCCGGCTCCACCGCCCGACGCCGACCTCGGCCAGGGTCCCGGTCATCGACCGCACCTGCCGGTGCAGGAAACTGCGCGCCCGGAACACCAGCCGCACCTCGTCGCCGAATCGCTCGACACTGGCCACATCCAGCGTCTTTACCGGCGACTTGGCCTGGCAATGCACATCGCGAAAGGTCGTGAAGTCGTGCAGGCCGACCAGGGCCTGCGCCGCCTCATGCATGGCCTCCGCCTCGAGCGGCTTCTTCACATGCCAGACATGCCCTGCCTCCAGCGCCGGCGGACTGCGGCGGTTGAGGATGCGGTAGAGGTAGCGCCGCTCGATGGCCGAGAACCGCGCATGCCAGTCGCCCTCCGCCACCTCCGCCGACAGGATGCTGACGGCCTCGCGGCTCAGGTGGGCGTTGAGCGCATTGCGCACCACATCCGCCGGCCAGGCCTTCTGCAGATCGATATGCACCACCTGCCCCGTGGCGTGGACGCCGGTGTCGGTGCGTCCCGCCGCCGCCAGCCGGATGATCTCGCCGCTGAACGCCGTGACCGCCTTCTCGATCGCCCCCTGGACGCTGGGCAGCGTCGCCTGGGCCTGGAAGCCGCAATAGGGGCGGCCATCGTACTCGACAAGGAGCCGGTAGCGGGGCATCAGGCCAGCACCGTCCCGGCCGCCACCGGAAAGCCCCGCACGAACTCGCCTGACTCCTGGCGGCCGCGTCCCTCGCGCTGCAGTTCCAGCAGCCGCACCGCCGCCCCATCGCCGCAGGCGATCAGCAGGCTGTCGTCCAGGGCCGTCCCCGGCGCGCCGGCCTCGTCCTCGACCCTTGACATCAGCGCCTTGACCCGCGTCGGGCCCCGGCTGGACGGCGCCTCGAACCAGGCCCCCGGAAACGGCGACAGCCCACGGATCTGCCGGTCGATCTCCTCGGCGGGCGACGACCAGTCGATCCGCGCCTCGGCGGCGGTGATCTTGCGGGCATAGGTGACGCCAGTCTCGGATTGCGGTGTCTCGACCGCCTCGCCGCTTTCGATGCGCGGCAGGGTGTCGACCAGCAGCCGGGCACCCAGCCAGGCCAGCCGGTCGTGCACCGTGCCGGCCGTGTCGTACTGGCCGATCCGCGTTGTCACCGTGGCCAGCACCGCCCCTTCGTCCAGGCCCAGGCTCATCCGCATGACCTGCACCCCGGTCAACTCGTCGCCCGCCATCACCGCCCGCTGGATCGGCGCCGCCCCCCGCCAGCGCGGCAATAGCGAGCCATGCAGGTTGAAACAGCCCAGCCGCGGCGCATCGAGAATGCCGGCTTTCAGGATCTGACCGAAGGCCACCACCACCGCCAGATCCAGATCCAGCGCCTGGAAGGCGGCGATCTCCTCCTCGGATTTCATCGACTTGGGGGTGCGCACCATCAGACCGTGCTGTTCAGCAAAGGCCTGGACGGGAGAGGGCTTCAGCGCCTGCCCCCGGCCGCGCGGTGCGGGGGGCTGGCTGTAGACGCAGGCTATGTCGTGGCCGGCCTCGAGCAGGGCGGCAAGGCTGACCACAGCAAAGTCGGGAGTGCCGAGGAAGGCGATACGCATGGCCCCCTGTAGCGGGCCGGCGCGCTCTACGGAAGCACAAGGAACCTGCCGGGAACCGCCGCGATCACGGTTCGTTGAAGAGGCGCAAGATCAGGAGATACCCATGCGCTCGTTCATTCTCGTCGCCGCCGCCGTCGCCGGTCTGTCGCTGGCCGCCTGCACCAAGTCCGATGAGGCCGACATCAAGCAGGGGGCGAAGTCTGCTGGCGCCGAGATCAAGGACGCCGCCCACGACATCGCCAATGACCCGGACGTCAAGGAAGCCGGCGCGGCCGTGAAGAACGCCGGCGCCAAGGCCGCCGACGCCGTCAAGGACACCGCCGCCGAAGCCCAGGAAAGCCTCGCCGACTCCGCCGCCAGGGATAAGTCCGAGGCAGAGGCGAAGAAGGACGCGGGGGAGTAGGCTAAATCCTTCTCCCACTGCGAGCGGGAGAAGGAAACTCAGGCCGCCATCATCGCCTGCGCCCGCTTATACGCTGGTCGCGCCGCCATTCGCGCCAAATACCCCGACAGGTTCTCCGGCAGGTCCCCGCCCAGGGCCCCGCGCCAGATTCCCAGTCCCGTCGCCACGCACAGGTCGGCGACCGTCAGCCCGTCGCCAACGATGAAGTCCCGGCCTGCCAACTCGGCGGACAGATAGGCGACGGTCTCCGCCACACCCTGCTCCAGCCCCCTCACCGACCAGTTGCGCTTGTCGGCTTCGGGAGCAGCGAACTTCGCGCCGAGCAGCGGGTTGAGCCGCATGCCGAGCGCCGTCTCCCCCATCACCGTCAGCTGCAGCACCTTCGCCAGGGCCGGGTCGCCCGCCCCCGGCAACAGCGGCGTCGGACCATAGGTCTGAGCGAGATACAGCAGCATGGCGACTGACTCGTTGATCGCCACCGTCCCGTCCTGGAGGAAGGGCACGTTTCCGAGTGGATTGAGCGCCAAGTAGGCGGGACTAGGTGGGTAGCTGACTGCCTCGAACCGGCAGGCCAATCCTATCTCCTCGCAGAGCCAGAGGACCCGAAGACCTCGGGCGCCGCGCGCGAAATTATGGACGACGATCATGACCTGGCGAACGCCGGCGCCAGGCTTTCCAGCCGCTGGTAGCCCGCTTCCATACCATCGGCCATGCCGGTGGCCGCGGCCGCATCGCGGCCCTCCTTCGTGTCATAAAGGATGGTGGTGACGATGGTCGTCAGGTCTCCCTCGGCGATGAGACTCGTGCTGGCCGTGGTCTCGCCGCCCATCTCCGGCCCGTCGAAGAGCTGGCTGATCACCATCCGGCCGGGTTCCACGACCTCCTTGTAAAGACCATGCATGCCGAACTCGGCCGTCCCGTCCTCCGAGCGCCAGACGTAGCGATAGGCGCCGCCGACCCGCACATCCAGCTCGCAGACCGGCATGGTCCAGCCCGGCGGGCCCAGCAGCCACTGCCGCAACAGGACGGGATCCGTATAGGCCTTCCAGACCAGATCGCGGGGCGCCTTCACCGTGCGGGTGACGGTGATCTCCCGGTCGCTGGGCAGGGTGACGGTGGTGGTGTGGGTCATGAAGTCTCCTCTCGCATCGTCTCAGGATTGTTCGGATTTCGGGATGACGGTCTGCATCGCCTCCAGCAGCCCGTCGAGCCGCTGGTAATTGGTCTCCCAGAGCCGGCGATAGTCCTCCAGCCAGCCGTTGGCCTCGGCCAGGGGCGCCGCCGCGATTTTGCAGGGCCGCCGCTGGGCGTCCCGCCCCCGGGTGATCAGCCCGGCCCGCTCCAACACCTTCAGATGCTTGGAGATTGCCGGCTGGCTCATGGCGAACGGTTCCGCCAGATCGTTGACGGAAGCCTCGCCGCCCGACAGCCGCGCCAGGATCGCCCGCCGGGTCGGGTCGGCGAGCGCGGCGAACGTGGCGTCAAGGCGGGCAGCGGGGGTCATTTATGGAACCGACAAGTTATAGAACTGAATGGTTATATTCATGGCAAAGGGACTAGCGTCAATTCCTTCTTCCGCCGCCAACGGGAGAAGGATTAAGACGCCCTCTTCCCCCGCCGCTTCACCATAGCCTGCCATACCCGCCAGCCCAGAAGCACCGCCAGGATCGCCGCATAGATCACCGGCGGCCGGTGGTCGGCCTTGACCAGCAGGTAGTAGTGGATCACCCCCAGCGGGACGATCAGGTAGATCAGCCGGTGAAGCCGCCGCCAACGCAGCGGGCCCAGCTTGCGGATTGCCCAGTTGGTCGACGTCACGGTCAGCGGGACCAGGAGGGTGAAGGCCGCCATGCCGATGGTGATGAACGGCCGCTTGAGGATGTCCTTGCCGATCGCCCGCCAGTCGAACAGCTGGTCCACCCCGATGTAGGTGGACAGGTGCAGCAGCACATAGGCGAAGGCGAACAGGCCGATGGTCCGACGAAACCGGATCAGGCCGGGCCTCTTCAGGATCCGCGCCGCCGGCGTGACCGCCAGCCCGACCAGCAACAGCCGCAGACCCCAGACCCCCAGCTGGCGGATCAGCGCCTCGATCGGATTGGCCCCCAGGTCGCCGCTCAGCAACCGCCAGACGAGCCAGGGAATGGGCGCGAAACAGGCCAGCCATACGGCGCCGTAGATCAGGCGATCCCGCCAGGCCTTCGGCATCAGAAGAACTTCCGCAGGTCCATGCCGCTGTAGAGGCCCGCCACCTGCTCGCCATAGCCATTGAACGGCAGGGTCTTGCGCCGCGCCAGCTCGCCGATCCGCCGTTCGCTGGCCTGGGACCAGCGCGGATGGTCGACGTCCGGGTTCACATTGGAATAGAAGCCGTATTCGTTGGGCGCCGAGATGTTCCAGGCCGTCGCCGGCTGGGTCTCGGTAAAGCTGATCCGCACCACGCTCTTGATGCTCTTGAACCCGTACTTCCAGGGCACGACCAGCCGCAGCGGCGCGCCGTTCTGGTTGGGCAGGGTGCGGCCGTAAAGGCCCACCGCCATGATCGCCAGCGGGTGCATCGCCTCGTCGATCCGCAGGCCCTCCAGATACGGCCATTGAAGGACCTGCCGCCGCTGGCCAGGCATCTCTTCAGGCCGCAACAGGGTCTCGAAGGCCACGAATTTCGCCTTCGAGGTCGGCTCGTATGGCTTAAGCAGGTCGGCCAGCGGAACCCCGATCCACGGGATGACCATCGACCAGCCCTCGACGCAGCGAAGGCGGTAGATCCGCTCCTGCAGCGCCTGGCCCTTCAGGAAATCCTCCAGCGCGACGGTCCCCGGCTTTGCGCACTCTCCGTCGACCTTCAACGTCCAGGGCGTGGTCTTCAGCGATCCGGCGTTGGCCGCGGGGTCGGTCTTGTCGACCCCGAACTCATAGAAGTTGTTGTAGCCGGTGACGTCCTTGAACGGCGTCTTCGCTTCGGTCGTCGAGAAGCTCCCGGGCGTCGCCGCCAGGGGGGTCCCGGTCACCGGCGGCGCCTCGGCCGCCTCCTTCGGCGAACAACTGGCAAGCAAACTTCCGCCGAGGAGGCCGGCGCCTAGAAGCCCAGCCCCCGCCAATCCGGTCATGAACTCGCGCCGCCTCAGATAGACGCCTTCGGGGGTGACGTCGTTCTCGGTCAGGTCGCCGCGATGTCGGATCAGCATGGTCTCACAGATCTCCGCGCCCCAGCCAACCCTACGGCCCAGGGCCTGTGGTGGATCACGGCCAGCCTATCACGACCAAGTCAAAAGCCCGGCGCCGGCCCGTGTTCAACAGGCGGAAAGCAGGCGCCGGTACAGGGTCGCGCGGTGGACGCCCAGCTTGCGCGCCGCCTTGCTGACATTGCCCTTGCAGGCGTCCAGCGCCACTCGCATCGCCGCCAGCTCGGTATCCCGCAGCGTCTCCCCGACGGGTGCGGCGGGCGTCGAGGGCCGCGCCGACTCCAGGCCCGACCGATCGATCGCCCCGAAGAAGGTTTCGCCCGTCGCGGTCTTCAGTTCGGTCTGGTCGTCCAGCCGCGCCAGGTCCGCGTCGAACAGGTCTTCGAACCGCGTCTCGTCCAGGTCGTCCCAGTTGCGACCGGTCAGGCCAAGCCCCCGCCGGTTGGCCGCCACCAGCCGCCCTTCGTCGAAGATCAGAACCCCCTGGCGGCTGGCGCCGAGCAGGGCCGCGTCGCTGTGAAAGCGCAGCACGGTGCAGCCGGCGAACGGCCGCTGGAACAGCCGGTGCTCGATCTGCTCCACCGCCAGCTTGACCAGGCCCAGGGCGTGCATATGGGACACCGCCGCATGGCCGGAGAGGTCCAGGACCCCCATCACCGCGCCCCGCCCATCGAAGATCGGCGCCGCCGCGCAGGTCAGGTCCTGGTGGACGTTGAAGAAATGCTCGCCCCCGTGCACCGAGACGGGGCGCCGCTCGGCCAGGGCGGTGCCGATGGCGTTGGTGCCCGCCGCACCCTCGACCCAGGCGGCGCCCGGCCGCAGGGCCACCTGCGCCGCCCGTCCGGCAAAGGTTGGATCGCCGACGGCGTCCAGCACCACCCCTTCAGGATTGGTCAGGATGACGATGCCGCCCGTTTCCCGCGCCTCGGCATGCAGCGCATCCAGTTCCGGCCGGCACAGCCGGCGCAAGGCGTCGTGACGCTCCTGCAGTCCGCGCATCTCGGCGGCGCTGGCCGCCTCGGCCGGCGCCGGGGCGGCCTGATCCAGCCCCATATCGGAGCAGCGCATCCAGGAGCGCAGTATGGAATGGGCCAGCTGGTCGGCCGGCAGCTTTCCCTGACCGAAATAGACACTGCGGGCGGTCTGGACAGAATTGAGCATGCTCACCGTGAGGTCTCCCAATGTGTCGCAGATTGCGACACAGGCGCTCTTACTGTCGCCTTCAGCATCAGGGTTCCCTCAGGACGGCCAAACTGTCCATTCAATTCTTGCGCTCAACCGAGCGCGAAGCCCCCCGACCAATTGACGCAGCACTCTCTTCGGGACGGACTGAACACAACGACAACAGCCGCCAAGGCGGCGCACCCGCTCGAGGAAACCATGACCAAGCACGAAGCCATCCGCGCCCAGGCGGCGCCATTCGCCGCCCGATACGACAACTTCATCGGCGGCCAATGGACCGCTCCGGCCGCCGGCCGCTACTTTGAGAACATCTCCCCGGTCAACGGCCGCAAGCTGTGCGACATCGCCCGCTCCGACGCCGCCGACATCGACCGCGCCCTCGACGCCGCCCACGCGGCAAAGGACGCCTGGGGCCAGACCAGCCAGGGCGAGCGCGCCCTGCTGCTGAACCGCATCGCCGACCGCATGGAGGAAAACCTCGACCTGCTGGCCCGGGCCGAGACCTGGGACAATGGCAAGCCGATCCGCGAAACCACCGCCGCCGACCTGCCCCTGGCCATCGATCACTTCCGCTATTTCGCCGGCTGTATCCGCGCCCAGGAAGGCTCCAACAGCCAAATCGACAACGACACCGTCGCCTATCATTTCCATGAGCCGCTGGGCGTGGTCGGCCAGATCATCCCCTGGAACTTCCCCCTGCTGATGGCGGTGTGGAAGCTGGCCCCGGCTCTGGCCGCCGGCAACTGCGTGGTGCTGAAACCCGCCGAACAGACCCCGGCCTCGATCTGCGTCCTGGTCGATCTGATCGCCGACATCCTGCCGCCCGGCGTGCTCAACGTCGTCAACGGCTTTGGCCTGGAAGCCGGCAAGCCCCTGGCCAGCAGTCCGCGCATCGCCAAGATCGCCTTCACAGGTGAAACCACCACCGGCCGGCTGATCATGCAGTACGCCAGCCAGAACCTGATCCCCGTCACCCTGGAGCTGGGCGGCAAGTCGCCGAACGTCTTCTTCAAGGATGTGATGCGCGAGGACGACGACTATCTGGACAAGGCCATCGAGGGCTTCGTGATGTTCGCCCTCAACCAGGGCGAGGTCTGCACCTGCCCCAGCCGCGCGCTGATTCACGAGAGCATCTATGACGCCTTCATCGAAAAGGCCCTCGCCCGCGTCGCCGCCATCGTCCAGGGCGACCCCCTCGATCCGGCGACGATGCTGGGCGCCCAGGCCTCCAGCGAGCAGCTTGAAAAGATCGTCAGCTACTTCGACATCGGCCGCCAGGAAGGCGCGGAAGTCCTCGCCGGCGGCGCCAGGGCGCAGATGCAAGGCGACTTGGCGGGCGGCTTCTACGTCCAGCCGACGGTGTTCAAGGGCCACAACCGCATGCGGGTCTTCCAGGAGGAAATCTTCGGCCCGGTTGTCTCGGTGACCACCTTCAGGGACGAGGAAGAAGCCCTGAGCATCGCCAACGACACCCTCTATGGCCTGGGCGCCGGTGTCTGGAGCCGCGACGCCAACACCTGCTACCGCGCCGGTCGCGCCATCCAGGCCGGCCGCGTCTGGACCAACTGCTACCACGCCTACCCGGCCCATGCGGCCTTCGGAGGCTACAAACAGTCCGGCATCGGCCGCGAGAACCACAGGATGATGCTCGACCACTACCAGCAGACCAAGAACATGCTGGTCAGCTACTCGCCCAAGAAGCTGGGCTTCTTCTAGCGGCGAAGCGCGCCGGCTAGACCGCCGCGCGCAGGCTCCCGGCGTGACGCACTCTCTCCATCGTCATGCCGGGCGGCCACCGCCGGCCGCGCCGCGGCGCGCCAAAATCAGCGTGAGATCATGACAGCTCCGCCTCGCGTCCTCGCCACCGACGCCGCCCTGGACCTCATCGCCACCCTGCGCGCCCAGCACGGACCCCTGCTGTTCCATCAGTCTGGCGGCTGCTGCGATGGCTCGGCCCCCATGTGCTTCGCCGTCGGCGACTACATCGTCGGGGACCTCGACGTGAACCTCGGCCAGATCGGCGGGGCGGATTTCTTCATGTCCGCCAGCCAGTTCGACTACTGGCGCCACACCCAGCTGATCATCGACGTCGTCCCTGGCCGAGGTGGCATGTTCAGCCTGGAGAACGGCAGCGAGCTGCGCTTCCTGACCCGGTCGCGGGTGTTCACCGATGCGGAGACGGCGGCGCTGGAGGCGAAGGGGCCTTAAGCCGCCCGGGCCGCCTTCTTCACCTTGCTGATCGCCCGGTCGCGCTTCAGCCGGGACAGATGGTCGATGAACAGCACGCCTTCCAGGTGATCCATCTCGTGCTGGATGCAGACGGCGTACAGGCCGTCGGCGTCTTCCTCGATCTGCTCGCCGGCGTAGTTCATGTAGCGAATCCGCACCCGGTCCGGGCGCTCGACCTGCTCATAGATATCCGGCACCGACAGACAGCCCTCTTCGTAGGGGATCAGGTCTTCGTTGCGATCGAGGATTTCGGGATTGATGAAGTAGCGCGGCGCTGGCTCCTCGCCCTCCCGGGACAGGTCCATGACGATGATCCGCTCAGGCACCCCGACCTGAACGGCGGCCAGGCCGATGCCCGGCGCGTCGTACATGGTCTCCAGCATGTCATCCATCAGGGCGCGCGTCTCGTCGGTCACGGTCTCGACCGGAACGGACTTCTTCTTCAGAACCGCCAGATCGGCGGCGTTGTCTACGGTAAGGATGCGACGGATCATGGCGGCGTGGAAGTAGGCGCCGGAAGGGTCGGGGTCAAGGTCTCCGACCCCGGCCGCACATAGGGCTCACTCGGTATTTTTACGCTGCGTACCGACGAGGTGATCAGCAGGACAGTGAACAGCCCGCCCAAAACCGTCATCAGTATCGGCCAGACCAACTGCTTCTTGCGATAGGCGACAAGGCGATCAAAGCGTTCGGGGTCGCTGTCCCGTTGGATCAGGGGCGAACCGAAGGATTTACTCCGGATCGCGCCGGTTCGGCCAGACGACAGGATGCCGGGGACATCCTTGATGAGCCAGGATAGTCCGGCGATCAGGGCGGCAAGAGCGGCGGCGATGAAGATCATACACCAAGGCTAGCAAGCTCACTGGGGTTTCGATAGCGCCGCCGGCTCTCCCGTGGATAGTTTTGTCAGCACGCGCGGGCCACCCTCAATGGGTTCCAGCACCGGGATCTCCTTGCCCTCGTGGTCGACCTTCAGGTCCTCGAACCGTCGCGCCTGGGTCAGGACCTGGGTCTCGAGCGAGCCGACGAACTGGTTGTAACGGGCCAGCGCCTGTTCCAGCGCCCGGCCCATGCCGGAAACATGGCCGCCCATCACCGACAGCCGCGCATAGAGGTCGCGGCCCAGTTTGGCGATCTGGTCGGCGTTGGCCGCCTGCTCCTCGACCCGCCAGCCGTAGGCCACCGCCTTGCACAGGGCGAACAGGGTGGTCGGGGTGACCAGCAGCACCCGCTTGTCCATCGCCTCGGTCATCAGGTCCGGCATGCGGTCCAGGGCCGCGGCGAGGAAGCCGTCGCCGGGCACGAACATGGCGACGAAGTCGGGCGACCGTTCGGAAGCGAACTGGTCCCAATAGGCCTTCGCCGAAAGCCCCTGCATGTGGCTGCGCACGCTCTGGGCATGCCGTGTCAGGGCGGCGTCGCGGACCAGGTCATCGACCGCTTCCTGCGCATCCATGAAGGCGTTGAGCGAGCATTTGGCGTCGATGGCGAAGACGGCGCCGGCCGGCATCCGCACCTTGACGTCGGGCCGCCGTCGGCCCTCCTCGGTGTCCAGGCTGAACTGTTCGACGAAGTCGTACTGGCTGGCCAGCCCGGCCGCCTCCAGCACGTTGCGCAGGGTCTGTTCGCCCCAGCGGCCCTGCACGCCCGCGCCGCGTCGCAGCGCCGCCGACAGCTTGCGCGCCTCGCCTTGCGTGGCGACCGAGGCTTCCATCAAGGCGGTGATCTGGGCCTTTAAGCCCCCCTGCTCCTCGGCGCGGCTCTTCTCAACGGCGGTGACCTGGGCCTCGAACTTGGCCAGCGTCTCGGCGACCGGCTTCAACTGGGCCTCCAGCCGCGCCTGGGCTAGTTGTTCGCGGCTGTGGAAGGTCTCCTCGGCCCGCTTCAGCACCTCGTCGGCCACGGTGCGCGCCTGCTGCTCGGCCTGGGCCTTCAACAGATCGGCGGTCGGCCCGGCTTGGGATTCCAGCAGTCGCGCCCGCGCGTCTACCGCTGCGAAATCCTGCCCCAGGGCCCAGGCCCGCGCCTCAGCGACACCGGCCCGCCGCCGCTCCATCAACGCCCAGGCCAGCATGACCAGGGCCAGCACAACGGCGGCGACAGCGACGATCAGCATGGGCGTGGCGGCGTTCATGGTTGGTTCTTAGCGCGAACCGCGAGTCGGTGAAAGCGGGGGTGGGGACAGGTTGCGCGCATTGCGCGCTACCTGTCCCCGGTTAGCGCCGATCGAAAGGCCACGCTCGATCCAGCCGGCGGGTGAAACGGCGCGCGGTTGGACCCTGCCGCACCCAAGTCCCGCGCCGACCGGGGACAGGTAGCCGGCTTCGCCGGCAACCGGTCCCCTACGCCGGCCGCCGCGCCCGCATGGCCTGGGCGATCGTGCCGTCGTCCAGCCAGTCGAGGTCGCCGCCGACCGGCACGCCCCGCGCCAGCATGGTGACGCTGACGTGCAGGTTCGACAGCCGTTCGGCGATGTAGTGGGCGGTGGTCTGGCCATCGACGGTCGCGGGCAGGGCCAGGATCACCTCGCGGATTTCGCCCTCGGTCACCCGCTGGGTCAGTTCGTTGATCCGCAGATTGTCCGGCCCCACGCCGTCCAGCGCCGACAGCAGCCCGCCCAGCACATGGTAGCGCCCACGAAACGCCCCGGCCCGCTCCATCGCCCAGACCGACCCCACCTCCTCGACCACGCAGATCAGGGTGCGGTCGCGGCCGTGGTCGGCGCAGAGGCTGCAGGGATCGCGGGTATCCAGCGAGCCGCATACCGAACAGGTCTTCACATGGGCCTGGGCGTCGGCCAGCGCCGAGGCCAGCGGCCCGAGCAACTGCTCCCGCCGCTTCAGCAGGGTCAACGCCGCCCGCCGCGCCGAACGCGGCCCAAGCCCCGGCAGCTTGGCCAACAGGCTGATCAGTCGTTCGATCTCGGGTCCGGCGACGGAGGCCATGCGGGTTCCAGCGGGCGAAAGGGCCCCGGCGAAGATAGGGATGATTCTACGAAAGCCCTCTCGGACGGCAGAGGCAAGCCCGGCCGTCGCGTCCAGGGTGTAATTCGGTGACAGTCACTTTTTTCAAATTCGCGAGCGTGGCGAACATCCCAGGGGCGACAAAAGTGACTGTCACCGAATTACAAACAGCCCCCTAAAACGGCAACCCCGGGATATTCAGCCCGGCCAGCGGCCCCGCCGCCGCCTTCATCAGGTCGCCCGTTGCCGCTTCCAGCTTCTGGCGGGCCACCGCATGGGCGGCGATGAGAAGGTCGGCGATGACCTCCCCTTCGCCGGGCGCCAGCAGGCTCTCGTCGATCTGCACCGACTTCAGCTCGCCCGTCCCCTTGAGCACCACCTTGACCATGCCGCCGCCGGAGGCGCCGTCGACCTCGAGGGCCGCGACCTTCTCCTGCGCCTCGGCCAGTTTGGCCTGCATCGCCTGGGCCTGTTTCATCAGGCCGCCCAAGTCCTTCATGCGGATATTCCCTTACTCTTCGCCGTCCCTAGCCCTCGTCCCCTTGGCCGAGGAAGCCGCCGGCGGCCAGCATGCCGTCGCGGATCTGCTCGGGATGCTGGGTGACCACCAGGTCGTAGGCTTCCAGCTCGGTCGGCACGTACCAATGGATCTTGTCGGTATGATAGGCGCCCCAGACCGCCTTCGCCACCTCGACCGGGGGAATCAGCCGCCACATGCCTTCCTTGGCCGCGTTCTCCTTGGCGCTGTCGGGCAGGATCGGAGTGTCGATCAGCCCGGGCAGGGTGTCGGCCACCCGGACGCCGAACGGTTTCAGCTCCACCGACAGCGCCTCGGTCAGCCCCTTCACCGCATGTTTGGTCGCCGAATAGACGGCGATGCCGGGAATGCCGAAGATGGCGGAGGAGGAGGAGGTCGAGAAACACAGGGCGTTCTGGGTGGCCTTCAGCAACGGCGCCGCCAAGTGGATGCCGCTGAGCACCGCCACCAGGTTGATGTTGACCACCGCCATGACGTCTTCCCACGGCATGTCGACGAACGGCCCGCCGCGGCCGATGCCGGCGTTGTTGAACAGCACGTCCATCTTGCCGCCGGTCGCGGCCGAGAAGGCCACCAGCGTGGCCGCGTAGGCGTCCCGGTCGGTGACATCGAGCACCTGCAGGATGCAGTTCTCCTCCCCAAGCTCGGCCTTCAGTGCGTCCAGCCCTTCCTGGTTGACGTCATAGCCGCCGACGAACCAGCCCTCCGACCCGAACAGACGCGCCGTCTCCAGCCCCATCCCCGAGGCGGCGCCGGTAATGAAAATGGCCTTCCGGCCGTTGGCTGCGGTCATGATTTCTCTCCCGATTGTTTTTGTCCTTCTCCCGCTTGTCGGGAGAAGGTGGCCCCGCAGGGGGTCGGATGAGGGCGGCGCGGAATTTCAAAGGAGAGCGTCAGGGCCGAAACTCACGCCCGGCCGGCGCCGCCCTCATCCGGCGGCTACGCCGCCACCTTCTCCCGACGAGCGGGAGAAGGGTCCGTGTCAGTCCTCGTCCTCGGCTTCCACGGGTGCATCGTTAGCGGCTTCCCCTTGCGGAACAGCAAGCAGCTTCACACCGAGAATCTCCGCCCCTGGAAACGCCTCCATCACCGAGCGCACGAAGGGATCGGCCTCGATCTCGGAGCGGGCTTCCTTTTGCTCGCGCTTCTGCTTTTCCCAGGCGGTCTCGGCCCCCCCGCCGCCGTCGGTGGCGACCAGCCAGGGCTGGCCGGTCCATTCCTTCAGCTTGGAGACCAGCCGGCCCGACAGGTTGACCGGCGCGCCCGGCGCCGGTTCGAAGACGATGGCGCCGGGGCGGAAACTGACCAGCCGCAGATAGCGGTCCACGTCCAGCTTCAGCCCGATCTCCCGCTTGGTCTCGATCAGCTTCAGCACGTCCTCGAAGCTGGCCAGGGTCGCTTCCGGTTTCGCCGCCTGCGGGGCGCTGTGCACCGCGGCCTGCGGCATCCGCGCCTGGGCCACGGCCCCGCCGCCGCCCGAAGAGACCATTCCGCCCCCACCGCCGCCAGACGGTCCGCCGCCCATCGACTCGCCATCGCGCAACGCCTTCAGCGCCTCCTCAGGCCCCGGCAGATCGGCCGCGTAGCACAGCCGGATCAGCGCCATTTCCACAGCCGCCGAAGGGTCCGGCGCGCGGCGCACCTCGTCATGGCCCTTGAGCAGCATCTGCCACATCCGCGACAGGCTGCCGGCGCTGGCCAGGGCCCCGACGGCGGCGATCCGCTGGGCCTGTTCCTTGGGCATAGCCAGCGAGTCCGGCCCCAGCGCCTTGCTGACCGCGGCGCTGTGGCTGTGCTCCAGCAGGTCCAGCACCACCTGGGCCGGATCGGCGCCGAAGCCCCAGAGGGTGCGATAGGTGGCGATGGCCGGCCCGGCCTCGCCGCGCATCACCTGTTCGAACAGCTCGATGGTTTGCGACCGGTCGGCCAGGCCCAGCATGTCCTGCACCACCTTGGCCGGGACCGTCTGGCCTGGATCGGTCTGGACGATGGCCTGGTCCAGCAGCGACAGGCCGTCGCGCACCGAGCCCTCGGCGGCGCGGGAGATCAGCGCGATCCCTTCGGCCTCGACGCGGGCGCCTTCCTTGTCGCAGATCTTCTGCAGATGCGCCGCCAGCACCGGCGGCTCCACCCGGCGCAGGTCGAAACGCTGGCAACGGGACAGGATGGTCACCGGAACCTTGCGGATCTCGGTGGTGGCGAAGATGAACTTGGCGTGCGGCGGCGGCTCTTCCAGCGTCTTCAGCAGGGCGTTGAACGCCGCCGTCGACAGCATGTGCACTTCGTCGATGACATAGACCTTGTAGCGCGCCTCGGTCGGGGAATATCGCACCCCGTCCAGCAGCTCGCGCATCTCGTCGACCTTGGTGCGGCTGGCCGCGTCCAGTTCCAGCACGTCCATATGCCGTCCCTCGACGATGGCGGCGCAGTGGCGGCCCTCGTGGCTGAGGTCCATCGACGGCTGATGGACGGCGTCGCTCTCGTAGTTCAGCGCCCGGGCCAGCAGCCGCGCGGTCGTCGTCTTGCCCACCCCCCGCACGCCGGTCAGCATGAAGGCGTGGGCGATCCGGCCGGTGTTGAAGGCGTTGGTCAGGGTGCGGACCATGGCCTCCTGGCCGATCAGGTCCTCGAAGGTGCGCGGACGGTATTTCCGCGCCAGCACCGTATAGGCCGGACCGTCCGCGGTCGGCGGCGCGGGCAGCGGCGCCAGCGCCTGTGGCGGCGGCGAAGGGGCGGCGGTCTCCGGCTCGCCGAAGATGTCGACAGTCAGGGTGTCGCGTTCCTCGGCCTCGGCGGCCGGTTCCTCGTCATCCCAGGGCGGTGCGGTGTCGGACATCGAGGCCTTGTCTGCCGGACCGCTCATCGGCCCAGAATCTTGGGAACGCCCCACTCTACGTCATCGGGCGGCGCGACCGAAAGGCTGTCGGTAGGGCGGACACGGGCATGTCATGCCCGAGCCCCTACCTGCGGGCGCGGGCCCGGCGGGTGGCCAGTTCCACGGCCACCAGCACGGCGATCCCGATCGCGATGCCGGCGACGATACAGATCGCCCAGGCATGCGGGCCGAGAAAGTCCGACAGGATGGGGATCATGGCGTCCTCGACGGCAGGGTGCGCGTCCGCGCGACGTCTGAAAGGGGAGAAGGTGGAGACCGGACGACGACCCGGAGCAAATCTCGTTGTGGCTGCTGCCTTCCGGCCCTGACCAGATTGGCGAGGACTCCGCCCATCACCGATCTCCGAGGCCTATATCGTCATTTCGACCCTCTGAGGCAAGAGCCGGCAAAAGGAACCTCTGGCGGACTCGCCGTCAGCAGTGGCACAAATCCCCCATGCCTCTTTCCGCTATTGAAAACGTCTTCACCGGCAACCCTCTCGACCGGGCCAGCGAGCGTCGCTCCGACAGCGCCTGGGTCGAGGCCAAGCTTGCCGACCCGACCTCCCTGGCCGTCACGCTGTGGAACGGCAAGCCGCTGACCGAGACCCGCGACGGCAAGCTGCAGCTCTCCTACATCACCGCCGACATGGCCCGCGAGCTGGCCGGCGGCTGGGAGCGGCTGCTGTTCCTGGGCCTTTGGAAGGAGACCGCCGTCTTCGCCTTGGACATCGAGGGCGGCGTCGACCCGGCCGATGGTCCTCTGCAGGGTCTGGGTCAGTTCCAGGAACTGCGCACGGTCGCCATGGCGCTGCCCGGCTCGGAAAGCGCCATCGCCGCCACCGCCAAGGGCATGTTCGAGTGGCGGCGCAAACATCGCCACTGCTCCAACTGCGGCGAGCCCAGCCAGGTCGCCGAGGGCGGTTGGAAGCGCATCTGCCCGTCCTGCAAGGCCGAACACTTTCCCCGCACTGATCCGGTGTCGATCATGCTGGCCACCCACAAGGGCCTCGCCCTGATGGGCCGCCAGGCGATCTGGCCCAAGGGCATGTTCTCAGCCCTCGCGGGCTTCCTCGAGCCGGGCGAAAGCATCGAGGAATGCTGCGCCCGCGAGCTCTACGAAGAGGCCGGCCTGCGGGCGACCTCCGTCCGCTACCACTCCACCCAGCCCTGGCCCTATCCCTCGTCCCTGATGATCGGCCTGATCGCCGAGGTCGACAGCGATGAGGCCACCCCCGACCAGACCGAGCTGGAAGCGGTCCAGTGGTTCACCCGGGCCGAGGCCCGGGCGCTGCTGGCCGGCGAACTGAAAGGCCTGTTCTGCCCCCCGCCGCTGGCCATCGCGCACCAGTTGCTGAAGACCTGGGCCAACGAGGAAGACTAGGCGAAGGAATCCAGCAGCACACAGACCGCCCAGACCATCAGCACAATGGTCGACAGGCTGAAGGTCAGGAACCGCAGCGGCACCCGATTGATGGTGTTCTGGATCAGGCTGTGGACGATCCGCAGGCCGAGATAGCCCCAGGCTAGTCCGGCTGTGAAAGGCGACTGGTTGCCGGTCAGATAGGTGACGAAGGCGAGGGCGTAGAACAGCGTCGGCTGTTCCATAAGGTGGTTATAGTTGTCGGCCACCTGCCGCACGCCGTCGGGCAACACGTTGAGGCTGCCGGGGAAACGGGCGTCTTGCGGGTCAAGCTTGGCCTTGCCGATGGCCGGCAGGCGGGTGGCGTACATCCAGATCCAGACGATCAGCGACCACAAGATCAGGCCCAGCGCAGGCGCCAGCACCGATTGCAACAGAGGAACTCCCTGGAACGTCATCTCGCCCTCCCAAGCGATTGTTGATGGCCCTTAGCTAGACCCGAAACGCCGGTCGCTGAAAAGTATGACGCTGAGGAACCGCCGGCGGGTGCCCGCTACTGCCGCGCCATCTCCGCCGCGGCCACCGCCTCACCGTCCAGCGCCTGATCATCGTCCATGGTCACCGTCACCTTGCGCAGGGTCCCGGTGAAGGTGAAGGGCGCCGCGTAACCGGCCACCGGGCTGCCCCGGTCGCGGCCGATATCCAGCCCCGACCACGAGATGAAGTTGTGGAAGGCCAGGGGGGTCGAGACGCTGCCCGCCGCCGCCCCGTCGACCAGCAGGGTCAGATGCCGCTGCCCGTCCTGCGACCGCACCGCCACCCCCAGCCTGCGCGCGCCCGGCGCGATCACCGCGTCCGACTCCGCCGTCACCAGCGTTCCGCCGATGTTCATCACATGCTTCAGCCGCCCGTCCTGGACGAATAGCGAATAGCCGCTGGTCGCGTCCCCGTGCGACAGCAGCACGCCCTCGTCGCCGGCTTTCAGCGTCGCATCGGCCTCGATCCGATAGCTGCGGCTGCGCACGTCGGGCGCCACGTCGGTCGGCACATGGCCCATGCCGGCGTGGAAGACGAACCGCTTGCGGTCGCCCTGCACCCGGGCGGCGTTGGCGGCGAAGCGCGGCCCGAACCGGTCGTCCAGAGGCAGCACCTTGTACCGCTCGGCCTCCGCCCACCACAGATCGACCATCCGGGCCAGCCGGTCGGGCTCCGCCTGCGCCAGGTCCGTGGTCTCCGAGAAGTCCTCGCTCAGGTGATAAAGTTCCCAGACATCGGCGTCGAACGGCCGGCCCGGCGGATGGAAGGTCACCGCCTTCCAGCCATCCCGCCAAAGCCCCCGGTGGCCGAACATCTCGAAATGCTGCGCGCCGGCCTTCGAAGGCGCGGCCGGATCGGTCAGGCTGGCGGCGAAACTGGTTCCCTCCAGCGGCATCTGTTCGACCCCGGCGATCACCGTCGGCGGGGCGACGCCCAGCAGTTCCAGCAGGGTCGGGACCACGTCGGCGGCGTGGGTGAACTGGTCGCGGATCTCGCCCCGCGCCGCCAACCGCGCCGGCCAGCTGACCACCAGAGGATCGCGGATGCCGCCGCCGTGGGTGTTCTGCTTGTAGCGGCGGAGCGGGGTGTTGGAGGCCATGGCCCAGCCCAGCGGGAAGTTGGAATGGGTGTCCGGCCCGCCGATGTCGTCGATCCGGGCGATCTTTTCGTCCAGCGGCTCGAACTTCATGTTGAAAGGCCCCATGGCGTTGACCATGCCCAGCGGCCCGCCTTCCTGGCTGGCCCCGTTGTCGGACAGCACCAGCACCAAAGTGTCGTCGCGCAGGCCCGCGGTTTCGAGGAAGGCCATCAACCGCGCCAGATGCTGGTCAGCGTGTTCCAGCATCGCCGCATAGGCGCCCTGCAGCCGGGTGAACAGCCGCTGCTCGTCCGGCGTATGTTCGTCCCAGGGCCGCACATGGTCGTTGCGAGGCGGCATGACCGTCTCGGGCGGAACCAGCCCCAGCGCCTTCTGCCGCGCCAGCCGCTCTTCCCGTTCGACATCCCAGCCCCGGGCGAACAGCCCGTCATATTTCAGGATCAGGTCCCGCGGCGCCTGGTGGGGCGCGTGACAGGCGCCCAGCGCCACCCAGGTCAGCCAGGGCTTGTCGGGCGCGTCGGCCGTGTGGTCGGCGATGTAGCGGATGGCCTGATCGACCAGGTCCTCGGTCAGATGGTAGCCGCTCTCATAGGTCCCGGGCGCATCGATCGGCGTGTTGTCCCGCACCAGCTCGGGCGCATACTGGTCCGTCTCGGCATCCATGAAGCCGTAGAACCGGTCGAAACCCCGACCCAGCGGCCAGCCGTCGAACGGCCCCGTCGCCCCGGTCTCGGTCAGCGGGGTCACATGCCATTTGCCGACCATGTAATTGCGATAGCCATGGGGCCGCAGCATCTCCGGCAGCGTCCCGGCTTCGGCGGCGATCTTGCCGCGATAGCCCGGAAAGCCGCTGTCGAAATTGGCCAGGCAGCCGACCCCCACCGAATGGTGGTTGCGCCCGGTCAGCAGCGCCGCCCGCGTCGTCGAACACATGGCCGTGGTGTGGAAGCCGCTGTAGCGCAGACCCTGCTGGGCGATGGCGTCGATGGTCGGGGTGGAGATGGGCGAGCCGTAACAGCCGAAATCGCTGAACCCCACGTCGTCGAACAGCACCACCAGGATATTCGGCGCCCCCTTCGGCGCCTTGGGGGCCTGCGGCCAATGCGGCGTCGAGTCCGCAATGGTCCGTCCGATCCTGGGGCTATCCGACATTCGGGGTCTCCACCGCTTTTCTTGGGAGACTAACCCGATCGCGAAAATGCTACCATAGGGTAACAACGGGAGGCGGGGGCCAGTCTCCCGTCTCCTGTCGAAACCTTAAGTCGCCAAACCCCGTCCGGTCCGCCTAACCTCCGCCCAACAGAGCTTCGGAGCCCAGTCATGGTCGGATTTCTCACGCGCCGCGGCGCCCTGGCGCTCGGCGGCGCGACCCTCGCCACCCCGGCCTTCGCCGCCGCCCCTGCCCCAGACCTGGCCTATGTCGAGGGTCTCATCGCCGCGACCATGCAGACCTTCGACCAGCCCGGCCTTGGCGTCGCCATTGTGCGTGACGGCCAGCCGCTCCTGGCCAAGGGCTATGGCGTCCGCAAGCTCGGCGCCGCCGTCCCCGTTGACGACGCGACCCTGTTTTCCATCGCCTCCAACTCCAAGGCCTACACCGCCGCCAGCCTGGCTCTGCTGGTCGAGGCGGGGAAGCTCGGCTGGGACGATCCGGTGATCAAACACCTGCCGGAATTCGCCATGTACGACCCCTACGCGACCGCCAATATGACGGTGCGCGACCTGCTTTGCCACCGCAGCGGTCTGGCGCTGGGGGCCGGCGACCTGATGGTCTGGCCCAACACCACCCACAGCCGCGCCGAGATCATCCACGGCCTGCGCTACCTGAAGCCCGCCCGGGGTTTCCGCTCCGGCTACGCCTACGACAACGTGCTGTTCGTGGTGGCCGGCGAACTGGTCACCCGGGCCAGCGGCGTGATGTGGGAAGAGTTCGTCGAGACGCGGATCTTCAAGCCCCTCGGCATGACCGACAGCGTCGCCTCCTTCAGCCGCCTGCACGGCCACACCGACCTCGCCTCGCCTCACGCCCGGGTCAGCGGCCCGGTGCGCGGGGTCGGCCCGATGACCGCCATCGCCTCTGACGACTTCGACAACGCCGCCCCGGCCGGCGGCCTGCAGGTCAGCACCCGCGACGCGGTCAAATGGCTGCAGGTCCAGCTGGCCCACGGCGCCCTGCCGGGCGGCGGCCGGCTGTTCTCCGAGGAGTCCAGCCGCGAGATGTGGAAGGGCCAGACCATCGTCTCCGACAGCGGCGGCCCGACCCCCGACAACCCTGTTCGCCCCTTCGTCGGCCTCTATGCCCTGGGCTGGCAGGTCGAGGACTATCGGGCCCGCAAGCTGATCTGGCATTCCGGCGCGGTCAGCGGCCAGATCAGCTTCACCGTCCTGCTGCCGGGCCTGAACTTCGGGGCGAGCTGCTGGACCAACGCCGAGGAGCCCGGCGTCCTGCGCACCCTGCGCAACGGCATCCTCGACTGGGCGCTGGGCGACACCAGCTATGACTGGCTGGCCGACAACAAGGCCCGGTTGGCCAAGCGGATGGCGCAAAACGCTGACGCCTTGCCGAAGCGCCCGTCCGGACCGGCGGCGCCCAGCCTGCCCCTGAGCGCCTACGCCGGCGTCTACCGCGACCCCTGGTACGGCACGATCACCGTCACCGAGGCCAAGGGCGCCCTGGCCATCCGCTTCGACAAGTCGCCCGCGATGAAGGGACCGCTGCAGCCCTGGACCGGCGATATCTTCAAGACCCAGTTCCCCGACCGCAACATCGAGGACGCCCTGGTCAGCTTCGAGACGGCCGGCGGCAAGGTCACCCGCATCACCATGAAGGCCTACTCGCCGTCAGCGGATTTCAGTTACGACTACCACGACCTGGATTTCGCGCCGGCCTGATCCTCTCAGTCGGCGTCGCCGAAGCAGTTCCTCCCCCGGCGCGTAGCGCCTCTTTGGGGGAGGGGGACCGCCGGCCCTCTTTGGGCCGGTGGGGGA
>JBIIAX010000031.1:0-48221 GCA_044239675.1 Caulobacter sp.
CGCTGCCGAGGCTCCCGCTGCCGAGGCTCCCGCTGCCGAGGCTCCCGCTGCCGAGGCTCCCGCTGCCGAGGCTCCCGCTGCCGAGGCTCCCGCTGCCGAGGCTCCCGCTGCCGAGGCTCGGTTCTCCGAGGTGATGAAGATCCTGTCGGCCCTGTTGCCGGCGGCCGCGTCGCAGGACTTGGTGTCACTGGGAGACGCACTCGAGGCGGCCTTCCGCCGCCCCGCGCCCTATGACGTGCTGTTCACGGTGCAGCCGAACCCGGCTTCATTCGACGCCGAAGCCTTGCGTGAGGCCATGTTCGGCGACTTTCCCGAAGGCTTGGTGCTCGGCGCCGCCGCCCTCGACGCCACCGACCGCTACCTGGCCAAGAGCCTCACGGCGATCCCCGACGACGCCATGGCCGCTGCCTGGGCCTCCGATGAGGATGACCTGGACGATCGCGACGCCGTTCGCCCCGCCTTCGTCGGCCTGACCGTCCTGTTCCGTGAGCACAACCGCCGCTTCAACGGCCTGACCACCACCCCGGCCATCATCACCCGGGTCTATGCCGACATGCGGGTCAACCTGATGATCCTGCCTGACGGCGGCGAGCCTTACGCGCGGCTGGACATCCCGTTCGAGCCGGTCCTCGACCCGGACGCCCTCGGGCGCGCCTGGACCCACATCCACTTCTGATCCGGATCCGGGCGGCCTTCGGTCCCCGTTGTCGCGAGGGCCGCCCCGTATGGCATCGACCACCAACCGTCCGCCCGAGCTGATCGGGGTCGCTGACGACACCCTGCGGCTCTGGCTTACCCAGGCCCAGCAGGCCATCCAGGACCTGACCACGGGCGGCAAGGTGCAGAGCGCCTCCTACGCCCAGAACGCCGGGTCCAAGGCCGTTGCCTACACCAGGGCCGACCTGCCGGCGCTCTACCGTCGTGTGCAGACCCTGTCCCAGGCGCTCGGCCTCGTCGAGCGTCGTCGCCCGATGAGGCCCTACTTCGGATGAGCAGCCGACCCGCCCTCGTCGATCCGCAAGGCCGCCCCCTGACGGCCGAGCCTCCGCGCGCCCGCGCCCGCGCCAGCACCGGCGCGCCGTCCGCGCGCTACCCCTATGGCCAGGCCGCCTTTCCCTACCAGGCCGCGTCCTGGATTTCGCCGGAGATGGGCGAATGGCAGCCGCAGATCCGCTCGCCGGATTCGGAGATCAACCAGTTCCGCGACCGCATGGTCGCCCGCCAGCGCGACCTGGTCCGCAACGACGGCATGGCCTCGGGCGGTATCGCCAAGATCCTCGACAACACCGTCGGCTCGCGGTTCCGCTGGCGCTCGACCCCCGACTACCGCGCCCTGGCCCAGGCCACGGGCATCAAGGCCTTCGACGCCGCCTGGGCCAACGAATACCGTCAGGCGGCCGAGAGTCGTTGGCGCGGCTACTCCGAAGATGTCGGCCGCTACAGCGACGTCTCGCGCCAGCTGCCGCTGGCCGAGCAGCTGCGCCTGGCCCTGCGCCACAAGCTTGTCGACGGCGACAGCCTGATGGTCGCCTATCACCTGCCCGAACGGGTCGGCCGCGGCCGCGCCAAATACGCCACGGCCTGGAAGCTGATCGATCCGGATCGGCTGTCCAACCCCTACCAGCAGCAGGATGACCGCTATCTGCGTGGCGGCGTCGAGATTGATGACGACGATGTCCCCGTCGCCGTCCACATCCGCAAGGCTCAGCCCAACGACTGGTACGCCGGCGTCGACCAGATGACCTGGGAACGGGTGCTCATTGAGGATGAGGACGGTTGGCGCCGTGTCATCCACGACTTCGACCACGACCGCGCGAACCAGCACCGGGGCGTCGGGGTCTTCGCCCCGGTTCTGGCCCGGCTGAAGATGCTGGCCACCTACTACGGCCTCGAGCTGCAACAGGCCGCCCTGCAGGCCTCGCTGGGCACCTATCTCACCAGCCCCTACGATCCCGCCCAGGTCATGGACGCGGTCGGCCAGGACGACGACAGCCTGTCGGCCTACCAGCAGCTGCGCCTCGACTGGGCCAAGGAACGCCCGGCCCTGTTCAACGGCGTCAACGTCGCCGGCCTCGCCCCCGGTGAGGACATCAAGACGGTGTCTTCGACCCACCCTCACGAAGGCTTCGAGGCCTTCGCCCATGAGATGCAGGCCGGCTCGGCCTCGGCCCTCGGCATCACGCTCGAGCAGTTCAACCAGCGCTGGAATGAGATGAACTACTCCAACGCCCGGGGGTCCTTCATGGACACCTGGAAGACGTTGATCCGGCGGCGTCACCAGTTCGAGACCGGCACCGCCAACCCGGTCGTCACCACCTGGATGCACGAGCCCTTCGAGAACGGCGAGCTGCCCCTGCCGGCGGGCGCCCCCGACTACATCGAGCATCGCACCGAATACAGTCGCGGCATGTGGCTGGGCCCGGCGCGCGGCTGGATGGATCCCGTCAAGGAACCGCAGGGCGCCGTGCTCGAGATGGATGCCGGCCTCACCACCCTGCAGGAAGTCGGCGGCGTCCAAGGCTTCGACTACGAGGAACGCCTCGACCAGCGCGCCATCGAAGTCCAGGCCTTCAAGGATCGGGGCCTCACGCCTCCCAGCTGGGCGGCGATGAACGTCGGCGCCGACCAGGCTTCCCAACCTCAAGAGGTCCCGAAAGCCAAATGACCCGCGCCCTCGCCAACTTCCCCCACCTGGCCCAGCGGCTGTTCAACACCCCGCTGGCCCTGCACCCCGGCAAGGCCGAGGTGGTCATGGCCGCCCTGTCCGACCACTTCGGCCTGTCGAACCTGCTGCGCCCCGACGGCCAGATGGTCGCCCTGCCCAGCTTCGACCTGGAGGAAGAGGCGGAGGCCGCCTGGACCCCGTATCGGGTCATCGAGGGCGTCGCCATCATCCCGATCGAAGGCACCCTGGTCCACAAGTTGGGCACCTTGCGGCCCTATAGCGGGATGACCGGCTATGACGGCATCCGCGCAAACCTCTCGCTGGCGCTGGGCGACGATAGTGTCCGAGCGCTGATGTTTGACATCGACAGCGGCGGCGGCGAGGTCGCCGGCTGTTTCGACCTGGTCGACGAGATCCACGCTGTCCGGGGCGAAAAGCCTATGTGGTCGGTGCTCTCCGAAAGCGCCTACTCCGCCGCCTATGCCCTGGCCTCGGCGACCGACCGGATCATCGTGCCCCGAACGGGCGGCACCGGCTCTGTCGGGGTCATCTCGCTGAACGTCGACCTGACACGCGCCCTCGAGAGGGACGGGATCGACGTCACCCTGATTACCTACGGCGACCAGAAGGCAGACGGCCACCCGGCCAGCAAGCTCAGCGATGCCGCCAGGGCGCGCAAACAAGCCGACGTCAACATAGTCGGCGATCTCTTCGTCGAGACCACGGCCCGCAACCGAAAGATGGCGGTATCCAAGGTCAAGGCGACCCAGGCCGGCACCTTCCTGGGCGCGCGCAGCGTCGAGGTCGGCTTCGCCGACGCCGTCCAGTCGCCTTCCGACGCCTTCCGGGCCCTGCTCGCCGAGCTGGGCTGATCCTCCCCCGCGGCTCCCGACCGGGAAAGCGGGTCAACCAGGGACTACTGCCATGAAAATGAAAACCGGCCTGTTTGGCCGCGCCATGCCGTTCGCCCACTTCGCCGGCCTCGGCGGCAAGAAAGCCTCGGAAGAAGACGACAAGGCTCCCGCCGGCAAGACGGCCGCGGAAGACGACGACGACACCTCCGCCGAGGATGACGACGACAAGGACTCCGCCCGCGCCGAGGGGGAAGACGACGCGCCCGGCGACGATGACGACAAGTCGGCCGAAGAGGACGACGACAAGGCCCGGGCCGACGATGGCGACGACGACAAGGATGCCGAGGAAGACGAACCGCCGCCCCCGAAGACGAAGAAGGCCAAGGCCGCCAAGCCGGTCAGCGCCGACTTCCGCAAGGGTCGCACCGCCGAGCGCAAGCGCTGCGCCCGGATCTTCAACGACCCCGCCGCCGCCCGAAACCCCCAGGCCGCCGCGACCCTGGCCTTCACCACCGGCCTGTCGTCCTCGGACGCGATCGCCATGCTCAAGACCCTTGGTCCCGGCAAGGCCTCGAGCCGCCAGAACCCGGACCTTGGCGCCGACCGCGAGCGCACCGGCGCCCAGCCCCAGACCGGCAAGGGATGGGACCGGGCCCTCAGCGGCGTGACCACCCCGCGCGGTCAGTCGGCCGGCTCCGGCTGGGACAGGGCCCTCGGCGCCCGCCGCTAACCCCTCTTAACCCCGGCGGCCCTGGCCGCCGGTCCTTCCTTTCACAGAAGGCCGGAGATCCCGGCCAGGATTCCGGAGACCTTCCATGGCCGACCCTCAAGTCGCTCCCCTGACCGAACGCCGCCACGCCGGCGGTTACATCGTCTGGCAGCCCGATGACGGGCAGATGACCAACAAGCAGATCGTGCTTTCCAGTGCGATCGCCGCCATTGTCGGCGCTGGCCTGGTCCTGGGTCAGATCACGATCGGCGCCCGAACGGCCGTCGGCGCGGCCGGCAACCCCGCCCCCGCCGGCGCGACCATCAGCGCCGCCCCTGTCTGCACCCTCGCGGCCAAGGTCGGGGTTCACAGCTTCGTCTGCGTCACCGCCGGCGCAACCGGCAAGTTCCGTCACATCGATCCGCAGGGCGAGATCGTCGGCGTCGCCACCACCGGCACCCCCTACACCGGCGGCGGCATGACCCTGACCATCACCGACTCCGGGACCGACCCGGCGCTTGGCGAGACCTTCACCGTCACCGTCACCGCCGCCGCCGCCTCGGGCAAATGGGTGCCTTACGATCCCACCGCGCTCAACGGCGCCCAGACTGCCGCCGGCATCCTCTGGTCGGAATACTCCGACTGCACCCTGGCCGACCAGGCCGCCACCGCCACCGTCCGCGGCCCCTGCAAGGTGAACCGCAACGAGCTGATCTGGGGCGCGAACGTCACCACGACCCAGCACAAGACCGACGCCTACGCCGCCCTGGACCTCCTCGGCGTCCAGAGCGTCTGACCCAGACCGCGCCCCGGACCTCAGCCCTCACTTGAGTGCGGTCCGGGGCGACCCGGCCCTCTCCAAAACGCCCGCGAAACCCGGCCCTGGGCAGGCCGCCTTCGCTCCGGCCCATTGGACCTGCGGTCCGGGCGGCAGCTCTCTCAGGACATCCCTTCCATGGCACAGATCAACATCTTCCAGAACGACGCCTTCTCGACCTTCGAGATGACCAGCGCCATCGAGCGCCTGCCCTTCATCCCGGAGGGCCTCGGCTCCCTCAACATCTTCTCCGACATGCCGATCCGCACCACGGCCCTCGGCGTCGAAGAGCGGGACGGCGTGCTGACGGTTATCCCGACCAGCGAGCGCGGCGCCCCGATCCCGACCGAACGCACCACCGAGCGTCGCAAGATGCGCTATTTCGAGGTTCCCCGGATCGTCCAGGGCGACACCATCACGGCCGCCGAGATCCAGAATATCCGGCAGTTCGGTCAGGAGACCGAGCTGATGCAGGTTCAGACCGAGGTGGCCCGCCGCCTGGCCGGCCCCACGGGCCTGATCACCAACATCAAATACACCCACGAGAACATGCGGCTGGCGGCGGTCCAGGGTAAGCTGATCGATGCCGACGGCACCGTCCTCTACAACTGGTTCGACGAATTCCAGGTGGCGGAAGCGGCGACGGTCTTCTTCGACCTGGCCTCGCAGACCGCCAACACCATCCGCGGCATCTGCAACAGCATCATCCGCGGCATGTACCGGTCGGCCAAGGGCGCCATGCCGCCCGGCACGCGCATCGTCGCCCTCTGCGGCGACGGCTTCTATGACAAGTTCGTGCAGCACACCGACGTCGTCCGCACCTTCCTCAACTGGCAGGCTGCCGAGGAACTGCGCGGCGGGATGGGCGGCGCCTTCGACAGCTTCCCCTTCGGCGGCATCGAATGGTCCAACTATCGCGGCTCGGACGACAACACGACGATCAAGATCGCCACGGAGGAAGTGAAGTTCTTCCCGATCGCGCCGGGCATTTTCGAACGGGCCCTGGCCCCGGGCGAGACCTTCGAGTGGGTCAACACCCCCGGCAAGGAATTCTACGTCATCAACATCCCGGACCGGGATCGCAACAGCTACGTCCGTTTCGAGGCCTACAGCTACCCGCTGTTCATCTGCAAACGGCCGGAAGTGCTGCGCAAAGGCTCGTCGGCGGCCAGCTAGGCCACCGTCTCCCCAAACGGTCGCCGCGTGGCTTGGGCCCCGCGTGGCGGCCGGGGGCGCGGCGGATGGGTTCCCGATGCCCGCGTACCGCCGCGCCCCACCCTCCGGCCCAGGCCCCTGCCTGCCCCTCTGCCAGACTGGAGATCTCCATGGCCATCGACTGGGACGCCGTCGTCCTCGGCCCGGTCATGGGGATTTTCGGCGGTCCGCCCGCCGGATCCGCGTCGGGCGCCGCCATTACATATTTCGCCGCCGATCGCCTGGGCCAGCCGGGCCTGCCTCTGCCCGACGCGGTCTTCGACGAAGGCCATGAGGTGGTCACGCTCGAGGACGGCCAGCCGGTGTCCAGCGTCATGCCGGCCCTCGGGGTCCGCGCCTCCCGCTTCGCCGGCCTGCCTGGCGAGCCCGCCCAGAACGGCCAGGTGCAGATCCCCGGTCGCGGCCTCTACGTCGTCCGCGACACCCAGCCCGACGGTCAGGGCCACGTCACCCTGCTGCTCAACCTCATGGTCCCGGCCTGACGCCGAGAGCCCAAACGACGCGAGGCCCCGATTTCATGAACTCGCCCCCCGACTTCCGCGACCTGGTCCGCGACGCCCTGCAGGGGCGCACGGACGCCGGACCGCGCGTCTTCACCCCGCGCACCTGGCCAACGAAGGTCGAGGCCATGCCGATTATCCTGGTCCGCTACGCCCGCAGCGACCGGGTCAGCCTGGGCCGGGGAGACATCCAGTTCACCGCCACCGATTCCATCGAGATCGAGCTGCAGGCCGCCGCCTTCGCCGCCGGCGATGACGCCGCCGCCCTGGTCGCCGAGGACGAAGCCTGGCGGATCCAGAAACAGGTCGAGGCGGCGATCGTCGGCTATGCGCCCCTGACCCAGCTGATCCAGCAGTTCCCCCATATCCGCTCGGGGATCGCCCGCAGTTCCGAAGGCCAGCGGGTGTTCGTCGGCATCAAGACCGACCTCGGCCTCGAATACTATCAGGGGCCCGAGGACTTCGGCGCCTATGACGGCGACGAGGTGACCGCCGACCCGCTGCCCGATCTGCAGCAGGTCCGCATCGATACCGACTACGCCGAGCCCGGCGCGCCCGAAACGCCGAACCACGGCCCGATCGGCAACGTCGATCTGGTCTGACCCTCTCGACTGCGAGCGCCGCTCGCATCCCCTCATCCTTTTATCCGCCGGAGCCGCGCGCCATGACCGTGCCTTTCAGCCAGATTCCCAGCACCCTTCGCGTGCCGCTCTTCTATGCCGAGCTGGACGCCAGCCGCGCCAACAGCCTGCAGGTCAACCAGCGGACGCTGATCCTCGGGCCCAAGACCTCGGCCGGGACCCTGGCGGCCAACATCGCCGTGCCGATGACCAGCCTGGGCGCGACCCGCGCCGGCGGCGGGGCAGGCTCCGTCCTGGCCCTGATGGCCGACGCCTACCGCGCCAACGACGCCTTCGGCGAGACCTGGATCCTGCCGCTGGACGACAGCGCCGGCACGGCCGCCACCGGGACCATCGTCGTCACCGGCCCGACCACCGCCGCCGGGGTGCTCAGCCTCTATGTCGCCGGCAAGCGGGTCCCTGTGACCATGGCGTCGGGCCTCAGCGCCACGGCTGCCGGCGCCGCCATCGCCGCGGCGATCAACGCCGACCCCGACCTGCCGGTGACCGCCGCCAACTCGACCGGCACAGTGACCTGCACGGCTCGCAACAAGGGCACGGTCGGCAACGACATCGACCTTCGCGTCAACTATCGCGGATCGAGCGCCGGCGAGGTCACCCCCGCCGGCCTCGGCGTGACCATCACCGCCATGGCCAGCGGCGCCACCAACCCGGTCCTGACCACCGCCCTGGCCAACCTTCAGGACGAACCGTTCGACGTCATCGTCTGCCCCTATACCGACGCCACGACGATCGCCGCCCTCAAGGCCTTCCTCAACGACAGCGTCGGGCGTTGGTCCTGGCAGGTCCAGGTCTACGGCCATGTGATCGCCGCCTACAGCGACACCGCCGCCAACCTGCTGACCTTCGGCGCCACCCAGAACGATCAGCACGCAACCATCATGGGCATCTACGACAGCCCGGCTCCGGCCTGGATCTGGGCGGCGGAAATCGCCGCGGCTTCGATGGTCTCGCTGCGCAACGACCCGGGCCGGCCGCTGCAGACCCTGGCGCTGCAGGGGCCGCTGATCAAGGCGCCGCCCCTGGCCAGCCGGTTCAACCTCTCGGTCCGCAACAGCCTGCTCTACAAAGGCATTTCGACCTTCACCGTCGATCGCGACGGCACGGTGAGGATCGAAAACCTGATCACCACTTACCAGACCAATGCCGGCGGCCAGCCCGACAACAGCTATCTGCAGGTCGAAACGCCCTTCACCCTGATGTTCGTGCTCCGCTTCCTGCGGAACCGCATCACCAGCCGCTACGGCCGGGTCAAGCTGGCCCGCAACGGGACCAACTTCGCGCCGGGTTCGGCCATCGTCACCCCGAACATCATCAAGGCCGACCTGATCGCCGCTTATCGGGAACTGGAGTTCCTCGGCATGGTCCAGGACGCGGAAGGGTTTGCCGCCGCCCTGATCGTCGAGATCAACGCCGCCAACCCCAGCCGGCTCGACGTCCTCTACCCGGCCAACCTAGTCGGCGGGCTGCGGATCTTCGCGCTGCTGGCCCAGTTCCGCCTGGCCTGATCGGCCACCCTCGCTACCGTCAGCCATGCGAGCGCCGCTCGCATGGCTGACGGCCGTTCCAAGTTTCCCACCACAGGAATCACGCCATGGCCGCTCTCGCCGGTATCGTCTACCTCACCGTCTCGGGCCGCCGCATGCGCGTGGTCGGCGAGGCCACCTACAAGCTATCCGGCCGCAAGCGGGAGACGCTGACCGGCCAGGACAATGTTCACGGCTTCAAGGAAATGCCGATCGCCGGGCGGATCGCCGCCACCGTGCGAGCGGACGGCGACCTCAGCATGGCGACGGTCAAGGCCTGGACTGACGAGACTGCCGTGCTCGAGCTGGCCAACGGCAAGGTCGTCGTCGGCCGCAACATGTGGACCGTCGAAGAGCAGGAGGTGAACACCGAAGAGGGCACCTTCCCGCTAGTCCTCGAAGGTCCCGACGTCACCGAAAACTAAGTGTTCCCCCCACATCCAGACGAGGCCCAACCCATGACCGAACTTGCCGACTCCCTGACCATCGACCTTCGCAAGGCGCTGACCGAACAGACTGATTCCGGGGAGCGCAGCATCACCCAGTTGCAGCTGCGGGAGCCGACCGGAGGTGAGATGCGGGACGCGGAGGGGCTAAAGCTGAACGTGCCCGTCACCATCCGGGTTGTGGCCCTTGTGACAGGCCTCAAGGAGGCGACAGTGCGTGGTCTGCCGTCTCGGGACCTGAAAAGGGCTGGAGACTATCTTTCAGCCTTCGTTCTCGCTCCGGAGCGCGTCTTCGAAACGGCGACACTGCCTAGCACCCTGGACTTCCCTCTCGCGTCTCCTTTGCTCGGGCCGACTGGCGCTGTCGCGGTCATCAGCTTGTCGGAGCCAACCGCCGGACAGCTGGAAGAGTTTGAGCACCTTGATGGGTGGGCTAGGCGGGTCAAATCCGTCGCCACCGTCGCGGCTCTTCCAGAGTCGGTCGTGGGCCGGATTGCGGTTAGGCCGCTGGCGGACATGGGGGCCTATCTCGACGCTTTTTTCGCCTGAGGCCGCTGGGTTGCCAGCACATCCTGGTCGCCCTCGCCCTTCGGTTCGGCTGGACTGACCAGGCCATGATGGCAATGCGGTGGTCGAAGCTGATCTTTTACTATGACGAGCTGGTGCGGATCTCGCGCCGCGCGACCTAAGGAGCGTCCATGGTCAAGCCGTTCCAGGTCGATATTACCGCCAGGGACCGGACCCAGGCGGGGATCCGCGCCGCCGAAAGGCGCTTCGAGGGCATGCAGAAGCCACTCGAACGGCTGTCAAAGCGCACCGATCGATGGGCCGGCGGCTCGGGGATGGCTCGGGTCGCTAGAGGCCTAAGCGGGATTTCCGGGGCTGGCGCGGACGCAGCTCGCGGCCTGGGTGCGGCGATTGAGGGGGCTTCTGGACTGGGCCTGGCGGCATCGGCTGCAGCATGGGGCTTGGGGAGTTTTGTCGCCGTCGCTGGCCTAGCGGTCGCTGTTGGAACCAAGTTCGGCGTTGAGTGGGTCAAATCCACGTCTGCCACCACACGGCTGGCGCGCGGTATCGGTATGGCGTCGCAGGAGCTGCAGCAGTTTCAGATAGCCGGTAAGCTTGCCGGCGTGGGTGCCGAAGCGATGACCTCCGCCCTGCAGGGCGTCGGCGATGTCTTCAACGACGCTGCCTGGGGCCGAAACGTCGAGGCGCAGGGGATGCTCAGCCAGTTGGGCATCCGGCTGAAGCGGACCAAGGACGGCGCCGTCGATGTCAAGGCCGCGATGATTGACATCGCCAAGGCTATGGAGGGCCGGTCGCCCCAGACCCAGCGCAAGATCGCCAGCATCCTCGGGGTTGAAGGGGCCTTGCCCTTCCTCAACCGTGGGCGCGCTGCCGTCCAACGTGACCTGAACGACGCCATGCGAAGTGGCGCCATCGTTATGGACGACCAAGGGAAGTCTGCTGAAGAATTGGAGCGCTCCCTCGCGCGGCTTGAGTGGCGCGTTGCGGGCCTCAAGCGCTCAATGACCGAAAACTGGGTCATGCCCTGGCTGAAGCCTGCGATAGAAAGTGCGGGTCGGAAGGGGGGCTGGATTGAGACTTTGACTGGCGCGATTGACGGCGACCCCAAGGCGACTGCCAAGATCCGCAAGACCTTTTTCAATGACCACGCAAAGCCGCGACTGGTCGCCAGCGGCTTTGGCGAGTTCGCCAACCGCATCGAGCAGCAGGAAAGCCGGGGGCGCCAGTTTTTTAAGGGGACTAACCGTCCTCTGGTTTCCTCCGCCGGCGCGATCGGCGTGATGCAGTTGATGCCGGAAACGGCCGCCGCCACCGCGCGTAAGCACGGCATCGCTTTCAGCCTGGAGCGGCTGAGAAACGATGAAGCCTACAACCGCCGTCTCGGCCGCCTGCATCTCTGGGACCTCCAGCAGAAGTACGGCACGGAAGTCCTGGCGGCCGCCGCCTACAACGCCGGGGAGGGGCGGCTGGACGGCATGTGGCGGGGCAAGGGGGCGAACCGCCGCTGGCAGCCTGGTTGGTTGAAGACTATCGGCGACCCCCGGAAGGGGGAGATCTCGGAGGAGGCGTTCATGCAGCGCATCCCCATACCGGAAACCAATGGCTACGTCGCCGCCACCGCCGGCCTCTCTGCCAGGCCGGGCCAGGCGACCGTCGACATCAATCTTCGTGGCGCGCCACGCGGCACGACGGCCCAGGTCAGCGGCGATCGCCATACCGAGGCCCGGGTCAAGATCGCGCACGCGATGGTCGACCACCACTAGGAGCCTGCGCCGATGTCGGACTTCGTCAAGTCGCTGCGTCAGGCGTCCTTCCGGGGCGTGCCGTTCGCGGTCCTGACCAGTGAAGGGCAATATGGCCGGCGACTGGCCATCCATGAGTATCCCTTTCGGGACAAGCCCTGGCTCGAGGATCTCGGCCGCAAGACCCGGCCCATCACCTTCACCGCCTTCCTGGTCTCCGATAGCCTGGTCTATGGCGGCGGCGATGTTCAGGCGCAGCGCGAGAAACTGGTCGCCGCCTGCGAGGCTCCGGGATCCGGCAAGCTTGTCCACCCGACCCTCGGCGATCTAACCGTCGCCGCCGATGGCGTGGTCATCACCGAGCGCTGGAACGAACATCGCTACTTCGAGGTGGCCTTCCGGTTCATCGAGGACGGCGGTCGGATCTATCCCGCCACCACAGCCGCCACTGGCCCGAAGGTCGCCGCCAAGGGCCTGGAGGGAATGCTTGAGGCGGCGGAGGCCTGGTCTGCCAAGGCGACCGCCGCACTGGCCAAGGGCTCGATCGCCGTACAGAAGGCCTTGGCCACGGCGCGCGGCTGGACAGACCGGATCACCGGCCTGGGCCAGGACGCCGCCGGCATGTTCCGGCTGACCGGCGCCCTTTCCGGCAGTTTCGGGCGCTACTTCCTTGGCCGGCTCCGCGGGGGCTTTACGGCGGTCACCGCCTTCCGCCAGCCCCTTACCAGCGTTACCGACCTGATCGTCGACAGCGCCGCCGGCCGCGCCCTGCTGGCGCTGCGCGGCGACGCCGTCCTCGCGGCCTTGGGGGCCCTCGGCCAGGGCGGCAGCCTGGAGGATGTCGCCGCCGCCGTCGCCGCCCAGGTCGAGGCCCTGGCCGACAGTCTGGCCGGGCCCGCCGATCGGGTTCGGCTGCTGATCGATCTGACCGCCTACGCCCCTTCCCTGGACCTGCTGTCCAGCGCCGTCGGCGGCGCCCTGGGCGACCTCTACCGCCGGGCGGCGGTCATCGCCCTGGCCAATGCCGCGACAACCTATCAGCCGGCGTCCTTCGACGACGCCTCGGAAGTCCTGGCCCGGGTCCTCACCGTTCTCGACGCGGAGATCCTCATCGCCGGCGACGCCGGAGAGGACGGGGTGTTCTCGGCGCTTCGCGCCCTCAGGGCGGCGGTGGTCGAGGACCTGAGGGCGCGGGGGGCCAATCTCGCGCCGATCGCCGACTTTGCGACCCCGGAGCCCATGCCGTCCCTGACCCTCGCGCAGCGCCTGTACCGCGACCCGTCACGGGCCGCGGAGCTGGAGATCCAGGCTGATCCCATCCACCCCCTGTTCATGCCGACCGCCTTCCGCGCTCTGGCACGCTAGGAGCTTCCATGGCCGAGCTGGATGATGAGCTGACGCTGGTCGTCGGCGGCCAGGCCATCTCCGGCTGGCAAGATGTCGAACTGACCCAGGGGATGGAGCAGATCCCCAACCACTTCGACATTCAGCTGACCGAACGATATTCGGGCGAAATGAACCAGGCCGTCGTCAAGCGCGGCGACCCCTGCGAGGTCCGGCTTGGCGCCGACAAGGTGCTGACCGGCTTCATCGACCGCTACATCACCACCGGCGACCCGTCGAACATGCAGGTCCGCATCATCGGCCGAGGCAAGACCTGCGACCTGGTCGACTGCAGCGCAGAGTGGGACGGCGGCCAGATCAGCGGCTCCAACGCCGCCGAAATCGCCACCAAGCTCTGCGCCGCCTACGGGATTAAGGTCCGTCAGGTCGGCGATGTCGGACCCGCCATCCCGCAGTTCAACTTCATGCTGGGCCAGACGCCGTTCGAGATCATCGACTCCATCTGCCGCTTCGCCGGCCTTCTCTTCTATGAGAACAGCGACGGTGACCTTGTGATCAGCGGCGTGGGATCCGAAGAGGCCGCCAGCGGCCTGGCGGAAGGGGAGAACGTCGAGCGGGCTTCGGTCACCTTCGCCCACGACGAACGGTTCAGCGAGTACCACGTCTATCTGATGGCCACCCAGGTCCTGGGCGACGTCGGCCAGGGCGGCAACCAACTGTCGGTCGAGAAGGACCCCGGCGTCGCCCGCAACCGCAAGCGGTTCATCATCGCCGAGGCCCCCGCCGGCGGACAGGACGTCTCAAAGCGCCGGGCCATCTGGGAAGCGACGCGGCGTGCCGGGCGCGGCACCCTGATCGACGCCACGGTAGATAGCTGGCGCGATTCCGCGGGTAAGCTGTGGGCCCCGAACACGCATGTGCCGGTCGCCCTGCCAAGCTGGCGTCAGCCGGCGGGGCTCAAGCGCGTGCTGTCTCAGGTGACCTTCCAGCGGAATGCCAAGGGCAGTCGGGCGCGCCTGATTCTCATGCCGAAGACCGCCTTCCTGCCCGAGCCCATTCAGCTTCTGCCCTTCTTCGCGGATCTCGCATGAACCGACTGTTTACCCAGATGAAGCGGGCGCTGGGCCTGGCGGTGATCAAGCTGATCGACGACACCGGCCCCTATCAGATGGTGCAGGTCGACCTGGGGCCGATCGGCCAGGACGGTAAGGCGCTGCAGCTGCGCGACAAGACGCCGGTCCTGCAGCACTACGGGTTCAGCTCCAACCCGCCGCCCGGTTCTGACGCCGCCATCATCGCCCTCGGTGGTGACGCCAACCAGGTGCTGGTCATCGCCACCGGCAACCGCGAATTCCGCATCCCGATGCCGTCCGGCGGCGCCGTCATCCACGACAACGACGGACACTTCATCAAGATCATTCCCGGCCAGGGGATTCATTCGCTGGGCGTCCTGCTGCAGGACGGCGACAGCACGATCAACGGCGAGACCCTGGTCAATGGCAACATGACCGTCGTCGCCCCGGCCAACGTCATCCTTGATGCGCCGGCTGTGTCAACCACCGGCAACCTGGCGGCCGGCACCGGAGCGACCGGCAGCTTCACCACTCCGACGGGCGACGTCGTCACCGTCCAGGCCGGCGTCATCACCAACATCGGATAGGATCTGCCATGCAGCCCCAAGGGACGGGCGTCATCAACGTCGCCTACTATAACAACGCCGTCGCCCGGTTCGGCGAGATCAATAGCTGCGAGCAGCTGACGCTGGTCATTGAAGAGGTGAGGGCGGCCATCCAGGCCGAGCTCGACGGCATCGCCGCCCAGCTCGAGGCCCTGGCCCCGATCGTCTCCCTGGCGGAGATGAACCTCACCAACCTGTCCAGCGTCATCGACTTCCTGACCGGCTTCGTCGACCTGGTACTGGGCCCGCTGATCAAGCCCTATCTGACCTATACGGCCCAGCTCGCCGCCATGTCCGCCCAGATCGCCGCCGTTCTGGCGGCCATGCAAGACGCCATCGACCGGTTGGGCGACTGCGACTGTTCCGTGCCGACCATCACTATTCCGGCGGTGCCGCCGCCGCCCTAGTCCGCGGCCGTTCAATCCCCCAACGCACGGAGCCGCCATGGCCGACATCGCCACCCGCTGGTCGACAGAGGATGGGCGGGGAGACTGGGCCCTGGTCGGGCCGGATCTCGCGGCCGACCTCGAGATCCAGACCGCCGTCATCCTCAGCCTGTTCAGCGATCGCGTTGCCGGGCCCGATGACGTCATCCCGGACGGTACGGCGGATCCGCAGGGATGGTGGGCCGACGATGCCGAACATCCCCTGGGCTCAAGGCTCTGGCTGCTCGACCGGGCCAAACAGACCGACCAGGTCCTGCAGGACGCCCGCGTCTACGCCCAGGAAGCCCTGGCCTGGCTGGTCGCCGACGGGGTCGCCGCCAGCACCATCAGCGAGGCCAGCTGGGTCCGCGCCGGGATGCTGGGCCTGGTGGTGACGATCTTCAAACCGGACGGCTCCAGCGCCGTCTTCCGCTTCGAGAGCGCCTGGTTGGGAACTGTTTAGATGCCCTATCCCCGCAAGACCCTCACCGAACTGCGCGCCGAGGTCTACGCCGACATCGACGGGGCCCTGGAGGGCTCACAGTCTCTGCTGCGCCACTCCAACCTGCATATCCTCGGCGCCGCCCAGGCCGGGGCAGTCAATGGCCTCTACGGCTATCTCGACTATATCGCCCGTCAGAGCGTTCCCTACACGGCCGAGGGTGAGAACCTGATCGCCTGGGCGGCGCTCAAGGGCGTGGTCCAGAAGCCGCCGGGCGCGGCCCATGGGCCTGTGCCGCTGACCGGAGCCCCGGATTCGCTGATCCTGGAGGGGACGCGGATTGTCCGGGCGGATGGGGCCAGTTTCAGCCTGACCGGCGACGTCACCCTCGACGGGGCTGGGCTGGGCACGGGCCAGGTGACCGCCGATGTTCCGGGCCTGGCCGGCAACACCCCCGCGGGTTCGGTCCTGGCGCTGGCCTCGCCGATCGCCGGGGTCAACTCGACCATCACCCTGGTCAGCCCGATCGACGGCGCGACGGATATCGAGAGCCTGCCGGCCTTGAGAACCCGAATGCTCGAGGCCTATGCCGCCCCGGCGCGGGCGGGCACGCCGGCCGACTATATCCGCTGGGCCAAGCAGGTGCCGGCCGTGACCCGGGCGTGGGCCAAGCGCAATGGCATGGGCGCGGGTACGGTCCTGGTCTGGTTCATGGAAGACATCGCCCGCGCCGGGTTCGGCGGTTTTCCCCAGGGCGACGACGGCGTCGCCACGGATGAGGAGCGGGCGACCAGCGCCACGGGCGATCAGCTGATCGTCGCCGACTACATCTTCCCGCTGCAGCCGGTTCCGGCCCTGGTCTTCGCCGCCTCGCCTCTGCAGAACCTTCTGGTCTTCACGATCGCCGGCCTTGCGGGATCCAGCACGGCCACCCGCAACCTGATCGCCCAGGCGATCCGCGACGTCCTCTATGACCAGGGCGAGCCCGGCGGGCTGGTCGAGCTCAGCTTCATTACCGGCGCCCTGTCGGCCATCCCGGCGGCGACCGGCTATGTCATCACCGGCATCACCGCCAGCGCCGGCACGATCAACCCCAGTGGCGACGGCAACATCACCTCCGACAGCGGCTGCCTGCCAGTGCTCAGCTCGGTGACCTACACATGACGGCGCCGCTGTTCAGTCGCGTCGACTACCGCCGCGCCCTGCAGCGGCTGCTGCCCCGCGGCCGCGCCTGGCCGCGCGATGAGGATTCGGTGCAGGTGCGGGTGCTCGATGGGCTGGCGGGATCGCTGGCGGCGCTCGACGCCTCGGCCCAGTTCCTGCTGGCCGACAGTTTCCCGGCCCAGGCGGTCAGCCTGCTGCCGGACTGGGAGGCGACGCTCGGACTGCCCGATCCCTGCAGCGGCGACACCCCCAGCATCCCTGCGCGCCAGGGCCAGGTGGTCGCCAGGCTCGCAGACAATGGTGGCGCTTCGGTCCTGGACCTGACCGCCTATGCCGCCCGCCTGGGCTTCACCATCACCATCCAGACCTTCTCGCCATTCCGCATGGGGGTCAGCGGCATGGGGACCGGGATCTATGTCGAGGCCGCCGCCCACGCCTTCGCCGTCCAGGCGCCGGAGACAACGGTCACGCCGTTCCAGATGGGGCTGAGCGGCATGGGCGATCCCTTCCAGGGCTTCGGCAACGACGTCCTCGAGTGCGAGATCTCCGCCCTCGCCCCGGCCCACACCACCGTCATCTACCAGTACGGCGCCTAAGCGCGAGCGCTCCCCGCCGGCTGGGTCCTCCCATCATCGATCGAGGCCTGCCATGCACCAGTACGACCACCCGACAGCCGTTCCCGTCCAGCCCGATCCCGGCGCGCCCGGCACGCCGGGATTCATGCGCGACGGCGACCCCGGGGCCGGAACCCCGCCCAGCATCTGGTCCAGCAAGCTGGCCAATTCGATGATGATGGAGCTGATCAACGCCGTGCAGGGCGGCGGTCAGACCCTGGATCAGGACAATGACGCCCAGCTGCTGGCCGCCATCACCGCCATAGCCACCAGTGCCGCGGGAGCGGCGGCGGGCTTTGTCGGCGAGATCCGCACCAAGGCCGGCCCGACGGTGCCGTCCGGCTGGCTGGAGTGCAATGGCGCGGCTGTCAGTCGGACCACCTATGCCGGACTGTTCGCCGAGATCGGCGTGCTCTGGGGACCGGGCAACGGCACCACCACTTTCAACATTCCGGACCAGGACGACGCCTTTTTCCGCGGCATCCGATCTGGTCGGGCGATCGGTGAGTTCGAAGCCTCCAGCTTCCCCGCCCACACCCACGGCGCGGGCTTCATCGACACGGAGGGGCGGTCCGACGCCGGCAGCAGCATGATCGTCCCGACCAACACGGGCGGCCTGTCCGGCTTCAGCACCGCCAGCGCCGGCGGGGCTGAAAACCGCCCGGACAGCTACGGCGTGATGTTCATCATCAAGACCTGACGCCGCCCCCTCCTTTCCCGCCCGACCCATAAGCCCCGAAGCGAGCGCCGCTCGCATCGGGGCATTCGCCGTTTCAAGGACCCGCTTCATGTCCGCTGTCGCCATTCCCGGCCCGATCGCCACCGCCCTGACCAGCGCCGACTGGGAACTGGACCTGATCTTCTGCCAGGGGTCCGAGGACCTGGTCGAGGACTGGACCGGGTCCTCGGTGCAGCTGGTCCTCTGGCGCAAGCTGGCGGCCCAGTCCTGGCGTCTCGAGCTGGACAGCGCCGAGGCCGAGGGCCTGCTGCCCCCCACTCCTTATGTCCCCGTGCGGATCCGCGTGCCGGCGGCGACCATGAACACCCTGGCGGCCGGGACCTACGCTGGCGAAGTCCGGCGGATATTCCCGGGCGGCGGTGTGGAGTTCGTCGCCACCTTCAGCCTGGAGCTCGACCAGGGCCAGACGACTCCGGAGGGTGATCCCGGCGGCGTCAGTAACGGGGTGACCTCCGGCGAGACGGTCAAGTTGCTGCGTCAGGTCGGCGCCCTGAAGATCCTCCGCGCCGGCGGCGCCCGGGGGCTGAGCGCCAAGCAGGTGGCCATCGACGGAGAGTCGGAGGGCCTGTCGCCGACCGCCAGCGACGGCGAATTCGCCAACTGGCTGCGTCAGCCGGCGGTGGATGCTGCCGAGGCCGGTATCGGCTCGATCTCTCAGGCGGTTGAAGCGGTGTTGGCCGAGCCAGGCGGTAGCTTGCCGGTGGCGCGTGACGCGGCGCTCGACCAGTTGGAAGCGGAAGGTGGCGAGCAGCTTGCCGCCCTGGCTCTGGCCGCCGCGGCAATCCTGTCGGAACCGACTGGAAGCCTGCCGGTCGCGCGTATAGCTGCTCTTGCCGCCGTCGCGCTCGCCGGCTCTGCAGTGACCTTGTATTTCGATACGTGGGCCGCCCTTGCCGCCCGCTCAACGGCTGGTCTCGTGGATGGTCAGCAGGCGAAGGTCCGCAGCGCCGACGCGGGGACGCACACCGATCCCGTAGTCGGTGGCACGGTGAACAACGCGGGTGTGTTCTGTTGGAGCGCATCGCCTGCTGGATGGAAGCGTCTGGCAAATCTGGAAGCGGACGACGCGGCCAGCTTCCGCGACCTGGCGGCAGCGCAGGCCGTCCTTGCTGCTGCCTCCCAGGTCGGTGCGGCCGCCGAGGCTGCCAAGGGCGCATCGCTCCGCGCCGTCATGACCGCGACGGCTCAGACCATGGCCGGGCGGTATGACCTATGGGGCGGGGCCGCTAACCTGGTGCCGATCGCCTCCGACATGCTGGACGGGGTTGTTCTGGGCGTGGACAAGGTCACGGGCCGCTTGGGCGGCTCCGCCATCGCCCTGTTGCTGAAGGACGTCGTCGATGCGCAGGGCGTCTGGCGGCATAACGGGTCCGGTTCCACACTACCGCTGATCGTCGATCGCGACTTCGGCTGCGTCCTGGGAATCGACACTGCGACGGGCGCCGCCACCGGTTCGCTGATCGCCTCCTTGACTGTTTCCGGCAGCGGCGATGAAACCGCGGCCCTGGCTGCGGCCGACATCCCGATCCGGGCGCAGTGGAACGGCATCATCGGCAGCGGCGAGAGCCTGTCGGTCGGCGCCAAGGCCCGGCCCGTCCTGTCGACGTCGCAGCCCTACAACAACCTGACCTTCGGTTCAGGCCCGAAGGCCAGCCGCGCAGGCAACAGTTTCGGCGGCCTGAACACCTCGCCCGGAACCTCGACATCCAAGGCTCTCGTCGAGGACGTTTTGAATACGACGGGCACGGACGCTGATGGGGAGACGCCCTCGTCCGGTATGGCCAACGGCCTGGTCGAGCGCGGCGCCCGGTTCGGCATCCCGACTTCGTCAGTGTGGTTCGCATCCAGCGCCGGCCGCTCAGGCGACTATCTCTACCAGCTGATCAAGGGCGCTGCGCAGTACACACAGTTCCTGAACCATGTCACGGATGCCAAGACGCTGGCGACGGCCGCTGGCAAGAGCTACGCGCTGCATTTCGTGCCCCTGATCCTCGGGGTCAACGACGCCAGCGCCGGCACCTCCTACGCCACCTTCAAGAGCCAGCTAACGCAGTACGCGACTGATCTGGATACCGATGGCCGCGCCGCCACCGGGCAGACCTCCCCGGTTCATATGCTGATCACCCAGGCCTATCGCGGCGAGGCTGTGGAGCTGGCACAATTCGATGCCGTCAATGAGCATCGCCTGATCCATTTCGTCTCGCCGATGTTCTTCTTCCCCTGGGACGCCGACCACGTCCACCAGACCAATGTTGGCACCCGCTGGATGGCTGAATATCTGGCACGCGCCGCGTCCCAGATCATGGACGAACACCGCGAGCCCGACTGCCTGTGGCCCATCGCCTGCTGGGCGGTCGGGACATTCGTCTACCTCAAGTTCCGGGTTCCGACGCGGCCGATCCAGTTCGATACGACGACGCTTCTGCCGACAACCGACAACGGCATGAAGATCGTCGACGACACCGGGACGCTGACCCTCTCGTCGCCTCTGGTGATCGACGGCGACACGCTCCGCTACACCATCAATCGGACCCTGGGGACCAACCCGGTCTGGCGCTGCGGCCTCGACTATGTCGGGACCGGGAACCAGTACCTGAACGTTCGAACCCACAATCTGCGGGACGCTACGCCCGACAGCCGCGTCATCGACGGCGTCGCTCGGCCCCTTTTCCACGTCGCCCCGCACTTTTCCTTTCCCATCCAAAAAGTGGACATCTGACCATGGCCCTGAACCCCGTCATCCGGCTCGCCACCCCGGTTCCCGGCGCCAGCGCTTTCCCGCTGACCCCCGGCGACTTCAGCCAGGTCTTCAACTTCCCCTACGAGACGGAGGCCAGCGGCCACTGGTTGTTCGGGACCGATAACCCCAACCGCCTCGACATGATCGCCAGCCAGCCGATGGCGCGGACGGTGATCCCGACTCTGACCGCCGGCGGCTCCGGTTACCCGGTCTCGACAACGGTGCCTCTGATCTTCAGCGGCGGGGTGCAGGCCACCGGCGGCAACGCCGCGACGGGGGTTGCCCTGACCAACGGCTCCGGCGTGGTGACCTCGATCCGGATCACCAACCACGGCCACTACACCTCGGCCCCCACCGCGACCATTTCGACGGCCGGCGGCGGTTCAGGCGGAACCGTCACCATCGCCCTGGGCGCTGCGGCCACAGACAGCACCGGCTTCCTGACGACCGGTGGAGGAACCAACAGCGGCTTGATGTCACCGATCAACGAGGCGGCCGACCAGACCGAGATCATCGTCTTCAAGCGCCAACTCACCGCAGGGCATATGATCTTCGACAGCATGCCCAACGGCACGGTGACGGACGGGCAGGCGGCATACCACTCGGGATCCGGCGTCTTCAAGGTCCAGACCGGCGGCATGACGGTGCAGGAGCAAACCGTTGCGCCGCCGACCAACTCGGCCGGCGATTGGCTATGGCTTGGGGTGTCCTGCCGGGGCTCCAGCGGGCGCATCGTGCAATGGGGCGGCGGCGCGGCCTACACCGCCACCGGAACTCGGCCGGTCAACGCCATTCCGTACAAGTGCAACATAGGCCCGGGCCGCTTTGGCGTCGGCCTCACAGGCTTCATCGACTGCGCAGAACGGATCGTCATCCCGCGCGGCATGACGGCGCCCGAGATGGTCGCCGCCTACGGCCGCAGCAAGTCTCGGCTCGCCGCGCGTGGGATCACGATCCTTTAGTGAGCAGGGGCCGGGCGAGCGGCCTTTGCCCGCTCACGACACCGTCTCACTCCACCAGTTCCAAGGGGGCCACCATGACTTTCGATCCCGACCGCTTCTGGGCGGCCTTGGGGGCCGTGCCCGGGGCGGCGCTCTATGGCCTCTATCATCTGGCTATCCTGCTCAGGGAGGGGCGCAAGGTGACGCTGACCGACATCCGCGACCTGCTGCTCAACATCGCCTGCGCGGTGCTTTGTGGCGTGCTGCTGGCCTATATGCTGGCCAAGCCGGTCGCTGCCTTGATCCCCTGGGTCACGCTGCGCGACCCGGTGACCATCGGTTTCGTCCTCGGCGCGTTTGGTTGGGAGTTGCTGCCGCTCGTGTTCGCCAAGTTCAAGGGCCGGGCGGCGAAGGAGCTGAACCGCATCGACGGAGGCGACCAATGACCGGATCCGACTGGCTGGCCCTGATTTCGGCGGCGACCTGCAGCGCCGCCCTTGGCCTCAGGGCCAATATGCTCAAGCCGACCTTCAGCAGCTGGTTCGCCGCCCCGACCATCGTCTGGCTGCCGTTGATGCTGTCGTCGATCGTCATGGCCAGCGTCGCCTTGGCGATCCTCAGGGGCGCCCATATGAGCGGCCTGGTCGCTGTGGCCTTCGCCGCCCAGGCCGTCGCATCAGTCTCCCTGCTATGGAACCTGGCCCGCCAGTCGCAGCCCCGCCACGGCGGCCCCCACCCCTGATCTGATCTCCTTCATCGTCGATCGACCCCCGCCCATGCGAGCGCCGCTCGCATGGGCTTTGCCATGACTGGACCCCGCCATGACCGCTACAGCCGCCCCGCGCAGGATCGATCCCGCACGCTTCGATGTCTTCGCGCCCAAGGCGGTGCGGGGAACCCTGGAAGCGCTCGAGGTCGCCGCCGATCATCACGGCCTGATCGACCGCCTGGCTCTGGCCCATTGGCTAGGTCAGATGAAGGTCGAGAGCCGGGGCTTTTCGGTGATGGTCGAGAGCCTGAACTATTCGGTGGTCGGCCTGATCCAGACCTTCGGCCGCCACCGGATCAGCGCCGAGGACTGCGAACGGCTGGGCCGGACCCCCGGTCGTCCGGCCAATCAGGAAGCGATCGCCAACCTGGTCTACGGCGGGGCCTGGGGCCGGGCCAACCTGGGCAATACCGAACCGGGCGATGGTTGGCGGTTCCGGGGATCGGGGTTCAAACAGATCACCGGCCGGGCCAACATCCGCGAGGCCGGCTATGAGACCAACCCCGAGATCCTGCGCACCGATGTCCGCGCCTCGGCCATGGCGGCCGCCAATTTCTTCGTCCGCCACGGATGCCTGGCCCCGGCCCGCGCCGACGACGTCAAGGCCGTGACGCTGAAGGTCAATGGCGGCGTCAACGGCCTGGCCGACCGGATCGCCGCCACGGCCGGCGCCAGGAAGATCCTGCTGTGAGCTCGCGCCTGTTCGTCCTGGCCGCCCTCGGCGCGATCGCTGCCGCCGGCGGCCTTGTCTTTCTCGCCCTGGCCCTCGCGGGCCTTCGCAGCGCCGCCGTCATGGCGGGACTGCCTCTCTAGGAGTCCAACATGGATATCGCCCTGGCCTTTATGGCCCGCCACTGGCTCTGGTTCGTCACCGCCGCCCTGGTCGCCGCTTTCGGGATACAGAGCGCTCGGCTCGAACACGCCAAGGCCGACCTCCGAAATCCCGCCACCGGCAAGACCTGGCAGTCCGAGGCGAAGCGGGATGGGCCGCTGCTGAAGCGGGCCGTCGCGGATCTCGGCCAGTGCCGGGACAATGAGGGCAGGCTGCAGGGCTCGCTGGAAGTGCAGAACGCCGCTGTTGAGCGCCTCGGCGCCGACGGGCAGGCGAGGTCAGCAGCCGCCGCCAGCGCGGCTGCTGACGCCCGCCAGGCGCGCGCCCTGGCCGACCGCACCGCCGCCCAGCTGGCGGCGTTCAAGTCGGCGGACAGCTGCTCCGGCCGAGAGGCCGCGATCCAGACCCTTGTAGAAGGACTGACCCGATGAACCACCGTCTCGCCATCACCATCGCCCTGTTGGCCGCCTATCCCATCATCACCGCCGCCGGCGGGGGCGGGGGCTGCGCGACGACCGCCGAGCCGAAGATCGTCACCGTCGAGGTCAAGGTTCCCGTGGTCGCGCCTTGCCCGGATCAGCGGGCCCCGGCGCCGACTTTCATCGATAGCCTCGAGGCCATCCGCGCCAAGGCCGCTGTCGGCTCCGACGGCCTGGTCGCCCTGCTGCTCGGCGGTCGCGAGCAAAGGATCCAGCACCAGGCCGAGAGCGACGCTCAGATCGGGGCGTGTGCGCGGCCGCCAAACCCTGGCTAGTCCTGGCCGCCGCCGTCGCAACGTCCTGGAAGGCTTAGGCCTCGGACGGTTCGCGGGCGCGCTTCACCCGCACCTGTCGCGCCCGCAAGGCCCCCGGCTCACCGCCGGGGGCCTTTTGCGTTTCGGAGCCGGAGGTCCGGCGAGGATGGTTGGCCAGCCTTGGCCGACAAAGGGACCAGGGTTACGTTGATCAAGTTGGAAGTCTGGCCATTGTCGAAGCTTCAACCACCGGAGCTTAATGTCGCTCTGTTCAATCCCACGCTCAGTGCTCTATGGGGATGCGAGGAAAACGGGTGAGAGATGTCCTGGAAAACGGAAGTCGCGAAATACATTGCGTTCACCAATCCGCCGACACTGCTGGACGCATCCATCCTGTGGAACAAGGCCTTCGGCATCCCCCCGCAGACCTACGGACAGCCGATGCCAGGCGTGACGCAGGCTATGGGGCTAGTTGATGGTTGGCGTGGAGCGTTAACGACCCAGGCCGGACGCATCGAGTTTGCGCTCATGGCGCAAGAACCAACAATTTCCGCTCAACCGCCGCCGCCGCCTAGCGGCTTGCCAGACCTACCAAAGGCGCTTGCTGACGGCGCTCGAAATTTCGGACGCGTAATCGATGGTCTGACGATCGTTCGAATCGGTCTTGCGGCTGAATTTTTTCAGTTGGTGGAGAGCTCGGACGCTGCCGTCGCCGAAACTTGCAAAGACATCGGGCTGCCCGCACCAGCTCGAGGTGCCACTGACTTTCTCTATCAAGTCAACGTCAAGCTGCCGATTGATGGCACAAATCTGATCATGAATCGTCTTTGCAAGTGGGCCTCCGGGGCGGTTCAGTACCTGACCCTCGTCATGCCCCCCATAGGGACGATGCATTCTTCGCAGAGCCAAGAGATCTTCTCGTTTGATGTTCGAACCCTGTCGCTTGACCTGAACACGGCAGCGGAGACGCCGATTGCGGATGGCGGGCTCGTCGCGGGGTTGTGGACCACCCTTGCGCAGGAGGTGTATGCAATATTATCTGACGGTCATGCACGTCTTCGATAACTTGGTTCACCGCAAATCGACCTCTGCCGCAGCCATGACCGCGGCGATGATCGTGGCCTCGTCCGCGTCAGCCGGGCCTGTGCCCGATCGCTCGCTGTCTACGGTTGTTCCCGCCGTTCTCGATCGCGCAATGACCCGGACGACAGCCGTATCCCCACAGACTGTTAAGCAGGCCAAGGTTACGGCAACTTTTTCTGGCGTCGCATGGGGGGCGGCTCTGCCGGAAATGCAGTGCCATAAACTCTGGCTTTCCGCCGATAACTCGCGGGCCGATACTCAATCCGGCTTCTGGCAGGCAAAGAGCACTGTCGTTCAGTCAGTCATCCAGGAGCTTCTTTCCGCAGAGGCGGAGCTTAGCGACCTCGCCCGCCTTAAAGATGGTTGGGACGGTGAGGGAGCACCGGCCCCAACCGCAGCCGCAATTGAACGGGCGAAGTCCGTTGTTCGACGGTTGGTGGCTACCGGCTCGATTGGAATCTCAGTCCACGCCGATGGTCGCGTGATCGTCGAGCGGAATGACGACGACGCCTCGAACGAGATCATAGTGGGTGATACAGGCCCGCTTGTGGTCTGGTCGTCGAAGGATGGTCGGAGTCAGTACATCAGCGATCTTTCGCTGCTCGCCTCCATCTCTTAATCGGGGCAGCCTGCGTGGTCCTTCAGTGTTCCGCGCTGCTCGCGTCTCTGACGGGTTTGTCCAGCGACGCCATGAAAGTGGACGCCGAGGCTCCAGACTGTGCCTGTGAGGCCTGCTCGCTTAGTGCGATCGGTCCTGTTCTGTTAGAGGAAGTCCTCGTCCGGATCGTTGTTAGTCCGCACCATATCGACCGTAAGAAAAATCGATGCCGGTCAGCGGCGCTGAGCCATGCCGAGACTTTCGGGATGTCGACCTTTCGATCCGCTCATGCGACCGATCAGGAGATACTGGCCACCGCGACCGCGCTGGCTGAATCGGCTAGGGGGAGCGATCCGAATGCGGGCGTTTTCGGTGTGCTTCTTTTGCCTGCTCAAGCCGTGAAAGCAATAGTCGACCCTGGAATGCCGACGCCAGTTTACTGCATCTATGATACCGCGTTGGAAGCGGATGCGAAGCTTCCGGCAAGGCCGGCGCATTGTGACGTCTTTCAGCGGGTAGACAGCACCCCACAGACCGTCCAACAGGAAAGGCGACAGCGCCTTTTTGCCGCCGTCCAAGCGACGTTCATGACTGTAGCACAGTTCAGAAATGGACTGCTGTCAGGGCTTGCGGCAGCAAACGCCCCTTAGCTCACCATAGATCTTTGTCGTGAGGATTCACGCCAGGTGATGGCCTCGGCGCCGTTGACGCCAAAACCCTGTACGGCCTAGCGTCGCTACCATGGACGAGATCGAAACCCGCTTGGCGGCGCTGGAGCTGTGGGCGATCGAGGTCGGGGCGTTCATCGACCCGGCCGCCCTGGCCGACGCCAAGCGATCGATCCTCGGCGGCGTCGACGAGGCGGCCGAGGAAGAGCGGACGATCCGCCTGGGCGCCGTCGGCCTGATCGAGGACGCGCAACGCCGCTGGGCGCCGCCGGCCGAGGGCTTGATGATCCCCGGCGAGGGCTAGGCCCCGCTCGCCGGGAACGGCGTGATCGCCGCCAGGTCCTCGGCCATGGCGCCGCGGGCGACCTTCAGGTCATGGGTTGCCTGCAGGTTCAGCCAGAACTGCGGCTCGTTGCCGAAGAGCTTGCCCAGCCGCAGGGCCATGCTGGCGGTGACGGCGTTCGAGCCGTCCAGGATGTTGTAGAGCGCCGGCCGGGAGATGCCGAGGGCGCGGGCGATCTCGGCCTTGCCCTGGGGCATGGCGTCGATGATGTCGGCGAGGATCGCGCCGGGGTGGACGGGATCCAGACCATCGGGGCTGGCTGCGGGGATGCGGGTCATGGTGGCTGTTCTTTCATCTTGCGGCGGGTCTGATCAAGACCATCGTTCGGAACGGGTGGCGGCAGGCCGTGGGGCCTGCCTTGAGAGGGGTGGGGGAGGGGCCCGTCGGCCCCCTAGTGGTAGTCCTCGATATCGACATCCTCGGCGCCGTTGTCCCATCCAAAGGTGATCCGGTAGTTGCCGGAAACCCAGACCGAGAACCGGCCGGGCTGGCCCGGCTCTAGGGAGTGGAACCGCAGGCCCGGCAGGTTCAGGTCCGAAGGCTTGGTCGCCGCGTCGAGAGCGGTGAGGATGCGGGTGATGCGTGCGGTGTTCTGGACCGGCAGGCGGCGGGTGTCTCGGGCGTTCGCGTGGAAGGCGGCGAGGGCTTTGTTTTTGAAGGTCTTGATCATGTCGTTATATGTAAAGCGATACTTGTCATATGTCAAGCATCGCTTTACATAAATTGCATCCCGGCGCTATTTTTCCGCATCCCCTAATGCGGGATTTTGGGACCTGACCGACTAGGGCCATTGCCCCATGGCGGCGGCCTTGATCGTCCAGTCCGGATGGCCTGGCCAGCCGCTGTCGCGCAGGGGCAGGTGAGGCGTGTTCGGTTGGCCCGCCCAATAGGACACTGTCCCCGGACAGTCCGGGTCGGGGCAGCTGGACAGGACATTGACCAGGGAGAAGGCCTCGCCGCGGGCGGCGATCAGGGCGTCCAGGTCGACCGGCCGATAGGCCTGGCAGACGTTGCACGACGCGGCGCACGACCCGCCGGCGCGGACCACCTCCCGCAGGGCCCCGGCGGTCTGCATCCAGCGCGGCGCAACGCTGGACCGGCTACGCCCGCGCCCCAAGCCGCGCCTCCCGCTCGGCGATCTGCGCCGGTGTGGCCGGATTGGCCGCCGCCCAGGCGTCGATGGGATCGGGTCGAGGCGCCGGCTCGGCCGGGGTCGCGGGATTCTTTTCAGCGGGGGTGGGGCTGTCCGTGAACATGGCCGGAACATTATCCGGGACTATTCCGGGACTTCCAGTCCCGGACCGTCCCAATCTTCGCCCTTCGTTCCCATCCCGGTCGCGTGCGAGCGCCGCTCGCATCGCCCGGAACCCCTTGTGGATAAGGGAAAAGCTGGCGGCCCCGGAGGGACTCGAACCCCCGACCTTAGCTTTAGGAAAGCTCTGCTCTATCCGGCTGAGCTACGGGGCCGCACTGCGGGGTTGAATACGGCCCGAAGGCGAGGGGGGCAAGCCCGCTAGAGGTTCACCACTTCGAAGGCGCGCTTCTCCTGAAGTCGTTCCGCCACGATGGCGCGGTGACAGCCGCAGGCCTCGGCTTCGAAACAGAGCAGGGCGGCGGGACGGCCGGCGGCGATCTCGTCAGCCTGGGCCAGCTCGACCTGCGCCTGGGGTTCGGCCAGGGCGGCCTCGAAGATCTGGCGCATCTCCGCGATCCGCCCCTTGCGCGCCGCGTCCCGCCCCGCCTTGGGCGTGCCCAGGCCGCGCAGGTGGACATAGTCGATGCCCTCGGCGGCCAGGCTGGCGGACAGCAGGGTCTTGGAGAAGCCTGCCCGGCGGGAGGCGGCGACGGCCCGCACGTCGATGACCACCTTGACGCCGGCGGCCTTCAGCCGGGCGAGGAAGCGGTCGAGCGTCTCGGCCTCGTAGCCGATGGTGAAAAGCTGGGTCATGGGCGGAATATGGGAAACTTTCGCGGCCCGCGCACCTACCGCCAGCCGGCCTCTTTCAGCACGGGCGCGAAGGCCCGGCTGACCGGCGCCGTCAAACCGCCGGCAAGCCGCGCCTCGCCGCCGCCGCGCCGCCAGGAGACCGCTTCCACCGCCTCCGCCGCCACCCACCAGGACCGGTGGGTCCGCCAGCCGTGGGCGCGGGACAGCTCCTCCAGGGCGTCAGCGAACCGCAGGGTGATCAGCTCAGCCCCGGCGTCGGTGTGAACCCGCAGGTAGTGGTCATGCGCTTCCACCGCGATCAGCCGCGCCGCGCGCCGCTTCGCGGACAATCGCCGCCGGAAGGCGCTTTCCGCCTCGGGCAGCGGCGCCTCCACCACTGTCCGGGTCTCCACCTTCGGCCGTCGCCAGACCAGCGCCCGCACCGTCATCACCGCGAGGGCGATGGGAAACACCTGCAGCATCAGCCGCGGATAGCCGTCGAACCCCCAGTAGGGCTGCAGCATCAGCCGCTGGACACCAAGGACATACAGGGTCACCAGCGGAGTCATCGCCGCCGACACCGCCAGCACCGACAGCCAGGCGGGCGCAATCCGCCGCCCCAGCGTCTCGGCCATCGCCACCCCGATCAGGCCGCCGCCGACGATGGTCGCCATCCAGTAGCTGTGCCGCACCGCCCACGGCAGCCGGTCAGAACCCCAAGGTCCCAGCAGCCCCACCATCAACCCAAAGGCGACGAGAATCAGCAGCTCGACGCCCAACCGCCGCATGGCTGGTCCGCTGAAGGCTTCCCGAAACTGGCGAAAATCGATCATCGGCCCCGTTCGCGCAGCGCTGGCGCCACTCGCGAAGCCACGGGTAGCGGCGATGCCCGATCGGCGCAATCGACGGCCCGCAAGGCGGCGACAAGGCGAACCGAACGATGAGCATCATGACGACGACAATGACCCTGGCGGGGCGGTGGACGGCAAGGCTGACCTGGGGCTTGGCGGCCCTGCTGGCGGTGACGGTGGCCCTCTTCTCTTATCGCTATTTGATCGGCGTCGGCCCCCTGGGTCCCAACGTCCTGGCCAACACCTTCGCAAGGCCCTGGCTGGCCTTCCACATCGCGGGGGCCGCCACCGCCCTGCTGCTGGGCGCGGCGCAGTTCCTGCCCATCCTGCGCCGCCGCTGGCTGGCTGGCCACCGCTGGATCGGCCGCACCTATGCGGTCGCCTGCCTGGTCGGCGGGCTCGGCGGCCTGATCCTCGCGCCAGGGTCCACCGCCGGCCCTATCGCCGCCGCCGGCTTCGGGTTGCTGGCCCTCGCCTGGATCGCCAGCACGGCGCTCGGTTGGCGCGCCGCCCTGCAGCGGCGCCTCATCGATCACCGCCGCTGGATGGTCCGCTCCTGGGCCCTCACCCTCGCGGCGGTGACCCTGCGCCTCTACCTGACAGGCCTGAGCTTCACAGACATCCCGCCCCTTGCCGGCTATCAGGCGATCGCCTTTCTCTGCTGGGTCCCCAACCTGCTGCTGGCGGAAGGCTACCTGCGGCTCCGACCGTTTCCCCGCTGACGAAGGCCGCTTCGCAAGGCGCCGCCGCTGATCTATCGTCGCGCGCCAATGTCGGGGAGGGGGATATGCGCCTGCTGCGCGTGCTATATGTCCAGGTGCTGATCGCCATCGCCCTGGGCATTCTGGTCGGCTGGCTGTACCCGCAGGTCGGGACCCAGCTAAAGCCCTTGGCGGATGGCTTCATCAAGCTGATCAAGCTGGCCATCGCCCCGGTGATCTTCTGCACCGTCGCCGGGGGCATCGCCCGGATGAGCGACATGGCCAAGTTCGGCCGGGTTGGCGGACGGACCCTGCTCTATTTCCTGGTGGTCTCCAGCTTCGCCCTGGTGGTCGGGCTGGTCGTCGCCCTGATCGTTCGCCCGGGCGCGGGGATGAACATCGATCCCTCCACCCTCGACGCCAAGGTCGCCGCCGGTTTCCTGGAAAAGGCCAAGGAAGCGCCGGGCTTCGCCGACTACATGCTGCACCTGATCCCCGACACTTTCTGGGGCGCCTTCGTCGACGGCGACATCCTGCAGGTGCTGGTTATCGCCATCTTCACCGGCTTTGCCTGCGCCAGGCTGGGCGAGTTCGGCGACAAGGTCGCCGAGGTGCTGGAAGAGACCTCCAAGGTCTTCTTCTCGATCATCCACATCGTGGTCCGCTTCGCCCCCATCGGCGCCTTCGGGGCCATGGGGTTCACCATCGGCAAGTATGGCGTCGGCGCCCTGGTCCAGCTGGCCGCCTTGATCGCCACCTTCTACGCCACCTCCATCCTCTTTGTGCTGCTGGTGCTGGGCGGCATCGCCGCCGTGGCCGGCTTCTCGATCTTCAAGTTCATCCGCTACATCCGCGACGAGCTGCTGATCGTGCTCGGGACCAGCTCATCGGAGTCGGTCCTGCCCCAGATGATGGAGAAGATGCAGCGGCTGGGCGCCTCCAAGTCGGTCACCGGCCTGGTCATTCCCACCGGCTACAGCTTCAACCTCGACGGCACCAACATCTACATGACCCTGGCCATCCTCTTCCTGGCCCAGGCGACCAATACCGAGCTCAGCGGCGTGCAGATCGCCACCCTGCTGGCCGTGGCCATGCTGACCTCCAAGGGGGCCAGCGGCGTCACCGGCGCCGGCTTCATCGCCTTGGCCGCCACCATCACCCAGGTCGGCTCCATCCCCGCCGTGGCCCTGGCCGCCCTGGTCGGCATCGACCGGTTCATGAGCGAATGCCGGGCCCTGACCAACCTGGTCGGCAACGGCGTCGCCACCCTGGTCATCGCCCGCTGGGAGGGAGAGCTGGACCGCGAGACCTTGAAACGTGAACTGGCAGCCGGTCCTGACCGGACCGCCGTTGCGCAAAAGCCTTCCGCTGACCCAGACGCCGTGGAGGCTGATTGATCCGCTGGTTCCTCCTGTTGATCACGACCCTGGTCCTCGCCGGTTGCGGCGAGGCGGCTCGGCTTGACGGTCTGGCCGCCAAGGGCCGGGCCCGGGTGATCGGGGTGCCGACCGGTGATCAGGTGAGGCTGGCCGACGGCCGCACGGTCAAGCTGGCCGGCATCACGGCGCCCCGTATCGACGCCCCCTATGGCGAAGCCTCGCGGGAGCGGCTGGCCCGGATGGTGCTGGGCCAGGACGTCGAACTGCTGTCCTCCGGCGCGGCCAAGGACCCCTTCGACCGCACCCTGGCCCAGCTGCGCATGGCCAAGGGTCGCCGCTGGGTTCAGGGTCGCATGCTGCGCGACGGCGCGGCCCGGGTGCGCACCTTCAGCGACAGCCGCGCCCTGGCCGATATGATGCTGGACCGCGAAGCCACGGCCCGGAACGCCGGCAAGGGGCTATGGGCTCTGAATGACTATCGCGTGTTGATCCCGTCGGAGGCGGCGGTCGCTCGCCCCGGCTTCGCCCTGGTCGAGGGGCAGGTGCGGCAGGTCAGGACCGGCGTCGATGGCCGGCTGCTCGATCTGGGCTCCGGCTTCCGGGCGACCATCCCCGCCCGCGCCATCCAGGACTTCGACAGCGCCGGCCGCTCTCCCGCTGGCCTGGAGGGCCGCCTTGTCCGCATCCGCGGAACCATCACCCGCGACGGTGAAATCCGCTTGGACCATCCCGAGGCGCTGGAACGGCTGAAGGCGAAGTAGCGGCGGCTCAGCCGATCAGGCCGGCCTCCGCAAGGTCGCCATGATCCCGCACCAGGGCCCCGCGCAGCTTTTCCAGGGCGCCGTGCTCGATCTGCCGGACCCTCTCCTTGGACACGCCCAGTTCGAGGCCCAGCGATTCCAGGGTCCGGGGCTCATCGGCCAGCCGCCGGGCCTGGACGATGGCCAGTTCCCGGGGATTGAGCACCTTCAGCGCCTGGCTGATCGCCCGGCCCCGCGCCCGGCCGTCCATGGCCTCCAGGGTGGCCGCCTCCGGATCCAGCCGCTCGTCGGGCAGGAAGTCCTGATAGGCGTCTTCCGACCCGGAGGTGATCGGGGCGTTCAGCGAGCGGTCGGAGGCCGACAGGCGTGAGGCCATGGCCTCGACATCCTCCTCATCGACGCCGAGGTCTATGGCGATGGCGGTCCGCGCCTGGGCGGTCAACCGGCCCTCCATGTCGCCCAGCCGCGCCCGCAGGCGGCGCAGGTTGAAGAACAGGCTCTTGCCGGCCGCGGTGGTGCCGGTGCGGACGATCGACCAGTTGCGCAGCACATAGTCCTGCATCGCCGCCCGCACCCACCAGCCGGCATAGGTGGAAAACCGCACCTCCCGCTCCGGATCGAACCGGGCGGCGGCCTGCATCAGGCCCACGGAGCCTTCCTGGATCAGGTCGGCCATCGGCAGGCCATAGGCGCGAAACTTGCCGGCCATGGCGATGACCAGCCGCATATAGGCCCCGGTCAGTTCATGCAGGGCGTCCTCGTCCGACTGGTCCCGCCAGCGGACCGCCAGGTCGTGCTCGTGGTCGGCCGCCAGCATGGGCGCCTTCATCGCGCGGCGGATATAGCGCCGCTCCGCCGTCTCGCTGGTGATCGCTTCGAGTGCCATGACCCAGATACGGAGCAGGCGGCGCGCCGGTTCACCGAATGATCAAAATCAATCGTTCATATCGGCCGGCCCGGCCGGATCGACAGCCCAGTCTTCGTGCCCGTGTCTAACCCGCAAGATCAGTACGCCTTCGGACTGCAAGGCGTAGACGATGATGTGCGCCTTGTAGGGATGAACTCTGATCGGGCGAGCCGTCCCGGTCCGTTCGCGGGACGCCAGTGGATACTCGGTAATGAAATCGAACGCCGCTTCCAATCCGTCCTGGTAGCGCTCAGCCTGGCCGCGTCCGAAGAGCCGAGCGCCCACAGCATAAATGTCGATTAGGTCCTGCTGCGCCTTTGAAGAAAGCCTAGCCGGCATCCAGCCCCGCCTTGCGTCGCCCGGCCTGACGAATCTCCTGCATCGTCATGGAGCCGAGGCCGCTGGCGATGGCCTCTTCGACAAGGACGTCCATTGCAGCAATCTTTCGCTTCCGTTCCTGGTCCTGGCGGATCAAGTCGCGAACGTAGTCGCTGGAATTGCCGTAACTGCCGGATTGGGTCTGATCCTCGACCCATTCCTTCATGGCGTCGGGCAGGGAGACATTCATCGTCGCCATCAAAGACCTCCAGGGACAGTGTCGATGGCAAAGTTTGTCATTCTCGACCGGGATTGTCACCGGTCCAGTTCGCTCAAAGAAAAACGCCCGGACCTTTCGGCCCGGGCGCTTCGGTCGTCTCGGAAACCAGCCTGGATCAGGCGGCCTTCTGCAGGCTCTTGGTCAGCAGGCTGACGGCGGCGTCGCGGTCGATGCGCTCGACGGCGGCGACTTCCCGGGCCATGCGGTCCAGGGCCGATTCATACAGCTGGCGTTCCGAATAGGACTGTTCCGGCTGGTTCTCGGCGCGGTGAAGGTCGCGGACCACCTCGGCGATGGAGATCAGGTCGCCGCTGTTGATCTTGGCTTCGTATTCCTGGGCCCGACGCGACCACATGGTGCGTTTGATCCGGGCGCGGCCCTTGAGGGTCACCAGCGCCTTGCTCATCACACCCTCTTCGGCCAGCGAACGCAGGCCGGAGGTGGCCGCCTTCTTGGTCGGGACGCGCAGGGTCATCTTCTCGTGGTCGAAGGTGATCACATAGACTTCCAGGGCCATGCCGGCGACTTCCTGGGTCTCGACAGCCTGAATGGTGCCCACGCCATGGGCGGGGTACACAACGTGGTCACCCACGGAAAACGCCAGACCGGTCTTGCTCATATCTCGTCCTTCTCCTGCACCTCCGCCGCGGCGGAGCGCTGCTCCCGTTCCCTGCACAACCCGTTTTCCTGGCCAAAACGACGCGAAAAGCCCCAGGCGCCGGAAGCGCGGGCTGATCGTTCGATGTGACAGGTCTGTCTAGGACACCCTTCGCCTTCGTCCGGGCGCGCCGATTGGGAGCGGCAATTCTTGAACCGAGGCGCGACGGCAAAATTCCCGCCGCGTCACAGGTGTGATAACACAAAATTCAGCGGAATGAAAGGTTTGCGACGCGAACGCGACAGCAGCAGGCGCCCCAAATCGAGGTGTCTGCTATGGGGACGGCAGGGACCGGAGCAATCAGCTGCCCTTGCCGGGCTTTTCGCTGAAGTATTTCTCGAACTTGCCGGTTTCGCGCTCGAAGGCTTCGGCGTCGGCCGGCGGCTCGCCCTTGACGGTGATGTTCGGCCAGATCTTGGCGAAATCGGTGTTGACCTTCAGCCACCGGCCGTCCGGCTCGTCCTCGGTGTCGGGCTTGATGGCGTCGACCGGGCATTCCGGCTCGCAGACGCCGCAGTCGATGCATTCGTCCGGATTGATGGCCAGGAAGTTCTCGCCTTCGTAGAAGCAGTCCACCGGACAGACTTCGACACAGTCCATGAACTTACATTTGATGCAGGCGTCGGTGACGATGTAGGTCATCAGTTGCTCTAAGGGCCGCGGACGGGTCGGCGCGGGGGTGCAGTCTGTGGGCTGGGGTATTTCGTTTGGCGAGGGGTGGTTGTCAATGCGACGCCGCGTCCGAAGCGCTCAGTTATTCTCCAAGGGCGAATAGAGGCGGCGCGCTTCCCCAGCCGGGCCACGCCTTTCTCCCGCCGCCTCGACCCTCACGGCGATCACCCGCTCGCCCAGAACGAAGACCAGCTGGTCGCCCGGGTGCAGGGTGCGGCTGGGCTTGTCCAGCCGGGTCTCCATTCTGGCCCGGGTCAGGCGAACCCGGCCCTCCTCGAGGAATTTGGCGGCCAGGCTGCGGGTCTTGAAGAACCGCGCGCGCCACAGCCAGACATCGGCGCGGCAGCTTTCCTGCGACGCCAGGTCCGTCATGCGGGCGTGGCGCGCCGGCGACGCCGCGGACGGCGGGCGGGCTTGGCGGCGGCGATTTCAACCGGCTTGGCGTCAGCCTTCACCAGGGCAGGGGAGGCGGGCTTTCCTTGCGGCCGCACCTTCGGCCTTCCCTGGGGCTTGGCCGGGCCCGCCACCTTGAACTGGGCCAGGGCCGCGAAGGGCGATCCAGGCCGCGGGCTGACCCTTGGCGGCTCGCGGCGCTCCACCTGGCCGCGCCGGCGCCAGACGATCGGCTCGCTGCGATTGGTCGGGGCGTAGCCCAGGCCGCGCAGGATGTCGGCCGCCTCCCTGGCGCTCCAGCCAAGCGCCTCCAGAATCTGTTCGCCGACGACCACGCCCAGCGCCTCGCGCGGCGCCGCCCGCATCAGGCCGTCCAGCTGCTCCAGTTGGTCCACCGGCGCAGCCAGCCCGCCCACGGCCATCAGGCCGCGCGCGGCCAGGACCTTCGCATCCACCGGCCCGGGTTTCAGCCGCGTCAGCACGCCCACGGACGGCGCCGCGGGATCGGGCGCCAGCGCCTGAGCGAAGGCCAGGGCGTCCGGCGTCAGCAATCCCGGCAGATGCAGGCTGAAGGCTCCGATATTCACGCCCAGGGCCCGTAGCGCCCGGCGCTCGGTCTGGCTCAGCGACTTCATCTCGGTCTCGATGGTCCGGCGCGGCAGCACCCCGCCGTTCTCCAGCAGTCGGTGGGCCAGCCCCCGGGCCAGGCCGCGCAACTCGCCCTTGGCCATGGCCGCTTCCAGCCGGGTCAGGGGATTGAGCCGCCGGGTCCGTTCGTCGGCGAGGAAGGCTTCCAGCCGCCGCTGCGCCCGCTCCCGCGCCGGCGGCGGTCCCAGATCGCCCAGCAGCCGCACCTTGCCGCCGCCGGCCAGCTGGCCGCTGATCGCCCCGCGCCACAGGATCGCCCCGTCGGGCGTCAGGCTGAAGGCCTCGTCCGGCTCGGCCGCTAGGGCGCCGAGCCGCTTGGCGATCTCCGGCGCCACCGCCTTCTGCGCCGCCCCGCGCAACGCCTTTTCCTCCAGCGAGGTCGCCGCCCGGGGCTGGACGAAGACCACGCCCTTCAGCCTGCCGACATAGTGGCCCTCGACCGTCACCGCGCCGTCCTCGGCCACCCCGGCCAGCATGGTCTCGCGGTCGCCGAGTTGGCGCATCAGCACGCTGGTCCGCCGGTCGACGAACCGAGCCATCAGCTTCTGGTGCAAGGTGTCGCTCAGCCGGTCTTCCAGTCCCCGCATCGTTCCTTGCCAGTGGGCGGGGTCATGCAGCCAGTTTGGCCGGTTGGCGACGTAGGACAGGGTGCGCACCGCCGCCAGCCGCGCGGCCAGGCTGTCGATCTCGCCGTCGGTGCGATCCAGCCCGTCATACTGGCCAGCCATCCAGTCATGGGGAATGCGCTTGCGGCCGGTGGTCAGGTCGTTGAACAGCCGGCGCAGCAGGTCCAGGTGGTCGTTGCTGGCGATCTTGCGGAAGTCCGGCGTCTGGCAGACCTCCCACAATCGCTCCAGCACCTCGCGGTTCTTGGCCCGGGCGGCGATGTCCGGATCCTCGGCCAGCCGCTTCAGCGTCTGTTCGTCCAACGCCTCCCGCGACAGGGCCAGCCCCTCCCGCGACGGTTTCTCGTCCAGCGAGCGGACCAGGCTCTGCAGATTGGTGAAGTCCAGCCGGCTGTTGCGCCATTCGGCGGCGGTCAGCGGCTGGAACTGGTGGGTCTCCACCGCCTCGACCAGGTCCTCGTCCATGTCCTCGGCCTCGCCGGTGACCCCGAAGGTCCCGTCGCGGCGATAGCGGCCGGCCCGGCCGGCGATCTGGCCGATCTCCTGGGCGTGCAGCCAGCGGGTCTTGCGGCCGTCGAACTTGCGAAGGCCCGCGAAGGCCACATGATCGACGTCCATGTTCAGCCCCATGCCGATGGCGTCTGTCGCCACCAGGAAATCGACCTCGCCGGACTGATAGAGGGCCACCTGGGCATTGCGGGTGCGGGGGCTAAGGCTCCCCATCACCACGGCCGCCCCGCCGCGTTGGCGGCGGATCAGTTCGGCGATGCCGTAGACCTGGTCGGCGCTGAAGGCGACCACCGCCGATCGCCGGGGCAGGCGGGTCAGCTTCTTGGGCCCCGAATAGGTCAGGGCCGAAAACCGCTCCCGGGTGATGATCTCGGCCTTGGGCAGCAGCCGGCGGATCAGGTTGGCCATGGCGCCGGAACCCAGCAGCATGGTCTCATGCTTGCCCCGGGCGTGCAGCAGCCGCTGGGTGAACACATGCCCGCGCTCGGGATCGGCGCACAGCTGGATCTCGTCCACCGCCAGGAACTCGACCTCGCGGCCCAGCGGCATGGCCTCGACGGTGCAGATGAAATAGTTGGCCCGCGGCGGGACGATCTTCTCCTCGCCGGTGATCAGCGCCACTTCGCGCGGACCCTTGATCGCCACCACCCGATCATAGATTTCCCGCGCCAGCAGCCGCAGCGGCAGGCCGATCATGCCGCTGGCGTAGCCGCACATCCGCTCCACGGCGAGGTGCGTCTTGCCGGTGTTTGTCGGCCCCAGAACGGCCGTAAGCCGCGCCGGCGCCTGGCCGGTCGAGCGATCACTCATGGGAGGAAGGTGGGGTCGAAGATCGAGTCGGGCAAGCGCTGCGCAGCTCCTCTTTGACGGGATTCAAATGGCGAACTGATTTGGCGAGCGGAATGTTCCGGCGGCGCCCTTGATCCGGTCAATCGTGCGTTCGCAGGCGCCGGTTCCCTCACCGCCCGTCGAACACCACCTTGCCTCGCACCACGGTCAGCACTGGTTTCGCCGCCATGATCTCCTCCGCCGGCGCGGTCAGGATATCCCGCGAGAAGACGGTGATATTGGCGGGGGCTCCGACCGTCAGCGTCCCCCAGCCGGCCGGCCGGTAGTCCGCCTTTGCCGGATTGGCGGTGAACAGCGCCAGGGCCTGGGTTCGGCTCAAGGCCTGTTGCGGCTGCCAGTCGGGGGCGGAGAAGCCCTTCAGATCCTTGCGCACCGTGGCGGCGTAGTACTCGATCCTCGGGTCGCCCACCTCGACCGGCGCATCCGTGCCCCCGACCACCAGGGCCCCGCTGTCCGTCAGGCCACGCCAGGCATAGGCGCCGTGCAATCGGTCCGTCCCCAACCGCGCCGGGGCGAAATAGAAGTCGCCGATGGCGTGCGACGGCTGCATCGAGGCGACGATCCCCAGCCTGCCGAACCGCGGAATATCGGCCGGATCGAGGATCTGCGAATGCTCGATCCGCCAGTGGACGGCCTTGGCGCCCTCCGGATCGGTCTTCAAAACCTCTTCGAACCAGTCCAGCGCCTGGCGATTGCCCTTGTCCCCGATGGCGTGGAAGGCGACATCGGCCCGCACCTTCAAGGCCTGCTTCAGCATGGCGATGGTCTCGTCATGCTGGGCGATCTGCAGGCCCGATCCGGCCGGCTGGTCGCTGTAGGGCTTCAGCAGCAGGGCCCCGCGCGAGCCCAGCGATCCGTCCATATAGAGCTTCACCCCCCGCACCCGGACCATGCCGGTCGGATCGCTGTAGGGCCCGCGCTTCAACACCTCCCCGGCGTCCTCCGGGGTCATGAAGACGTCCACCGTGATCGGCAGCCTGCCCTCCGCCGCCAGCGCCTCCAGCACCGCCAGGTCGGCCGTGCTGGTGCTCATATTGACCGCCCCGGTCCAGCCCAGGCTCGCATAGTGGTTGACCGCCCGGCTCAGCGCTTCCCGATGGCGGACTGCGTCCAGCTTCGGCAGCTTCGGCCCGATCAGGTCCTGGGCGGTGTCGATCAGCATGCCGGTCGCCTCGCCCGCGGCGTCCCGCTCGATCCTGCCGCCCACTGGGTCTGGCGTGTCGCGGGTGATCTCCGCCAGCGCCAGGGCAGCGCTGTTCAGCACCATGGCATGGCCGTCGGATCGGCCCAGCGCCACGGCGCGGTCCTTGACCACGGCGTCCAGATCCGCCCGGTTCGGAAACCGCTTCTCCGGCCAGTGGGTCTCGATCCAGCCCCGGCCGACCAGCGGCTCGCTCCCGGGATGGGTGGCGTTCCAGGCTTTCAACGCCTCCGCCAGCCCCGCGACCGACTGCACCTGGTCCAGGTTCAGGGTCATTTCCCGCAAACCCACCCCGGTCAGGTGGACGTGGGAATCGATAAATCCCGGATAGGCCGCCGCTCCCGCGAGATCGATGCGCGGCAGGCCTCGGCCCAGGGTCTCCGCTCCGTCCAGGTCGCCCGCGAACACGACCTTGCCGTCCCGCACCACCAGGGCCTGGACCGGTGTGAGGTCCGCGCTGCCATCGGGCTGGATCGCCGCCGCCTCGCCGAAGATCGGCCCGCCGAACATCAGAAAGTCGTCGCCCCCGGCGGGGCCGGCCTGGGCCATGCAGCCGGCCAGGAAGCAGCTGGCAAGCGCCAGAGCGCAGAGGGCGGCCAACGGTCGCTGAAACCTGGGCAAGGGGTGTCTCCGCAAACCGGTTAACGGGCCAGGCGGAACCCGGCGAACGGGCGCGAAACGAATCATGACCGAATCGGCGACGTCGCCCCATTCGATCTTTGTTCACCGCAAGCCATTGTATATTGGCGGCCGTTAACCACAAACGGGTGAATCGCCGCCGGGCGCCTCCGTCAGCCCTTCTTGGGCTTTTTCGGCGGCGGCGGCGGGCAGTCTGCCTTCAGCCAGGTCGCCTCGATGGTTCCGGTCGGGGTGATCGGCAGGCCGATGATCGAGGTCTTGATCCGGGCGTCCAGCTTGAAGTGTTTGGGACTGTAGGTTCCCCAGGCGGTGACGAAGGCCTTGCGTCCGCGCTTGTCGACGCAGACCCCGTCGAAGTTCGCCTTGCCGTCACCGACCTTCCGGGTCGGATAGGTGCATTTGTAGTGGCGGTTGCTGGGCCCGCTGAAGAACTTCTCGATGTCGGCCGGCTTGACGCATCTGTTCTCGACGCTGCTGCTCGACACCCCGAAGGAGACACGGCTGTTGTAGGCCCAGTAGCCTGGCAGGATGGGGCCTTCCGATGCCTGGCTTGAGGCGGCGGCGGGAATGGCCAGCAGGGCGGCGACGGCGAGGATTGCTGCCGGTCGGATCATCGTCTGTCGGGCTCCATGGGAGAGGGGTCGCTGAGCGTCACCCTATATGGCGGCGCATGAATGGCGGTTGAAGTCGCTTCTCCCAACGCAGGAGCACGCGCCCGTTCAAAAGCCGGGCCTGGTCAAGGCCGCGGGAAGATATGCAGCGCCGCATGCTGCAGCAGCATGATGGTCTTGGCGTCGCAGATGGCTCCCGATCCGATCATCGCCAGCGCCTCGTCGATCCCCACTTCCAGCACATCGATATCCTCGCCTTCGCCCTCCGCCCCGCCGCCGGCCGAGGTGCGGTCCTTGGGCTCATAGCGGCCGATGAAGAAGTGCAGCACCTCGGTCACCGATCCCGGGCTCATGAAGGCCTCGAAGATCTTCGTCACGTCCCGCACCGTATAGCCGGTTTCCTCCTGGACCTCGGCCCGGATCCGCTCCTCCGGCTCCGCGTCGTCCAGCAGTCCGGCGGGCGCCTCGATCAGCAGGTCGTCATAACCGTTCACGAAGGCCGGGTAGCGGAACTGCTTGACCAGGATGACCGTCCGCCGGTCCAGGTCGTAGAGCAGGATCACCGCCCCATTGCCCCGGTCGTAGGTCTCGCGGCTCTGCCGCTGCCAGGTTCCGTCGTTGCGCAGGAACTGGAAGGTGGTCTTCTTCAAGAGGTACCAGTCGTGCGACAGCACCTTGACCTCTTCCACCTTCACCCGGTCTGCGACGCTCATTCCTGGCTCCGTGATCGCGGCCGACGACCGGCGCGGGTCCAGCCTATCATGCCATCGCCGACGTCCAACCGGCGGCCTCGCCCGCGCCCTCGCGTCTCCCGAAGAGTCTGCGCCAAGGGTTGACGTTTCGCCGCCGCTTCCCCTATAGACGCCCCTCTCGCGCATGGGGTCGCCCCAAGCGTGCCCGAATTCCTATTGCGAAGGTCGCTACAATGTCGCGTCGCTGCGAACTCACCGGTGTCGGTCCCATGGTCGGCAACAACGTGAGCCACTCCAACATCAAGACCAAGCGCCGCTTCCTGCCGGCCCTGGTTCCCGCCACCCTGGCCTCGGAGGCCCTGGGCCAGAGCTTCAAGCTCCGGATCACCAACGCCGCCCTGCGCACCCTCGACTTCCGCGGCGGCCTGGACGTCTTCCTCGCCAAGGCCAAGGACGAGCAGCTCTCGCCCCGCGCCCTGAAGATCAAGCGCCAACTGAAGGCCAAGCTGTCGGAAACGGCCGCCGCCGCCTAAAGACCTCCGGGTCTGGGACCTCACGGTCTGAAAAGTTTCGAACGGCCCGCGAGGCGACTCGCGGGCCGTTTCGCGTATTCCTCCCCCAGGCCCGTAGGGCCGTACTGGGGGAGGTGGCGGCCGCAGGCCGTCGGAGGGGGCAGCGTCGGCAGGTCAGGCACACCCCAAAGCAGGGTCTCCCGCCCCAGCGCCACCCTCAATCCCCGGCCAGCATATCCTCACTGATCTCCGCCACGTCCGTGCACCCGGTCAGGGCCATGGCCATCAGCATCTCCTGCCGCAGCACGGCCAGCACATGGGCCACGCCCGCCTCGCCCCGCGCGCCCAGCGCCCAGGCCCAGGCGCGGCCGATCAATACCCCCCTGGCGCCCAGGGCCAGGGCCTTGACCACGTCCAGCCCTGACCGAATCCCGCCGTCCATCAGCACGGTCAGCTCATCGCCCACCGCGTCGGCGATGGCGGGCAGGGCGCGCGCCCCGCTCATCACCCCGTCCAGCTGCCGGCCGCCGTGGTTGGAGACGACGATCCCGTCCATCCCCGCCTTGACCGCGTCACGCGCGTCCTCCGGGTCCAGTACGCCCTTCAGCACGATCGGCCCCTTCCAGTGGGCCCGCACCCACTCCAGGTCCTTCCAGGTCAGGGTCGGGTCGAAGTTGCGCGTCACCCAGGGCCAGAATTCCATGATCCCCCTGGCCTCGGGAATCGCCGCGGCGATGTTGCCGAAACTGTGCGGCCGGCCGCGCAGCCAGACGTCCTGCAGCCAGTCCGGATGCGTCAACCCATCCAGACCCCGCCGAATCGCCGCACCGGGACCGCTCGCTCCGAACAGCCCCGTGCGGTAGTCGCGGTACCGCGCCCCCGGCACCGGCAGGTCGACGGTGAACACCAGCACCGGCACGCCCATCGCCTCCGCCCTGGCCAGCAGGTCGGCCATATAGGGGCGGTCGCGGATCATATAGAGCTGGAACCAGGGCGCCTTGCCGCCGGCCCTGGCCACTTCCTCCAGGTCGCAGACCGAGACGCTGGACAGGCACATCGGCACGCCGGCCGCCGTCGCCGCCCGCATTGCCTGGGCCTCGCCGCGCCGGGCGTACATCCCGGCCATCCCCACCGGCGCCAGGGCCAGGGGCAGGCTCATCGCCTGGCCGAACAGCTCCGTCTCAAGCCGGATCGACGAGACGTCCCGCAGCACCCGCTGGCGCAGGGCGATGGCCTCGAAGTCCCCGACATTGCGGCGCAGAGTGACCTCGCCGTAGGAGCCGCCGTCGATGTAGTCGAACATCACCCGGGGCAGCCGCCGCTTCGCCAGAGCGCGGTAGTCGGCGACGCAGGCCGGCGTCACTTGCCGGGCCTCCAGTCGAAGGCCATCAGCAGGGTCCGCTGCGGAGCCGCGTCATTGTCGTCCGACAGCAGCAGGATCCGCGCCACTCCGTTTGGTCCGGTGATCAGCGCCACCCCCTCGAAATTGTCACGCACCAGCGATCCGGCCAGGGTCATGCTGGCTGCGGGCCGGGGATTGCGGGTCCGCAGGGTGGCGACCGGATAGACCGCCACCAGGATCCGAGCCCCACGCACCATATCGAAGGCCCGGTGCACCACCACCAGAGAGCCGTCGCCGAAGCTGGCGAAGGCGGTCAGGCCGAAGTCCAGGTCCGGCCCATTCAGCACGGCAAAGGCCTGGCAGGCCGCGGACAGCCGGCACAGCCAGATCTCGCCCTCCTCGGACCCGACCAGATAGGCGTCCGGCCCGGCGACCGGATACTGGGTCAGGGCCTCCATGCCCTCGTTCTCGGAAAACAGATTGCCGGGCTTGGGAACAACGCGTGGAACGCCGACGCCGCCGGGCGGATAGGCCCAGATCCGGTGATCGCGCTCGAAACTGACCAGCCGCTCGCCGCTGGGCATGATGGCCAGCCCTTCGGCGTCGCCCTGCAGCTTTCCCTGCACCGGCTGGCCGTCCAGCCGCTTCAGCGGCCACAGCTTTCCATTCGTCACCCCGGCCAACCGACCGGCGGGGTCGAAGGCCAGTCTGGCCTCCAGCATGTCGCCAAAGTCGCTGATCGCCACCAGGGTCCCGTCGGCGGTGACCTTCAGGTCGGAAAGCCCGTGCAGCCGGCCGCTGACCGGGGCGGTGATCGACACGCCCCCGGCATAGACGAACGGGCCGACGGCGGTCCGCGCCGGGTTGGTCGTGTCCAGCGGCACGGCCGTGTTGGTAAGGTCCAACTGCGGCCCCGCCACCGGGATCGGCGCCGTCGGCATCACCGGGGCCGGCGCGCAGGCGGAAAGGATCAGAAGACAGGCGACGGCGAGCAGTCGGCCCGGCATCCTCACCCCACGACCTCGCGCACCTTTGGAACACTCGGCATCACCGTCGGCAGGGCGCCCAGCAGGCCGCGCGCCTTGGCCACCCGCTTGGGTTCTTCCTCGAACAGGCCGGCCAGCTGTTCGACCAGCACCCCGCCCAGTTGCTCGACGTCGACGATGGTCACGGCCCGGCGGTAATAGCGGGTGACGTCGTGGCCGATGCCGATGGCCAGCAGTTCCACCGGGCTGCGGTTCTCGATCTCGCCGATAACCTGCCGCAGATGGCGCTCCAGATAATGGCCGCTGTTCACCGACAGGGTCGAATCGTCCACCGGCGCGCCGTCGCTGATCACCATCAGGATGCGTCGCTGTTCGGGCCGGGTCATCATCCGGTGGTGCGCCCACATCAGCGCTTCGCCGTCGATATTCTCCTTCAGCAGCCCCTCGCGCATCATCAGGCCGAGGTTGCGCCGCGCCCGCCGCCACGGCGTGTCCGCCGACTTGTAGATGATGTGGCGCAGGTCGTTCAGCCGGCCGGGGGAGGCGGGCTTGCCCGCCTTGATCCAGTCGTCGCGGCTGATCCCCCCCTTCCAGGCCCGGGTGGTGAAGCCCAGGATCTCCACCTTCACCGCGCACCGCTCCAGGGTCCGGGCCAGGATGTCGGCGCAGACCGCCGCCACCATGATCGGCCGTCCACGCATCGAGCCGCTGTTGTCGATCAGCAGGGTGACCACGGTGTCGCGGAAGTCGGTGTCCTGCTCCTGTTTGAAGCTCAAGGGCGCGGTCGGGTCGATGATGATCCGCGGCAGGCGGGCGACGTCCAGCATCCCCTCTTCCAGGTCGAACGACCAGGAACGGTTCTGCTGCGCCAGCAGCCGCCGCTGCAGCTTGTTGGCCAGTCGCGACACAACCGACGACAGGGCCGCCAGCTGCTGGTCCAGATAGGCCCGCAACCGGGTCAGCTCCTCGGCGTCGCACAGGTCCTCGGCCGGGGTGATCTCGTCATGGCCGGTGGTGAACACCTTGTAGGCGGGCTCGGGCCGGCCGCTGTCCTTGGGATCGGGACGGGCGGGCTTGGCGCCGTCGCCCATCTCCGGGGCCTCTTCTGACAGGTCGGCGTCATCGTCCTCGGCCTCGACCGCCTGTTCGTCGCCCTCCTCGGCCTCGCTGTCGCTGGCCTCGGTCTCCTGCATGGAGCTGCCTTCGGGCGACTGGCCCTCGCCGTCCCCGTCGCTGTCGTCCTCGCTGCTCTGCTGCTCTTCCGTGCCCTCGTCGTCCTCGGAGGAATCGGTCGGGTCGGCGCCCTCGTCGCCCATGTCCAGGTCGCGCAGGATGGCCTTGGCCACCCGCCCGAAGGCGGCTTGGTCGTCGATGGTCCCGGTCAGCCGGTCCAGGTCCTTGCCGGCCCGGGCTTCGATGTCGTCGCGGAACATATCGACCAGCGCGCGCACGCTTTCCGGCGGCGCCTGGCCGGTCAGCCGTTCGCGCACCATCAAGGAGACGATGTCGGCCATCGGGGCGGCCGCCCGGTCCTGGATTCGCGCCAGGCCCCGCCGGTCGATCGACTGCTCCAGCACGGTGTTCAGGTTCTTGCGCACCCCGCCCAGCGCATTGCTGCCGATGGCCTCGATCCGCGTCTGTTCCACCGCCTCGAAGATGGCCTGGCCCTGGGGCGAGACCGGCCGGCCCCGCGCATGGGCCGCCGCGTCATGGTGCGACAGCCGCAGGGCCATCTGGTCGGCCAGCCCGCGGATGCGCGACGCCTCGGTCGGCGTCATGTCGCGCGGCGGATGCGGCAGCACCGCCCGCTTGCCGGTCAGCTGCGGGCCGTCGCCGGAAAACACGATCTCCAGATCGGCCATCTCGGCAAGCGACCGCGCCGCATGGGCCAGGGCGCGCTTGAAGGGTTCGGTGGGGCTTTCGGGCTTGCCGGTCATCGGATTCGTTTAAATCATCCGCGCGAGACGGAGCCAACACTTCCTTCTCCCGCAGGCCGGGAGAAGGGCGCCTACCTGTTCATCCACGCCGTGGACTGGGCCTCGACGATGGCCACCAGGTCGCCCATCGAATGGTTCATGTCGATCAGATGCAGACCCCAGTTGGGGTCCGGCGCGCCCAGGATCATCACGTCCCCGGCGATCACATCGGTGCGCGGGTCGGACGGCACGGCGTTGGTCGTCACCTTCAGATAGCTGAACTCGCCCTGCCGCACACATTGGGTGGTCAGCAGGCCGGGCGTCGAGACGAAGGCCGTGGTGATCGTCTTGCCCTTGACCCAGGTCGTCGGCGGCGCGGCGGCCTGACCCCGGCCGGCCGACCACAGGTAGCTGTGGGCCGCCCCCGGCCCGGCCGGATCGCTGCTGGCGACCACGGCGGCCGGATTGACGCAGGCGGCGTGCTTGCCCGCCTCCGCCACCTTGCCGAACCGGCTGGTCGCCGGCGGCGGGATGGTGTCGCGGAAGCTGACATAGGCGACCAGGCAGCCGGTCTGGCCCAGCTTGGCGCAGCTGGGGATCGATCCGAACATCCCCTTGTCGTCCACCGGCACGTTGGCGCCGATCGGCATCACCCCGACGATCAGCTTCTGCACCGGCTTGCCGTCGATCTCGCGCTTGACCAGTTCCTGGATGACGCCCGACCCCTGCGAATGGCCGATCAGCACCACCCCGCGGCCCTTGTTCTCGTTCTTCAGGTACCAGTCCCAGGCGGCCTTGACGTCGTCATAGGCCAGGGCCCGGTCGGCCTTGGGATCCTGCCCCATCATATAGGCGCGCAGGGCGGGCAGGGTGACCTGGCGGTACAGCGGCGCGAAGGTCCGGCAGACCGATCCGAACCGGGCGAACTGGGCGGAGATCACCGAGATTTCCTCGGGCCCGGCGCTCATGTCGCTGTTGGCCGTCTTGTCATTGGAGACGGTCGGATAGACGTAGAAGCAGTCGATCGGCGGATCCTCCGCCTTGATGAAGGTCTCCGGCGTCAGGGTCCCGTCGGCGGCGACCACCGTGGCGTTCTCGTCGGCCGCGCAGGCGTCATCGGTCCGGCCCGGCAGGCACAGCCAGGTCTCGGGCTTGGCGTAGTCGTTGGGGGCGGGGGAGGCCGGCGGGGTCTGGGCCACGGCCAGTCCGGCGGCGGCCAGGGCCATCAGGCCCGCCAAGATCGTCAGGGTGCGCTTCATCGTTTCGTTCCCGCCGTACCGCTTGTTCTGTTGGCGAAGAGAATGACGCCGCCGGCGCCGCTGCGTCCATCCCCCAATCGTCATGCTGAGTAGCGCCTTTTGCGCGTGTCGAAGCACGCACACGGCCAACCTCAAAACGACGACCCCGCTTTCTCCAACCAGTACAGACCCCCGAACGTCGCCGCCGCCAGCACCAGCCCGACGACCAGCCGCCAGGCCGGCGCCATCACCGGCGCCGTTGCGCCTTCAGCCAGAACCCCGCGCCCGGTGATCATCGGCCCTACCAGGTTGGTCTTCCGCGCCGCATACCAGCCGATGGCCAACAGATGCAGCACGATCAATCCGACCAGGACTTTGAACAGGGCCTCATGCAGCCCGGCCAGGGTCCGCCCGGTGTCATAGCTGATGAATTTCGAGAACGGCCCCGCCTCGAAGCCGTCCTGGTCCACCGAGAACAGACCCAGCCCCACCTGGGCCAGCAGCACCAGCAGCATCGCCGCCACGCTCCATCCGCCCAGCGGATTATGCCCCGGCGCGCTGCCTTTCGAATGGGCTGCGCCGCCCTTCAGATAGGACGCGATCGCCCTGGGCCCTTTCAGGAACCCCGCGAACCGCGCCGTCGAACTCCCCGCCACGCCCCACCAGATCCGGAACACCAGCAGCGCCGCGATGCCGTATCCGCTCAACCGATGCCACGGCAGGTGATCCTCATGCGACCACCAGGAAAACACGATCAACCCCGCCAGCAGCCAGTGGAACAGCCGCGTGGGAAGGTCCCACACCGTAAATTCCCCCCCCTTTGGGGGAGGGGGACCGCCGGCGAAGCC
>JBIIAX010000038.1:0-8193 GCA_044239675.1 Caulobacter sp.
CGGTATTCATGGTCTTCTCCCAACGCCGGAGCTGCCCCCACCACCACGGCGTGCCGCCGCGGTCCCCCGCCCCCAAGGGGGGCGGAATTAGCCCATCACTTATCCTGATACTTCTCGTGGCAGCCCTTGCAGGTCCCGCGCAGGGCGCCGAATTCGGCCTGCACCTTGGCCGCGTCGCCGGTCTGGGCCGCCGCGTTCAGCTTGCCGGCCTGGGTGACGAAGGCCGCCCTGGCCGCCGCGAACCCGGCTGCGTCGGTCCAGATCTCCGCCCTGGCCTTGGTCTTTACCCCGCTGGAGGGGCCAGTCCCGGCCGGGAACCAGCCGCCGGTCTGGCCGGCGAGCGTGTTGATCCGCGCCGCATAGTCCTTCAGCTTGGCCGGGTCCTTGTCGCCGCCAAGGGTGTCGTACAGCCCCTTGGACGCGCCGCCGATGGCCTTCATCCCCTCCTGCCGCGCCTTCACCTGGCCGGCGACGTCCAGCGCCAGGGCGCTGGTGGCGGTCAGGGCGACAAGCGCGCCCGCGATCCAGAACGACTTCATGGCGGCTCTCCAGGCTTCATGAGCGGCCATTAAGCCGGGGGCCCCGCCGCTCCGCAAGCCGCTATCGCAGCACCCCAGACCGCAGGACCGGAAGCAGGAAAGCCGCCAGATAGGCGATGTTCGGAATGACATTCAGCCCGTATCCGGTCAGGACCGACAGGCTGCTGTCGATGACAAACCAGGCGACCACCCCGGCCGTGACCAGGATCCAGGTCGATCGACCGCGCTCGCCCAGCAGGTCCGCCGCGCGGATCGCCGCGAACAGGGTCAGGGCCCAGCCGATCGACACCGGCCCCATCACCGCCAGGCAGAAACGCAACGGCCCGGTGATCTCGACCTCTCCGGTCCCGTTCAGCACGCCGAGCAGCCAGCGGACCAGACCGTCCGTGGCGGGGAAGCCGCCCATCGCCAGAACCACGCCGAATACGACGATCGACAGGCACCATATCGATAACCAGTTCATCCAGAACTTCGACATCGCACGCTCCTTGAATGATGCGGCCACAGAATGTAGCGGTTGCTACATGGCATTCGCTACATAGCACCGGGGCGTAGCGTGCGCTACAGGGAATATATGAGCGTCAGGGACGACCGCCGCGAAGCCGCCATCGAGGCCATGGCCGACCATCTTCTGGCCGAGGGTCTCGCCGGCGCCAGCCTGCGTCCCCTGGCCCTGGCGGCCGGGACCAGCGACCGCATGCTGCTCTATTATTTCGCCGACAAGGACGAGCTTCTGGCCGCCACCCTGGGCCGGGTGGCCTTGCGGCTGACCGGCATGCTCGACGCCGCCCTTCCTCCGGGCGTGCGCCTCGCGCCGGGTCCGCTGATCCAGGCCGTCTGGGCGGCGATGACCTCGGAGACCCTGGCGCCCTACATGCGGGTCTGGCTGGATGTGGCGGCCGGGGCGGCGCGCGGCCAGCAGCCCCACCGTTCGGTGGCGGCCGGAATCCTCGGCGGCTTCGTCGGCTGGGTGATCGACCACCTCGATGTCCCGGAGCCTGACCGGCCGGGCCAGGGCGCCCTGCTGCTGGCCACCGTCGACGGCGCCCTGCTGCTCGACGCCGCCGGCCGTCGCGACCTCGCCGAAGCCGCCATCGCCGCTGCGTCGGCCGCCTTCTGACGGGCCGCCGCTACCCGCCCGGGTGCAGCCCCGGCGCTTCCTGGCCCGTCCGGCTGACATATTCGCTATAGCCGCCGCCGTACTGGTGGATGCCCTCGGGTGTCAGCTCCAGCACCCGGTTCGACAGCCCCGCCAGGAACCGCCGGTCGTGGCTGACGAACAGCATCGTCCCCTCGAAGTCGGCCAGGGCCTCGACCAGCATCTCCTTGGTCGCCATGTCCAGGTGGTTGGTCGGCTCGTCGAGCACCAGCAGGTTGGGCGGATCGAACAGCATCTTGGCCATCACCAGCCGCGCCTTCTCGCCGCCGGACAGCACCCGGCAGGGCTTTTCCACATCGTCCCCGGAAAAGCCGAAACACCCCGCCAGGGTGCGCAGCGCGCCCTGGCCCGCCTGAGGGAAGGAACTGTCCAGCGACTCGAAGATCGTCTCCTCGCCGTCCAGCAGGTCCATCGAGTGCTGGGCGAAATAACCCATCCGCACCCCGGCCCCGATATTGACCGTGCCCTGGTCGGGCGTCGTCGCCCCGGCCACCAGTTTCAGCAGCGTCGACTTGCCCGCCCCGTTGGCCCCCAGCACGCACCAGCGCTCCTTGCGCCGCACCAGGAAGTCCAGCCCCTGATAGATCGGCTGGGCGCCGTAGCCCTTGTGGATGCCCCGCAGGTTGATCACGTCGTCGCCCGACCGCGGCGGGCTGCGGAACTCGAACTGCACCGACTGGCGCCGGCGCGGCGCCTCGACGCGGTCGATCTTGTCCAGCTTCTTGACCCGGCTCTGCACCTGGGCGGCGTGGCTGGCCCGCGCCTTGAACTTCTCGATGAACTTGATTTCCTTGGCCAGCATCGCCTGCTGGCGCTCGTACTGCGCCTGCCGCTGCGCCTCGCCCAGCGCCCGCTGCCCCTCGTAGAAGTCCAGATCGCCCGAATAGGTAATCAGCGACCCGCCGTCGATCTCCACCACCTTGCCGATGATCCGGTTCATGAAGGCGCGGTCGTGCGAGGTCATCAGCAACGCGCCGTCGTAATTCTTCAGGAAGGCCTCCAGCCAGATCAGGCTTTCCAGGTCCAGGTGGTTGCTGGGCTCGTCCAGCAGCATGCCGTCCGGCCGCATCAACAGGATCCGGGCCAGCGCCACCCGCATCTTCCAGCCCCCGGACAACAGGCCGACATCGCCGTCCATCCGCTCCTGGCTGAAACTCAGGCCCGCCAACACCTCCCGCGCCCGCGCGTCCAGCGCATAGCCGTCCAGCGCCTGGAACTGCTCCTGCACCTCGCCATAGCGTTCCATCACGGCGTCCAGCTGGTCGGCCTGATCCGGATCGACCATGGCCTGCTCCAGCCTCGACATCTCGGCGGCCAGGGCGCTGACCGGCCCCACCCCGTCCATCACCGCCGCCACGGCGCTCTGCCCCGACATCTCGCCGACATCCTGGCTGAAATAGCCGATGGTCATCCCCGGATCGATCACCACCAGCCCGTCGTCCGGCTGCTCCTGCCCGGTGATCATCCGGAACAACGTCGTCTTCCCGGCCCCATTCGGCCCGACCAGCCCCACCTTCTCCCCCTTCTGCACCCCCATGGAGGCGTCGATGAACAGGAGCTGGTGGCCGTTCTGCTTGGAGATATTGTCGAGGCGGATCATGGGGCGGGGAGGTAGCGGACGGGGAGGGGGAGCGCTAGGGGCGGGGTGAAAGGGCGATGGCCTGTTTGGGGGGAGCGCCGACGGGCGAAAAAGTCGGAAAAGATCGATCCGCGCCATCGGCGTACAGTTGATCGGTCCAACGAGACTGCATGCTCGGCCTGACTATCGGCTGCCGATGGCGCTGATACGGCGTCACATAGCTAGCCATGAGGCCGCGGAGTGGCTATCCTCACGACATGGTCACAAAGCCCCATACGGCCAACCATCAAGCGGATTTTGTCCCCGTCGAAAAGGACGGTGCGGCTGTGGTTGTTCAAGCCAAGACCTCCCGCAAACGCGCCCGCGTCAAGATCGGCGGCGTTTTCGTGACCGGGGACAAGGCTTCGGCCGCCCAGCTGAAGCACTCGGTAGAATTGAGCTCCCGTATGCTCGATCGCCTTGCATCGAAAGTCGTCAAGCCCGGGGTGAGGCTCTACGCCGGCAAGACCGTACCGCTTTACTCGGTCGATCCCGATCAGCCGGGCAGGGTCGTGCGCAAGTTGAACGGCAAGGTCGATCTCGGTGTGCTGGAAAACGGCGCGTTCAAGGTTATCGAGTGACAATACTGCTCGAAGCGGTCGAGCAAGTTCGTCAGGCCCAAACCAACACCAACAAGCCCCTCGCTATCATCGTGGCCGGCCACAATGGGTCGGGCAAATCGACGATGTGGCGGCGTGATCTGTCCGGCGCGCTTCAGATGCCGCTGATCAATGCCGATCGACTGGCGCTATCGATATACCCAGAGGCGGACGGTGAGGGTTTCCTCCCTGGCTGGGCCGCCGCTATGCGCGACGGCGATCCAGCTTGGCTGCGCGTCACCCAGCAAGGGGTCACCTCGTTTATCGGTCACGCTATGGCGGCCAAGGTGCCCTTCGCCATGGAGACGGTGTTCTCCCACGAGGCCGTCCGCGCGAATGGTGTCCGCGAGACGAAGATAGACCTCATCCGCGAGATGCAGCAGGCTGGCTACTTCGTGCTGCTGTTCTTCGTGGGTCTAAGCAGCGCGGATCTTTCAGTGCTGCGCGTCATGACCCGCGTCGCCCAGGGCGGCCACGGCATCCCCGAGCAGCGCCTCCGCGAGCGCTTTCCCCGCACCCAGCGCATCATCCGCGAAGCCTCGACGATCGCCGACGCTGCCATCATGGCCGATAACAGCGGCGAGGAGCGACAGGCTTTCGCGGTCTGCCGCGTCCAGCTTGGCCCCCGCGTCCTTTTCGACAAGCGCGACGAACTCGAGCCAGTCCCAGCGGCGATCAGGGCATGGATGGACATAGTAGCGCCGCGGTGAAATCCACGGACAGTGGCGACCTACAGGCGGTAGCCGGGCCCTCCTCGCCACGCCTGACGGGCTACCGGAGCCTGGGCCGGGCGCTGGACTGATCCAATCTGCTGTCTCCGCGGTCCCTCAGGCATTGCCGCAGAAAACTGCTGCTCCGCCGTGGTGAATGTCTTAATCTCTGGTGGGTTTGCCGCCTGCGGGAGACGACGGCGTGAAGGTCATTCTTGCGGCACTGGATCAGGGCCTGGCGCGGGCCTGGGGCGAACAATTTTCAGAAATCCCGAACGTCCAGATTCACCTGGGCTCGATCCTCGATGTCTCCGCCGACGCCCTCGTCAGTCCGGCCAACAGCTTCGGCTTCATGGATGGCGGGATCGACGCCCTTTATTCGAAACACTTCGGATGGGACCTTCAACTGAGGCTCAGGCGCCTGATCCTGGACCGACATTTCGGAGAGCTGCTGGTTGGCAGGGCCGAGATCGTCGAGACGGGCCGCGTTGCACAGCCCTATCTTGTCGCCGCCCCGACCATGCGGGTGCCGATGGTCTTGGGCAGCGAAAGCATCAATCCCTATCTTGCCACGCGGGCCGCGTTGCTTCTCGTCACGCGCGGGCAGTTTGCAGACGGCGCGCCGGTGAGCGCCGCGGTCCAGACAGTGGCTTTCCCTGGGATGGGAACCGGCGTCGGCAGGGTGCCGGCCGATCTTTGCGCGCGCCAGATGAAGGCTGCCTTCCTCGATGTTTTCGCGGACTCGCCCAAGCTGCCGACCAGCTGGGCCGAAGCCAGCGAGCGGCATCAGCTTCTGTACACCGATCAACCGACCCGACTTCAGTACTAGCGAGACGCTTGCAGGCGCGATCTGGCGGCGGATTGAAGCGCGGCCGCCGGATTTGGCGACGACAGGGCCATCTGCGTCTAAACTCGGGTCATGACTCTCGAACAAGCCAGAGCTGTCGCTGACGCCTTGGTCCAGCAGCGGGCGATGGCAGGCGGGACGCCACTGTCGCTGATCGATCACGCCACGCGGCAGATCGAGGCCGGCTGGGTCTTCTACTGGAACAGCACGCAATATCTGGAGACGGAAGACCCTAGGCACAGCCTGATTGGTCAGGGTCCGCTCATCGTCCTCGACGATGGCGCGATCCTCGAAGGCGGCTCCGGCCAATCGGTGGAAGACGTTCTGAATCTTCATGGCCTTCTGGGACGGCCTCACTTCACCGCGACCGTGGAGTGGTCGCCCTGGAAGGGCTCAAAGCATTCCGCCGGGGGATCGGCCTACTCGGCCTTCGCGACCGTCCCCGGCCGGGAGAAACGCATTCCGGTCAACATGCAACGCACGTCGGAGGCAGGCGTCTGGTCGATCGCCTTCGCGGTTGATCCTCCGCATGGCGACATCACCTTCGACACCGAAGTCACACTGTTCGAAGGCTCCAAGGAAGCCGGCCGGGCCATCCTTCGGGGCTGGATTCCGCAACGGTAGAGGGCTTTCCCCTACGCCGCCGGGCCACCGCCTTCGAGGCCAACAGACGCCAGCCACCACACCCGGGCTTTGGCTTCCTCCAAAGCCGTGTCGAGGCTGTCATAGAGGCCGAGGTCAGGACCAGCCGCCCCCCAGCGGCCCGCTGAATCTCTGAACTGCTTCCGGAAGGTGAAGAGCCCATCCCCGCGGCGCACGACCAGAATGCGTTCCTTGTCATCGGGTCGGGTCAGACTTCCGAGGATTGTCTGATCGGTCATCTGCAAGCTTATTCCCCAATCTGCCATGAGGGAGGCTGCCCAACCTACTCCGCAGCCACCAACGCCTCGGCCTGGTGCAGATCAACACTCACCAGCTGGGAGATCCCCCGCTCCGGCATGGTCACGCCGAACAGGCGGTCCATGCGGCTCATGGTCACCGGGTTGTGGGTGATGGCGATGAAGCGGGTCTGGGTGCGCTGGCGCATCTCGTTGAGCATGTTGCAGTAGCGCTCGACATTGGCGTCATCCAGCGGCGCGTCCACCTCGTCCAGCACGCAGATCGGGGCCGGGTTGGCCAGGAAGACGCCGAAGATCAGGGCGCTGGCGGTCAGGGCCTGCTCGCCGCCGCTCATCAGGCTCATGGTCGACAGCCGCTTGCCGGGCGGGCAGGCGTAGATCTCCAGGCCCGCCTCCAGCGGATCGTCGCTCTCGATCAGCCGCAGTTCCGCCTCGCCGCCGCCGAACAGCGCCTGGAACAGCGACTGGAAGTGGCCATTGATGATCTCGAACGCCGCCAGCAGCCGGATGCGGCCCTCGGCGTTCAGCTCCTCGATCCCGGCCCGTAGTTTGCTGATCGCCCCGGTCAGGTCGCCCCGCTCGGTCTTCATCGTCTGCAGCCGGGCGGCCTGTTCGGTCGCCTCCTCCTCGGCCCGCAGATTGACCAGGCCGATGGCCTCCCGCTCCCGCTCCAGGGCGAACAGATGGGCCTCGATCCCCTCCGCGTCCTTGGGGATGGCGATAGCCTCCTCGGCGATGCGGCGGCCCAGCTCCTCGGGCTCCATCCTGGCGGCTTCGCGGATATTGCCGGCGATCTCGCCGAACCGCTCGCGGGCGGCGTCCAGCCGGGCGGTCAGGGTGGCCCGCGCTTCCCGGGCCTCGGAGGCGGCGGCGTCGGCGGCGCGCAGGGTGCGGTCGGCGGCGGCCCGGGCGGCCTCGGCCTGCTGCAGGGCGTCGCTGGATTTGGCCCGCCGCGCCTCGGCCACGGAAAACTCGTCCAGCAGCCGTTCGCGCCGGGTCTCGATCAGGCCGGGGGCGTCCCTGGCCTCGGTCATCGCGGCCTGCGCCTTCACCCGGTCAACGTCCAGCGCCTCGATCCGCCTGGCGGCGGCGGCGGAGCGCCGGGTCCAGTCGTCGCGGTCGCGGGTCAGGCCCTCCAGCCGGCGGGTGCGCCCGTCGCGCTCACGCCGTTCGGTGTCCAGGGCCGACCGCGCATTGGCGGCGGCTTCCCGCGCGCGCGCGGCGTTCGCCCGCGCCTCGTCCAGCATTGGCGACAGGCTCTCGCCGGTCTCGCCGCCGTCCAGCCCGGCCTGGGCGGCGTCGAACGCCGTCTGGGCCTCGACCCGCTCGGCCTCGAACCGGGCGATGGTCTCATCCAGGGACTGGGCGCGTGCGTCCCGCCGGGCCGCTTCCCGCTCCAGCCGCTCGACCGCCTCGCGGGCGCCCACCAGGGTCCGCTCGATCTCGCGCGGGGCGGCCCGCACCGATCCCAGATGCGCCTCGGCGGCCTTGAAGGCGGCCTGGGTTTCCTTCGCCTTGGCCTGCGCCGTTTCGGTCAGCGGCGTCAGCCGTTCGATCTCCGATTCCGCCTCGGCCAGCCGGGTCCGCTGTTCCAGCCGGATGGCGGCGGCGCGCGGCGCCTCGGCCCGGGCGACGAAGCCGTCCCAGCGCCACAGGTCGCCCTCCTTGCTGACCAGCCGGCAGCCCGGCTCCAGAGAGGCCTGCAGCTTCGGCCCATCGGCCCGCGACACCAGGGCGGTGAAGGCCAGCCGCACCGCCAGCTGTTCCGGCGCCTGGACCAGCGGGGCCAGCGGCGCCGCGCCCGCCGGCCAGGACGGCGCGC
>JBIIAX010000001.1:0-558426 GCA_044239675.1 Caulobacter sp.
GCCCAGGCGCCGGCCCGGCGGCGGCCAGCACCGCCTGGACGTCCGGCCGCTTGAGCAGGGCGCAGGCGGTGTTCCCCGCATGGCGCACGTAATAACCCGCCCGGATCGCCGCCCGGGTCCCGTTGCCCGACTGCAGATACTCCTCGATGAACCGCTTCTGGCGCGGGTTCAGGGGGCGGTGTGGGCCTGTGGTGGTCCTGGGCATGGGGGAGCTCTCCTATCGAAGCGGGAGAGGTATTTTACGATGGTTGGGGGAGGGGGGCGGTTGTCCCTTAATCTCGGGCGTTCCGAAGATAACGCCTCACCCGCACCGGAAATCCCACCCGGTGCCCATGCTCGTCATCTTGGCATCCAGGAACCAATAGCTGTATGTTCGACGTTCGTTCGAGAATTTCTAGCCATTGAGGGCGCGTCCATTCCTCATCGATGTGGCTACGTCTCGATATTTTGGGCGGCTTCCGATGTTCGCTCAGTCGACATGTTGGGAGGGAAAGCGGCGCATTTGTTGTGTCCGGCCGAGCTAAGGCAGAGAAAGCCGAAATGGGGAGCCGCAATGGGCAATCGGAGTACGCGGGATTGCTTCGGCCCAGCCGTGAGGGCGATCAATTTCACTACCTTTGGGCGGCTCGGCGCCTCTTGCAGCTTCTCCGGCCCAACAGCGACCTGGTCGCTGTCGCTATTGAGGATTTTTCCAAGAACGAAGCCGAGCCCGAAAGACTGATTACGGCCGGCGATGTCGTAATCGACTTGGCGGAGTACGATGGGGACGAGCGGCTCGAGAAGGCATCTGCTGTAAGATACATTCAGTTAAAGCACTCCACGCGTCGCTCCCAAGAGCCTTGGGATGCTGCGGGGCTCGCCGCAACGATCCAACAGTTCGCGCTGCGCTTCTCTGCTATTGAGGAAGAGTACGGGTGGGATGTTGCCGGCCGCTTGTCCTTTCACTTTGTGACTAACCGCCCGATCTCTGAGAGCGTCGTTCAGTCGGTGGAAGATTTGGCTGGCGGTACTGGGGTCCGTCATTCACGGACAGCCAAAGCCTTGGACGGGCACGCGAGCCTACCAAAGGCTCTCTCTGCGAGGTTTTGGAGATCAGTTGTCTTGCGTGGGCGAGAGGGCAACCGGCTGGCCCAGCAGAACGGCCTGCAATTAGACGTGGCAGACTATCTTCCAGGGCAGGACCTGAACGCTCCGTTGCAGCTCAAAAACCTCGTCGTTGAGCGCCTCTCACCCGAATTTGAATCAGATCCGGTCATCCGTCGGTCCCACGTGCTCGGCGCTGTGGGCACATCCCCGGATGATATGTTCCCAGCACCGAACCTGATTGAGTTTCCCCTGAAGGTCATCGCTCGCGAGCAGGAAGCGGAAATTGTACAGACTATCGTAGATGCAAGCTTCCCGCTTATCGTGCAGGCACCGAGCGGGGTTGGAAAATCCATGCTCACAACCCGACTTGGCGAGCTGATGCCGGCCGGATCGGTGACTGTAGTTTATGATTGCTTTGGTTCCGGCGGATATCGACGGCCGGCGCGGCCACGACACAGGCCGCGCGAAGCACTCGTTCAGATGGTGAACGAACTATCTGAACTCGGCCTTTGTGACCCGCTGGTCCCTAACTCGACTGCAGATGCCACGGCATACTACCGATCATTCCTCAAGCGGTTAGAGCAAGCGCAGCATGTCGTAGGTTTTCGCTCACCCGACGCCAGGCTCGTGCTGGTCGTTGACGCAGCTGACAACGCTGAAATGGCAGCGTCCGAGGCCGGCGATGAGCATTCCTTTGCAAAGGCCCTTTTAAGAGAGCCGATGCCGCCCGGTGTTAGGCTCGTTATGCTTTGCCGCCCTGAGCGCTTCCATCTTCTCAACCCGCCGCCCAATGCCCTAGCCATAACGTTGCGGCCATTCACCGAGCAGGAGACAGGAGACCACCTGCGTCAACGGTTTCCGGACGCTACGGTCAGCGATGTTGGCGAATTCCATCGAAGGACCTCGTTTAATCCTCGCGTCCAAGCCAACGCCATGGCCATGGGGACCGACCTGGCGTCGATACTAAGAGAACTCGGACCCAACCCCAAGTCTGTCGGGGATACGATCGCCGACCAGCTAAAGGCGGCGATGGCCAAAGTGCTGGACGACTGGAGGACTGAAAAAGGCAAGGTCGCACAGCTGTGTGCGGCAATGTCCATCCTCCGGCCCCTGATCCCCATCGAAGTCCTCGCTAAAACGACGGGACTCGCAACGAGCGCCATTGAGAGTTTCGCGGTGGACTTTTTCGGCGGCAGGGCAATCTCTGTCATTGGCAATTCAGTGCAGTTTCGCGATGAGCCCGTCGAAGACTGGTTCCGCCAGACTTTCCGTAGGGATATTACGCAGGTTTCGGAGTTTATCGAGACGCTGAAGCCACTTGCTGGGGTTAGCCCCTATGTGGCTTCCGCCTTGCCGGCGATGCTGCATGAAGCGAACCGGCTGGACGAATTGATCGACATGGCCTTAGGGGCCACCCACTTGCCGGCGGAGAACGCGCTCCAGCGACGAGAAGTGGAACTCCAGCGGTTTCAATTCGCCTTACGCGCGAGTTTAAGGGCCGGCCGCAAGCAGGAAGCGGCCAAGCTCGCCCTGTTGATCGGAGGTGAAGCGGCGGGAGACAGTCGGCACGTCAAGCTCATTCAGGAAAATTGGGACCTGGCAGGTCGCATTCTTGATGTTGGCGCCATCGAAGAGCTGGTCGCAAGGCGAGCTTTCAACGGATCATGGCAGGGCGCGAGACATGCGTATGCCGCCGCCCTGCTGGCGCAAAGGGTTGAGCTCTTGGCCGACGCGAGAAGTGAGCTTCGGATCGCGCAGGACTGGCTTCAGGTCTGGAGCAGCACGCCACAGGAGCAGCGCCGCTCGGTGGGTATTGCAATAGACGATATTGCTGCCATGGCGTGGGCGACCCTGCGGCTGAATGGGGTCCGGGCGTGCCTGAGTGAAATCGCGCGTTGGCGCCCTCCAGAGGTCCGCTACAGCACGCTTCGCTCCGTGGTCTGTCGGTTGATTGATGCAGGTGAGTTCGGCGACATTGACCGTATCCAAGAGGAACTCGCAGCGAACTCCGGCCTCAATTTGGGGCTGGCAGTGGTGGATGAGCTTGAACGGATTGGCCGGCTACCGTCCATCGCTTTGACGCGAGCCTTGTTGCGCCGGTTGCCTCGCCAGAAGCGCCTCGGGGAAGCAAATCCCACCTACAATCAAGGGAGGTCCGTCGGCCTGCGGAGCGTCGCCAACCTGCTGATTGCAGCAGCCAAACACGGCGTTGGGAGACGTGATCGGCTGTTGTCGAGGCTCCTCGGCCAACTGCCGGACGAACCGAGCCGTGGATGGGCCAATCCCTGGAGCGGAGATCGAGCCGGCATCTTGGCGGCCCAGATGGCCCGCGAGCACCTCTCCGGCGGCCAGCTCGAAATCGCGGCCCTTGCCGATCCGGAAACCCGAAAGGCCTACGAGAAGGGGCACGCGGACTACACAGGCGACGCCCGAAAATTCACCAGCCGGGTCGGCCCGGTGATCGCAGTCTGGCGACTTTGGACGCGTTGGCGCATCGACGGTCCCCGTGCCGAGGAAAATGCGCGCCAATGCCTGAAAGTTGCGATGGATGCATCTAACAATCGCGACTTGCGAGAAGATGAGCTAATGCTCGTCCAGACGGAGGTCGCTGATCTCTGGATTAAGATCTTAGCACTTCTTCCGGCAGACGCCTGCATGGTGTCCGACTTCCTCGAGTGGTTGGACAGCCGCACACTCCCGTCCGCCGCGCTGGCGGAGATGGCGCGGGTCGCTGGGAAAGTTTCTCATCTACACGCCCTTGCATATCGACTTTGCAAGTCCGCGCTGCAGTTTGAGAACGTTTCGACCAGCGAAGTCGGCAGCAAGATCAGTGCAAATGTCGGTGCATCACGAGCTTTGCTTGAAATGGATCCGGCAGAGGCTGCGCTGTACCTTGAGCGGTCGATCGAAGTGGCGAGCCGCATCGGTGATGATGCGTATGATCGGTGGGATGCAATCCTTCAACTCGGCCAAAAGGCCACGACAACGAGGCTGGACGGGCCGGAACTAGCCTATCGTTTCGGTCGATGTGGCGAGGTTCTTGAAACTTATCTCGACAATCACTTCTCATGGCCTTCGAGCGTGGACATCATGGGGCGCCTGTCCGCTAGGGGAACGTTTGCCCAAGTCAGTCGATGGCGGGATCGAGCCGTCGGCGGCTTTTCCGAACAACTTCGTTCAACCCTGACGCCATTGATCCGCGATGCTGAGGTTGATGCCCGAGAGGGGGGCGCGTTCCTGGGTTTTGACACTGAATGGGACTTCGCCGATCTATTCGATTTGGCGCTGAAGGCGTCCGGCAGCCCAGAAGAGCGAACGCGGATCGTGAAAAGTTGGCTTCCGACCTTTAAGCATAGTCAAATTGACGAAAAAAGTCTCGAACGTATCAAGGGAATCGCAACTGATCACGGGCTGGATTTGCCGGCGCTCGCGGCGTTGACCTTAGGGGTTTCAGGCGACCGTTACACTTCTTCGACGACGAGTGGATTTTCGCAACCAAACGACGAATACAATAGCTGGCGTTCGGAGGATTGGGACTCTCATTTCGGCGGACGCGTTGTTGAAGACATGGTTGGCATGTCGGCCTCTATTGCGACATCGAACTACTCATTTCGAAGCTCGAACAGCCGAACGCGATATTGGCCGGAGGCGTGCGCCAGGGTGGCCCCGACTAAGGCTGGTGATTTCATCGAGATGGTGCTTTCCCATCCGGACGTTCCGCTGATTGAGATTGACGACTTCCTTTCAGCCTTGCCGAAAGCTTGGGTTGAACGAAATGCTGTCCGCCAGGCTCTCCGCAGCGGTGTCAGCGCGCTGCTCAGACGCAACCACCGACATGTCTGGGTGAATAGGTACTACCAACGTGTTTCGGTTTTCCGGATCGCCGAAGCGTGCAGCGAGCCCGTTTCCTGGGTGCTTCAGATCCTATTCGAGGCGTTCGCCGCTGATGCGACCCCGCTGGATTCTGGAGAAGCATTCCAACTCGCGAGTCTTCTCGCCCTGAGCATCACACAGGCTCAGGCGCTCGAAGTTCTGGGGTTTGCATTGGAACTAATCGAGGCTGTTCTAGAGCCCAGCGATGGCGACGGGCCGTGGTCGAGCGATCTAGAGCCGACGGGTACAGTATCTGACAGCCTAGCCGGGTTGCTAAGCGGTTGCCTGTCCTCGCCCGTATCCGCAGTTAGGTGGCAAGCCGCTCATGTTGTTCGCCGGTTGGGCGCGTTGGACAACAGCAATGTATTACAAAGCCTGAAGAGGCAGCTTGGCCGGGAATTGGAGGTCGCCTTCCGGGACAAGCGCTTCCAAGCCTATGATCAGCATGCTCGGCTATGGTTTGTGATCGGGATCGCGAGAAGCGCTCTTGAAAACCCGAAGGCGGTGGCGGCGTTCGAGGGATTTCTCCTGCAGCAGGTGCGCTCGCCAGAGCCTCATGTGCTTGTCCGGCACTATGCGCAGTCTGCGCTCTTGGCGTTGCTGGCTGCTGGAGAGATCGCTCTGACGCCGGCCGTTGAGCAGGAGGTTCGAGCGGTCAACTCCTCGCCGTTCTCGCCCATTATCTCGGACCGCTACACAACTAGGCGGGAAGGATCCAAGGGGCGTGATTGGAAGACACGGCGGTTTCGCTTCGGCTATGACATGGATCAGTATTGGGTAGAGCCCTTGGCGGTCGTGTTCAATGTGACGCAGGCGACAATTGAGGACATGGCGGAGGCGTTGGTTTGCGAGGAGTGGGGGTTGTCGAGTGAGGACGGTTGGTTTGTGGACGCCCGTCGGGAGGCTAAGGTGCTCAACAGCCGATCTGCGTCACGCTCAGACATGCCGCGCGTCGATGATCTGAACTTTTACCTTTCCTTCCACGCTCTAATGACGGTCGCTGGCCGGCTTCTGGCGTCTACGCCTGCGCATATCGACGCCGAAGGGGTCTCGCGCTTCGGCGACTGGCTGGAGCAGCATCTTCTCAGCCGGCCTGACGGCCGTTGGCTTGCGGATCGGAGGGACCCGGTACCGTCAGACGTCAGAGACGGCTGGCGCGGTTCTGATCAAGACGGGTGGCGGTGGTCGGTCACAGCTGACGAAATTCGCCAGGCGTTCGACCCAGGGGCCGGCGAAATCGTAATCAGTGGCAGCTGGGATAATGCAAGCAGCAACGGCCGACAGGGAACGGTAATTCGTAGCGCCCTGGTATCGCGGAAGACGGCGGATGCGCTGCTTGCAGCGCTCCAGACAGTCGGAAGAACACGGGAAGCTTATCTGCCGAGCGCCGATGACGAGCGTGAAATCGATGATCCGGATTTCGAGCTGGTTGGTTGGACCATTAGTCCTAATCAGACTAAGCGCTTTGACGAGTATGACCCGTGGGCGGGGGACGTGAGATACCCGCCGAGGCAAATCGCTCCAAAGTTCATCGACGCCTTGAACCTCGTCCCTGATGAAGAAAAACGTCGGTGGAATATAGCTTCGGAATGCTTGGTTCGTGTCGAAACCTGGGGGAGCGGCCGCGACGAAGAGGGCAATGCCAGTGACGAGGGAGACCGAATCCTCATTTCGAAGACCGGCCTCTCCGAGGCCCTCGCTAAGCTGGACCGAGATCTCATCGTCAGCGTAGAGGTGGATCACAACGTGCCTTACAGAATGAGCTATCGAAGAAAGGATGAGGTTGAATATGCAGACCCCTATTTCCGGGTTTTCCTGGTAAAGGCAGATGGAGCGATCCGCACGATCTGAGGCTGTGCTCAGCTTGGGCAAACGGCTTGTTCAGCAGCTCGGGGTCGATGAAGACATCGATATGCTCAGCCGCTGGATGTCCCATGTCCTGGCGGAAAAAATCCTTGCGGCGGAGGAAGCAACTGGCAACGGAGGAGATCAGGCAGCCAAGCACGAGGCCGTGGATTTGATCCTCCGATTGTGGGCCCATAGGCGGAACTTAACGTCGGGGTCTCGCCCTTTCGAAGAACTGGAGCCATTGGCTGGAGCGCTGCAAATCCTGAACCCCGAGGCAGAGAGGGGCTTCTACATAAACCCTTCTCAACCACCCCGCTTCGACACCGCTAGCCCCGAGGCGCGTGAATGGCTTCAGAGGGCGATCGCGCTTGATCGTGCGGCCCGTGTAGCGGTCCGCTACAGCCTGCTTGCCGCTTACGAAGCCGCTCCAGGTGACAGTCAGCAATGGGCTCGGCTCGCATCGCAAATTGAAAACACGGCGGACACTGAAATCGTACTGCTACAGATTCTGGGTTTAGAAGACGAGAATGATAGTTTGGCGAAAGCGGAGAAGGCCCGCAGGGACAGAACAGTCGCGAGCGCGGCGGTTCTTTCTGAGGCCGCTGCAGCACTAGGAGCCCACGTCATGGCGAATTCGTATCATGAAGAAGAGGGTGATGAAGGGCGGGGGCAAGGTCCCCTTGGGCGCTGCAGTGAATGACAGCTGTTGGCGCGATGCGGGCCGCGCTACCATCCCCAATTTGAATAGTCTCACCTGACCCGTCTGACATCTCCCCCCCAAAATTCCCCGGGAACTCCCGTGCGGGACAAGGGTTTGCTGGGCATCGGCCACGGCCGCCAGCCCACCTCAGCCTGAGCCCTGACATGAAAATCCGCGCGGGTTACCGCATCACCTTTGACAGCGTGGGGCCCACGCCGATCAATCTGTTGCTGAGCGTCCATCCGGAGCGGCGGGGGGACCTGATCACGCCGGATGTCTGCGCGCCGAGCGTGGACTGTCAGGTGGAGACCGTTGTCGACGCCTTCGGCAACCTGGTGACGCGGGTGCTGGCGCCGGCGGGGCCGGTGACGTTTTCTTCGGAGTTCCTGATCGCCGACAGCGGGCTGGTCGAGCCGGCGTTTCCGCAGGCGGCGCAGGTGGCGGTCGAGGACCTGCCCGGCGAGACGCTGCAGTTCCTGCTGGCCAGCCGCTATTGCGAGACCGACGAGATGACGCCGCTGGCCTGGTCGCTGTTTGGCCATACGGCGCCCGGCTGGGAACGGGTGCAGGCGATCGTCGACTGGACGCATCGGCGCCTGGCCTATGACTACAAGCGGGCGCGGCCGACGCGGACGGCGCGGCAGGGGCATGAGGAGGGGACCGGCGTCTGCCGCGACTATGCCCACCTGGCCATCACCCTGTGCCGGTGCATGAACATCCCGGCGCGCTACTGCACCGGCTATCTGGGCGATATCGGGGTGACGCCCCTGCCGACGCCGATGGATTTCCACGCCTGGTTCGAGGCCTATCTGGACGGGGCGTGGCATACCTTCGACGCGCGGCACAATGCGCGGCGGATCGGGCGGATCCTGATGGCGCGGGGGCGCGACGCCGCCGATGTGGCGATCAGCACCACCTTCGGGACGACCTGGCTGACGGAGTTCAGCGTGGTGACGCAAGAGGTGGTGGAGACGCCGCAGCTGCTGGCCGCGGAGTAGGCGGCTTTAGATGCCGCGCAGCAGGACGCCGGCGGTCAGCAGCACGAAGGCGGCGGTCAGGGTCTCGACGACGTGGCCGCTGATCCAGGGGATGGAGACGCCGCCGTAGTGGGCGACCAGGGCGACGATGGCCAGGATCACCGAAATGGCGAAGACCGGTGTGCCGGGGGCGGTCAGGACAAAGGCGGCGCGGCGAACAGCCATGGGCGGGCTCCTTAGCGGGCGCGTCCGGTGAGGCTGCGCGTCGAACGCCGTTCGGTTTGAGCGGCGGGGTGGCAACGCGGGGGGCGGGGGAAGGGTGCGATAGTCGGCCCCTACAGCTCCTAACCCCCCACCAGCCGCAGCATCTCCCTCAAGGTCGGGGTGTCGTCGTCCTGGCGCCAGGCGATGCCGGTTTCGAGGGTGGGTGGGTCGGCGATCTCGACGTAGCGGACGCCGGCCCGGGCGAGGTTTCTGAGCGAGGCGGGGACCAGGGCCAGACCCAAGCCGGCGGAGACCAGGCTGATGATGGTCTGCATCTGGATGGCTTCCTGGACGATGCGGGCGGGGCGGCCGCGGGCGGCGAAATAGCGGGTGACCAGGTCGTGGAAGGCGGGGGCGACGGTGCGGGGGAAGAGGATCAGGGGGGCGTCGGTCAGGGCCTCGGGGGCGAGGACGCCGGTGTCGTTCAGGGTCAGGCGGCCGTCTTCGACCCAGCCGGCGGGCACGGCGGCGACCAGCGGCTCGGTCAGCAGGCGGCGGTAGGTGAGGGGGGCGGGCAGGGCGCGGTCCTGGGGCGGGATGATGATGCCGGCGTGGCGTTCCCCGGCGACCAGGGCGGGGATCTGCACGTCGCTGGTCGCCTCGAACAGGCGGATCTCGACCTCGGGGTAGGCCTGCGCATAGCGACGGACGAGGCCCGGCAGCAGGCTGTAGTCGGCGGTGCTGACGAAGGAGAGGGCGAGGTGGCCGCCCTGGCCGTCGCGCAGGCGCATCGCGGTGTCCGGCAGGGCGTCGAGGGCGGTAAGCGCCGCGCGAACCTGGGGCAGCCACTGCTCGCCCAGGGGGGTGAGGCGGACGGTGCGTTTGGTGCGCACGAAGAGGGGGGCGCCAAGGCTGCGCTCCAGGGCCATGATCGACTGGCTGAGCGGCGGCTGGGTCATGCCCAGCCGCTCCGCCGCCCGGCCGAAATGCAGGGTGTCGGCGACGGCGGCGAAGTGGCGGAGCTGGCGCGGATCGATGGTCATATGTCTGGCGACCTTATAGCCGCTGAATAATATATTTCACAATCAGGGCGGCGTCGGGCAAGGCGGGGCGATCATAGCTGGAACGCCGCCCATGCCCGCCCTTCGCTCGAGAACCTCCACCCACGGCCGCAACATGGCCGGCGCCCGTGGCCTGTGGCGCGCCACCGGCATGAAGGACGGCGACTTCGGCAAGCCGATCATCGCCGTGGCCAACAGCTTCACCCAGTTCGTGCCGGGGCATGTGCATCTGAAGGACCTGGGCCAGCTGGTGGCGCGGGAGATCGAGGCGGCCGGGGGCGTGGCCAAGGAGTTCAACACCATCGCCGTCGACGACGGGATCGCCATGGGCCACGGCGGGATGCTGTATTCCCTGCCCAGCCGCGAGCTGATCGCCGACAGCGTCGAATACATGGTCAACGCCCACTGCGCCGACGCCATGGTCTGTATCTCCAACTGCGACAAGATCACGCCCGGGATGTTGATGGCGGCCATGCGGCTGAACATCCCGGCGATCTTCGTTTCCGGCGGGCCGATGGAGGCCGGCAAGGTGCTGCTCAACGGCGAGCTGAAGGCGCTGGACCTGGTCGACGCCATGGCCGCCGCCGCCGACGACCGCTACAGCGACGCGGAGGTCGAGGCGATCGAGAAGGCCGCCTGTCCGACCTGCGGCTCCTGTTCGGGGATGTTTACCGCCAACTCGATGAACTGCCTGACCGAGGCGCTGGGGCTGTCGCTGCCGGGCAACGGCTCGGTTCTGGCCACCCATGCGGACCGCGAGGCGCTGTTCCTGGAGGCCGGGCGGACCATCGTCGACCTGGCGCAGCGCTGGTACGAACAGGACGATCCGACGGCCCTGCCGCGCGGCATCGCCACCCGGGCGGCGTTCGAGAACGCCATGAGCCTGGACATCGCCATGGGCGGATCGACCAACACCGTGCTGCACCTGCTGGCCGCGGCGCAGGAGGGCGAGGTCGAGTTCTCGATGGCCGACATCGACCGGCTGTCGCGCAAGGTGCCCTGCCTGTGCAAGGTCGCGCCGGCCAAGGCGGACGTGCATATGGAGGACGTCCACCGGGCGGGCGGGGTGATGTCGATCCTGGGCGAGCTGGAGCGCGGCGGCCTGATCGACGCGACGCAGCCGACCGTGCATGCGGCCAGCATGGCCGAGAGCCTGGCGCGCTGGGACATCGGGCGCAGCAACAGCCAGGTGGCGCGCGACCTGTTCAGCGCCGCGCCGGGCGGCAAGCCGACGCAGGTGGCCTTCAGCCAGGCGGCGCGCTGGGCGGAGCTGGACACCGACCGCGAGAAGGGCGTCATCCGCTCGGTGCAGCATCCCTTCTCCAAGGACGGCGGGCTGGCGGTGCTGTTCGGCAACCTGGCGCCGGAGGGCTGTATCGTGAAGACGGCCGGGGTCGACGAGTCGATCCTGACCTTCAAGGGCGCGGCGCGGGTCTATGAGAGCCAGGACGACGCGGTCAGCGGCATCCTGACCGGCAAGGTCAAGGCCGGCGAGGTGGTGGTCATCCGCTACGAGGGGCCCAAGGGCGGTCCGGGGATGCAGGAGATGCTGTACCCGACCACCTATCTGAAATCGAAAGGGCTGGGCGCGGCCTGCGCCCTGATCACCGACGGGCGGTTCTCCGGCGGGACGTCAGGGCTGTCGATCGGCCATGTGTCGCCGGAAGCGGGCGAGGGCGGGCTGATCGCCCTGGTCGAGACGGGCGATCCGATCCTGATCGATATCCCCAATCGCACGATCAGCCTGGAGCTGGACGATGCGGTGCTGGCGGCGCGGCGGGAAGCCATGCTGGCGCGGGGCAAGGACGCCTGGAAGCCGGTCGGCCGGGTGCGGGCGGTGTCGCCGGCCCTGCGCGCCTATGCGGCCATGACCACCAACGCCGCGCGCGGGGCCGTGCGGGATGTCAGCCAGGTGGAGCGGAGCTAGTACCTGCGCAGGCCGGGCGGCGCGGACCACATCTCGGCGTCGTCGATGGACACGGCGCGGGTGCGCTTGTCGTAGATGCAGAGTTTCGACATCGCGCTGCCTCGCGTCCGGTCGGAGACCAGCATGGCGACCTTGGCTAGGCGGTCGTCGAAGCCGACGATGGTCGAGGGGCGGGCGTTGCGGATGCCGCTGGCCTTGACGCAGGCGCGGGTGACACGGGCGTTGAACTCGGCCCAGGCGGCGTCGCTGGAGGCGTAGGATGGCGCGGCCAGGCCCATCGAGGCGACGGTGAGGGCGAGGGCGGCGGGAACGAGGGCGCGCATGGCGTGGGCCTTTCTTCTGGTGTCTGGTCCGGGTCTAAAACCCCATCGTCGGTCGAACGTTGCCGGAAAAAGGGTTTCGGCCGGCGCGGCGGCTACATCAGGCCGAGCGACTTGAAGCTGGCGACGCCCTCGCGGCCGACGACCAGGTGGTCATGGACGGCGATGCGCAGGACCCGGCCGGCCTCGATGATCTGGCGGGTCATGTCGATGTCGGCGTGGGAGGGCGTGGGGTCGCCGCTGGGGTGGTTGTGGACCAGGATGATGTTGCTGGCCGACAGCTCCAGCGCCCGGCGCATCACCTCGCGCGGATAGACCGGGGCGTGGTCGACGGTGCCGCGGTTCTGGATCTCGTCGGCGATCAACTGGTTCTTCTTGTCGAGGAAGAGAACGCGAAACTGCTCGCGCGGCTCATTGGCCAGGGCCAGCTTCACGTAGGCGAGGAGAGCGGTCCAGGACGAGATGACGGTCCGCTTGGTCACCGCCTCTCGGCCCACTCGTAACGTGGCTTCATGCAGGGCGGCGAGGTCGAGGGCCACGGCCTTGCCGACGCCGGGGATGGTGCAGAGATCCTCCACTGAAGCCGCCAGCACCGCCGACAGCGATCCGAACCGGGTGATCAGGGCTTTTGCGCGGGGCTTTACATCGCCCTGCGGGATGGAGCGGAACAGGAACAGCTCCAGCAGTTCATAGTCGGGCAGGGCGGCGAACCCGCCTTTCAGGGCCCGCTCGCGCAACCGCTCGCGATGGCCGACGCCGTGGAACACCGGTTCCGGCGGCGGCTTGGGCTTTTGGGGTAACGAACGCGGCTCGGCCCGCTCCACGGGATCCGCCCAAGGGAGCTCGGCTCCGGCAAAGTCTTCAACGGCGGCAAGGCGGCGCATGCGAACAATGTTCCGCAAATGTTCGCATTTGGCAAGGGTGGTCAATGCGGCGCGCCCGAACAGGCAAGCGCCCTTGGAAGAGTCGCTGACGAGTGTGGCGTCAAGGGCGGCGCGGCGGGTCAGGCGGGTGTCCACGCTCAACCGAACTCCGGCAGGGCGTGGACTGCCTAGGATCACACGGTCGGGACGGTCCCGCCGTCCACGACGAGCTCAGCACCATGGATCGAGGAAGCCCGGTCCGAGGCCAGGAAGGCGATGGCTTCGGCGACTTCGAAGGGTTCGGCGCCGCGACCGATTGAAATTCCGCCGAGGCCTTGAAGGACGAGCTGACGCGCGTCCTCCAGCGTGCCGCCGTTGGCGTCCTGCAGTCGCTTCAGGAAGACATCCGTCCCCTCGGTCATGATCCAGCCTGGAGAGACGGTGTTGACCCGCACGCCTTTCGGACCCAGCTCCTTGGAGATCGACTTGCTGTAGGTCCGGAGCGCCGCCTTGGCGGCGGCGTAGGCGGTGGTCGCATCCGGGAGAGGCAGGACCGACTGGATGGACGTGACATGCACCACCGCGCCGGCGCCGCGCGCGATCATCTGCGGGATCAGGAGGCGGTCAAGGCGAACCGTGGCGAGTAGATTGAGGTTCAGCTCGGATAGCCAGTGGTCGTCCGTCAGCATGACGAAGCCGCCCCCTGGCGTCGTCGAGCCACCGAGGACGTGAGCCAGAATATCGACTCCGCCCAGACGGTCGATCGCCGCCTTCGCCAGGGCTTCCCCGCCCTCCGCCGTCGTCAGGTCCGCCTGCACGAACTCGACGCCGTCGATGGGCTCCAGGGCGCCGCGGGCGGAGGTCATCACGCGGGCGCCGCCGGCCAGGAACCGGTCGACAGTGGCGCGGCCAAGACCTTTGGTGCCGCCGCTGACGAGCACGCGCTTGCCGACAAACTCGGTCGGATCAGCCTTGCGGGTCATATCGTGACCTCCAGGGTCCTAATCACGTCGCTTTCGAGGGTGAAGCGATAGGTGAAACGGATTGGGCTGCCCGGAAAGTCGCCATGGGCGGGGCCTTCGACGACCACCTCACCGCCCTCGTGGCGAAGGGTGTCCGGCGTGAAGATCGCCTTCACGGGGATCACTTCCTTTTCCAGCAGCCCTCGGATTTCCGAGCGCCCCTGAAAGACGGCGCCGTTGTCGCGAAAGACAGCGTCCGGCGCGAAGGTCTGAAGCATGGCCTCGACATCGAGGCGGGCGTTGGCCGCCACATAGGCGGCAATGGAGGGTGGAAGGTCTAGCGACATGGTTTGTCCTGCTTGCTGCGGGCAGCGGTCAGCTGCGATCACCCGTCAAGGTAGCGATGGACAGACCACGCGATAATCAGGACACTTCAGGACGTCACATCACGGAATTCGGGACAATGTTTGCGGGCCTTACGGAATTGGACGCCGTTCTGATGGTCGCCCGGCGGGGCAAATTTCGCGCAGCGGCGCTGGAGCTGGGAATGTCGACAACGGCGCTCAGCAACGCCGTGGGAAAGCTGGAACGCCAGCTTGGCGTCAGGCTGTTCAATCGGACGACGCGCAGCGTTTCGCTGACCGAGGCGGGCGAGCTTTTCATCGCGAAGGTGGCGCCGGCCGTCGGTGAAATTCATGAGGCGATGGACATCGCCCGCTCACAGCAGGCCACGCCTTCGGGCAACTTGCGCATCAACGCCTTTCCAACGGCGGCGCGCGAGATCTTCTCCTGGCTCGTCCTGCCGTTCCTGCGCGCGCATCCCCAGGTTCAGATCGACATCGTCACGGAGGGGCGACTGGTCGACATCGTCGCAGGCGGGTTCGACTTCGGCGTCCGCAGCGCCGAGCTCGTGCCGATCGACATGATCGCTCTGCCGCTGGGAATGGCGCGACGGAACGTCGTGGTCGGTACGCCGGACTATCTGAAGGCGCATGGGACGCCCGAGACGCCCGAGGACCTCGCACACCATGTCTGTCTCCGCGTTCGGCTTCCCAATGGTGCGATCTATCGCTGGCCCTTCGAGAAGGCCGGGCGGTCGGCGCACATTGACGTCCCGGGCGCCCTGACGCTCGACGAGGCAAGCCTTGCACGGGCCGGCGCTCTCGCTTCCGTCGGTCTCACCCTGGCGATGGAGTCCGACGTGCGTGACGACATTGAAGCAGGTCGGCTCGTCTGCGTGCTTGAGGACTGGACACCCAAACTATCGCCTCTCAGTCTTTATTACCCCAACCGGCGCAACCCGACGGCCGCCTTCAAGGCGTTCATCGACTTCGCGCGTCGGCACTCTGGAAGCGTCGTTGCCTGAGGGCGCCGACGGGACGGATGCATAGCGGCGGACCTTCCAACGGTGCGCGATGGGTCGAAGGCTGACCCCAGGCGCGGGTTCGCAAACCATCCCATCGCCGGCGGCAAGGCGGCGCATGCGACCAGTGCTCCGCAAATGTTGGCTTTTGGCAAGGGGGCGACCCCCCGACCAAGGAAGCGCCCCTGGAAAAAGACGCCGAAGACCGTGGCCAAGGTGCGTGTCCGAAAACGGGCAGGTCGAAGGGCTCCGGAGGGTAGTCAGGGGACTTGGGCGAAACGGACGTCCATTGCATTGCTGTGTGCAGAGAAGTCCTGGTCCAGGGAGGGGCGCGCCGCCTCGCTACCGGCGTTCTGACGACCAGGGAAAGTTGATGTACCGGTCGCGGCTTTCGAAGCAGATGTTCCCGTACATTCTCAGGTAGGATTTTCGGCGCGTCCCGTCGGCATAGACGGCCCTGGGATTGGCGACGTCGCGCTCATATTGCCCGATGTTGGTGATCGTCAGAGCCTTCGGAAGGATGTCCATCGCCTGAGGCACGCTCTTCCCATCCAGCCAGTCCGAAGCGAAGCGTCCCATCGCGTAGCCGAAAATCGGGGACGCCAGGCTGATGCTGGCCTTGTAGGGACTGCCCGCCTTCTTGAGCTCCGCAACAGCGTCACGCTCTCCATCAATGCCCCCAAGGAACTGGGTCGGCCGCGCCTTGCCCGCTTCCCGCAGCGCGTCCAAGGCCCCAAGAACCACCGTGTCGGCGCCCAGGACGACATCAACATTCTTGTTCGCAAGCAGGATCGTCTTCATGGTGCGATAGCCGCCTGCCTTGTCGACTGTGGCGGGCGAGATATCGGCGACGATGGTCACTCCCGGAAGCTGACGCAGCGTATCGCGCATCGCCGTGAAGCGAGGGGCCAGGAACTCCAGACTGTCGTGGGTCAGCAAGACCACCTTGGCCTTTCCGCCCAGGCGGGTGCGGATATGCGCTACGGCAGCGTCGGCCAGCACCTTGCCGGTCTGATACTGTGGCGCGTTCAATATCGTGGTGGCGGGCGGCGGCACGATCGCCCCGACATAGGCCCCGCTCCTGATCATTCGTTTGAGGCTCGGGCTCAGCGATTGCGGATCTATCGGAGCGACAACGATTGAGCCGGTCCTGTCGGCATGCAGGCCCTCGATCTGCCTGACCATCAGGGCCGCATTATTGTCGGCACGCAGGGCCCGGTATGCCAGTCCCCGCTCTGCAGCGGCTGCCGCCAATCCGCGGCCAATGCCCCGAACAAATTCGCGATCATTGTCCTGGACGAACACCAGTTCCCTTCGCAAGCCTCTGGGCTTGGCGCAGCCTTGTCTAGCCGCATCAAAGGATGGAAGGATTACAGGTCTGGTCAGCCCATTGCCTTGCGCATCTGCGGCCGACGGAGGAGCGATAGCGAGAAGCGCCGCCAGGATCACGCTTGGCAAACGCCCGACAGGCCCGAGCCGGGCTGACCGTCCTGAACGCGATGGGTTGGGACGGGTCACAGGGTCTGTCCGGTTGAGAACACCAGCCGGGCGGCAGTCCCTGGCGCCCGGTTGATATACTCGACTTTCGTCTTCAGCGTGGCGGCCATCGCCGCAATGATCTTCGAGCCCAGCCCTGTACCACCCGGACGGGCGGTGGCCCCCAGCCCGATGCCATCGTCCTGGACGACAAGCTCCGCCTGCCCCGCCGGAAGTTCCCGCAACATGACCCGGATATCGCCCGATTGCCCGGGCGGATAGGCGTATTTGAAGGCGTTGGTCACCAATTCGGCGGCGACCACCCCAAGACTGATGCTCTCGTCTGTCGGCAGGGTAACCGGGTCGAGCACGCTCGTAAGCCTGGCCGTGTGGCCGTCGTTGCGCATGGCGACACCAAGATTTTCCAGCATCACACCCAGATAATCGTTCAGCGCCACCGATGTGACGTTGCCCGAAGTGTAGAGGCTCTTGTGAATCTGCGATATGGCCTGGATCCGGGCCTCCGTTTCCTTCAGCGCGCTCTTGGCGGACTCATCTTTAACGGTTCTTGACTGCATGTTGACCAGCGCGCCCACGAGCTGGAGACTGTTAGCCACGCGATGATTGACTTCGGCCAGCAAGACTTCTGCTCGTTCACGCGCGAGCGCTAGCTCCTGCGTCCTTGTTTCCACACGATCCTCAAGCGTGAGATTGATTGCTCGCACTTCGTCGCGCGCCTGTGCGATCTCCTGCCTGTTGCGATAGACCGTGAAAGCCACCGCGGCCACGACGAGAACGATGACGCACGCCCCGACGATGGATATCCATCGCAGCATGGCGGCGTTGCGCTGCTGCTCGATCCCGAACAGCGTGGATTTCTCGTCGGCATCCAGCATGGCGGCGTACAGGAAGACGTTGACTTCATCCATCAGCGCCTTGCCGCGATTGCTTCGGATGATCGAAAGAGCCTCTCCGTCGGAGCCTTCGCGTCTCAGGCCGATGCTTTGGTCCATTTCCGCGAGCTTTTCATTCACGACGTCTCGCAGCCGGGGCAGGAACGGCGGCGGCTCCGACACAGTGGCGACAAGGCGCGCGAGATCAGACATCTGCTGCCGCGCGCGCGCCTTGGCGGTGTCATAGGGAGCCAAGTAGATTTGGTTGCCGGTGAGAAGGTATCCGCGCTGGCTGGACTCCGCCGTCCGCAAGGCATCACGCAGTTCAACTGCGGCGATGCGGATGTCTCGCTGAGACGCCGTTTCCCGGAAAAGAGTGTTCGACCTTTCACCGAGCCACACCGTCATTCCAACGATAGCGAAGAGTGCGAGAAAGCCGATGACAAGGCCCCCCGCGATACTCAAGGCGAGGCGACGGCTTGCCATATTCGTGGTCACTGGATGCCTCGCGCCCGATGGCGGCCCCTCGCCAACGCCAAGTCTGGATAACATAGCATCGGAATATCAGCTACCGGTCGATACCTGACCCCACGCCCGCTTTCCGCAAAACATCCCATCGCCGGCGGCAAGGCGGCGCATGCGACCAGTGCTCCGCAACTGTTGGCTTTTGGCAGGGGGACTGGTTCTCCGCGCAACGCTTTTGGCCGTGGTTCAAATCGGTTTGAGCGGAGTACCTGTCCCGATCGGCGCGGGGGTCGAGGAAGGAGCGCGAGCCAGGCGGTGGAGCCGTGGAGTTCGGACGGTTGGAGGGGGCGGTCTTTGGCCGGCGCTGACCGGGGACAGGTAGCCCGCTTGCGCGGGCAACCGGTCCCCTAGTCCGAGATCGTCTGGAAGCCGCCGTAGATCATGCGTTTGCCGTCGAAGGGGGCGTCGATCTCGGCCATGCGGGGGTCTTTCATGACCTTTTCCCAGGCGGCGTCGCGGAAGGCCTTGTCCGGCCAGGCGACCCAGGAGAAGACCACGGTCTCTTCGGCCGTCTGCTGGACGGCGCGGCGGAAGTCGGTGAGCTTGCCTTCCGGCACGTCGTCGCCCCAAGCATCGACCACGGCGGTGGCGCCATATTCCTTGAACAGGGCCGCGATGGCCTCGGCTTTCTTGATATAGTCCGCCTTCCGGTCGGTGGGGACCGGGATGATGGCGCCGTCGATATAGCTCATGGCGGGCTCCGGTTGGTTGGAACGGCTGTCGCTATTCCCCGACGATCGGCGGCTTGAACTGGGCCGTCGGCGAGGCGGTGAAGATCTCGATGCCGGTTTCGGTGACGCCGATGGAGTGTTCGCACTGGGCCGACAGGGACTTGTCGCGGGTCACCGCCGTCCAGCCGTCGCTGAGCACCTTCACCTGCGGCTTGCCCAGATTGACCATCGGCTCGACTGTGAAGAACATGCCGGGTTTGAGTTCCGGACCCGTTCCCGGGCGGCCGAAGTGCAGGACGTTGGGGCTGTCGTGGAAGACCTTGCCCAGGCCGTGGCCGCAGAAGTCGCGGACCACCGAGCAGCGCATGGATTCGACGTATTGCTGGATGGCGTGGCCGATGTCGCCGAAGGTGTTTCCCGGCTTGATCTGGGCCAGGCCCAGTTCCAGGCCCTGGTAGGTGACATCGACCAGCCGGCGGGCGCGGGCTGGCACCTGGCCGACGCCGTACATGCGGCTGGTGTCTCCGTGCCAGCCGTCGACGATGACGGTGACGTCGATATTGACGATGTCGCCCTCGCGCAGGGCCCAGTCGCCGGGGATGCCGTGGCAGACCACATGGTTGCGCGAGATACAGACGGTGTGGCTGTAGCCCTTGTAGAACAGGCAGGCGGGCAGGGCGCCGTGGTCGAGGGTGAACTCCCGCGCCAGACGGTCGAGCTCGGCGGTCGAGACGCCCGGCTGGACATAGGGGATCAGCATATCCAGACATTCGGCGGCCACCCGGCCGGCCTTGCGCATCCCCTCGAACCCTTCCGGACCATGGATCTTGATCTCGCTGGTGCGGGTGTCGAACTCGATGTCGTCTTCGGTCATGCTCATCAGGGTGTTCCGTCCCACCGGCGGGCGGGCGATTGAAATGCGTCCAGGCCTTATGTCGCAATCCTAGCACGGAAGTTCAACGGCCGCGCGTCCCCGACGGTTCGGGCCGGCCGCTCAGCGAGGCATGGCCAGCATTCAAGCGGCCATGCCGATCATCATCAGGTTCCTTGTTTGCTTGTTCTTTGGCGGCGGGAGGGCCCCGGACAAACCTATTGACCCCATTAGTTGATATCAACATATTTACTCCGTGACCCAACCCGCTGTCCCGTTCGAGACCACCCTGTATGTGCGCGACACCTGCCTGTGCCTGCATACCCAGCGGGCGGCGCGGGCTTTGGCGCGGCGGTTTGATGAGGTGTTGCGGCCGGTGGGGCTGACTCATGGGCAGTTCTCGCTGCTCAACGCCCTGAACCGGCCGGGGACCGCGGCGCTGGGCGACGTCGCCCGGCTGCTGGGGGCCGATCGCACCACCCTGACGGCGGCGTTGAAGCCGTTGACGCGGGACGGGCTGGCGTCGGTCGAGGTTGATCCGGCCGATGCGCGGGCGCGGCGGGTGCGATTGACCGAGGCTGGTCGGCTGCGGCTGGCCCAGGCCCTGCCGATCTGGATCCAGACCCATGCGGCGGTGGAGGCCGAGCTGGAGGCGGGCCTTCCGGACCAGCTTCGCCAGGGGCTGAACGCCCTGGCCGCGCCCGCTTCCCGCGATCCGTCGCCGGACGGCTGCACGCCCCAACAACAGGAGAGGAGACAGCCATGACCATTCAGGTAAGCGCCTACAGATGGGTGCCCGATTTCGCGCAAGGCTTCGTGCGCGACCTGCGGGTGCGCTGGGCGCTGGAGGAGGCCGGCGTTCCCTATGATGTCAGCCTGATCGACGTGATGAACAAGGGCCCCAGCTACTGCCAGTGGCAGCCGTTCAACCAGGTGCCGGCCTATCGCGACGGCGAGGTGGAGATGTTCGAGAGCGGGGCCATCGTCCTGCATCTGGCGGAGAAGTACGAGGCGCTGGCCCCGCGCGACCCGGCCGGGCGGGCGCGGGTGACCACCTGGGTGCTGGCGGCGCTCAACTCCGTCGAGCCGGCGGTGGGAGAGCTGGGGGCCGTCGACCTGTTCCACAAGGGCGAGGCCTGGACGGTCGAGCGGCGGCCGCAGGTCATCGCCATGATCCTCGGCCGGCTGAAGGGCCTGAGCGACTGGCTGGGCGACAAGGACTACCTCGAAGGGCGGTTCACGGCCGGCGACCTGATCATGGCCACGGTGCTGCGCGAGGTCGACCGCACCGAGCTGTTGTCGCAGTTCCCCAATCTCGAAGCCTATCTCGACCGCTGCACCGGCCGCCCGGCCTTCCAGCGCGCCATGGAGGCGCAGCTGGCCGTCTTCCGCGAAAACCAACCTGCCTGACCCTTAGGAGCGCCGACCATGAAGACCTTCCTCGCCATCTATACCGGCAGCCCCGACGCCCCGGCCGGACCGCCGCAGCTGGATGACGCCACCATCGGCGCCGGCATGGCGGCCTGGCAGAAGTGGATGGAAGACCATGCCGACCGCATCGTCCTGGGCGGCGGGCCGCTGGGCAAGACCAAGAAGGCGTCGAAGGCCGGGATTCAGGACATCCGCAACCTGATGTCCGGCTTCACGGTCTTTACGGCCGAGAGCCACGAAGAGGCGGCCGCCCTCTTCGTGGATCACCCGCATTTCAGCATCTTCCCCGGCGAAGGGGTCGAGGTGATGGAAGTGCTGGCCATCCCGACCGGACCGTAGAGCCGGTCCGGGCTTTCAGGCCGTCAGGCGCCGGGTCAGTTGTCCGATCAGGACGGCGGCCTCCGGTTCCGGCGGCCGTTCGACCCGGCGATAGACCCGGCCGTCGCGGGTGCGGGACAGCAGGCCCATGTCGACCATGTCGCGCCGCAGCAGGACATGGTCGCCGAACAGGTGGTCGGCCTTCAGCAGGTCGCTGACCTGGCGTTCGCTCATCTCGGTCTCGGCCGGGATTCGCGACCACAGGACCCAGAGGCAGAGCCGTTGCTGGCTCTGTTTCGAGGGCCAGGTGGCCAGCCGGCCGGCGGCGTCGAAATAGCGGGCCGTCCGCTCGATGAGCAGATGGTCGATCGGGTCCGGCTGCGCCGGCGGAGCGTCCAGTCGTTCGCGGGCGTCGTGCTGGGCCTTCATCGCCTGATAGTTCTTGTAGCCGGCGGCCCGGGCCAAGACGTTGAGCATCTGGACGTGGCCAGGGGGCTCGGGCAGGGCGCGGATCTCGCGGCTGAGGGACTTGGCCAGGGCGGAGATATCGGACGCCGAAAAGGGCAGGGGGTCTTTGCGCATCACACAGTCCTCGTCGTGCCGAGGGCGATCCGGAGAGGATCGGTCGTGGTCGCTGGCTTACGACTTCGGCACGGGAGACGGTGACGAAGGGGATAAAGGTAAGGGCAGGTTTAGCTTCCCTTGCGGGACAGCGACGCCTCGGTGAACTGCCGACCGAGGGCCTGGATAGCACAGGCGGGGCGGGGTGGGAACGGGGGGCGCAAGACGTTCAGCGGCGCCAGGCGATCCGTCGCGCGATCTCGATACGGTCGGTCCCCATGGCGCAGGCATAGACCAGAACCTCGACGCCCGCCTCGGCCGCCCGGTCCAGCGCCGCCGCGAACTTCGGGTCGATGTCGCGGGCGGCGGTGAAGGCGTTGCAGTCCTCGCGCTGGACGACGAACAGGACGACCGCCCGGTCACCGGCGGTGACGGTGTGGGCAAGCTCGTCCATGTGGCGGCCGGAGCGTTCGGCCACGCAGTCGGGGAACTCGGCCAGGGTCCCTGTGCGTTTGAAGTGGCAGTTCTTCACCTCCAGCCAGCATCGCGGGCGGCCTGGCGCCTCGAGCAGGAAGTCGACGCGGCTGGCGGCGCCGTAGCGGACCTCGCGGCGGTGGCTGGCGTAGCCGGTCAGTTCGGGGATGGCGTCGGCCGCCAGGGCCTCGGCGACCAGGCGGTTGGGCAGCAGGGTGTTGACGCCGACCAGGGCGCCGTCGGCCTCGACCATCTCCAGGGTGAAGGGCAGTTTTCGCTTGGGATCGTGGGAGATCGACAGCCAGACGCCGATGCCTGGGTCCTTCAGCCCCAGCATGGCGCCGGGGTTCGGGCAGTGGGCGGTGACGGCGCGGCCGTCCTCCAGCCGCACCTCGGCGAAGAAGCGTTTGTAGCGGCTGACGAGGCGGCCCCTCAGCAGGGGTTGAGGCAGGTGCATGGGCGCTCTAAGTCCATGGGCGAAACCGATGCAAGGAAAGAGACCCCATGGCCAGCCAGGAACCTGTGACGGCGGCGGTGCTGATCATCGGCGACGAGATCCTGTCGGGCCGGACCCAGGACACCAACCTCAACGCCATCGCCAAGTTTCTGGGGACCCACGGGGTGGATCTGGCCGAGGCGCGGGTGGTCGGGGACATCGAGGCGGAGATCGTCACGGCGGTGAACGTGCTGCGGGAGCGGTACGACTATCTGTTCACCACGGGGGGCATCGGCCCGACCCACGACGACATCACCGCCGACTGCGTGGCCAAGGCGTTTGGCCTGCCGCTGTATGAGCATCCCGAGATCATCGCCATGATGCAGTCCCGCTGGGCCGGCGAGCTGAACGCGGCGCGGCGGCGGATGGCGCGGGTGCCGGAGGGCGGCAGCCTCGTGAAGAACCCGGTGCAGGGCCCGCCCGGCTTCCAGATCGGCAATGTCTTCGTCCTGGCCGGGGTGCCGACCATCATGCGCGGCATGCTGGAGGATATCGGCCACAGGCTGAAGGGCGGGGCGGTGGTGATCAGCCGGACCCTGCGGATCGAAGGCTTCGGCGAGGGGGTGATGGCCGAGCCGCTGGAGCGGACCGCTAAGGCCCATCCGGACCTGTCGATGGGCAGCTACCCCTTCTTCGGGCCGGGCGGCTATGGCAGCCAGCTGGTCATTCGCGGGCGTGACCTGGCGCTGGTCGAGGCCGGTCAGATCGATCTTGTGGCGGCCTTGGAGGCGGCTGGCGTCGACAGCATCACCTTGCTTGACAGCGCGGGCGGGTAATTGTCATTTGCCGACAATTCCAAGTTTTCCGAGAGTAACACGATCATGCGCATCGCGCTCCTGACCGCCCTGGCGGTTTCGCTCGCCATCCCCGGCTTCGCACAGGCGCAGAACGCCTCCACGGCGGCGACGCCGGCGCCGGCGGAAAAGACCGCCAAGAAGCCGAAGGTCGACGACCCGAACCGGCTGGTCTGCACCCGCGAACATGTCGTCGGCTCCAACCGCCCGCAGAAGGTCTGTATGACCGTGGCCGAGCGGGCGAAACTGAAGGACAACGCGGACCGGATCACCGACTCGGGTCGTCTGGCGGTCTCGCCGACCGCGGCGACCGAATAGGCTTTGAAGGCCCACAGGCTACGCGGCCTAGGACGCTGACGCCCCAGGAGCGGCTTGCCGGCTCCGGGGTTTTCGCGCTTCCGTGCAAAGGCGAGGGAGTCCGGGCCGCTTGCCAATCCCGCTCTGGCGCCGTCTACAGGAAGCGTCGGGGACGTGGCGGAATGGTAGACGCAGCGGACTTAAAATCCGTTTCCGCAAGGAGTGTGGGTTCGAGTCCCACCGTCCCTACCAGCTGACAATCCGGAACGAAAAAGCCGCCCCGACTGGATGTCGGGGCGGCCTTCTGTCCCTGGCCCAGAGAGGAGGGACCAGGGGACGTTTCGCCTTGGACCGGCCCCGGATTGCTCCGGGGTCAACCGGCTACGGGAAGGTGGACTTCAGGGTCAGGACGACCTTTTCGCCACAGTAGGTGGTGCAGCCCAGGTCGCTGTCGGCATAGCGCAGGTCGAGGGCGAGGTGGGCCACCGGAGCCCAGGTGACGCCGACGTTCCAGGTGGAGTAGTCAGAGCCCGACTCGATCCACTGCTTGCCGACCGCGGCGCCGACGCTCCATTGGTCGTTGATCGTATAGGCGCCGTTCAGTTCGCCGTAGGTGGCTTGACCGGTGTTGCCGAAGAACTCCGGCGACACATACCAGGCCGACCCGACGGTCACCGGGCCGAGCGGCATGGAGCCGGCGGCCTTGAACTCGACGAACTCATAGTCGGAGCCTTTGGCTTCGCCGACGTAGCCGTAATAGATGACGCCGAGATCGAGGCCGACGGGGCCGAGGGTCGGCTTGACGCCGGCGTAGAGGTCGATTTCCGCATCGGTGTCATCGCCGAAGTCGACGTTCGAGGCCCAGACGCCGCCGTAGAGCATGCCGGCGCTGGCGTCGACGCCGCCGAAGATTTGCGGACCGTCGGTCTGGCTGATGCCGCGGAAGACGTAGTCCGAGGCGACGCCGACGTTGTAGGAGACGGAGAAATCGCTTTCCTCGTCCTGAGCGAAGGCCGCTCCACCGAAAGCCAGAGACGCCGCAGCGCCGCACAAGGCCATTTTCAAGAATTTCATCGCTATCCCCTGTTGTTTGGCGCCGCGCGCCAGTTACCTTCGCCCAGCGTCGCCCCCGTCTCTTCGATCAGAGGTCCCGCCGAACATGGGCGATGGGTTCCCTGCCTGCTAACTTCGCTGTTGGCTTCGAGGCCTAGTGCCGCGTCACTGTAGCGAATTTGTGCGGGCCGAAGACCTTTCGCCCAGGTTTTGGGCAATGACTGCGGCGCGAAGTGAGCTTCGACGGCAAAAGTCGCCTCCACCCGATTCACAAGATCGCTATAATTCCCGCATACCGGCGTGCGCCAGAAGAAATGGCGGGCTTCGGCAAGAACGTCACAGTCCGAAACCCGAAAGACACAGTTTGGGGATGGGTCAGGGTCAATTTGCCCGGCCGGCAGGCCTCAGAGCCGCGGGGTCGACCGCACTTTCCGGGCTCTGGATCAGTCCGGCTGATTCCGCCGGGTCATCGCATGGACAGGGAGGCAAACCCCAAGTGGGTTCCGGCATCGACCAGAAGGGTTTCGCCGGTGACGTGACGGGAGGCGGGCGACGCCAGGAAGACCGCGGCCCCGGCGATGTCTTCCGCCGTGGAGGCGGCTTTCAGCGGGGTGGCGTTGATCACCCCCTGGCGCATGCGGCTGACGGTGTCCTCCTGCATCGCCTTGCCGAACCAGGGGGTGTCGATGAAGCCGGGGCAGATGGCGTTGACCCGGATGTTTGGCGCCAGGGAGCGGGCCAGCGACAGGGTCATGGTGGTCATGGCGCCCTTGGAGGCGGCGTAGGGGATGGAGGAACCGATGCCGGTGACCGCGGCGATGGAGGAGGTGTTGACGACGGCGCCCGGTTGCGGAGCGGCCTCCAGCAGATGGCGAGCGGCGCGGACCATCTGGAAGGCGCCGACGACGTTCACGGCATAGAGGCGCAGGAAGTCCTCGCTGTTCACCGCGTCGAGGTCCGAATGGTTGGGGGCGAACTTTGTCATGCCGGCGTTGTTGAACAGGGCGTCGATGCGGCCGTAGGGTTCGGCGGCGGCGACGATGGCTCTGCACTGGGCGTCGTCGGCGACATCGCCCTGGGCGAGGATGGCCTTGGAGCCGTGGGCCTCGATCTGACGGGCCGTCTCCCGGGCTTCGTCGGCGCTGCTGGCATAGTTGATGATGACCACGGCGGCGCCCCGCTCGGCGGTCTCCACGGCGATCGCACGGCCAAGGCCGGTGGAGGCGCCAGTGACCAGCACCACAAAGCCGTCGAAATCCTTGCCCGCCATCATCGTCTCTCCCTGGTTGTTCTTGTGACTGGAAGGCCTGATAGCGCGGCTGGGCGGACTTGTCCCGGCCTGCCTTCCGGCGCCTCGCTCGACCCCTTTAACCTCTCCAACGGGACCGCGCTTGCCCAGGGGGAATGGCGGGTCTAAAGCGCCGACGATGGAAGAGACCCATCTGACCCAGCTCGGCCGCATGACCGAGACCCCCGCCAGCCCGGAGGCCGCCGTCCTCGAGCGGGTTCCCAATCCCCAGGCCGGGACCCTGTATCTGGCGCGGTTCACCGCTCCGGAGTTCACCTCCCTCTGCCCGGTCACCGGCCAGCCGGATTTCGCCCATCTGGTCATCGACTACGCGCCGGGCGACTGGCTGATCGAGTCCAAGTCGCTGAAACTGTATCTGGCCTCCTTCCGCAACCATGGCGCCTTCCATGAGGACTGCACGGTGGCGGTCGGCCGGCGGATCGTTGAGACGGCCCAGCCGACGTGGCTGCGCATCGGCGGCTACTGGTATCCGCGGGGCGGCATTCCGATCGATGTCTTCTGGCAGACCGGCGCGCCTCCGGCGGGGCTGTGGCTGCCCGACCAGGGTGTCGCGCCCTATCGCGGGAGAGGCTGAGGGGCGGCGCGCCGTTACAAGTTGTTTATCTGGCCGGGCGGGGGTTGCTTTGCGCAGCCCCGCCAATAGGGTCCGCGCCGCGAATGCAGCGGGAGTTTGAGTATGTCCACCTGGGCCCTGGCGGCGATGCTCGCCGCGCTTAGCCTGCAACAGACGCCGCCCGTCGCGGCGGCCGATCCGCAGGACTCCACCTCCATTGAAGGCCTTGTCGTCAACGCACCGCCACGGCTGGCCGAGAAGGAGGTGGTGCAGAAGTTCGTCGAAAGCGTCGCCGTCGAAGCCGGCAATGGCCGCCTGGGCCGATGGGATCGCAAGATCTGTCCGGGAATCGTCGGGTTGAGCCCGGAGTACGCCCAGTTCGTCGCCGACCGCATCGCGGTCGCCGCCCTGAAGGTTGGGCTGCAGGTCGGCGAGCCCGGTTGCCAGGCCAATCTGCTGGTCATGGTGACGGGGGATTCAGACGGCTTTGTCCGCAACGCCCTTAAGAACAGCCCCAATGTCTTTGCCAAGTATGACCGGGCGCAGACCTCCGGCCGCAAGGCGCTGAAAGCCTTCGAGACCTCCAAGGCGCCGGTCCGCTGGTGGCAGGTCACGGCGCGCGTCCTGGCCAATGGCAAGCCCTACAACGACGGAGGCCAGGTGAGGGTCGAAGAGGTCAGCCGGCTTCGATCGACGACTCGCGCCGACTTCGAGCGCGCCATCGTCGTGGTCGACGCCAAGCGTATCGGCACCATCCGGTTCGGCGCCCTGGCCGACTACATCGCCTTCGTCGGCCTGGCCCAGGTCGACCCGGAGGTCGACATCAGCGGGGCGCCGTCGATCCTCAATCTGTTTAACGACCGTGACGCGGGCCGAGAGCCGGTGAGCGGCCTGACCGACTGGGACAATGCCTATCTCGAAGGCCTCTATTCGGCGCGGCGCAATACGATGACCAGCGACGGCCAGAAGGATGATGTGGCCCGCAGCATGACTGGCGAACTGAGCGCCACGCCCAAACCATGAGCTACGCGCCCGGCGGAGACCAGTCGCTGACCAGGGGCGCCAGCTCCGGGCGGACCCGTTCGGCCGGCGATTCCGCCGGCGTGCCGATGAAGATATAGCCCGCTACCTGTTCACCCGTTTTCAGGCCCAGCAGGGCCTGCGCCTCGGGATCATAGGCGTACCAATCGGTGATCCAGTTAGCCCCGTAGCCGAGAGCCGAGGCGGCGTAGAGGAGATTGGTGCAGACGGCGGCTGAGGACAGGGTCTGTTCCCACAGCGGAATTTCACCCGGGCGAGGGCTGGAAACCACCGCGACGCCGACGGGCGGCGCCTTCAGCTTGGCCAGTTTGGCGACCAGCTTTGTCCCATCCGGCCGGTCAAAGGCGAGGGCCTCAAGCCGGGCGGCAAAGTCGGCCTTGGCCTCCTCCCGCAGGATGATGAACCGCCAGGGGGCCAGTTTCCCATGGTCCGGAACCCGGGCGGCGAGACGCAGCAACTCCGCAAGCTCCGCTGGCGCGGGGCCGGGGGCCTTGAGGCTGAGGGCCGATGCGGAACGACGGCGCGCGAGAAACGCCAACACTTCGGGCGAAGGGGCGATCGGCAGGACGTCGGCGAATTGGGGCGCCGCGGGAATGGTCAGGATCAGGTCTCCAGTCGGCCCGGATCCTCGCCCTGGTCGGCCGGGCGAAGATGGATGCGGTCAGCGGGGGCCAGCAGACGGTAGGTGGAATCGAGGGTCGGCTCAGGCCGCCCGTCGAGGGTGACGGTGCTGTGCACTTCGCCGGTGGCGGCGTCCCGGGCGAAGGTCTCGCAGGCGCGTTTGCCCTCAAACTCGGCCATCGATTGCTGGAAAAGGGCCCCGATGGCGAGTGACTGTTCGTCCGGCGCCGGTTGGCCGTCGAGCAGCACGATCAGGTCCAGGGCGTCATAGCGGAAGGTTGAACAGAGGGCGTCGCCGTCCAGGGTGCTGGTCTCCTGGATCAGCACCTGAAGGTTGGGTTCGATGGACAGCTGATAGCGATAGGTCTGGCGGATCTGGCTATCGCTGACCACGTCCATGAAACCGATGTCGCCGCAGCTGGCGTCCTTGGCGCGCCAGTCGCTGCACAGCAGCTTATCGCTCCTGGCCAGGTCGAGCACGGCCTGGCGGTTCAACTTGATGTCGGCCGCCTGGACCGGGCCAGCCAGTATGGCGCCCGCGAGGGCCGCGACGAGGGGGATCAGGGCCTTCATCATGGGCGGCGCCTTTCTGCCTGGAACGCATTAGGTCTAAGTCGCACGGCGCGAACACGCAATGTCAGGATCTGAAAGCATGACCGGCAAACCCGGCTGGATGAAGGCGCATGGGCGCCCTTGGCGGCGAAATGCCGAGCGGCTGATCTACGACAACCCCTGGCTGACGGTCCGGGAGTTCGACGCCGTGGCCCCGACAGGGCGGCCGGCCCTCTATGGGGTGGTCGAGTTCAAGAACCTGGCCCTGGCGGTACTGCCGCTGCACGACGACGGGACGGTGACCCTGGTGGGTCAGAACCGCTTTATCCTGGGCTATTCCTGGGAGATCCCGGAAGGCGGCGGGCCGATGGGAGAAGACCCCCTGGACGGAGCCCGGCGGGAGCTGCGCGAGGAGGCGGGCCTGGAGGCGGCGGACTGGCGACTGGTGCTGCGGCTGCAGCTGTCCAATTCCGTGACCAATGAGCGGGCGTTTGGTTACCTGGCGAGCGGACTGACGCCGGTCGAAAAGGATCCCGATCCGACGGAGGATTTCGCCATCCGGCGCGTTCCCTTCGGCGAAGCCCTGGCGGCGGCCGCCGCCGGGCATATTGAAGACGCCCTGACAGTGGCGATGTTGCTGCGGGTTCACCATATGGCGTCAAAGGGCGAGCTTAACGATCAACTGGCCAGACTTGTGCTAGACTGATCCCAGCTTAGAGGGAGGCCGCGATGGCCAAGCATCTTGAAGTGGTCGCGGCGCAGTCTCCGCCGCCGGTCTGGGCCGCGCTTCGCAACGAGGCGGAGCGGGCGTCGCGCGAAGAGCCGGCGCTGGCCAGCCTGCTGAATTCGGTGGTGTTGTCGCACCATCGGCTGGCGGACGCCCTGTCCTACCAGATCGCGCGGAAGCTGGGCGACCAGGAGCTTCGGGCGATGAGCGCCCGGGAATTCGCGGAGGAAGCCTTTGAGGCCGATCCCTCGATCATCGCGGCGGCCGAGGCCGACCTGCGGGCGGTGTTCGAGCGGGATCCCGCCTGCAAGGGCTATGTCCAGCCCTTCCTGTTCTTCAAGGGGTTCATGGCCATCCAGACCCAGAGGGTCGCCCACTGGATGTGGATCCACGGCCGCGACACCCTGGCCTTCTATCTGCAGAGCCGGATGAGCGAGATCTTCCAGGTCGATATCCATCCCAACGCCAAGCTGGGGTCCGGTCTATTCTTCGACCATGGCACCAGCATCGTCATCGGCGAGACGGCGGTGGTCGGCGACGATGTCTCCATGCTGCACGGCGTGACCCTGGGCGGGACCGGGGCCGAGCGCGGCGACCGCCACCCGAAGATCGGCAAGGGGGTGCTGCTGGGCGCCGGGGCAAAGGTCCTGGGCAACATCACCATCGGCGACTACGCCAAGGTCGCGTCAGGCTCAGTGGTGCTCAAACCCGTGCCGGCGCACTGCACCGCGGCCGGGGTCCCGGCCCGGCTGGTCAACTGCCCCACCTGCGAAGAGCCGGCGCGGACCATGGATCATACCCTGGCCGACGTTGTGTACGACTACGTCATCTGACGCTTTTGGGGGTTGCGCCCGGCGCGAGGCCGACTAGGTTCCGCGCCACTGTTTGACCCTGCCTGCCGACCGGAGCGTTCCCCGTGGAAGACGTCGAAATCAAGAAGATCGAAGCCCACCTGAAGCGCACCTTCGGCAACCCGCACGTGGCGGTGAAGGCGCGCAAACAGAAGGATTCGGCCGAGGTCGAGCTGAAGGGCGAATTCATCGGCGTGATCTACGTCGATGAGGACGAGGACGGCTCCTACATGTTCGAGATGGCCATCCTGGCCGAAGACCTCGAGTAGTCCATTGGCGTCGCGACGGCCGTTCAGCTATCGCGACGACCCCGCCGTTCCGGCCTTTCCCGACGACAAACCGATCATCATTTTCGACGGCCACTGCGTCTTCTGCAGCGGCTGGGCAAGGCTTGTGCTGCGTTGGGACAGGCGGGGCGTGTTCAGGCTGGCGCCGGCCCAGACGCCGCTGGGCGAGGCGCTTTACCGGCATTACGGGCTCGACCCCGCCGACTATGAGACCAACATCCTGCTGGAAGGCGGCGTGGCGCGGTTCAAGGCCGACGGAACGATCCGAATGGCGACGCTGCTGGGTTGGCCCTGGCGGGTCGCGGGCGCCGCGAGGCTTCTGCCCAGGGGACTGATCGACGCCGCCTATGACCTGGTGGCGCGTAACCGGATGAGGATCTTCGGGCGGAGCGCGGTCTGCTACCGGCCCGATCCGGCGATGCGGGACCGGGTGCTGGGGTGAGGGTTCTCATCGTCGGCGGCTATGGCGTATTCGGCGGCCGCCTGGCTGGACTGCTGGCGGACGAGGCGCGACTGACCCTGCTGATCGCCGGGCGGTCGCTGGAGAAGGCCCGGGCCTTTTGCGAAGGCCTTCCCTCCGCCGCGAAGCTGGTTCCGACGCGGTTCGACCGGGAAGGGGACCTGGCCGCCCAACTTACGGCCTGCGCGCCGGACCTGGTGGTCGATGCGACCGGGCCGTTCCAGGGCTATGGCGCGGCGCCGTGGAAGCTGGTCGAGGCCTGTATCGCGGGCGGCATCCACTATCTCGACCTGGCGGATGGAGCGGACTTCGTGCTGGGCGTCGGACAGTTCGACGAGGCCGCGAAGGCCAGAGGCGTGTTCGCGCTTTCCGGCTTGAGCACCTGTCCGGCCCTGACGGCGGCCGCGGTGCGGCGGATGACCAAGGGCTGGCGGTCGGTGCGGTCGGTGGCGGCGGGGATCGCGCCGTCGCCGCATGCGGGGGTCGGCGAGAATGTGGTTCGGGCCCTGGCGGCCTATGCCGGGCGTCCAGTGCAGCGGCTGAAGGATGGCGAGGTCTTCGCGGCGCCGGCGCTGGTCGAGAGCCGGCGGGTGGTCATCGCGCCGCCAGGCGTGGTCCCGTTGCAGAGCACCCGGTTCAGCCTGGTCGAGGTGCCGGACCTGACATTGCTGCCCCGGCAGTGGCCCCAGATCGGCGACATCTGGTTCGGGGCCGGCCCGCGCCCGGCGCTGTTCCACAGCCTGTTCAGCCTGGCGGCGCGGCTGGTCAGCTGGCAGCTGATCCCGACGCTGTCGCCGCTGGCGGGACTGTTTCACCGGGTGATCAGCCTGGTTCACTGGGGCGAGCACCGCGGCGGGATGTTTGTCGCGGTCGAGGGGTTGGACGAGACGGGGGCAGTGCGCGCCCGGACCTGGCATCTGATCGCCGAGCGCGACGATGGGCCGGTGATTCCGTCTGTGGCCTCCGCCGCCATCATCCGCGGGCTGCTGGATGGCCGGGCGCCGGCGACGGGCGCGCGAGCGGCCGACCAAGATCTGGAACTGGAGGACTTCGAGGTCTTCTTCGGGGCCAAGCGGATCAGCACAGGGGTGCGCGAGGCGGCTGCGGCTGAGGAACCGGTCTATCGCCAGGCCCTGGGGCCGGGTTTCGAGGCTTTGCCGCCAGCGGTGCGGGCGATGCATGATTTCAGCGTCGGGACTCTGACCGCGAAGGGTCGAGCCAGCGTCGAGCGCGGGCGCGGGCCACTGTCGGCGTTGATCGCCGCCGTGATCGGCTTCCCCAAGGCCGTTGCCGAAACCCCGGTAACGGTGACCTTCGAGCGGTGCGGTAAGGCCGAGGTCTGGACCCGGACCTTCGGCGAGCAGAGCTTCCATAGCCTTCAGTACGCCGGAACGGGCCCATCGTTCGGATTGGTGGTCGAGGCGTTCGGACCGCTGGCCTGCGGCATGGCCATGGTCATGGACGAGGGGCGGATGCGTCTGGTCATCCGGCGTTGGACGGCGTTTGGCCTCCCCATGCCGCCGTGGCTGATGCCGAGGATCACGGCCCATGAGCGTGAGGAGGACGGTCGCTTCCGCTTCCATGTCGACATCGGTCATCCGCTCTGCGGCCGGATCGTCCGCTATCGGGGATGGCTGGAGCCTATTGAGGCCGCTTGATCGAGCTGGTCTTGCGGGTTGTGCAGACCATCTCGGTGATGGTCACGGCCGGATCGATGCGGGTCAGCAGGCGGCGGAGGCTGTCGATGGCCGGTTCGCAGGCCGCCAGGGTCTGGAAGTTGAAGATCGGTCCATCCACCGCGTCGGGCGCCAGGCCGACCTTGTGGCCGGTGATGGTCAGGCCCTGGGCTTCATGCAGCACGGCGAGGTGGAGGGCGGTGCGGGTCTTCGCGTCGCCGCCGACCAGCACCCGGATGTTGCGGAAGGTGTCCGGCTTGCCGGGCTTGCCCCCAGACGTGCCGGCCGGCTGGCCGCAGGCGGCGAGGGCGAGGGCGAGGACGAGCGCCAGGGTGGGGAACAGCCTCACGGTTGGACCGCCTTGCGGCCCTGGGCGGCGCTGTAGGCGTAGAGTCCGCCGACAGTCAGGATGAAGAGGGCCAGGCCGATGAGGATGCCGGGGCCTTCGAAGGCGTCGCCGACCAGGGCGATGGGGGTCTGGCTGCCGGTGATGACGATGACGGCGGCCAGGGCGATGCCCATGAGGCTTTCGCCGACGATCAGGCCCGAGGCGAGCAGGACGCCCATCCGCTTGATGGCCTCGCCCTGCGGCTTGCCATTGGCCCAGCGGTCGAAGGCCCAGCCGCTGACCGCGCCGATGACCACGGGCGCGGTGGTGGTCATGGGCAGGTAGATGCCCATGGCCACGGCGAGCGGCGGAAGCCGGAACCGGCCGGTCAGGCGCAGCACCTCATCGACGGCGACGATGCCGGCGCCGATCAGGCAGCCGATGCCGATCAGGCCCCAGTCGAGGTCGCCCTGCAGGACTCCCTTCGCCAGGGCGGAGATCAGCGTCGCCTGAGGGGCGGGCAGGGCGTCGGGGCCTGCGCCGGCCACGCCGGCGAAGCCGTAGGCGGTGTTGAGCAGACTGAGGATCGGCGGGATGACCAGGGCGCCGGCGATAACGCCGACGATCAGGGCCGCCTGCTGTTTCCACGGGGTGGCGCCGACCAGCTGCCCGGTCTTCAGGTCCTGCAGATTGTCATTGGCGATGGTGGCGACTGCGAAGACCACGGCGGTGACGAACAGGGCAAAGGCGACCAGCACGGGGCCGGCGTCGGCGGGCAGGCTGGACTTGGCCATGACCAGCAGCAGGGCGGCGCCCAGCACCGCCAGGATGCCGACTCCGGAGAGTGGGCTGTTGGATGAGCCGATCAGGCCGGCCATGTAGCCGCAGATGGCGGCGACCAGGAATCCGACCAGCACGATATAGACCAGGGCGGCGGCGATGAGGACGACGACCCCTGGGCCCATCAGGCCGGAACCGGCGGTGGTCGCGGTGGTCAGGAAGGAATAGAGCAGCCAGGCCAAGGGCGCGAGCGCCAGGACGCTGACCGAGGCGACGACGCCGATGGGGATGTCGCGCTCGGTGATATCGAGGGAAGCGGAGCCGCCGGCTTTGCGCTGGGCCTGGGCGGCGAGCGCGCTTACCAGGCCGGTCCACAGCGGGGCGGCGAGGCGGCCGAGGGTCCAGAGGGCGGCGACGCCGATGGCGCCGGCGCCCATGAAGCGGACCTTGGTGCGCCAGACGCCAGTGGCGATCGCGCCTATGTCGCCGGTCAAGGGCAGGGATGCTGTCAGGATCGGGGTGGCGATGCCCCAGGCGATGACCAGGCCGATGAACATGGCGACGCCAACGGTGATGCCGACCAGGTGGCCGGCCCCGAACAGGGCCAGGGAGAAGGAGGTTCCGGCCGCGCCGACGCCGCCCCCAACCTTGAAGAATTTGGTGAACTCGGCCGCCGCCAGCTTCGTGGCGGTGACCACGGCCAGCAGGGCCGAAACGATGGAGGCGACCAGCACGACACGAACGCCGGCCTTGCCCTCGGCGACCGCCTCGGCGGCCTTTTCACCGGACCCCGATCCGACCTTGAGCACCTCGGCGGCGGCGACGCCCTCGGGATAGGGGAGATCGGAATGGGTGACCAGGGCCCGGCGAAGCGGGATGGAATACATCACCCCGAGGATGCCGCCGATCGCGCAGACGGCGAAGGAGGTCCAGAAGGGGAAGCCGCTCCACCAGCCGACCATCACCAGCCCCGGCAGGACGAAGATGATCGAGGAGAGGGTGCCGGCCGAGGAGGCCACCGTCTGGACGATGTTGTTTTCCCAGATGGTGCCGCCCTTGAAGAGGCGCAGCACCGCCATGGAGATGACCGCGGCCGGAATCGAAGAGGCGAAGGTCAGGCCCACCTTCAGCCCCAGGAAGACGTTGGCGGCGGTGAACACCAGGGTGATCAGGACGCCCAGGATCAGGCTGCGGATGGTCAGCTCGACCCTGGAGATCGGTGCGGCGGTGGTCACGGGCAGGTCTCTCCAGCGTCTCTTCAGGGAGGCGGAGCTTGCACAGGAACGGCCGCGCGGCTCAAGCCCGCAAAGGCCTCGCCTGCATTCGCTTCACCAGCAGGGAGGCGACGGCGGCGGTCAGGGCCGCGGCGCCGGCGACCACGAAGGCCTCGAGATAGCGGCCCTGCGAGGCGCGCCAGGCGCCGGCGCCGAAGGCGGCGGAGGCCGCGCCGATCTGATGGCCGGCGGCGATCCAGCCAAAGACGATGGGGCCGTCTTCGTCGCCGAACGTCTCGGTGGCGAGCTTGGCTGTCGGCGGCACGGTGGCGATCCAGTCCAGGCCATAGAAGACGGCGAAGACGGTCAGGCTGATCATGTCGAACGACAGGAAGGGCAGGGCGATCAGCGAGAGGCCCCGGAAGGCGTAGTAGATGAACAGCAGCTTGCGGGGATCATAGCGGTCGGTGAGCCAGCCGGAGGCGGTGGTACCGATCAGGTCGAAGAGTCCCATCAGGGCCAGCAGACCCGCCGCGCGAACCTCCGGCAGGCCCCGGTCCATGCAGAGCGAGATCATATGGACCCCGACCAGACCGTTGGTGGTCAGGCCGCAGATGAAAAAGCTGCCGAACAATAGCCAGAAGGTCGGGACCCTGGAGGCGCGCGCCAGGGCGGTGAAGGCGCCGGTCAGGGCCACGCGGGCGGAGGCGGACCTGGGCGGCTGATCGTCGGGGCCGGCGCCGAAGCGGGTGAGGCCGATGTCGCTGGGCCGTTCGGGCAGCAAGAGGAAGGCGATGGGGGCGAGGACGCCCGTGGCGAGGGTGATGACGATGGCGACCGGCTGCCAGCCGCCGCTCTGGGCCAGGGCGGCCATGCCGGGCAGGAAGACCAGCGATCCCGTGGCGGCGGAAGCGCTGAGCAGGCCCATCATCAGGCCCCGGTGGCTGACGAACCAGCGATTGACCACCGTGGCCCCCAGCACCATGGCCACCGCGCCGCTGCCCAGGCCCGCCATGACGCCCCAGGTGGCGATGAACTGCCAAGCCTGCGTCATGAAAAGGCTGAGGCCGGTGGACAGCGACATCAGCAGCAGGGCGCAGACCAGGGTCCGGCGCACGCCGAACGACTGCATCAGCGCGGCGGCGAAGGGGCCGGTCAGGCCATAGAGGAAGATGCCGACGGCGGCGCCCAGGGAGATGGTCCCCCGATCCCAGCCGAACGCCTTCTCCAGCGGCAGGATCAGCACGCCCGGCGCCGACCGCATTGCGGCGGCGACCATCAGCGACAGAAAGACCGCCGCCAGGGCGACGAAGGCGTAGTTTCTGCCGAAGGGGCGGGTCCTGGTCATGGCGGCTCGTCTCGCGAAGTGGAAACGGCGATCGGCCCCTCGCCCGACCTCTATCTGGAGTGGGTTGTTTTTAAAAACAATCCTCGACAGCCGTTATCCCGACTTTCGTTAAGCGAAGGGCGTCGCATAATCAGAGGCCTCCCAAGATGTCCCGCTTGTAGGCGGCCGTGCATTCGGCGGCGGCCGTCGCCAACTGTGATTTCAGCAAGGCCGCGCCATCGGCCAGCAGGGCTTCCTGAGTGGGCAATTTCTCGGTCTTCGGCGTAGTCCACCCGCAAGCGCCTTTGGCCACCACGACCTTGGTCTGGGTATCAATCACCCGCAGCTGAGAGCTGTAGCTGACGGAGAATGCGGTCCAGTCGGACGGTTGGTAGACGTAGCTCCAGCCGATAGTGGCGACGTCGACCACATAGCGGGCCCCGACGCTGGCGGCGAGGTCTTCAGGCTTGCCGTTCTGCACGACGACCGGCGCCTCGACAACAGTCGCCCCCTTGGCGGAGGAGAGGGCCCGGGCAAGGTCGGCGCCGATTCCGGCGGCGGGGTCTTCGATATTGTTCCGAGCGACCAGATCGTTGCCCGCGGCGATCATGGCGAAGGCGCCGACCATGGCGAAGGACGCCTTGCCTGGCGTCATGGCGATGAAATCCGCCTTCTTGCGGGTGGTATGGGCGATGGATTGTCCGCTCATGGCGCTTGCCGAGCCAGCGGTCAGCGGAACTGCTGTGGTGCTGACGCAGCCGGAAACCAGCGCTCCGACGGCACAGACAAGAATAGTGATAGTGCGCATGAAAACCCCCTCAGGCCGGCAATGGCCCAAGGGGGTTCTGCTATGCGCGAGGTCCGATGGCAACCGGCCGCGCAAGCCTCAGGGTTGTGGCGGTCAGAGAACCCCCAGCATCTCGGCCACCAGCGGATGACGCACGATGTCGCCGTCGGCCAGGCGGACGACGGCGATGTTGTCGACGGCCTCGAAACGGTCGGCGACAGCGGCCAGACCGGACAGCTCCGGCAGCAGGTCGGACTGGTTCGGGTCTCCGGTGACCACCATGGTCGAATGCCAGCCCAGGCGGGTCAGCAACATCTTCAGCTGGCCGTAGGTGCAGTTCTGGGCCTCGTCGATGACCACGAAGGCGTTGTTGAGGGTGCGGCCGCGCATGTAGCCGACCGGGGCGATCTCGATCAGGCCCTCCGACATCAAGGCCCGGACCCGTTTCATCGACAGGCGGTCGGAGAGGGCGTCGTAGAGGGGGCGGAGATAGGGGGCCAGCTTGTCTTCCAGGTCGCCCGGCAGGTAGCCCAGCGATTCCCCGGCCTCGACGGCGGGACGGGAGAGGACGATGCGGCCGACCTTGCCGGCTTCCAGCGCCTCGACGGCCTTGGCGATGGCCAGATAGGTCTTGCCGGTGCCGGCCGGACCCAGGGCCATGACCAGATTCTTGGCGTCGATGGCCTCGATCAGCGCCTGCTGGCCGTCGGACTTGGGTTTTATTGTCTTGAGGTATCCCTGGTCCCGATCTTCCTGTCCGTGGCCTCCCAGCGGTGACCAGCCGGCGCCGACCGGCAGGCGGCGGACCTTGGAATCCTCCGCATACTGGTTCGACTCAAATCCACCTTCACGAACGGTGCGCTTCAGGGCTCGCTTGGTCATTGGACAGCCTCCACGGGGGCAATAGAAAAGGGGGCAATAAAAAAGGGCGAAGCCGGAATGGCTCGCCCTTGGGTCAGGATCACGGAGAGGAAGGTAGGCGCGCGGCCTGGAGGCTCGCCTGCGATATCGACAAGAGGCGGCGGGGGAGACCGCCGAAGCACCAGACGCGACACCCAGTTCTCCGTCATCGGGAGTTCACGGGCGAAAGCCGCCCGTGGCGGGATCGTAAGAGGTTTTTGACGCCCCCTCGAATCGCCCGACTAGATTGATGCTAACTTGGTTTATGAGCCGTTAAGCAAGGGCTCAGTTCGAATATATGGGGTCCACGGATGACTGTTTATGCTTTGGGCGACCGCCGCCCGACGTTGCCCGCCGAGGGCGAATACTGGATCGCGCCCAGTGCATCGGTGATGGGTACGGTCATCCTAAAGAAGAACGCCAGCGTATGGTGGGGTGCGACGGCGCGGGGTGACACCGACACCATCACCATCGGCGAGAACAGCAACGTCCAGGATGGATCTGTGCTTCATGCCGACTACGGCGTGCCCCTGAACATTGGCGCCAATTGCACCATCGGTCATCTGGTGATGCTGCACGGCTGTACGATCGGAGACGGCACGTTGATCGGGATCGGCTCGATCATCCTCAATGGCGCGAAAATTGGCCGCAACTGCCTGATCGGCGCCAATTGCCTGATCACCGAGGGCAAGGAGATTCCCGATAACAGCGTGGTCATGGGCGCGCCCGGCAAGGTGGTGCGGGCCGTCACCCCTGACCAGGCCCGGGTGCTGGAAGCATCGGCCTTCCACTATGTCGAAAACTGGAAACGCTACGCCCGCGATCTGACCGTCTGTCGTTGACGGACGGAAGGGAAGGAGCCGCAAGCTGCGCCAATTCATCAGGGAGCAGGCGCATGGCCTATGAGTTTATCAAGGTCGACCGCGAAGGGCCGATCACCATCATTACCCTCAACCGGCCGGAGGTGATGAACGCCCTCCATTCGCCCATGCACTTCGAGCTGGACGAGGCCTTCAACGCCTTCGCGGCCGATCCAGACCAGTGGGTGGGCATTGTCACCGGGGCCGGCGACCGCGCCTTCTCCGCCGGCAACGACCTGAAGCACCAGGCCATGGGCGGCAAGATGGGCAGCCCGCCGTCCGGCTTCGCCGGCCTGAACAGCCGCTTCGACCTGACCAAGCCGTTGATCGCCGCGGTCAATGGCGTGGCGATGGGCGGCGGATTCGAGATCGCCCTGGCCTGTGATCTGATCATCGCCTCCGAGACCGCCGTCTTCGCCCTGCCGGAGCCCAAGGTCGGCCTTGCCGCGGTGGCCGGCGGCCTGCATCGCCTGCCGCGTCAGATCGGCCTCAAGCGGGCCATGGGGATGATCCTCACCGCCCGCAGGGTCGGGGCGGCGGAAGGGGAGAGGCTGGGCTTCGTCAACGCCGTGGTTCCCGCCGCCGAGCTGATGGCCGAGGCCCGAAAATGGGCCGGTCTGATCGCCGACTGCAGCCCGATGTCCATCCGCGCTTCCAAGGAGACGGTGATGACCGGCCTGGACACCCCCTCGCTGCAGGACGCGATGAAGGCGCAGTTCAAGTATCCGGCCGTTTCGGCTCTGTTCAAGTCGGAAGACTTCGTCGAGGGGCCGATGGCGTTTGCCCAGAAGCGCGCGCCGCAGTGGAAGGGGCGCTGAAAATCCTCCTACGGCCGTAGGCCGGGGGAGGGGGACCGCGAAGCGGTGGAGGGGGCAGCGCCGGCCTTTCAAGGCGAAGCGCGTTCTGATGCGGCTGTTGCGACTGTATTCTTGGCAAACTCTTCCGCCGGCGCTGCCCCCTCCACCACGCTGCGCGCGGTCCCCCTCCCCCGAGCTTCGCTCGGAGGAGGATCATACCCCTCGCAATTTTCGCAGGGGCGCCTATCTAGACGCGCTCATGACCGAAATCGCCCAATCGCCGCCGACCGACGACCTCGTCGCCACCTTTCAGATCGAGGGCTGGCCCGTGCGCGGGCGACTGGCGCGGCTGGGGGCCTCGATCCATGAGGTGCTGACCCGTCACGACTATCCCGAGCCGGTCGCCAACCTGCTGGGCGAGGCCTGCGCCCTGGCAGCCCTGGTCGGCTCCAGCCTGAAGTTCGACGGCCGGCTGATCGTCCAGGCCCAGGGCGACGGGCCGGTGACCTATGTGGTCTGCGACTACGACACCAGCGGCCAGTTCCGCGGCTATTGCCGGTTCGATCCCGACCGGGTGGCCGAGGTCAACCAGGGGTTCATCCGCCCGGGCGCGCGAACCCTGCTGGGCGATGGCCTGTTCATCATGACGGTGGATCAGGGGGCGGACATGGACCGCTACCAGGGCATCACCCAGATCGAGGGCGAGACCCTGGCCCTCTGCGCCGAGCAGTATTTCGCCCAGTCCGAACAGGTGCCGACACGGGTGCGGCTGGCCGTTGGCCAGGTCGACACCGGCGAGGGCCCGACCTGGCGGGCCGGTGGCCTGATGATCCAGAACATCGCCTCCGATGACACACGCGGCTCGACCGAGGACGCCTGGTTCCGGGCCCAGGCCCTGTTCGGGACGACGGGAGAGGACGAGCTGGTCGACCCGCTGATCCCGGCGGAGACGCTGCTGTGGCGGCTGTTCAACGAAGACGGCGTGCGGGTGTTCACGCCCCTGGCCTTGAAGTCCTTCTGCCGCTGTTCGGAAGAGCGGATCGCCACGGTGATCGAGAGCTTCACCGACGCGGAAAAGGCCGACATGGTTGAGCCGGATGGAAAGATTCGGGTGACTTGCGAGTATTGCAGCACGGTTTACGCGCTGGAGCCGGGCGTGACGGTTTAGGGGCCGTCCCTCCCACTTGTTGGGAGGGCGAGGTCGCCCCTTTTTGGGGCGAGCGAAGGGTGGGTATGAGGCGGCTGGCGTCAAGAAAGCCTGCGCTAACCCTGCTCTGAGCGAACCCGGACAAGCCGGCGCTGCCCCCTCCACCACGCGCTGCGCGCGCGGTCCCCCTCCCCCAGCGTCGCTTCGCTCCTAGAGGGAGGAACTAATTGAGCCGCTTCGACGCGCCCGGCAGGTGCAGCGAGAATTCCGGGATGGCGGCTTCGAAGGCGACGCCGTCGTCGGTCAGCATCTGGTAGGCGCCGCTCATCACCCCGGACGGGGTGTCCAGCGGGCAGCCGGAGACATAGCGGAAGGCCTCGCGACCTTTCAGGATCGGCTGTTCGCCGACGACGCCCTGGCCGCGGACTTCCTCTCTGCGGTTTTGGGCGTCGGTGATCACCCAGCGGCGGGAGACCAACTGGACGGTGTCCTCGCCGTGGTTCTCGATCTCGACGGTGTAGTTCCAGAAGTAGCGGTTCTCGATCGGGTCGGACTGGCCGGGCGCATAGATGGCTTTCACCCGCACGACCACGTCGCGCGTGCGCGCTTCGTAAACCGGGCTGTCGATGGTGCCACGTTTGCGGATGGGTCTCATGCGGCGTCCAGGGCCCTTGCGATGTCGCGGCTGAGGTCGGCGACGTCCTCCAGACCGACGCTCATCCGCACGAACCCCTCGGTCAGACCGATCTCAAGGCGCTTCTCTTCGGGCATGGCCCGGTGGGTGGTGGTGGAGGGATGAGTCGCCATGGACTTGGCATCGCCCAGGTTGTTGCTGATGTCGACGATGTTCAACCGGTCGAGGAATCGCCATGCCGCCTCACGCGAACCGAGGTCGAAGGCCAGCAGGTTGCCAAAGCCGCTCATCTGCGCCCGGGCGACCTCCGCCTGGGGATGATCGGCCCGGCCGGGGTAGCGGATGGAACCGACCTTGGGGTGTTCCCCAATGAGGTCGGCGAGGACGGCGGCGGTGTCGGTCTGCCGCCGGACGCGCAGGTCGAGCGTCTCCAGGCCCTTGAGCAGGACCCAGGCGTTGAAGGGGCTGATCGCCGGGCCGGTGTGACGCAGGAAGTCACGGTAGCTTTCCTCCATCAGCTCATGATCGCCGAGGATGGCCCCGCCGAGGACGCGGCCCTGTCCGTCGATATGTTTGGTCGCTGAATAGACGACGATGTCGGCGCCCAGTTTCAGCGGCTGCTGGAAGATGGGCGTGGCGAAGACGTTGTCGACCACGACCCTGGCGCCGGCGGCATGGGCGATCTTCGCCACGGCGGCGATGTCGGTGATCTCCAGCAGCGGATTGGCCGGCGATTCGATCAGCACAACCTTGGTGTTGGGCCGCATGGCCGCTTCCCAGGCTTTCAGGTCGGTGGCGTCGACGAAGGTGGTCTCGACCCCGAAGCGGGGCAGCCACTGGGAGACGATCCAGTTGCAGGAGCCGAACAGGGCGCGGCCCGCGACCAGGTGATCTCCAGCCTTCAGCAGGCCCATCAGGGCGGTGTTGACGGCGGCCATGCCGCTGGCCACGGCGCGGCAGAACTGCGCGCCTTCCAGCAGGGCCAGGCGTTCCTCGAACATCTGGGTCGTGGGGTTGGCGTAGCGGCTGTAGACGAAGCCCGGCTGTTCGCCCGAGAAGCGCGCGTCGGCGGCGGCGGCGCTGTCGTAGACGAAGCTCTGGGTCAGGTAGATGGGCTCGGACGTTTCTCCGAAGCCGCTGCGGTTGAGGCCGCCGCGGATCAGCTTGGTCGCCGGCTGCCAGTCATTGGGATCTTCGGCCATCGGGGCCTCCTTCGCGCGAGGGCCGCATGAACCGCATCGGGCCGGGCCGGGTCAAGGGAAACACCCCGAGCCGGCGCTCGGCGGCGACAAGGCGAGGACACCGTGTCGGCTGGGCGACATCACTGACGGAACCAAGTTCTCCGAACTGGTGTTCACGGTTAACAAAGCGGCGCGCCCGCCTCGCTCCGGAGATTCGCCTTGCCCATTACCCTGATCTTCCGCGTCTTCGCCGCCGTCCTGGCGCTGTTCGGCATGCTCAACTTTGTGCTGCTGGTGTTGCACGACCCGATCGAGCGGTTCTCACCCGTCGGTCTGTCGGCGACGACCAGCCTGACCGACGCCATCCTGCTGTTCGGGGTCGGGGCGGGGGTTTGGGTGCTGGGGCAGGGCGGTCACAAGGCCGGTCACTAGAGGCCGTAGAGGTTGGCCTTGTCGAGCGTGTTCTGCACGAGCCGCAGCACCGCCACGTCGATCATCACCCCGTCGACCTGCACCGCGCCGAGCCCCTGGGCCTCGGCCTCCCGGTAGGCGGCCTCGGTCCTGCGGGCCCGCGCCACCTCCTCTGGACCAGGCGAGAAGACCTCGATTGCCGGCGCGATCTGGGCGGGATGGATCGCCCATTTGCCCACCATGCCCAGGGACCGAGCGCGCAGGGCCTCCGTGCGATAGCCCTCCTCGTTCCTGAAGTTGGCATAGGGCCCGTCGACGGCGTCGAGCTTTGCGGCGCGGGCGGCCATGGCGATGCGGAACCGGGCGTAGTGGAAAATGTCGCCGGGATAGGACCCGGTTTCGCCGATGTCCTTGGTGTCGATGCCCTGAGAGCCGGAATAGTCGCCCATGCCGAAGATCAGACACTCCATCCGCGGGCTGCAGCGGGCGATCTCCTCGACGTTCTGCAGGGCCTGAACCTCTTCGATCAGCACTTCGATGCCGATCGGCCGTGCCAGGCCGAGCTTTTTCTCGAGCTGCAGCAGCATGCGGTCGAGGAACATGACGTCCGCCGCGTTGAACGGCTTGGTCAGCATGATGGTGTCGATATTGGCCCCGGCCTTCTCGACCAGGGTGATGATGTCGCCATGGCACCATTCGGTGGTGACATCATTGATCCGTACGCAGCGGGTCTTGCCGGTCCAGTCGAGGTTGTTCAGCGCCCAGGCGATCTTGTCGCGGGCCTCGACCTTGGCGCTGGGCGCCACGGCGTCCTCGAGGTCGCAGAAAACGTGATCGGCGGCGGACTCGGCGGCCTTGCCGAGCATCTTCTCACTGCTGCCGGGAACGGAAAGCTGCGAGCGACGGGGGCGAAGGATACGGGTCATGAGCGTGGTTTTTCCGTGAGGTTGGCTTGCAGGGTCAGGGCCGCGCGGCCTTCGACGAGGCCCTGGATTTCCGCCTCCGAGAGTCCGGCGCGACCCAGCTGGCGCAGTGTGTCCTCGCCCAGCAGCGGACTGCGACGTTGCACGCCGCCGGGGGTGGCGGTCATCTTGATCGGCACGCCGGCGATGCGGATCGAGCCCGCGCCGGGCTGTTCGACATCGACGATCATCTCGCGCGCGGCGAAATGCGGATCCGCGCGGATCTCGGCGATGTTCATCACCGGCCCGAAGGGAATCCGCCCGCCCAGGCTGTCCATCAGCGCGGCCTTGGTGAAGCGCCGCGTATGGCGGTCGAGCGCTTCGATGAGGACACGCCGATGGGCGGTGCGCTGGTCCTGACTGGAAAAGCGCGGGTCGGCGAGGAGCGCCGCAGCGCCAAGCGTCTGGCAGAGGATCTGGAAGAAGTTGTCCTGATGAGCGGCGACGGTGATGAAGCCGTCGGAGACCGGGAACATGCCGAAGGGGCAGAGGAAGGGGTGGTGGTTGCCCTCCGGTCCCGGGACAAGGCCCTGCACCGAATTCTGCCAAACCATCCGCTCCGATATCGCCAGCATCGAATCGACCATCGCCACATCGACGAACTGTCCCTCGCCGGTTCGCCGGGCGTGGTGGACCGCCGCCAACACCCCGAAGGCCAGCATCATGCCGGGGATGATGTCGCCGATGCCCGGCCCGATCTTGGTGGGCGTGTCGGCGTCCGGGCCGGTGATGGCCATGACGCCGCCCATCGCCTGGGCCACCACGTCAAAGGCCGGCCAGTTCACATACGGCGAGGCGCCCGTGCGATGGTCGCCGAAGCCGCGAAGGGCGCCATAGACCAGACGCGGATTGATCTCTCGGAGAGTCTCGTAACTGAGGCCGAGGCGGTCCATCACTCCGGCGCGAAAGTTCTCGGTCACCGCGTCGGCGTCGCGGACCAGCGCCTTGAAGGCCTCCCGCCCGGCTTCGGTCTTCAAGTCCAGGCAGACGCTCTTCTTGTTGCGATCGACGCTCTGGAAATAGCCGCCGAGCAGCTGTTGGGAGTCGCTTTCCATGAACGGCCCGCCCCGGCGGGTCATGTCGCCCTCGAAAGGCTCGACCTTGACCACGTCGGCGCCGTGGTCGGCCAGCATCATCGTGCCGTAGGGACCGGCCAACATCTGGGTCAGGTCGATGATGCGGATGTCGCGCAGGGCTCCGAACGGTTCGGACTGGGGCGTCAGGATCATTGGTCCGCCCAATGGCTCTTGCGTTTCAGCAGGACCCGGCGTTCGACCTGGGCCACCAGTTCGTCACGCTGGTTGTAGCCGTGGTGGCGGAAGACCACGACGCCGGCGTCTTCGCGGTCGGCGGGGCCAGTCTCCAGGACTTCGCTGACAGCGTAGAGGGTGTCGCCGTGGGTGACCGGCCGGGTCAGGCGGATGTTGTCCAGGCCCAGTTCCGCCAGCGCGTTCTCGCAGCAATCCTGGCAGGCCAGGCCGAGCACCAGCGAGAAGTTGACCCCGCCGTAGCTGAGGATGTGGCCGAAGGGCGAGGCGGCCATCATGTGTTCGTTGAAATGGCCCTGGGCGGTGTTCATCACCATGTTGGTGATCAGCACATTCTCCAGCGGGGTTATTGTCTTGCCGCGCGCATGGCGGATGACCATCCCCGGCGTGAAGGCCTCGAAGTAGTTTGCCGTACCGGTCAGCCTGGCCAAATCTCCCATCACGCCGCCTCCGCCGGCTGGCGAAGCCGGACCAGGTTGGAGCGACGGAAGCCGACCAGCCGCCGGCCATCCTCGTCGAAACCTTCGGTGCGCCAGGTGACGATGCCGTTGGCCGGGTTGCTGTCCGACAGCCTGACGTCGGTGGTGACGCTGCGGGCGGTGATGGTCGCGCCCGGATAGACGGGTCGGTCGTAGGTCAGGTCATAGACGCCCAGGAACGGCCCGCCGATCTCGCTGCAGTCCTCGACGCTGAGCCCCAGGACGATGTTGAAGACCAACTGGGGATTGACGACGATGTCGGGATGGCCATGCGCCCGGGCGTAGGCGCGGTTCACGTAGAGCGGGTTGAACGACAGCGTCAGGGTGGTGAAGAGAAGGGTGTCGGCCTCGATCACCGTTCGTCCCCAATGGTGCTCGAAGACCTGGTCCAGGTGGAAATCCTCGTAGAGGCGGCCCTTGGGCCAGAGGGTTGCGCGCGGGCGCGGATCGTTGGTCATGGGGGCCTCTACAGTCGTCGGGATGGGATCGCGGTCCCGGCGGGTCAGAACGTCTTGCGCAGTCCGAACTTGATCGTCCGACCCAGCGGATTGCCGGTGAAGGGGTCGTAGGAAAGATTCAGCCGGACGAAGGACGGCTCAGCGTCGAACAGGTTCTCGATCGTCGCCGAGGCGGTCAGCCGCCAGGGCAGCTCGATCCGGTAGGTGACGTCGTGGGTGACCGTGCTGTCGATGGTCTTGCCCTGGGGCAGGGCCACGGCGATGCCGGGGACAGCGCTGTTGTTGACCGACGGGGCGTAGACGTCGGTCCGCTGATCGACGTAGCCGTCGACGTAGCGGATGGTCCAGCGCAGGTCATGCGGACCGGAGCTGAACTCCGCATAGGCCGATCCCCGCCATTGGGGCAGCGGCACGGCGGTGGTCTGGTAATTGAGCTTGCCGGCGGCGTCGAACGGCGCGGAGACCTGGATGCCTTCGATGGCCAAGGCGTCGATGTCGTAGTTGAGGACATAGGTGGCGTCGGCGCCGATGGTCAGCTTGCCGCCGAAGGCGTCGGGCCAGACATAGGCGGCGGAAAAGTCCAGGCCGGTGGTCTTCACCGGCGAGCCGTTGATCACCTGGCTGCGGACCCGGGCGATGTTGGCGGCGGCGCAGTCGTCGTCGGTGCCGTTGCCGTTCAGGTCGTTGAAACTGTAGCGGGCGCGGATCGCGGCGTAGGCGGGGTCCATGCAGCGGTTGGTGGTGGTGGTCGGGTAGAGGGCCGAGGCCAGGGCGCCGATTGGTTCGGCGACGATCGGGTTCTCGAAATCAAAGCCCCAATAGTCTACGGAGCCCCGGAAGCCGCCGCCTTCAAACAGCACGCCGGCGTTGTAGGTCAGGGCCGATTCCGGCTTCAGTCCAGGATCGCCGTAGACATCGACGGTGCGGAAGACGCCGCGAATCTGCTGCAGTGTGGCCTGGGGATTCGCGTCCAGCGCCGTGCGGGGCGGGCCCCGGAAGGTGGTGCCGACAGAGCCGCGCAGGGCCAGCCAAGAGGTCGCCTGCCAGCGCAGCGCGATCTTGGGGTCGAAGGTCGAGCCGACCTCGCCGGCATAGTCTTCATAGCGGGCCGCCAGCTGCATGTTCAGGCTGTCGGTGATCGGCAGGCTGAGTTCGCCGAACAGGGCGTAGACGTCGCCGGAGAGATCTGTCGGACGAGACGTGCCGATGAAGCCGAAGGGGCCAGTCTGGGAGGCGCAGTTGGTGACGAAGAAGTCCGGCGTCGCCACGCACGGCGTCTTGTCCGTGTTGTAGAGATCGCCGACGGCCGTCTTGTAGGTGTCGGTCCGGTACTGGCCGCCGAGGGCCCAGCCGACCTTGCCGCCCCACAGCTCGAAGGTGGTTTCTCCGTCGAACACCAGGTCGGCGACCAGAAGCGTGGTCTTGGCCTCCAGGGCGTTGGTCTTGTAGAACCAGGCCGCCAGCTCCCGGCTGTTGACCGCGGCGGCGTTGAACTGCGGGTTGACGGCGCCGGTGGCGCTGTTGGAGGCGATGGCCGTCGAGAAGGGGTTGAAGTATTGGCAACCGCCGACGCCGGCCACGCCCTGGATGCCTGGCGTCGCGGGGGCGCTGTCGCAATTGGGGCCGCCCAGGCCGCGCAGCGCCAGTTCCAGCCGGTTGACCAGAACATCGGAGATGGTTCGGCGGCTTTCGTTCTCCATGTAGGTCAGGCTGAAATCGAAGCCGACCCCGTTGCCGAAGTCGCCCTTCAGGCCGCCGGACAAACGGAAGGCCTCGTACTCGCGGGAGTCCTGGCCGCCGCCGGTGCCGCCGTACAGCGGATTGCCGCCCAGGAAGAAGGGCCGGTAGGCGACCAGTTGCACGCCGCTGGCGCCCACAGGGAAGATGCCTGGATTGGCGGCGAGGTAGCTGGCGTAGCCTGGGTTGCTGCTGGGCACGAACAGGCGGCCGGTCAGGTTGGGAGCGGCGGAGGCTTCAAGGGTCGGGGCCTGGTTGAAGGACTGCGACGGCGTGGTCACCCGGTGCGGCACGTCGGTGTAGGCGTAGAGGGCCTCGCCGTAGAGGGTGAGGTTGTCGTTAATCTCGAAGTTGGCTGATCCGAACAGCTGGTAGCGGTTCTCGTCCTCGACCAGATTGTCGAACTGCGTACTGCGCGAATAGCAGACCGGGGTGGTCCCGCTGTAACCGGCGAATCCGTCGAGGGCGGCGCAGTTCACGTCGCGCTGCGGGCCGCCGATGGCGGTGAAGGCCGCGCCCAGCGGAATGTATGTGCCCGGTCCGCCAACCGCAGTGTACCCGCCCTGGGGGTTCTCCAGATAATCGGGGTTGGCGAAACCGCGTTCCAGGACGCGGAGTTCGGAGCGGTGCTGGTAGCCGGCCGCGACGAACAGATCGAGGCGATCGAGGCTAAGGCCGTAGGAGAGCCCGGCCGTGTAGTCGCCGTCGGAGCCGTCGATGTGGCGATAGTCGATGCCGAGCTCGCCGCCGTCCTGGCCGGTGCGGGTGATAAAATTGACCACGCCGGCGATGGCGTCCGAGCCGTAGGTGGCGGCCGCGCCATCCTTGAGGATCTCGACCCGGCCGATGGCGGCGACGGGGATCAGGTTGGTGTCGACAACGCCGCCCCCGCCGTTGGCGACGGGGTTGCTGGCCATGCGGCGGCCATTGAGCAGCACCAGGGTGCGGTCAGACCCCAGGCCGCGAAGGTTGATCGAGCCGGAGCCCTCCGCGCCATTGGCCCGGGGATCAAACTGGTTGGTGTCGCCCAGAACCCCATTGCTGATCGGCAGAGCCTTGATCAGGTCAAGCATGGAAGGGGCACCCTGCTTTTCCAGTTCGTCCCGCCCGATGACGTCCACCGGCAGGGAAGCGTTCTCAGGGGTTCCGCGAATGTGGGAGCCGGTGACCACCACCTCGTCCACGGCATTGTCGGATGGAGTCTCAGGGGCCGTCTGGGCGTGGACCGAGGTCGCCATGGCCATGGCGCAGCCGCTCAGCAAGGCCAGTCGGTAGGCGCGTCCCAACGCGCGGTGTTCGATTTTCATTTCCGCCTCCCTCTCGGGCGGTCTGACGCCGCCCCGTTGAGGAGGAAGCTAGCGAACGGCGGCCGAGGGCGTGAGCCCCCGACAGGCCTCCATCACATCTGTGATGCAGGGCTGGCGGGTTCAGGGAGGTGGTCCGATCGAACGAGGCAGCAATATCCTTATAAATCAGGTCGTTGTGAGGAGCGTGGTAGTCGATGGCCATTACAGCTGTGATGGAGCCTCCGAGGCGCGTCGCCCTCAGCCGCCTTCCTTGAAGCGGGTCAGGGCTTCGATCACCACCTCGCGCTTCCGGCGCATCCGCTCAATGGGACCGCCGACGCCGACGGCCAGCGGCATGCCGCCCATCGGTGCGCTGCAGATCATCGCCACGGCGCCGAGCCCCGGTGTGATGTCGCCTTCAGTGGTCGCGTAGCCGTCTTCCCTGGTGCGGGCGAGCAGGTCGAGGCAATCGGATTCGCGGACCTTGAACCGCTCCTCCGTCGCCTCGGCGTTGCAGCGGCGGATCCAGCCCAGCGCCTCTGAGTCGGTCTTCAGACTGAGCAGGACCCGGCCGGGGGCGGAACAGGTCAAGGAGCGGTACTGGCCCGACTCGATCTTCAAACGGTCGGGATCCTCGGGCCACTGGCTGATCACATACTGCGCCGCGGCCCCGTTCTGGATCGCCAGATAGGCGGTCTCACCGACTTTTCGCTGGAGGCGATCCAGCCTGGCCCCGATGGCGCCCGCCTGGCCAAACCGCCGGTCGATCCAGCTGCCCAGCAGCGCCACCCGGATACTCGGGGCAAACGTCCGCGCCGTCCGGTCGTATTCCAGATACCCCAGCTCCGTCAGGTTCCGCAGCAGCATGCTGGTGCTCGGCTGGGGCATTTTCAGCGCCTCGGAGATGTGGCCGACGGTGAACGGCCGCTGCTCGCGCGAGAACAGCTCGAACAGAGCCAGGGTCCGTTCGGCTGACTTGACCGACCTGTGTTCCTTGACCATCCGGCCCTCCATCACATCCGTGATAACCGCTTTGCCAGGGCCGGCAAGGGCTCCGCGGCCATTGATCTGAGGCGTGCCCATCGTCTTGATGCCGCCGAACGGCGGGGCCAACCGCCGAAATCAGCAAGGTGGGAGGGGCGAAAAGCCGATGATCAAGCCTGGACGTCTGTTTGCCGGCCACAACCGGATGGCGGGCTCGTGATCCGCGCCGACCAGCCCGCCCTGATCATCGCGGTCCTGCTGGCGCTGCTGGTCCTGGCCTTCGCCATCGAGAGAACCCGGCTGGGCAAGCTGTTCCCTGGACCCGCCGTCATGCTGGTCGGCGCCGTGATCCTCAGCAACACCGGACTGATGCCCCACAAGGCGACGGCCTATGCGGAGCTGGCCAAGGTCGCGGTGCCCGTCGGAGTCTTCATGCTGCTGCTGCGGGCCAACCTTCGGCAGATCCTGCGCGAGACCGGCTCCATTCTTGTTCTCTACCTGATTGGGGCGGCGACCAGCCTGGTCGGCATCGTCACCGCCTGGCTGGTCGTGCCGGTCGGGGACGGCGCCAAGATCGCCGCGGTCCAGGCCGCCAACCTCGTCGGCGGAACGGTAAACGTCGTGGCCGTCGCCCATGCTCTCGAGCTCGACCCTACCCGCTTCAGCGCCATGCTGGCCGGCGGCGCGCCGGTGATGACCGTCTATCTGATGAGCATGGGCGTCCTGGCGGCCAGCCCTTTCCTGCAACGTCTTCTGCCACGGCGCCCGGAGGCCGAACTGGAGGCTCAGCCGGTGACGGCGCCGGAGGCGGCTCAATCCGCAGCTCCGGCGCGCCTGGACGTGCTGCCGTTCTCGGTTCTGGTCGCGGCGGCGTTCGCAACCTATGCGCTGGGCGGGGTCCTCCTGAGCTGGTTCAATCTGTCCCAGTTCCTGATCATCCTTGTCACCCTGGCGGCCCTGGCCGTCGCCAACCTGTTTCCCAGGCGTATCGAAGGGCTGGTCGGCGATCGCGAGGCCGGTTCGATGCTGATGTACCTGTTTTTCGGCACCCTGGGGTTCGACGTCGACCTGACGCAGTTCGGCGGGGAGGCGCTACGGGTCGCCGTCTTCATCCTGCTGGCGATGGCCATTCACCTGGTGCTGATGCTTGGCGCCGGCCGGCTGCTCAAGGCGGATCTTGCAGAGGTTCTGGTCGCCTCGATCGCCGGCGTGGCCGGTCCGACGACGGCGGCGGCCATGGCGGCTTCCTTCGATCGACGGACGTTGATTACCCCCGGCATTCTCTGCGGCCTGCTGGGCTTCGCCGGCGCCACCTTCGTGGCGATGGCTCTCTATGGCCTGCTCGCAATCGCCCACGGATAGGGGCAGCCCGCGACAGCCGCCGTCCTTTCGGGCCGGGTTCGCGCGAACTGATGCGGCATGGGCTCCGTCAGCCCACACCCTTGCCAGACGCCGCGCGTCCGGCGAGTGTGGGCCAACAATGAACGAAGCACCGTCTGCGGGGATTCTTCCCTGCCAATCCATTGAGGACCTGATCGCGCAAGGCGCCATCACGTCGCTCACGGCTTTTGATTCCGACCAGGTCCAGCCGGCCAGTCTCGACCTGCGGTTGGGAGAGCGGGTCTGGAGGGTGCGCGCCTCCTTCCTGCCAGGGCTGAAACGCAGGGTCAGCGAACGCTTGCCCGACGTGGCCATGCATGAGCTGGACCTGACCTGGGGCGCGGTGCTGGAGCGGGGCTGCGTCTATATCGCCGAGATCCAGGAGCGGCTGGCTCTGCCCCCAGGCGTCTCGGCACGAGGCAACCCGAAGAGTTCGTCCGGTCGGGTGGACGTCTTCGTGCGGCTGCTGACCGACCATGGTCCGGCCTTCGACGATGTTGTTCCTGGCTATGACGGCCCGCTGTATCTGGAAATCGCGCCGCAGACCTTTTCGGTGCTGGTGCGGACGGGGACGCGGCTGAACCAGCTGCGCCTGAAGCGCGGTAGGCCGCCGTTGCTGGAGACCCGTAGCGTCGGGGTCGATCTTTCCAGCGGCATGGCCGGTTTCCGCGGCCGCCGCCACGCCGGGGTCATCGACCTGGATAAGGAGGACGGACACGACCCGCGGGACTTCTGGGAGGCGCTGGAGCCTCGCCGAGGCGAGCTGCTGCTCGACCCCAACGAGTTCTATATCCTGGCCTCCAAGGACGACATCGAGATCCCGGTGCTGCAGGCGGCCGAGATGACGCCCATAGACCCTTCGGTCGGGGAGTTCCGGGTCCACTACGCCGGCTTCTTCGACCCGGGGTTCGGCACGGCCGAGACCGATTCGGTCGGTTCCAAGGGGGTGCTGGAGGTGCGCAGTCATGAGACGCCGTTCCTGCTGGAGGACGGACAGACGGTGGCCCGCCTCGTCTACGAGCCGCTGACCGCCCGGCCGGCCAGGCTGTATGGCGAGGATGGATCCCACTATCTGCGCCAGGGACTGAAGCTGTCGAAACACTTCAAGGCCTGGAAATAGGGCAACCGAGTCCTTCTCCCGCTTGTCGGGAGAAGGTGGCAGCCGCAGGCTGACGGATGAGGGCGGCGCAGCGGGCGGCCGTCCGTCGCGCGTCGTCTTGACCAATCACGCTAGATCGGCGCTGCCCTCATCCGGCGGCTGCGCCGCCACCTTCTCCCGACAAGCGGGAGAAGGGCTATTGGCATGTCGTGTTTCCCAAACTTTGTGTCATGGTCGCTTGACATCCGTTGGTGCTGCATGAGACAAGTCTCCTTGTCATAACGACAAGGAGAGAAGACATGTCCCTCGCCGACAAGCCCCACAAGAAGCCTCCCGGCGCCGGGACTCTTCTGATGTCGGTGCTAGGCGTCGGCGTCATCGCGGGGGGCATCGCCGGGTTCGCGTCCAAGCTTGGCGTGGTCTTTCCCGGGGTGGTGGTCGGGCTGGCGGCGCTGGCCGGCATCGGACTGGGCATGTGGATCAGCTGGCGCTGGTGGGTGTCGGTCGATGAAGCGGTGCGAGAGGCCCACAAGACCGGCTGGTTCTGGGGCGGCTCCATCGGCATGGGCGTCGCCCTGGCCCTGGCGGCCGGACTGCAGTTCGCTGACCACGCCGTTCCGCTGGCTCAGTTCGCCATCCTGCCGGGAGATTCCGGCCTGCTGCTGACCGGGATGGCCATCGTCGTGATCCTGCAGCTCGTCGGCTATGTCCTGGTCTGGGCTGGCTGGTGGCTGGTCCGCGGCCGCTGATCGTCAAAGCAAACTCAGGGAGCCGCAAAGTGGTCCGCAACACCCCGATGTCCCCGGCCGCCAAGCGCTACATGGCGCGATTTATGCCGCTGATGGCCCTCTATGTGGTCGTGCTGATGGGCGCGCTGTTCGCCATGAAGGGACTGGACGCCAAGGGGCCGCTGCTCTGGGCCCTGGCCGTGGCGCCCGCCCTGCCGTTGATCGGGGCGATTGGGGTGATGGGGCTCTATTTGCTGGAGGAGAAGGACGAGTTTCCCCGGGCGGTCCTGGTGGAATCGATGATCTGGGGGATCGGTATCCTGCTGGTGGCGACCACTGTCTGGGGCTTCCTGGAGAATGCCGACCTCGTTCCGCATGTCCCCAGCTTTCTGATGTTCCCCTTCTTCTGCGGAGCAATGGGGCTGTCCCAGATCTTCGTCTGGCGGAGGTACCGCTGATGAAGAACCGCTTGAAGGTGCTGCGGGCCGAACGGGACTGGAGCCAGGCGGACCTGGCTGACCGGCTGGAGGTGTCCCGCCAGACCATCAACGCCATCGAGACCGGCAAGTATGATCCCAGCCTGCCGCTGGCCTTCAAGATCGGCCGGCTGTTCGGCCAGTCCATCGAAACCATCTTCGACGACGAAGCGGCCTGACGGCCCTGCTTCCGAGCACAAGGATAATCGTCTTATGAACGCCATTACCGACCTGCCCAAGCGGTCGCTTACCAAGGTGATCCTGGCCGCCGTCGGCGCTGTTATCGGCGCCGGGCTCGGCTTCCTTGTCGGCCGGGTTCTCAAGGCCGCCCAGGTTGATGCAACTCAGCTGGGCTGGTCGGACGCCGCCGCCGGCTTGATCGCCGCCTGCCTGCTGGCGATGGGCATGCTCATCCTGGCGATGAGCTTCAATCGGCGGGCGGCCGGCCGTATGGTCGATCCGCACAGCCCCAAGCCGGCCACCTCGGCCCAGGCGTCCTTCTATCGGCAGCAGGGCCTCGTCTCCGCCCTCGCTGGTCTGATGATGGCGGCGCCCGTGGCGGTGACGGTGCTGAACAAGGGCGCGCCGCCGGTTCCGATCGCCATCATCGCCATGCTGGGCGTCGTCGCCGCCTTCCTGGTCCAGACCATGGTCAACCTGACCCTCTGGCGGCGGTCGGATGAGCTGTTTCGGCGGGTGATTTCAGAGACCGGCGCCAGCTGTTTCTGGATTTTCCAGGGGCTGTTGTTTCTCTGGGCTGTGGCGGAGAAGCTGGACCTTGCCCCGACCTTGAGCAGCTGGGACATCATGACCCTGCTGATGGGTCTCTATCTGGTCGCCTCGACGGTCACCTCGATGCGCCGCGGACTGTCCTGAAACCTTCGCGCCCGTCGTGATAGCCTGATTGGAAGCCTTCTGATGATCGTCAAAACCATGCGCCTCCTGGCCCTGATCCTGGGCTTCTTCGCTCCCGGACTGGTGGTTCAAGCCGCCCAACCGACCCGCTTCACCATCGAGGTGCGCGGCCAGGGGCCGGATGTCGTCCTGGTTCCCGGGCTGGGGTCTTCCCGCGCCGTCTGGGACGACACCGCCCGGCGGCTGGAAGGCCGCTATCGCCTGCATATCGTCCAGGTGAACGGATTTGCTGGCGCCCCGGTCGGCGCCAACGCCCAGGGGCCGGTGGTCGACGGGCTGGTCGAGGAACTGGCCGCCTACATTGCCGACAACGGGCTGGGCCGGCCGGCGGTCATTGGCCATTCAATGGGCGGCTTCACGGCCCTGGCCCTGGCCGACCGGCATCCGGAGCGCGTCTCAAGGATCATGATCGTCGACGCCCTGCCGTTCTTCAGCGTGCTGATAACCCCCTATGCGACGGTCAAGTCGATTGAGCCGCAGGCCGCCTCTGTCCGCAAGTCCTTCGCCGAAATGACCGACGAACAGATGCTGAAGGTTCAGACCGACACCATGAAGCGGCTGGTCAAGGACCCGAAGGGCCAGGCAGACGCCATCGCCTGGTCCATGGCCAGCGACCGGGCGGTGTTGGGCGAAGTCACCTATGAGGTGATGACCACCGACCTGCGGCCCGATCTCTCCTCGATCAAGACGCCGGTCACCGTGGTCTACGCCAAGGACGACAGCATGGGTTTCGCCGCCAGCTTCATCGACGGCATCTACAAGACCAACTACGACGCCTTGCCGGACAAGCGATTGGTCCGCGTCGATGGCGCCCTGCATTTCGTGATGATCGACCAGCCTGACGCCTTCGCCCGCGAAGTCGACGCCTTCCTTCAATAGGCCCCACCCAATCTTTCCCGGACTCCAGGAGCCCTGAATGTTCAGCCCACTGAAGACCCTCGCGACCCTCGCGGTCGGCCTGCTCGTCCTTGTCGCCTCGCCCGCCTTCGCCGAACCCGCCATGTGGGTGATCCGCGACAAGGATTCGACCATCTATCTGTTCGGCACCGTCCATGTGCTGAAGCCGGAAACCCAATGGCGGTCGGCCAAATACGAGACCGCGATCAAGTCGGCCGACGAGCTGTGGATCGAGATCGACCAGGGCGACGACCCCGCGGCCATGCAGGGGCTGGTCCAGTCTCTCGGCACGGACCAGGCCAATCCGTTGTCCGGCAAGCTCAGCCCGGACGAACTGAGCCGTCTCAAGGCCGCGGCCGGCAAGCTGGGCTTTCCTGCCAGCGCTCTGGATCCCTACAAGCCCTGGATGGCGGGCCTGACCCTGAGCGTGCTGCCGCTGATGAAGGCCGGCTATGACCCGACCAAGGGTGTCGACGAACTGATCAAGGCGGACGCCAAGGCCGCGGGAAAGCCGGTCAAGGCCTTCGAGACCGCCGAGCAGCAGCTGCGCTTCTTCGATGGCCTGCCGCAGTCGTTGCAGATCGAATTCCTGATGAGCGCGGTTGACGAGGTCGATGAGACGGCGACGGTCCTGGATTCCCTGGTCCAACACTGGGTGGACGGCGACATCAAGGGCCTTGAGACCGATTTGGTCGAGCCGATGCGCAAGGACTATCCGGAGCTCTACAGGATCATCCTGCTGAACCGGAACACCGCCTGGGCCGACAGTCTGGCGGAACGGCTGAAGGGCAGCGGCGTCAGCTTCGTGGCCGTGGGTTCGGCCCACCTGATCGGCGACGACAGCGTCCAGGCGCTGCTGGCGAAGAAGGGGATCAAGGCGGAGCGGTTCTAGCCGTCAGGCCGGGTGAATTGGGCGCGCGCGTGGCGCGCCCATCGCCAAGGCTCTCAGGCGGCCTTTTCCCGGAGGTAGATCGACCGTTTCGGCGTGCTCATCACCCGTTGCAGCATGGGGGTGAAGGCTTCCAGCGGCATGGATACGAAGCTGGGGTCAAAGGCTTCCTGGTCGAACAGGTGGCAGAACTGGGCGGTGTATTCGAAGTCCGGATGGCCGCGGTACTGGTCGCGCATGTTCCGGTCCAGGCCCAGGTGGTGGAAGAAGTAGTAGCCCTGGAAGATGGCGTGGTTGGCGACCATCCAGTGGTTCCGCTCCGAGACGAAGGGCTGGACGATGGCGGCAGCCACATCGGCGTGGTTGCGGGGGCCGAGGGTGTCGCCGATGTCGTGCAGCAGGGCGCAGACGACATATTCCTCATCCATCCCGGCCTGGTGGGCGCGGGTGGCGGTCTGCAGGCTGTGCTCCAGTCTATCGACGACGAAGCCGCCGCAGTCGCCTTCCAGCAGCTTCAGATGGGCGATCAGCCGTTCGGGCAGGCCGCGGCCGAACTCGGCGGAGGCCTGGGCGATGACGGCCCAGTCTTCCTGGGTGCTCTCGACCATCGAATGGAATTGCGCGCGCGCCTCGTGCCCGTGTTCGCCGTCAGCCATACCGTCTCTCCCAACATCTGTTTGAAGTGATCGTGCGCCCGCACCGGCGACCCGTCAAGAATCGCCTGCGCGGCGGGTTGCGGGGCGGGGCGGATCGTCTATGTTGCGCCGCCCCGGCGATGCCGAGGATGCGGCCGTAGTTCAGAGGTAGAACGTCAGCTTCCCAAGCTGAATGTCGGGGGTTCGATTCCCCCCGGCCGCTCCATTGTCTTGGGCGCCCTGTTGGCGGCCCAGTGAATCTACCAGCCGAGCCACACCCCCGCCAAATCGTCGGGGCCGGATAGCCCGGGCGGCGTTCCGGTGGTCTTATGTCGTCATGGGCGGGGCCTCTTCACGACTTTGGCGACTGGCGCCTCTGGCAGCGGTGATGCTGGGCGGGGCCATGGCCGTGCCCGGCGGGCTGATGGCGCCGCCCGAGCCGGGGATGAGGCTGAGTCCGCCTCCGCCGCCGCCGAAGCCGCCACCCAGCGAGCGGGACATCCTCGCCGCCCGGATCCAGGCCCTGGGCCAAGGGTTCGACGGGCAGGTCGGGATCGCCGTCCGGGAGGTCGGGGCCGGTTGGGCGGTCAGCTATCACGGCGATCATCCCTCGCCGCAGCAGAGCGTCAGCAAGCTGTGGGTGTCGCTGGCCGTGCTGGCGGCGCGGGACCGGGGGGAATTGTCGCTGGATGAGCGGGTGACGGTGCGCAAGGAGGACCTGAGCCTCTTCCACCAGCCGATCCGCGACTATGTCGGCGACGCCGGCTACACCACGACGCTGGAGAGCCTGATGCAGGGCGCCCTGCGGACCAGCGACAACGCCGCCAACGACGCCCTGATCCGGCGGCTAGGCGGACCCTTCGCGGTCGAGGTGGCCATCGTCGGGCGCAATCTGGACGGGGTGCGGTTCGGGCCGGGCGAGCGGACGATGCAGACGGCCGCCGCCGGCCTGACCTGGCGGCCGGAGTATTCCTTCGGCCGGGTCTTCTGGGAGGACCGCGAGGCGCTGCCGGTGGAGACGCGACGGGCGGCCCTGGCCCGCTATCTGGCCGATCCGCCGGACGCGGCGACGCCGCTGGGCGTCAGCCTGGCTCTGGCCCGGCTGCAACGGGGCGAGCTGCTGTCCGCGGAGTCCACGGCCCTGATGCTGCAGATCATGGAGGGCAGCATCACCGGGGCGGGGCGGCTTCGGGCCGGCCTGCCGCCGGGATGGCGGATGGCGCACAAAACCGGCACGGGCCAGGTGATGGGTTCCCTGGCGACGGGCTATAACGATGTCGGGTTGATCTACGCGCCTGATGGCCGGGTCTATGCCGTGGCGGTGATGGTCGCCAGCACGCGCGAGCGGCTTCCGGTCCGTCAGGCCTTCATGGCCAGCGTGGCGCGTGCCGTGGCGGGCGCGCCTGAGCCGGCCGCCGAGCCGCCGTCGGCTGGAACGGCGTCCACGCCTGAGCCGGAGGCAAACTGAACGCGATGACGGCGCGCGACGGGCCGGTTGGGTTCGTAGCGGGTTCGGGGAGGCCGCTCAGGCGGCCTGGCCGGTCAGCCGGGGCGAGACCGGCAGGATGAAGCTGTAGCACAGGCCGGACGGCAGCGGCTCGACCTGCACGGCGCCGCCGAATTCGTGCCTGATGCTGGCGTTGATCAGTTTGGAGCCGAAGCCGGCGGTGGACAGGGCCCGCACCGGCGGCCCCCCTCGTTCACGCCACACGATGGTCAGACTTTGCGCCTCTTCCGCACCGGACTGGCTCCAGAGGACATCGACCCGGCCGTTCTGATTGGAGAAGGCGCCATACTTGACGGCATTGGTGGCCAGTTCGTGGAAGACCATGCTGAGCGTGACCGCGGAGTTGGGAGACAGGGTCACCGCCGGGCCGCTCCTTCGGGCGCGTTCGCCGTAGGGGGCCAGGGTGCGGGCGACGACCTCGCCCAGATCGGCGTTCTGCCAGGTTCGCTCGGTCAGCAGGTCATGGGCTTCCGACAGCGCGACCAGCCGTTCGGTGAAAGCGTCGATCGCCGGCTCGGGCCCCAGCTTGGCCAGGCTCTGACGCGCCAGGGACTGGACCATAGCCAGGGTGTTCTTCACCCGATGGTTCAACTCGTTGATCATCACGTTCTGGCGGGCGGCGGCGGCGGCTTGTTCGTCCTCGCGGGCGCGCAGGGACATGGAGGCGCGGTGCAGGGCCTCGCGAACCTGGGCGATTTCAGACAGATCGTTGGCTTGCGAGCCGACGATCTGGTTGTCGGTGATGATCATCGCGTCCTGGGCCAGGCTGCGGACTTGCCGGGAGATCTGTCGGGAGAAGGCCAAAGCCAGCAGCAGGCCGAGGATCAGCAACGTCCCGGTAGCGGCCGACAGGCCGATGACCGACCCCCAGGCCGTGGCGAAGACCTCCCGACGCGGCACGCCGACGACAAAGGTCCAGCCATAGTCGTCGGAGCGGCTGAAGGCGGACAGGGTGGGGGTTCCGTCCAGGGTTCGCGACAGGACGACGCCGTCGCCCGACCTGGCCATGGCGGCCCGAAGGTCCGGACTGGCCTTGCGGCCCCGCATCTGGTCGCTGGCCCTCGACCGAGCCAGAAGCACGGCGTTGCGGTCGAGAATTGCCCCGGTCCAGGTAGGCGGAAGGCCTTGGGCGCGGAACAGGCTTTCGAAAGCCGAGGGTTCCTGGACGAAGGACAGCGCATGGAGCTGACCGTTGATGATCACCGGCATATGGATGCCGACGACCGGCCGACGGACCAGAGCGCCATTGCGCAGGTTGGAGATGGTGGTCTCACCCTTCTCCAGCTCCGCCCAAACCTCCGGCGAGGGACCTCGTGGGGGAGGGGATGCGCCGGGCGCGGCGCGGGTGTTGAGAATCTGGCGGTTGCGCTCGGCCAGGACGATCCAGGCCGGGCGGCCGGCGATGGCGTCACGGGCCTGGGCTTCAAACGCCTTGAAGTCGCCGGCGCGCAGGGCCGGGGAGGTGGCCAGACCCTTGAGGGTGATCTGGCCCTGACCGATCTGACGGTCGGTGGCGACGGCCAGGGCGCGGGTGGTGGCGATGAGCTGCTGTTCGTAGCGCTGCTGGCTCTGGCGGTAGGTCGTCCAGGCCAGCAGAACCATCAGGACAACCGCCGGCGCCACCAGGCTGAGGGCCATCAGCGTCAGGCGGCTGCGCACCGTGGGTCCGGTCAAGGCCTTCGCGGGCAAGGCGGATGAGCGGGCGGCGGCGGAAGGCGCGGTGGGACTGAACTCAGGCAAGGTGCGGTGCTCAACCCCTTAGGGACCTGCCTGAAACAATGCCCTGGTCGCCCCCGGCCGGGTCAAGGACAATCCTTTAGCGAACCTCGAAACGGCCTTCGCGGGCGAGGTTGCCGAACTTGGTCAGGTCTTCGTTGAAGTGCAGCTTCACCGTGCCGATGGGGCCGTGACGCTGTTTGCCGATGACCACCTCGGCCATGCCGGCGACGCGGTCCATCTTTTCCTGCCATTCCAGGTGCTTGACGCTGTCGGCGGTGTCCGGCTCGGCGCGGCCCAGGTAGTAGCTTTCGCGGTAGACGAACATGACCATGTCGGCGTCCTGTTCGATCGAGCCGGACTCGCGAAGGTCGGACAGCTGCGGCCGCTTGTCCTCGCGGTTTTCCACCTGGCGGGAGAGCTGGGACAGGGCCAGGACGGGGACGGACAGTTCCTTGGCCAGGGCTTTGAGGCCCTGGGTGATCATGCTGACTTCCTGGACCCTGTTGTCGCTCTTGCCCTCGCCGCCGGTGATCAGCTGCAGGTAGTCAACGACGATCAGATCCAGACCGACGGAGCGCTTCAGCCGGCGGGCGCGGGCGACCAGCTTGGCGATGGAGAGGCCGCCGGTGGCGTCGATGTAGAGGGGGGCCTCCTGGATCTCCATGGCCGCGTCGCGAACCCGGCCAAACTCGGAGGCGTCGATCTCGCCCTTGCGGAGACGGTCTCCGGAGACGCCGGATGCTTCGGCCAGCAGGCGCAGGGCCAGCTGTTCGGCGCTCATTTCCAGGGAGAAGAAGGCGACGACGCCGCCGCTGACGGTCTTCTTGGTTCCGTCGGGCTGTGGCTCCCAGGCATAGGACTTGGCCACGCTGAAGGCGATGTTGGTGGCCAGGGCCGTCTTCCCCATGGACGGCCTGCCGGCCAGGATCAGCAGGTCGGAAGGGTGCAGGCCGCCCATCTTCTGGTCGAGATCGACGAGGCCGGTGGAGATCCCGGCCAGGCCGCCGTCGCGGCTGTAGGCCTCGGCCGCCATCTCCACCGCGCCGCGCAGGGCGTCCGAGAAGTTTATGAAGCCGGTGGAGGCCGTGCCGCTTTCGGCGAGATTGTAGAGCTTCTGTTCGGCCAGTTCGATCTGGTCCCGGCTGTCGCGCTCGGCGTCCGGCGCGCCGGCTTCGGCGGAGATTTCACCGCCGATGCGGATCAGGTCACGACGGACGGCCAGTTCATAGACCACCCGGGCATAGTCGGGAGCGTTGGCGGCCGGCGGGGCGCGGTCGACGAGGTCGGCGAGGTAGCGCAGGCCGCCCAGTTCCTGAAAGGCGGGGTCGGCTCGGAACTCGTCGGCTAGCAGGATGGGCTCGGCCAGCTGCCCCTTGCGGATGTGGTTCTCCATCGCCGTGAACAGGCGTTGGTGAAACGGCTCGAAGAAATGGCTGCCGCCCAGCCGGTCGTTCAGCCGCTCATAGGCGGCGTTGTCATACAGAAGGACCCCCAGCAGAGCCTGCTCGGCCTCGATGTTGGAGGGCATATGCTGCGGAGCCGGGTCGCTCGTGACCGGGCGCAGGTCGAGGGCGGGGACGATGGACATGGATTACCGATAGCTTAACGCGACGGAGCAGAGTCGTCAGCCCCGGCCGATGAACGGGGATAAGTCGCCCCCCTCTGTGGATGTCCGAAAGCGGTCAATCTCGCTCCGGACCCAGACGAAAAACGGCGCGAGGATCGCTCCTCGCGCCGTGTTCCGTATGGCCTGACGGGAAGACTAGTCTTCGTCGCCGAAGCGGTCCTGTTGGCCGGCGCCGCCTTCGAGAAGGTCGGCGGCGGCTTCGGCGTCAGCCCGGGCTTCGTCTTCGAAGCGGCTGGCGATGACGTCTTCACCGCGCGCCTGGCGCTCGGCTTCGTCCTGGCTGCGGGCGATGTTGATGTTCACCGTGACGGTGACCTCAGCATGCAGCTTCACCTTCACGGGGTGAACGCCCAGGGTCTTGATCGGCTTGTCGAGGACAACCATGGACCGTTCGACCCGGTTGCTGCCCTCGGCGTTGACCATGTCGGCGACGTCGCGACCGGAGACCGAACCGTAAAGCTGGCCGCTTTCGCCAGCCTGACGGATCATGATGTAGGAGGTCCCGTCCAGCTTTTCGCCGGACTGGCCAGCCACTTCACGGGCCTTGGCGTTGCGGGCTTCGATGTCGGCGCGCTGGCCTTCGAAGACCTTGATGTTGTTGGAGGTGGCGCGAAGGGCCTTGGAACGCGGCAGCAGGAAGTTACGGGCGAACCCGTCCTTGACCTGAACCACGTCGCCGAGGGCGCCCCAGCCTTCGACACGTTCGAGAAGAATGACTTTCATCGGTCCTGTTTCCTCTACTTCACGACGTAGGGGAGCAGGGCGAGGAAGCGGGCGCGCTTGATGGCGCGGGCCAGTTCACGCTGCTTCTTGGCCGAGACGGCGGTGATGCGGCTGGGGACGATCTTGCCGCGCTCGGAGATGTAGCGCTGCAGGAGCTTGACGTCCTTGTAGTCGATCTTCGGGGCGTTGGCGCCGGAGAACGGGCAAACCTTCCGGCGACGGAAGAAGGGGCGGCGGGCGCCCCCGGCGGCCGGACCGGCGGATTCAGCGGCATCGGTCATGCGTCGTCTCCCTGCGGACGTTCAGCGCGCTCGGCGCGTTCGGGACGGTCTCCGCGTTCACCGCGCTCAGGACGGTCGCCACGCTCGGGGCGATCGCCGCCGAAGTCGTCGCGGCGCTCGCGCTCACGGTCGCGGCGGGCGAGGACCGGGCTGAGCTCCAGGTCCAGTTCCTCGACGCGGATGGTCATGTAGCGCAGGACGTCTTCGTTGAGAGACATCTGGCGTTCCATTTCCTTCACGGCCGGCGCCGGGGCGTCGATGGCCAGAAGGGAATAGTGACCCTTGCGGTTCTTCTTGATGCGGAAGGTGAGGTTGCGAAGGCCCCAGTATTCGATCTTGGCGATATGGCCGCCTTGACCTTCGATGAGGGCCTTCATGTCCTCGTTCATCTGTTCGGCCTGTTGCGGGCTGATATCCTGCCGCGCAATGACCACGTGCTCGTAAAGCGCCATGTTTTCCTTCTTCCGGTGTGGAGGGCGGCGAGAGCGGCGGCGGAAGCCCGACGATCCCGATGGATCCTGCGCGTCGGCGGGGGAGAGTCCCCCAGCCAGTAAGGGATCCGCGCAAGACCGCCTTCCAAGAGAGGGCGCGCTAATACAGGGATGACCGCAGAAACGCAAGCCGGGCTGGCGATCGGCAGGGCGGGCGAGTCGGGCCGGGCAAGCTCACGCCCTCATGCTTCAGCGGTGCAGCGCCTCAAATTCAGTCGTATCTGCACCAAATCAAGCAGGCGGCAAGAAGACTGCCCGCGATTTCGGACTCTGGCGTCAATGGATGGGCCCCGCGACGCCCTGTCCAATTGTTGTTTGCGCGAGCCCGTGAAACGTCTTGTGCGGAGTATCAGCTTTTCGGGGGTCGATATGCGCAGGTTGCTTCTCGTCGCCGGGGTGTTTGCCGGCCTGATCGCTGGTGGGCCAGGTTTCGCGGCGGAATCGGGGTCCGTCCACAAGGTTCCAGCGGAGGGCGCGCCCGCGACCGCCCCAAAGGTCTCGGCCCGGGCCATGGACCTCTCCAAACGCTATGTGACCGCGATGAAGGTCAGCGAGAGCATGGCCAGCGTCCTGGACCGACTGGGTCCGATGGTGGCCGAGGAAAGCCAGGACATGCCGGCGGATGAGGCCAAGGCCCTGGAGGAGGCGACGCGGGAGGCCCTTACCGCCGCCATGCCGCGGTACCTTGAACAACTGACCCGGAACTACGCGGCCACCTACAGCGAGGACGAACTGCAGGCCCTGGTCACCTTCTATGAGAGCCCGATGGGGCAGGCCGTGCTGGCCAAGTCGCGGAACGGCCCCGGATCGGGATCCGAGGCCGTGGCGGACCTGCTGTCGCAGGTGATCGAGGACGCCGAGGGCCGGTTCTGCGCCAAGGTCGGCTGCGAGCCGCCGGTGGATATCGGCGCCGACCGTCAGAGGTCCTAGCCGCTAGCCCTTCTTGCCGGCCTTCCACTGACGGACGGCAGCCAGGGTCAGATCGACGTGCTGCTTGGGGCTCATTTCGCTGTGGACGTAGATCACCTTGCCGTCGGGGGCGATGACGTAGGAGGTGCGGTTGGAGATCCCGGCCGGAAGGGTGCTCTTCCACTGTTTGGCGACCTTGGCGTCTTTGTCGGCGACGACCGGGAACTTGCCGGAGCAGCGCTGATTGTCGGCGGAGAATTCCTTCAGCCTCTCGGTTGATCCAGCGGTGACGCCGATGATGGAGGCGCCTTCCCTGGCGTAGTCGTCTGCCGCCTCGGCGAAGAGGTGGGCTTCCAGGTCGCAGCCGCCGGTGAAGGCCGCCGGGAAGAAGTAGACAACCACGGGACCCTTCTTGCGGGCTTCGGCCAGGCTGTAGGTCATCGGCACGCCGGCCTTGAAACCGGGCAGGGTGAAGTCCGGCGCCTGGGTCCCGACCTTCAGGGCGGCCATGGCCGGCACGGCGACGGCGGCGACGGCCAGGGCGATGGCCCCGGAAAACATCAGGTTGCGGTTCATGGCGATGGCTCCAGGGCGACTGCGGCGCAAGCTAGTCCTCCGCGGGCCGGTGGCAAGGGGCTGGCGGTTATGGGGAGGGTTTCAGCATCCCGCTGGCCGGGTCCCAGACTTGAGGTTCGCGCGGACAGGGGGAGCCCAGGCCGCAGGCGTCGCTTTCGAGAATGAGCGTGAAGGCCATCGGCGTGCGGGCGATGTCGATCTCCCAGCTGACGCCGGTCTTTTCAAGGGCCTTGCTCAGGCCGGAAGGGCCGGTGACGAAGACGGTGAGGGGCAGGGCGGGGCTGTCCGTCTCGGCGGCGTCGTCCGGAAAGCTGCAGTAGTCCCAGGTTCCGACAACCCAGTCGCGCAGGCCGTCGCCGTTGATGTCCGGGATGTCCAGGAAGGTGCTTTCGTTGCGGTCGTAGGTCCCCTTGACCGCCTTGCAGGCGAGGTCGCGGCGGTCGAGTTCGTCGCGGATGGCCTGGGGCGCGTCCTCGGGCTTCAACGGCATGGCCGGTGTGGCGCCGGACCGGAGGAGGCCGCTGCCCTTCTTGTTGACCCGTTCCAGCAGGCGGCCGGTGGCGCTGTCCCAGCCGTAGCGGCGCGGGCATTCCTCAACGCCGAAACCGCCACAGACGGACCCGTGGAAATCCACATCGATTATCCGGGCGGACTTGGGGCCGCTCATCTTGAATTCGCGGACAAGGTTATAAAAGACCATGCGCCAGGTTCCGTCGGCCTGGCCCAGGTAGAGCTGGATGGTGCAGCCGCCGGTCCCGCAGAAGTAGGAGCCGTTGGGCGCCTGGCCGAAGTCGACCTTCCAGTCGGGCAGTTTGTCGCCGTTGATATCGACCTGTTTGAACATCTTGGCCGGCGCTTCCTTCAGCCACGGCGGGTTGGCCACCGGATCGGCCAACTCCTCGGCGCTCATGCCGTCGGTGACCGACTCGGCGATGAAGGCCTTGACCGCGGCGACCACGGCGGGCGGTGCGGCGGCGAAGGCCGGGGCGGGAAGAACAAGCAGGGCGGCGAGGGCCAGGGACGTGAGGCGGGCGGCGAGAAAGCGGGGCATGGGGTCTCCGTGGGGGCAGCGGCATTCTGCACGGCCCCGGCCCCGCCGCACGGCCCGTTAGGGGGGCTCGCCCTTGCCGGTCGCGGGGCTTTCGCCTAACCCTGCGCGCCGATTTGAAGGGCCAACCGGAGCTTTCGCATGACACTCGCCTTTGTATTCCCCGGCCAGGGCAGTCAGGCCGTCGGCATGGGCGCCGACCTCGCCGAGGCCTTCGCCGCCGCCCGCGAGGTCTTCCAGGAGATCGACGAGGCCCTGGGCCAGAACCTGTCGCGGCTGATGCGCGAGGGGCCAGAGGAAGACCTGACCCTGACCGAGAACGCCCAGCCGGCGCTGATGGCGGTGAGCCTGGCGGTGACCCGCACGCTGGAGAAGGAATTCGGTGTCGGCATTGACCGCGCCGCCTTCGTCGCCGGTCACAGCCTGGGCGAATACTCCGCCCTTGCCGCCGCCGGAGCGCTGACCGTCACCGACGCCGCCCGGCTCTTGAAGCTGCGCGGCCAGGCCATGCAGCGGGCCGTGCCGGTCGGCGAGGGGGCCATGGCCTCCCTGATCGGCAAACAGACCGACGTGGCCCTGGCCGAGGCCGCCGCCGCCGAGGGCGCAAAGATCGGCGTCTGCGTCGTGGCCAACGACAACAATCTGGGCAATGTGGTGATCTCCGGCGCCAAGGCGGCGGTCGACCGGGCCATCGAGAAGGCCGAGGAACTGGGCGCCCGGGCCATTCGCCTGAACGTCTCCGCCCCCTTCCACTGCCCGCTGATGAAGCCGGCGGCCGATGAGATGGCGCAGGCCCTGGCCGGGGCCACCCTGCTGGCCCCCCGCGCGCCGCTGGTGGCCAATGTCACCGCCCGGCCGGTGCATGATCCCGAAACCATCCGCCGCCAGCTGGTCGAGCAGGTGACGGGCCGGGTGCGCTGGCGCGAGACCATGGACTGGCTGGCCGGAGAGGGCGGGGTGACCCGCTTCGCCGAGGCCGGGGCGGGCAAGGTGTTGTCCGGAATGATCAAGCGCAGCGTCCCCTCGGCGACCGCGACGCCGCTGAATACGCCGGCGGACCTGGAAGGGTTCGCAAAGTCGCTGTGACAGCGTTCTTATGCCAACGACTGGTGATGGACGAATCATCGCCGGGGTTGGCGACAATCGCAGCGGAATTTCTCGATGGATCAGGCTATATGCTTGTTCAGCTGCGAACGGCGAGTTCTGAAGAAGACTGGTTTGGGTTCGATCACTACGTTGAGGTCAATGATCAGGCGCACGGTCAATACGGTGGAATCCGCAGCGTGGAAGTCCTTGGCAACTCCTTGGTGTTCGACCTCACTGGGCGGGCCAATCTCTTTGACGAACCGGTTAAGCTGACATTTTCGGAACCAATGGCGGTTGAAGCCGTCAGTAGACTGAGCCCGCTGGGCTCCCAACGATAAGAGGAAGTCGTCTGGATGTTCGACCTTACCGGCAAGACCGCCCTCGTCACCGGCGCCACTGGCGGCATCGGCGGGGAGATCGCCAGGGCGCTGCATGCGGCCGGCGCCCATGTGGTGCTGTCGGGTACGCGGCAGGCGGTGCTTGACGAGGTGGCCGGCGCGCTGGGCGAGCGGGTGTCGACCGCAGCCGCCAACCTGTCCGACCCGGATAGCGTCGATGGCCTTGTCGCCGCCGCCGAGGCCGCCGCCGGCAGTCCGCTGGACATCCTGGTCGCCAACGCCGGCATCACCCGTGACGGGCTGATGCTGCGGATGAAGGACGAGGATTGGGAGCAGGTGATTCGGGTGAACCTGGAATCCTATTTCCGGCTTTCGCGGGCGACCCTGAAGGGGATGATGAAGCGGCGTTGGGGCCGGATCATCGGCATCACCTCCATCGTCGGGGTCACCGGCAACCCCGGCCAGGCCAACTATGCCGCCTCCAAGGCCGGGATGATCGGCTTTTCCAAGGCCCTGGCCCAGGAAGTGGCCAGCCGCAACATCACCGTCAACTGCGTCGCCCCCGGCTTTATCGAAAGCCCGATGACGGATGAACTCAACGAAGCGCAGAAATCAGCCCTGACCACCCGTATCCCGGCCGGCCGCCTGGGTTCCGGCGCCGACGTGGCGGCGGCCTGTGTCTATCTGGCCAGTCAGGAAGCGGCCTATGTCACCGGTCAGACCTTGCATGTTAACGGCGGTATGGCGATGATCTGAACACGCAGATGTTAGGCCCCCTGGGGCGATTTCTCATGCTGGCAAGCCCGAAAGAAAGGTGCTAGCCAGAGCCCGATTTCCGCAGCCGACCTTGGCTCGGACCGTAGAAGATCCAAGAGGGACCATAGCGAATGTCCGACATTCTCGAGCGTGTGCGTAAGATCGTCATCGAACATCTCGATGCCGATCCCGAGAAGGTCACCGAAAAGGCGAGCTTCATCGACGACCTCGGCGCCGACAGCCTCGACAACGTCGAGCTGGTCATGGCTTTCGAGGAAGAATTCGATATCGAAATTCCGGATGACGCCGCTGAACATATTCAGACGGTCGGCGACGCCGTGAAGTTCATTTCGGAGAAGACGGGCGGCTGATCCCGTCCTTCCAGTTTCGATACGTTTGGCCGCCGCGCCGCATGGGCTTTCACCTGATGCGCGCGGCGGTCTTCGTTTCGGGGTCGGGCCTGAGGTCAGGCTCAAGTGTTTGGAATTCAACGTGTTGATCGCCTCGGCGGGTGGGCCGGTTCGAACCCTCCCTCCGACGCGGTCAAGGCAGGGAGTATGACGGGATGCGTCGCGTAGTCGTCACGGGTCTGGGCCTTCTCACCCCGCTCGGCCAAGGGGTCGAGATCAGTTGGGAAGGCATCAAGGCCGGCAAGTCCGGCGCCGGCCGGATCACGACCTTTGATCCGGAAGGCTTCGGCTGCGAGATCGCCTTCGAGGTGCCGCGCGTCGATGGCCGCGGCGGCGGCGGTCCCGACGTGCCGGGCAGTTTCGATCCGAACGGCACCATGGCGCCCAAGGAACAGCGCAAGGTCGACGACTTCATCCTTTATGGCATGGCCGCGGCGGACGAGGCGGTGCGCGATTCGGGCTGGGTTCCGGAGACCGACGAGGACAAGGAACGCACCGGCGTCATCATCGGCGCCGGCATCGGCGGCCTGGCGACGATCGAAAAAACCGCCCTGGAACTGCGTGACAAAGGGCCGCGCCGGGTCAGCCCCTTCTTCATCACCTCGGCGCTGATCAACCTTGTCTCGGGCCAGGTTTCGATCCGCTACGGCTTCAAGGGGCCCAATCACGCGGTCGTGACAGCCTGCGCCACCGGCGCCCACGCCATTGGCGACGCCACGCGGCTGATCAAATACGGCGACGCCGACGTGATGGTGGCCGGCGGGGCCGAGGCTTCGATCTGCCCCATCGGCATCGCCGGCTTCGTCGCCTGCCGGGCCATGGCCACCGACTTCAACGACCGTCCGACCGAAGCCTCCCGTCCCTATGACAAGGAGCGGGCCGGCTTCGTCATGGGCGAGGGCGCCGGGATGGTGGTGCTGGAAGAGTATGAGCACGCCAAGGCGCGCGGGGCGAAGATCTACGCCGAGGTGATCGGCTATGGCCTGTCGGGCGACGCCTACCACATCACCGCCCCGGCCAGCGACGGCGACGGCGGCTATCGCGCCATGAAGGCGGCGGTGAAGGATGCGGGGATTTCGCCGGGCGACATCGACTACGTCAACGCCCACGGCACCTCGACCATGGCCGACTATCTTGAGCTGGGCGCCGTCGAGCGCCTTCTCGGCGACGACGCCAAGGGCAAGGCGATGAGCTCGACCAAGTCGATGACCGGGCACCTGCTGGGCGCCGCCGGAGCGATCGAGGCGATCTTCTCGATCCTGGCCATCCGCGACAACATCGCCCCGCCCACCATCAACCTGACCGACCAGGAGATGGAAACTTCCCTCGACCTGGTGCCCAATACGGCCAGGCCGATGAAGATCGATATCGCCATGTCCAACAGCTTCGGGTTCGGCGGGACCAACGCCGCCGTGATCTTCCGACGGGCCCCGTGAGCAAGGCCAAGGGTCAGGCCCGGGGGGGCGGTCTGAGCTTTCTGCGCCGCCTGGTGATCATGGCGTTCAGCGCCGGCCTGACCCTGGCCCTGGTGCTGGCCGGCGTCGCCCTGTGGGCGGTCTGGGTCTATCAGGGGCCCGGCCCCGAGGCGAAGACTGCTGCGGTGCATTCGGTGGTTCTGCGGCGGGGGGCGGGGCTCAACGAGATCGCCTCGGCCCTGCAGAGGGCCGGGGTGGTGCGCTCCGCGCCGGTGTTCATCGCCGCCGCCCAGGTGACCCGCGTCACCTCGAAGCTGAAGGCCGGGGAATATGAGTTTCCGTCCAGGGCGCCGATGTCGCGGGTGCTGGCCGATATCCGCGACGGCAAGGTGGTGCGCCACCAGGTGACCATTCCGGAGGGCTATACCTCCGAGATGGCCGTCGAGGTGCTGATGAAGGAGGAGGCGCTTACCGGCGAGGTGGCGACGCCGCCGGAGGGGGCCATCCTTCCCGAGACCTATGATTTCGAGCGGGGCGAGGAGCGGGCGGCGGTGCTGCAGCGGATGATGGACGCGCGCGACCAGCTGCTGGACGCCCTGTGGGCCAAGCGCAAGCCGGGCCTGCCGGTGACCAGCAAGGACGAGGCGGTGATCCTGGCCTCCATCGTCGAGAAGGAGACCGGCATCGCCTCGGAGCGTCCGATGGTCGCCTCGGTGTTCGTCAACCGGCTGAACCGGGGCATCCGGCTGCAGAGCGACCCGACGATCATCTACGGCCTGACCAAGGGCCGGCCGCTGGGGCATGGGCTTCGCCGGTCAGAGCTGGACATGCCCAACCCCTACAGCACCTATCAGATCGACGGCCTGCCGCCGACGCCGATCGCCAATCCGGGCCGGGCGTCCCTGGCCGCCGTGCTCGATCCCCCGGACAGCGACAACCTGTTCTTCGTCGCCGACGGCACGGGCGGGCACGCCTTCGCCGGGTCGCTGGAGGAGCATGGTCGCAATGTCGAACGGCTGCGCCAGCTTGAGCGGCAGAAGGCCGGAAACTGATGGCCTTCAGCGGCATGACCGGATTTGCCAGGGTCGAAGGGGCGTCCGGATCATGGACCTGGGCGGTGGAGGCGCGTTCGGTCAATGGACGCAACCTGGAGATCCGTTTCAAGGGACCGCCGGGGTTCGACCTGCTGGAGCGCACGGCCAGGGACGCCGGCCAGGCCCGGTTCCAACGGGGCCAGGTGTCGCTGACCCTGCAGGCCCGGCGGGCCGAGGCGGCGGCCGGCGCCATCGCCATTAACACCCAGCAGATCGACCGTTATCTGGCGGCCATCGCCCCCTATGTGGCGGACGGTCGGGCCAAGGCGCCGAGGGCCGATGGCCTGCTGGCCCTGCGCGGAGTGATCGAGACGGCCGAGGCGGGCGACGACGGCGACGAACGGGCGGCGGCCGAGGCGGCCATGGCGGCGGATCTCGCTACCGTGATGGACGGGCTGAAGGCCGCGCGCCTGGACGAGGGCGCGGCCCTGGCGCCGGTGCTGGGCGGGCTGGTGGACCGGGTGGAAACCCTGGTGGGTCAGGCTGAACAGATCGCCGGCGAGCAGCCGGCGGTGATTCGCGATCGCTTCTCCCGGCGTCTGACCGAACTGGCCGGCGAGGCCGCGAGCCCCGAGCGCATCCTGCAGGAAGCCGCCGCCATGGCGGTGAAGGCGGATGTGCGGGAAGAGCTTGACCGGCTGGGCGGCCATGTCGCCGCCGCCCGGTCGCTACTGACCGGCGAGGGTCCGGCGGGCCGGCGGCTGGACTTCCTGACCCAGGAATTCATGCGCGAGGCCAATACCCTTTGCTCGAAGTCGGCCACGCCATCCTTGACCACGGTCGGTCTTGAGCTGAAGGCGACGATCGAGCAGTTTCGTGAACAGGTTCAAAATGTCGAGTGACGTCCGCCGCACCCGCGGCATCCTGCTGATGATCGTGGCGCCGTCCGGGGTGGGCAAGACTTCCCTGACCCGGCGGCTGGTTGCGGACCACTCGGACCTGCACCTGTCGATCTCCGCCACCACCCGTCAGCCGCGTCCGGGCGAGCATGAGGGGCGGGACTATCATTTCGTCGATCGGCCGACCTTTGACGGCATGGTCGAGCGGGACGAGTTCCTGGAGTGGGCCGAGGTCTACGGCAACTGCTACGGCAGCCCCCAGGCGCCGATCATGGAGGCCTTGAACCGCGGGGTCAGCGTGCTGTTCGACATCGACTACCAGGGCGCCATGACCATCCATGAGAAGGCGCCGGACGACAGCGTCCTGGTCTATATCCTGCCGCCCTCGCTGGCGGAGATGAGCCGGCGTCTGCATGCCCGGTCGCAGGATACCGAAGAGGTCATCGCCCAGCGCATCGCCCGGTCCAAGGATGAGGTCAGCCAGTGGGCGACCTTTGACTACGTCATCCTCAACGAGGATTTCGACAAGGCCTACTCGGACCTCGCCCACATCTACCACGCCGAACGGATGAGGCGGGAACGCAACCTGTGGATCGCGCCGTTCGTCGATGTGCTGATGGCGGAGGACGTGGGGTAGCGCCTACAGCGCCGCCGCCAACCGCAGGAAGCCCGCCACATCGACGGTTTCGGCGCGGACGTCGGGGCTTACGCCAGCGCGCTCGCACAAGGCCGCGCCGCCCAGTTGCTTGAGGCTGGAGCGCAGCATCTTGCGGCGCTGGCCGAAGGCGGCGGCGGTGATCTTTTCCAGGGCGTCGATCAGGCCCTCCGGCGGGCGGTCGGCCAGGGGATCGAGCCGGACCACGGCGGAGTTGACCTTGGGCGGCGGGGTGAAGGCCTTGGCCGGCAGGTCCATGACCACCCGGGCCTGGCAGATGGCCTGGGCGACCACGGCGAGACGGCCGTAGGCGTCACCGTCGACCGGCGCGGCGATACGGTCGGCGACTTCCTTCTGGAACATCAGGCTCATCGAAACGGGCCGCCAGGGGCCGGTCAGCCATTTGATCAGCAGGGGCGTTCCGACGTTGTAGGGCAGGTTGGCGACCACGTGGCCGGACGTGGCGCCGGCCTCCTGCAGCAGGGCCGCCTCGTCGACCTTCAGGGCGTCGGCCTCGATGACGGTCAGGGCGCCGCCCGAGGCTTGGTTCAGTTCGGCCAGCAGGGGCAGGAAGCGCGGGTCCTTCTCGACCGCGATGACGCGGGCGCCGGCCTCCAGTAGGGCGCGGGTCAGGCCGCCGGGACCTGGTCCGACCTCGATCACCGTTTGGCCGTCCAGCGGGCCGGCGAGGCGGGCGATCTTGCGGGTGATGTTGAGGTCGAGCAGGAAATGCTGGCCGAAGCTCTTGCGGGCCAGCAGGTCGTGTTCGGCCAGGCTTTCGCGCAGCGGCGGCAGGGCTTTCAGGGCGTCGGTCACAGGCCGTTGCTCGCGGGGGGAGTCCGACGATCGGCGATCTGGCGGGCCAGACGCAGGGCCTGGATCAGGCTGTCAGGGCGGGCTACGCCGCGGCCGGCGATGTCGAAGCCGGTTCCATGGTCAGGCGAAGTGCGGACGATGGGCAGGCCGAGGGTGACGTTAACGCCGCCCCAGAAGTCCAGCATCTTCAAGGGGATGAGGCCTTGGTCGTGATACATGCAGAGAACGGCGTCGTAGCGCTCGCGCGCCTCGGCATGGAACAGGCTGTCGGCCGGCGACGGTCCGCTGGCGTCGAGGCCGAGGTCGCGCAGGGCGCGGACGGCCGGGCGGATGATGTCGATCTCTTCGCGGCCGATGCCGCCATCCTCCCCCGCGTGGGGATTGAGGCCGGCGACGGCCAGCCGGGGCGCGGCGATGCCGAAATCCCGGCGCAGGGCCTGGCCGGCGACCAGGCCGCAGTTGACCAGGCGCTCGATGGTCAGCGTCGACGGGACCTGGGCGATCGGGGTGTGGATGGTGGCCAGGCAGACCCGCAGGCCTTCGGTCGCCAGCATCATCACCGGGCCGCGGGCGCCATCATGGACGGTTCCGGCGGTCAGTTCGGCGAGGAACTCGGTATGGCCTGGAAAGCCGAAGCCGGCGGCGTAGAGCGGCGCCTTGGCGATGGGGGCGGTGACCACGGCGGCGACGGTGCCGACCAGGGCCTGGCCCACGGCGGTCTCGATCCAGCGGATGATTGCGGAGGCGTGAGCCGGGGAGGGCTGTCCGGCGACCACCGGGCCCGACAGGGGCGAATGGAGGACAGGGATGGCGTCAGGGAAGATCCTGGCGGCCTCCGACGGGCTGCTGATCAGCCGGACAGGGACGCCTTGCGCGCCGGGGGCGGAGGTCAGGGCGTCCGCGTCGCCGACGACCAGAAAGGCTGGGCCGTCGGTACGCAGGGTCCGCCAGGCCTTGACGATGATCTCGGGGCCGATGCCGGCCGGATCACCCAGCGTCAGGGCAAGCGGGCTCACTTCACCTCGATGGTCGCCGTGGTGCGCAGATCGCGCATGACGCGCTTGGAAATCAGGTCCAGCTGCTGGCCCTTCAGGCGGTTCTCGATCTGCTGCTCGGTCACATTGTCCGCGCCGCTGGAGCGCTTGCCGCAGACCATGGCCAGGTGGACCCCGACGGCGGTCCGGATCGGAGTCGCGGAGAGCACGCCCTCGGCGGTGTTTCTGGCCGCATCGGCGAAGCCGGGCGCCAGGGTGCTGAGTTCGGCCTCGCCCATGTCTCCGGCGATGACGTTGGGAACCTGGGCGGCCTTGGCCTCCAGGGTCTGGCAGTTGGGGGCCAGGGCGCGGAGCTGTTCGAGGCCCCGGACAGCCGTGTCGTAGGTCGCCTGGTCGGCGCCCTCGGGAACCGCGATGGCGGCCTGTTTGAGATTGACCATGCTGGCGCTGGCGCCGGCCCGCTTGTCGCGCAGATAGATGATGTAGACCCCTTCCTGGGTCGGGATCGGCCGCGACAGCTGGCCGGGACGCAGCTGTTCGAGAACCGCATCCACCTCGGGCGGCATTTCGCCGGGGGAAATCCAGCCGGCGTCGCCGCCGGCGGCGGCGGTTGGAGCGGCGGAAAACTGGCGGGCCACCTGGTCGAACGGCGCCCCCTGCTGCATCTGGTCGACCAGTTGCTGGGCGCCCTGGGTGGCCACCTGCATGCCGCCGACCCGGGCGGCGTCGATGTAGATTTCGCTGACTTCGAACTGCGGCTTGGCGGCGGCCTCGGCCAGCCGGGTCTGGTAGGCCTTGATCTGGTCATGGCCGATCCGCAGCCGGGAGCCGTAGCGGCCGCCCATATACTGCTGCCAGCTCATCTCCGCCCGGGCCTGTTCGCGATAGGTGGCCCGGCCGACGCCCTGGGTGGCCAGCTGGCCGAAGAACTGGTCGGGGGTCATGCGGAACTGGCCCTGGATGGTCTGGGCCAGTTCCTCGTCCAGTTCCTTGTCCGTGTAGATGATGGTGGTCTTGTTTTCCTTCTCGACCCGGCGGAGTTCCTGGATCTTCAACCGCTCCTCGACGAGGCTGCGAAGGGCCTGCTGCTGGATCTGCGGCAGGTTTTCCTGGGTCGGCTGGATGCGCAGGGTGAGGATCAGCAGCCGCATCCTCTGGACGAGGTCATAGCTGGAGATGATGTCGTCATTGACCACGGCGGCGACGCTTTCGCCCATCTCCGCATCGACGGGAGACGGCGGCGCGGACTCGGGCGCCAGGGTCTGGGGTGGCTCGGCGGGGGTCTGCGACCAGGCCTGCGCCCCGCTGGCGGTCACCATGGCCAGGACCGATACGGTCGCCAGGGCCTTGCCCGTAATCCTAAGCGCTGACAGCAATCTCGTCATTCCCATATCAGATGTCCGCGCGCGCCGGAGCGCCCCGCGTCAAAGGTCACCGGCTGTAGCCTTTATCGCCCAATGTGGCGAGCGTTAGGCGCAGGACGACCGCGTCAGATGGACCCAGGGTCCGGTTGTAGGTTTCCTCGTGCACCCAGACCACGGCGGCGTCGAGGCAGTCGTCGCGGTAGAACACCCCGAGCTCCTGCCGGCGCCAGACGTCATTCTGGATATCGCGGATGCCGGCGAAGGTGACGCCGTAGTTGCCGGTGACCAGGACGTTGCCGGCAAAGTCGATGTCCTGCCGCTCGACCCCGGTGATGTCCTGGTTGTCGTGCAGATAGCGGACATAGCCCGAGGCGCGGTCGAACTTGACGTCGGCGCCGAACTCGAACCGGCGCAGGTCGAGGGTCTCGCTCTCGAACCGGGCGCGGGCATAGAGGGTCAGACCGCCGATCGGCTTGGCGTCGGTGGCGACGATCCAGTCGGACTGGCGCGTGGCCAGGCCGCTGCGGGCGGGCAGGGAAGGATCGGGACTGTCGCGGAAGGTGCGGCCGACCAGGGCGCTGAAGGAGCGGCCGTCGTCGAAGTTCACCGTCGCCCGGGCGCCGACATTGAGCCGCGCCCCGCCCTCATAGAGGTCGAAGCCTGGCGACTTGTTGGCCCGCAGCAGGTTGGTCTCGTCATATTCGAGGACGACGCTGTCTTCGTTGGGGATGCGGCTGTCGGCGTCGCTCTCGGGCGAGACGGCGACCTGCAGCAGCGGCTCGAGGATGATGGTCCGGTCGCCATCACGCCGGAAAAGGGGATAGGAGACATCGGCCCCGATGACGCCCAGGGCGCGGGTCACCGTCGAATCGTCGCCGGCCGCCGGATAGTCGGCGATGCTGTAGATGTCGGTCCGGGCCTGGACGAAGGGCGAAATCCTGACGCCGCTGGACAGGGTCAGGTTGGTGCGCCAGTCGAGCTGGCCGGTGGCCCGGCGGCTGTCGGCGCCCGGTTCAGTGGCGACGAACTGCGACTGGTCGCGGGTCAGCACCACGCCGCTGCCCTGGACCCGCAGGCGGCCGCCGAGGATGGGGCTGGGGGCCTCCCAGCGGGCCTCGATCAGGGGCGCGACCGTGGGGAAGGTGCGGTCGTTGTCGGTGGGACGCAGGCCCTGGATGCTGACCGCGTTGATCGACAGCCAGGACAGGTTGTCCTGGCGGGTGACGAACAGCTGCGAGGTCAGCCGGCGGGTGTCGGAACCGATCAGGCCGCGCTGCTGGGAGACGTTGCTGATGTCGTATTTGTCGAAGATCAGGTCGTCGCTAGCCCGTTCGGCGGCGAAGCCCCACTTCCAGTTCTTGTCGATGTCGAACTCGCCGCTGGCCAGCACATAGCTGCGGCTGGTCAGGTCGCCGATCCGGTTGCCGTCGCCCTGCAGGTCCTTCTCATAGGTGTAGCCGAAGCGGGCGTTGATCTGGCCGCTGTAGAACCGCTGGCGGTATTCCAGGTTGAGGAAGGGGTTAACCTTGGTGTTGATCTGCGGGCTGATGGTCAGGTCGGCGGACGGCGAGATCACCCAGATATAGGGCTGCTCATAGGATAGGCCCCTTCGCTCGGAGAGCACCACCTTGGGCGGCAGCAGCCCGGACATGCGCGGCGCATTGGGGTCGGCGTGCCAGAAGACCGGGGCGTAGAAGACCGGAACGCCGAAGATCTGGATGACCGCGTTGCGGTAGTAGATGAGGTGTTTTTCGGTGTCCTGGGTGACTTTGTCGGCGTGGATGGACCAGGTCGGCTCCTGGGTCTTGTCCTCGGCGCAGAGTTCGCAGGGGGTGAAGATCGCCTTGTTCAGCTCCGACATCTGGTCGTTGCGGCGCACCGCGGTGTCGGCGGCGATCTTGATATTGTCCTTCAGCCGGGCGGAGAATCCCTTGGCGACGCCGGAGCGCATCTGGTCGTCGAGCACGACTTCGTCGGCGAACCCCACGGTCCCGTCGCGCTCGACGATGGTGACGCCGCCGCTGGCGGTGACCACGCCTGTGGCGCGGTCATAGACGATCCGCGAGGCGCGCAGGGTGCGGCCCTGATTGCGAATCTGCACCTGGCCTTCGGCGGTGACGGTCTGGGATTTGTCGTCCTCGATGACGGTGTCAGCTTCCAGATAGTAGCCCTGGTCGCCGAGCCCGTCGCCGGCCGGCGTCATCGCGGGCGGCTGAGCCTTTGCAATGGGCGAGGCGGAGCCGGCCGATTGCGCCAGGGCCGCCGAGGTCGTCAGGGCGCAGACGGCCAGGGCCGCCGCGCCGGCCAGGAGGCGGGTGCGGGTGCGGCTCTGAACCCTGCGGCGGACTTCGATCATAAGCACCCCTGTTGTCATCCCACCGGACCTGTCGCCGGACCGCCCAGGGTCCGGCCGACGAGTCACCCGTCCTCTGTATAGCAAAGCAGCGTCAGCCCCGATAACAGCGCCAGCAAGGGCGGCGCCCAGGCCGCCAGCACCGCGGGTATGATCTCGGCCTTGCCCAGCGCAATGCACATCTGATTGAAGAAGAAGAAGGCGAAACCGAGGACAACCCCGGATCCGGCCAGGGCCGGCAGGCCGCCCAGCCGCATCAGCCGCAGGGAAAACGCCGCCGCGAGCACGCTCATGGCCGAGAACAGGATGGGCGTCGCCAGCAGCTGCTGCAGCCGCAGCCGGTAGGCCAGGGCGGAAAATCCCGCCTTTTCGGTGCCGGCGATGGTCGCCGGCAGACGCCAGAAGGCGATGGCGTCGGGGGTGGTGAACCGCTCGATGGCCGCCTGGTCGTCCAGGGTGGAGGGAATGGTCAGGCTGTCGGAGCGGACCGAACCGGAGCCGGGCGTCGCCTCACGCACGCTGGTCAGCAGCCAGTAGCCGGGCATCAGCCGCGCCTCGTCGGCCTCGACCCGGCGAGAGAACTCAAGGCCGCCCTCGGACGTGGTCTTGTAGATGAACATCGAGACGGTCTTCAGGCGGACCACGCCGTCCACCTCATCGTGGGCCTGGGCGCGGATGACCACCTGGGAGCGGGCGTCGGTCTGGCGAAGCCAGGTCTCCTTCGGGGCGGTGGTCAGATAGTCGTCCATCACCGCCGTGCGGGCCTGTTCGAAGCGCAGGTTCATCCAGGCGGCCATGGGGTTGAGCACGGCGACGGTCAGGGCCCCGACGACAAAGGCCGCCGTCGCCGCCGGAAGGATGAACCGCCAGGCCGAGACGCCCGCCGCCCGCATGGCGATCAGCTCGCTGCGCCGGTTGAGGACCACGAAGGCCGCGAGGGTGCCGAACAGGAAGGCGAAGGGCAGCAGCGCCAGGATGGTGGACGGCGCCTTCAGCAGGGTCAGCCAGAGCAGGGTGACGAAGCCGGCGTCGGCTCGGCCGCCGACGGTGCGGGAGACGTCGACAAAGTCGATCAGCAGGATGACCGCCGCGATCACCGCCAGGGCGCCGGCGACGGAGACCATCGTCCGGTTCAGCACATAGCGTTCGAGACGTCCGGGCAGCAGCCTCATGCGGGGATTCCCAGGGGCGGTCTTGCGGCCCGGATGAAGGGCGTCCAGGCCCGCCAGCCGGTCCGGGCCTCCACGGGACGGAAGATCTGCTCAAAGCCCCAGAGGGTGGCGGCGAGGGGAATGGCGTACTGGAGGATATTCAGCCAAGCGCTGTCCTCGCAGGCGGCCTGGACCGCGAAGCCGATGATCCTGACCAGGGCCGCCGAGGCGCCGATCAGGGCGATCCGCCGGCCATAGCCCATGCGGCTGAAGCCGGCCCCGACCACGGCCGCCAGGGCCATGGCCATGAAGGCGATGGCATAGAGCGGGGAGGCCAGGCGCGAGTGGCCCTCCGCCACCATGCGTAGACGGTTCTTCTTCTCCCAGTCCTGCGTCAGATCGGGAAAGAACAGCTCATGCAGGTAGCGGTCCGAGGCCTTGTAGCGAATGGTGTCCTTGTTGTTCAGATAGGGCGAGAGGTCGAGGGTGTTCTCCTCGAACGTCAGGTAGTTCAGCACCCCCCGATCGGAAAATTCCTGGGTCGAGCCCCTGTGCATGATCAGCAGGGGCGCGTCCTTCTTCCAGACCAGCCGGCCCTCCTTGGCGGTGTAGGTGGTGGCCTGGCCAGTCTGGGAAAGCTGGTGGATGAAGAGGTTGTGGATGGCGCCGTCCGGATCGACGGTCTGGCCGTAGACGGTCAGGCGAGGCGCGGGATTGGTGAACTGGCCCTCGACGACCAGCAGGGCGGCCAGGTCGGTCTTGGCCTGGAAGATCAGCTTTCGGTACTCGCGATAGGCGGCCGGCTGGACCCAGAGGTTGATGGTCAGGCAGACCAGGGTGGCGATCACCGCCAGCTTCACCGCCGGCGAGATGACCCGCCAGCGACTCATGCCGCCCGCATAGCAGACCACCAGCTCCTGATCGCCCTGCAGCTTGTTCAGCGCCACCAGGGCGGCGACGAGGATGCCGATGGGGATGATCAGATTGGCCAGCTGCGGCATGGCCAGGAAGATGATCTGAAGATAGATCCAGGCGCTCTGTCGCTGCTCGATGATGATGTCCAGCTGCCCCAGGCTCTGGCTGAGCAGGCCGACAGCCGCCAGGGCGGCCGTCGCCAGGAGCGTCGGCCACAGAAGCTGTCGGAAGAGGTAGCGTTCGATCAGGCGCATGCGTCGGGGGGCTGAGTGCAGGACCCCCGTGAGGTGGAGGCGCAAGGAGCCTGTTACTAGGACTCCCAAGCGCGTCGCACAACCGCCGCACCTTCCCCACAGGCGATGAAGGGACTATTCGGCGACCAAAGCCTTTTGCAGGAGCCTTCCATGCGTATCGAGTTTGTCCAGATTGACCGCAACGCCCCGCCGGCCGGCGACGCCCTGGCAGGGATCGTCTTCGAGGGCGGCAGGCTGTCGATCGGCGGGGGGATTCTCGACAAGGCGACCAGCGGGGCCGTGGCCCGCGCCGTGGGCGCCGGCCGGTTCACCGGCGGCAAGGGTCAGAGCCTGGAACTGATTGCCCCAGCCGGCCTGGAAGGCTCGCGCCTGGCGCTGATCGGGCTGGGGGACCACGAAGGCTGGGGCGGCGACCAGGCCGAGCTTTACGGCGCCTATGGCTATCAGGCGGTCAAGACCAGCGGCGCCAAGACCCTGACCCTGCTGCTTCCCGACGCCGACGGGGAACTGGCCGCGCGGGTGGCCCTGGGCGCCAGCCTGGCCGCCTATCGGTTCGACCGCTACCGCACCACCGAAAAGCCGGAGAAGAAACCCTCGGTCGAGGCGGTGAATGTCGCCGTCGATGATCCAGCCGCCGCCAGGACCGCCTGGGCGGCGCTGTCGCCCCTCGTCGACGCCGTCTTCTTCTCGCGGGACCTGGTGTCCGAGCCGGCCAACATCCTGCATCCGGAAGAATTCGCCGCCCGGGTCAAGGCGCTGGAGCCGCTGGGGCTGGAGGTCGAGATCCTCGGCGAGGCCGAGATGACCAAGCTGGGCATGGGGTCCCTGCTGGGCGTCGGCCAGGGGTCGGTGCGCGAAAGCCAGCTGGCGGTGATCCAATGGAAGGGCGGCGGCGACGCCCAGCCCATCGCCTTCGTCGGCAAGGGCGTCTGTTTCGACACCGGCGGCATCTCCATCAAGGGGGCCGACGGCATGGAGGACATGAAGTGGGACATGGGCGGCGCGGCCGCCGTGGCCGGCCTGATGCATGTACTGGCCGGCCGCAAGGCGAAGGCGAACGTCGTCGGCATCCTGGGCCTGGTCGAGAACATGCCCGACGGTAACGCCCAGCGTCCTGGCGACGTGGTGACCAGCATGTCCGGCCAGACCATCGAGGTGATCAACACCGACGCCGAGGGGCGTCTCGTGCTGGCCGACGCCCTCTGGTACTGCCAGGACCGCTTCAAGCCGCAGTTCATGGTCGATCTGGCCACCCTGACCGGGGCGATCATCATCTCTCTGGGCAACGACTACGCCGGCCTGTTCAGCAACAACGACGCCCTGGCCGACAACCTGCTGAAGGCCTCGAGGGCCGAGGGCGAGCCCCTGTGGCGGATGCCGCTGCCGCCGGCCTATGAAAAGCAGATCGACAGCGCCATCGCCGATGTGAAGAACACCGGCGGCCGTCCGGGCGGTTCGATCACCGCCGGGCTGTTCCTGCAGCGGTTCGTCAACAACACCCCCTGGGCGCACCTGGATATCGCCAGCACCGCCTGGAAGAAGCCCTCCAGCATTCCGACCATTCCGGACGGCGCCACGGGCTTTGGCGTCCGGCTGCTGAACCGTATGGTGGCGGATTCCTACGAGGGCTGATCCGCTGACCAAGGCCGCCTGCGACGTCTGGTTTTACCACCTCGAGCGCTCGTCGCTGGATCAGGTGCTGCCGGACCTTCTGGAGAAGACCCTCCAGAAGGGCTGGCGGGCCCTGGTCCGCAGCGGGGCGGCCAACAGGCTCGAGCATCTGGACGGCTGGCTGTGGACCTACCGCGAGGACGGGTTCCTGCCCCATGGTCTCGCCGCCGAGCCGTTCGCCGCGCAGCAGCCGATCCTGCTGACCGCCGATCAGGACAACATCAACGCGGCCCATGCCCTGTTCCTCATCGACGGAGCCGCGCCGGGCGATCTGTCGCCCTACGAGCGATGCATCGTCCTGTTCGACGGGCGGGACGAGGAGGCCCTGGCGGGGGCGCGGGGCCTGTGGAAATCTGTGAAAGCGCAGGGCCTGCCGGCCTCCTACTGGCGGCAGGGCGAGCGGCGCGGTTGGGAGAAACAGGCATGAAGACGATCAAGACGGCCCTGATGGCGGCCGGCCTGCTGGCCCTGTTCGCCTGCAGCTCCACGCCGGCCCCGCAGCCGCAACCGCAACCGCAAGGACCGCCGCCGCGCGAGGAGGCGCCGCCGCCGCGCCCGATCAGCAACGACCGCTGCGGCGCCGAACCACTGCAATATCTGGTCGGCAGACCGAAGACCGAGATCCCGGTGCCGGTTGATCCGTCCAAACGGCGGGTGACCTGCACCAGTTGCCCGGTGACCATGGACTACCGCGAAGACCGGCTGAACATCTTCTTCGACGCCGAGACGGGCATCGTGAAGGACGTGAAGTGCGGCTGAACTAGCCGGTGACCGCTTCCAGCGCCTCGGCCGCCGCCATCCAGGCGGCTTCCGCCTCGTCGGCCTGGGCCTGAACCCGCGCGCGGCGCTTGCCGAGGTCGGCGGCGGCTGTGGGGTCCTTCACATAGAGATTCGGGTCGCCGAGCTTGGCGTCGATCTCGGCCAGGGTTCTGGTCACCCGGGCGAGGGTTTCCTCGGCGGCGGACAGCTTGCGGCGGAGGGGCCCGGCGGCGGCGGCGGGATCGCGGCCGGCGGGGACGGGAGCCTTGCTGTTGACCTTTTCGGCTTCCGGCGCGCGGACCTGGGTCGGGGCGCGGGCGGCGATGCGGGCGCGGTCCAGGACGAACTTGGCATAGTCGTCCATATCGCCGTCGAAGGGCTTTACCCCGCCGTCGGCGGCGAGCCACAGCCGGTCGGCGACCAGCTCCATCAATGAGCGGTCGTGGGTGATCAGGATGACCGCGCCGGAGTAATTGTTGAGGGCGTCCAGCAGGGCGCGGCGGCTGTCGATGTCCAGGTGGTTGGTCGGCTCATCGAGGATCAGCAGGTGGGGTGCGGACATGGCCACCATATTGAGCAGCAGGCGGGCCCGCTCGCCGCCGGACAGGTTGGCGACCGTGGTTTCGGCCTTTTCATAGCCCAGGCCGAACTGGGCCAGTTTCGAGCGGCGCTGGGCCTCGCTGGACTCCGGCATCTCGCGGCGGATTATTTCCAGCGGGGTTTCGCGAGGATCGAGCGCCTCGATCTGATGCTGGTGGAACCAGCCGACCTTGATGCGGCGGTCGCGGTGCAGGTCGCCGGACTGGATGTCCAGGGCCCCGGCGATCATCTTGGCAAAGGTCGACTTGCCGGCCCCGTTGACGCCGAGCAGGCCGATGCGGTCGTCGATGTCCAGCCTGAGGTTGAGGTTGCGCAGGATGGGGACGCCGCCATAGCCGACCGTCGCCTGCTCCAGCCGCACCAGCGGCGGCGCCAGCGGGCGCTGCGGCGAGGGGATGGTGAAGGGGGCGGTGCGTTCCTCGATGGTCAGGCCGACCGGCGGCAGCTTGGCCAGCATCTTCAGGCGCGACTGGGCCTGGGTCGCCTTGGAGGCGGTGGCGCGGAAGCGGTCGACGAAGGACTGCATATGGGCGCGCTTGGCTTCGATCTTGCCGCGCATGGCCTCGGCCAGACGGGCCTTCTCCGCGCGCTGTTCCTCGAAGCTGTCGTAGCCGCCGGTATAGAGGTCCAGCTTGCCCTCGCGGACATGCAGGATGAAGCCGACGGAGTTGTTCAGCAGTTCGCGGTCGTGGCTGATGATCAGGGCGGTGTGCGGATACTTCTTCAGCCGCGCTTCAAGCCAGAGGGCGCCTTCCAGGTCGAGGTAGTTGGTCGGTTCGTCCAGCAGCAGCAGGTCGGGTTCGGAGAACAGGGCGGCGGCCAGGGCCACCCGCATCCGCCAGCCGCCGGAAAACTCCGACATCGGCCGGGTCAGGTCGGCGGTCGAGAAGCCGAGGCCGGAGAGGATTTCCGAGGCGCGGGACGGAGCCGAGTCGGCGTCGATCTCGATCAGCCGGCCCCAGATGTCCCCCATCTCCTCGGGATCGGCCGTCTCCAGCGACGACATCAGCCGGTGGCGCTCCTCGTCTGCCTCGAGGACGGTGTCCAACAGGCTGACGGGGGTGGCGGGGTGTTCCTGGGCGACGGTGCCGATACGGGCGGACTTCGGAATCTTGATCTCGTCCTCGCCGCCGTGAAGCTCGCCGAGGATCAGCTTGAACAGGGTCGACTTGCCGATGCCGTTGCGGCCGACCAGGCCGACCTTGGCGCCCACGGGCAGGGAGACGGACGCCTTGTCGAAGAAGCGCCGCCCCCAGGCGTTGAAGGTCAGTTCGTTGATCTGCAGCATCGGGCAAGGACTGTTCACCCGGCCCCCCTGGGAAGGCCGGTCTAAGGGCGTGGACCGTGTGGGGGCCGGAAGGGGCTCCTCATAGCGGCGCCGGGCGGGAAGGCCAAGGACTTCGGGCCGGGCGACCCGGTTGGAGGCTTGGGGTGGAACTGGCGCTTGGCGATGACGGGGCTGGTCGCTATAAGCCCGCGACCTCCCAAACCGCACCTCTTTGCAGGGCTGAAAGACTAGCCATGACCGAACGCACCTTTTCCATCATCAAGCCGGACGCCACCGAGAAGAACCTGACCGGCGCCGTAAACGCCGTCATCGAGGCCGCCGGCCTGCGCATCGTGGCGCAGAAGCGGATCAAGCTCTCCCAGGCCCAGGCCGAGAAGTTCTATGAAATCCACAAGGAGCGCCCCTTCTTCGGCGAGCTGGTGGAATTCATGACCCGCGCCCCGGTGGTCGTGCAGGTCCTGGAAGGCGACAACGCCGTCGCCCGCTACCGCGAAGTGATGGGCGCCACCAACCCGGCCCAGGCCGCCGAAGGCACCATCCGCAAGCTCTACGCCGACAGCGTCGGTGAGAACTCGGTGCACGGCTCCGACAGCCTGGACAACGCCAAGATCGAGATTGCCCAGTTCTTCACCGACGACGAGATCGTTGGTTAAGGCTTGGCGGTTTCGCTGAAGTTTGAGGCCGGCGGGTGGAAACCCGGCCGGCCTTTTCTTTTGGGGCTGGCGGCGCTCACGCTGCGCTGCAGGCGCTTAGTCCAGCAGTGGGGCGCGCTCGCTCGCCCTCGACGCGCCGACGTTCCGCGAGTCAATGAGGATGTGGACCTCGCGAACCCCTTGAGGGATCGAGACCGTCACCACGCCCGAGACGGTCGTGATTGTGACGTCGGTGTCCACGGGGCAAAGTCGGAAGGCGGCCGATACACCGGTCGAAGGATCGTGGTCGTTGAGCATGCCTTCCCAACGCGTGTCGCCTGAAACGAGGGATGCGTTGGAGCGGCTGAAGCCGACGAAATAGATCGACACGCACTCGGTCTGAAAGCGCGTAGCGGTCGCTACTGGACCGCCGGCGAGCAGAGCCGAGATGATGAGGCCGATCATTTTGCCTGCGGCTTTCTTTCTAGGGCAGCGTCAGCAGCGACATGGTCGGCCAAGGCTTGAGGGTAAAGGCAGTGCTCCGCCGCCAGCACGCGGATTGCGAGGGCTTCCGGTGTGTCGCCGGCCAGCACAGGCACCCGAGCCTGGCCCAGCACCGGCCCCTCGTCGACCCCGGCGGTGACGAGATGAACGGAACAGCCGGCTTCTGAATCACCCGCTTCGATGGCGCGACGGTGGGTGTCGAGACCCGGATACTTCGGCAGCAGCGATGGATGGATGTTGAGCATCCGCCCCGCCCAGGCCTCGACCAGCAAGGGCGTCAGGATGCGCATGTAGCCGGCCAGGGCGACGTACTGGCAGCCGGCCTCGCGCAGGGCCGTATCGACGGCGCGTTCGTGCGCCTGGCGGTCCTTGCCGAATTCGGCCTGATCAACGGCGACGGCGCGGACGCCGAGCGCCTCGGCGCGGGCCAGGCCGGCGGCGTCCGGGCGATTGGAGAGGACCAGCGCGACTTCATAGGGGCAGTCGGCCGCGCTGGAGGCCGCGATCAGGGCCTCCATATTGGAGCCCTGGCCGGAGATCAGCACCCCGACCTTGGCGCGGCTCATCCCTTGTCGAGCTCGCCGCAGACGAAGGCGTCCTCGCCAGCGTCGAGCAGGGCCATCAGCACCTCGGGCGCCAGATCCTTGGCGACGATCAGCATGAAGCCGATGCCGCAGTTGAAGGTGCGGCGAAGCTCGTGGTCGTCGATGCCGCCTTCACGCTGCAGCCAGTCGAAGACCGGGGGCAGGGGCCAGGCGTTCCAGTCGAACCGGGGGATAAGGCCCTCGGCGATGGCGCGGGGCGGGTTCTCGATCATGCCGCCGCCGGTGATGTGGGCGCCGCCCTTGATCTTGCCGGCCTTGATCAGCGGCACCAGGCTTTTGACGTAGATGCGGGTCGGGGCCATCAGCGCCTCGGCCAGGGTTCCCTCCGCGAAGGGGCAGGGGGCGTCCCAGGCCAGGCCCGAGCGTTCGACCACCTTGCGGACCAGGGAATAGCCGTTGGAGTGGGGGCCGCTGGAGCCCAGGCCGATCAGCACGTCGCCGGCGCGCTGGTCGTCCAGCTTCGGCAGGACGCCATCGCGATTGACGGCGCCGACTGAGAAGCCGGCCAGATCGTAGTCGCCATCGCCGTACATGCCGGGCATTTCCGCCGTCTCTCCGCCGACCAGGGCGCAGCCGGCCAGTTTGCAGCCTTCGGCGATGCCGCCGACGACGCTAGTGGCGGTGGCCACGTCCAGCTTGCCGGTGGCGTAGTAGTCGAGGAACAGCAGCGGCTCGGCGCCCTGGGCCAGCAGGTCGTTGACGCACATGGCCACCAGGTCGATGCCGACGGTGGCGTGCAGGCCGGTCTCGATGGCGATCTTCAGCTTGGTGCCGACGCCGTCGGTGGTGCTGACCAGCAGCGGGTCATCGTAACCAGCCGCCTTGAGGTCGAACAGGGCCCCGAAACCGCCCAGGCCGGCTTCCGCGCCGGGCCGGCGGGTGGCCTTGGCCAAGGGCTTGATGGCCTCGACCAGGGCGGCGCCCGCATCGATATCAACGCCGGCCCCGGCGTAGGTGAGGCCATTTCGGCGGTCTGTCATGGCGGGTTCCGAACCGGTTTGGGCGCAATTTGAGGGTCGCGCGCGTCTCAAGACTTGCAGACTCGCCCGCTCGCGGGGCTATAGCTAACCGATGAAGCCTATTTCAACCACCGCCGAACTGGCGGCGTTCTGCAATCAGCTCAAAGGCCAGCCCTTCGTCGCCGTGGACACGGAGTTCATGCGCGAGACGACCTACTGGCCGATGCTGTGCCTGATCCAGGCGGCCGCCCCCAACGGCGCCGAGGCCTGTATCGACCCGATGGCCGAGGGCATGGACCTGAGCCCCTTCCTCGACGTGCTGCGTGACGAGAGCATCCAGAAGGTGTTCCACGCCGCCCGGCAGGACGTCGAGATCTTCAACAACCTGGGCGCCATGCCCAAGCCGTTGTTCGACAGCCAGATCGCCGGAATGGCGGCGGGCTTCGGCGAGCAGATCGCCTATGACGCCCTGGTCCGCCAGATGCTGAAGATCGAGCTGGATAAGTCCAGCCGCTTCACAGACTGGTCGCGCCGGCCGTTGAGCGACAACCAGCTGACCTACGCCATCGCCGATGTGACCCATCTGGCGCGGCTCTATCCCATCCTGCGCGAGACCCTGGTCAAGGCCGGACGGCTGGAGTGGGTCGAGGAGGAGATGGCGGCCCTGACCTCGCCGGACCTCTATGACGTCAATCCGGAGAATGCCTGGAAGCGGCTGCGCCCGCGCAAGCACGCGGCCAAGTATCTGGCGGTGTTCAAGGCGGTGGCCGCCTGGCGCGAACGCACCGCCCAGACCCGCGACCAGCCGCGCGGCCGTATTCTGAAGGACGACGCCATCGACGAACTGGCCAGCCAGGCGCCGACCGACGCGGCGGCCGTGGACCGGCTGCGCAGCGTGCCCAAGGGCTTCTCCGGCTCGAAGTTCGGCCCGGATCTGCTGGAAGCGATTCGGGAAGCGCTGAAGAATCCGGAGGCCTACGCCCCCGTGGTCGAGCGCGAACGCCCGTCCGCCAACCCCGCCGCCGGCGCCGTGGTCGAACTGCTGAAGGTTCTTCTCAAGGCCCGCTCCGAGGATGCCGGCGTCGCCTCCAAGCTGATTGCCACGGTGTCGGACCTGGAAAAGATCGCCAACGACGACAACGCAGACGTCGGCGCCCTGACCGGCTGGCGCAAGGACGCCTTCGGAACCGACGCCCTGAAGCTCAAGCGCGGCGAACTGGCCCTGGTGCTGGACGGCACGCGGGTGCGGGTGGTGGAAGTGCGCCGGGCGCCGAAGGCGGCGGAGTAGGCGGTTGCTTCAGCGGTCTTCCAGGCCGTGGAAGATGCGCAGGATATGAACTTCGTCGCTGACAATTCGGTAGCGAACGACATAGCCGCGCTTACCGAACGGCACGTGAAGCTGCTTGAACCCGCCGGAGATATTATAGCCGCGCCCGGGCATGTCGCCGAGCGAGGCTAGGCTTCGGTGTATGGATGCTATGGCTTTCGGAGTCGCAACCGGGTTTTTTTCGATGAGCCACGTTTCCAGCCGCAACAGGTCGGCGACGGCCCTTCGGAAAAGGACAACCTTCAAAGCTTGCGGACTTTGGGCGGTGGTATGCGCTCGGCGCCGCCCCAGGTCTTTATCCAGGCGCTGACTTCTTCCCACGGAACGCCTTCGCGGGTTCGGTCGAATTCTTCGACAGCCTGAAGATCTTCCTCGACGCCGGGCAGGTCTGAAGCGTCCACGCCCGGAAAATCAATGTCCGAAAAAAGAAGGTCGTCCGCGATCAGTTGGGCGCCCAACTCTTCGGGTGTTAGGCCGCGAATTTCGGCCTCTTCGCGCAGGCGGCGCGCGGTGTCGTTGTCCAGCTTCAGAATGATTTCGCCGTCGGCCATGGCCTGAGCGTAATCCGGAATCCACATCCGCGCAAAGCTTGCCAATTGGCTGGGAAAAGTGATTCACAGTCTGCCCGATCGCTTTCGCCGAGCCCTTCATGACCAAGCCCCGTGTCACCGCCCTGATCTATGATTTCGACGGCACCCTGGCGCGGGGGAACATGCAGGAGACCAGTTTCATCCCGGCGCTGGGGATGACGCCCAAGGAGTTCTGGAACGACACGGTGCGGCCCCAGACCATCCGGTCCGACGGCGACGATATCCTGATGTACATGCAGCTGATGGTGCAGACGGCGAAGGCGGCCGGGCTGGTGGTCACCCGCGACATGCTGCGCGAGCACGGCCAGGGGGTGCTGCTGTTCGACGGCCTGCGGGACATGAGCTGGTTCGAGCGGATCAACGCCTTCGGGGCAAACTATGGCCTCAACGTCCAGCACTACATCCTGTCTTCCGGGCTGCAGGAAATGATCGAGGGTTGCCCCATCTATCCGGCCTTCGAGCACGTCTTCGCCAGCCACTATGTCTACAACGACAAGGACGAGGCCGAATGGCCGGCGGTGGGCATCAACTACACCACCAAGACCCAGTACCTGTTCCGCATCAACAAGGGCGTGCACAACAACTGGGAACACGAGAAGATCAACCGCTACATGCCGGACGACGATCGTCCCGTGCCGTTCGAGCGGATGATCTTCATCGGCGACGGCGACACCGATGTGCCGACCATGAAGATGATGCATACCAAGGGCGGCCATTCGATCGCCGTCTATGACCCGCGCACCGAGCCCAACGACCAGACCAAACTGCACAGGCTGATCGCCGAGGACCGGGTCAATTTCGTCGCCGCCGCCAACTATACCGATGGCTCGGCCCTGGATCTGATCGTCAAGGGCATCCTCGGCCGCATCGCCCTCCACGAGGGGACGATGCCGCCGGGGTAGGGGGTTTCACGCCGCCCTGATCTCCAGCTTAGCCCCCAGATGTCCGGCCAGGGTGGCGGCGCGGCGGGCGGTCTGTTCGCCGAGCAGCAGATCGGCGCGCTCGGTGTCGGTGGCCAGTAGCAGGCGGTCATTCTTCAGGGTCAGGCGGGTATGGGCCAGCAGCGCGGAGTCGCGGCCGGTCAGGTCGCAGCCGAGGCGGATGGCGGAACCCAGGGCCCGGGCCCGGCGGCGGGCCTCGTCGGGCAGCAGGCGATTGATCGTGCCGGCTTCTGGCGTGTTCGACGAACTGGTGTGGCGTGAGAAGGCGGCGACGGCGAGGAAGGCGCGTTCCGCATGGCTCTGGCCGGCGACGGGGGCGCGCAGCACCTGCTCGAAGACCAGGTCGGCGCGGTGGTCGGGGTGGAGCCGCGCGCCGAGGTCGGCGAGGCGGCACGCAGCCGAGCGCAGAACCGGGTCCCTATCGCCGAAGACCGGATCGAGGCTGGCGAAAACCGGCGACAGCCAGGCGTCCAGCGTCGGGCCAAGGGCCCCGTCGGCGCCGCTGCGGGCGGAGAGGGCGGCGCACCCCTCGATCAGGGGATCCAGAGCGCGGGTCGAATCGTCCATCGCCTCGAACAGAAGCCCTTCACGCACGCCATAGGCGGAGAGCAGGACCCGCTCGATGCCGAAGGTGACGATCAGCCGTTCCAGCACCACGGCGGCGTGGGGCAGGGTTTCGGCGCGCTTCTTGGAAACCCCCTCGACGGCCTCCAGGGACCGGCGCGACTGGCTGGCTATGAAGCGGCAGGCGTTCAGGGCCTCGGCGCGGGTCATCTCATACTGGTGCACGACGCGCAGCGGGTAGCCGGTCATATGCATATGGATCAACGCCAGGTTCCGCCAGGCGCCGCCGACGGCGTGGAAGGTTGCGGCATGGAAGCGTTCCGTACCGATCAGGCGGGCGTCCACTTCACGGCGCAGGATGTCGGGATCGCCTTCCGGAAAGGGCCCGAAGGAGAAGGGCCCCAGCGGCAGGGTGACGCCCTCTCCGGCCCCGGCCGGGCCGATGGGGGTCAGTTCCAGGCTGGCGCCGCCCAGGTCGCCCACCACGCCGGCTCCGGCGGGCGCGCCGGCGATGGCCCCGAGGGCAGCGTACTTGGCTTCCTCGGCGCCGGACAGGACGCGCAGGGTGAGGCCGGTCTCGGCTTGAACGCGGCCGGTGAAATCGTGACCATCGGCGGCCTCGCGGATGGCGGCGGTGGCGGCGGTGAAGACGCGGTTCTCCGGCAGCCGCTCGACCACGCGGCAGAACCGCTTCAGGGCGGCGAGGGCGCTGACCGCTCCGTCGGGAGAAAGCCGGCCGGTCTGTTTCAGGTCGCGGCCGAGACCGGCCAGGACCTTCTCGTTGAACACCGTCCACAGCGAGCGGCCTTCGACCCGGTAGAGGACCAGGCGGACCGAGTTTGAGCCGACATCGATGACCGCGGCATCGTGGCCTTGGCTATCGCCTGTTGATGACATGGTCGAGATCGAGGGCGCCGGGAAGATCGCGGACATTGTGGCCCCGTCCAGACAGGCTGGGATTGGTCATGAAGTAGTCGTGGGCCGAGAAGGCGCCGCGCCGGTTCCAGGCCGGATCCCGGTGATAGCCGCCTTTGGAGTCCAGGGTCCAGCTTTGCGCTTCGTCATTCAGGTTGGCGACCATGATCTGGCCCAGCACCTGTTCGTGAACAGTGGGATTGTCGATCGGGGTCAGGGCCTCGACGCGGCGGTCGAGGTTGCGGGGCATCCAGTCGGCCGAGGAGATGAAAACCTTGGCCGCCCGGCTTGGCAGGGTCTCGCCGTTGGCGAAGGCGACGATACGGGAGTGTTCCAGGAAACGGCCGACGATGCTCTTGACCCGGATGTTTTCGGAGATGCCGGGAATGCCGGGCCGCAGGCAGCAGATGCCACGGATGACCAGGTCGATGGGCACGCCCGCCTGGCTGGCGACGTAGAGGGCGTCGATCAGTTCCGGATCGACCAGGGCGTTCAGCTTGGCCCAGATGCCCGCGGCCTTGCCGGCCCGGGCGGCGGTCGCCTCCGCCTCGATCATCGCCAGCAGGTCGTGCTTCATGGTCACCGGCGAGAAGCTGAGCTTCTCCAGCTGTTGGGGCCGTGCATAGCCGGTGATGTAGTTGAACAGCCGGGCGCTGTCGCGGCCGAGCGCCGGGTCGGTGGTGAACAGCGACAGGTCGGTATAGATCTTGGCCGTCACCGGGTGATAGTTGCCGGTGCCGAAATGGCAGTAGGTGCGCAGGGTCTCGCCTTCGCGGCGGACGACCAGGCTGAGCTTGGCGTGGGTCTTGTATTCCACGAAGCCGAAGACGACATGGACGCCGACCTTTTCCAGGTCTTTGGCCCAGCGCAGATTGTTCTCTTCGTCGAACCGCGCCTTGATCTCGACCAGGGCGGTGACGTTCTTGCCATTCTCGGCCGCCTCGATCAGGGCGGCGACGATCGGGCTGTCCTGGCTGGTGCGGTAGAGGGTTTGCTTGATGGCCAGGACGTCGGGGTCCCGGGCCGCCTGGCGCAGGAACTGGACCACAACATCGAAGCTCTCGAAGGGGTGGTGGACCAGGATGTCCTTCTCGCGGATGGCGGCGAAACAGTCGCCGGCATAGTCGCGGACCCGCTCGGGGAAGCGGGCGACGAAGGGCGGGAACTTCAGGTCGGCGCGGTCCTTTGGGATCAGCTGCGACATGGCGGCGAGGCCCAGCTTGCCATCGACCAGCACGACATCGTCGGGGGCGGCGTCCAGGCCGTCGAGGATGAACTCGCGCAGGTCGTCCGGCATGCTGGTCTGGACCTTGACCCGAACCACCTCGCCCATGCGCCGGCGCTTCAGCTGGGTCTCGAACTCCAGGACCAGGTCCTCGGCCTCTTCCTCGATCTCAATGTCGCTGTCGCGGATAATGCGGAACAGGCCGCGACCCTCGACCTCGTAGCCGGGGAAGAGCTGGTCGAGGCAGAGGATGATCAAGGATTCCAGGGCGATGAACCGCCGCTCCTTGCGCCGCGGCGGCGCGGGCAGTTCCCAGAACCGCTTCACCTGCTGGGGCACCGGCACCAGGGCGAACAGCGGCTTGCCGTCGCCCTCGCGCTTCAGCTTCAGGCCCAGGCAGAAGCCGAGATTGGGGATGAAGGGGAAGGGGTGGGCCGGGTCGATGGCCAGGGGCGTCAGAACCGGGAACAGCTTGGTCTCGAAAATGTCGTTGGCGGCCGGGCGATCGACGGCGGTGACGTCGCGGGCGTCGAGCAGGCGAAGGCCCTCGCCGGCCAGTTCGGAGCGGATCGAGGTCCAGATCCGCTGCTGGTCGGCCATCAGGTCCGAGGCGGAGGCGTTGAGCCGGTCCAGCTGCTCGATCGGATTGAGGCCGTCCTGGCTGGGCTTGCGCACCCCCTCGCGAACCTGGCCTTTCAGGCCGGCGACGCGGACCATGTAGAATTCATCGAGGTTGTTGGCCGAAATCGACAGGAATCGCAGACGCTCCAACAGCGGATGGCGGGGGTTTTCGGCCTCCTCCAGAACCCGCCGGTTGAAGGCCAGCCAGGAGGTCTCCCGGTTGAAGAACCGCTCTGGCGAAGCCATCAGGGTGTCGTCGAGGCTGAGGCCCGTCTGCGGCGCCGGGCTGGGCGCGGTCGGGGCCGCGACCACGACCGACGCGGTTGCGGCTTGCATGACGGCCGAGGCCGTTGCCGAAGGGGTCGCCGAATCGCTGGCGGTCGCGGACTTGGTCATCGGGCCTCGTTCGGGTCGCTGCGGCACATGTGACTTATGCATGTGACAGTTTCAACGTCGTAGCGGGCCACGGTAGCATCCGGCGCTGAATTCGCTCTGAAGACGGACAAGCCCTGGCTGGGGCGATCGTCACTCGCCGTCGAACAGATCCGTGGTCTCGTCCAGCAGTTCGCGGGCCAGGGCCTTGTTGATCGCCCGGCCCCGCGCCGCGCCGGCCTCATCCATGCGGGCGGCCAGGATGCGGGCCGCGCCGACGGAGCGCTCCATCCGGGTCATCAGATAGGGATAGAGGTCGTCGTCCGGCTTGATGTGGCGGGCCTTGAACAGGGCCTTGAGCACCGCGCTCAGCAGGGCGTCATCCGGCGGATCGATCTCGGCGACGGGCATGGCGTTCAGGCGCGAGCGCAGGTCGGGGAGGACAGACGGCCAAGCGAGCGGGCGTTCCCGCGCCGTCAGCAGCACGGCGCGACCGGCCTGGGCCTGGTTGAGCAGATGGAAGAGGGCCTCGTCCTGGCCCAGCAGATCGGCGTCCTCGACCAGCACCGGCGCGGTGTCGTCCAGCGGCGGTGCGCGGCCGGGGATGACCAGGGTCGCGCCGGTCGCATCCGCCCAGACCTGGGCCAGGTGGGTCTTGCCGCAACCCTCGGGTCCGACCAGGGCCAGAGCCCCCCGGCCGAGCGCCGCCCAGTCGTCGAGGGCCATCACCGCCGAGCGGTTGGCGCCCGAAAGCAGAAAGGCGTCACGCGTCCAGACGGTCGCGGGCTCGAACGGCAGGCGGAACTGGGCAGGGGCGGTCACGGCTATGGCTTATCAGGCGACGGCGGCCCGGTCGATGAACGGGTGCGGAGGGGCCGGGGATAGACGACGACGGGATGTGGACAGATCAGCCGCTCCGGTCTTGATGACCTTGAAGAAACGGCCGTTTGGCTGGCTTCGACGCCCCCCGAACCTTGACTTTCGGGGGCCTGCATGCGCCCTTCCGCGCCTCTCGAAATCCGACTCCAAGACGTAAAAACATGCACGCCTACCGTACCCATACCTGCGGCGCCCTGCGCGCCTTCGACACCGGCGCCGCCGTGCGCCTGTCCGGCTGGATCCATCGCAAGCGCGATCACGGCGGGCTGATGTTCATCGATCTGCGCGACCATTACGGCCTGACCCAGCTGGTGCTGCATCCGGGCACGCCGGGCTTCGACGCGGTCGAGCGGCTGCGGGCCGAGAGCGTCATCCGGGTCGATGCGGAAGTCGTGGCGCGGACGCCCGAGACGGTGAACCCCAACCTGCCGACCGGAGAAATCGAGGTGCGGGTGACCGCCGTCGAGGTGCTGTCGGAAGCGGCCGAACTGCCGCTGCCGGTGTTTGGCGAGCCTGACTATCCCGAGGAAATCCGCCTCAAGCACCGTTATCTCGACCTGCGCCGCGAGACCCTGCACAAGAACATCGTCCTGCGCTCCAAGGTGATCCACAGCATCCGCTCGCGGATGGTGGGGCAGGGCTTCCTTGAGTACCAGACGCCGATCCTGACCGCCTCCTCGCCGGAAGGGGCGCGGGACTTCCTGGTGCCGTCGCGGCTGCATCCGGCCAAGTTCTATGCGCTGCCGCAGGCGCCGCAGCAGTTCAAGCAGCTGCTGATGGTCTCGGGCTTCGATCGCTATTTCCAGATCGCGCCCTGTTTCCGCGACGAGGATCTGCGGGCCGACCGGTCGCTGGAATTTTACCAGCTCGACGTCGAGATGAGCTTCGTCACCCAGGAAGACGTGTTCGCGGCGATCGAGCCGGTGATGCATGGGGTGTTCGAGGAATTCGCCGACGGCAAGTCGGTGACCCCCTATCCCTTCCCGCGCATCCCCTACCGCGACGCCATCGCCTGGTACGGCAGCGACAAGCCCGACACCCGCAACCCGATCAAGATGAGCGACGTCTCCGAAAGCTTCCGCGACGGGGGTTTCGGCCTGTTCGCCCGCATCCTGCAGGACGCCAAGAACGCCGTCTGGGCCGTGCCGGCGCCAGGCGGCGGGTCGCGCGCCTTCTGCGACCGGATGAACAGCTGGGCGCAGGGCGAGGGCCAGCCGGGCCTGGGCTACGTGTTCTGGAGCGAGGACCAGGGCGGCTGGGGCGGCCCGATCGCCAAGAACCTGGGCGCCGAACCGACCCAGGCGCTGATGGAAGGCCTTGGCCTCGGCAAGGGCGACGCCGCCTTCTTCGTCGCGGGCGACCCGAAGGTCTTCTACAAGTTCGCGGGTTCTGCCCGCACCCGCCTGGGCACTGAGCTGAAGCTGGTCGACGAAGGCCGATTCGAGTTCTGCTGGATCGTCGACTTCCCGATGTTCGAATGGTCGGACGAGGAGAAGAAGGTCGACTTCAGCCACAACCCCTTCTCGATGCCGCAGGGCGAGCTCGAGGCGCTGGAGACCAAGGATCCGCTGGATATCCTGGCCTACCAGTACGACATCGTCTGCAACGGCTATGAACTGTGTTCGGGCGCCATCCGGAACCACCGGCCGGAAATCATGCTCAAGGCCTTCGAGATCGCCGGCTACGGCGCCGAGGTGGTCGAGGAGCAGTTCGGCGGCATGTTGAACGCCTTCCGCTTTGGGGCCCCGCCCCACGGCGGCCTGGCGCCCGGAATCGACCGGATCGTCATGCTGCTGGCCGGCCAGACGGCCATCCGCGAGGTCATCGCCTTCCCGCTGAACCAGCAGGGGCAGGATCTGCTGATGAGCGCCCCGGCCGAGGCGACGGACAAGCAGCTGAAAGAACTGCACATCCGCTCGGCGCCGCCGCTGAAATCCTGACGGCCGGGGCCTGATCGGCCCTGGTCATCGCTTGCCGGCGCCCGTGGGCAAGACCCGGGGGCTGAACGACACTGTCAATCAGTGCGGGGGCCTGGGCTCTTTCGGCGGAGCCGGAGCGCGCGGAGCCTTGGGCGGCTGGCTGGGGTTGGAAATGATGACGATCCGGCGCGAGCCGCGGCAGATCCGGGGGGTCAGGCCGGCGGGCAGCCGCGTCGCGCCGTCGGCGCAGGCGTCATCAACCTGGCCCTGGGTCAGGTTGCGAACCCGGGAGAAGTCCGCGCCGCCGATGAAGGCGCCCTGCAGGTCGGCGCCGCGGAAATCGGCGCTGCCCAGATTGGCGTTGCCGAGTTGGGCCGCGGTCAGATCGGCATTGCGGAACGAGGCGCCGTCGAACCGGCCATTGACCAGGGTCGCCCCGACCAGTTCGGCCTCGCGGAAATCGGCATTGGTCGCCTGGATGTTCGCCATATTGGCATGGGGCAGATCGGCGCCCCGCAGGCTGGCCCCGGTGAGATTGGCGCTGTTGAAGTTGGAGGCGGGGAGTTCGGCGCCGTTGAGGCTGACCCGGGTCAGGTTGGCGTTCTGGAAATTGGCGCCGCCCCCTTCGACGCCGTCCATGGCGGCGCCGGTGAAGTTGGCCCAGCTGAAGTTGCTGCCCATGAATTCCGCGCCACGCAGGTCGGCGCGGGTCAGGTCGGCCCGCTGGAAATTGGAGCCGACAAATCCGGCGCCGCGCAGGTCGGAGCCGACCATGGTCGCGCCGGAGAAGTCCGCGCCGGTGAACCGGGCGTTGGTCAGCTTCTTGCCGGAAAGCACGCACTTGTTGCAGGCGCCGCCGAAGGAAAACTGCCGCGGGATATCCCGGTCATCGATCACCATGGCGGCATGCGCCATGCCGGCCGAGGCCAGCAGGGACAGGGAAGCGAGGGCGAGGACGAGCTTTTTCATCACCTTAAGCTTTGGGGTCTCGTTCGCCATGGCGCCACTTAATTCGCGGTAACGATTAAGGTTTCCAGCGCCTGCACGATCCGTGGAAGGTGCGTTCGATCAGCAGTGGGGGATGCGCAGACCCGGCGGCAGGCGCGTGGTTTCGTCGCCGCAGGCCTGGTTGAGCTGGCCCTGGGTCAGGCCGATAGCCCTGTCCATCTCGGCCCCCGCGAAGACGGCGCCGGACAGCTTCGCGCCCCGGAAGTTGGCGCCCTGAAGGTAGCTGCCGACGAAGTTGGCGTTGGTCAGGTCGGCGCCGGCGAAACTGGAGCCGCCGAACACGGCGGCCGAGGCGTCGATGTCGCGCAGGTCTGCCCCGTCGAAACGGACCCGGTTCATCACCGCGGCGGTGAAGCTGGCCTGGCGCAGGCGCGAGCGGCTGAAGTTCGCCCCGGTCAGTTCCCGGCCTGTCATATCGGCCTGGAACAGGTTGCAGCCGGGACAGCTGGCGCCGTGCTGGACCCGGGACACCTGGCCGGCGTTCTGTGCCAGGGCTGGAGCGGCGGCGGCCATCAGGGCCGCGACGGTCAGGGCGATAAGGCGGTTCATGGGTCTCAGCCTTGCACAGCAGGGGTCTCGTTCCCGTTAACGCTGCAAGAGAAGGACCAACTAGGACGCTGCGCCCTGATCCGCCGCCGCGCCGCAGGTGTCGCAGACGCCGGAGAAGACCGACTGGTCGCCGCAGGCGGGGCATATGCCGGCGGCGCGGGCATGCTCGACCATCGCCTCGCCGCCGCGCTTGCCGCCGAACGGCAGGAAGACCAGGTTGTCGGGCGCCGCGCCGCGCGAGAAGCCCTTTGAAATGAAGCGGCTGGCCGGCTGGGGCTCCGCCTCGAAGGCGGCGACAGCCTCTTCCGCCTTGCCCCGGCCCAGGCCGTCGGCGTTCAGCGCCTCGCCGTCGGCATTCGCGAGGTCGTTCCGGCCGAGATAGCTGACCCCCAGTTCGCGGAAGACATAGTCAAGGATGGAGGTGGCCGAGCGAATGGAGTCGTTGCCGGTCACCGGTCCGGCCGGCTCGAACCGGGTGAAGACGAAGGCGTCCACAAACTCGTCCAGGGGCACGCCGTATTGCAGGCCGATGGAGATGGCGACGGCGAAATTGTTCATCACGCTTCGGAAGGCGGCGCCCTCCTTGTGCATGTCGATGAAGATCTCGCCCAGTTCGCCGTCGTCGTATTCGCCGGTGTGCAGATAGACCTTGTGGCCGCCGACGGCCGCCTTCTGGATATAGCCCTTGCGGCGGTCGGGCAGCTTGCGGCGCGTGCGGTCGCGTTCCACCACCCGCTCGACGATCCGCTCCTGGATGATCGGGTCCTGGATGATGGGCTCGGGGCGTGGCTCGGGTTTGGGCGGCGCCAGGTCCGGCAGGGTCAGGGAGAAGCCGAAGGGCGCAGGGTCCCGGACGATGCTCAGGGCGGTGATGCCGGCGGCCAGGGCCTGGGCCTGCAGCGCCGTCGCCTCGGCGGGGAGGGCGGTGAAGGGCAGGTTCAGCGGCAGGACGGCAGGCTGGCCGCAGGCGTCCTCAATGGCGGCATGCAGCGACAGCCGGGCCCGGCGTGGCGATGGCGCCAGCACGGCGCGGGCCTGGTCGGTCAGATCCTCGGCCAGGGCCAGGTCGGCGGAGCCCAGGACGTGGGCGGTCGCCTCGGCGATCTGGCGGTCGGTGAAGCCGGCGAAAACCAGGGTATCGAACCCGGGGTCGGCCAGGGTTTCGGCCGGCACGCCGAGGACGTCGCCGAGGAAGCCTTCGCCGATGACCAGCGGGCCGAAGGCGTCGGACAGGCGGGCGACCTGGGGAAGGGCGGCCTGGACGGCGGCGATTTCGTGGTCGGTGAAGCCCAGGGCCGACAGGCTGGCCGGGTTGATGTGGGGCGCGTCGGTGATGTCGCGGCGGCCGAGCAGGGCGAGGCGAAGGGTATCGGGGTCTTCGCCGAGGGCGGCCATGGCCTCGAGGGCGGCGGGGCTCAGGACGCCGATGATCTCGCCATCTTCGGTCTCGGAGACGGTGAGCGGGCCGGACCAGGGGGCTGAACCGAGGTCTGCCCCGCCGAGCCGCAGGGCCAGTTCGGCCTCTTCGACCGGGGCGACGAAAGCCTGCGGTCCGGCGGCCGTCACGGCGCGGCTCCACAGATCGGCGACCAGGGCCAGGGCGGCTTCGCTGTCGGGAGTCAGACCGCGCGCAGCGATCAGGGCGCCAGTGTTGGCCAGGGTCAGGGTGGCGGGCCGTTCACCCCCGGCATCGAGGCGCAGGGCGGTGGCGATGAAGCGGGCGGCGGCCTCGAAACCCGGATGGTCGAAGCCGTCACGGGACTGGAAGGCCAGTAGATCGAGGGCGGCGAGAGGGCCGGATGGCCGCTCCGCCAGCCGGGTCGCGGCGGCCTCGTCGCGGACCAGGGTGACCGCGCTGGTGCGCCAGCCCAGCGCGGCCGCGGTTTCGACCGGGCCTTCGCCGGCCAGGAGGATGGCGGCGGGGCGCGCGCCAAGCGACGGCGCGGCGGCGGCGACCGACAGGCCGGCCATGCCGGCGCCGATGGCGTCCCTGATCGCTGCGTCCGAAGCGCCGGCGGACCGCGCAGCGAGGGCGGCGCGGCCCAGGGCGGGATTGGCGGCGGGATCGGCGCAGGCGCCGGCGTCGCCTTCGCAGCGGCGGACGGCGTCGGCGACGGCGGCCAGCCGATCGGTCAGCGCGCGCAGGGCCGGGGCGGTCAGGTCGTGGGCGGCGACCTCGGCGGCGAAGGCGGCGAGTTTCGCGTCGGCGCCGGGCTGGGCCAGATCGATGACCGGCAAGCCGGCCTGGCGGGCGGCGGGAGCCATGGCGGCGACGCCGTGGCTGAACAGGGCGAAGAGTTCATCGCGAAAGGCGCCGGCGTCGGTGGGGCGGGCGAACAGCCCGACGCTCCAGCCGCGCTCGGCCAGATCCTGGGCCTTTCGCGCCGGTCCGCCGCCGAGCAGGCTGGCCTGCCCGACCGGGCTGAGCAGAACATTGGGCAGGCCATCGGGCCGCAGCGGTTCGGCAAGGGTGTCGGACCAGTCGAGCCAGGCCTGGACCTGGGCGGTCGGCCAGTCGCGAGGGGCGAGGACGCCCTGCAGGGCGCTGGCCGTCTCCAGGGTGCGGAGCTCCAGCTCAGGTCCCGCGGCCTTGGCCCGCCGCCGCTCGAAACGCATCCGCCGCTGCTCCCACGCTAACCCCGTGACGGTAGGCGGCGAAGGGGCCCGGGGCAATAGATGATGGGGGTGACGGGGCGGTCATCCACAAGATGTGGGGCCATGGTCGTCCTTCTCCCGCTCGTCGGGGAGAAGGTGGCGGCGAAGCCGACGGATGAGGGCGGTGCGGAACTTTGAAGATTTGGGGACTCCCGGGTCCAATGCTGGCAAACGCCGGTGCTGCCCTCATCCGACCTCCTTCGAAGGCCACCTTCTCCCGACGCGCGGGAGAAGGGATCATGGGGCCGATCCCGCTTTCCCTTTGGACGCCATGGCTCTATGGTCCGGCCACATCTTCAGGCCCTTGCGGATAACGGATTCTCGCGTGCTGAAAGCGATCTTCACCTGGTGGAACGGCGTCACCATCGGACAGCGGTTCCATATCGCCCGGCGGGGCGTGAAGATCGGTCAGGACGAGTTCGGCAACACCTATTACGAAGCCAAGGACGACTCCGACAGCTACGATGTCGGGCGCAAGCGTCGCTGGGTGATCTACAACGGCTATGCCGAGGCCTCCAAGGTGCCGCCCGACTGGCACGGCTGGCTGCGTTACACCTTCGACCTGCCGCCGACCCTCGATCCGCTGCCGCGCCGGGCCTGGGAAAAGGAACACCGGCCCAACCTGACCGGTACGGTCTACGCCTGGCGGCCAAAGGGCTCGATCAGCGGCGACGGCCAGCGCGACAAGGCGACGGGCGACTACCTGCCCTGGACCCCGGAATAGGCCGCGCCGGATGAAGCTTTCGGTCCGTATCCTGGCGGCCTGCATGCTGGTCCTGGCCGGCGCGGCCAGCGCCCAGCCGGCCCAGACCCCTCCGCCGAAACCGCTGCCGCCGCCTGCTCAGCCCGCCGGTCCGGCCGCCGAGGAAGCGCCGCCGATCGATGTGGCGCCGCCGCCTCCGGTGGTGACCCCGCCGGCGCCGATCGACATCCAGCCGATCCCGGACGACAAGCCCGCCCCCAAGGCCAAGACCCAGCCCGTGGCCAAGACGGTCGAGCCCCTTAAGCGGGTTCGCGCCGGATCGGCGATCGTTCAGGCCCTGGACAAGGTCACCGCCGAAACGCTTCGCTTCGAGGTCCCGGTCGGCCAGTCGGTGCGCTACAAATCGCTGGTCTTCGCCGTGCGGGCCTGTGAAAGCGCCGCGCCAGACGAGACGATACCGGAATCTGCGGCCTATCTGACCATCACCTCCCAGCCCAAGCCGCAGCCCGGCCGGCCCTCGCCACCGACGCGGGAGGTGTTCAAGGGCTGGATGTTCGCCTCGTCGCCCGGGCTCAACCCGTTGCGTCACCCGGTCTATGACGCCTGGCTGATCGCCTGCAAGGCGGCCTGACCGCCGCCGGAAAACCGGCCGAAGTCGCACTCCAACGTTAGCGCCGAAGCGAGGCGTCGATGGTATTCGGCGCGCGGGATTTCCGTGACCCCGAACTGCTTCAGATGCTCGGTGACGAACTGACAGTCGAGCAGCCGGTAGCCGCCGGCCCTCAGCCGCGCCACCAGATGCACCAGGGCGACTTTGCTGGCATCGCGGGCGCGGGAAAACATGCTCTCGCCGAAAAACGCCCCGCCCAGGGAGACCCCATAGAGGCCGCCGACCAGTTCGTCGTCCTTCCAGCACTCGACACAGTGAGCCAGGCCCCGGGCGAACAGCTGGCCATAGAGATGCTCGATGGCGGGGTTGATCCAGGTGTCCTCGCGGCCCGGCATGCTCTGGGCGCAGAGCCAGACAACGCGGGCGAAACTGGTGTCGATGCGGACGGTGTAGAGGTCCGATCGGACGGTGCGGGCCAGGCGGCCCGGCACATGCAGGCCATCGAGCGGCAGGACTCCGCGCATCTGCGGGTCGATAAGGAAGACGCCCTCGTCTTCGCGGGAATCGGCCATCGGAAAGACGCCGCGCCGGTAGCAGGCGATGAGGTCTTCGGGGGTGAAGGCGTCGTCCAAGGGCCCTTATCCTCCGCTCATCCCGGCGAATGCCGGGACCCATCCGCCTGAGCGCTGGTCTCGCCGGTTGGCCGCCCCTTGGGGTAGGTGACAACCATGATCGGGGGTCATTCCGCCACCATCGAGATCACGCGGATGGGTCCCGGCATTCGCCGGGATGAGCGGTGGTTTGGCCTATCCCTGCGCCTTGATCCAGCGTTCCAGCCAGTGGATGTCGTAGTCGCCGTTACGGATGTCTTCGTTCTGCAGCAGGTCCTGGAACAGCGGGATGGTGGTCTCGATGCCGCTGACGACCATTTCGCCGAGGCAGCGCTGGGTGCGGGCGATGCATTCGGCGCGGTCGCGGCCGTGGACGATCAGCTTGCCCACCAGCGAGTCGTAATAGGGCGGGATCGAATAGCCGGCGTAGAGGCCGCTATCGAGCCGCACGCCCAGGCCGCCGGGGGCGTGGAAGTCGGTGACCTTGCCGGGCGAAGGCACGAAGGTGCGCGGGTTCTCGGCGTTGATCCGGCACTCGATGGCGTGGCCCTCGAAGACCACGTCCTCCTGGGTGAAGCTGAGCGGCAGGCCGGCGGCGATGCGGATCTGTTCGCGGACCAGGTCGATGCCGGTGATGGCCTCGGTGACCGGGTGCTCCACCTGCAGGCGGGTGTTCATCTCGATGAAGAAGAACTCGTCATTTTCCCACAGGAACTCGATGGTGCCGACGCCCAGATAGCCGATGGCGCGGATGGCCTCGACGACGGTGGCCCCGATCTTCTTGCGGCCTTCGGCGCTGAGGGCGGGGGAGGGGGCCTCTTCCATCACCTTCTGGTGGCGCCGTTGCAGGCTGCAGTCGCGTTCGCCCAGGTGAACCACGTTGCCGTGGCTGTCTGCGATGACCTGCAGCTCGATGTGGCGAGGCTTCTGGAGGTAGCGCTCCATATAGACCGCGTCGTCGCCAAAGGCGGCGCGGGCCTCGGCCCGAGCGGTCGAGACGGCTTCCAGCAGGTCGGCCTCGGTCTCGGCGACCTTCATGCCGCGACCACCGCCGCCGGCGGCGGCCTTGATCAGCACCGGGAAGCCGATGTCGGCGGCGGCGGCGATGGCCTCTTCCTCGGTGGTCAGGGCGCCGTCGGAGCCGGGGACCACGGGGATGCCGGCGTCTCTCACCGCCTGTTTGGCGGTGATCTTGTCGCCCATCATCCGGATGTGCTCGGGTTTGGGCCCGATAAAGGTGTAGCCGTGGGCGCCCACGATCTCGGCGAAGCGGGCGTTCTCGGAGAGGAAGCCGTAGCCGGGGTGGATGGCCTGGGCCCCGGTGATCTCCGCCGCGGCGATGATCGAAGGGATGTTCAGGTAGCTCTTGGCGGCGGAGGCCGGGCCGATGCAGACGCTCTCGTCGGCGAGCCGGGCCCACATGCCGCTGGCGTCAGCCTCGGAGTGGACCGCCACGGTGGCGATGCCCATTTCCTTGCAGGCGCGGTGGATGCGAAGGGCGATTTCGCCCCGGTTGGCGATCAGGATCTTGTCGAACACGGCGGCTACTCGATGACGACGAGAGGTTCGCCGTACTCGACCGGCTGGGCGTCGCCCACCAGGATTTCAAGGACCGTCCCGGCGCGCGGGGCAGGGATGGGGTTCATCGTCTTCATCGCCTCGACGATCAGCAGGGTCTGGCCCTCGTTGACCTTGTCGCCGACCTTGATGAAGGGCGGAGTGCCGGGCTGCGACTGCAGGTAGACGGTGCCGACCATCGGCGACTTCACTTCATCGCCCTTGCGGACGGCCGGGGCGGCGGGGGCCGCTTCGACAGGCGCGGCGGCGACGGCGACCGGCGCCGGGGCAGGCGCCGCCGCGGTATACTGCTGTGGCGCGGCGGCGACGGTCACTTCCCGGGCGACACGGATGCGCAGGTCCCCGCGCTCCACCTCGATTTCAGTCAGATCGGTGCTCTTGAGGATGTCGGCCAGCTTGCGGACGGTGTTGGTGTCGATGGCGCTGTTCTTGGCGGACCCGTCGGCAGGGGAATTGGACATTGGAGAAACCTTGTTCTTGTCTTTGACTACGACCGGGCCAGACCGGCCAGGCCGGCGGCGGCTTCGATCGCCAGTTCGTAGCTTGCGCCGCCAAAGCCCGACACCAGGCCGGTGGCGGCGAGCGACACGTAGGTATGTCTGCGAAACGCCTCGCGCGCCGCAGGGTTCGACAGGTGGCACTCGACCACTGGAATAGAGAGAGTCTTGAGCGCGTCCAGCAGGGCCACGGAAGTGTGACCATAGCCGGCCGGGTTGATGATCAGGGCGCAGGCGTTTTCGCGGGCCTCCTGCACCCAGTCGATCAGCTGACCTTCATGGTTGGACTGGAGGAACAGGATCGTGGCCCCGAACTGCGCGGCGCGCGCGGCGCAGCGGACCTCGATATCGGCCAGGGTCTCTGTTCCGTAGATGTCAGGTTCGCGCACGCCCAACAGATTGAGGTTGGGCCCGCTCAAAACGTGGATCGGTTTCGGCATTCGGCCCCGCGGTCGAGTCAGAGGGCCTTGTATAGCCCCCGGGCCGGGGTCACAAGGCTGGGGTCATGCGCATCCAGCTCAACGGTGAAGACCATACCCTGAACGGGGTATCCGACGTGGCCGGCCTGATCGCCAGCCTGGGCCTCGACGGCCGCAAGGTGGCGGTCGAGCGGAACCTCGAGATCGTGGCCAAATCCACCTATGCGGCGACGCCGGTGTTGGACGGCGACCGGATCGAGATCGTGACTTTTATCGGGGGCGGGTGAATCGTCTCTTCCCTGGCTGTTCCCCACGCACGCCCTGCGAAAGCAGGAACCCAGGCTTTTTTGTTGGCCCGTGGCGTCCTAGGTAAAGGGCTCCGGGGCGATAGCGCCCGGTGTAAAGACATCGGGGTCCCTGCTTCGCGGGGATGAGCGGGATGAAAAGCGAATGTCCGGACTGAGACTCGGCGTCAACATCGACCATGTGGCCACCATCCGGAACGGCCGGGGGGCCAGCTATCCGGAGCCGACGCGGGCTGCTGAACTGGCTCCCACTACGTAGAGCTCGAAGGCGGCGAGTTCAAGCTGCGCCGGGGCTTCCAGATCGAGCCGGGCGCCCGGGTGGTGATGGTCGAGGACATCGTCACCACCGGCCTCTCGTCCCGCGAATGCATCGCCGCCATCCAGGCCGCCGGAACTGGCGGCTATCCCGGTTCAGGATCCGGGCAGCCGGCGGTTGGCGAAATAGCGACACCCCGACCAACCCGCGTTCTCTGTCGGTAGCTTTCGCGCCCTCGCTCAGGCAGTCTCTCCGCCTCACCACGCGGGGACAGCCATGCGAACCATCCTGGGCGCCGTAGCCATCACCTTTGTCCTGGGCGGGCCGCTCGCCGCCCAGGTCCCGTCGCCGACCCGCCCGGTCACCGACCCGGCCAGCGTCGTCTCCCCGACCCGGCCTCCGGTCAGTCCGCTGCCCATCGAGGACATCGGAACCACCCGTCAGCTGTACCGCGCCATCTGGGGCGCCGACGGCAAACAGATTTTCGTCGTCACCAACCTCACCGGTCGGTTCAATCTCTGGCGCACGGACGCGGCCGGCAGTTGGCCGGTCCAGCTTACCCAGTCTGATGATGCCCAGTACGGCCAGGTCGTCACTCGCGACGGCCGCTGGCTGCTGTTCGAACAGGATAGCGGCGGAGACGAATACGCCGACATCTTCCGCGTCCCCACCAGCGGCGGCGGCGTGGAGGCGGTGATCCGCACCCCCGATCGCGGCGAGACCGGTATGCTGGTCGCACCCAGGGGCGGCCTGATCGCCCTATCGACCAAATTGAAGTCCGAGGGCCAGTCCAACCTCGCGGTGATGACCGTCGACGGCGCCCTGCGCATCCTGACCAAGGAGGCCGACCCCCGGTTCTCCTGGACCGCCATCGACTGGACCGACGACGGCAAGGCGATCATCGCCAGCCGCCTGCGGGTCGATGATGTGGTGGGGGAAGTCTGGCGCGTCGAAGCCGCCAACGGAAACGCCACCCGCCTGATCGCCAAGGCAGACACCTTCTACGACGCCGAGGACGCCTCCCCGGACGGCCGGCTGATCGCCGTCACCACCAACGAGGGTGGCGGTCAGCTCAAGGCCGGCGTGTATGACACCACCACCAAGACCTGGCGCTGGCTGAAATCCACCCCGTGGGAGCAGCACGCCGCCGTGCTCGGCGACGATGGCAAGTCCCTGTTGATCCGCACCAACGCCAACTCCCGCTCGACCCTCTACCGCGTCGATCTGGACACGCTGGTGGAAGACCCGCTGCCCCTGCCGCCCGGCGTCAACCGCATCGCCAACAACGCGCCGATCTCCCCCGACGGCAAATCCCTGATGGTCACCCATCAGGCGGCCAACACCCCGACCAACCTCTACCTGCTCGATCTGGCCAGCGGCGCTTCCCGTCCGGTGACCCAGCTAGCCATGGCCAGCCTGTCCCCTGAGGCCCTTCCGACCTCGACCATCGTCACCTACAAGAGCTTCGATGGCACCCTGATCAGCGCTGTGGTCACGCTGCCGCCCAACCTCAAGCGCGACGGCGGAAACCCGGCCATCGTCATGCCGCACGGCGGGCCAGCCGGCCAGGCGCAGGACGGCTTCAGCCAGTATGCGGCGGCCTTCGCCAGCCGCGGCTACATCGTCATTCAGCCCAACTTCCGGGGCTCCACTGGCTACGGCTCGGCCTTCCAGACCGCAAATTTCAAGGACCTCGGCGGAGGCGACCTGAAGGACGTCATCGCTGCCAAGGCCTTTCTGGTCTCCACCGGCTACGTCGATACAAGGCGCGTCGGGATCTTCGGCGGCTCCTACGGGGGCTTCATGACCCTGATGGCCATCGGCCGTGCGCCGGACGAGTTCGCCGCCGCCGTCCAGTGGTTCGGCATCATCAACTGGCGGACCATGTACAGGGACCAGGACGAACTGCTGAAAGCCTATCAGCGCACCCTGCTGGGCACGCCCGAGAGCGATCCGGCCGTCTATGACGCCGCGTCGCCCCTGACCTATATCCGCAAGGCCAAGGCCCCGTTGCTGACCATCCAGGGCGAGAACGACATCCGGGTCCCGCGCGGCCAAGCCCAGGAGGTCAATGATATCCTCAAGGCCCAAGGCAACGTCGTCGAGACGGTCTTCTACCCGGCCGAGGGTCACGGTTTCGAGAAGCGCGAGAACCAGCTGGACTCGCTCAAGCGGACGGTGGCTTGGTTCGATCGCTATCTGAAGCCGGCGGAGTAGGGGCGGCGGGCTTCCACAGCGGCGCTCCCGGCCCTAAGTATCCCCCACACCTCCGGGAAGCCCACCCATGACCCTGCGCCTCGGCGTCAACATCGATCACGTCGCCACCATCCGCAATGCCCGGGGCGCCAGCTATCCCGAGCCGACCCGGGCGGCCGAGATCGCCCTGCTGGCGGGAGCCGACGGGATCACCGCCCATCTGCGCGAGGATCGGCGACATATCTCCGACGCCGACATCGACGAACTGGCCGACCTCTGCCGCCGGCGGGGCAAGCCGCTGAACCTGGAGATGGCGGTCACCGACGAGATGGTCGCCATCGCCCTGAACCACCGCCCCCACGCCGCCTGCCTGGTGCCGGAACGGCGCGAGGAGGTGACCACCGAGGGGGGGCTGGACGTGGTGCGCGGCGCCAATCGGGTGCGCGATGCCGTCCAGGCGCTGAAAGCCGCCGGCAGCCGCGTCTCCCTGTTCATCGAGGCCGACCCCGCCCAGATCGCGGCCAGCGCCGCCGCCGGCGCACAGGTTGTCGAGCTGCACACCGGCGCCTTCTGCGACGCCGCCCGGGCCGGGGAGCATGAGCGCGCCGCCGCCATCCTGGCCCGACTGACCGCCGGCGCCGCCCAGGCCCAGCAGCTGGGCCTGGAGGTGCACGCCGGCCACGGCATCGACTACGCCACCGTCGCCCCGGTCGCGGCCATTCCCCAGCTGGCCGAACTGAACATCGGCCACTTCCTGATCGGCGAGGCCATCTTCGTCGGGCTGTCGGAGGCGATCACCCGCATGCGCCGGCTGATGGACGCCGCCCGGGCCAGCGCGGAACTGGCCGCGTGATCATCGGCCTGGGCTCCGACCTCTGCGACATCCGCCGTATCGACAAGACGCTGGAGCGGTTCGGCGACCGGTTCGTCCAGCGCCTCTACACCGAGATCGAACAGGCCAAGTCCGATCGCCGCAAGGACCGCGCCGCCAGTTACGCCAAGCGGTTCGCCGCCAAGGAGGCCTGCGCCAAGGCGCTGGGCACGGGCGTGCCCCGGCGCGGCGTTCACTGGCGGGACATGGGGGTGGTCAACCTTCGCTCCGGCGCCCCGACCATGGCCCTGACCGGCGGCGCGGCCGAGCGGCTGAAGCAGATCATCCCGGAAGGGATGGAGGCGAAGATCCACGTCACCCTGACCGACGACCATCCCTATGCCCAGGCCTTCGTCATCATCGAGGCGCTGCCCAAGGCCCCGTAAGTTGCGGCCAAGTTACGCCATGAAGGCGAAGTATCGGGCGCAACGCTTGCCCGTCGGGTATTCCAAGTCTAACCAATCCCGCTGGGCGTTTCGCTCAGGACTCCTTGAAGAGAATCACGCGCCGACATGACCGACGCCGCCCATCCCGACGCCGAATCCGACCTGACCCTGGGCTCCACGCCCGAGGCCGAACCGGAGAAGCCGACCGCCATGCAGGAAGTCGTCGAGATCGTGAAGACGGTCGTCTACGCCCTGCTGATCGCCCTGGTGCTGCGCGTCTTCCTCTTCCAGCCCTTCACCATCCCGTCGGACTCCATGGAGCCCAACCTGCTGCACGGCGACTACATCATCGTGTCCAAGTGGAGCTACGGCTATTCCAAGCATTCGATCCCGTTCAGCCCGGGGCTGTTCAAGGGCCGGATTTTCAACCACGCCCCCAAGCGCGGCGACATCGTCGTCTTCAAACTGCCGCGCGACAACAAGACCGACTACATCAAGCGCTGCATCGGCCTGCCCGGCGACCGCATCCAGGTTCGCGGCGGCGTGCTCTACGTCAATGAAAAGCCCTTGCCGCGCGTCCAGGTGACCCGCAACGACCTGCTGGACATGGACCGGGTCCGCATCCAGGAGACCTCGCTGGATAACAAATCCTACGTCACCTACAGCGGCGTCGACTATGGCGAGGTCAACAACACCGGCGTCTATCTGGTGCCGGACGGCCACTACTTCATGATGGGCGACAACCGCGACAACAGCCTCGACAGCCGCGTCTCGCCCCAGGCCGGCGGCGTCGGCTTCGTGCCGGCCGAGAACCTGGTCGGCAAGGCGCAGATCATCCTGCTGTCCTGGAACGTCGATGCGGCGCTGTTCAAGCCCTGGACCTGGTTCCTGGACGCCCGTCCCAGCCGGTTCGTCCACCTGCTGAAATGACCGGCTGGGCCGACCTCGTCGAAGCCCTGGAACGCCGCATCGGTCACAGTTTCGCCGACCGCGCCCTGCTGGAGCGGGCCCTGACCCATTCCAGCGTCGGGGATGGCGCGATCAAGGTGCGGCACAACGAGCGGCTGGAGTTCCTGGGCGATCGGGTGCTGGGCCTGCTGGCCTCGGAGCGGCTGCTGGCCCTCTATCCGGATGCCAAGGAGGGCGAACTGTCGCCGCGACTGGCCAATCTGGTCAACGGCAAGGCCTGCGCCCGCGTCGGCCGCGGGCTTGAGTTGGGGGTCGTCCTGCGGATGAGCGGCTCGGCCAACAAGATGGGCGTCCGTGACAACGACAACGCGCTTGGCGACGCGGTCGAGGCGCTGATGGCGGCCCTCTACATCGACGGCGGGCTGGAGACGGCCCGGTCCTTCTTCCTCTCCGCCTGGGCCGACGAATTCTCCCAGTTGGAAGAGCCCCGCTCGAAGGATGCCAAGACCCGGCTTCAGGAATGGGCTATGGCCCTGCGCCTGCCCATCCCCACCTATGCGGTGGTCGAGCAGACCGGCCCCGACCATGCCCCGCGCTTCACCGTGGAGGTCAAGGTCCGGGGCTATGAGGCCGAACGCGGGGAGGGGAACTCCCGGCGCGAGGCGGAAAAGGCGGCGGCGCTTGTGATGCTGCTGAAACAGGAAGGCAAGACATGACCCGGGCAGGTTTCGCGGCCATCATCGGCGCGCCCAACGCGGGCAAGTCCACCCTGACCAACCGCCTGGTGGGCGCCAAGGTCTCCATCGTCACCCAGAAGGTGCAGACGACCCGCTTCCCCGTGCGCGGCGTGGCCATGGCCGGCGAGGCGCAGATCGTCCTGGTCGACACCCCCGGCATCTTCAAGCCGCGCCGCCGGCTGGACCGGGCCATGGTGCGCAGCGCCTGGGCCGGGGCCGAAGACGCCGACACCGTCGTCCACCTGGTCGATGTCCAGGCCGAGCTGGCCGTGCAGGACGGCGGCGCCACCGGAGCGGACAAGCGCGGCGTCGAGGACGTGCAGTCGATCATCGCCGCCCTGCAGAGCGCCAACAAGAAGGTGATCCTGGCCCTCAACAAGATCGACGGCGTCAAGCGCGACCGCCTGCTGGCCGTGGCCGAGCGGCTGTTCGAGACCAGCGTCTATACCGAGGTCTTCATGATCAGCGCCGCCGACGGCTCCGGCGTCGAGGACCTGCGCGCCCGTCTGGCCGAGCTGATGCCGGAAGGCCCCTGGCTCTATCCGGAAGACCAGACCGCCGACATCCCCGCCCGCCTGCTGGCCGCCGAACTGACCCGCGAGAAGATCTACCTGCGGGTCCATGAGGAACTGCCCTACGCCGCCACGGTCGAGACCACCGCCTTCGAGGAGAAGAAGGATGGATCGGTCCGCATCGAACAGACCATCCTGGTCGAGCGCGAAGGCCAGCGGGCCATCATCATCGGCGCCAATGGCCAGACGCTCAAATGGATCGGCCAGAAGTCGCGCGAGGAACTGGCCGAGCTGTTCGACCGCACGGTCCACCTCTTCCTCCACGTCCGCGTCCGCGAAACCTGGGCCGAGGAGCGGGAGGCCTATACCTCGATGGGGTTGGATTTCGACGTTTAGGCGAAGAGACTCCCTTCCCCCTGGAGGGGGGAAGGGCTGGGGATGGGGGTGGCGGCCGTTAAGCCTGCGCGGCGCCATGTGTTTTGCGCCCCCGCTTGCCGCCGCGATCTGGCGCGATCGCTTCAGCGCGCCCCCAAACCGACAGCCTGGCGGAAACACCTCCCCCCCCATTCCCGGCCCTTCCCCCCTCCAGGGGGAAGGGTGAAGATGGCGACTTCGTCGAACTGGAGCAACCATGCGCGCAATCCTCCTCACCCTCGCCCTGCTGCTCGCCCCGGCCGCCGCGTACGCCGCCGAGCCGGCCGATCCGGTTCCCGCGATCAACGCCACCCTCGACGCCCTGCACGACGCCGCCGCCAAGGCCGACGGCCCGCGCTACTTCGCCCTTTACACGCCGGACGCCGTCTATATCGGCACCGACGCGGCCGAGCGCTGGAGCATCGCCCAGTTCAAGGCCTACGCCGATCCCTACTTCTCCAAGGGCAAGGGATGGACCTACCGGCCGCGCGAACGTCACGTGGTGGTCGCCGACATCCCCTGCCGCTGCGCCGCCAGCTTCGACGAGCTGCTGGACAGCGAAAGCTACGGCACCAGCCGGGGCACGGGGATGCTGGTCCTGAAGGACGGCGCCTGGAAGGTGTCGCTCTACGCCCTGACCTTCCCGATGCCCAATGACCTGGCCAAGGACATGACGACCGAGATCAAGGCCTTCGAGGCCAAGGCGAAGCCGGCGCCCTGAGGCCTCGCTTCCGGCGCGGCCAGGGTCTATCCCCGTCCCATGGAATGGGAAGACGAGGCCTACATCCTTTCGGCGCGCGGCCACGGCGAGAACGGGGCCATCGTCGAGATGCTGACCGAGACCTATGGCCGACACGCCGCCCATGTGGCCGGCGGGTCGTCGCGGCGCATGAAGTCGGTGCTGCAGCCGGGGGCCAAGGTGCTGGTCCACTACCGCGCTCGCGTCGAGGGTCAGTTGGGCTCGGCGATGCTGGAGCCGATCGGGGAGGGGCCGTCCGAACTGTTCGATGACGCCCTGGCCCTCAGCGGCCTGGCCGCCGCCGCCGCCGTGGCGGGCGGAGCGCTGCCCGAACGCGAGCCGCATCCCGGCGCCTTCTACGCCCTCGACGCCCTGATCGGGGCCCTCGGCGCGCCGGACGTCTGGCCGGCCATCTTCGTGCGGTTCGAGGCGGGACTGCTGCAGGAGCTGGGGTTCGGCCTGGACCTCAGCAAATGCGCCTCCACCGGCGTCACCGAAGACCTGGTCTGGGTCAGCCCCCGCACCGGCCGCGCCGTCAGTCGCGAGGCCGGCGCCCCCTATGCCGGCAAGCTGCTGCCCCTGCCGCCCTTCATGATCTCCGCCCGCGGCGGCCTCGCCGAAGGCGACATCCGCGCCGGCTTCGACCTGACGGGGCATTTCCTCGAGCAGTTCGTGTTCGGCCCGCTCAACAAGCCGCTGCCCCCGGCCCGCGTGTGGCTGCTGGAGAAACTGTCCGACGCGGGACGGCTTTGACAGAGACTGCGGCATAAATTCCGCCCCTTTTGGGGGCGGGGGACCGCGCGGGAATACCCGCGTGGTGGTGGGGGCAGCGCAGGAGCTAGCGCCCGGGTTCAAGAATACTGGCGCCGACCGCGCTCAGAGCGAACTCACTATTGCCGGCGCTGCCCCTTCAGTCAGTCGCTTCGCGACTGCCAGCTACCCCAGGGGGGCAGCGATTTCCTTGGTCCGTCGCCATGGCCCGTGGAGCACCCCCTCAGTCGGCCTTGCCGACAGCTCCCCCGAAGGGGGAGCAATAAGACGCCACGCTCCCCTTTCCGCGTCCGCGCCCCTATGATCCAGCCAGTTGATTCTGGACCCTCATGACCACCCTGACCGCTCCTCCTCCGCCCGGCGACGGCGACCGTATCCTCGATGAGCCGCTGACCGAGGCGCTGTCGCGGCGGTATCTGGCCTATGCCCTTTCGACCATCACCGGCCGCGCCCTGCCGGACGTGCGCGATGGGCTGAAGCCCGTTCACCGGCGCATCCTCTACGCCCTGCATGAGATGCGCCTGAACCCCACCGCCTCGGCCCGCAAATGCGCCAAGGTGGTCGGGGAGGTGATGGGTAACTTCCACCCGCACGGCGACCAGGCCATCTATGACGCTCTTGTCCGCCTGGCCCAGAGCTTCGCCCAGCGCTACCAGCTGGTCGACGGCCAGGGGAACTTCGGCAATATCGACGGCGATAACGCCGCCGCCATGCGCTACACCGAATGCCGGATGACCGAGGCGGCCGCGCTGTTGCTCGACGGCATCGACGAGAACGCCGTCGACTTCAAACCGACCTACGACGGCCAGGACATGGAGCCGGTGGTCCTGCCCGCCGGCTTCCCCAACCTGCTGGCCAACGGCTCCAGCGGCATCGCCGTCGGCATGGCGACCAGCATTCCGCCGCACAACGCCGGCGAGCTGATCGACGCCTGCCTGTTGCTGCTGCAACGGCCCGAAGCCACCACCGCCGACCTGATGGAGCGAGTGCGGGGCCCCGACTTCCCGACCGGCGGCGTCATCGTCGAGCCGCGCCATTCGCTGCTGGATACCTTCGAGACCGGTCGGGGCGGGGTTCGCCTGCGGGCCCGCTGGACCAAGGAAGACACCGGCCGCGGCGGCTATGTCATCGTCATCACCGAGATTCCCTACCAGGTGAAGAAGGCCGAGCTGGTCGAACAGCTGGCCGACCTGATCGAGAACAAGAAGGCCCCGCTGCTGGGCGATGTGCGCGATGAAAGCGCCGAGGACGTGCGTCTGGTTCTCGAACCGAAGAACCGCAACGTCGAGCCGGAAATCCTGATGGAGAGCGTCTTCAAGCTCTCCGACCTGGAGACCCGCTTCCCGGTCAATATGAACGTCCTCGACGCGCGCGGCGCCCCGGGCGTGCTGGGCCTCAAGGCCATTCTGAAGGCCTTCCTCGATCACCGCCGCGAGGTGCTGATCCGTCGGGCGACCTTCCGGCTGGACAAGATCGAGGCCCGGCTGCACGTCCTGGCCGGCCTGCTGATCGCCTATCTGAACCTCGACGAGGTGATCCGCATCGTCCGCTACGAGGACGAGCCGAAGCAAAAGCTGATCGCCGCCTTCGATCTGTCCGAAATCCAGGCCGACGCCATCCTCAACACCCGCCTGCGCCAGCTGGCCCGGCTGGAGGAGATGGAAATCCGCCGCGAACACGCCGAATTGGCCGAAGAGCGCGACGGCATCCAGGCCATGCTGGCCTCCGAGCCGGCCCAGTGGAAACTGGTCGGGGCGGGCCTGGCGGCCATGCGCGATGTCATCGGCACAGGAACCGCTATCGGCCGCCGCCGCACCGATTTCGCCGACGCCCCGGTGATCGATGTCGAGGCCGCCTCCGAGGCTTTCATCCCGCGCGAGCCGATCACCGTCATCCTGTCCGACAAGGGCTGGATCCGCGCCGCCAAGGGCCGCATCGACGATCCCTCGGAGCTGAAGTTCAAGGAAGGCGACAAGCTGGGCTTCCTGGTCCCGGCCGAGACCACCGACAAGCTGCTGATCTTCGCCTCCGACGGCCGCTTCTTCACCCTGGAATGCAGCAAGCTGCCGGGCGCGCGGGGCCACGGCGAGCCGCTTCGGCTGATGGTCGACCTCGACGACAAGGTGAAGATCATCGACGTCTTCCCGCATAAGGCCGGCCGCAAACGCGTCCTGGCCTCGAAGGAGGGCTACGGCTTCATCATGCCGGAGGACGAGGCCCTGGCCTTCCGCCGGGCCGGCAAGTCGGTGCTCAACGGGACCGCGATCCTGTCGCTGGAAGTCACCGGCGACCAGATGGCCGTGGTCGGCGACAACGGCAAGGTCCTCATCTTCCCGCTGGAGGAACTGCCGGAAATGCCGCGCGGCAAGGGCGTCAAGCTGCAGTCCTACCGGGAGGGGGGGCTGCGCGACGCCATGGTCTTCAACGCCGAAACGGGCGCCGCCTGGGTCGACGCCGGCGGCCGCAACCGCGACTGGCCCGACTGGAAGGACTGGATCGGCAAACGCGCCGGATCGGGGAAACTGGCGCCCAAGGGCTTCCCGACCAGCAAGAAGTTCAAGCCGAGGTGATAGCCGTGATCTTTCTCCCGACGAGCGGGAGAAAGATCACATTACCCACCTCCGACCAGCCGGCTCATCGCCTCCAGATACCGCCCGAACGCCGCCCGGCCTTCCGGCGTGATCCGCGCCTGGGTCAGGGGCTTCAGCCCCACGAAGCTCTTTTCGATCCCAACGTAGCCTGCGTCCTGCAGCTTGCGCAGGTGGATCGACAGGTTGCCCTGGGTCGCCTCCAGCACCGTCTTCAGCTCGGTGAAATCGGCGACCTCGGCGTCGGCGAGATAGGCCATGATCCCCAGGCGCAACCGTCCGTGGATGACCTCGTCGATGCCGCCGATGTCGAAGCGGGCCATCAGTCAGCCTTGCCCCGGGCCATGGCGATCCCCGGCAGCATCATGAACAGGAACAACGCGGCGCCGCAGAACAGCAGGTAAGCCGGCTGGCCGCGCGTCAGCCCCATCCCCGCGGCGCAGACCATCCAGCCGATGCCGGTCCCGAGCATCCACAGCTTCTTGCGCAGCTGCCAGGCCGCGTACCAAGCCCCGCCCAGCACCGCGAAGACCACGGCTGGATAGAACAGCCAGATCCGGAAATCGCCCGACTGGATGGCCGGCGGCGCGAAGATCACCAGCAGGACCAGGTTGACCATGCCGGTGGCGCTGAAGATCGACGACACGGCCCGCCCGGTCGTGCCCTGTGGCTTGATCATCTTGCCGCCCTTGATGATGGCGAAAGTCAGGTAGATCAGGAAAATCACCGTCGGGCCGGCCATGGCCAGCAGGATCACCAGGTCCGGGACCTGCAGGCCCATGATCTGGGCGGCGTGGAACAGGCATTGCAGGCCGTAGAGGAAGCCGCCGACGGCGAACATCCGCCCCGTAAAGCGCCAGACCTCGCCTCCGTCGCTGGAGCCTACCAGGGTCTTGAGATAGGCGAGGTCCTCTCTCGCGGTGTCGGCATGGGTCATCGGCTGGTCCTTCTGAAGCGCGGGTGGGCGAATGGGTTCGGCGCGAAAGGGCGCCGCTGATCGACTTCTAGCAGACCGGTTTAAAATGTAAACAGGTCTATTCATTGCTCTCCTCTCGCGGGGAGGTGGCGCGCATGGCGTGCCGGAGGGGGCGGGGACTCCCTCGGTCAGCTTCGCTGACAGCGCCCTCAAAGAGGGAGCAATCCGTACTTGGCGCCCGCGCGCCGCCGGTTACTCTTGGGCAACGACGCGGACGACGTCAGGGGATGGGGATAGACAATGAACTGGAAGAGAACACTGCTGGCCGCCACGGTGGCCGCCGGCCTGATGGCCGCTCCAGTCGCGCCGGCCTTCGCGCAGGCCAAGGGCGCCGTCCTCGCCCCCACCAAACCGGAAAGCGTCGGCTTCTCCAGCGAACGGCTGGCGAAGCTGGACGCGACGATGAAGGCCCTGGTCGACCAGGGCCGCGTTCCCGGCGTCGTCACCTACGTCGCCCGCCACGGCAAGGTGGTGAACTACACAATCTACGGCAAGGCGGACCTGGCGACCGGCGCCCCGCTGAAGGCCGACACCATCTTCCGCATGTACAGCCAGACCAAGCCGGTCACCGGCGTGGCGATGATGATCCTCTACGAAGAGGGCAGATGGAAGCTGGACGATCCGGTCACCAAGTTCATCCCGCAGTTCAAGGGCCTGCAGGTGTTCAAGGGCCTGGACGCCAAGGGCCAGCCGATTGTCGAGCCGATCGCACGCTCGGCCACCATGCGCGAGCTGATGAGCCACACTGCCGGTTTCGCCTATGGCCTGACCATCGATAATCCCGTCGACAAGGCTTATCGCGAGTCCGGCCTGCTTGGGTCGAAGACCCTGGGCGACCTGGTCGACGAGGCGGTGAAACTGCCCCTGGCCAGCCAGCCCGGCGCCCAGTGGAAATACTCCATCGCGGTCGATATCCAGGGCTATCTGGTCGAAAAACTGTCCGGCCAGTCGCTTCCAAGCTTCATGGAAAGCCGGGTCTTCAGGCCGCTGGGCATGAAGGACACCGGCTTCTACGTCCCCGACGACAAGAAGCCCCGCCAGGCCTCGCTCTACACCTACAATCGCGCCGGTGAGCTGATCCCGGCCGAGGGCTTCATGGTGCTCGACGTCACCAAGCCGCCGACCGCGGCCTCGGGTGGCGGGGGTCTCGTTTCGACTGTCGGCGACTATGCCCGTTTCGCCCAGATGCTGGCCAACGGCGGCGAACTGGATGGCGCCCGCATCCTGGCGCCAGGCACGGTTCGGCTGATGGCCAGCAACCACCTGTCGGACGCCGTGCTGGACCAGAAGCCGCTCGGTCCCGGCGTCGGCTTCGGGCTCGACTTCGCGGTAGTCACCGATCCGGTTGCGGCCGGTTCGCTGATCGGCAAGGGCAGTTTCAGCTGGGGCGGCGCGGCCGGCACCTGGTTCTGGGTCGATCCGGAGAACGACGTCGTTGTCCTGGGCATGATTCAGGTCCTCGGCGGAGGACAGGTTCTGCGGCTGGACGATCTCAGCACGCAACTGATCTACCAGGCCCTGGTCGACCCCTCCAAATGAGCGCGGACGAGTTCGAAATCAAAAAAGTGCTGCAGCCCTATCTGCAGGGCGACGAAACGCTCCGCTGGGTCGGGCGGCCACGCCAGGGCCTGCGGCTGTCGGGGCGAGACATCCTGCTGATCCCGTTCAGCCTGTTGTGGGGCGGATTTGCTATCTTCTGGGAGACAACCGTGCTCGCCAGCGGAGCGCCCTTCTTCTTCAGGCTCTGGGGCGTGCCCTTCGTGCTGCTCGGGCTGTACTTCATCGTCGGCCGGTTCTTCGTCGACGCCTATGTTCGGCGCGGCATGGTCTATGGCCTGACGGACCGGCGGGCGCTGATCTTCCGCAAGGCATTCGGGGAGTCGATCCGCGCGACGCCTTTGGATGGCAATGTGGCGCTGAGCCGTCGGGGTGGGCGCGGGACGGTCAGTTTCGGACCGGTGGCTCCGATCTTTGGCCGGAGCGGCGGTTGGGGCGGCGGTTGGGGCGCCTGGGGCGGCTGGGCCGTCTGGCACGACAGCCTGTCGCCCAGTTTCCAGTTTCTCGACATTGTGGACGCCGACCGGGTCTACGCCCTGGCGGTCAGGTCCCAGGGCCAGACGACAGGACCCGGCAGGTGATCCACCAGCCCCAGGTCGATCTCGCGAGACACCCTGACGGAGCCCTGATCACACCCTGATCGCGCCCTGATGAGACCCTGGCCTTGTCTTGATGGCGCCCTGACGACGTACGTAATTAAATCAATAGCTTGCGCGCGCCAGCTCAGATTTCGACGGTGCTTCGCAGCGGCAGCCATGATACATTAGCCTGCCGCTTCGATACAGGCCTTGCGGCCCGGTGATCGGTAAGCGGCCCGGAAGCAAACCCCCTCGAAAAGCGACGGGGGATCGGTTAGCGTTCGAACCAAGGTTCTTCGGCAGGTGATTTCACGTGGCTGCTCTGATCATCATCGTCGTCATCGTCGCGGTCCTCGGACTGATTGTCATGGGCGTCTACAACCGCCTCGTGGCCCTCAACACCCGGGCGGACCAGGCCTTCGCCGACATCGACGTGCAGCTGAAGCAACGGCAGGACCTGATCCCCAACCTGGTCGAGACGGTGAAGGGCTATGCCTCGCACGAGCGGGAAACCCTTGAGGCCGTGGTCGCTGCCCGCAACACCGCCGCGGCGGCCACCACGGTCGAGGGCAAGGTCCAGGCGGAGGGCATGCTGACCGGGGCGCTGCGCCAGCTGTTCGCGGTGGCCGAGGCCTATCCCGACCTCAAGGCCAACCAGAACTTTCTCAGCCTGCAGGCCGAACTGTCGGACCTGGAAAACAAGCTGGCCGCCGCCCGCCGCTTCTTCAACAACGCGGTCGCCGAGTTCAACGCCTCGCGCCAGTCCTTCCCGGCGGTAATCTTCGCCGGAATGTTCGGCTTCCCGACCAACCGCAGTCTGTTCGACGTCGGCGCCGACAGTCGCGCGGCGATGGACGCCGCGCCGCCGGCGGTGAAATTCTAGGGGAAGCGGCCCGACATGGGGGCCGTCGGCCTCTACACCCACATCCGGGCCAACAACACCCGGTCAGCCCTGTTGCTGGCCGGTTTTCCCGTCCTGCTGACCGGCCTGATCTGGGCCCTGACCCTGGGTCTGATGGGGGCGGGGATACTGCCCTCGACTGGCAGCGTCGGCGGCGACCTCGTCCGGGCGACCCAGCTGCTGGTCGCCTCCATTCCCCTGGCGGTCATCGTCTCGCTCGTCTGGTTCGCCATCGCCTATTTCGCCAATCAGACGATCATCGACCTGGCCACCGGCGCCCGGCCGGTCACCCGGCAGCAGGAGCCTGAGCTCTACAACCTGCTGGAAAACCTGGCGATTTCGCGAGGCATCCGAACCCCATCGCTGCGGATCATCGAGGCGGAGGGCCTCAACGCCTTCGCCACCGGCCTGAACGAGAGCCAGTACAGCATCAGCGTCACCCGAGGACTGATGAACACCCTGACCCGGGATGAGATGGAGTCGGTGCTGGGCCATGAGCTGACCCATGTGCTCAATCGCGACTGTCGCACCATGGTCATCGCCTCGGTCTTCGCCGGCATCATCACCCTGCTGGCCGAGGTGATGTTCCGCGGCCTGCGGTTTGGCCGGGTCGGCGGCAGCGCCGACAAGAACAAGGGCGCCGGCCTGCTGCTGGTCATCGCCTTCGCGGCGGGGGCGGTCGGCTACGTCCTGGCCATCGTCATCCGCATGAGCCTGTCGCGCAGCCGCGAGTTCGTCGCCGACGCGGGCTCGGTCGAGCTGACCAAGAACCCCGACGCCATGATCAGCGCCCTGCGCAAGATCGAGGGCCACGCCCATCTGGAGGGCCCCGATTCGATCCGGGGCATGTTCCTGGAGAACCAGGAGGAGGGCGTCATGGGCCTGTTCGCCACCCATCCGCCGATCGAGAAGCGGATCGAGGCGCTGGTCAGGTTCGCTAGCGGACGTGACCTGTCGGTGACCGAGGTCGAGGCGGTCAGCCACGGGCCCTGGGGCTGAACCTCGACGGCTATTTACGGCCCAGCTTGGGCATGTCCGGGCCCCGCATGGCGCGATTGGCCGCCAGGGCCTCTTCCGCCCGGCTGATTTCCCGCGCCGAGATCAGGCCCCAGCCGCTGGGTCGAAGGACTTCGAGTGGCGAGAAGCGCACCTTATAGGCCATCTTCTCGCTGCCCGGCACCCAATAGCCCAGGTAGACGTGGGGCAGTTCATGCACCGCCGCCTGGACCACATTGTCCAGGACCACGAAGGTGCCGAGGCTGCGCCGGGCCATGCCGGGGTCATAGAAGCTGTAGACCAGCGACAGGCCGTCGCCCATCACGTCGATCAGCACGCAGGCCACCAGGTCGCCCGGCCCGCGGTCCAGCGACTTGGTGCGGTATTCGACGATGTGGGTGCGGACCGTGGTGTCCTCGACCATGGCCACATAGTCGGGCCAGGTCATTTCGGCCATGCCGCCGTCGGCGTGGCGGGTCAGCAGGTAGCGGCGCAGCAGGTCGAACTGTTCGGTGGTGGCCTCGGCCTCGACGACGTGACGGCGCAGATCCTCGTTGCGCGACAGCACCTTCCGCTCCGAGCGGCTGAACAGATAGTCGGCGACCGGTATGCGGGCTGACGTGCAGGAGGAGCAGGCCTCGCAGGCCGGGCGATAGGCGATGTTCTGCGACCGGCGAAAGCCCGACTGGGTCAGGCTGTCATTGATCGTCGCGCCGTCCAGCTGCGGCAGGTGGGCGAACACCTTCCGCTCTTCCCGACCCGGCAGGTAGGGGCAGGGCGACGCCGCCGTCAGAAAGAAACGCATCCGGCCAGATGTCGGAAAATGGTGTGTCACTTAAGCTCGCCCGCCTCTCGGCACTCCCAACCTGCAAGGATTAGGACCCATGGGGCCGTCCTTCGCAAGGGGTTGTGGCGCGGCATCACTGTTGCGGCGGAAGAACGGGGGCTTCGCGCAACAGAATGATGGCGATCCGCCTGTTTCCAGCCAGAGTCGGGTCATCCGGATACAGCGGATCGGAATTGGCCTTGCCCGAGACCTGATAGACCCGATCAGGGTCAACACCGGCGCCTTGCAAGATCTGGCGCGCCTGATCGGCGCGGCCGGAGGACAGGCCCCAGTCGCTGCCGGACTTGGACCCGTCGGAATTGGCGCTGGTGTGGCCGGAGATGGTGATCCGGTTGGGCAGCTGGTTGATGATCTTGGCGATTGCCCGCAGCAGGATGCGCGCCCGGTCGTTGGGGGCGGCGGCGCCCTCCTTGAACATCGAACGTCCGTCCTGGTCGACCAGCTGGATGCGCAGGCCTTCGGGGGTCTGGTCGATGAGGATCTGTTTCGACAGCTCGGCCAACTCGGGCATGTCCTGCAACGCCTGGCGCAGGGATTGCGCCGCGGAGGCGAAGGAGTCTTCTTCGCGGTGCTGCAGCTCCTTGCGCAGAGCCTCCTCGCTGGCGCTTTCCAGCTTGGCCGACTGCGGATTGTCGCTGCTGCCGTCGCGGGTCGTGGGCGGCGACTCCGGCGCCATCTGCTCGACGATGGCCTGCGAGCCGTTCGACTTGGCGCCGTCGTCGCCCAGTGAGGTGCCGCCGAGGATGCCGCCGGAACCGCTGGTGGTCTCCGAAACCGAGGCTGGGGCGAAATAGTCGGCAATGCCGCGCTTCTGTTCCGGGCTGGTGGTGTTGATCAGCCACATCAGCAGGAAGAAGGCCATCATCGCGGTGACGAAGTCGGCATAGGCGACCTTCCAGGCCCCGCCGTGGTGACCCCCGCCGGATACCTTCTTCACCTTCTTGATGAGGATCGGTCGGTCCGCTCCGATCGCCATGGTCAACCCCGCTTAACCGTATCTGCGCGCAACCTCGCTCGGGCACGTTAAGATGCCGTTTCCAATTTGGCCTTCGGACGTGACTTGGCTATCAGTCGCAGCCTGTCTCTTCGGGTGCGCCATGACCTTCACCTATCACGACGACAAGTGGAATTTGGCCGCCTCGAAGTCGCACGTCTATTTCGTTGGCGGGCCGTTTTCCCAATGGTTTCCCCGCGCGATGCGCGGCCGCATGCCGTTCAGCGACGATGCCAGTCACGCTGTCTTCAACACCGCCGAGCAATATATGATGGCCGGAAAGGCCGGGCTGTTTGGCGATCACGAAATGGCCGCCAGGATCATGGGAGCCAAAAAGCCGACCGAGCAGAAGGCGCTCGGGAGACAGGTGCGGGGCTTTGATCCGGCGGTCTGGAACGCCCACGCCCGCGACATCGTCACCGAGGGCAACCGTTTGAAGTTCAGCCAGCATTCCGACCTGAGGGAATATCTGTTCGCGACCGGCGACAGAGTTCTGGTTGAAGGCGCCCACTATGATCCGGTCTGGGGCGTCGGCCTGGCGTGGAACGATCCGCGCATCCTGGATGAGGCAAACTGGCAAGGGACCAATTGGTTGGGCCAGTGCCTGACAGTGGTGCGCACCGAACTTTACGACCAACTTCTGGCGGGACTGAAGTGACCGCCACAGGAGAGTATACACAATGAAAGTCGCGTTCGTCGGGCTCGGCGTCATGGGCTTCCCCATGGCCGGGCATCTGGCCAAGGCTGGCCATGAGGTCAGCGTCTTCAACCGCTCGCCGGAGAAGGCGCGTCGTTGGGTGGAGACCTACGAGGGCGCCGCCGGCGACACCCTGCACCACGCGGTTCACGGCGCCGAACTGGTCGCCCTCTGCGTTGGCAACGACGATGACGTCCGCGCCGTGGTCGAGGAGATCCTGCCGTCGATGGCCGAGGGGGGGATCATCGTCGACCACACCACCACCTCCGCCCGCATCGCCCGCGAAATGGCCGACCTGGCTCAGGTCACCGGCCGCTGGTTTCTCGACGCCCCGGTCAGCGGCGGTCAGGCCGGCGCCGAGAACGGCCAGCTGACCATCATGGTCGGCGGCGACGAGGCGGCGCTGGCCCGGGCTGAGCCGGTGATCGGCGCCTATGCCAAGGCGATCAAGCGGATCGGCGGCCCCGGGCATGGACAGCTGGCGAAGATGGCCAATCAGATCTGTATCGCCGGGGTGGTCCAGGGCCTGGCCGAGGCGGTCCACTTCAGCAAACAGGCCGGCGTCGATCCGGCCGCCGTCTTCGAGGCGATCAGCAAGGGCGCCGCCCAATCCTGGCAGATGGACAATCGCTGGGCGACCATGGTCGAGGGCCGCTTCGACTTCGGCTTCGCCGTCGACTGGATGCGCAAGGACCTGGGCCTGGTGCTGGATGAAGCGGGGGCCAAGGGCGCGACCCTGGAGATGACCAGGCTGGTGGACGGCTATTATGCCGAGGTCCAGAAGATGGGTGGCCAGCGGTGGGATACATCCAGCCTGGTTGCACGGTTGGGCAAGGCCGACTAGGCCCTGCTCCCCTGCGTGCTTCGACACGCGGACTGCGTCCGCTGCTCAGCATGGCCTCCCTATAATTGTCATCCTGAGCAGCCCGCACAGCGGGCGTGTCGAAGGACGCACGCCCCAGGCTAGCCCAGCAGCCTTCTCTCGATCAGGGGTTCCATCACCCCCCAGTCGTCCGCCCAGTGGTGGCGGTCGGGCAGGGTGGGGGCATAGGGGCGCAGGCGTTCGTCGGCGATCATCTGGAAGCGGACGACGTCCGGCGCTGACTCGGCGACTGATTCCAGGTTAGGCAGCAGGTCGTCGATGAAGCCGACGGGACCGCGGGTCCGACCCGCCAGATCCTTGACGATCGGTCCCTTGAGGCCGGAGTTGATGATCATCGGGTACTCCAGGCCATGGGTGGTCAACCAACCGGCCCGCGCGTCGCGCCCGTGGTCGGGGGCGTTGGTCAGGATGACCACGGTCATCCGCTCGGCCAGCCGCGCCAGGGCGTCGGCCGCGCCTTCCACCGGCCGCAGGTCGTCGGCCCCGTCGCGGAAGAAGTCGTCGAACAGCTGCTTGCCAGTGGCCATGTCCACGCAGGCGTCCGAGCCGGCCCTGTAGACGTTCTGGAACAGGGCGAACTTGTCGATCCGCATCTCGTAGCCCAGGCGGCCGACGAAGGTCTCGAAGCCGACCATGAAATGGGCCAGCACCTCGTCGACATCGACGATCAGCAGCGGGCGATCCGCGTGAACGGGTACGGCCTGGGCGGCCTGGGCGGGAGTGAGGGTTTCTAGTCTGGTCACGATTAGCTCAGGCTTAAGGATATTCGTGGCATCTGGCCCGTGGAAACAAAGGCGGCTGAGTCTTTTTCCGGCGAACCGTTTCTGGTCGGGGTCGAGCGTTTGATGGCGAAGAAGGTCCTCATCGTCGAGGATAATGAGCTCAATATGAAGCTCTTCCACGACCTGCTTGACGCGCAAGGGTATGAAACCCTCCAGACGCGCGAGGGACTGTCGGCCCTGGCCCTGGCCCGCGAGCACCGGCCGGACCTGATTTTGATGGACATCCAGCTGCCGGAAATCTCCGGGCTGGAGGTCACCAAATGGCTGAAGGAAGACGACGAGCTGAGCCACATTCCGGTGGTCGCGGTCACCGCCTTCGCCATGAAGGGCGATGAGGAGCGTATCCGCGAGGGCGGGTGCGAGGCCTATATCTCCAAGCCGATTTCCGTGGTCCACTTCCTGGACACGATCCGCCGCTTGTTAGGATAGGCCGATGAGTGCACGCATCCTGGTCGTCGACGACATCGAAGCCAATGTGCGGCTGCTCGAGGCCAAGCTGGCGGCGGAGTATTATGACGTTCTGACCGCCTGTGACGGGCCGACGGCCCTGGCCATCGCCGCGGCGGAAAAGCCCGACATCGTCCTGCTGGACGTGATGATGCCGGGCATGGACGGTTTCCAGGTCTGCAAGCGCCTGAAGGAAGATCCCGAGACCCGCCATATCCCGGTGGTCCTGGTCACCGCCCTAGACGGCCGTTCAGACCGGATCGAAGGGCTGGAGGCCGGGGCGGACGAATTCCTGACCAAGCCGATCGACGATGTCATGCTGTTCGCCCGGGTGCGCAGCCTGACCCGGCTGAAGCTGGTCATCGACGAACTGCGCCAGCGGGAGGCCTCGGGCCGCCGCATGGGCGTCATCGCCGGCGCCGCCTCGCGGCTGGGGGGTTCCGGCGGCCGGGTGCTGATCGTCGATGACAACGAACGCCAGAGCCAGCGCGTCGCCGCCGAACTGGCCGTGGAGCATCGGCCGGTCATCGAGACCGATCCCGAAAAGGCGCTGGTCACCGCCCGCGGCCCCGTGGACATTGTCATCGTCAACGCCGCGGCCAAGAACTTCGACGGGCTGCGGTTCTGCGCCGGCCTGCGATCGGACGAGACCACGCGCCATCTGCCGATCCTGGTCATCGTCGATCCTGACGATCGGCCCCGCCTGGTCAAGGCGCTGGACATCGGGGTCAACGACATCCTGACCCGGCCGATCGACCCGCAGGAGCTTTCGGCCCGGGCCCGGACCCAGATCAAGCGCAAGCGCTACACCGACTTCCTGCGCCAGAACCTCGACCATTCCCTGGAACTGGCGGTCACCGACCAGCTGACCGGCTTGCACAATCGCCGGTACATGGAGGGGCAGCTCAACGCCCTGGTCAAACGGGCGGTCATGGGGGGCGAACCAGTCGCCGCCCTGATGATCGACATCGACCACTTCAAGAAGATCAACGACAGCTTCGGCCATGATGTCGGCGACGAGGTGCTGCGCGAATTCGCCGTGCGGCTGGCCTCCAACGTCCGGGCCATCGACCTGCCCTGCCGCTATGGCGGTGAAGAGTTCACGGTGATCATGCCGGACACCCACATCGCCGACGCCGAGCGAATCGCCGAACGAATCCGGCTTCATGTGGCCGGATCGCCGTTCCGGGTGGCGCACGGGTCCGAACTGCTGACGGTCACAATCTCGATCGGCGTGGCCTCGACCTATGGCGACCGGGATACGCCCGAGACCCTCCTGAAGCGGGCGGACAGCGCGGTCTATGAGGCCAAGCACGCCGGGCGCAACAGGGTGGTCGCCAAGGCCGCTTGAGCTGAGGCCAGCCGCCGCACCCCGATCTACAACGCAAAACGCCCGGCCTTACGGCCGGGCGTCTCTGATTCAAGCGTGGCTTACAGGCCTACTTGATCTTGCCTTCCTTGAACTCGACGTGCTTGCGCACGACGGGATCGTACTTCTTCAGGACCATCTTCTCGGTCTTGGTGCGGGCGTTCTTCTTGGTGACGTAGAAGAAGCCGGTGTCCGCCGTGGAGTTCAGGCGGATCTTGATGGATGCCGGTTTGGCCATAACACTATCCTCATGGCCGCAGGGCCGAATTCTCGCGAGGCGCGGAACATACGCATGGATCGCGGGAAGTCAACGCCCCGCGCGGCATCGGCTCAGATCAGCTGTTTCAGCCGGGCTTTTCCATAGCGATAGGTGAACAGGAAGGGCGGGTCCTGGGCCGCCGCGGCCCGCACCACGGCCTCGGTGATGTCCATCAGGGGCAGGTTGAGGGCTTCGTCGAGCGGGCGGAAAGCCAGTTCGGTCAGTTCGTCGCTGTCGGCCAGGGTTCCGGTCGCTTCGGTGGCGTCGGCCTGGAAGAATCGGGCGTGGAAACGAATCGGGCTGTTGGTCGGGGTGATGGCCCGGGCGGTGAGCCGCAGGTCGGCGTGATCGGCCATCTGCAGGCCCGTCTCCTCGAAGGTTTCGCGAACGGCTGCGGCGGCCAAGGCGCCGGCCAGGCGCAGGGGCGCGTGGGTCAGCCGGGCGCAAAGCGGCGACAGGGGACGAGGCTTTTCCAGATCGCCCGGCTCGACGCCGCCGCCTGGGAAGACGAAGACGTCTGGGGCAAAGCGGGACTTGCGTGGCCGGCGGCCCATCAGGACCTCGGCCCTTGGGCCGGCTCCGCGCAGCAGGATCAGGCTGGCGGCGTGTCTCGGCTTGACGGCCTTCGGAGGGCCCTCGGTCACAGGTATTCCAAGCGACGGGCGCCCTGCAGGAAGCGCATGAAGGGGGCCGGGCGGCTGTGGTCGTCGAGCCGCTGGGCGATCTCCTGAACCACAAAGCGGGTGATGTTGGGCAGGTCGAGGGCCAGCGCCTCGTCCAGGTCGACCCAGGCGATCTCGTCCAGCTCACCGCAGTCGGGACGGCGTTCCAGGCTGATCAGGGCCTCGGAGTCGGCCATGAAGAAGCGGGCGTCGAACCGTTTGGGCCGGTAGGGCGGTGTGATGGCCCGGGCGACGAACTTCAGGGCGGCGAGGTCGGGGGCGGCCCCCGTTTCCAGAAAGGGCCGCCAGGGGCCGGCGCCGGGGCGGGGCGAGGCCGGCCTGGCCAGCAGCAGTCCGACCTCCTCGAAGGTTTCCCGCACCGCCGCCATGGCCAGGGCGCGGGGCAGGGCGGGGCTCTTGTGGCGCAGGGTCTGGGCCAGGCGGGTTTGGGTCTCGGCGTCCAGCTCGGTGGCCGCGGGGGCGGTGAAGTCGCCGCGATCGACCCGGCCGCCTGGGAAGACCCATTTGGACGGCATGAAGCTGTGGCCCTTGGCCCGGCGGCCCATCAGCAGGCGCGGCTTGGGGCCATCCCGGCGGACGACGATCAGGGTGGCGGCATGGCGCGGGCGCACGGCGGCGCCCGCATCGCGCATGGCCCCGTCGCTGCGGGGATCGTAGTTGGGGTCGAGGACAGGTCCGGTCATGGCCCTGAGTTTAAGCGCCTGACGGCATTGGGGAAGGCTGACCTAGCGTGAACTCGATTCCTTCTCCCGCTTGCCGGGAGAAGGAATCATTTTTTGTTACTCGTGCAGCTGAGGAGCGAGCAGATCTCCGCCGATCTTCAGCACAGAGCTCCCCCGCCTCATCGTTTCTTGCCGCCACCCTTGCGGGCCGCCTTGCTGGTTCCGGGCTTGCCGGGCGTGCGGGAGAAGCCAGGGCCGCCCCGGCGCGGCGGACCGCCGCGGGTGTTGCCGCCGTCCTTGAACTGTCGCCGCACGCCGAGGCGCGGACCTGGCAGGTTAGGGTCGGCGGGCATGGGCTCGCTGAGCATCTCGAACAGCAGGCCGCCGCTCAGGGGCGTCGCCTCGCGAAGGCGGACCTCGACCCGCATGCCGAGCGGCCAGCGGACCCCGGACCGTTCCCCGACCAGGGAATGCAGACGCTCATCGTGGGTGAAGTATTCCTCGCCCAGGGTGGAGACCGGGACCAGGCCGTCGGCGCCGGTCTCGTCCAGGCGGATGAACAGGCCAAAGCGGGTGACGCCGGTGATGCGGCCGGCGAATTCGGCGCCCACCCGGTCTGACAGGAAGGCGGCGACGTAGCGGTCGGTGGCGTCCCGCTCGGCGGCCATGGAGCGGCGCTCGGCGAAGGTGATGCGTTCGGCGGTGTCGCGAAGCTGGCTGATGTCGGCGTCGGTCATGCCGTCGTCCCCCAGGCCGAGCGCGCGGATCAGGGCGCGGTGGACGATGAGGTCGGCATAGCGGCGGATTGGGCTGGTGAAGTGGGCGTATTTGGCCAGGTTCAGCCCGAAGTGGCCGATGTTGTCGGGGCTGTAGTGGGCCTGCATCTGGGTGCGCAGGACCACCTCGTTGACGATCTCGGCGTGGGGCCCTTCGCGGGTCTCGCCCAGCAGCTTGTTGAAGCGGTCGGTGCGGGGGGCCTCGCCCTTGTTCCACGGGATGCCCAGGGTTTCCAAGAACTCCGACAGCGACAGGACCTTCTCGGCGCTGGGGGTGTCATGGACGCGGTAGATCAGCGGCGAGCGCTTCTGCTCCAGGGTCTCGGCCGCCGAGACGTTGGCCTGGATCATCATTTCCTCGATCAGCCGGTGGGCCTCCAGCGAACGGCGGCGTTCGATGGAGACGACGGCGCCTTCCGGGCTGATCCTGATGCGGCGCTCGTCGCTTTCGATACCCAGGGGCGAGCGGGCCTCGCGGCCCTTGAGCATGACGTGGTAGGCGGCCCAGAGGGGCCTCAGGATGCCGTCCAGCAGGACGCCGGCCTTGTCGTCGGCCAGGCCGTCGATAGCGTTCTGGGCCTGCTCGTAGGACAGCTTGGCGGCCGACCGCATCAGTCCGCGGACGAACCTGTGGCTGCGCTTGCGGCCCGAGGCGTCGAAGACCATGCGGACGGCCAGGCAGGCGCGATTCTCGCCCTCTACCAGGGAGCAGAGGCCGGCCGACAGGCGCTCGGGCAGCATCGGCTCGACCCGGTCGGGGAAGTAGGTGCTGTTGCCCTTGTCGCGGGCGCCGCTGTCCAGGGCCGAGCCGGTGCGGACATAGGCGGCGACATCGGCGATGGCCACCCAGACGATCCAGCCGCCTTCATTGCGGGCGTCGGGGTCGGGATGGGCGAAGACGGCGTCGTCGTGGTCGCGGGCGTCCACCGGATCGATGGTGATCAGCGGCAGGTCGCGCAGGTCCTCGCGGCCCTGCAGGGTTGGCGGCTTGGCGGCCTGGGCCTCGGCCTCGGCTTCCGCCGTGAAGCCGGTGGGGATGCCGTGGGTGTGGATGGCGATCAGAGAGGCGGCGCGGGGCTCGTCCTCGCGGCCGACGACCTCCAGCAGCTTGCCCTGTTTGGGACCAAAGCGGTGGCCGCCGCCGGACTGGACCTGGGCGACGACGAGGTCGCCATCCTTCAGCTCGCGGCCCTCGAACTCAGGCAGCAGCAGGCTGTCCTTGTTGCGCCGGTCGACGGGCTCGACGCGGATCTCGCGGCGGACCTTGCGGACGACGCCCAGCATCCGGGACGAGCTCTGGCCCAGGCGCTTGATGATCCGGGCCTCGACCTCGCCATTCTCCAGCCGCTCGAAACGGACCAGCAGCTTGTCGCCCATGCCGGGGGCGCCGGCGGTGGCTTCCGCCTTGTCGGGGGCCAGGCGGGCCAGGGGCGTGTCGCCATCGGACTTGCTGAGCCGGACGAAGAGGTCGCCGTCCACGTCCCGCTCGACCACCTCGGCCACCCCGACCGGGGGCAGGGCGCCGGCCTCGGCGAAGCCCTTCCGGCCGCGTTTGCCCAAGGCGCCTTCAGCCTGGAGCGCGCGCAGCATCTCGCGCAGGGCCCGGCGATCGGCGCCCTTGAGCCCGAAGGCCTTGGCGATATCGGCCTTGTCCGCCTCGCCGGCGTCGCGGAGGAAGGCGATCAGGGTGTCACGATCAGGCAGGCCGGGAGGCGGGCGCGTGGTCTTGGTCGGGCGGGGTGGTTTGGCCATGTCCCGAGATAACGCGCGAGACGGCTGACGGTAAGGGCTAGCGTTCGACGATGATCGTATAGGTCAGGGTCTGTTCCTCGCCGGGCGCCAGCAGCAGGGGGAAGAACCGGCCGCCGGCCTTGACCATCGGCTTGACGCTTGAACGAACGATGCGGACCGGGCCGCCGTCCTCCAGCAGGTATTCGAAACGGGCCGATTGAGAGGCGCCGTTGGTCACCCGGGCCTCTATCGAGAACAGCGTGCCGGTCTTGCCGCGCCGGGCCACGCGGGTGACCCGGTTGCGGACGATGACCGGGCTGGTCTCGACAAGGTCGATCTTCAGCGGGCCGCCGATAGCGATGTTGCCGATGTCGGTTTCGCCGATCACCAGGGCGCCGCCGCCGGGCGCGGGCTCCGTGACGACCACGTCGCCCTTGGGCAGCGGCAGGCCGAGGCCCCGGTCCTTCTTGTTGTCCGCGCGCAGGATGACGCCAGCGGTCTCCGCTTCCGGCTCGCCGAAGTCGGAGAGGGTATCGCCCGGCTCGAAGTCAGGGACAGAGAGGCGGTATTCGTAGATCAGGTCGAAGGTCACCGCCGGCTGGGCCAGCATCAGCACCTGTTTGGTCTGGCGGGCGGCGACGCTGGTCGGCGAGGGCAGGGTGTAGAGCTTGTAGTCGCCCAGTTCGGTCTGTTCGGCGACCCTGGAGCCGGTGACGACGATCTCGGACGCGCCCATCGCGTCGGCCATCATCGCCATAGGAGCCGGAGGGGGAGGCGGCGGGGGGGCCGACAGCGCGCCGAAGAAGCCCTTGTCGAAGCCTACAGGCCCCGGGATCGGCCAGCAGTTCGCCTCCTTGCCCATCACCTCGGGAACCACGGCGACATCCTCGCCCGGTTCGCGCTCGGTGTCGCCGGCGACGACCTGGGTGGGGGAGACGGGGAAGCTGGTTCCGGTGGCGTTGGACAGGGTGATCCAGCCGGTCAGGGTCAGGGACTGGCCGCCAGGGTTGAGGGCGGCGACGTAGTTGGCCTTCCAGTCCAGGCCGACGGCCAGGTAGGTCAGGCGGACCCGGTAGCGGCCGGGCGTCTCGGCGCGAACCCGCATGGAAAGCGTCGGCTTGTCGGCAAGGCCGGCCGGGACCTGGTCGAAGACCAGTCGCTCGGGATCGCCGCTGCAGTTGAGGGCCTCGTAGCGGCCGTCGATCTCGAGAATGACCCCCTCGGGGCCCGAGCGGATGATGCCGGCGTCGCGGGTCTCGATCCCCGTCTTGCGGTTGGTGCGGACCCGGGTCACCGGCTGGCCCAGAGACTTGGCGATCAGCGAGCCGGGGCTGAGCAGGTCATAGTCCTGGTTGCGCTCGACGATCCGGGCCGGCAGACCGTCGAGGGCGGCGGTCTGGGGGACCATGCTCTCGGCTACGCCCCTGAACTGGATGACGCTTTCCCCGGCCGGCAACTCGACCGTGCGCCATTCGGTGACCAGGGCCAAACCGGAGTCGCCGTAATAGGATTCCACCTCGAAATCGTCGGACTGGTAGACGGTCAGGGCCGACTGCTCCGGGCCGGGCGAGACGATGGGCGGCCGGGTGAGAGTCAGCGGGGCAGGCACCAGGGAGGCGGGAGTCGAGGCCGCGTCCGCCTTGCCCGTCGTCTGGGCAAGAGCCGGCGTCCCGGCGAGGGCCAGGGTCAGGGCTGCGAGGACGGCGCCCGCGCGCAAGGGCTCAGTATCCGCTGTCGACGGTGAAGGTCAGGGTCGCTTCGCCGTTGGCCGGGACCGCAACGTCCCAGGCCAGGGTGTCGGCGTCGAGCCGGCGGCTGGCCTGGCTTTCCTTGATCAGCTTGCCGTCGCGCCCGAGACCATTCTGGCGGACCTCGACAGTGGCGGGTTCGGGGCGAGCGTTGCGCAGCAGGTAGCTCATCTCATAGCGGGTCTTGGTGGCGCTGCGCTTGTCGGCGGTGAGAATAGTGGGCTGCAGGGTGACGTCGAAGGCCTGGCCGATCTCGATCGAGAGGCCCGAGCCGCCCGGCGTATGGCCGATGGCGTTCTCGCCGATGAACTTCGGATCGCCGGCGGGGTCACGGACATAGAAGCGCATGGTCCCGGCGGGCAGGGGCTCGCCCGTCTGGCCGCCGGCGGCGAACTCCAGTCGGACGGTGGCGGAAATCGGCTGTTCGCTGCTGCCAAAGCCGCCCAGATCGACGCGATAGGCCTTTTTCGCCGGGGCGCCGATGACATCCAGGAAGCTGACCTGCTTGGTCTGGTTGTCGGCTATCGTGGTCTTTTCCTTGAGCGGATAGACGTAATAGTCCGACAGCGGCTGGGCGGTCCCCGTCCGCGTGCCGGCCGAGGTGACGGCGGGCGGGCTGTAGCGGATGCCCTGGCCGACATTGCCGGCGACCAGCTGGACGTCCGCGGCCGCGTAGGAGGCGCCGGAGGTGTTGGTCAGGGTGATCCAGCCTTGCGTGTCGATCCTGCCGTTCTTCTCGTCGAACAGGGCGACATAGTCGGCTTTCCAGCCCAGGCCCGTGGTCAGGTAGGTGAGGGTGGTCTCGCGCGGGCCGGCGGCCTCGGCGTCAACCGTCACCGACAGGGTCGGGCGGGCGCGCAGGTTGGGCGGCACCTTGTCGAAGATCACCCGGGTGGGGACGCCGTCCTCGCGCAGCACCTCGATGCGGTCGCCGATCTGCAGCACCACCCCGCCGTTGACCGCCAGGACCTTGGCGCTCTCGGTGACCTGGGCGCCGTTGCCGGGGTTGGTCCGGACGATGCGGACCGTCTCGCCGACGGCCTTTTCCATCAGGCTGTCGGGGGACAGCAGGTCGAAGTCGAAATTCTGTTCGACGATGCCGATGCCGCGCGCCGACAGGGTGACCGTCTCGGGCCGGATGCGGGAGGAGACGTCCTTGAACTCGATGCGCTGGCGCCCGGCGCCCAGGGTCTCGGTGCGGACGTCCTGCACGAGGCTCTGGCCGGAGTTGTAGATGGTCACCGAGACCCGCGCCGGCTCGGCCAGGGCAGGTCCGGAGATAGCCAAGGCGGCGGTTGTCAGCAGAAGACGGCGCATGGCGGATGTTCCCCCGGTTGTTGCATCAGCCTGTCACACCGTTTGCGGCCTTGTCGAGGCGGCCGCGACGATGAGGGCTTTCGACGCCGCGGCCGGCGCCCATCGAAGCGCCGATCCCCAGTATAGCGACTCGAGGCCGGGGAGGGATGGTGTTCTGGCGCAAGTGTTTGAGTTTATTCAGGGAAGGTCGGGGATCGTATGGCTCCCGCATGGGGATCGTATTGCGTTCGGGTAGGTCCCGCCTGGGTCCCGTATGGGGATCGCATCGCGCCCGGATGGGGGTTTGCCGCCGCCGCCGTATGGGGATTGGCGAGGGCCGGGACGCTGTCCAACGACACGAACCAGTGTACCACAAAGCGTGACCCTCCGCACCGCCCGCCTCATCCTGCGCCGCGCCCTGCCGACCGATCTGGTCGAGCTGCATGAGGTGTTCGGCGACCTGCGGGCCATGCGCTACTGGTCCACCCCGCCGCATCAGACCCTGCGCGAGACCAAGGCCTGGCTGGACCGGCTGATCGTCGCCGCCCCGGCGACCAACGAGGACTATCTGATCGAGGAGGACCGGCGGGTCATCGGCCTGGTCGGCTCCAACCCGTTGCCGGACTTCGGCTTCATCCTGCATCCCGACCGTTGGGGGCAGGGGATCGCGCTGGAGGCTTCCCAGGCGGTGATCGGGCATATCTTCGCGGCGCACGATGTGCCGTATCTGACGGCCGAGGCGGACCCGCGGAATCTGGCGTCGCTCGGACTGCTGGGCCGGCTGGGTTTCGTGCGGACCGGGGAGGCGAAGAACACCCTGAGGGTGGGGGCCAAATGGGTGGACAGCGTGTATTTCCGGCTGGAGCGGGGTTTGGGGGTCTAGAAAATCATCCGTCCGGCCAGCATGAGGTTGTATTCGTCCTCGCCGTCGGAGGTTTCGTAATTGGCTTCGACGGCCATATAGGACATCGCCGTTCCGGACTTGAGAGACAGGCCCACCAGGACCGCGCCGTCGCCGGGTTCGCTGGCCGGGAGGGTGACCCACTGACCGCCGGTAAAGCGGAAGACGGTGTCGCCGACCTTGCCGGCGAGGTGCTGACGATAGCCAAGCCGTACTTCCGGCCGCCACCAGGTATCGCGGCCATAGGTGGCGCCGAGGGCCAGTTCAGCGGTGGCCGAGAGCCGGCTGCTGGTGCGGGACTGGACGGTCTGGTTGAAGGCGTCGCTCTCGCCGTTTTCGACCCGTTCGCCCTCCTGGAAGCGGATGTAGTCGAGGCTGGCCGCGGGCCGCAGGTAGAAGCGGCCCATACGGGCCTCATAGGCGCCGCTGGCGCTGGCCGTGGTGGTGAAGCCGGTCCAACTTGAGTCCGCTTCGACGATCAGCAGGGTGGCGGGGTCGATGAACAGGCGGTCGCCGTCCAGCCAAGCGTAGCCCATGGCGCCGCGCGCATTGAAGGTGAAGCCGCCGACCGACCGACGCCAATAGACCCCGGCCTCGGCCAGGTTGACGCTGGTTTCCTCGCCGATCTGGGCCACGGCGTCCTTCTCCTGGGCGGTGACGAAGGCCAGGGTGGCGCCCAGGGCTCCGCCGTCGGAACCCATGCTCTCGTAGCCGGCGACAAAGCCGAAGGCCTTGGTGTCGGAGCCGGCGGTGACGCCCGCGTCGCGGACCACGGCGGTGTTGATCTCCTGGATCCAGACGCTGTCGGGGCCGTAGGTCTGGCGCAGGTCGGGACGGGTGGCGGTCAGTCTCGAAACGGTCCGGCTGAGGCCATCGACGGCCGCGAACAGGCCTTCGCCCTGGTCGGGCAGCATCTGTTCGTAAAGACCGATGAAGTCGTTCTGGGTCAGGGCCCCGAGGAAGGCGTCGCGGACCTCGTCGTCGTTGCTCAGGGCCGTGTAGACGGCGTCGAGCGCCAGGGCCTGGTTCTGGGTGAGGTTCATCTCCGCGGCGGTGCGGCGGCGGACGTCGAGATAGACATCGCCGGCCGTGGTGTCGGCCGAGGCGGTGACGACATAGAGGTAGGGCGACTCCTCATCCAGGCTGGTCACCAGACCGCCGATTGTCAGGCCGCCGTCGGCGTGGATGACGGTATAGCGGGTGTCCTCCTGGATCAGGTCATCGAGGCGCAGGCCAAGCTGCGCGCCGTCGGCCAGACTGGCGGTGGTGACGTTGAAGCGGGTGACGGTGTCGGCGCCGGGATCGGCGGTGATGGTCAGAACGCCCGAGCCGCTGACCGACAGGCTGGTGGCGGCGATGGTCTCGGCGTTCGTGACGGTCAGGTCGCCGTTGACCAGGGCGATCGAGAGCTGGCCGTCGCTGTCGGTGATGGCGCTGGTCATCTGGGCGGCGCCATCGGTGGAACCGACGATCAGGCTGTCGGCGCCATCGCCGAAGGCGACGTCGCCGGTCAGGGTGCCGTTGCGCAGCTCCAGCACATCGGCGCCGGAGCCCAGCAGAATGTCGCCGGTGATCGACGGTTCCTGGCTGTCGACCACGCCGTCGTCGTCGGTGTCGTAGGCGTCTTCGGTGTCCTTGGAATCGACAGTCCCGTCATTGTCCTTGTCGGTGTCATCCGCATCGATGACGCCGTCATTGTCATCGTCGCCGTCGCTGGCGTCGGGCACGCCGTCGCCATCCCGGTCGTTGACGGCGGAAAACTGCAGGATGGTGACGCCGGAGGTGTTGGCGCGCAGGTCCATGGCGATGGCCGTTCCGGTGATCACCTCGTCGCTGGCGTCGTCGTTGTCGTCATCGGTGTCGTCGTCGTCGTCATTGGCGCTGATCAGGGCGGTGATCGCGCCGGAGTTCTGGATGCTGGTCAGCAGGCCGGAACTGTCCTGGATGGCGATGGCGTTGCTGGCCTCGCCGTTGGCCAGGGCGACGATGCTGCCGCTGTTGGTCAGGGCCGCCAGATCCGCGCCGGCGTCGATGCGCAGGGCGATGGCGTTGAAGGAACTCTCCTCAGCCAGGGGCGCCGAGGTGGTGATCAGGCCGGCATAGAGGGTACCGCTGTTGAGCAGCTCGGCGACCGAGGCGCCCGAGGTCAAGCGCAGGGCCTGGGTGTCGGCCTCATAGGCGGCGGAGGTGACGGTCCCGTCCAGGCGAATCCCGCCCTCGATCACCGTGGCGTAGCCGGCGTCGCCGCCGATCTGGATGGCCGTGGTCTCGATCCCGTCATAGACGCCGTCGGCCGAGACGCTGCCGCGGACGATCAGGCCATAGGCCTCGTCGCCGGTCCCGACCTGGCCGAGGGTGACGGTGTTGCTGTCGGCGCCGATCAGCAGGGCCGGGGCGGCGCCATAGACGGCGATGCTGGCGTTGCTTTCACTGGCGTCGGCGCGGCCGTCCTGGTCGAGGTCGGTGTCGAGGATGCCATCGCCGTTGGCGTCGTCGTCGTCATCGTCGTCGATGCCGTCGTTGTCGTCGTCGCTGTCGTTGGCGTTGGTCTTGCCGTCGTTGTCGTAGTCGTTGTCGATCAGGCCGTCGTTGTTGGCATCCTCGTCGTCGTCGTCGAGGATGCCGTCGTTGTCGTCATCGACATCGACCGTGTCCATGATCCCGTCACCGTCGAAATCGGTGACCGCCTCCGCCGCGATATCCAGCAGGACGCCGCCGGTGATATTGCCCGTCACCCGAACGGCCGGTCCGCCCTGCAGCAGGTCGTCGGCGTCGAGGGCGGCCAGGGTGTCCTCGTCGGTGGAGCGGCCGGTGGAGCGGTAGCCGGTGGCGATCACCCCGCCCTGGATGTGGAAGGTTCCGTCGACGTCGGAATCGATCGCCACGCCGACGGCGTTCTCGCCCTGGACATAGACGGAGCCGCTGGCCTCGACCATGCCGGTGACGGGGGCGGCGATCCGCATGCCATAGGCGTTGTCGCCGGTGACGCTGATCGATCCGGCATTGACCAGGTTGCCGACCAGGGCGGTCTCCAGGCTGACGCCGTAGCTGTCATTGCCCTGGACGAAGATCGAGCCGCCGACGTCGTTGATGATATCGCCGGTGACCGTCCCGACGCCGCTGATCCTGATGCCGTAGCGGCCCGTGCCGGTGGCGAACTTTCCGTCGATATCGCCGTCGTCGTCCGTGTCGTTGTCGTCATCCGTCTCGTCGTAGGAATCGCTGATGCTGATGGCGCCGGTGTTGGTGACGGTGGTGGCGACCCCGCCGTTCACCTGGATGCCGACCGAGCCGTCGATGTCCTCGGTGGTGATCGCGCCCTCGTTGTCGACGGTGTTGTCGCTGTCGACGATGACCGCGCCGCCGGAGACGGTGGGCTCGATGGAGCCGTCGCTGTCGATCAGGATGTCATCGGCGGCGCCGCTGTTGACCGTGGAGGTCTGCACCGGCGTGGTGCGGGTATTGCTGATCTCCGTCTCAGCCAGGGCGGGCGCGGCCAGCAACAGCAGGGGCGCGGCCGCGGCGGTGGCGAGCAGACGAATACGGAACATGGCGTGGAGACCCCGGCCTTTACTGGACGAAGCCTTCCTGCCGGGGGCGGCCGGCCAAATTGGGCCGGGTTCATTTCAGTTCGTCATGGCCTGAAACCGAGTGTTACCGACGGTGACGGGGGTGATGCGGAGAGCGCTTCCTGTCCTTCTCCCGCTTGCCGGGAGAAGGTGGCGGCGAAGCCGACGGATGAGGGCGGCGCCGAGGCCAAAAAGGTGATCAGGGAGAAGGGAAGTCACCGTCGCCGGTGCTGCCCCCATCCGCCTCCTGCGGGGGCGCCTTAACCCGACAAGTGCAAGAAGGGCTTATTCGGCGGCCTTCTTTGCCCCCACCTTCTTCACGGCCGGCTTCTTCTTCGCCAACGCCTTCTTGGCGGCGAGGCGCTTTTCGGCGGGCTTCATGGCTGGCGGCTTGTCGGCGGAGGCGGCTTTCGCCTTGGCAGGCGCCTTCGCTGCGGGAGCTTTCTTGGCCGCCGCCTTTTTCACCGGCTTCTTGCCGCCGCCCTTGGCGACGCGTTCGGCGATCAGGGCGACCGCTTCGTCGAGGGTGACCTCGAGCGGGTCCTTGCCGCGCGGCACGTTGGCGTTGGTGGCGCCGTGCTTGATGTAGGGGCCGAAACGTCCCGACAGGATCTTGATCGGGGCGCCGTCCTCGGGGTGGTTTCCCAGTTCCTTGAGGGCGGCCGTGGTCCCGCGGGCGCCGCGGCCGCCGGCGCGTTTCTCGGCCAGGACCGAGACGGCGCGGTTGAGGCCCACCTCGAACACCTCGTCGGCGCTCTCCAGGTTGGCGTAGGCGCCATCGTGCAGGACGTAGGGGCCGTAGCGGCCGATGCCGGCCTGGATCATCTTGCCGTCTTCGGGGTGGGTTCCGACGTCGCGCGGCAGGTCGAGCAGGCGCAGGGCCTTGTCGATGTCCATGGAGGCGGGCGGCCAGGTCTTGGGCAGGCTGGCGCGCTTGGTCTTTTCGCCGGGTTCTTCGACGTAAGGGCCGAAGCGGCCATTCTTGAGCCAGACCGGCTGCATGGTCTTGGGATTGACGCCCAGTTCGCGGTCGGCGGTGGCCTCGGCGTCGCCTTCACCGTCCGGCTGGGCGATGGGGCGGGTGAAGCGGCATTCGGGATAGTTGGAACAGCCGATGAAGGCCCCGAATTTGCCGGTCTTGAGGGACAGCTGGCCCGAGCCGCAGGTGGGGCAGACGCGCGGGTCGGAGCCGTCTTCCTTGGCGGGGAAGATATGGGGGCCGAGGCTTTCGTTGAGGGCGTCGAGGATGTGGGTGGTGCGCAGTTCGCCGATCTCGGCGGCGGCGGCGTGGAAGTCCTTCCAGAACTCCCGCAGCAGCACCTTCCACTCCAGCTTGCCGTCGCTCACCAGGTCGAGCTTTTCCTCGAGGGCGGCGGTGAAGTCGTATTCGACGTAGCGGGCGAAGAACTGTTCGAGGAAGGCGGTGACCAGCCGTCCCTTGTCCTCCGGAATGAACCGGTTCTTGTCCATGCGGACATAGGCGCGGTCGCGCAGCACGGTGAGGATGGAGGCGTAGGTGGAGGGCCGGCCGATGCCGAGCTCCTCCATCTTCTTGACCAGGCTGGCTTCCGAATAGCGCGGGGGCGGTTCGGTGAAATGCTGGTCGGCGCGGGCGGCGAGGACCTTGGCGGTGGCGCCCTCGTTGACGGGCGGCAGGCGGGCGCTGTCCTCGTCGTCCGCATCATCGCGTCCCTCTTCATAGACGGCGAGGTAGCCGGGGAACTGGATGACCTGGCCGGTGGCGCGCAGGGCGGTGACGCCGTCGGCGCCGTCCAGGTCGATGGTGGTCCGCTCGATCCGGGCGGCTTCCATCTGGGACGCGATCATCCGCTTCCAGATTAGCTCGTAGAGGCGGCCCAGGTCCCCATCCAGCCGCATCTTGCCGGGATTGCGGTTGAGGGAGGTGGGGCGGATGGCCTCGTGGGCTTCCTGAGCGTTCTTGGCCTTGGTCTTGTAGAGGCGCGGGGCGTCGGGAACGTAGTCCTTGCCATAGAGACCGGCGATGACCTGCCGGGCCTCGTCCAGGGCCTCGGGCGCCGCCTGGACGCCATCGGTCCGCATATAGGTGATCAGGCCGACGGTCTCGCCGCCGATGTCGATGCCTTCGTACAGCTTCTGGGCCGCCTGCATGGTCCGCTGGGCGTTGAAGCCCAGCTTGCGGCTGGCCTCCTGCTGCAGGGTCGAGGTGGTGAAGGGCGGCGGCGGGGTGCGGCGGGCCGGCTTCTTCTCGACCGCCGAGACGGTGAAGCTGGTCGCCTGGACGGCGGCCTTGGCGGCGGTGGCTGCGGCGGCGTCGCCCAGGTCGAACTTGGTCAGGCGCTTGCCGGCGTGTTTGACGAGGCGCGCAAGGAAGGGATCGGCGCCGGCCGAGACGTCTGCCTCGACGGTCCAGTATTCCTGGGTGCGGAACTTCTCGATCTCGATCTCGCGATCGACGACCAGCCGCAGGGCGACCGACTGGACGCGGCCGGCCGAGCGGGAGCCCGGCAGCTTGCGCCACAGCACCGGCGACAGGGTGAAGCCGACCAGGTAGTCGAGGGCGCGGCGAGCCAGGTAGGCGTCGATCAGCTCCATGTCGAGCTGGCGCGGATTGGCCATGGCCTCGAGCACGGCCGACTTGGTGATGGCGTTGAAGGTGACGCGCTCGACCTGCTTGTCTTTCAGCGCCTTCTTCTTCTGCAGGATTTCCAGAACGTGCCAGCTGATCGCCTCGCCCTCGCGGTCGGGGTCGGTGGCGAGGATCAGGCGGTCGGAGCCCTTCAGGGCGTCGGCAATGTCGCTGATCCGCTTGGAGGCCTTGGCGTCGATCTCCCAGGTCATGGCGAAATCGTCGTCGGGCTGCACCGATCCGTCCTTTGACGGCAGGTCGCGGACGTGACCGTAGGAGGCCAGAACGGTGAAGTTCGGCCCCAGGTACTTGTTGATGGTCTTGGCCTTGGCCGGGCTCTCGACGACGACGACGTTCATAGAGTGTGGCTTAAATCTCAAAAGGCGGTTGGGGGCGACAGGCCCCGGCCCGGGCGGCGGAAGGTGCGTCGCCCGGTAGGGGAATGTCAACGCGGGACGCGATCAGGTGGCGCCGCAGGGGCGAATTCGCCACAGCAGGAGCGCAGCGGCGCCGGATTCTCCAGCCGGAAAGTCCATCTTCCCACCCCAAAGGAGGAAGCGACCGGGGGTTGTCCACCGCACAATCGCCAAGATTTCGAAATCTTCACGGGCGTGTGATTACACCCAGTGTATAGGATCGCTGCTACCCCCCGATGACAGAGTCCGACCACCCGCCCCGTGTTTCTGAGATCCTCGCCGGCATCGCCGCGCAGGAGCATGAGACCGTGTCGGTGAGCGACGTGACACAGGCTTTCGGGGACCGGGCCTTCGGCGCCCTGATGTTCGTCTTCGCCGCACCGCTCGCCCTGCCGATGCCGCCGGGCGTCTCGGCCGTGCTGGGCGCGCCGCTGCTGTTCATCACGGTGCAGTGGATGATCGGCCGGCGGACGCTGTGGCTGCCCCAGCTTATCGCCCTGCGGACCATGAGCCGGGCGGACTATGTGGCGCTGATGGGCAAGCTGACGCCCTATCTGGCCTGGCTGGAGCGGCACCTGCGACGGCGGGCGACCATCCTCTACGGGCCGATCATCGACCGTCTGACCGGTCTGGTCTGCGTCGGCCTGGCGGTGATCGTCTTCCTGCCGATCCCGTTCGGCAACATGCTGCCCAGCTTCGCCATCGCCGCCTTCGCGCTTGGCCTGGCGGAACGGGATGGTGTGGCCGCCCTGATCGGCTGGCTCTCGGCCCTGGTCAGTGTGCTGGTCCTGGCCCTGGTGTGGAAGGCCATCCTCGCCGCCGCCATCGCCTTCTTCGGGGTCCTTGCGGGGACCGTCGGCTGGCTGGTCGGCCTGCTGACCTGAGCCCTGACAGGCTCTACCGCGCGGCCTTGACGATGATCCGCAGGGTGTCGGCGATCGTTTTGTCTCGGGCCGCCGGATCGCCGGGCGAGTCGATCAGGAAGACGGCGACAGCGTATTTCCGACCATCCTTCAAGGTGACGATGCCGACGTCGTTGGTCACCGGGGTCAGACCGAAGGCCGTGCGCGAGGTTCCGGTCTTGTGGGCCAGGGTGGCGCCCTCCGGCAGGCCGGCCTTCAGGCGGCCGGGGCCGGTGGTGGTGCGGGTCATCAGCGACAACAGCAGCGCGGTGGACTTCGATGACAGCAGTTCGCCCGTCTGCAGCTTGCGCAGGAAGTCCAGCATCGCCGGGGCGGTGGTGGTGTCGCGCGGATCGACAAGGTAGCGGGCCTGGGCGGCCCGGCGCTCGGCCTCCGGCACGGCCAGCAGGGCGGCCTCGAAGGCCTGCGGCGTGCGCCAGGCCGGGCGGAAACTAGGCATGCCGTCGGTCTGGGGCTGCAGCTCGCGCTCGTAGCGATCGATGCGCAGCTCCCTGATCCCCTTGAGGGCCAACCAGGCGTTGACACGGCCGGGGCCGCCGATCCGGCGCATCAGCACATCGGCGGCGGTGTTGTCGCTGCCGATCACGGCGCGCTCCAGCAGGTCGCGGACCCTGTACTGACTGATCTCCGGCCAGGCCTGGGCGATCGGGCTGAGGGGCGGGGACAGGTCCATGTCGCCAATGGTGATGACCTCGTCGAGCGACAGCCGGCCGCCGTCGACCTCCGAGAGAACGGCGGCGGCGAGGGGCGCCTTGAAGACGCTCTGCATGGGGTAGCGGTCCTGGTCGTTGCGGATCCAGGCCTCGCCGCCCTCGATGTTCTGCACCGCGACGCCCAGGCGCGCTGGATAGAGGCGCTCGCCCAGGTCGGTGATCTCCTTGTCCAGGCGCTGGGTGTCCAGCAGCGGCGTCTTGGCGACCGTCCGTTCGGCCGGTTTGCAGGCGGTCAGGGCGGGAACCCCAAGCGCCAGGACGGTGAGGAGGACGGTGATCGTGAGGGCGCGGCGCATCATGCGACCCTAACGCGCGGATCGGGCGATGGGCATCGGCCGCGCGCAAAAGGGGTGCAGAAGGCGGTTGGCTTGGTCTAGAAGCCCGCAATGTCCGCAGCGCCTCCCGTCGTCATCCTCAGTATGCCCCAGCTGGCCGAGAACATCGGCGCGGTGGCGCGGGTGATGGCCAATTTCGGTCTGGCCGACCTGCGTCTCGTCAAGCCGAGGGACGGCTGGCCACAGGATCGGGCCTGGGCGAGTGCTTCGGGCGCCAGCTGGCCGCTGGATAACGCCAAGGTGTTCGAGACGGTGGCCGAGGCGATCGCCGACCTGACCCTGGTCTATGCGACGACCGCGCGGCCGCGAGAGACCCAGCTGCCGATCCTCACACCGCGCCAGGCGGCCGGCGAACTACATGCTCGGGTGGCGGCCGACCAGGCCGTGGGCCTGTTGTTCGGCGGCGAACGGGCGGGGCTGGAGACGGCGGACATCGCCCTCTGTCAGGGGATCGTCACCATCCCGGTGGACGAGCGGTTCCGCTCGCTGAACCTGGCACAGGCCGTGGCGCTCAACGCCTACGAATGGCGGCTGGGGGTGGACGAGACCCCGCGCGAGGCCTTCGCGCTCAACGCCCTGCCGCCGGCCGACCAGGCGGTGATGATGGGCCTTTACGAACAGTTGGAAGCCGAACTGGACGAGGCGGGCTTCTTCCACCCGCCGGAGAAGCGGCCGTCGATGGTGCGCAACCTGCGGGTGGCGCTGGGCAAGGCCAATATGACCGAGCAGGAGGCGCGGACGTTCCGCGGCGTGATCACCGCCCTGTCGCGCGGACGCGGCCGGGTGCTGGCGAAACTGGCGGCGCAGAAGGCGGCGGCGGGCAAGGGCGAGTGATCCTCCCCCAGGCTTTGCCTGGAGGAGGATTATCCGCTTGGCTTGAAATGAGACCGCGCGGTATCATCCCTTCAACCAAGGGAGTTGAAGCCGATGAATCGTCGTGACCTGATGATCGGAGCCGGGGTTTTGGGACTGGCCGGGTTGGCGCGACCGGCCCTGGCGCGGATCGGCGCAGCGGCGGGTGACGACGCGAAAAGCATCGCGCGGGACGCCTGGATCTACGGCCTGCCGATCATCGAGATGGCGGCGACGCGGGCCAAGCATTTCAAGGCCGGAGCGCGGGTCAACCGGTTCAACGGAGGCCGGGCCCTGGCCACCTGGGAGAGCCGCAACGTCACCACCCCGAACAATGACACCCTGTACCTGTCGGCCTGGATCGACATCAGCCAGGGTCCGGCGACCCTGACCGTGCCGGAACTGGGAACGCGGTACTGGTCGGTGGCGGTGATGGATATGTTCACCAACAACAACGCCGTGCTGGGCAGCCGCACGGTCGGCGGGGCGGGCGGAACCTTCACCCTGCTGGGGCCCGGCCAGGCGACGGGCGGGCCCAACCCGGTGCGAATCGCCACGCCGCATGCCTGGGTTCTGGCGCGGGTGCTGGTCGACGGGCCGGAGGATGTGGCCAAGGTCCAGGGGCTGCTGAAAGGCTTTTCCCTGGCCGGAACGGCCGGGCCGGCGCCGGGGGCCTATGTCGACCGGACCGCGGCGCCCGAAGCGTTCTTCGCCAGCGTCCGCGAGTTGCTGGCCAGCGATCCGGCCCCGGCCACTGACCTGCATATGCTGCGCCGGGCGGCGGGCCTGCTGACGACGGGGGCGCCGCTGGACGCAGCGGCGGTGGCCGCCGGGGTCAAGGACGCGCGGGACGCCATCCAGGGCGCCTGGGGCCGGGAGGCGGCGGTGCAGGGATGGACCTATCCGCGCGCCAGCCTGGGGGATTTTGGCCAGGACTACGGCTATCGCGCCGCCATCGCGCTTGGCGGCCTTGCGGCGTTGCCGCGCGCCGAGGCGATGTATCTGCGCCCCGTAGGCGAGGAGAAGGGCCTGTTCACCAGCGACAAGACCTGGAAGATGAGCCTGCCGGCCGATGTGCCGGTGGACGGCTTCTGGTCGCTGACCATGTATGAGGCGACGCCGGACGGGCAGTTCTTCTTCACCAGAAATCCGCTGGACCGCTACGCCATAGGCGACCGCAGCAAACAGATCACGCGCCGCGCGGACGGCGGGCTGGACCTGTTTATCGGCCGCACCGATCCCGGAGGCGACAAGACCGCCAACTGGCTGCCGGCGCCCAAGGCCGGACCCTATATGGTGTCCTGGCGCGCTTATCTGCCGAGGCCTGCGCTGATGGACGGAGCCTGGCGGATGCCGGCGCTGGTCGAGGCCTAGGCTCGGGGGAGACGACCCCTCCTTTCGTGGGGCGACGGGGGCGGCGGCCGCGCTAGTGTCGGGTCACCTTCCGGAGACCTGTCGATGATCGTCCGTTCCGCCCTGCTGAGCCTTGTCCTGCTGCTCGCGCCCTGCGCTGCGATCGCCGCCCCTGCCGCCTCCAGTCCCGATCTGGGCCTGGGCGAGCCGCAGCCCTTCGTGGCCAGCTTCTATGCTCCGGCCCCGGAAATTCAGGGTGATGTGGACGAGGATGCGCCTGTTCCGGAAGAGCCGCCGGTCTACGGGGAGAGCTTGCGGGCCTTGATGGAGATCGACGCCAGGCGAGACATGAACTACCTCGATTTCGACTGGGTGTCCGGCGGCCAGGATCTGCCTGACTACAGGAATCTGAAGATCTCAGAGGTCAACCGGACGGAGACCACCGCCCGGTACCGGGTGACCTTCCAGAACTATCGCGAGGCTCGGGAGCGGATCATCGACCTGGTGCGCGAGGACGGCCGCTGGCTGATCGAGGACGTCTATCTGGTCAAGCCCGAGGGGCGGTGGTTGAGCCGGATTCTGGTGGAAAACCGGCAGGACTGACCTTTCGGATGTGACCGGGCGCGCCTAGCTAGGGGTGTGTGGCCGACGCACGACGGGGACCGCCATGACCGCCCGCGACGTCTTCGACAGCCTGTCCATTCCGATCATCCAGGCCCCGATGCTGGGCGCCGCCGGGGTGGATATGGCGCGGGCGGTGAGCGCGGCGGGCGGCCTTGGATTCCTGGCCGGCGGGGCCTTGAGCGGTGAGGAAATCGTCGCACAGGCCGCGATGATGCGGCGCGCGGGCCCGGCGCCGTTCGGGATCAACCTGCTGGTCACCCGGCCCGTATCACCGGAGGCGGAGGAGATCGATACGGCGCTGGAGCGGCTGGCGCCCTGGTTCGACCGGCTGAAGATCGAGGCGCCGGACGCGCCCAACAGTTTTGCGCCGGATTTCGACGACCAGTTCGAGGGCCTGCTGCGCGCCGCGCCGCCGGTGGCCTCCTTCGCCTTCGATCTGATTTCGGCCGAGCGGGTGGCGGCCCTGAAGGCCGCCGGCAGCCTGGTGGTCGGGACCGCGACGACGGTGGCCGAGGCGCGGGCCTGGGCCGCGGCGGGAGCGGACGCCATCTGCGCCCAGGGCGGTGAGGCGGGCGGCCATCGCGGTGAATTCCTCAAGCCCGGCCCGGAGAGTTTGATCGGGACCATGGCCCTGGTCGCCACTGTGCGTCAGGCGGTGGACCTTCCGGTGATCGCAGCGGGCGGGATCACGGACGGGCGCGGGGTGGCGGCGGCCCTGGCCCTGGGGGCGGTCGCCGCGCAGATGGGCACGGCCTTCCTGCTGGCCGAGGAGGCGACGATCAGCGGGCCCTGGCGCAGGCGGATCGCCGAGGTCGGCGATGACGCCACGGCGGTGACGCGGGCGATTACCGGGCGCAACGCCCGAGGGATCGAGACGGACTTCATGCGGGCGATGCGGCCCGTGGAGGCGGAGGTTCCGGCCTATCCGGTGCAGAACCGCCTGACCCGCGAGCTACGGGCGGCCGGGGCGCGGCTCGGCGATTCCGAAGTCCTGTCGCTCTGGGCGGGCCAGGCCGTGGCGCTGGCCCGGGTCGGCCGGGCGGGCGCCCTGGTCGAGGGCTGGTGGCGGCAGGCGCTGGCCGCGTCTGATGAGGTTCATAGGCGAACCCATGGCCGAACGGGCGCCCGAACGGATGGACGCGGCGGCGACAGGCGTTAGGTTGCGGCCAACGCCTATTGGAGAGTCGCCCCATGAAGACCCGCGCCGCTGTCGCCTTCCAAGCCAAGCAGCCGCTGGAGATCGTCGAGGTCGATCTGGAAGGCCCGCGCTTTGGCGAGGTGCTGGTCGAGATCAAGGCCACGGGCATCTGCCACACCGACGCCTATACCCTGGACGGGCTGGACTCCGAGGGCATCTTCCCCTCGATCCTCGGCCATGAGGGCGCCGGCGTGGTGGTCGAGGTAGGGCCGGGGGTGACCAGCGTGGCGGTCGGCGATCACGTGATCCCGCTCTACACGCCCGAATGCCGGCAGTGCAAAAGCTGCCTTTCCCGCAAGACCAATCTCTGCACCGCCATTCGCGGCACCCAAGGCAAGGGGTTGATGCCGGACGGCACCAGCCGGTTTTCCTACAAGGGCCAGCAGATCGCCCACTACATGGGCTGTTCCACCTTCGCCAACCACATCGTCCTGCCCGAGATCGCGGTGGCCAAGATCCGCAAGGACGCGCCGTTCGACAAGGCCTGCTACATCGGCTGCGGCGTCACCACCGGGGTCGGCGCGGTGACCAATACGGCCAAGGTGGAACCGGGCGCCAACTGCGTGGTCTTCGGGCTGGGCGGCATCGGGCTGAACGTCATCCAGGGGCTGAAGATGGTCGGGGCCGGGATGATCATCGGCGTCGATATCAATCCGGATCGCGAGGAATGGGGCCGCCGGTTCGGCATGACCCACTTTGTGAACCCCAAGACCATCGACGGCGATATCGTCGCCCACCTGGTGGCCCTGACCGACGGCGGCGCGGACTACACCTTCGACGCCACCGGCAATGTCACGGTGATGCGCCAGGCGCTGGAAGCCTGCCACCGCGGTTGGGGCGAAAGCATCATCATCGGCGTGGCGGAAGCCGGCAAGGAGATCGCCACCCGGCCGTTCCAGCTGGTCACCGGCCGCGTCTGGCGCGGCACCGCCTTCGGCGGCGCGCGCGGCCGCACCGACACCCCGAAGATCGTCGACTGGTACATGGAAGGGAAGATCGAGATCGACCCGATGATCACCCACACCATGCCGCTGGAAGACATCAACAAGGCCTTCGACCTGATGCACGCAGGGGAGAGCATCCGTAGCGTGGTGATTTTCTAGGAGCCGCCCCGGCTGCCAGCCTTGGATGAATTCCGCCCCTTTGGGGGCGGGGGATCGCGGCGGATACGCCGTGGTGGTGGGGGCAGCGCCGACGCGAGCGCCCGGGTTCAAGAATACCGGCGCTGAACGTGCTCAGCGCGAACCCACCATCGCCGGCGCCGCCCCTTCAGTCAGCCTCTTCGCGACGGCCAGCTACCCCGGAGGGGCAGCGACTATTCTTCGGGCTCCGCCTCGTGCGGCGTGAACGCCGTGGGGGACGGGGCTTCCGGTTCGCTGGGCAAGTCCTGCAGCGGTCGCACCAGGCCGGCCAGATCCTTGCCGTTCAGGCCGACCTCGGCCATCAGCTGGTCGAGCAGCGGGGCCTGGGCGCGGTAGCGGAGGGCGCTGGTGACCATCTGGTCGGCGAGGTTGCCGCCGGGGCCGCCTGAGCCCTCGCCGCCGGAGACGCCAGCCGCGCCGTTCATGCCGTCCATCTGGACGATGCGGATGCTGTCGATGTGTTCCATCGGCCGCACGGATTCGGCGATGATCCGGTCGAGGTTCTCCAGCAGCTTGATGCGGATCTGCATGGCCACCTGTTCAGGCGACATCATGTTGGCCGCTTCGTTGAGCGCCTTCTGGCCGACGGCGTCGACCTCGTAGCGGATCCGCGCGGCCTCGGCGGCCACGGTCACCGATTGGGCGGCAGCCTCGGCCTCGATCTTGGTCTTGTCGGCGGCGCCGCGGGCGATCTCCCGCAGGGCCTCGGCCTGGTCGCTGGCGGCCATCTTCTCGGCCTCGGCGGCGACCTTGACGCTGATCGCTTCACGCTCGGCTTCCTTGGAGGCCTCGATCAGCTCGATGATCTTCTGGCGGTCGGCGGCCTCGCGTTCCCGCATCGTCTTGACCTGTTCCTCGGCCTGGACGGCGAGGGCCAGGGCCTTGTCGGCCTTGGCCTGGGAGTCGGACTGCTCGCGAGACTTTTCGGCCACGGCGATGGCGCGGTCCTGTTCGGACAGCTCGATGGCCTTGGCCTTCTCGATGTTCTGGGTCTCGATCGCCCGTTCCTTGGCGATCTCGCGCTCCTTCAGCTCCTGCTCCATGGCGATGCGCTGCTGGCCGACGTTGCGTTCGGCCTCGATCTTCGCCTGTTCGATCTCCTGCTCGGCGGTGATCTTGGCGCCTTCGGCCTCGCGGGATTTCTCGGCCTGCTGGCGGGCGACCTCAGCCGATTGCTCGGCGCGGCGGATCTGGATTTCCCGCTCCTGCTCGAGCTTGGCGTATTCCTCGTCACGGGTGATGGTCAGGGTCTGGCGCTGGGCTTCCAGGTTCTTGTTCTTGATCTGGACCTGGGTGTCCTGCTCGATGTCGTTGCGCATCTTCTTGCGCCGCTCGATCTCTTCGGTCAGCCGCGTCAGGCCCTCGGCGTCGAAGGCGTTGGAGGGGTTGAAATACTCCATCGCCGTCTGGTCCAGGCCGGTCAGGGAGACCGTCTCCAGTTCCAGCCCGTTCTTCAGCAGATCCTCGCTGGAGACCTGCTGCACCTTCTGGACGAAGTGGGTCCGCTGTTCGTGAAGGTCGGTCATGGTCATCTCGGCGGCGACCGAGCGCAGGGCGTCGACGAACTTGCCCTCGATCAGGTCCTTCAGCTGTTCGGGATGCATGGTCCGCTGGCCCAGGGTCTGGGCGGCGAAGGCGATGGCCTCGGAGCTGGGCTGAACCCGGACGTAGAACTCGGCCAGGACGTCGACGCGCATGCGGTCCTTGGTGATCAGGGCCTGTTCGCTCTTGCGCTCCACGGCCAGCCGCAGGGTGTTCATATTGACCGGAATGGTCTCGTGCAGAATCGGCAGGATCAGGGCCCCGCCGTTCATCACCACCTTTTCGCCGCCAAAGCCGGTGCGGACGAAGGAGGTTTCCTTCGAGGCGCGCTTGTAGAGGCGGGCGACGATGAAGCCGAGGATCAGCAGCGCGGCGAGCCCCAGGCCGGCGAGGATCAGGATTTCTAGGATAGCGGGTAGGCCGGTCATGACGGTTCCTGAACTAGACGATGGCGTCGCGGAGCGATGGGCTGGTGTTGGGAATGGCGAAGAAGCGGGCGCCGGCCATGCGGACCAGGATGACGCTGTCGCCCTCGGCAAAGATCACATCGGCGTCGTCGGGCTCGACCATCACATAATGGACCTGGCCATGCTCGTCGCGGACCCGGGACTGGGCGGCATTGCCCGGGCGCGCTTCGCCGGTGACGACGACGGCGACCCGGCCGACCAGGGTGTCGCGGGAGACGGCCGAGGTTTCGTCATGGGGCATGATCCGGGAGAGCAGGCGGCTGAACAGGCGGGTAAGCGGCAGGGCGGCGACGAAGGCCAGGGGCGCGGAAATCCAGGCTGGCGCGTAGACGGCGGTGAAGCCGTGCAGCAGCCGCTGGCCGATGACCCCGATCATGCCGAAACCGAACAGAAAGACGACGATCAGCATGAGCAGCGGCAGGCGGCCCATGTTGAGCCAGGAGAGGATCGAGGGCGATTCCGAATCGAACAGGTCGCCGTCGCCATCCGCCGAGAGCCCGCCGCCGAAACCTAAAACCTCGACCAGCCCGACCAGCAGCATCAGCAACAAGGCGGCGACAAAGGGCACATTGCCGCCGGCCGTCAGAAACCCCCACATGAACGCGCTCCCCGCTACTCTTTCACCACCTTAGCACGCAGTGAGGCAAGGCGCTCCTCAACCCTGTTCTGTCGCGACAGGCGGTCGAGTTCAACCAGGCGGGCGTCGAGGTCGCGGTCGACCCGGCTGACGCCGGAGCCGCCCTCCCGGGCCATGGCGCGGTTGAAGGTGAGGGTGGCGTTGTCGACACGGCTGGCGACGCCGGGGCCCCTGGCGCCGGGGGCGGCGGCGCCGACCTGTTCGGCGGCCCATTTGCGGGCGGCGATCAGCGACTGGAAGCCGTCCTCCATCTCGCGGCGCTTGGCCTGCAGGGCGGCGACATAGCCTTCCAGTTCCCGCTCGCGGTGGCTGGTGTCGGCGACGGTGCTTTCCAGCACGGGAACCTGGGCCTCGATGTCCAGCTGGCTTTCGATGGCGGCCTTGGCGAGGTCCTCGCGGTTCTGGCCCAGGGCGATGGCGATCTGGTCGGCCAGATCCTCGTGGCGGCTGCTCTGTTCCGTCAGGCGTTTGGCGGCGAGGTGGCGGGAGGCGATGGCCCTGCCCAGTTCGGCGCGGACCTCGTCGATGGCCTGGTCGATCTCGCGCAGGGTCTGCTGCATGATGGCGTCGGGCATGGCCCCCTCGACGCTGTCGATCAGGGCGTGGACGCTGGCGCTGACGATGCGGCCGACGCGGGCGGACAGGCTATCGGCCATCGGTGAACTCCTTCCGGGAGGCGACAAGGGCGATGAGGTCGGCCAGGGCCGCGATGCGGCGCGAGACGACCGGCGGATCATAGGCGGGGGCGGTCGGGGTGACCGACCATCGCAGCAGATGTTCGGCGATCCGCGCCGCGCGCTCGACCAGCCGGCTTTCATAGCGGGCAAGGTCCTGCGGATCGGCGGAGCGGGTCTCTTCCGGGGCGGCCAGAGCCAGGGCCAGCAGTTCCTCGGCCTCGCTGAGCAGGGTCAGGACGACGCCGGAATGAATGCCCGCCTGATCCTCGGCCTGGCGCACGGCCTGGGCCGAGCCGGCAAGGGTCTCGCGGCTGGTCGACAGGGCGCCGCTGTAGCCCGCCGGTGTGGCGGCGCGGCCGCGGGCCTGGCGGATCAGGGCGCGGACCTTGTCGCTGGCGGTGATGGCGTCGTCGATGCGCAAGGCGGCGAGGAAGACCGCGTCTTCATCCGCCAGACGGACACTGAGGGGCTTGTTCAGACCAACCATGGGACGACGTTAACATGTGTCAGACGTTTGTAAACATCTGTCATTCGAAGTTCGGATTGGGGCCTTGGCCGCCAGCGGCTATGTCGGAGACAGGAGATTCATGATGACCGTCGAAACCACCGCCACCCACCGCGTCCATGGCGGGACCCTGCGTTATTGCCGGCATGACAGCGCGGCCACCGGCACGCCGATGCGGTTCAGCGTCTTCGTTCCGGAGGGCGAGGGGCCGTTTCCGGTGCTGGTCTGGCTGTCGGGCCTGACCTGCACGGAAGACAACTTCACCACCAAGGCGGGCGCCTATGGCGCGGCGGCGGCGGCCGGCGTGATCATCGTGGCGCCGGACACCAGTCCGCGCGGCGAGGGCGTGGCGGACGATCCGGCCTATGACCTGGGGCAGGGGGCGGGATTCTATCTGGACGCCACCCAGGCGCCCTGGGCGCCGCATTTCTCGATGGAGAGCTACATCACCCGCGACCTGATCGCGGCGGTGGACGCGTCGTTTCCGACCGACCCGTCGCGGCGCGGAATCTTCGGCCACAGCATGGGCGGGCACGGCGCCTTGACCCTGGCGCTGCGGCATCCGGGTCTGTTCCGCTCGGTCTCGGCCTTCGCGCCCATCGTCTCGCCGACCCGCTGTCCCTGGGGCGAGAAGGCCTTCACCGCCTATCTGGGCGAGGATCGCGCGGCCTGGGACGCCCACGACGCCTGCCGGCTGATCGAAGGCCGCGTGGCGGAGGGCCACTATGACGAGATCCTGGTCGACCAGGGTTTGGGGGATCAGTTTCTTGAAGGGCAGTTGAAGCCGGAGCTTCTGGAGGCGGCCTGCGCCAGCGTCGGGCAGAGGCTGACCCTGCGCCGCCAACCGGGCTACGATCACAGCTACTTCTTCATGACCAGCTTCGTCGGCGAGCACATCGCCTGGCATGCGGGGAAGCTGAAGTGAGGGGGCTGGCGGTCCTGATCGCAGCTCTGTTGGCGGGGCCGGTCGCGGCGCAGTCGCCGGATGGCGACTGGCTGCCGACGAAGGTCCAGGTGCAGGCGCTGGAAGCGACCCTGATCATGCCGGACGGCGCGGGGCAGCTGAGCTATCTGCACCGTACCTATCGGGGCATTACGGTGGATGGCCGGAGGCTGATCGTGGGCATGATGGTCAAGCCATCGCCCCGCGAGGCGGAAGGGTCCAACAGGACTTGGCCGAGGGAGGCCGGTGTCGAGATCTTGCCGGGCTCGACAGGAGGGTTGGTCGTCATGGATGGCGGATGCAGTGTCGTCAACGTGCGCTACGACCCCGAAAGCCGAGAGGTCTTGGCCGCCTTTTGCAATGGAGACGCCTGAGGCCCAGGCGACAGCCGCTAGATCCCCGCGCCCATGTCGATGAACACCTCGGCCAGGGCGGACTTCGGCCTTATCGCGTCCTGGGCCAGGGCGTGGGTCAGGCGGTCGATCTGGGCGGTGATCTCGGGGACGGCGGTGACTTCCCAGAGGGCCGGGCGGGTCAGGGGGCCGACGGCATAGAGCCAGTCGGAGACGCGGCCCGCCGGATCGATGACCGCGCAGTCGTCGCTTTCCAGGCCAAGACCCAGCGGGTCGGGCGCGATCAGGCCGCGCTTGGCGAGTTCGGCGAACAGCGGCGTGGCCAGGCGGTCGAGGTCGCTGCGTGGGCCGGTGCAGTTGATCACCCGGCCGGCCGTGAGCTCCATCTGTGCCGAGACGCCGCGCAGCTGAAGGCGGGCGCTGACCTGTTCCCCTTGGCGGGTCCAGTCGCGGGTGCGTCCGCCCAGCACGGTCAGCGCGCCGCTCTTCAGAAGCGCATCCAGGCGAGCGGCGACGCGGGGGGCCATGCGGTGGCGGTGGACGTCCCAGCGGGGTCGCAGATGGCGCAGGAACTGCCGCCGCTGCTTCGCCGTCCAGGTTTCCCAGATACGGGCGATGGCGGGCCGGACGGCGTCCATGACCCGTTGCCAGGGCACCCCCTGGCTTTCGGCTTTAGCGGCTGCGGCGCGGATGGCGCGGGTCAGCTGGAGTGGCGAGGCGGGTAGCAGGGGCGAGATGAAGGGCGACCAGGCCCCGCCGGCCCTGTGGGCGGTGGGCACGAGCCCCCGGCGCGAAACGGCGATCATCGGGCCGGTCTGGCCCTCGTCCGCCAACTTCAGGGCGATGTCGACCATGGTCAGGCCCGTGCCGAGCAACAGGACCGGCGCGGCCGGATCGCCGCCCTCCAGCGCCCGAGGCGCCCAGGGGTCGGGGACAAAGGCCGGATGGTCGCGCAGCCAGGCGTCGGCCGGCAGGGGCGCACGCGGCGGCAGGTTGCCTGTGGCCAGCACCAGGAGATCACAGGCCAGCTCCCGCCCGTCGAGCAGACGAATGCCTCGCGCCGGCGGGTCGAGCAGGGCGACGGCCTCGCCGCGGATGGTGTGGAGGCCGCGCGCGGGGTCATCCGACCGGGCGGCGGCGAGGCGTTCCTGAAGATAGTCGCCGAGCAGGGCGCGGGGCAGGAAGGCGTCGGGCAGCGAACCTTCGCTCTCGACCAACGCCTCCTCGAGGGCCGCCCCGGCGCCCGACAGCCAGGCCTGGAAGGGCGGCTCCAAACCGACCTCCATACGGTGGGCCGGGACGTTGAGCAGGTGGTAGGGCTCGCAGGCGCCGTAGGCCAGGCCCCGGCCCGGCCGCACGGCGGGATCGATCAGCAGGATTCGCCAGGCGGGACGGGCGGCCGACAGCTTCAAGGCCAGCAGCGTCCCGCTGAAACCCCCGCCGACGATAGCCACGGTGCGCGCGGGAACTGGGCGGGATGGATCAGGCGTCGAGCCCATGGCGCGCGATTCTCCTCATGCCGCAGCTTTGCCGCTCCCCTCGCTTTGGGCAACTGGCCCCGGCTGACGATCTGGCGAACGACCCGGCGGGCCCGGTCGGTACCGGTCAGTCCTCAATGGCCTCGACGCCAAGCCGTTTCAGCTCTTCAAGGTGATACTTCATGGCCTGAAGCTGCTCCGGCGTATGACCCTGCCAGTCGGTGACCTCTCCGATTACGCGAAGCGGATCGCGGGTGCGATAGGATTGGGTGGGGTTGCCCGGGAACCGCTTGTCCGTGAGATTGGGATCGTCTTCGCATGGGCCAGTCGGCTCGACGATGTAGATGCGGCCCGGTCCGTCGCCGACAGCCAGTTCCGCGCCCCAGGTCGCGGCGTCCAGGGTGGCTGTGAAATACACGTAGGCGGCGGGCTTTCGCGCGCTGTAGTTGGAGGCAAAGCCGGCGCCGATCAGGTCGCCCGGCGAAAGGGCCGCCTTTGTCCCGTGATAGAAGGGTGGGGTGATCTTGTCGTCCCTGGCGGTCATCGTCGTCGGTCTCCTTCCGATATGACCGCCTAGACTGCGCATAAATTCCTGTTGGCCAATTCTTGAACTCAAATTTCGCCACCCCAATTCCAATCCAGGCGAGGTCGAGCCCTGGACCATGGCCGGTCCTGTCTGGGGGGGCCGCTCCGGCTTGACTTCCCACCGCCCGGCCGTCATACACCGCGCCTTCCACGCCGCCGGCTCGCCGGACGGCGCTGGATTTGCATACGGGTGATCCGAAGCCGCCGTTGAGATCGCGCCTCCACTAGGGGAGGGGCCGGCCCGGGTCGATATTGATGAGTGACTAGATGTCCAAGCGCCACAGCGCCAAGTACAAGATCGACCGCCGGATGGGTGAAAACATCTGGGGCCGTCCGAAATCCCCGGTGAACAAGCGGTCCTACGGTCCCGGCCAGCACGGCCAGCGCCGCAAGTCCAAGGTCTCCGACTTCGGCCTGCAGCTGAAGGCCAAGCAGAAGCTGAAAGGCTACTACGGCAACCTGACCGAAAAGCAGTTCGCCCGCACCTACACCGAGGCCGCCCGTCGCAAGGGCAACACCTCCGAGAACCTGATTGCGCTGCTGGAAAGCCGCCTGGACGCGGTGGTCTACCGCTCCAAGTTCGTGCCGACCGTCTTCGCGGCCCGGCAGTTCGTCAACCACGGCCACGTGCTGGTGAACGGCAAGCGCGTCAACATCGCCTCCTACCGCGTCAAGGCCGGGGACATCGTCTCCGTCCGTGAAAAGTCGCGCAGCATGGCGCTGGTGCTGGAAGCCCTGAGCTCCGGCGAACGCGATCACCCCGACTACATCACCGTGGACCTGCGTGGCTTCGCCGCCACCTTCGTCCGCGCCCCCGACTTCGCCGAGGTCCCGTACCCGGTGAAGATGGAACCGAACCTGGTCGTGGAATTCTACGCTTCGTAAGAGGTTCCGGTTGGAAACGTCAAAGGGCGGAGCTGAAAGCTCCGCCCTTTTTCGTGTCTGGATGTCGAGGGCGCCCTCACGCCACCCACAAACAGCCGTCATCCTGGGCCTGGCGCCCAAGACCCCGCTGTCGGCGCGTACTCACGGTGGGGGAGCGGCGTTGGATCTGCGCCGGTCGTCGCGGCTGAACCCGGGGTCCTGGGCACGAGGCCCAGGAAGACGGGATATTTGGGAACCCTCTCCGTGCGCGACACGAGGAGGCTGGACAACAGCCGTCGCCCTGTCTTTGCTGACCGCATGACTCGTCGCCATGCCCTGCTCGTCGCCCTGTTTCTGGTTTCCGCCTGCGCTGCCAAGGTGGTCTATTCCTCGCCGGACGCCGGCATGGTCGAGCTGGAGCCGCTGCTGGCGGCGGAGGTGCGCAGCGACGCCCTGGTCATCCGGGTGGTCAGCCACGGCTGCACCAGCAAGGACAATTTCGCCTTCTTCGTCGAAAAGGCCGGACGGCGGGTGGCGGTGGCCTTCGGGCGCAAGAAGACGGACGAATGCAAGGCGGCGCCGCAGCCGATGGAGATCGCCTTCACCTATGAGGAGCTGGGGCTGAAGCGGGGCGAGGCCATCGCCATCGTCAATCCGCTGGCGTCGCGCTAGCGCGTATCGTCGGCGAGCTCGAAGTCCTGCTTCTGCCGTCGGGCCGGGCTGTCTGCGGGCTGGTCGAGAATACGGCGCGCCCATAGCGCGAAGGTTGGCAGGACTTCCGAGGCCAAGCTCTCGCGAGCCGTCGCAAGGTTCGCCGACGGGACTGCACAGGCGACCACGTAGAGCCGGTCATATCCCACGTTTGGGCTTAGGGGCCAGAAGTGGCCCCGAAGCAGCCAGGACCCGTGAATCTGTCTCAGATGTGTGTCGATCGTCAGATGTTCGAACTCAAGCGCCCGAACCAGCGCCGTGGCCTTCAAGGGATAAGCCCAGCCCTTGCCGAGCGGGTTCTTCTCGCTGGAAAACCAGGATGGCAGGCCACCATCGGCAGCCAGTTCCGCCATCAACTGAACATCTCTTCCATCCAGTCCGGCACCCGGACGGGACGGCGGGTGACGATGTCGATGAGGCACCATTCGGAGCGGGTCTGGGCGCACATCTCGCCGTCGGGGCCGTCGATGCGGACATAGCGATCGAAGCGCGGACCGCGGCGCTCGCCGACCCAGGTCATGGCCTTGGCCGTTTCGCCGGGCAGCAGGGGGCGGCGGTAGTCGATCTCGTGCCGCAGGGCGACCCAGGCCCATTTGGCCTGTTCCTCGACCGGCGCGCGGGTGGTCCAGTGGCCAATAGCGATATCCTGCATCCAGGCCAGGTAGACCACGTTGTTGACGTGGCCGTTCTCGTCGATGTCGGCGTCGACGGGCGTGAAGGACAGGGTAAAGGTCTGGCGGCCTTGCGGCGGGCTCAGTGGTCGGCTCACGCCGGCAGGACGCCCTGGCTTTCCATGAAGGGCTTCAGCTCGCCGGAGGTGTACATCTCGCGGATGATGTCGCTGCCGCCGACGAATTCGCCCTTCACATAGAGCTGGGGAATGGTCGGCCAGTCGCTGAAGGTCTTGATGCCCTGGCGCAGCTCTTCGCTCTGCAGGATATCGACGCCGACGAAATCGACCTCGAGATGGTCGAGGATCTGGACCACGGTGGCGGAGAAGCCGCAGCGCGGCTGTTCCGGGACGCCCTTCATGAACAGGACGACCGGATGTTCGGCGACGGCCTTGGCGATGAAGGCCTGGATGGGGTCGGCGAGCGCGGCTTCGGTCATGGCGGATCTTTCTGCAACTCTTGCCCCCACAGCTAGGCGCCGTGACCCGCCCGGTCAAGGACCGGGGCCGCCTAAGGCTGCCGGTCGGTGGAGAAACGGGCCATTTCAATCTGGGCGGCGACGCCGGTGGGCATCTCCCGTTCAGGCACCGCCGCCAGGGCGATGATCCGCTTGGCGTCGTCGGCCTCGATGCGGGCGCTGGTGATCGAGGGTTCGGTCAGGGCGTAGGCCAGGCAGAGTTCTTCCGGGGTCCAGTTCCAGGTCTCGCCGAGGAACTGATAGCCGGATCGGCGGGCGACCCTGGGGGCCTTCTGGAACAGGGCCTTGGGAATAAGGCTGGAGGGCGGCTGGCGCAGGATTTCGGGCCAGACGTCATGCACCACGACGGCCATGTTGCGGTCAGAGGCGCGTTTCAGGCGGTGCCGCTCGCGGGAGCCGGATGCCAGACTGTAGGGGGTGATCAGGGCGTCGACGCCGTCCAGCTCGACCGCCTGATCGGCGAGGTCGTCGGCGCCGGCCATGCCGATCTGGCGGATAATCCGCGCCTGCTTGAGCGCCTGGGCGCCGGGAAGCTGTCCGGCCTCGGCCAGGATCAGCATATCCAGGTAGGTCAGGTCCAGCCGTCCGAGCATGCCCCGCACCGCATGCACCGGGTCAACCCCGACCGGCGCCCGCCAGGAAACGAAAACCAGCCGCCGTTCCAGCGCCGCGACAGACTGGCCCAGGCCATCGAGCAGGGCGTCGCTGGTTCCGGACAGTTCGAAGGTGTTGATCCCTGCGATCATCGCCGCCTCAAGCAACGCCCGCCAGTCCTTGGCCGACATCCGCGCCCGATCGCTAAGCAGCAGCGAAACGGCCGAGACCGCCATGGTCGAGGTGGCGCCGAAGGGGCGGTAGCGCATGGGGTCAGGCGTCCGGGGCGGGGGCCAGGGTTTCCAGTGCCAGGGCGTGCAGCGCCCCGCCGAGAACGTCGGCCAGGGCCTTGTTGACCAGCTGGTGCTGGCGCACGCGCGGCAGGCCGGTGAAGGCGCTGGAAACGATGCGGGCGCGGTAGTGGTCGCCGTCGCCGGCCAGGTCGGTGATGGTCACTTCCGCGTCCGGAAAAGCCTCCCGCAGGCGGCGGTCCAGTTCTTCGACGGGCATGGGCACTGCGGCGACTCCTCGTGACCTCGGGATAAATGGCCCATAAAGCTTAACACGCTTCCAAGGGGGACGATGATGGGCCTGACGCGCGCCGTGAAACTTATAGCCATTGCAGCCATGTCAGCCGGGCTATGCGCCTGCAACATGGTGATGACCACCGAGCCGATGTTCAAAGCGGCCGACGCGGCGGGTGCGCCGGGTCTTAAGGAGGGGGTCTGGGTCAATATGGACGCGGACTGCAAGGCGGACCTGGCAGGGCCGGTGGATGGCTGGCCGGAATGCGCCTCGGGCGTGGTGCTGAAGGACGGGGCATTCAGGGGTGAGGACAAGGACGGCAAGACCTACGCCATCCCGGTGGTCTTGGCGGCGGGCGATCCGCGCATTCTCCAGGTGCAGATCCAGGACGATGCGCCCTCCATGGCCGGAGAGAGTCCCGGCTCGATCTTCCTCTATGTGGCCCTGGAGGCGGTCAAATCGGACGCGGCTGGAAACATTGTCGAATACCGCGGCTGGAGCGTGCTGTGCGGGCCCCCGCCGCCCGAGGGCAGCAAGCAGCCCAACGGCAAGCCGAGATACGGCACCCTGAAACCCCTGCCCGGACTGACCCTGGACGCCGAACAGTCGGGCTGCACCCCGGCAGACAAGGCGGCTCTGATCGGAGCCGCCAAGGCCAGCCGCGCCTTCGCTCCGGAGGCTGAAGGGGTCAGCCGCTGGCTTCGCGCAAAGGGACCGTAAAAGTCCTCTAGACAATCACGGAAAATCACGCACAGTTCACGCATCCGTGAGGAGCGCGTGATGAAGCCCTACATTCTGCTCGCCCTGACTGCGGTCGTGATCACGGCCTGTGACGACAACAACAATACTGTTCGGTCCGAGAAGGCGCTGATCCTCGCGGCCGACGACGCGGCGCTGCCGCCGATCCCCGATGGGGTGTGGGGGTTTAACTGGTCTTCCGACTGCGAGTACGACGTGAATACGCCGAGGTCTCAGTGGCCTGACTGCATCCAAGCGAGCGTGGTGCGGGCCGGAAAGGTCGTGTTTCCCGAGGGACATCTCGACGCGGCCCTTTCTGGCGTTCTCCGGCTGCCGGTTTCGCCCGGTCTGATGGTCGGCCAGCAAGCGCCCAAAGAGCCCGAAGAGTCGGCCTACAAATACTATGGCATCGCGATCCTCTCCGCCGATCGTGCAGGACGGCCCCGGAAACTGCGGTCCCTGACGCTGAAATGCGGCCCGCCGCCGGAGGGCAGCACGACATCCGAAGGCACGCGGCGGACGCAGACGCTAGCGCCTTTCAAAGGTGCAGTCATGGACGAGGATGGCTGCGCACCGAGAGATCGCGCGGGCCTGGTTGCCATTGCGCTGGCCAACAGGAGGCTCCCCGACAACGCGCCGGATCCCGCAGTGAGCTGGATTCGATCAGAGATGCCGGGGGATATGAACCCTCGTGAGAGTGAGACCGTCGCCGCCAAAGAGAAGAAGCCAGAGCAATGAGGCGTCTGATCGTTCCGCCGGCTGCGGGAGGTGATGCGTGAGCCCTGCGAAGGCGATGCTGCCGCTGATCCTTGCGGGCATGGCGGCCGGGCTGGGCGCCTGCAACACCGTGATGACGTTGGAGCCTCTCTACGAGCGATCCGACGCCCTTGGCGCGCCGCGCATGAAGGAAGGGCTCTGGGCCCGTGTGGACGACGGCTGCAAGGTTGATCTCAACACCAAACATGTGACTTGGCCCGACTGCGCTTCGGGTTGGGTCTACAGGTATGGCGTGTTGTGGGTCGCCCAAAAGACAGAGAAGGACCTCTACGGCTTTCAGGTGATCCTGGCATCGGGCAATCCGCGAGTTTTGCAGATGGAATTTCCGGCGGCCGAGCCGGTGGTTGGCGAGGCCGAGTTGGAAAAGGCGTTTCTGTATCAGGCGGTGGAGCCGATAAAGACCGACGAGGTGGGCCGGATCACCGAATACCAGTCATGGACCGTGCAGTGCGGACCCATGCCGCCGAACGATACGAGGCGGGGAAAAGGCATCGTGCACTCCTACACCAAGGAGCCAGGGCCAGGCCTCACGATGGTGAAGGGCGGCAATTGTCTCGCGGACGGTCGCGAAGCGGTGGTGACGGCCGCCCGAGCGAGCCGGAACTACAACAATGCCGACGTTCGGATCACCCGTTGGCTCAGGGACGCTGATTGACCCGAGACCGTTCGTGAGGAGCATGTGATGAAGCCCTATATTCTGCTCGCCCTGGCCGCGGTCGTGATCACGGCCTGTGATGACAACAACCATCTGCGGTCCCGGACGCCGGTGCTGTTCCGGGCAGACGAGGCCGCGCTGCCAACCATCCCCGACGGTGTCTGGGTCAGCGACAATCCGGGCTGCGCCTTCGAGCCGGCTAGGCCGGTGTCCCACTGGCCGAGCTGTGTCGATGGTATCGTGGTGAAGGGCGGCAAGGCCGTCTTCCCTGAGAGCAACAGCTACGACGCCCTGAGCGGCCTGACGCGTCTGCAGATTGGTCCAGGCCTGCAGATCGGCCAGGAAGGGCCGGGCGATCCTGGAGCCGCCTCCTACGGCTACTATGGCGTAGAGGTTCTTGCCGCCGGGTCGGATGGCCGTCCGCGCCTTCTGCGGTCCTTCAGCTTGTTGTGTGGACCGCGACCGCCGGAGGACAGCAGAACCTCCGACGGCAAGCGCCGGACCCAGACCCTGGAGCCCTACGCGGGCGTGGTCCTGGACGAGAACGGCTGCGCGCCCCTGGGCCGGGCGGGCTTGATCTCGGCCGCGTTCGCCAACCGCGCGCGAGCCGCCGCTGACCCTGGCCGGGCGGTGCGCTGGGTGCGGGAAGAGATCGTCGGCGACCGGGACGAGCGGGTCGATGAGGCGCATGACGAGGACCCCCATGTGGACCGCGCCACGACGCCTGAACAGGTGCCGCCGACACCGGCCGACGATCCAGCTGGACCCTCAAGGATGATGGGGCCGCCGGCATGAGCTGGGCCAAGGGCGCTGCGAGCCTCGTCATGGTCCTGTCTCTGGCCGGCTGCTCGAACTGGGTGATGAGCGAAACGCCGCTACTGGGTCCGTCCGACGCATTATCCCCAGGCCTTCGCGAGGGAGTTTGGGTGCTGAGTGCGCCGAACTGCGCGACGTCGGACCCACCGGTGCTTTGGGCCGACTGCACCACTACGGTGACGGTCCACGGCAGTGGACGGCTGGACGCGCCCTATGACCTTCCGGCGTTCACGTATCAACTGGCGGGCGAAGACGCGCTTGTGCTTCAGGTAGCTGTCCCTGGGGTCCGGCCAAGCTACGAGTCGATGCGTCCTCTGTTCGATCGCGAAGCCTATGACCGGCAGCAGCCCGTCGATCCGGCGTCCGTCTATTACAGCTATTGGCGCATCGAGACCCTGGCCCGGGACTCGGTCGGGCTGATCACCGATCTTGCGATGCGGACCGTTGAATGTGGGCCGCCGCGCAAATCCAATGAGGCGAAAGGCGGCACGCGAAAGCCGCTGCCAGGCCTGGCCATGGATGGCGAGGGCGAAAGCTGTACGCCGCAGGACAAGGCGGCGTTGTTCAACGCCGCCTCTCACACCACCGATTGGCCACCCAGCGCCAGCGTTGACCGCTACCGCTGGCTTCGCCCCCTCACGACTGAAGAAGCGCGAGCCCCGCCCCCTCAGTCCACCATCGCCGAATAGATGATGTTCTTCAGCTGGCCGCGGAAGTTGAAGGTGCCCGACGGCATCAGCTGGGTCATGAAGACGACGCTGAGGTCCTCGATCGGGTCGACCCAGAAGATGGTCGAGGCCGCGCCGCCCCAGTAGTAGTCGCCTTCGCCCAGGACGCCGGTGGTGACCACGTCCATGGTGCTGGCGAAGCCCAGGCCGAAGCCCACACCCTTGTTGGAGGTCTCCGAGAAGGTCCCCAGGGCCAGTTCGGTCAGGTCCTTGCCGCCCGGCAGGTGGTTGCGGGTCATCAGGTCGAGCGTGCGGGGGCCGAGGACGCGGTGGCCGTCCAGCTCGCCGCCGCGTCGCAGCATCTCGCAGAACCGCATGTAGTCGGCGCAGGTCCCGGTCAGGCCGCCGCCGCCGGAGAGGAACTTGGCCGGCTGCAGATAGGCGCTGGCGCCCGGGTCATCGATCAGGCCCAGGGTGCGGTCTGGCAGGCGCTGGTAGTTGGCGGCGAAGCGGTGGGCCTTGTCCGGGGCGACCTGGAAGCTGGTGTCGACCATGCCCAGCGGATCGAAGATGACCTGCTGCAGGTACTGGTCGAACGGCACGCCGCTGATTCGCTCGACCAAGGCGCCGCAGACGTCGGTGGACAGCGAGTACATCCACTTGGTCCCGGGCTGGAACAGCAGCGGCACCTGGGCCAGCTTGGCCATGAAATCGGGCAGGGTGTCGGCGCCGCCCATGCTGCGGATCTTCAGGGTGCGATAGGACTTGTCGACCGGATGCTGGATACCGACGCCCGGCAGGCCGCCGCCATAGGTCAGGCCGCCGGTGTGGGAGAGAACGTCGCGGATGCTGACGGGGCGGTCGGGCGCCTCGGTGACCATGTCGTCGCCCTCGCCGGCGACCCAGACGCGCTGGGCCTTCCATTCGGGGAAAAAGCGTTGCACCGGATCATCGAGCTGGAAGAAGCCGCGTTCGAACAGGGTCATCAGGGCGACGGAGGTGATCGGCTTGGTCATCGAATAGATGCGGAAGATGGTGTCTTCGGTCAGCGGCTTGTTCCGCTCCCGGTCCATGCTGCCGAAGACGGCGCTGTAGGCGGGATTGCCGCCGCGCATGACCGCCACCTGGCAGCCGGCGATCTTGCCGGGCTCGATATAGTTGCGGGTCAAGTGCTCGCCGATCCGCTGCAGGCGGTCGGTATCGAACCCGGTCCACTTCGATTGGGCGTCCATCCTGTTGGTCTCCACCGTTTTGGGTTTGTTGCTTCATCATGACCGGACTACGGCCGGGAGGCCAAGTCGAATTTTCGGTATGGAGGATGTCCCATTGAAGGGAGGGCTTCTCCCACGGTCTGTCGACGCCGCGCACCCTTCCCCCTGGAGGGGGGAAGGGCTGGGGATGGGGGTGGAGGTCGTTCCACCACCCACTCCCCAGTCCGATTTCCACTTGGTCGATGTCGGCTGCTCTGCGGATTGCGAATAGTCACAGAATCCGCGCTTGGCCCCACCGCCGCCACCCCCATCCCCGACCCTTCCCCCCTCCAGGGGGAAGGGGGCGACAATCGGCGCCGATAGCGCGTCAGCCCTGGGTGACCATGCCGCCGGGCAGCAGATCGGCGCGGCCGGCCAGGGTCAACTCGGTGAGGGCGGCGAGGACGACGGTGACGGGCGCGCCGGTGGCGCGGACCAGTTCGTCGCGGGAGACCGGCGTCGGCGAGAGAAGTTCGGCGAGGCGTTCGCGAACCGCATCGACCTCGGCGTCGCTGGCCGGCCGATCCCGATAGGCGCGTGGATCGCGCTCGCGCAGGCCGCCGGCCTCGCCGATGGCGCGCAGCACGTCCTCGGCCCCTTCGCAGAGGGCCGCGCCCTGGCGGATCAGGTCGTTGGTCCCCTTGGCGCGGGGGTCCAGCGGCGAGCCGGGCACGGCCAAAACCTCCCGGCCCTGTTCGCCGGCCAGGCGGGCGGTGATCAGGGAGCCAGAGCGCAGTTCGGCCTCGACCACCACGACAGCCTGGGACAGGCCGGAGATGATGCGGTTGCGGCGGGGGAAGTCGCGGGCCTGGGCGCGGTAGCCGGGCGGACTTTCGGAAACCACCGCGCCGCCCTCGGCGATGCGGGCGTGCAGATCGGCATGCTCGGGCGGATAGATGTCGTTCACACCGCCGCCGAGGACGGCGATTGTGCCTGTCGGCAGCGCCCCTTCGTGGGCGGCGCCATCGATGCCGCGCGCCAGGCCGGAGACGACGGCGACGCCGGCCTGGCCCAGCTGAGCCGCCAGGCCGCGAGCGAAACGCTGACCGCCGGCCGAGGCGATGCGGGCGCCGACGATGGCGGCGGTCGGCCGGCTAGCGATCGAGAGGTCGCCCAGCACCCAGAGCAGCGGCGGGGGTGGATCCAGGGCGGCCAGCAGGAAGGGAAACTCGGGCTCGCAGGCGCAGAGCAGCGTCGCGCCGAGACGGCTGCCGGCCTCCAGTTCGCGCTGGGCGTCGTCGAGGGTGGGGATACGCAGAGGGCCGGATCGTCCGCCGCGCCGGGCGAGGTCCGGCAAAGCCTCCATCACCGCCGTCGCCGAACCATACCGGCCGAGCAGGGCGGCGAAGGTGACCGGTCCGACCTGTTCGGCTCGGGACAGGCGCAACCAGGCGAGACGTTCGGCCTCCCGCATTAAGGAACGGGCGGCTCGGCCGGCGGGGTCTTCTTGCCGCCGATCTTCGGCTCGGTCCCCTTGAGCAGCCGGGCGATGTTCTCACGGTGGCGGATGAAGACCAGCACGGCCATGAACACCGCCAGGATGGTCACCGGATAGGGCTGCTCCGTCGCCAGGCTGAAGAAGGGCGCCAGGGCCACGGCCGTCAGGGCGGCGAGGGAGGACATGCGGAACAGGGCGGCCATGGCCAGCCAGGTCGCGCCGGCCAGCAGGCCCACCGGCCAGGCGATGGCCAGCATGGTGCCGAAGAAGGTGGCGACGCCCTTGCCGCCCTTGAACTTCAGCCAGACCGGAAAAAGGTGGCCGGTAAAGGCGGCGCCGGCGGCCAGGGCCATGGCCAGGGGGGTCCAGTGGGTCAGGAGGCCCGCCAGCAGCACGGCCAGGGCGCCCTTGCCGCTGTCGCCGATCAGGGTCAGGGCGGCGAGATCCTTGCGGCCGGTGCGCAGGACGTTGGTCGCCCCGATGTTGCCCGAGCCCACGGACCGGATATCGATTCCGGCCATCTTCGCCGCGATGAATCCGAACGGGATCGAGCCCAGCAGATAGCCGCCGACCGTCACCAGCCCCAGGGTGAGCATCGCCGCGGCTGCGAGAGATTCCATGGATGTGCCCTCCGGGGCGGACGATGGGGGGTTAGGGTTTTGGCTGCAAGGGGAGAAAGCGGCCGCGGGCCGAGTGCGTCCTTCGACATGCCCGCAGCTCGGGCTGCTCAGGATGACGTTTGAGGGCGGCCATATCCAAAATCGCCATGCTGACCAGCAGGCGAAGCCTGCGTGTCGAAGCACGCAAAACCAGACCTACTCCGCCGCCCGATAGACCACCCGCCCGTCCACCAGCGTCATCAGAACCTGGCCCTGCAGCCTCCGCCCGTCGAAGGCGGAGTTCTTGGACTTGGAGCGCAGCCGGTCGGCGTCGACGATGATCGGGGCGCCAATGTCGCAGAGGACAAGGTCGGCCGGAGCGCCGGGGGCCAGCCTTCCGGCCCGCAGCCCCAGCAGGCTGGCGGGGGTCAGGGTCACGGCGCGGATCAGGTCGATCAACGGTACGGACCCGTCGTGGTGGAAGGCCAGCAGGGCGGGCAGCAGGGTCTCCAGGCCGACGGAGCCGGGCGCGGCCTCGTCGAAGGGCAGGCGCTTGTCCTCGGCGGGAGCGGGGGCATGGGCGGAGACGATGGCGTCGATCAGGCCGTCGGCCAGGGCCTCGATCAGCGCCTGGCGATCGGCCTCACAGCGCAGGGGCGGGTCGAGCTTGGCGAAGGTCCGGTAGTCGCCGATATCCAGTTCGTTGAAGCTGAGGTGGTTGATCGAGACGGTGGCGTGGACCTTCACCCCGCGCGCCTTGGCCCGCTTCAGCGCCTCCAGGCTGCCCCTCGTGGTGATCTGGTCGACCAGCAGCCGGGCCCCGGTCAGTTCGGCCAGGGCGAGATCCCGCTCCAGCATGATCTGTTCGGCGGCGACCGGAGCGGCGGGCAGGCCCAGCCGGGCGGCGAAATCGCCTTCCGTCGCCGCGGCGCCCTTGCTCAGCCAGGGATCGGCCGGGCGATGGGCGACCATCATCCCGAAGCTGTTGGCGTAGGAGAGGACCCGGCGGAAAACCCTTGAATCGACGATAGATTTGTCACCGTCGGTGATGAAGACGCAGCCGGCGTCACGCATCAGACCGATCTCGGCCAGCCGCTCGCCCTTCAGCCCCTTGGTGGCCGCGCCGGCGGGATAGACGTGGACCAGTTCGATGTCCCGCGCCCGGCGCAGGATGAAGTCGACCATGGCCGGATCGTCGACGGCGGGATCGGTGTCCGGCTGCACGACCATGGAGGTGACCCCGCCGGCGGCGGCGGCCAGGGCGGCCGACTTCAGGGTTTCCTTGGTCTCGGCGCCGGGCTCGCCGGTCTTGACCCGCAGGTCGATCAGGCCGGGGGCCAGCATGGCCCCGGCGCAGTCGATGACGCGAACATCCGACGACAGGTCACTGAAATCCCTGGCTTTCGAGACGTCGGCGATGACGCCTTCTGACACGACCAGGGCGCCGGGGCCGTCGTAGCGGCTCTCCGGGTCGATCAGCCGGGCGTTCTGGAAGGCGGTGGGTTGGGCGCGGGCCATCAGCTGTTCTCCAGCCGCTGGGCGAGGCTGGCCAGCACCGCCATCCGGGCGGCGACGCCCATCTCGACCTGGTTCTGGATCAGGCTGATCTCCGGGTCGTCGGCGACGTCGGAGTCGATCTCCACCCCGCGGTTCATCGGCCCCGGGTGCATAACCTTGGCGCCGGACGCGGCATAGGAAAGCCGTTCGCGATCAAGGCCATAGAAGCGGAAGTATTCACGGGTCGAGGGGACGAGCGCGCCCTGCATCCGCTCCAGCTGCAGCCGCAGCATCATCACCACATCCACGCCCTTCAGCCCCGACTTCATGTCGTGATGGATGGCGACGCCCCACTCCTCGGCGCCGGCGGGAATCAGGGTCGGCGGACCGACCAGCCGGACCTCGGCGCCCAGGATGCTGAGCATGGCGACGTTGGAGCGGGCGACCCGGCTGTGTGCGACGTCGCCGCAGATGGCCACGGTCAGGCCGGCCAGGGCCCCGAAGGCGCGGCGCATGGCCAGCGCGTCCAGCAGGGCCTGTGTGGGATGTTCATGCTGGCCGTCGCCGGCGTTGACCACGCTGCAGCCAACCTTCTGGGCCAGCAGGGCGGCGGCGCCCGAGGAGGCGTGGCGGATGATCAGCAGGTCGGGCTGCATGGCGTTGAGGGTGACGGCGGTGTCGATCAGCGTCTCCCCCTTGGTCATGGAGGAGGACTTGGGGCTCATATTGACCGTGTCGGCGCCCAGCCGCTTGCCGGCCAGCTCGAAGCTCGACTGGGTCCGGGTCGAGGATTCGAAGAACAGGTTCATCACCGTGCGGCCCTTGAGCAGGTCCAGCTTCTTGGTGGTCTGTCGGTTGAAGTCGACGAAACTGTCGGCCAGATCGAGCAGTTCGCCCACCTGGACGATGTTCAGATCCCCCGCCGACAGGAAGTGGCGATGAGGAAAGGGGAAGGTCCTTGCTCGGAGGTCTTCAATCCCGGGGGCGCTGTCCGTCATGAGCCGCCGTCATAGGGGACGCGGGAGATTCCGCCAAGCATTCAGGGTTTGCGGCGGCCCCATCCGGCGCCACTCTGGCAAAAAACCGGGAGCCAACGCCATGACCGCCAATCGCCAGATCGTCCTCGCCGAACTGCCCAAGGGCAAGCTGGAGCCGGGCCATTTCCGTCTGAACGAGGGGACGAAAGGCGCGCCGGGCGAGGGGGAGGTGTTGCTGAAGATTCTCTACGTCAGCCTGGATGCGGCCAATCGCGCCTGGATGCAGGGGGCGACCTACCGGTCCGCCCTGGCGCCGGGCGATGTGATGGCCGGCGGCTCGCTGGCCGAGGTGATCGAATCCAAGAGTGCGGCCTTGAAGGTCGGCGACCTGGTGTTCGGTGACACCGGCTGGCAGGAATACGCCGTTCTGCCGGCCAAGGCGCTGGCCAAGGTGCCGCGCGTCGAGCCCCTGACCCATCTGCTTAGCGTCTATGGCGTGGCCGGGCTGACCGCCTATTTCGGCCTGCTGGAGTGCGGCCAGCCGAAAGCCGGCGAGACGGTGGTGGTTTCGGCGGCGGCGGGATCGGTCGGGGTGTTCGTCGGCCAGATCGCCAAGCTGAAGGGCTGCCGCGTGGTCGGCATCGCCGGCGGGGCGGCCAAATGCCAGATGCTGAAGGACGAGCTCGGGTTCGACGAGGCGGTGGACTACAAGGCCGGCGACCTGCGCAAAAGCCTGAAGGCCGCCTGTCCCAACGGCATCGACGTCTATTTCGACAACGTCGGCGGCGACATCCTCGAGGCCGCCCTGTTCGGCATGAACACCCACGGCCGCATCGCCTGCTGCGGCGCCGTCTCGCAGTACGACGGCGCGGCGCCGGCCTATGGTCCACGCGGCGTGCCGGGGCTGATCGTCACCAAGCGTCTGCGGCTGCGGGGCTTCATCGTCAACGACTTCGATGACCGGCGGGATGCGGCGATGGCGGAACTTCAGGCCTGGGTGGCGGAGGGCCGGATCAAGGTTCCGGAGGACGTGCTGCAGGGGCTGGAAAGCCTGCCTGGCGCGCTGATCGGGCTGCTGGCCGGGGAGAATGTCGGCAAGCGGATGGTGAAGGTGGGGTGACGCTGACACCGTTCGGTTCGTGGAGGCGTCGCGGCTCCCGTTAATTCCGCCCCCTTTGGGGGCGGGGGACCGCGGCGGATACGCCGTGGTGGTGGGGGCAGCGCCGACGCGAGCGCCCGGGTTCAAGAATACCTGCGCTGAACGTGCTCAGCGCGAACGCGCCGCAGCCGGCGCTGCCCCTTCAGTCAGCCGCTGCGCGGCTGCCAGCTACCCCAGAGGGGCAGCGATTTAGGATGTGTTCCTGAAGGATCAGACGTTCCGCAGCCGCTCCAGCGCCCCCTGCAGGATCCACGCCGCCGCCATCTTGTCGACGACCTCGGCGCGGCGCTTGCGGTTGACGTCGTGTTCCTCGATCAGCACCCGGGTCACCGCCGCCGTCGACAGCCGCTCGTCCCAGAAGGCGATGGGGATGTCGCGAAGCCGCAGCAGGTTTCTCGCCAGCGCGCGGTTGGACTGGCAGCGAACACCCTCGGTCCCGTCCATATTGACCGGCAGGCCGATGACGATGCCCTTCGCTCCACGACTTTCCATCAGCTTGAACAGCGCCTCGGCGTCCTTGCCGAACTTCTCTCTGCGGATGGTCTCGAGCGGGCTGGCGACGGTGCGGGTGACGTCGGAGACGGCGACGCCGATGGTCTTCTCGCCGGGATCCAGGCCCACCAGCGGCGCATAGGGCGGCAGGGCGGCCGGCAGGTCGAGAAGGTCGAGGATGGCCATGGGCGGGCTGTAGGCGTGGGCGAGAAGGGCGTCAAACCCGGCGGAAGGGACTTTCCACGACAATCACCCCACATTGCACCTGCTTACGCCGGTTATCCTTGTCAAACCGGCCCCCGCGCGGATAACCACGCCCTCTGTTTTTCTGGAGCAACGGCTTATGGCCATCGACGCGAATACGGTGCGAAAGGTCGCCCGGCTCGCCCGCATCGCGGTCCCCGAGGAGGCCCTGGAGCCCATGGCCCGGGAGATCGACGGCATCATGTCGTGGATCGACCAGCTGAACGAGGTGGATACCGACGGCGTCGCGCCGATGACCTCGGCCGTGGCCATGACCCTGCCGCTGCGCGAGGACGTGGTCACCGACGGGGCGATGGTCGAGAAGGTGGTGTTCAACGCCCCCAGGACCGTCGACGGCTTCTTCGTGGTCCCCAAGGTGGTGGAATAGATGTCGACCCTGACCTCCCTTACCCTGAAGGGCGCGCTGGACGGCCTGAAGTACAAGGCCTTCTCCGCTGTCGAGATCACCCGCGCCCATATCGAGGCTGTCGAGGCGGCGCGGCCGCTGAACGCCTTCGTGCTGGAGACCCCGGAGCAGGCGCTGGATATGGCCGCCGCCTCGGACGCCCGCATCGCCTCGGGCGACGCGGGGCCGCTGGAAGGCGCGCCGCTGGGCATCAAGGATCTGTTCTGCACGCAAGGCGTCCGCGCCACGGCCTGTTCGAAGATCCTCGGCGACTTCAAACCGCAGTATGAGTCGACCGTCACCGCCAACCTGTTCGGCGACGGGGCGGTGATGCTGGGCAAGCTGAACATGGACGAGTTCGCCATGGGTTCGTCCAACGAAACCAGCGCCTTCGGCCCGGTTGTGAACCCGTGGATGATCGCCGGCGGCAATCAGTCCCTGACCCCCGGCGGCTCGTCGGGCGGCTCGGCCTCGGCCGTGGCGGCGGACCTCTGCCTGGGCGCCACGGCGACCGACACCGGCGGCTCCATCCGCCAACCGGCGGCCTTCACCGGCACGGTGGGCATCAAGCCGACCTATGGCCGCTGCTCGCGCTGGGGCGTGGTCGCCTTCGCCAGTTCGCTGGATCAGGCCGGCCCGATCGCCAAGACGGTCGAGGACGCCGCCATCCTGCTGACCTCCATGGCCAGCCACGACCCCAAGGACAGCACGAGCCTCGACGTCGAAGTTCCTGATTTCGCAAGCTTTGTCGGTAAGTCCGTGAAGGGCTTGAGGATCGGGGTTCCCAAGGAATACCGCGTCGACGGCATGCCCGCCGAGATCGAGACACTGTGGGAACAGGGGATCGCCTGGCTGAAGGAGGCCGGCTGCGAGATCGTCGAGGTGTCGCTGCCCCACACCAAATACGCCCTGCCGGCCTATTATATCGTCGCCCCGGCCGAGGCCTCGTCCAACCTCGCCCGCTATGACGGCATGCGCTACGGCCTGCGGGCCGAGGGCGCCAACCTGACGGAAATCTACGAGAACACCCGGGCGCAAGGCTTTGGCGCGGAAGTGAAACGCCGCATCCTGATCGGAACCTATGTGCTCAGCGCCGGCTATTATGACGCCTATTATCTGAAGGCCCTCCGCGTGCGGCGCCGCATCGCCGAGGACTTCGACAAGGCCTGGGAAACCTGCGACGCCCTGCTGACCCCGACGGCTCCGTCGGCGGCCTTCGCCCTGGGCGAGCGTAACGCCGACCCGATCGCCATGTATCTGAACGACGTCTTCACCGTGACCACCAACCTGGCCGGCCTGCCGTCGATCAGCGTTCCTGCCGGGGTGGATGCGGGCGGCCTGCCGCTCGGCCTGCAGCTGATCGGCAAGGCGCTGGACGAGGGGACGGTGTTCTCGGTGGCAGGGGCGCTGGAAAAGGCGGCGGCCTTCAAGGCCAAGCCGACGAAGTGGTGGTGACAGCGCCAGGCCTAGCGCGCGTCGATGGCGGCCGGTGGGCGGAACTTTCGCACGCCTACGGGCCGGCCGACGATATCCCTGCGATGCTCGACGCGCTGAGGGAAAGGGCGCCGGAGACGGATCCGAAGGCGGAGCCCTGGTTTGGTCTCTGGAGCGCGCTTTGCCATCAAGGTGATGTGTTCTCGGGATCGTTTGCCGCAACGCCTGGCATCGTCGCCTTGGTGGCGGAGGCGCCGGCCGAAGCCACCGCCAGCTTCTTCCACCTGCCCCTGGCAATCGAGCTTGCGCGATTTGAACGGTCATCCGAGGTGCCGGACGAGCTTCGTGATGCCTATTTTTCTGCGATAGCGCAGTTGGCCGAGTTGGCCGCCGGTCAAGCTCGAGACCCGTCAGCTCAGGTCGATCGGTCCATTCTACTCGCTTGCGTCGCGCTGGCCGGCGGTGACTACGCGCTGGCCAATGTCCTTGTGGAACTGGATAATTCAAACATGAGTGGCGTGCTAAAGCTGCTCAGAAACGGCGAAGTTAATGTCTGACAAATCCACCGTCATCAAAGGTCGCACCGGCGACTGGGAACTGGTCATGGGGCTGGAAGTCCATGCCCAGGTGGCCAGCAAGTCCAAGCTCTTCAGCGGCGCCGCCGTCGGTTTCGGCGCGGGCCCGAACGAGCAGGTCAGCCTGGTCGACGCGGCCATGCCCGGCATGCTGCCGGTGCTGAACAAATACTGCGTCGAACAGGCGATCCGCACGGGCCTGGGCCTGAAGGCGCAGATCAATCTGAACAGCCGGTTCGACCGCAAGAACTACTTCTATCCCGACCTGCCGCAGGGCTATCAGATCAGCCAGTTCGAATTCCCCATCGTCGGGGAGGGCGAGGTGCTGGTCGAGCGGGACGACGGCTCCAGCTTCACCGTGCGCATCGAGCGGCTGCATTTGGAACAGGACGCCGGCAAGTCGATCCACGACCTGGATCCGAACGCCACCTACGTCGACCTGAACCGCTCGGGGACGGCGCTGATGGAGATCGTCTCCAAGCCGGATATCCGCAGTTCCGAGGACGCGGCCGCCTATGTGAAGAAGCTGCGGGCGATCCTGGTCACGCTGGGCACCTGCGACGGCGATATGGAGAAGGGCAACCTGCGGGCCGACGTCAACGTCTCGGTCTGCCGGCCGGGCGCCTATGAGAAGTTCCGCGCCAGCGGCGACTTCAAGGAGCTGGGCACGCGCTGCGAGATCAAGAACGTCAACTCCTACCGCTACATCCAGCAGGCCATCGAGTACGAGGCCCGCCGGCAGATCGAGATCATCGAGGACGGCGGCTCCATCGTCCAGGAGACCCGGCTGTTCGACCCGACGAAGATGGAGACCCGCTCCATGCGGTCGAAGGAGGAGGCGATGGACTATCGCTACTTCCCCGATCCCGACCTGCTGCCTCTGGTCATCGATCCGGCCTGGGTCAAGGCCATCGAGGCGACCCTGCCCGAACTGCCCGACGCCAAGAAGGCCCGGCTGCAGAGCCAGTACGGCCTGTCGGCCTATGACGCCCGGGTGCTGACCGGCGACGGCGAACTGGCGGCCTACTTCGAACAGGCCGTGGTCGGCCGCGACGCCAAGCTGGTGGCCAACTGGACGATCAACGACCTGTCCGGAAGCCTGGCCAAGGACGGGCTGGAGATTTCGGCCTCGCCGATCCCGCCCTCGGATATCGCCGAACTGGTCAAGCTGATCGAGACCGACGTCATCTCCTCGAAGATCGCCAAGGTCGTGTTCGAACATATGTGGGCGGGGGAGGGCAGTCCCGCCGCCATCGTCGAAAAGCGCGGCCTGGTCCAGGTCACCGACACCGGCGCCATCGAGGCCGTGGTCGACAAACTGATCGCCGCCAACCCCGGCCAGGCCGAAGCCGTAAAGGCCAAGCCCCAGGCCATCGGCTGGTTCGTCGGCCAGGTGATGAAGGAAATGGCCGGCAAGGCCAATCCGGCGGCGGTGAACGCCATCCTGAGGGCCAAGCTCGGGGTGGGGTAATGAAGTGTCAGTTTCTTCGGCGGTCGAGTGAAATATCTATACAGAAGGCAAGAATCTTGAAGGCGAGATTTGAATTTAAACCACAATCGTATGTGAGGGGGCGATGCCGCCACCGAGTTTCAACTCGTTCAATTTTTCCCTGACGGAGTTCCAAGCTAACCCGATCGGCTGACTATAAATCCTAAGGGTGGTGGAGACCTGATCGATTTCTTTCGGTCGAGCGTATTCCGAGTTTAGAACTCTAAATGAATCCTCGACTGAATCGATTGCCTTTACATAGATTTCATTCATGAAATCGCTGATCTCGATCTGGAACACGGGCAACAAAGCCTCAATCTGCATGATGCTTAGCATGGCCCGATAGAGCGCCGGTGGATGGGCCGTGTTCCACTGATCCTTGTCTAGTGGATCATTCGCATGGAATGATCTGAACAGGGCATAAAGCGTTACGGCGCAGACAAGGGCCGCCGTTTTCGGAGTGCCGATTTCATAGATAAACAAACCGTCCTCATCTTGGCTAGACAAAGAATTTCTTTGGCCAACCAGAGATAATGTTCGTCTCAGTATATCTCCTACTGCGAAACAGTCGGAGTCAAACTCCAGGGCGCGAAGGACGTTGTTCTCCGACGTTGCGCCAGATTTTATTTCCTCGATCTCCGACCATTCACCGTCCGAAATTAGGCGCAAATGGCCGTGAAGCGCGTGGCAAAACTCATGCGCGATAAAGGCCGAGATGCATAACTCCAGCATCAGCATAGAGCAAGCTGATGCCTGCGGGTTGCTTGCTATATTCAGATCTGGATAATAGACGACCGCAGCATCAGGCGGATTTCCGTTGTCCAAAGGCTCGGCTTGCCAGGCCGTCGGGTCGAATCTTCCATACAAGTTTGAAATCGGTAGGTTTAGATTTGCACTTGCCGTCGGCGAGCAAGCGAGGATCAGAAATATTGCCCTAAGGTTGTATACCCATTCCAGTGGAAAAATTATGCAATAGAAATCTTCACCTACGAGCAGTATTCGAGGCCCCGATCTGAAGGCGCTTTCGGGCGATGATTTTTCGAGAGTCCAATATATTTCAGTTTTTATACTATAATCTGTCCGAGATTTATCGATCGTGTCTTGTATAACGCTAAGAAATGGCATTCCATCGTCAATAAAGTTTTCGGCTTCGTCGGCCGAAATCGTGACCAGCTCGCGTCCACTATTTCGACGATGTGCGTTGAAAAGATCAGTATCATACTCCAAATATGTTCTCAGCCGTTCCATGGGTACTGCCCCTCTTGTCGGCGAATCGCGTTCATTTGCCAGCTTGCCATACCATTGCCGTGCGCCTATCCCCGGCGCGAACCTTGCGGATGTGGCGGAACTGGTAGACGCACCAGATTTAGGTTCTGGCGCCGTGAGGCGTGGAGGTTCGAGTCCTCTCATCCGCACCATCTCTCCCCCGATCATTGTCAGATCACGGCCAAGTCACCGGTCTTTCGCCGTCTCTTGGGGCTTGGCCCTGAGGGTCCTGCGTGACATAAGGGCCGCCGCTTCGCGCGGCCCCTGGCCTGATCGGTCATGGGCTGCGCGCCTCGTTCCACTCCAAGGCGGACACAAGCGCGGCAGATCGACCGCGTGTCCGCAGATGTAAAGACTGGCCATGCAGATCGTTGAAAAATCCGGAGAAGGCCTGAGCAAGGTCTATGGCGTGACCGTTCCGGCCGGTGAACTGGCCGAACGTCTGGAGGCGCGGATCAAGGAGATCACGCCGCAGATGAACATCAAGGGTTTCCGCCCCGGCAAGGTGCCGCCGGCCCACGTCCGCCGCGTCTATGGCAAGTCGCTGATGAGCGAAGTCATCGAGCAGGCGCTCACCGAAACCAGCCAGAAGGTGCTGGACGACAACAAGCTGCGCCCGGCGGCCCAGCCCGACCTGACCCCCTCGGTCGACATGAATTCCGTGCTGAACGGCGGCGTCGACCTGACCTATGACCTGGCCGTGGAAGTCATGCCGGACTTCGAGCCGATCGATGTCTCGACCATCAAACTGACCAAGCCGGTCTATGCGCCGACCGACGTCGAGGTTGACGAGGCCCTGACCGAACTGGCCAAACAGGCCCGCTCCTACGAGCCGCGCACCGGCAAGACGGTCAAGGCCAAGGCCGACGACCAGGTGCTGATCGACTTCCTCGGCACGCTGGACGGCGTTCCCTTCGACGGCGGCAAGGCCGAGGGCCATGAGCTGGTCCTGGGCTCCGGCGCCTTCATCCCCGGTTTCGAAGACCAGCTGATCGGCGCCAAGCCGGACAGCGACGTGACGGTGAAGGTGACCTTCCCCGAGAACTACCAGGCCGCCAATCTGGCCGGCAAGGAGGTCGAGTTCGCCGTCAAGGTGCATGAAGTCCGCGCCCCCAAGGAATCGGCGATTGACGACGAACTGGCCACCCGCCTGGGTCTCAGCGACCTGGCCAGCCTGCGCGACGTCCTCTCCAAGAACCTGGGCGACCAGTACGACCGCGCCTCGCGCTTCAAGCTGAAGCGCGCCCTGCTCGACGAACTGGACAAGGGCCACGACTTCCCGCTGCCGCCGCGCATGGTGGAAGCCGAGTTCGACGGCATCTGGGCCCAGGTCCAGCAGGACAAGTCCACCGAGACCCTGCCGCCGGAAGACGAAGGCAAGTCGGAAGACGAGCTGAAGGCCGAGTACCGCAAGATCGCCGAGCGCCGCGTGCGCCTCGGCCTGGTGCTGGCCGAGATCGGCCGGGTCAACAACGTCACCATCTCCGACCAGGAACTCTCCACTGCCCTGCAACGCGAAGCCATGGCCATGGCCCAGCAGTACGGCCTGCAGCCGCAACAGGCCTTCGACCTGCTGCGCCAGAACCCCCAGGCCCAGGCCCAGCTGCGCGCCCCCCTCTATGAGGACAAGGTCGTCGAGCTGATCTTCGGCAAGGCCGACATCACCGACAAGTCGGTGACCAAGGAAGAGCTGGAAGCCGAAGACGACATGCCGGAAGGCTACTAGGGCCGGAAGGCTCCTGTCCCGTCGCCGGCGACGGCGCGGGAATTGAAGGTTTGAAGGGCGTCCGGACTTCGGTCCGGGCGCCCTTTTCCTTTATGGGGCGCCTCCGCCTGTTTCGCCGGCGAGCGTGGCCTTCTCGGATCTGTTCGCCGAGGCGCCGGAGAAAGCGCCGTCCTGAGGAGCGGCGGGTCAGTCCGAGACTGAACCGCAGGCCCGGCTCGGGTGTTGTGCCAGGATGAAAAATCTCTCGCTTCTCCCGTCCGTCCTTATCGGGGCCGTCGCCAGCGCGCGCTCCATGACGCCGATGGCGACCTTGGCGACGGCGCGTCTGGCGGGGCGCCGCACGCCGGGGCGGCTTATGTTGCTTGACCATCCGCTGTTCAAGTTCGGCGCCCTGGCCATGGGGGTTGGCGAACTGTTCGGCGACAAGATGAAGTCGGCGCCGGACCGGACGGTCCTTCTCGGCCTGCTTGCCCGGGTGATGAGCGCCGGGCTGGCCGGCGCGGCCCTGGCGCCGCGTGGTCGCGAGCGGACCGGCGCCGTCCTGGCGATCGGCACCGCAGTCCCCCTGGCCTATCTGACCTTGGCCGGCCGCAAGCGCGCGATGGCCCGCTTCGGACAGACCTCAAGCGGCCTGATTGAAGATGCGCTCGTCGTCGCGGCGGGGAGCGCGATCGTGGCGCTGTCGGTCGGCCGGCGCTGAGGGCGGAGGTCACCATACGGTCGCCAAAGCCGCCCCACGCCACGGCAATCAAGTCTGCTCGCCCTTGCATCCTGTTAACCCCCGCCCGATATCGCTGACAGGGCGTCGGCGCGGCTTCGATTCGCGACACGCAGTGCGAGATCAAGGAGCCTTCCGCGCATGTACGACTACGAACACCACGAACGGACCGCCATGAACCTCGTCCCGATGGTCGTTGAACAGACCAGCCGGGGCGAGCGCGCCTTCGACATCTTCTCCCGCCTGCTGAAGGAGCGGATCATCTTCCTGACCGGGCCGGTCGAGGACGGCATGTCCGCCCTGATCTGCAGCCAGCTGCTCTTCCTGGAGTCCGAGAACCCCAAGAAGGAAATCTCGATGTACATCAACTCGCCGGGCGGCGTGGTGACCAGCGGCCTGGCGATCTACGACACCATGCAATACATCAAGAGCCCGGTCTCGACGGTCTGCATGGGCATGGCCGCCTCGATGGGCTCCCTGCTGCTCTGCGCCGGCGCCGCCGGTCAGCGGGTCGCCCTGCCCAACGCCCGGATCATGGTCCACCAGCCCAGCGGCGGCTTCCGCGGCCAGGCCTCGGACATCATGCGCCACGCCGAGGACATCCTGAAGACCAAGCAGCGGCTGAACGAAATCTACGTCAAGCATTGCGGCCGGACCCTGCAAGAGGTCGAACAGACCCTCGACCGCGACCACTTCATGAGTTCGGAAGAGGCCCTGGCCTGGGGCATCGTCGACCACGTCTACGAAACCCGCGAGGCGGCCGAAGCCTCCGCCTAAACCGGCGTGACCCTGGCGAGGAGCGCGGCGCGTTCCTCGTCGGTGTTCACCGGCAGCCTGTCGAAGTCCTCGCCGTCCCTCAGGTCGGCGAACAGGCCGGCGGGGTCCTGGTGGAAATGCAGAAAGGCCCGGCCGCGTCTGTAGAAGACGCCCCGGGCCTTTTCCTTGAGGCCGGGCAGGGCGCGAAGCTCGACCAGCAGGGGTTCCAGCTGATCCAGGGCGTCCGGTCCGGCGTGCTTCATCGCGACGCCTAGGGCCTGGCCTTGAAGACCCGGTAGCCCTTCTCATCGGCGATGCCGAGCATCTCGGTGTCGCCGGAGGTGTCGCCGTAAGCCGCTGTCAGCCGGACGTCCTCGCCATAGACCTCCCGCAGGCGTCGCACCTTTTCCGCGCCCCGGCAGTTGGCGCCGGAGATGACGCCGATGGCCCGGCCCTCGGCGTCGAACGCCAGTTCGGTGCCGATCAGGCCGTCGGCCCCCAGGCCCCTTGCGAAGGGGGCGATAACGAAATCGGGGCTGGCGGTGACGATGATGGTCTTGGCGCCCTTGTTGCGCCAGCGCCGCCAGGTCTCCACCGCGTCGGGACGCAGCAGCCGGCCGGAATTCTTTTCGGCGAAGATCCGGGCCTGGTTCTGCAGGTCTTCCTGCCGCGCGCCCTTGAGGAACTCGCGGATGGCCGCAGCCTTGATCCGGCCCCGGTTGCGATGGAACAGGTAACTGACCGCCGCCGGCGCCAGCCGCACGCAGCCGAAGGCGTAGCGGATCGGCCCGGCCCGCCAAGCCAGGAAGGCGGTGAAGGTGTCGCGGATGGTCATGGTGCCGTCGAAATCAAAGGCCACCAGGCCAAGCTCGTCCAAGGGATCGGTCATCGACCGGGTCCCCATCGCGAACCGCCCGAGCATTGTCGTTCTACGCGCCATAGTCCCCAATCTGGCCCGAAAACCGGGCCGCCCCCATAGGGCCGCTTGAATCACGATTCGTCACAATCCTGCGACGGCGGTCCAACACGCCGCTTGCCCCAACCGGGAAGAAACACCATCTGAGGCCGGAAGAGCGGCTTGTCCATGCGGGACAGGCTGAAGACGTCTCTCCGCGGTTGTGGCATTGCGGCGCTTGCCGGGAGCCTCAGGATCGGGGAATGTCAAGGTTTGGAAAACCCGCCCAGTGTAGCCTGCGGTTTCGACTCGCAGGATCGTTCCGCGGGGAGGGGGCGTTTGGTCATCGGCCATCCGTCGCCGGAGTGTGAGAAGAGACATGACAAAGGCCGCCAGCGGCGACTCTAAGAGCACCCTGTATTGCTCCTTCTGTGGAAAGAGCCAGCATGAGGTGCGCAAGCTGATCGCCGGCCCGACCGTGTTCATCTGTGATGAATGCGTCGAGTTGTGCATGGATATCATCCGCGAAGAGCACAAGATCGCCTTCGTCAAATCCAAGGACGGCGTTCCGACGCCGAAGGAAATCCGCGATGTTCTCGATGACTACGTCATCGGCCAGGAACACGCCAAGAAGGTCCTCTCGGTCGCGGTCCACAACCACTACAAGCGGCTCAACCACGCGGCCAAGAATTCCGACATCGAACTGGCCAAGTCGAACATCCTGCTGGTCGGCCCGACGGGCACCGGCAAGACGCTGCTTGCCCAGACCCTGGCCCGAATCATCGACGTGCCGTTCACCATGGCCGACGCCACCACCCTCACCGAAGCCGGCTATGTCGGCGAGGACGTGGAAAACATCATCCTCAAGCTGCTCCAGGCCGCCGACTACAATGTCGAACGGGCCCAGCGCGGCATCGTCTACATCGATGAGATCGACAAGATCAGCCGCAAGTCGGACAACCCCTCGATCACCCGCGACGTCTCGGGCGAGGGCGTCCAGCAGGCGCTGCTGAAGATCATGGAAGGCACCGTCGCCTCCGTGCCTCCGCAGGGCGGCCGCAAGCATCCCCAGCAGGAATTCCTGCAGGTCGATACGGCCAACATCCTGTTCATCTGCGGCGGGGCCTTCGCCGGGCTGGAGAAGATCATCTCCGCCCGCGGCCAGGGCACCTCGATCGGTTTCGGCGCCAAGGTGTCGGATCCGGACGAGCGCCGCACGGGCGCCATTCTGCGGGGCGTCGAGCCCGACGATCTGCAGCGCTTCGGCCTGATCCCGGAGTTCATCGGCCGCCTGCCCAACATCGCCACCCTCGAGGATCTCGATGAAGCGGCGCTGATGACCATCCTGACCGAGCCGAAGAACGCGCTGATCAAACAGTACGCTCGCTTGTTCGAGATGGAGAACGTCGGCCTGAAGTTCACCGACGACGCCCTGACGGCCGTGGCCCGCAAGGCCATCCTCCGCCGCACCGGCGCGCGCGGCCTGCGCTCGATCATGGAGGGCATCCTGCTCGACACCATGTTCGAACTGCCCTCCTACGAAGGCGTCGAGGAAGTGGTGGTCAACGCCGAGGTCGTCGAAGGCCGAGCCCAGCCGCTGTTGATCTATGCAGAAAAGAAGGGCGGCGCCGGGGCGGCATAAGCCGCCTTGCGCTGACTGAAGACAAGAACCCTCCGGAGCGATCCGGAGGGTTTTTTTCCTCTCCAGGCCCGCAGGGCCGATGTGGGGGAGGTGGCAGTCGCGAAGCGACTGACGGTGGGGGGCCCACCGACGGCGGCGGCTGAACCTGCCAAAGGCGCCGCAGACATGGGGAGCGGACCCCCTCCGTCGGCCTTCGCCCGCCAGCTCCCCCAAGTCGGCGCTTCGCGCCTGGGGGAGGATTTCCCCTAAGCCGCCTCTAGCGCCACACCCGCCATCGTCACCCTGTGCATCAGCCGGTAGTGGCCGTGGTAGTCGTTCAGGGCGTAGTGCCAGGTGGCGCGGTTGTCCCAGATGGCGACGGAGCCGGGCTGCCAGGCGAAGCGGTGCACGCGGCTCTGGTCGATGGCATAGGCGTAGAGTTCGAACAGCAGGCCCTGGCTCTCCTCCTTGCTCATGCCTTCGAAGCGGACGGTGAAGGCCGGATTGACGTAGAGGGCGGGCTTGCCGCTGCCCGGGTGGCGGATGACCACCGGGTGCAGGGTCTCGGGCGTCTCGCGGGCGCCGCCCAGGGCGCTCTGGTCGCCCTTGGCGTAGGCGCCGCCCTCGCCGAAGATATGGGCTGAGGAATGGACGGCGCGCAGGCCTTTGACCCGCGCCTTGAGCTCCGGCGTCAGGGCCTCGTAGGCCCCGTACATGTCGGCGAACAGGGTGTCGCCGCCGCTGGGCGGCAGGTCGCGGGCGACCAGGATGGAGCCCAGGGCCGGTTCGGCGTCGTAGGAGTGATCGGTATGCCAGCCGCCGCCGATGTTGGAGGTCTGGTCCGGCTGCTTCTCCACCTTGGCGATGGCCGGCCATTCGGGATCGGCCGGGAAGAAGCGGTTGATGTCGATGGGGGCGAAGCGGGCGGCGAGATCCAGGTGATCCTGGCGGCTCAGGGTCTGGCCGCGGAAGAAGATCACCCCGTGCTCGAACAGGGCCGTGCGCACCGCCTCGGCCGTGCGGTCGTCCATCCGGGCCAGGTCGACGCCGTCGATAAGGGCGCCGCAGCCGGGCAGTTTCTCGACGCTGATCAGGGTCTGGCTCATGGCGTTCCTCCACCGTGTTTCGCTGCATCAAGCCACGGCCGTCGGCAAGGAATTGTCACCTGTGTTACATTCGGCCGTGAGCATGCCCGAAGATCCAATTCTTGACCGCCTGGCCCAGCATGACTGGTTTCGCCAGCAGCCCCCCGATCAGGCCCAGGCCCTGTTGCGGGCCGGACAGCTGCGCCGGCTGACGGCCGGGACCTGGGTCTATGGCGAGGGGGACGAAGCCGCCGGCATGCTGGCCGTGATCGAGGGCGGCCTGCGGCTCTATGCCCAGGCGCCCGGCGGCCGCGAGGCCCTGGTCGGGGCCATGCAGCCCGGGGCCATCATGGGCCAAAGCGCCCTGTTCGGCGGCGGGCCCCGGCTGGTGACCGCCATCTGCGCCGAGGACAGTCTGCTGTTTTTGCTGTCGGACCGGGCCCTGGCGCGGGTGGCGGCGGACCACCCAGGCGTCTGGCGGGACCTTACTGGGTTGATCTATCGCCAACTGCAGCTCGCCATCCAGGTGATGGCCGAACGGACGGCGCTGTCGCCCCGGGCCCAGCTGGCGGCGCGGCTGCTGCTGATGTCGCGAGAAACGCCGCTGGTCCAGGTCGGCCAGGCGGAGATGGCCGAGATGCTCGGAGTCAGCCGCAAGGCGGTCAACGGCTGGCTGCGCGGCTGGGAAAAGGCCGGCCTGGTGAAGATCGGCTATGGGGCGGTCGAGGTGACGGGCCGGCGGGGGCTGACGGCGGAAGCGGAGGGGTAGGGGTGAGGGGCATGCTTGTTACACCCAATTCCCACTCCTCCGCTCATACCGGCGAAGGCCGGTATCCAGGATCACCCATCGGCCAAGGCAACTTGAGCGCGGATCAGCGCCATTTCATCTGTTGACGGGGATGATCCTGGACCCCGGCCTTCGCCGGGGTGATCGGGTGGGAGAAAGACGAGTGGGTTGGCCGGATCACCCGGATGACACTCTTCCCACTCCTCCGTTCATACCGGCGAAGGCCGGTACCCAGGATCATCCACGGGCCAGAGGAGCGACAGCGCTGATCAGCGCTATTTTTCTCCTGACGGAGATGATCCTGGGCCCCGGCCTTCGCCGGGGTGATCGGAGTTAGAGGGGAGCTGCGGATTTCCACCTGAACTCAGCGCCCACGGGCCCCCGTTGGGCGCGGGCCGGGATGTGGTGTCAGGCCCGAAATTCGGGGACTGCCGGACGAGACGGCGCACGATACGCGCCTCTTCGGATTCAGGTTTTGCGGCGTTTCCAACGGCCTGGACCAAACTTGGCGGCGCAACACCCGCGGCCACCCAATAGAGGTCCCTCCAGTCAGGGTTGTCGCCCTCGATCATCCGCAGCTTCCAGGCCCGCCTCCATTCCTTGATCCGCCGTTCCCGCTGAAAAGCTGCGTCCCGACTGTCGTGGATCGAGAACCAGACCAGTTGATCGCAACCATAATCGGCCGTGAAACAGCGTCGGTCGCCCGCCTTATGCTGCCCGATACGCCGCGTGAGGTCATCGGTGCTGCCGACATACAGCGTCCCGTTCCGACCGCTGGCGACGATGTAGCAGTAGAAGGCCATGCCCCAGGATCGGCGAAATGGAACAAAACGGCAACATCTATCCGCTCGCCCCGACGAAGATTTACCTCCACCCCTCCGCTCATACCGGCGAAGGCCGGTACCCAGGATCATCCACTGGCCAAAGCGCCTTGAGCGCTGATCAGCGCCATTTCTTCTGCTGACGGAGATGATCCTGGGCCCCGGCCTTCGCCGGGGTGAACGGGTGGGTGGATGACGGAGCAGGAGGGTGGATTGGGGCGGAACACCCCAAATCCCCAATGACACCCCCCGCCTCCTCATGCGATCTCCCCACCCATGAACCTGCTGTTCGACACCCTGACCCAAGCCCCCGCGGACGCCCTGTTCCTCGAACGCCCGGACGGCGGCCGCGTCACCTATGGCGCGCTCGACGCCCTGACGGCCCGCTTCGCCAACGCCCTGGTCCAGCTGGGCGTAAACCCCGGCGACCGGGTGGCGGTGCAGGTGGAGAAGAGCCCGGAGAACCTGGTCCTCTATCTGGCGACGGTGCGGGCGGGGGCGGTCTTTCTGCCGCTGAACACGGCCTACACCCTGGCGGAGCTGGAATACTTCATCGGCGACGCGGAGCCGGCCTTGGTGGTCTGCGACCCGGCGGTGGAGGACGGCGTTACGGCGCTGGCGGCGCGGCTGGGGGCGAAGGTCGCGACCCTGGATGCGGCGGGGCAGGGCAGCCTCGCCGATCTGGCGGCGCGCCAGTCAGAAGCGTTCGAGACGGCGCCCCGCGACGCCGGCGACCTGGCGGCCATCTGCTACACCTCCGGCACCACGGGCCGATCGAAGGGGGCGATGCTCACCCACGGCAATCTTGTCGCCAACGCCTCGACCCTGGTCTCGCTGTGGCGGTTCACGGCCGCCGACGTGCTGATCCACGCCCTGCCGATCTACCATGTGCACGGGCTGTTCGTGGCGACCAATGTGGTGATGGCGGCCGGGGCCTCGATGATCTTCCGGCCGAAGTTCGACGCGGCCGAGGCCCTGTCGCTGATGGGCCGGGCCAGCGTGCTGATGGGGGTGCCGACCTTCTACACCCGCCTGCTGGACCAGCCCGGCCTGACCCGCGAGGCGACGGCGGGGATGCGCCTCTTCATCTCCGGTTCCGCGCCGCTGCTGGCCGAGACCCATCGGGCGTTCGAGGCGCGGACGGGGACGGCGATCCTCGAGCGCTACGGCATGACCGAAACCGGGATGAACACCTCCAATCCCTATGAGGGCGCTCGGGTGGCCGGAACGGTTGGGCCGCCGCTGCCGGACGTGGCCTTGCGGATCACCGACGCCGAGACGGCCGTCCCCGTGGCCAAGGGCGAGATCGGCATGATCGAGGTCAAGGGACCCAACGTCTTCGCCGGCTACTGGCGGATGCCGGAGAAGACGGCGGCGGAGTTCCGGCCGGGCGGCTGGTTCATCACCGGGGACCTGGGGAAGATCGACGAGGCCGGCTATGTCCACATCGTCGGGCGGGGCAAGGACCTGATCATCTCCGGGGGCCTGAACGTCTATCCCAAGGAGGTCGAGGGCGAGATCGACGCCCTGCCGGGCGTGGTCGAGAGCGCCGTGATCGGCCTGCCGCATCCTGACCTTGGCGAAGGCGTCACCGCCGTGGTGGCCACCGGCGGCAAGGGAAGCCTGACGGAAGGCGATGTGCTGGCGGCTCTGGCCGAGCGGCTGGCGAAATTCAAACAGCCCAAGCGGGTCCTGTTCGTTGACGACCTGCCGCGCAACGCCATGGGCAAGGTGCAGAAGGCCCTGTTGCGCGAGCGGCACGGCGCCCTTTACACGGGCGGGTAAGAGGACCCTTCATGAGCGACATCATCATCGTCGGCGGCGGCCACAACGGCCTGACCTGCGCCTTCTACCTGGCCCAGGCGGGGCTGAAGGTCACGGTGCTGGAGCGCCGGGGCGTGGTCGGCGGGGCGGCGGTCACCGAGGAGTTCCATCCCGGCTTCCGCAACAGCGTGGCGGCCTACACCGTCTCCCTGCTCAATCCCAAGGTCATCGCCGACCTGGAGCTGCCGCGCCACGGGCTGAAGGTGCTGGAGCGCAAGGCCTCCAACTTCCTGCCCCTGGAAGGGGACTACCTGATCACCGGCGAGGGCCGGACCAAGTCGGAAGTGGCCCGGTTCTCCCAGAAGGACGCCGACCAGCTGGACGCCTACAACGACCGGCTGGACGCCATCGCCGACGTGTTGCGCGACATCGTCCTGCAGACCCCGCCCAACATGGTCGAGGGCGGCCTGGTCTCGGCCCTGCCGGAACTGCTGAAGAGCGCCACCCTGGGCAAGCGGGTCTCCAGCCTGGACACCACGGCCCGTCGCGACCTGCTGGCGCTGTTCTCGCAGTCGGCGGGGGACTGGCTGGACGGCTGGTTCGAAAGCGAGCCGATCAAGGCGGTGCTGGGCTTCGACGGCGTCGTCGGCAGCTATGGCTCGCCCTATATGCCGGGCTCGGCCTATGTCCTGCTGCACCACGTCTTCGGCGAGGTGAACGGCAAGAAGGGCGCCTGGGGCCATGCGGTCGGCGGCATGGGGGCGATCAGCCAGGCCATCGCCTCGGCCGCCCGCGAGAAGGGCGTCGAGATTCGCACCGACGTGGCGGTGGCCCAGATCCTCACCGAGAACGGCCGCGCCGTCGGCGTGGTCACGCAAGGCGGCGAGACGCTGCGGGCGCGGGCCGTGGTCTCCAACCTGCATCCCAAGCTGTTGTTTGAGAAGCTGCTGGACCCGGGCCTGCTGCCGGCGGACTTCAACGAGCGGATCCGGCGTTACCGGTCGGGCTCGGGCACCTTCCGGATGAACGTGGCCCTGAGCGAGCTGCCCAAATTCACCTGCCTGCCGCGGGACGGCGACCATATGACCGCCGGCATCATCATGGCGCCGAGCCTCGCCTATATGGAGCGGGCCTATATCGACGCCCGGACCGACGGCTGGTCCAAGGAGCCGATCGTCGAGATGCTGATCCCCTCGACCCTGGATGACAGCCTGGCGCCCGCAGGCCAGCATGTCGCCAGCCTGTTCTGCCAGCATGTCCAGCCGGAACTCTCCGGCGGGCGGTCCTGGGACGATCACCGCGAGGAGGTGGCCGACCTGATGGTGGCCACGGTCGACAAATGGGCCCCGGGCTTCAAGGCCAGTGTCCTGGGCCGGCAGATCAAGAGCCCGCTGGACCTGGAGCGGGACTTCGGACTGGTCGGCGGCGACATCTTCCATGGGGTGCTCAGCCCCGACCAGCTGTTCTCGGCCAGGCCGGTGCTGGGCCACGGCTCGCACCGGGCGCCGATCAAGGGGCTCTATATGTGCGGGGCCGGCACCCATCCGGGCGGCGGGGTCACAGGCGCGCCGGGCCACAACGCGGCCCGGGAAATCCTCAAGGATGCCAAACGGCGGGCCTTCTGAGGGCTTCCCCAGGCGGCGGGATCGCGCTAGTCCTAGGGCATGAGAACGGGCCGCAACACCCTCGTATGAAGCTCCTGAACTAGCTCAGGCTCGACGCCGCGCGTGCGGCAGATGGGCGGCGACAAGCCGCCGGCGATCATTCGGACTTCTCATCATGACCTCGACCTCCTCCGCCCGGGCCCGCGCCACAGCCCCCGCCTTTGCCCCGGCCCCCGGCCTTGCCCCTGATTGGGCCGCCCGTTTCAGCGACCGCATGGGCCGCATCCGGGCCAGCGAGATCCGCGAACTGCTCAAGCTGCTGGACCAGCCAGACATCCTGTCCTTCGCCGGCGGTATTCCGGACCCGGCGCTGTTTCCGGTGGAGGTGATCCAGGCCAGCTACGCCGCCATCCTCGCAGACCCTGCCCTGGCGGCCCAGGCGCTGCAGTATTCGGTCAGCGAGGGCTATCTGCCGCTGCGCCAGTGGATCGCCGGGCGGATGACGCGGGACGGCATGCCCTGCGAGCCGGATAACATCATGCTGACCGCCGGCTCGCAGCAGGGGCTGGACCTGCTGGGCAAGCTGCTGATGAGCGGCGGCGACACGGTGCTGACGGCGCGGCCGACCTACCTGGGGGCGCTGCAGGCGTTCAACGCCTATCAACCGGCCTATATGGACCTGCCGGAGGGCGCGCTGGCGGGCGAGGCCGACGAGGCGCTGCGGGCGCGGCGTCCGGCCGTCGGCTATTTCGTGCCGGACTTCGCCAACCCGACGGGGCTCAGCCTGACACTGGCCGAGCGCGAAGGACTGCTGGACCTGGCCGAAAGCATGGACATGACCCTGATCGAGGACGCGGCCTATCGCGAGCTGCGGTTCGCCGGCGAGGCCCTGCCGACCCTGCTCAGCCTGGATATCGCCCGCGGCGGTTCGATCGAGGCGGCCCGGACCCTCTATGCCGGCACCTTCTCCAAGACCCTGTCGCCGGCTTTGCGGATCGGCTGGATCTGCGGGCCCCGGATGGTCATCGAGAAGCTGGTGCTGCTGAAACAGGGGGCGGACCTGCATGTCTCGACGATCAACCAGATGGTCGCCCACCGGGCGGTGACGGACGGCTACGACCAGCATCTGGGGCGGCTGCGCGGGGCCTACGGCGCCAAGCGGGCGAAGCTGCTGGCGGCGCTGGAGCGGCATATGCCCAAAGGGGTTAGCTGGCCGGAGCCGGAGGGCGGGATGTTCGTCTGGCTGACCCTGCCCGAAGGCATGGACGGCAAGGCGCTGCTCGAACGGGCCCTGGCCGAAGAGCGGGTGGCCTTCGTCCCCGGCGAGCCCTTCTTCGCCGAGGTGGCGGCCGCCAACACCCTGCGGCTCAGCTATTCCCTGCCGAGCGACGCCGACATCGACGAAGGCGTGCGCCGGCTGGCCGGGCTGATCGCCCGGAGCGCCTGAGCCCCAGGAATCTGCGGCAGCTTCCGCCACGACAGGCTTTCCGTCGGCCGGCCTTTCAGTATCGTCCTCCCAAACCGCCCTTGAGAGCGGGCCTTTGGGAGAGACCACCATGCGGGCTGTGATCCGACGCTCCGGCGCCCTTGTCTGTGACGAGATGGCCGAACCGACCCCGGGGCCGGGACAGACCCTGGTCAAGACCCTGGCCTGCGGCATCTGCGGCTCGGACCTGCATGCCCTCCATTACCTCGACCATATGGTCGACCTGACCCGGCGGGCGGGCGGCGGCGACCGGCTGGATCCGAAGAAGGACCTGGTCTTCGGCCACGAGTTCTGCGCCGAAATCCTCGACCACGGTCCGGGGGGCGGGCGGTTCAAGACGGGGACGCGGGTGGTCAGTATTCCGGTCGCCTTCGGGCCGGCGGGGTTCGAGGCGCTGGGCTTCTCCAACAGCCTGCCGGGCGGCTATTCCGAGCGGATGGTGCTGGCCGAGCCGATGCTTCTGGAGGTGCCCAACGGCCTGGCCACCGACCATGCGGCGATGACCGAGCCGATGGCCGTCGGCGCCCATGCGGTGGCCGAGGCGACCCTGGACAAGGACAGCGTCTGTCTGGTGCTCGGCTGCGGCCCCGTGGGGCTGGCGGTGATCGCGGCGCTGAAGCTGAAGGGCCATGGGCCGGTGATCGCGGCCGATTTCTCGGCGGCCCGGCGGCGGATGGCCGAGGTGATGGGCGCCGATCTGGTGGTCGACCCGGCCGAGGGCTCGCCGCACGAGCGCTGGAACGACTATGGCGTGCCCAACACGCTCGCCGGCCATTCGATCGCCCGGATGACCGGCCAGCTGAAAGGCCGGCCGGTGGTGTTCGAATGCGTCGGGGCGCCCGGCGTGCTGCAAAGCTGTATCGAGGGCTGTCCGCCCGGGGCGCAGATCCTGGTGGCCGGCGTCTGTATGGAGGCCGACAGGATCGAGCCGTCGCTGGCGATCAACAAGCAGCTCGATTTGAAGTTCGTGCTTGGCTACACGCCCGAAGAATTCGCCGCGACGCTTGGCGACATCGCCGAGGGCCGGCTGACGGTCGCGCCGCTGATCACCGGCCGGGTCGGGCTGGACGGGGTGGCGCAGGCCTTCAAGGACCTGGGCGACCCGGAGGCCCATGTGAAGATCATGGTCGATCCGAGCCTGGTCTGATCACCGAGGATGGATTTGTTCGGGGCCGTCCTTCGGCGGGCGGCTCCCGCGCCGAAATCGCCCGAGCATTTCTACCCGGGTGAAACCTGGGCCGTTCCGAACAAAATCTCATGGCGGGCGACGATCGCCGGCCAGAGGTCGCGCGCCTGCGGCAGGTCGAGACCGAACCCATCCTTGAGCAGCGCCATGTAGACATCGGCGTTATCCAGGGTTCTATCCAGAATTTCATCTACTTTGATGGTCCGCAGAACGCGGCCGCGGAGGATCAGCAGCCCCTCCCTGGTCTGCCGCTGAACGGTGGCGTTCTGGACGAACATCGACTCCGGCGAGGTCTGCAGCCAGTGGCATTGCCGGGAAAGCAGGGCCTCGTCGGCCGGGGCCAACTGGAAGTCGAAGGAGGGGGCGCCGCCGGCCACATGGTTGTGCAGCCGCCACCAGCCGCTGGACTCTTCAGCGGGCAGTGTTTCGAGGCGGAAGTCGAACAGGCCGTTGCGGAACGGCCCCGGCGCGATCGGATAGGGCTCGATCGGTCCGTCGCCGAATCCGACGTCGGCCAGCCAGGGACCAGTCTCCAAGTCTACCTTGAGAATCAGGTGGTTGCCGACCATCTCCTCACCCCTCGCAACCCGCATCACGCCGCCGGCCATGCGGGTGATGTCGAAGCCGATTTCGCCCAGGGCCCAACCCAGCAGGCCGTTCATCTCATAGCACCAGCCGCCCCGGCCCCGGTCGACGATCTTGTCAAAGGCCGCGGCGGGATCGGTGGTCACCGGGCGGCCAAGCTGGACGTCGAGGTTCTCGTAGGGAATGGCCAGGCTGTGGGCCCGGTGGACGGCCCGCAGGGTTTCGAGGTCCGGCCGGACGGGGCCGTCGTAGCCGATGCGGGCGAGGTAGGCGGCGAGCTTCATGGATGGGAGCCTGGGCGAATTTGATGTGTAGTCTGTGAGGTCTAAGATGTCTGTAATTACAATCTCTTGTAGAAAATTCCTCTACATCAATGGGAAGATGGTCACTTCCTCTTCCTCCATCAAGCCGAGCGCTTCCTCCCTGGGCAGGGTCATGCTGACCTCGCGACGGGTCGCATCGAACCGCTCGGTGTCGACGTCGCCGGAGTAGGGCCGCACGAAGAGGCCGGCGTAGGGAAGACCGAGGTCGCTTCCGAGGTCCTCCAGGATGGTGTCCCACAGGTCTACGCTATCGACGGCGTTTCCGCCTGGCCGGGCGCCGGCTCTTCGCCGGTCCTCGATGGCCCTGGCGACCTTGGTGTCGGACCACCCCTTGCGCTTCAGCCGCGCGGTTTCCCTGGCCAGCTCTTCAGCCTGAGCTTCCGGAGAGCTGCGGTGCGCCGCCAGAACGGTGCCACAATCGCAATGGCCGCGCGTGGTCAGGTATTGCCGTTCGCCTTCGCGCAGCACTGAGCGAAGGGAGGGATTGTCGCTTGGCCAGGCCGCGCGGCCATGTCGTTCCATCACGCTACGCACGGCGTCCGGGTCCGAGACAGGCACAATTAGGGTGACGAAGTGGCACATGACGGCCGCTTATAGCAGCTACCGATGAGGGCGGCGAAGCCGAGCGGCCGAGGCTCCCCCGATCGGGCCCGGAGCGGGGGCCTGACTGTGCCGTGGCCCAGTCGACTGGAGTGGTGCCGGACCCGCCCGGCCGGGCTGATCGGGGACCGGTCGCGGGCAGGGCGGGCGCCCGGTACCCAACCAATCAGGACTGCTTGGCCATGCCCATGGCGGCGAGGATTTCGGGGCGGATGTTGTCCGTGCCCTTGTCCTGGATGTGCTGGGCGACACGGGCGCCGACGGCGGCCATGGCCTCGCCGATGAAGCGCGGCCGGTTGGTGGCGGCCCATTCCAGCGAGGCTTCGCGGTTGACGTTAAGCTGCTGGAACTTCGGCGCGACGTAGCGGGCCAGCATTTCGTAGGATTTCTTCTTGGCCTCCCAGGGGGCCCAGTTGTGATCCATGCAGAGGAAGGCGCCGAAGCCGCCGGACTGGGCCTGGAGCCGTTCGACCTGGGCGATGGCGTCTTCCGGCGTGCCGATGACGGCCATGCCCGAGGCGATCAGGGCGTCGACGGGGTCCGACCCGTCCTCCGGCGCCAGCGGCAGGGCGGCGACCTCGCGGAAATAGTAGAGCCAGTCCTGCAGGCCGAAACGAACGTCGGCGCGGGCCTGTTCGCGGGTCTCGGCGATGTGGACGGGGCCGACGAGACGCCATTGGCTCCGGTCCATGACCTGGCCGTTGTCGCGGGCGCTTTCCTCGGCGATGGCCCAGTTGGAGGCCAGGGCGTTGAAGCCGCCCGACTGGGTGGCGCCGATGCTGAGGAGGCCGACGCCATGCTTGCCGGCGGCGGTGGCGCCGGTGGGCGAGACCTGGCTGGCGACACAGATATCGACATGGGGGCGGCTGAAGGGCGTCATCTGCAGGCGCGCTTCGTTCAGTTCGAACCAGTCGGTCTTCTTGCTCACCGTCTCGCCGCGCAGCAGCGGGATCAGCACGTCGATGGCCTCGTCCATGCGGTTGCGCTGGGCGCTGACCGGGATGCCCATCATGAAGGCGTCGGACGGGAGTGCGCCCGGCCCCACACCAAACATGGTGCGGCCACGGGTGATGTGGTCGAGCTGGTTGATGCGGTCGGCCAGCATCAGCGGATGATGGTAGGGCAGGGACGAGACGCCAGTCCCAAGCCGGATGTGTTTGGTTCGCTCGGCGACGGTGGCGATGAACAGTTCGGGCGAGGCGATCAGCTCATAGCCGGCCGAATGGTGCTCGCCGATCCAGGCCTCCTCGAAGCCCAGGCGGTCCATGTGCTGGACCAGTTCCAGGTCCCGCTCCAGGGCCAGGGTGGGGTTTTCCCGCAAGGGGTGGAAGGGGGCGATGAAAGCCCCGAAACGCAGCTTGGCTCCGACCATTTTAGCAGTCCCTCCCGAGGACGTCGTCTTTTGTGAATGGCGTTCACTTTAGACGCGGGAACCGCGATGGGAAGGGTGACTTGGCGGAAGTTCCCTGGCTCAGGTCGCCTCCAGCATCCGGATCACCGCCGTCTCGAACCCGCGCCGCGACTTGCCGGGCTTCAGGGCCAGTTGGCGGTTGGTGAAGGCCTCGGTGATCAGGGGGTGAATGTAGGCCTTGCGGCAGACGGCGGGGGTGTTGCCGAGCAGCCTGGAGACATCGCGGACACATTCGTTGATCGCCGCCTTGGTGGCGGTGGTGTCGGTTCTGGCGCAGAGCAGGCGGGCGGCCTCGACTGTGCCTGTCCAGGTGCGGAAGTCCTTGGCGGTAAAGTCCTCGCCAGTGGCGGCGCGCAGGTAGTCATTGACGTCGCCGCTGGTCACATCGTGCAGGGCGCCGTCGGCATCGCGGTACTGGAACAGGCGCTGGCCGCGCAGGTCGTGGCAGGCCTTGACCACCCGGGCGAGGCGGCGGTCGCGAAAGGCGGTGGCGTGCATCTTCCCGCTCTTGCCGCGAAACTCGAAAACCCCGCCGACGCCGGTCAGGGTGATGTGACGCTTGCGCATGGTGGTCAGGCCGAAGCTCTTGTTCTGCTTGGCGTATTCGTCATTGCCGACGCGGATCAGAGTCTGTTCCAACAGGCTGATGACGGCGGCCAGCACCTTTTCGCGGGGCAGGCCGCGCTTTTTCAGATCGGCGTCGAGGCGTTTGCGCAGCTTGGGCAGGACGCGGCCGAAAGCGGCGACGCGGTCGTACTTTGAGGCGTCGCGGGCGGCGCTCCAGTCGGCGTGATAGCGGTACTGCTTGCGGCCCTTCACATCGCGGCCGGTGGCCTGGATATGGCAGCTGGCGCGGGGCGCGATCCAGACGTCGGTCCAGGCGGGCGGGATGGCCAGCCTGGCGATGCGGTCGAGGGTCGCGGCGTCGCGTTCGACCTTTCCGGCCGGATCCCTGTAGCTGAAGCCCTTGGCGCGAGGGGCGCGGCTGTAGCCCGGGCCGTCGTCGGAGCAGTAGGTCAGGGTGCGGGGCAGGTCTTCAGGGACGTCGGACATGTCACGGGCCATCAGGAAACCTCGTTTCCGGGAGCGGGGGCCTGGTCGTTCATGAGGCAGTGAGCTCCGATTGCGATTTCAGAGCACGGTCGCCGTCGTCCTGTTTGACCAGATAGGCGGGTTCCTGCTCGGAGGCCTGGCGAGTGACTTTCGTCCCCTTGATGGTGCGGGTGACCCTGGCGGTGAAGCGCTCGGCGATGGTCCCGTGGGCGACGTGCTCGCCCCATTTCCATTTGACCTTGGCGCCTTTTCTGAAATGACCGGACATCCTTGCCTCCGAAGCCGCAACGTGGGTCGAGGCAGGCTTGTTCCTTTTGCCCGAAAGGCCGCCGCATTGAATTATCGCCACGCCTTCCACGCCGGGAACTTCGCCGACCTGGTCAAGCATGCGGGCCTGACGCTGATCCTCGACGCGCTGATGGCCAGGCCGGGGCCCCTGACCATCATCGACACCCATGCGGGGGCGGGCGGCTACGACCTGGAGGGCGAGCTGTCGCGGCGGACCGGAGAGGCGGCGCAGGGGATTTTCCGGCTGATGGCCGACGAGACGGCCCCGGCGGCGTTCGCGGGGTTGAAGGCGGCGGTCGCGGCCGGGAATCCGGAAGGGGGCGTGCGATTCTATCCCGGCTCGCCCAGCCTGATCGGGGCGCGGCTGCGCAAGGGCGACCGCTACATCGCCTGCGAACTGCGGGACGATGACCTGGATCTGTTGCGGCGGACGCTGGCGCCCTGGCCGGGCGCGGAGGCGGTGCAGGCCGATGGCTATGCGACGGCGGCGGCGCGGGCCGGGCCGGGTCGGCTGTTCGTGTTGATCGATCCGCCGTTCGAACGGGCCGACGACTATGCGAAGATCGCCGAGACGCTTGCGGCGGTGCTGAAGCGCAGCCCGGGGGTCTGTCTGGCGGCCTGGCTGCCGCTGAAGGACCTGGAAACGCTGGACGCCTTTCTGCGGCAGATCGAGCCCCTGGCCCCGGACGCCCTGGTGGCCGAGTGTCGGCTGCGGCCGCTGGACAATCCGATGAAGATGAACGGCTGCGCCCTGGTCATCGCCGGGGCGCCGGAAGGTTTGGACGGGCCGCTTGGCGAGGTCTGCGCCTGGGTGGCGACCCTTGGAGAGGGGCTGGGCCGGGGTGAAGCCTGGCGGTTAACGGCTTGATATTTCGCATGTGCGAACGAACTTGTCGTGTTATGCTGCGTTGCACAATCGGCGGCTAGCCCCCTACCGCCCAGGCGGAGACGCAGACATGACCCTTGCCACGCCCACCACTTCTCCCTCGCCGGACGCAGAGACCTCGCTGCGACTTCCGCTCGGACTGGCTTCGCCGCTGTGGTTGATGATCGGCAGCGCCGCGATGATCGGCGCCACCTTCTTCTGGGCCACCCGCTGGATGAGGCCTGGAGCGATTGAGGTCGAGCCGGTGCTGCCCAAGCTCGAACCGGAGGTCCAGGCGGCCACCGACAAGGCCGTGGCCCTGATGAAGGCGGCGACCGAACTGGCGGTTGAGACGGCCCCTGAAGCGAGCCTGGAAGCACCGTTCGAGACGGTAATCGATCCAGTGACCGAGGCGCCGGTCGTGGTGGCCAAGGCCATTGTTGAAACCGCGCCGGAGCCCCTGGCCCTGACCGAGCCTGAAGTTGAGCCCCAAGCCGAGATTGAGGTTGAGCCCGAAGCGGTGATCGAACGAGAGCCGGACGCTGAGGCCGAGCCTGAGCCTGTGGCCGTTGCTGAAGCTGAGCCTGAAGTCGAGCGCGGAGCCGAGCCGGAGGTCGAGACCATTCAGGCCGCCGCCGATGATCTGACCCGCCTGGCCGGCGTCGGCGCCAAGATGGCCGCCAATCTGGCGGAGCGGGGCGTGACGACGTTCGCGCAGATCGCGGCCTGGACCGAGGACGAGGTCCTGGTCCTGGACAAGGAGATGAAGCTGATGGGGCGGATCGGGCGGGACGCCTGGGTCGCCCAGGCCAAGCTGTTGGCCAAGGGATAGGACGCTTCGCGCCGTCTTTGGCCTCCTAGCCGCTATCCTACGGCCTGTCCCTTGGGCCCCGGTGCAGCCGTGACGAACGGTGGCTGGACGGCCTTGCGTGCGAAACGACGAGAGGTCCTGGGGACAGGCCCCAGGGTGGCGGAGTTTTGTGGGCTATCGGGGACCTCGCCGACGATCTTTACTCAGAGCCCAAACGCCGCCAGCAGTTGATCCGCCGCCGCCGAGGCCGGAGTCTCTCCCGCCCGCACCCGCTCTTCCAGCCCCGGCGCCAAACCCGCCACCTGCGGATTGTCGCGAAACGCCCGGGCCAGGCGGTCGTGCACCATGGCCCACATCCACCGGGCGTTCTGGCCGGCGCGGCGCGCCTGGCGCTGGCCGTTGGCGGTCATCACCTCCCGGTGGCGTTCGATCTGACTCCAGAGGAGGTCGAGGCCGGCGTTGTTGAGGCCGGAGGCGGTGAGCACCGGCGGCGTCCAGTCCGGATGGGCGGGGGTGAGGATATGCAGGGCGTTGCGGTATTCGCGGGCCGAGCGTTCCGCCCGGGCCGGGTCGGTGTCGGCCTTGTTGATCAGGATCAGGTCGGCGATCTCGATCAAACCCTTCTTGATGCCCTGAAGCTCGTCGCCGCCGCCGGGGATCAGGATGGCCATGAAGATATCGACCATCTCCGCCACCACCGTCTCCGACTGGCCGACCCCGACGGTCTCGACGATGACCACGTCGAAGCCGGCGGCCTCGCACAGCAGGATGGCTTCGCGGGTCTTGCGGGCGACGCCGCCCAGTTCGCCGCCGGAAGGGGAGGGGCGGATATAGGCGGCGGGGTCGGAGGCCAGCCGTTCCATCCGGGTCTTGTCGCCGAGGATGGAGCCGCCATTGCGGGTGGAGGACGGGTCGACGGCCAGGACCGCCACGCGGCGGTCCAGGGCGGTGAGATTGCAGCCGAAGGCTTCGATGGTCGTCGACTTGCCGGCGCCGGGGACGCCGGTGACGCCGATCCGCTGGGCGCCGCCGGTGTGGGGCATGAGGCGCTGAAGCAGCAGGCGGGCGGCCGCCTGATGGTCGGCGCGGCGGCTTTCGACCAGGGTTATGGCTCGCGCCAGGGCGGCGCGGTCGCCGGCCAGCAGTCTGGTCTCAAGAAGGTCAATGTCTGGCCCGGTTGGCATGGGTTGGCTTTAGGCGACCGCCGCCCGGAACGGAAGCGGCGGCGATAGACTCGCTCGCCAAGCGAGCCGAATGGCGTCGGCGCGGAGGCCGGGCGGTGAATCCTGAGGCGGCGGCATTCAACTTCCGTCAACTATGGGGCAGAGTGAGCTAGGGGGGCGCTGCGGCTCCGCCGTGACCTGGAGTCGGATCATGATTTTTGCCCGGACGCATATCGAGCTTCACAACATCCGCAGGAATATCGAGCTGATCAAGAAGCTGTCCGACAACGTCGTGGGCGTCGGGCCGTTCGGGGTCGGGATGGACGCGGCGCTGAACCTGCTGCCCAATTTCGGCAAGATCAATCCGGGCATCACCTACAGCGCCCTCGCCGGCGGACTGCTGGTGCTGGACGGGATCCGGGCGCGGGCCTCGACGATCGTTCTGGTCCAGATCAGCGCCATCCTGGTGGTCGATACCCTGGCCCCGATCTTCGGCAAGGCCGGCGCCATCGCCGACGCCCTGTTCACCGGTCACAAATGGGCGGCCGACATCCTGCTGAAGCATATGGAAGAGACCATCTATTTCGAGGGCACCCGAGAGAACGCCATCCACACCGTCGAATATCGCGACCTGATGGCCCGGGTGCGGGTTGGCAAGGAAACCCGGCGGATCGTCTTCCTCGGCGGCTCCGGCAAGCGCCAGAAGCCCGCCGAGAGGGCCGCCGAGACGCCCGCGATCCCGCCCCAGGCCTAAGCCCGGCCGGATGGGCCCCCGCAGCGGTCTTGGCCCGGATGCGCGCCAGTGGGAGCACGCCGCGGGGCTGCTCAATCAGGCCTGAACCCAGCCTGTTATTTTTCCGAGTCTGGCCAACGGCATCCCAAAGGGTTCTAGCTGGAACAACCTTCCTCGTTATACGCTCCGGTCCCATGAGCCGCGAACGCGCCCACTCCGCCTGGAAATCCGCCGAGGCGATCAAGAAGGTCTCCGACCGGGTGATCGGCATCGGGCCGTTCGGGGTGGGACTGGACGGCCTGCTGACCTGGCTGCCGGGCGCGGGCATCATCTACAGCATCGCGGCGGGCGGCTTTCTGCTGGTCGAGGCGGCGAGAGCCAAGGCCCGCCTGGCGACGATCGCCCGGATGCTGACCTATCTGGGGGTCGACGCCCTGACCTCGGAAATCCCCGTCGTCGGCGATGCGGTCGACTTCTTCTGGCAGGGCCACCTGATGGCGGCCACGGCGCTGCAGAAGGACATCGAGGACCGCCACGGCGCCCCCGCCGACGTGCCGCTCAAGAAGCGGGCGCGCAAGACGCCCAAGCTGCGCAAGGGCGTTCCGGCCCACTGACCGCTGGCTGGCGCCGATCGACCGTCCTGGGGCATGCTGCTCTCAACGAGAAAAGCATCCGGGACGAGACGAACATGGCCGAAGACGACCGCTACATCCGCCCTCACAGCGCCGAATCCGACGGGGTCGCCCCCGGTCGCGGCCGGCTGGTCGGCCGCCGGATCCTGGTGGTCGGGGGTGGCCAGCGCATCCTCGACGCCGCGACCGATCCGGTCGGCAACGGCCGGGCGATGAGCCTGCTGTTCGCGCGTGAAGGCGCCTTCGTCGCCGTGGCCGATCGCAATATCGACAGCGCGGCGGAGACGGTGGCGAAGATCGCGGCCGAGGGCGGCCGGGCGGTGGCCATCAAGGCCGACATCTCCCGGGAGGAAGAGGTCGTGGCCATGGTGGCCGAGGCGCAGGCCGCGCTGGGCGGCCTCGACGGCCTGGCGCTGAACGTCGGGATCGGAGTGGGCGGGCTGGGGCTGAGGGCGGTCAAGGCCGAGGAGTGGGACCAGGTTCTGGGGATCAACCTGCGCGGGCCCATGCTGTGCTGCCGCGAGGCCCTGCCGGTCATGGAAGCCGGCGGCTCGATCGTGTTCATCTCCTCGATCGCCGGCCTGGTCGCCGGGTCGCGGCTGCCGGCCTATGACGCCAGCAAGGCCGCCTTGGGCGGGCTGATGCGGCATGTGGCGATGGAGGGCGCACGAAGGGGCGTCCGCGCCAACATTGTCGCGCCGGGCCTGGTCGATACGCCGCTCGGTCGGGTGGCCACGCAGGGGCGGCCCAGCCGGGTGCGCGCCCCGACCCCGTTCGGCCGGCAGGCGACCGGTTGGGAAGTGGCCTATGCGGCCCTGTTCTTCATGAGCGGCGAGGGCGTCTATGTGACCGGCCAAACCCTGGCCGTGGATGCGGGGATGACGGGAATCAGCTGATCGCGTCTGCCGTCGAAGCGGACGAGCGAATGGCTGAAGAATAGGCAATCCGCCACACGAGGAGGCCGGTGAGGACGCCGATCACCAGCAAAGCGGCGATGATTCCCGCATTGTGGATGGCGGCCCTCAGGATCTCGATGATGCGGGGCTCGGTTGAAACGGATGGCCGGTCGAGCAGGACGATAAGTCCAATCGGGCCAAGCGCGATCGCAGCCCCGGTGAGGCCGCCCGCGACCAGGCCGGTTTTCCCGAGCCGGTGAAGTAGCGCCCAGATACCAAAGGCTACGAGCCAGCAGGGCGGGCCGACGATCAGGCCGGCGAGGGCGGGACCTAGCATTGGCCCATCCAGAACCAGAAGGCGGGCCGGATCAAAGCCGCTTGCTACAAATTCGCCCACGACCATGGTGGTTACGAGTGCGTAGGCGGGGAACAACCAGACGGTGAGCGCGATCAGGATGATCCGCAGGACGGTCTGTCTGTCCGGCCGTTTCATCGTGTCGCGTGGCTCCCAATCATCGAGTCCCGTTAGATCATGGAATCGGTCAGGCCCTCAACGCGCACACGACCACGCTTGCCCTGCGCCGTTTAACAGCCCGCCCCGTTCAGCTTGCGCCTATAGGCCTCCACCAGGCTGAGGTAGGGCGGCAGGAAGGTGTGGATGGCGACGGGCTTGCCGTCGGTGGTCAGGCCGGTGACGCCGCTGCGGATCTCGAAATGGGTGTGGATGGTGGTGGCTGTGCCGCCGAAGTTGTTGGAGCTCTTGCCGATCCGCCCGCCCTTGGGCAGGACCGAGCCCTCATGCACCGATAGCTGGTCCATCTGCAGATGCAGGTAGCGGTAGACCAGGTGGGGCGGGGCGCTGGCGGTCAGGGTGACGGTATAGCTGCCGATGTCGGTGATCACGCCGGCCTCGGCGGCGACCACCCAGTGGACGGCCTTCTTGCAGGTGGCGGGGCGGATGTCCTGGCCCTGGTGGCCCTTGCCGTTGCCGCAGACCGGGGTGGAATAGCCGCGGGTTTCACAGAAGTTGTCGCGCCAGGGCAGGCTGTAGCCGGCTGCGGCGCACTGGCTTGAGCCGGCGGGGCCATGCATGCCGCCGCCGCCGTAGACCTGGGAATTGGCGTAGGCGATCTCTTCGAAGGGAAAGCACATCTGCGGCGACCAGACCGTGCGGTCCAGGTAGCCGGAGCCGGAGCCGGGGATCAGGTTTCCAGCCTCATTGTGGTTGAAATCGACCGGGGCCGGCGGGGTTGGAGGCGTCGGCTGGTCGGAGACGACGGGGTCGGTCGGGGTCGCGGGCAGGGGATCGTCGGACGGCTGTTCGGCGCCGCCGTCGTCGACGCCCTCGTCCGGCTCCGCGGGCGTATCGGTCGGGGTGACGGGCGTCGTCGGGGTTGCGGGGGTTGGCGTCGGCGCAGGCGTTCCGGCTCCGCCGAACAGCCCCATGGCGTTGCCGAGGATGCTGAGCAGGACCAGCACGATGATGACCACCAGGGCCCAGAGAAAGATGTTCCGCCCCATGGCCTATCCCTCCAGCCCGGCGGCCTGGCGGGCGGCCCTGCCCAGGACAACCCGGTTGGTGGCGCCGGTCAGGTCGCGCACCAGGGTCTCGGATCGACAGCGGGCGTCCTTGGGGTCATCGCAGCGGATCTCGACCGTGTAGAGGACGCCAAAGCGGACGAAGCTGGCCAGCTGGCCATCGACGGTGCGCTGGACGGTGAGGAGCTCGTCGTTCTGGGTCTGGACGGTCAGGGGCGAGCGGGTCGGCAGGGCCACGGTGCTGGTCGTGCCGGTCAGGGAAACGCCCAGGCCCGGCAGGTCGGCGCTGATCGTGTAGTAGTCGCTAAAGGAATAGAGGCGGGCGGTGGCCACCACGCCGCCATCGGCCGGCAACAGGATGGGGACACGGGTCTCGTCGATCTCGCCGCGATCCAGCTTGCCGAGGAATTCGGTATTGCCCTGCGAGCGGCGGGCCCCGAGGACGGCGGCCTGCCAGTCCACCGCGCCGATGCGGGGACGCCGGGCGGCGGCGGCGCGCAGGGCCTCGGGCGAGGCCAGGATGGCCGGTGGCCGGGTCTGGCGGCCGGCCGGGGAGGCGGCCGTCGTGGGGGCCGTCTGCGTCTGCGAAGCGGCCGGCAGGGCCAGCAGGGCCGTCAGCAAACCCGCGGCGGCGGCGACACGCGAAGGCGACATGACCCACTCCCCAACCCGAACCGATACCGACGTTACGCCGGTCCGAGCGAATTGTTAAGCCATCGCCTCGTTTTGGGTCAGCGGCCGGTTACTCGGCAGCGACCGCCTGTTCGTAACCGAGTTGGCGGTTGAGCTTTTCGAGCAGTTCGATGGCCGCTTCGGCGATCACCGTGCCGGGCGGGAAGATGGCGGCGACGCCGGCGTCCCTCAGGGCCTGCCAGTCCTGCGGGGGGATGACCCCGCCGATGACGGTCATGATGTCGGGCCGGCCCTGTTTGGCCAGTTCTTCCTTAAGTTCCGGCGCCAGGGTCAGGTGGCCGGCGGCGAGGGAGCTGGCGCCGACGACATGGACGTCGTTCTCGACGGCCTGGCGGGCGGCTTCGGCCGGGGTCTGGAACAGCGGGCCGATGTCGACGTCGAAGCCCAGGTCGGCGAAGGCGGTGGCGATGACCTTCTGGCCCCGGTCGTGGCCGTCCTGGCCCATCTTGGCGATCAGGATGCGCGGGCGGCGGCCGTCGGCCTGTTCGAAGGCCTCGACCATGGCTTTGGCCCGGGCGACCACGGAGTCGGAGCCGGCTTCCTTCATATAGACCCCCTGGATCGATTTGATCTCGGCGCGGTGGCGGCCGAAGACCTTTTCCAGAGCATAGCTGATTTCGCCGAGGGTGGCCTTGGCCCGGCCGGCGTCGACCGCGAGGGCCAGCAGGTTGCCGGTCCCGCGCGCGCCTTCTTCCAGCGCGGCGAGGGCGGCCTGGGTCTCAGCTTCGTTGCGTTCCGCCTTGAGTCTCTTGAGCTTTTCCAACTGGGCGGCGCGGACGGCGGCGTTGTCGACCTTCAGCACCGGGATGTCGTCGGCGACCTCCGGGCGGTAGCGGTTGACGCCCACGACGCTCTGGCGATTGGCGTCGATGCGGGCCTGGGTGCGGGCGGCGGCTTCCTCGATGCGCAGCTTGGGCAGCCCCTGTTCGATGGCCTTGGCCATGCCGCCCAGCGCCTCGACTTCCTCGATATGTTCGAGGGCGCGGGCGGCCAGGTCGTGGGTCAGCCGCTCGACGTAGTAGCTGCCGCCCCAGGGGTCGGCGACGCGGGTCGTGCCGCTTTCCATCTGCAGGAACAGCTGGGTGTTACGGCTGATGCGGGCGGAGAAATCCGTCGGCAAGGCAAGGGCTTCGTCGAGTGAGTTGGTGTGCAGCGACTGGGTCTGGCCGTTGACCGCGGCCATGGCCTCGATGGCCGTGCGCGAGACGTTGTTGAACACGTCCTGGGCGGCCAGGGACCAGCCGGAGGTCTGGCTGTGGGTCCGCAGGGACAGGGAGCGGCTGTCCTTGGGCGCGAACTCCCGCTTCATCAGCCGGGCCCAGAGCAGCCGGGCAGCCCGCATCTTGGCGACTTCCATGAAGTAGTTCATGCCGATGGCCCAGAAGAAGCTGAGGCGCGGCGCGAAAACGTCGATGCTCATCCCGGCGGCGACCCCGGCGCGGGCGTATTCGATGCCGTCGGCCAACGTATAGGCCAGCTCCAGGTCGGCCGTCGCGCCGGCCTCCTGCATGTGGTAGCCGGAGATCGAGATCGAGTTGAACTTCGGCATGTTCGCCGAAGTATATGAAAAGATGTCGGAAATTATCCGCATCGAGGGCAGGGGCGGATAGATGTAGGTGTTCCGCACCATGAACTCTTTGAGGATGTCGTTCTGGATGGTGCCCGACAGCTTCTCCGGCCCGACGCCCTGTTCCTCGGCGGCGACGATATAGAGGGCCAGGATCGGCAGGACGGCGCCGTTCATGGTCATCGAGACGCTCATCTTGTCGAGCGGGATGCCGTCGAACAGGGTGCGCATGTCGAGGATGCTGTCGATGGCGACGCCGGCCATGCCGACATCCCCCTTCACCCGCTCATGGTCGCTGTCGTAGCCGCGGTGGGTGGCCAGGTCGAAGGCGACCGACAGGCCCATCTGACCGGCGGCCAGGTTGCGGCGATAGAAGGCGTTGGAATCCTCGGCAGTGGAGAAGCCGGCGTACTGGCGCACCGTCCAGGGGTTGGTGACGTACATCGTGGGGTACGGCCCGCGCAGGAAGGGCGCGACGCCCGGATAGCCGGTAAGGAAGTCCAGGCCCTCGATGTCTTCCGGCCCATAGGCCGGGGCGACGCTGACGCCTTCGGGGGTTTCCCACACGGGGCCTTCGGCGGCCGGGGCCTGGGGGGCGGCGACGCCGTCGAAGTCCAGGGTGGCGAAGTTGGGGAAGTCGGTCATGGCTCAGGCCTCCTCAAGCGCGGCGGCGAGGCGGATGGGAACAAGGGCGGGGCAGCTGGAGGCGGGTCCCGGCAGGTCGATGCGCGGGCCGGCCACGGCGAAGGCGGCGGGATCGGGGTTTTCCACCTCGGCCGGGGTCTCGTCGGCGTTGGGGAAGGCGTTGACCCCGAGGATCTTGCCCGGATTGGCCAGCAGGGCGTCCCGCGTGGCGAAGACGGCGCTGGAGACCAGGCCGGAGGACAGGGCCTCCCCCAGGCCGCCGGCCGCCTCGATGGCCTGGAAGCCGCCCCAGGCGGCGCGGGCGATCTGGTCGGTGAGGGTTTCGAGATAGGCGGAGCCGCCGGCCGGGTCGGCGACGCGGCCGAGGTTGGCTTCTTCCATCAGCACCAGCTGGGTGTTGCGCGACTGGCGGCGGGCGAAGGTGGTCGGCAGGCCGAGCGCGTCGCTGTAGGCGCCCAGGATGACCGCATCGGCCCCGCCGACAGCCCCGGCGAAACCGGCGGCGGTGATGCGCAGCAGGTTGGTCCAGGGGTCCTTGCGGGTCAGCATGCGACCGGAGGAACGGGCCTCGATCCGGGCCGGGACATCCACGCCGCAGGCGGCGGCGATGCGGGCCCAGAGAACGCGGGCGGCGCGCAGCTTGGCGACGCCGGTGAAATATTCGCCATCGACGGCGACGCCCAGGGTGATGGCCCCGAAGGCCTCTTCCATGGTCACCCCGGCCCGAACCAGGGCGCGGGCATAGGCGACGGCGGCGGCGGCCATGAAGGCCAGTTCCTCGGCCTCGCCGCCGCCGGCCTCATGCACCACGGCGCCGCTGGCCAGCATCAGGCTGGCCTTGGGGTGGATGGCCAGCAGCCGGGCGCCGACGGTGGCGGCGGAGACCAGATGGCTCTGGATCGGGCCGGGCGAGGCGCCGGCGCGGGCGAAGGCCGACAGCGGGTCCATATGAAAGGCGAGGGGAGCGTTGGGCGCGCCCTTGGCGGCGGCGGCCAGCCAGTCGGCGGCCTTGGGGCCCAGGAAACCGGCGTCGAGGGCGACGGGGGCGAGGTCGAGCAGCACGCCGTCCAGAAGCTTGGCCAGGCCTTCGGCGTCGCCGATGGCGATGCCGGCGACACCGGCCGGGTCGATCTTCAGCAGGACCGAGGCCGCGCCCTGTTCCAGGTCCTTGAGGATTTCGGCGCCGGCGCGCGCCGGGTCCGGATGGGCCGCGACGGTGCGCAGGTCCCAGGGCCGGTCGGCGTCGCGGGCCCGCAGATCGCGGGGATTGATCGGCCCGTCGGTGTAGAGCGGCTGTATGGCGATGCCGTTGGCCGTGTGTGACACCAGGGCGTCCTCGAAGGACTGACCTTTCAGGGTCTTTTCCACCAGGGACAACCACTCGGCGCGAGGGCTGGCGGGAAAATCGTCGGCGAGGGACAGGACGGGTCCGGACAAGCGCGGGCCTCCAGGCAAGGGCTGTAGATTGACGTGCGGGTCATGCCCTTCTGACGTAAGGGGCGTCAAGCGGCGCTTGGGGCCGGGAAGTCGGGCTTTGCATGCCTTCCGCCTCGGCGCAGACCCGGTTCGGCGAAAAATCTTACCCCTGGCGCCGCAAGGTCATCGTTGCGACGCCAGGCTTCCTGTTATATTTACGCCGTATATCAACGCCAAAGAGAGACGATCCCATGGCCCTGCCGCCCATCCTGCGTGACCGCCTGCGCCTGCCGGTGATCGGCTCGCCCCTGTTCATCATTTCCGGCCCGGAGCTGGTCATCGCCCAGTGCAAGGCCGGGGTGGTGGGCAGCTTCCCGTCACTGAACGCCCGGCCGATCTCCCAGCTCGACGAGTGGCTGGCGCAGATCACCGAGGAACTGGCGGCCTGGGACCGGGCCAATCCGGACCTGCCGTCGGCCCCTTTCGCGGTCAACCAGATCGTCCACAAGACCAACAACCGGCTGGAAGAAGATATCGAGATGTGCGGCAAGTACCGCGTCCCGATCATGATCACCTCCCTGGGCGCCCGCGAGGACGTCAACAGCGCGGTCCACGGCTGGGGCGGCATCACCCTGCATGACGTGATCACCAACCGCTTCGCCCACAAGGCCATCGAGAAGGGGGCCGACGGCCTGATTCCCGTGGCGGCGGGGGCCGGCGGCCATGCGGGCGGCACCTCGCCCTTCGCCCTGATCCAGGAAATCCGCGAATGGTTTGACGGGCCGGTGGCGCTGTCCGGCTCCATCGCCCACGGCAAGTCGATCCTGTCGGCCCAGGCCATGGGCGCGGACCTTGCCTATATCGGCTCGGCCTTCATTGCCACGCAGGAGGCCCGCGCCGCCGAGGGCTACAAGGACATGATCGTCGCCAGCGGCGCCGAGGACATCGTCTATTCCAACCTGTTCACCGGCGTGCACGGCAACTATCTGCGCCCGTCGATCGTCGCCGCCGGCATGGACCCCGACAACCTGCCGCAGAGCGATCCGTCGAAGATGAATTTCGGCTCGGGCGGCAACCAGGAAGCCAAGGCGTGGCGCGACATCTGGGGCTGCGGCCAGGGCATCGGCGCGCTGAAGGAGATCCCCACGGCCGGCGAACTGGTGGCGCGGCTGTCGGCGGAATACGAGGCGGCCAAGGCCGAACTGGCGGTCAAGACCGGCTTCACCGCCGGCGCGCCGCTGGCGCTGGCGGCGGAATAGGGTTCACGCCGACGGGCAGGGACTTGAGAAAGGGCGGGCCGAAAGGTCCGCCCTTTCGATTCGGGGCCTTGGCTCCGACCCAGTACGGCCTAGTTCTGACTCCTGAAGCCGGGAGCACGCCATGATCCGCTACATCGCCGCCTATATCGCGTCCGGCGCGGTCTTTATCGCCCTGGACTTCGTCTGGCTCGCGGTCATCGCCCAGAAGCTCTACCAGCGCGAAATCGGCACGCTGCTGCTGGAGAAGCCGAAGATGGAGGCGGCCGTGCCCTTCTATCTGCTGTATCTGGCCGGGGTGGTGTTCTTCGCGGTGAGGCCGGCGCTGATCTCCGCCAACTGGACCACGGCGCTGGTCACCGGCGCGGCCTTCGGCTTCATCGCCTACGCCACCTATGACCTGACCAATATGGCGACCCTCAAGGGGTTCAGCTGGAGCGTGGTCGCCGCCGACCTGGCCTGGGGGACCTTCGTCACCGCCGCCATCGCCACGGCGGGATATTTCGGCGCGAGCTTTTTCAAGGGCTGATCAGCGCCGGCTGACGTAAAGGCGCCATTGCCGGGGCGGCGGGCGGAGAGGCAGGCTGGGGAAAAAGCCCAGGGAGCCCTTCGCCATGATCAAGCTGACCTTCTGCCTGACCCGCCTGCCCAGTCTCAGCCGGGAGGATTTCCAGCACTACTGGCGGGAGACCCACGCGCCGCTGGTCGCGGCGCGGGCGGAAATCCTGAAGATCCGCCGCTATGTCCAGACCCACACCCTGCCTGACGCGGCCTTCGCCGCCCTGGCTGCCAGCCGGGCAGGGCCGCCGGCCTATGACGGGGTGGCGGAGCTGTGGTGGGACAGCATGGAGGACCTGGGCGGCACGGACCCGGCAGCGCGCCAAGCCGGCCTGGAGCTGCTGGAGGACGAGCGGCGGTTCATCGACCTGACCCGGTCGCCGATCTTCTTCTCGGAGGAGTATGAGGTGGTCTCGCGGTGACGATTCGCAGCTCTGACTGCTAGCCTTCGCCGCCGACAGCGGCAGGGGACTCATCATGGCCAGACGACCAGCACCCAAAGCCGGCCGCAGGGGCGGCGCGCCGGCCGAGCGGATGATGCTGATGCGGCGGCTACACGCCTATATTGGGGCCTTCATCGCCCCCAGCGTGCTGTTCTTCGCCATCACCGGCGGGTTGCAGGTGTTCAGCCTGCATGAGGCGCATGGCGCATACCGGCCGCCGCCGGTGATCGAGAAGCTGGGCGAACTGCACAAGAAGCAGAAGTTTGCGTTGAAGGCCAAACGTCCGGCCGCGCCGACGGGGGCGAAACGGGTGGAAGCGGCCCAGCCCAAGACCCAGTCGGCCTCGGTGACAGGGCTCAAGGCGCTGTTCCTGCTGGTCGCCGTCGGACTGACCCTGTCCACCCTGCTCGGCGTCTGGCTGGCCCTGGCCTACAGCCGCAACAAGCGCCTGGCCTGGGCGCTGCTGATCGCCGGCGCGGTTCTGCCGGTGGTGCTGACGATGATCTGAATGGAAGGGAGAAGGTGTTTCCCCGACCCTTTGAGGGGCCGGGGAAACATGGTGCCGCCGGGCAGGATTGAACTGCCGACCTCAGCCTTACCAAGGATGCGCTCTACCACTGAGCTACGGCGGCGAAAGGCGAGGCGCGCCTAGTAGCGAAAGTCGGACCCCGCGTGAAGGGAAAAATCGGCTTGACCGAAATTGGTTGCGGCCGTCCCTTCGTCCACCATGGACAAGCCGCCGAAGAACCCGACCCAGACCGGGCCCGCGCCGAACCTGGAAAGAGAGGCCCGGCTGGCGGCGGCGTTGCGCACCAACCTGCGGCGACGCAAGGCGGCGGGCCGGGCGGCTGCGCCGAAACCGCACGAAACCGACACCGCCTCCTGACACGTAATTGACCGCCCCCTGATGGCGCGGACCCCTTGCGCCCGCTATGACCCCGACCACAGATGTGGGGCGCCGGAGCGAGGGACGTTTACGGCGGGATTTTTTCGAGGAACTGGATGGACAGCATCGCCATCACCGGCGGCGCGCGGTTGATGGGGGAAATCCCCATCAGCGGCGCCAAGAATTCGGCCATCAAGCTGATGGTCGCCAGCCTGCTGACCAGTGAGCCCCTGCGGCTGACCAATATGCCGAGGCTGGCCGACACCAAGTTCCTTGGCAAGCTGCTGACCCACCTGGGCACGCGGATCGAGGAGAAGGACGGCGAGGACGGGCCGGAGTCGGTTCTCAGCACCCACAGCATCCTCAGCCATTTCGCCCCCTACGACCTGGTTCGCCAGATGCGGGCCAGCTTCAACGTGCTGGGCCCCCTGGTGGCGCGCAACGGCCAGGCCAAGGTCTCCCTGCCGGGCGGCTGCGCCATCGGCGGGCGGCCGGTGGACCTGCATCTGAAGGCGATCGAGGCGCTGGGCGTGCAGATCGACCTGCACGAAGGCTATGTCTACGCCCAGGCGCCGCGCGGCCTGCGCGGCGCGGTGATCGAGTTTCCGTTCGTCTCGGTCGGGGCGACTGAACATACCCTGCTGGCCGCCGTCCTGGCTCAGGGCGAGACGGTGCTGGTCAACGCCGCCTGCGAGCCGGAGATCGAGGATCTGGCGGAGTGTTTGATCAAGATGGGCGCTCGGATCACCGGCGCCGGGACGCCGGAAATCCGCATCCAGGGCGTCAACCAACTGCACGGCGCGACCCATGCGGTGATCTCCGACCGGATCGAGGCGGGCACCTATGCGGTGGCCGCGGCCATGGCGGGGGGCGAGGTCCGCCTGACCAACACCCGGCCGGACATCATGGAAGCCCTGCTGGTCAAGCTGGAAGAGGCCGGCGTCGGCGTCACCCGGATGAACGACGGGGTGGTGATCAAGCGCAACGGCGCCCGGCTGAAGGCGGTGGATATCGACACCGCCCCCTATCCGGGCTTCGCCACCGACCTGCAGGCGCAGTTCATGGCCCTGATGACCCTGGCCGACGGCGAGAGCGTCATCCGCGAGACCATCTTCGAGAACCGCTTCATGCATGCGCCGGAGCTGATCCGGCTGGGCGCCGACATCACCGTCTCCGGCGGCGAGGCCCGCGTGCGGGGCGTCGACCACCTGGAAGGGGCGCCGGTCATGGCGACCGACCTGCGGGCCTCGGTCGGGCTGGTCATCGCCGGTCTGGTGGCCAAGGGGAAGACCAGCGTCAGCCGGGTCTATCACCTGGATCGTGGGTTCGAGCGGCTGGAAGAGAAGCTGAACGCCTGCGGCGCCGATGTCCGGCGGGTGCGCGGCGACGGCGGCGAAGACGAATGAGCGAGCCCGGCCATACGGCCCTGCGCCTGCTGGCCCAGGACGCTGAGGACCTGGCCGTGATCTCGGCCGCCTTGCAGGACGCGGTGGCCAGGATAGGCGACATCGCCTACGAGCCCGCCGCCAAACGGCTGACCTTGGCCTTCAACCGCTTCCGCTGGGAAGCGGACGGCAAGCAGGGCGAGCGGGTGCGCAGCGGGCTGCAGCTGGGCTGCGTGCTGGCGGTGCAGAGCCGCCGACTGCGGCGCGAGGCGACCAAGGCGGTGGTCAATCTGCTGACCCTGGCCTTTGAACCGGGCGAAGAGCCCGGCGGCGTCCTGGTCTTCACCTTCGCCGGCGGCGGCGAGCTGCGGGTGCAGGTGGAATGTATCGAGGCGGTGCTGGCCGATCTTTCGGCCCCCTGGGCGACGCCGCGGCGGCCGGAGCACAAAGACTGAGCCTGCGGAATTTGGCTTGATCTGATCGCCAAAGGCGCCAAGTGAGCGCCATGCGCCGCTTCCGCTTCGACGACCCCGATTTCGAACCCGCCTTCGCCGCCTTTCTGGACGAGCGGCGTGGGCAGCCCGCCGATGTGGACGCCGCGGCGGCCGAGGTTCTGGCGGCGGTCAAGGCGCATGGCGTTTCGGCGGTGCTCGACTATACGCGGCGGTTCGACAAGGTCGAGCTGACCGAAGACAGCATTCGCGTCACCCCTGAGGAGATCGCCGCCGGCGTCGCCGCCTGCGACCCCGCCGTGCGGGAGGCCATCGCCTTCGCCGCAAAACGCATACGCGCCTACCACGAACGCCAGCGGCCCGCCGACCAGCGCTGGATCGACGAGGCGGGGGTGGAACTGGGCTGGCGCTGGGGGGCGCTGGAGGCGGTGGGAGTCTATGTGCCGGGCGGCCGGGCGGCCTATCCCTCCACCGTGCTGATGAATTGTGTGCCGGCCAATGTGGCGGGGGTCGACCGCATCGCCATGGTCACGCCGCCCGGCAAGCTGCAGCCGGCGGTGCTGGCTGCGGCGCATGAGGCGGGGGTCACCGAGATCTGGCGGATCGGCGGGGCCCAGGCGATCGCGGCGCTGGCCTATGGCGCAGGCCCGATCCGGCCAGTGGACAAGATCGTCGGGCCGGGCAACGCCTATGTCACCGCGGCCAAGCGGCGGCTGTACGGGGTAGTCGGCATCGACGCCCTGGCCGGGCCGTCTGAGATCGTGGTGGTGGCCGACGGCGACAATAATCCCGAATGGATCGCCGGCGACCTGCTGTCCCAGGCCGAGCATGACCCGGCCGCCCAGTCGATCCTGATCACCGACGACGAATCCCTGGCCCAAGCGGTCGAGGCGGCTGTCGAGCGGCTGTTGGAGGCCCTGGCCACCGGCGAGGACGCCGCCGCCAGCTGGCGCGACCACGGGGCGGTGATCATCGCCCCGCTGTCGAGCAGTCCGGGTCTCGTCGACCGAATCGCCCCCGAACATGTCGAGTTCTGCACCGCCGATCCCGATTCCCTGGCCGACCAGGTGCGGCACGCCGGCGCCATCTTCCTCGGCCGCTTTACGCCCGAAGCGCTGGGGGACTACGTCGCCGGGTCCAACCACGTTTTGCCGACCAGCCGGGCGGCGCGGTTCCAGTCGGGGCTTTCGCTGTTCGATTTCCTCAAGCGGACCTCGATCATCAAAGCTGATGCAGCGGCGTTCGGGCGGTTGGGACCGCACACCGTGGCTCTGGCGGAGGCGGAAGGCCTTCCGGCCCACGCGCTTTCGGCGGCCTTGCGGTTGCCGCGCGGCTGAACCCCGCTATCCTGCGGCTCAACCCATGACCGATGACCGCGCCCTCCACCGTCTGCAGAGTATCGAGATCGACGAGGAGTCGCTGTCGGCCGCCTCGCGCGATCAGGACCAGGAGCGGCAGGTCGCCATCTTCGATTTGCTGGAAGACAACTACTTCAAGCCGACCGGGGCCGAGGGTGGGCCCTATGACCTGAAGATCGCCCTGATCGAGAACCGGTTGGCGATGCATATCACCGGCCCGGCCCTGGACCAGACGCACCTGCTGTCGCTGTCGCCGTTCAGAGGAGTAATCCGCGACTATTTCATGATCTGCGAAAGCTACTACGCGGCCATCCGCAACTCGACCCCGACGCAGATCGAGGCGCTGGATATGGGGCGGCGGGGCTTGCACAACGATGGCTCGACCCTGTTGCAGGCCAGGCTGGAGGGGAAGGTGAAGACCGACCTCGACACGGCCCGGAGGCTGTTCACCCTGATCTGCGCGTTGCACTGGCGCGGATGAGCGGCTTCGACGCCACGCCGGGGGCGGTGCTGTTCACCTGCAACTTCAACAAGGTCCGCTCGCCCATGGCCGAGGCCTTGATGAAGCTGGCCTATGGCACGGCCATATTCGTCGATAGCTGCGGCCTGAAGGCCGATCCGGCCGACCCGGGCATGGATCCGTTCGCGGCGGCGGTGCTGGAAGAGCTGGGGATCGAGGCGCACGCGCACCGGCCCAAGACCTTCGACCAGTTGGAGGATGACAGTTTCGACGTGGTCATCTCCCTGACCGCCGAGGCCCAGCACCGGGCGGTGGAACTGTCGCGGGGCAGGGCGGTGGAGATCGAATACTGGCCCACCTATGACCCGACCCTGGTCACCGGCTCGCGCGAGCAGCGGCTGGAGGCCTATCGCCAGGTGCGCGACGAGCTGTACGGCCGCATCCGGCGGCGGTTCGGGCGAGTGGTTACGGCCGGAGGATAGGCAAAATACCGGCTTTGCGCGCTGCCCATCGACCTTTGACCCCGCATTGCGCTATAAGGCGCGCCATTGAGCCACGGCTCGCGCCCCGACTCGAGGGAAGCGCGGGCCGTGTTGCTTTAGGGACCACTGTACTGAGAGGCCTAATGGCTAAGGAAGAACTGCTTGAGTTTCCGGGCACCGTCAGCGAACTGCTGCCCAACGCGACCTTCCGCGTGACGCTCGAGAATGACCACGAGATCATCGCCCACACCGCCGGCAAGATGCGTAAGAACCGCATCCGTGTGCTGGCCGGCGACAAGGTGCTTGTCGAAATGACGCCCTACGACCTGACCAAGGGCCGCATCACCTACCGCTTCAAGTAAGGGCGGGCTTGTCCCTTCCTTCCGCCAGACCCCGGCCGAGGCTTGTCCTCGGCAGCGCCAGCCCCCGCCGCCTGCAGCTGCTGCAGCAGGCAGGGATAGAGCCGGACCAGGTCGACCCCGCCGACATTGATGAGACCGCCCTGCCGGACGAGACGCCGCGCCGGCTGGTGCTGCGCCTGGCCCGTGAAAAGGCCGGCGTGGTCGCCGCGCGCCATGTCGACGCCTATGTGCTGGGCTCCGACACTCTGGTCGCCGTCGGCACGCGGATCTTGGGCAAGCCCGAGGATGAGGCTGACGCGCGACGGATGCTGAAGCTGCTGTCGGGACGGTCCCACAAGGTGCTGACCGGGGTGGCCGTGGTTGCGCCGGGCGGACGGGTGGTCAGCCGGGTCGTCGAGAGCCGGATCACCTTCAAACGGCTGACGCCCCGGGAGACGGAAAGCTTCATCGCCTCCGGCGACTGGCGGGACGCGGCCGGCGGCTACAAGATCCACCAGAAGGCCGGGGCCTTCGTCACCTATCTGCAGGGCTCCTTCACCGGCGTGGTCGGCCTGCCGCTGTATGAGACGCTGTCGTTGCTCGACGGCGTGGGCTGGCGGCGGTGAGCCGTCAAGCATGAGTATCAGGCCATGAGCCGGCGGGAAGCCTTCCTTGATGTCGGGATCGGCGAGACGCGGGGCGTCGTCCTGCTGGACGGCAAGCCCGAACGTCTGTTGATCGAGCGGGACGGCGATCCGGCCGCCCTGATGGCCGGCGCCCGCAGCATCGCCCGGGTGCGGCAGGTCGAGAACGCCTTCGCCGCCGCCTTCCTGGACATGCCGGATGGCGGAGAGGCGCTGATGCCTCTGCGGGGCGATATGCCCAAGCCGGTGCGCGGGTCGAACTTGGAGGTGGAGATTCGCGCCGAGGCGCGGCGGGGCAAGCTGGCCACCGCCTGGCCGCTGGCGGAGGCCGAGGGGCCGCCGCGGCTGCTGGCGGCCGCGCCGGGGCTGCGCGAGGAACTGATGCGCCTGGCCAAGGTCAGGGAGTTGGACAATGGGCCCCAGGCGCGCCGGGTCGCCGACGAGGCCGAGTCGGACGCCCTGGCGGCCGTTCACGCCCTTCCGGGCGGCGGATCGGTGTCGGTGGAGCCCACCCGGGCCCTGACCGCCGTGGACGTCGATACCGGCGAGCGGGCCGGGGGCGATTCCAAGCGGGTGTCGCGGGCGGCCAATCTGGCGGCGGTGGCCTCGGCCGCCCGGCTGCTGCGGCTGAAGGGCCTGGGCGGACTGGTGGTCATCGACCTGGCCGGCCGGGGGCATGATGGAACGGCGATCCTCGGCGCCGTGCGGGACGCCTTCGCGGCCGACAACCCGGGCGTGGCGATCGGACCGATCAGCCGCTTCGGGACCATCGAGCTGACCATCCCCCGGCGGCGGGCGCCGGTCCTTGAAAGGCTACTGGACGAGACAGGCGCCCTTTCGGCCCGCAGCGGCGCCCTGCGCCTGGCCCGGGCCTTGGAACGGGAGGGCAGGGCGTCTCCCGGCGGCCGGCTGACCGCTCGCTGCTCGCCGGCGGTAGCCGCCGCATTCGAAATCCTGCGGCCGGCGGTGACCGACCGGCTTGGCGCGCGATATACGCTGGAAGCCCAGATCGACTGGCCCAGCGACCGTCTTGAGGTGACCAGCCGATGAGCAACCCCTGCCCAATCTGCGGCAAGCCTTCGATTGTCGCGTTTCGGCCCTTCTGTTCAAAGCGCTGCGCTGATGTCGACCTGCATCGATGGCTGTCGGGGTCCTATGTGATCCCCGGCGTCGACGACGAACCGCCATCGGACGAGCGCGACGCGAACGAATAAAAGCGGCGATTTCTGTCCGGCAATTGCTGGACTTGGCGCATCCGCTCTTTTATAGACCCGTCTCCCGCGAGGGCGGGGCCTTTTTAGGCATAGGCCTGAGTAGCTCAGTTGGTAGAGCAGCGGATTGAAAATCCGCGTGTCGGTGGTTCGAATCCGCCCTCAGGCACCATTCCTTCCCGTCCCGCGCGAACCGTCCAAAAATCCCGGCCTCAGTGACCGATGTTCCGTACGATTGCTGCGGCGCACAATGCTTTTTCTCCCCGAGAGGGAAAAACCTTCGAAGAATTATGAGTTCCGGATGCTGCAATGCAATATAATGACCTCCAAGGAGGCCTTACAGGGGTAGTTCAGCTCCAGATGGCCACTTGACGATCATAAAAGGGGTTGCCAAAGGGCCGGTACGCCAAGTCTAACTTGGTCGAGAAGTCGTGCTGCTTTCGAGCCGTGCGGATTCGATGCGCCTTCGAAACGCCGCCTTTGACCCAGAAACGGGGAGGGAACGGCGTAGCGGGTCGGGCGTAGCGACAAGGGTCTGACGTTCGGCTTCGGCGCGGGCGTAGACAGAAATTTGAGTTAGGGTTGGAGACGCACTCGCGCGACGACCCTTCGGTCCAATAAGTGCTAGACCAAGCAGGAACTGGCGAAAGATGCTCGACAACAAACGAACGACCCCCCTCATCGCTCTGATCGGCGCCCTGGCGCTGATGACGAGTGTCCCCGCTTTCGCCCAGGAGGCCTCAGCGCCTCCGGCCGCCGAAGCCGCCGCTCCTGCCGCAGCCGCTCCCGCGCCTGCCGCCGAGTCCGGTGACAAGGCGCCCAAGACCATCGAAAGCCACGGCGGCAACCTGACGCCGATCACCATGTTCCTTGACGCGGAACCGATCGTTAAGGTCGTGATGATCGGTCTGCTGCTGGCTTCGATCTTCAGCTGGGTGCTTCTGATCACCAAGCTGTTCGAGTTCGGCGGCCTGAACCGCAAGTCGGACCGCTTCGTCGAAGCTTTCCGCGGCGCCAAGTCGATCAACGACATGGGCCGGATCGCCATCTCCGAGGAATTCGAAGGCAACCCGCTGGCCGACATGGCCGCCGCGGCCGCCTCCGAAGTCGAGCTGTCCCGTCAGGCTGGTCTGCAGATCACCGGTGAGCATCGCGACTCCACCATCATGCGGGCCCAGACCGCCGTCAGCGCGGTTCAGTCCTCGCTGTCCAAGCGCCTCTCGGGCGGCATGCAGTTCCTGGCCTCCGTCGGTTCGTCCGGTCCGTTCATCGGTCTGTTCGGCACCGTCTACGGGATCATGAACTCGTTCATCGGCATCGCGAACACCAACACGACCAACCTGGCCGTCGTCGCCCCCGGTATCGCCGAGGCGCTGCTGGCCACCGGTATCGGTCTGTTCACCGCCATCCCGGCGGTTATCTTCTACAACTACTTCCAGACGCGGATCTCCGCGTACGGGACCCGTACCGATGGTTTCACCGCTGAACTGATGAACGCCATTTCGCGGCAGCTCGACAAGGGGGCCTAAACCAGATGGCCGCCAAACTCGCAGGCTCCGGCGGCAGCGACAGGTACCAGGTTGAGCAGAACAGCGAGATCAACGTAACGCCCTTTGTGGACGTCATGCTGGTCCTCCTGATCATCTTCATGGTGGCTGCACCGCTCGCTAGCGTGAATGTCGAGCTGAAGCTGCCCAACGCGGTGGCCAAGCCTCGACAGAACCCGCCCAAGCCGGTCTACATCTCGATCCAGAAGGGCGGGGATATCTACATCGGGGACTTCCCTACCGATCTGGCCGTCATTGGCGACGACCTGCGCAAACAGGTTGGCAAACGGGATCCGACCAAGGAACGGATCTTCATTCGGGCTGACAAGGAGGTCCGTTATGGGACCTTCATGCAGGTGATGAACGCGCTGCAGGACAATGGTTTCTACAGCGTCGCTCTGATCGGCCAGGATGACAGCAAGGCGGGGGGTTCGTGACGATCATGTCAGACCAAACGCAAGACCTGACCCGGCCAATCCACAACCCGTTTGACGCGCCCAAGCCGAAGACCAGCCCTGTGGCCTGGATCGTCGCCCTTGGGGTCGTCTTCCTGCTTCACGCGGGGATCGGTCTCTACCTCTACAAGATGCGCTTCACCATCAAGGAGCGGGTCTTCGAGGACGAGAAGATCGACACCCAACTGATCAAGCCGCCTCCGCCTCCGCCGCCGCCGCCGCCGCCCCCGCCTCCGACGGATAAGCCTCCGCCGCCGGCCAAGCTGCAGCCGCGTCCGCCGGTCGCGCCTCCGCCGGACGTCGCTCCGCCTCCGCCTCTCGAGGTGAAGCCGGAACCGAAGCCGGTCCCGCAACCGCCGGCTCCGCCGGTGATCGCGCCGCCGGCTCCGCCTGCGCCGCCGCGCAACCCGGTGATTGAGAACCCGACCTGGGATCGCAAGCCGTCGGGGGATGATATGGCTCGCTACTATCCTGACCGCGCTCTGCGCCAGGAAATCAGTGGCAGGGCCAGCATCCGGTGCTCGGTGACCGCGAAGGGAACCGTGGCGGGCTGTTCGGTGGTTTCCGAAAGCCCGGCGGACTACGGCTTCGGCGATGCCGCCATCAAGCTGTCGCGAGGCTTCCGCATGAAGCCGAAGCGGGCCGATGGCAGCCCCGTCGAGGGTGGTATCGTCACCATCCCGATCGTCTTCCGTCTTCCCGAGGGATGATGGTTCGCTGATCGAAAGGTACGGCAAGGCCCCGGAGAGCAATCTCCGGGGCCTTTTCGTTTGGGATTGGATACGGGGTGGGGGGGAGCCGTGTGGGGGCTAGTCCGCCACCAGCCCCTTGGCCCTCAGCCAGGCCTCCAGACGGGCGTTGACCGCCTCCGGGGCCTCCTGCTGCACCCAGTGTGAGACGCCCGGCAGGCGTTCGAGGGTAAAGTCCCGGACAAGGCCATCGTAGCCCTCGGTCAGGGCGATATCGAGGGCGGCGTCCTCCTCGCCCCAGACCATCAGGGTGGGGACCTCGATCACCGGCGCCGTCCGCCGCGTCCATTTCGACAGCTGGCGCAGGTTGGCGCGGTAGTAGTTGATCATCGCCGTCATGGCGCCCGGCTTGAGGGCGTTGAGGCGATAGGGTTCGAGCACCGCATCGGGAAAGCGGCTCTTGTCGACGGCCATGTCGCGGAAGGCGCGCGCGACTCCCTCGGCGCGGTTGGCGGTCAGCATCGCCTCCGGCAGCCAGGGCAGTTGGAAGAAGGCGACGTACCAGGACTTCTTCCGCTGCGCCGGGCTGCGCTTGATCACCTCCTGGAAGACCACGGGGTGGGGCACGTTCATGATCACCAGGCCATCGAGCGGGCGGACCTTCTCCAAGGCGGCGGCCCAGGCGATCAGCGCCCCCCAGTCATGGGCGATCAGCAGCCGCCGGCGGGCGCCCAGGGCGTCGAACAGCGCCCCGACGTCATCGACCAGATGCGGCAGGCGATAGGGCTCGCGGCCTTTGGGACGGTCGCTGTCGCCATAGCCGCGCAAATCCGGCGCCACGGCCCGCCAGCCCAGCGACGCCAGCAGGGGCAGCTGCTCGCGCCAGGAATGCCGGCTCTCGGGAAAGCCGTGCAGGAACAGAGCGATATCCTCGCCCTGGCCGGCCTCGTCGATGGTGAAGCTCAGGCCGTTGGCCTGGATCTGGCGGGTGGTGATGGTGTTCATGGGCGTCAGGGTGCGGCCAGGACGGCAATCGCGCAAGCACGCCTTGATCATCCGCCCCCAACCGACTAAACGGACCCCTCGCTGATGAAGCGCCGCCTTAGCTCAGTTGGTTAGAGCGCTAGATTGTGGATCTAGAGGTCCTCGGTTCGAGCCCGAGAGGTGGTACCATCGGTGGGGGGCCGGCTGCGCTTTGTTAGCGGGGCGACTTTTCGCCGCTTCAGATCCTGCAAATCGTCATTCTTCCAAGCGCGACCGATCGGCAGAATCGGGGCGGCTTCCCCGCTTCTGGGCGCGCGCATAGGTTGCGCAACTGGCCTGCTGCCGATCAAATTTAGGGCTCCGGGATCGGCATTGCGTTTAATGGATGAAGTTGATCTAAAAAACTCTCCAGGGTTGACTCACTGTTCTTGGGATAACAATGATATCCTGATGGTTGCGACGCGAGGCCGGGGGGCTCATGGATAGGAAGAAGGCCACTCAGCTGGCCGCAATCCTCGGACTGATAACCGGCGCGCTCGCGCTCGGGACGGCCGCGTTTACGTTCATGCACCAATTGCAGGAGCAAAAGGACCAAATCTTTGCCCAGAGCCGCCGCCTTGAAGACAATAGAAGACTTCTAGAACAGCAAAGGCAACTCTACGAACAGCAGAAGGAGGCAGATTTGCGTGCCCAGCAGGCAGCCCAAGCGCTAGCTGAGCAAGCGAGAATATGTGAGGGCCATCAGGCCAATCGCCTTGTGATCGAACAACGCTTTGGTCAACTTATGGCTTCTCACGGCACGCTTATGAATTCTCTTAAAGTTTGTATGGAGACGAGTGAAGACGACGGGCAGGGGACGTGCTTCGCGACAGTTTGTGCGGCTGCCTACATCTTTACAAATGGTGAGTCTAATTGCCTGGATACTGCGGCGACCGCAAGCGCCATCAAGACTGATCTAGACCGTGAAAACGCGGCATCTAGAGCGGATGAGTGCGTTATTCCGTCTTCGGCTGTGACTGAATACTTTGGAGGCCAATAGCTCTCTTTAGAGGCAGGCCGCCGTGTCCACGTGAGTTAGTGATGATGCTTATCACAGTCCCCCCGGCGTCGAAGCCCCCAGGCCCGCCGCAGAGGCCTTGCCGGTCAAGGCCTCCTGGCCTTCGCGGATGGCGGTCTGGATGGCCATGATGGCGACGAACTGGGGGCCGTAGGGGCGGCATTTCTGGCGCCAGGCGGTCAGCAGGGCGCTGATCTCGTCCAGCTTGGCCCTGGCGATCTCCGGACGGATTCCGACATAGGTCTGCTGGGCCATCAGAGGGGTGTCGGGCTGGACTGGGTCATGGCGGCAAGGAACCAGAAGCTGGCCTGCGCGACAAGAACAAAAGCGGAACATAATTCGCAGCGAAGGACGGTTGTAGCCCTTCAGCTCAGCGTCTTCACCTTCAGCTGAGGCGAGCATTCGGAGGCGAAGGCCACCACCAGTCCATCCCGGACCCGCTCGAATACCAGGTCGACGAAACAGTCGCCGACGGCCAGCCTGGGCAGGGCGAGGCGATTGACCCCGGCCGGCAGGCGCGGGCGGTTGATGGTCACTTCCAGGGCCAGGGCGTCGACGGTGACGCCCAGCAGGGCCTGGAGAATCATGAAGGCCGAGCCGGCGGCCCAGGCCTGAGGCGAACAGCTGACAGGGTAGGGGACCGGCGGCTCACCGGGGCGGCGGGGAAAGCCGCAGAACAGTTCCGGCAGGCGCATGTCCATCTGGCCGGCGGTGTCGAACAGGCCGCGCAACAGCCGGCCCAGGTGTTCCCGGTCGCCATAACGGCCCATGCCGGCGGCGCAGATGGCGTTGTCGTGCGGCCAGATCGAGCCGTTGTGGTAGGACATCGGATTGTAGCGGCTCTCCCGCTGGGCGAGCGTCCGGATGCCCCAGCCGGTATTAAAGGCGGCGCTGGCCAGATGGTCGATGACCCTCTGGCCGCGATCGGCGCCGGGCAGGCCGACGAACAGCAGATGGCCGGCGTTGGAGGTCAGGGGCGTGCAGAGCTGGCCGTCACCATCGATGGCGATGCCGTAGAAGCCGGCGTCTTCCATCCAGAAGCGATCCTCCACGGCGAGCCGGATGGTCTCGGCCCTGCGAGCCCAGTCCTCGCCGCCAGCTTCGCCCAGCAGGCCGGCCATCTCGGCCATGGCGCGCCAGGCGGCGAAGGCATAGCCCTGCACCTCGACCAGGGCGACGGGCCCCTTTGGAAAGCGCCCCTTGGCGTCGAAGACACTGTCGTAACTGTCTTTCCAGCCCTGGTTGGACAGGCCGGTCTCGGCGGCGCGGGCGTAGTCGATCAGGCCATCGCCGTTGGAATCGCCCTCGGTCTCCAGCCAGTTGACGGCCGCCTTCAGCGCCGGCCAGATCCTGCGGACCAGATCGATATCGCCGGTGCGCCGGACATAGGCGCCGGCCAGGGCGATGAACAGCGGAGTGGTGTCCACTCCGCCGTAATAGAGCCCGAACGGCACCTCGCCGAGGGTCGACATCTCGCCCTGGCGGGTCTCGTGCATGATCTTGCCGACCTGGGAGTCGCGGAAGGCGGACGCTTCGGTCGCCTGGCGGCTGGCCAGATAGGTCAGGACCCCCTTGGCCAGCCCGGGGTCGAACAGCAGCATCTCCCAGGCGGTGATGATGCCGTCGCGGCCGAACGGCGTCGAGAACCAGGGGATGCCCGCATAGGGGTAGCGGCCCGTCGGCAGTTCGGTGGTCAGCAGGGCCAGATCGGCGCGCGACTGGCCGGTCCAGCGGTTGAAGGCGGGGCTGTCGGTGCGGACGGTGACGCCCTGGCGCATCCGCCGGCGCATCCCGGCGCGGGCCCCAGCGGCGGCGGAGCGGAAGCGAGCCTCGTCGGGAATATCCAGTAGCGGAGCGCCGACCTCGATGAACAGCTCATAGCTGGTTCGAGGCTGGAAGGAGGCCAGGAAGTCGGCGCGGTCGTGGAACAGGCGCGCTGGCGGCTCGGAGAAGGCGATGACGCTGGACCGTTCGACATCGTCCAGCCCATCGTAGCGGAAGGTCACTTGCCGGCCGTCAGGTTCGGGGCGGTGCAGGCGGCCGCGATTGTGGCGGGTCTGGCCGCGGACCTCAAAGATGTCGCGGAAATCAGCCCCGAACTCGACTGTCAGCGGGGCCAGCACCTCGTCGAGACCATGGTTGGTCAGGCGGATCCGCTCATACATCCGGTCCTGGAAGACCAGCCGCTGGCGTTCCACATGCAGCACGCCCGGTGGCACGATCCGGCCGCCGGCCGGAGGCAGCGGCCGGTTGGCCCCGTGGAAGGTGAAGACGACATTGTCGGTCGAAACGCCGGAACTCAGCAGGGTCGGGCTGCGACCGCCGATCAGCAGGCGCAGACGCGACAGCATGCGGGTGTCGGCCTGGAACAGGCCGTCGGATCCGCCCAGGATGTCGCCATGGCCATCGGCCACAAGAAAGCAGTCGGCGTCCTTCAGCGCGAACATGCGGAGAGGGCCGTCGTTGCGCTGCTCGTCGAGGACGGGCGCGATAACCGCGATGTCGTTCATGCGCCCTCGTCAGGCGATGCGGACCAGATCCAGATCCTTGGAGGAGGGCGGCGACGGCGGCGGAGTCACATCCGCATATTCGCAGCCCGCCAGTCTGTCAGCGTAGAGGGTGACGTAGCGTCTGGCCATGGCCGTCGCCGAAAACCGCAGCTCGAAACGGGCGCGGATGGCGGCGCGGTCGAGGGTGGCGGCGAGCAGCACCGAGGCGGCGGCCTCTTCCAGGCTTTCGACCAGATAGCCGGTCTCGCCCGGTTCGATGACTTCGCTCGTCGAGCCATTGCGCCAGGCGACGACCGGGGTCCCGCAGGCCATGGCCTCGATCATCACCAGGCCGAAGGGCTCCGGCCAGTCGATGGGGAAGAGCAGGGCGGCTGCGCCGCCCAGCAGGACGGATTTCTGCGCTTCGTTGACCTCGCCGATAAATTCGATCAGCGGGTCGCCCTCGATCATCGGCTGGATGACCTCGGCGAAATACTGCTTGTCGGCGTTGTCGACCTTGGCGGCGATCTTCAGCGGCATGCCCAGACGCTTGGCGATGGCGATGGCGCGGTCGGGACGCTTTTCAGGCGAGATACGGCCGAGGAAGGCCAGGTAGTCCTGCGAACGGGACGAGAACTCCAGCAGGTTGGAGGGCAGGCCATGCTGCACAGTGCCCGCCCAGTTGGCGTTCGGCAGGCCCCGGCGCTGGTCGTCGGAAATCGAGACCATCGGATAGGAGGGCCAGCGATCGTAGACCCCCGCCAGATCCTTGAGGTCGAGCCGCCCGTGCAGGGTGGTCAGGGTGCGATGCGCCATGTCCTCGAACAGGGGGAACTGGATCATGTCTGTGTGGAAATGGATCAGGTCGAACTCGCCGGCCCGGCGGCGGACATCCGCCAGCATGGCGAGGTGGGCGGCCAGGTCCGATTTCAAAGGGGCGGGATCCAGTCGGATAGCCTGGTCGCGGCCAGGGGCCAACTTGGCCTTCGTCTGGGACTCACCGCTGGCGAACAGGGTGACGTCGTGGCCCAACTCGACCAGGGCGTCGGTCAGGAAGGCGACGACCCGTTCCGTACCGCCATAGAGCTTCGGGGGAACAGCTTCGTAGAGGGGAGCGACTTGGGCAATTCTCATCGACGGAACTCCGGACACTGCCAGGCGGAACGCGGCGAAGGATCAAGTTTGCCAACGGACGTTTGGTTCCTGTGTCGGGAGGCCTACCAAGCCGATCGAGGCTGGCGCCGATGTTTTGAGCGAAAGGCGCCTAAAGCCAGTGACGCGCGGTTGTGTTGAAAGCGAAGTCGCCTAGTATCGACCCGGGGATGGGCCAGTCGATTTCAACCGTTCATAGCGTTGGCGCCGCCGGGTCTCCCGACGCGGCCACCTTGCAGCGCGCCCATGAGGCGATGCTGGCCGACAAGACGCTGCAGTTCACGCTTCCCGGCATTCCGCCGCCCAAACCCCCGCCCGGCTGGCTGAAAGGTCTGGCTGAGTTCTTCGACTTCGTCGGGCCGATCATGCCCTACTTGTTCTGGGGCCTGCTGGGCCTCGGGATCATCGTCATCGTCTATTTCGTGGCGCGGGAGCTGTTTGGGCTGGAACTGGGCTGGAAGAAGAAGGCCGGCGCCCGGGCGGCGGCCGTCGATTGGCGGCCCGATCGGGAGAAGGCGCGCATCCTGCTGGAGGACGCCGACGCCCTGGCGGCCCAGGGACGCTACGACGAGGCGGTGCATATGCTGCTGCTGCGCGGGGTGGCCGACATCACCGCCCGGCGGCCCAGGCTGATCGGGCCGGCCCTGACCAGCCGGGACATCGCCAGCCTGCCGGAGCTGCCGTCCAAGGCGCGGCCGGCCTTCGGCCTGATCGCCGATATTGTCGAACGCAGTTTCTTCGGCGGACGCCCCGTGACCGAGCCCGGCTGGCGGGAGGCGCGCGACGCCTATGAACAGCTGATCTTCGCCGGGAGCTGGTCATGACCGCCGCCCTGGTTCCGGCCAGCCGTCGTCGAAAGGCGGGGGCGGGCCCCTTCTCCGTCACCGTGGTGGTGTGGGTCGTGCTGATCGGGGTGGTGGCCTTCATCGGCTCGCTGATCCTGGCGGCCTTCGGGCAGGAGTGGCAGAGCGGCGACAACGGCCAGACCCATGCCCTGTCCAAATCGGCCATCGGCTTCGCCGGAGAGGTTCAACTGCAGCGCAGTCTGGGACGGACGGTGGAGATCAGCCGGACCGAGCGACCTGAGCGGCGCGACCGGTCGCTGATGGTGCTGACGCCGACCCCGACGATGGACGCCAAGGCCCTGAAGACCGTTCAGTTCAAGGGCCCGATCCTGGTGGTCCTGCCCAAATGGAATTCCAGCAGCGACCTGCGCCGGGGCTGGGTGCGTGGACGATCGGTCTATAGTCCGAACGAGAGCGTCGATCCGATCAGGGACGCCGCTGCACCGCCGGTGCTGAGGCTGGCGCCGGGACGGTCGTCTCACCGCCTGACCTGGGCCGACGGATCGCCGCTGGGCGTCACCGGCCCGATCGAAGGATTCCGCACCCTCAGCGGCGGCGAATGGAAGCCGGTGGTGCTGGACGCGAATGGGGGCATGGTTCTGGCGCGGTATGAGGGCGTCCTGGTGCTGTCGGATCCCGATCTGCTCAATACCCAGGGGATCGCCGACCTGGCCAACGCCCGTACCGGCGTCGTCGTGCTGGACGCCGCCCGAGCGGGCGACGGGCCCATCGTCTTCGACGTCTCGCTGCACGGCATCAAGCAGGACCGCAACCTGCTGCAGCTGATCTTCACGCCGCCCTTCCTGGGCGTGACCCTGGCGCTGGGGCTGTGCGCCCTGCTGCTGGCGCTGCAGGCGATCGGGCGGTTCGGGCCTCCGGTGCAAGCGGCGCGGTCCTTCGCCCTGGGCAAACAGGCGCTGGCCGACAATTCGGCGGCGCTGATCCGGCTGGCCCGGCGCGAGCACCGGATGATCGAGCGCTACGCCCTGCATGCGCGCGGCCTCGCGGCGCGGGCTGTCGGGGCGCCGCACGGCGTGGATGAGGAGAGCCTGGAGGCCCTGCTCGACCGGCTGTCGGTCCAGGCCGGCCTGACGCCCTTTACAGAGCTGCGGCGCGACGCCGCCGCGGCCCACGATCTCGGCTCGGCGCTCGGCGCCGCCCGCCGCCTCTACATCTGGAGACTGGAGATGACCCGTGAACGTCACTGAGGCGCAAGATCTGGCCGGCCGTATCCGGTCGGAGATGGCCAAGACGATCGTCGGCCAGGCCGACACGGTCGACCTGCTGCTGATCAGCCTGCTGGCCAAGGGCCATATCCTGCTGGAAGGCCCGCCCGGCACGGCCAAGACCCTGATGGCCCAGACCTTCGCCCAGACCCTGGGCGTCAAGTTCGGCCGCATCCAGTTCACCCCCGATCTGATGCCGGGCGACATCGTCGGGGCCAATATCTTCAACTTCCAGACCAGCGCCTTCACCCTGACCCGAGGTCCGATCTTCTGTGACCTGCTGCTGGCCGACGAGATCAATCGCACCCCGCCCAAGACCCAGGCCGCCCTGCTGGAAGCCATGCAGGAGCGCAGCGTCACCCTGGACGGCCTGCGCCATGATCTGGGCGAGCGGTTCATGGTCGTCGCCACCCAGAACCCGATCGAGCAGCAGGGCGTCTATCCCCTGCCCGAAGCGCAGTTGGACCGGTTCCTGTTCAAGCAGGTGCTGCCCTACCCCAGCGAGGCCGAGGAGAAGGCCATTGTCGCCCGCTTCGGCGGCCGCACTGGCCAGCCGGTCCCTTCGGAGATGGGTGTCGGCAAGACGGTGGACGCCAGCGAGCTCGCCGCGGCCAGCGACCTCCTGAGTTCCATCCGCCTGACCGACGAGATCGGCGCCTATGTGGTGGCCATCGTCCGAGGTACGCGGGAAGCTGCGGATTTCGAAAGCGGCGTGTCGCCGCGCTGCGCCTCGACCCTGGCGGCCGCGTCCCGGGCGCGGGCCATCCTGCAGGGCCGCGACTATGTGATCCCCGACGACGTGAAGGCCCTGGCCCTGCCGGCCCTGCGTCACCGGGTGATCCTGTCGCCGGCGGCGGAGATCGAAGGCCGCAAGGTCGACGAGGCCCTGACGACCCTGATCGACAAGATCGAGGCCCCGCGTTGATCTATCCGACGCGCACCGCCGTGGTCCTGACCGCCGTGGGCGCGCCCATCGCGGCGGCGGCCGGGGTTTTCGCGGCCCAGCTCTGGGTCGTCGGTGTTGCGTGGTCGGTGCTGATCGTCGCCCTGATGCTGCTGGACGCCGGCCTGACCCGCCTGCGCCGGGCGCCGGTGATCGAGATGGAGGCTCCCGCCAGCCTGGCGGTCGGCGCGGCCTCCGAGGTCAAGCTGTTGGCCCGGTTCCAGGCCGTGTTCATTCCGCGCAAGGTCGAGCTTCTGTTGGAGGGAAACGACATCCTCAGCATCTCGCCGGGCCGGGTCACCGTCCCCGTGCGTGATAAGGAGGCGGGCGTTGTCCTTACGGTGACGCCGGGCCGCCGGGGCGAGGCGCTGCTGGACCGGCTGTGGCTGCGTTGGACCGGTCCGTTGGGCCTGGCCTGGGCCCAGGTGATCCATCCGTTGGACCGGCTCGCTCCGGTCACCCCCAACATCCGGGCGGTGAAGGATGAGGCCCTGCGGCTGTTCTCGCGCGACGCCCTGCACGGCCTGAAAGAGCAGATCCAGACCGGGGAGGGGACGGAGTTCCACGCCCTGCGCGACTTCCTGCCGGGCATGGATCACCGGACCATCGACTGGAAACAGTCGGCCCGGCACGGCAGGCTGGTCAGCCAGGAACGGCGCACCGAGCGCAACCACACCCTTGTCCTGGCGCTGGATAGCGGCAGGGCCATGTGCGAGCCGTTGGCCGGGCTGCCGCGCATCGACCGGGCGATCGGGGCGGCCCTGCTGCTGGCCTATGTGGGCCTGGCGACGGGCGACCGGGTTGGCGTGTTCGGCTTCGATTCCCGGCCACGGCTATCGACCGGGGCGGCCAGCGGCGTGCAGTCGTTTCCGTTGATTCAGAGGCTGGTCTCGCGCCTCGACTACGCCATCGAGGAGACCAACTATACCCTCGGCCTGACAACCCTGGCCGGCGATCTGGATCGCCGCAGCCTGGTGGTCATCTTCACCGAATTCACCGACGCCATCGGCGCCGAGCTGATGCTGGACAATCTCAAGCGGCTGTTGAAGCGCCACCTGGTGCTGTTCGTCCTGCTGCAGGACGAGGAGCTGGAGACCATGGCCCGCAAGGAGCCGCTGGACACCATGGATGTCTCCCGCGCCGTCACCGCCGCTGCCCTGCTGAAGGAGCGCGAGGTGGTGATGACCCGGCTGCGGCGGATGGGCGTGCAACTGGTCGAGGCGCCCGCTGACGGCGTCGGACCGGCGGTGATCAACGCCTTCCTCGACATCAAACGCCGCAACCTGCTGTAGGACGCGAACCGGCATGGCCCCCCTTCAACTCAAAAGCCATAGGTTCCGCCAGGAGCGGGAGTGGGACTGGCGTAAGCTGGACGGCCTGCTTAACCGCGTGGAGTCGCGTGGGGCGCGGTCCCTGAGCGACGAGGAGCTGCTGGCCGTGCCGGTGCTCTATCGCTCGGCCCTCTCGTCGCTGTCGGTGGCGCGGGCGACCTCGCTGGACCAGGGACTGATCGACTACCTCGAGAGCCTGTGCGCCCGAGCCTATTTCCTCGTCTACGGGACGCGGCCGCGCATCCTCAAGCGGATCGCCGGCTTCTTTGGCCGCAGCTGGCCTAAGGCCGTCCAGCTGCTTTGGAAGGAGACCCTGGCCTCGGCCCTGATCCTGATCCTCAGCGCCGTGGTGGGCTATCTTCTGGTGCGCCAGGACCCCAACTGGTTCTACGCCATGGTCGATCAGGGGATGTCCGGTGGGCGCGATCCGACAGCCACGGCCGAGTCGCTGCGCAAGACCCTCTACGATGACGTCGGCAAGGAGGGACTATCCTATTTCGCCGCCTCGTTGTTCAGCCACAACGCCCAGGTTTCGCTCTTCGCTTTTGCGCTGGGATTCGCCTTCGGTCTGCCCACGGCGCTTCTGATCGCCACCAACGGCGCGCTGTTGGGGGCGATGATGGCAGTCTTCATCGACAAGGGGCTGGGCTTTGAGTTCACCGGATGGCTGTTCATCCACGGAACGACCGAACTGTTCGCCGTGGTTCTGGCCGGGGCTGCCGGGTTCAGGATCGGCCTGGCCGTAGCGTTCCCCGGCGAGCGGACGCGGCTGGATTCCGCCGCCGCCGCGGGGCGGGCGGCTGGCGCGGTGATGGCCGGGGTGGTGATCATGCTGCTGGCCGCAGGGGTGCTGGAGGGCCTGGGCCGCCAGCTGATCCGAGATGACCTGATCCGCTACAGCATTGGCGGCGGCATGGGCCTGCTCTGGCTCTGCTACTACTACCTGCCGCGCCGGGGAGGGTTGCATGAGTCAGAGTGACGGCCCCTTCGCCAAGCCCCTGACGCCCGTCAAGGCCGGCAAGCCCGGCAAGCCGCCGAAGGTTCAGAGCGAGGCGCGGATGCGCCGTTCGCTGATCACGCCGGAGGGGGTCGATCTGAACCTGACCATCGCCGACGCGGGCCTGCGGATCGGCGCCTTCATGATCGATCTGGTGATTTTTTTGCTGGTGCTGCTGATTCTGAACTTCGTCGGCTGGTCGGTCGCCACGGCGGGCGACATGAAGCGGTCGGAGTTCGTTGCGGTGGTCTGGGTGCTGGCGGCCTTTGTGCTGCGTAACGCCTGGTTCATCGGCTTCGAGCTGTCGCCCCGGGCCGCAACCCCGGGCAAGCGGCTGATGGGTATCCGGGTCGCCGCCCGAGATGGCGGCCGGCTTACCGCCGAGGCGGTGATCACCCGCAACGCGCTGCGCGAGGTGGAACTGTGGCTGCCGCTCGGCGCGATGATCGCCACCCTCGTCGCGCCTGGAGGCGCCGAGTCCGGTCTGGCCATCCTGATGCTGCTGTGGACCGGCATCTTCCTGCTGTTTCCATTGTTCAACCGTGACCGGCTGCGGGCGGGCGACCTGGTGGCCGGGACATGGGTGGTCAAGGCGCCGCGCCGGCGGCTGCTGCCCGACTTGGCAGATCATCACAGCCGGGAGGCGTTCGCCTTCACCGACGCCCAGCTTCAGGCTTACGGCGTCAAGGAACTACACGTCCTTGAGCAGGTGTTGCGGGCGCGGGATCGCAAGACCATGGCCGCCGTCGCCGCACGCATCAAGCGCAAGATCGATTGGCAGGCTTTCGATGGGGCCAGCGACGAGGCCTTCCTTTCGGCCTACTACGCCGGACTGCGCAGTCGCCTGGAGCAGCGGATGCTGTTTGGTCACCGCCGCACCGACAAGTTCGATAAGGCCTGACTGCCGATATTAGGCCAGACTTACAAACCGGGCGGCAGGATCGGACAAACAGCCTGGTTCAGGAGTCCGTCATGCCTCGCTTCGCCTCGATCCCCGCCGCTTCACTGTCCGCCCTGTTCCTGGTGATCGCTGTTCCAGCCTTGGCAGAGCCGACGACAATCACCGTCCGGGCCCAGAGCCAAGACGCCAAATACATCGGCGATCACATGGGCGGCGTGGCAATCACCCTGACTGACCAGGCGACCGGCAAGGTTCTGGCGCAAGGCCTGACCAAGGGCGGAACGGGAGACACGCAGAAGCTGGTGGTTCAGCCAAGAGCGCGTGGTGCGGTGCTGTCCGGCGAAGGCGACGCGGGATTCACCGCAACAGTCGACATCGACAAGCCCACTCTGGTCAGGCTCGAAGCCAAGGGGCCGCAGGGCCACGCGAACGCGAGCATCACCGTCTCTTCAATGGCCTGGGTCCTTCCTGGTCAGCCGGCCGTCGGCGACGGCTGGATCGTCGCGTTTCCCGGCCTGGTGGTCGAGCCCACGGCTGACGCCTCGGTGGCCGGCAAGCTGACCATCACCGCGAAGGTCAGTCTGATGTGCGGTTGCCCCGTCACGCCGGGCGGGCTGTGGGATGCGAACGGCTACACGGTGACCGCCTGGCTCGATGGCGCTCCGATCAAGCTGGCCTATGCGGGGGAGGCCTCAACCTTCCGGGCGACGGTCTCCAGCGGCGGCTGGCGTGGAACGACGCTGATGGTTACGGCGGTGGATACGAAGAGCGGCAATACCGGAGTCGGCGTGATCAAGGAGCGGTAAGGCTGCCCTATATCGACTGCCCGTCGTCCACCGTCACCACGCTCCCCGTGACGCCCTTCGACGCATCGGACGTCAGCCAGTTGATCACCGGGTCCAGGTCGCTCTCTTCCATCAGGCGGCGGCGGGGGAAGGTCGCGATCTGCTTCTTGCCGCCTTCGGAGGCGAACCAGTCGCTGTTGATTTCGGTCTCGATATATCCGGGGCAGACGACGTTGACGTTGATGCCCTTGTTGGCCCATTCGCGGGCCAGGGTCTTGCCCATCATCGCCACCGCCGCCTTGGAGGCGCAGTAGGCGGCCAGCCCCGGCAGAACCTTGTGGGCGCCGATCGAGGCGATCAGCACGATACGGCCCGCGCCGCTGTCCTTTGACCCGGCGGCCATCATCCGGCGGGCGCCTTCGCGGGCGGTCAGGAAGACGCCGGTGACATTGATGTCCATCACCGTGCGGAATTCGTCGGCGGCCAGATCGACGGCCAGGCCTTCGCTGTTCATCCCGGCGTTGGCGATCACCGTATCGACCGGCGCACCCAGGGCGGCCTCGGCCTCGGAAAAGGCGGCGACCAGGCTGGCCTCGTCCTGGACATCGACGGAGAAGGCGGCGGCCTGGCCGCCGGCGGCGGCGATCTCGGCGACCAGGCCGTCCAATCGGTCCTTACGGCGGGCGCAGATCGCAACCTTGGCGCCCGCGGCGGAGAGCTGCAGGGCGAAGCGGCGACCGAGGCCGGAGGAGGCGCCGGTAATCAGGACAACGCGTCCGGCGTGGGTCTGGGCCTGTGGGTCGCTCATGATCGTCTCCTGGAATTTGCGCCCGCCTAAAAGCGGTTTTCCGCAAGGTCATGCAAGCCTGGCTGCCTGGCGACGATCAACGGGTGGTCAGGCCGTCGATGCTGAGGCTGTTCTTCTCCCGGCGGTAGGCGGTCATCTCGTCTTCGCTCTTGGCTTCCGCCCACCGAACCAAAGAGTCTCGCTCGCCCTGGTACTCATAGAGGGGCACGGCAAAGCCGCAAGATGTCTGGACCAGATCGACGTCCAGACGAACGATCTGGCGAGCGCCAGGCCTTTCCCGGCCCTCGAAGACGCCTTCGAGAAGCTCTGCATAACCGGCCTCGCCGCGCGGCAGGCAGGTTCCCCGGCCATAGAGGCGAAGAATCATCGGCGGTCCCTGGAAGGCGCAGACCATCACCGTCAGACGGCCGTCATGGCGCATGTGGGCGGCCGTTTCATTGCCGCTGCCCGTCAGGTCCAGCCAGCAGATGGCGGACTCGTCGATCACCCGCAGGGCGTCGAGGCCCTTGGGCGACAGGTTGACCCGACTGTCGGCCGTGGCGCTGGCGGTGAAGAACAGGTGTTGGCGCTCGATGAAGCGGCGGTGATCCGGGGCGATGCGGTCGAATTGCTTGGCCATGAAGTCATCATGCCCGCGGGCGGCCGGTTCGTCACCCTGGCTGAGCGGCGGCGACCCCTTCCGCCGCGCCCGTTTTAATTTGGGGCTTCGCCCGGGTTGCGGTGCATTCGGCCGGCCTGATCTTGACTGACGGCGACCGGCAGGTCCTGATCCGGCCAGTCGGTTGACGCCGGACCCGGCCGGACGCACGAGGCGGCCTTGGGGTCAACTTCCTCAGCAGAGCGCCCGATGCCCGCCCAGCCGATCCGCACCACCGTCACCCGCAGCTACCCATCCTCACCCGAGCGTTTGTTCGGAGCCTGGCTTGATCCGGAACAGGCGGGCCGCTTCCTGTTCGCCACGCCGGGCGGCGAAATGATCAGGGTCGAGATCGACCCGGTCGTTGGCGGTCGCTTCACCATCGTCGAGCGGCGTGATGGCAAGGACTGGGAGCACGTCGGCGAGTATGTCGAGATCGACCGGCCTCGTTGGCTGGTCTTTCGCTTCGGCGTGCCGGCGATTTCGCCCGGGATGGACCGGGTGACCATCGCCGTGGACGGTTTGGCGGAGGGCGGTTGCCGCCTCACCCTCACCGCCGAAATGGCGCCGGAATTCGCCGAGTTCGAAGAGCGCAGTCGCGCGGGCTGGACCATGATCCTGGAAAGTCTGGCCCGCGCCGTCCCCTAGCGGCGTTGCCTCAGGAGTGGGGCGGGGGCATGACAGGTCAAGTAAATGTCGCCTGGGGAGGGACGCATGCAAGCTCTCAGGTCGATCCAGTATCTGCGCGCCCTGGCGGCCTTTTCCGTCGCCGCCTTCCATGCCTTCCAGTGGGCCAGGCTGGATTTTGATATCGGCGGGGCCGGGGTCGATATCTTCTTCGTCATCAGCGGCTTCATCATGTGGCGGACGACAGAAGGCAGCGACCTCTCGGCGATGGAGTTCCTGCGGCGCCGCGCGGTGCGGATCGTACCGCTCTACTGGCTGGTGACCCTGGCCCTGGTCGCCAGCGCGCTTGTGTGGCCGACTCGCTTCCCAGACATCGATCCGCAGCCTGGCCACATCATCGCCTCCCTGGCCTTCGTCCAGCACCTCAATCCGGACGGCCAGCCCTTTCCCGTTCTCACTCCGGGCTGGACCCTGAACTACGAGGCCGCCTTTTACCTCCTCTTCGCCGTGGTCCTGCTGCTGCCACGGGCGAACCGATTGATGGCGCTGAGCTTCGCCCTGGTCGTCGTGGGGACCTTCGGCTTCTTCTACCCCCCGGCTTACGAGATGCTGTTCAACCCGCTGGTGCTGGAATTCCTGGCCGGCGTCCTTCTCGCCAGGGCGATGAGCGCTGGCTTGACGCCGAGCCGCAACGGCGGCTGGGCCCTGCTGGCTATCGGTCTGAGTTGGTACGGTGTCATGGCGGCGACCCGGGTCGAGTGGGACCTGTGGCGGCCGATCTTCTGGGGCGTTCCGGCCCTGCTTCTCGTCGCCGGCCTGACGGCGGTGGAGGCGGACGGCGGCCTTGTGGATCTGCCGCCCCTGCGGGTCCTCGGCGACGCCTCCTATAGCCTTTATCTGCTGCATCCGCTGATCATCGGCGCCTTGGCCGTCCAGATGGGAACCTGGATCCCCTGGCTGTTCATTCCCCTCGGTCTGACCCTTGCCTGTCTGGGCGGCTGGCTGTCCTGGCGCCTGTTCGAACGCCCTTTGACGCAAGCCTTGAAAGGGCCGTTGCTTGACGCGGCGTCCGGTCCCCATACTGCCCGCTGACGATGCGCGTCAGACGCGTCGCGGCAAGGGATTGGGAGACATAGAATGGGCGCGAACCGCGCGATTTGGGCCGCCTTCGTGGCGGCGGGGACCCTGGCGCTGGCAAGCTGCGGCCAGGGCGCGGGCGGGGACATCACCGCCGAGAAGATCATCGCCGCCGACAAGAACGCCGGCGAGTGGCTGAGCCACGGCCGCACCTATTCGGAACAGCGTTTCAGTCCCCTGGACAAGATCAACGCCGGCAATGTCGGCCAGCTGGGCCTGGCCTGGTCCTACGACCTGCCCGAGACCCGCGGCGTCGAGGCGACGCCCCTGGTGTCCAACGGGGTGATGTACACGACCAGCAGCTGGTCCATCGTCCGGGCTTTCGACGCCAAGACCGGCAAGCTGCTGTGGGAGCATGATCCGCAGGTCAATCGCGCCGTCGGTGCGAAGAGCTGCTGTGACGCGGTGAACCGCGGCGTCGCCCTATGGGGCGGCAAGGTCTTCGTCGGGACTTTCGACGGCCGGCTGGAGGCGCTGGACGCCAAGACCGGCGCCAAGCTTTGGTCGGTGGTCACGGTCGATCAGTCCAAGCCCTATACGATCACTGGCGCACCGCGCGTCGTGAAGGGCAAGGTGCTGATCGGCAACGGCGGCGCCGAACTGGGTGTGCGCGGCTATCTCTCCGCCTATGATGCCGACACCGGCAAGATGGCCTGGCGGTTCTACACCGTGCCCGGTCAGCAGCCGACCGATGGCGCGGCGTCCGACAAGGCGATGAAGATCGCCCGGCCGACCTGGAACGGCGAGTTCTGGAAGGCCGGCGGCGGCGGCACGGTCTGGGACTCCATGGCCTACGACCCCGACCTCGACCTGCTCTACATCGGGGTCGGCAACGGCTCGCCTTGGAACCGCGAAATCCGCTCGCCGGGCGGCGGCGACAACCTGTTCCTGTCGTCCATCGTCGCCCTGAAGCCGGAGACCGGGGAATATGTCTGGCACTATCAGACGACGCCCGGTGAAAGCTGGGACTACACCGCCACCCAGCACATCATCCTGGCCGACATCACTGTCGGCGGTCAGTCCCGCAAGGTGCTGATGCAGGCCCCCAAGAACGGCTTCTTCTATGTACTGGACCGCACCAACGGAAAGCTGATCTCGGCCCAGAAATACGTCGCCGCTGTCAACTGGGCGACCGGTGTCGACCAGAAGACCGGCAGGCCGATCGAGGCGCCCGGCGCCCGTTACGAGAAGGCGGTCCACCTGTCGATCCCCGGCCCGCTCGGCGCCCACAACTGGCAGCCCATGGCCTTCAGCCCCAAGACGGGGCTGGTCTATATCCCGGCCCAGGAGATTCCCTTCCCCTACATGCAGCCGGGTGGGAACAAGGCCAACTACCAGTACCGCCCGACCGGCTGGAATGTCGGCATCGACTTCGTGGTCGCCGGCCTGCCCGATGACGAGGCGCAGTTGAAGGCCATCCGCTCGTCCCTCAAGGGTCGGCTGATCGCCTGGGATCCGGTGACCCAGACCGAGAAGTGGTCGGTCAACTACACCGGCCCGTGGAACGGCGGGGTGCTGGCCACGGCCGGCGGCCTGGTCTTCCAGGGCAACGCCATCGGCGAGTTCGCCGCCTTCGACGCCGCCAGCGGCAAGAAGCTGTGGGCCTTTGACGTCCAGACCGGCGTCGGCGCCCCGTCGATGACCTATGAGATCGACGGCGAGCAGTATGTGGCCCTGATGGCCGGCTTCGGCGGCGGCTTCGCCGTCTCTGCCGGGGCGGGTGTCGACAAACGCTCGGAAGGTCCGCGCCGGCTGCTGGTCTTCAAGGTCGGCGGCCGCCAGGCCCTGCCGGTCCGCCCGACCCTGGCCCGCGAGTTCCCAGACCTGCCGGCCACGCCCGGCACGCCGCAGCAGATCGCCGCGGGCATGGCCGCCTATTCCAGCGCCTGCGGCGTCTGTCACGGGGCCAGCGGCGTCTCCAACTTCTCCATCCCCGACCTGCGCTATTCCCCGGTGATCACCGATGCAAACGCCTTCCATGGCGTGGTCATCGGCGGCGAGCGGGCCGAGCAGGGGATGGTGTCGTTCAAGAGCCTGCTGACCGACCAGGACGCCGAGAATGTGCGGCAGTATCTGCTCGACCTCGCCCGTCGCCAGAAGGACATGGCCGCCAAGGCCACGCCGAAGACAGCGGGCTGACCCCCGGCCAGACCCTTTCCCGCCTCTCGAGCCGAGGCGGGAAAGGGCGCGGGGCATTTCGACGTTTCGGCGCGGCCGCCATCCAGGCTAAGGCAGACCATGTTCCAGGACGTTCCCCCGCTAGACCCGCCGGCTGTTGACGCGGTGGTCGTCCAGGCCGCCCGCTTGGCGCCCTCGCCGGTCGACCGGGCCTTCTCCGTCGTCCGCGTTCAGGAGGCCATCGCCACCGCGCCGCGCATCGACGAGGCGCTGACCAGCGTCCCCGGCGTTCAGCTGTTTCGCCGAACCTCCAGCGTCGCCGCCAACCCGACGACCCAAGGGCTGTCGGTTCGCTCCATCGGCGGCTCCGGCGCCGGCCGGGCGTTGGTGACCCTCGACGGCGCGCCGCAGAACGATCCTTTCGGCGGCTGGGTGATCTGGTCCGGCCTGCCGCCGATCAGCATCGAGGGCGCTCTGGTCGTGCGAGGCGCGGGCGCGGGTCCTTATGGCGCCGGAGCGCTCACCGGCGTGGTCCAGCTGGCCGAGCGCACCCGTGTGCCGACGGGCGGCGAATACGAAGCCTTCACGGGCGAACGCGGACTCGTCGGTGTGCAGGGCGCCGTCGCCGCTGGCGACCTCTTCCTCGCCGGCGCCTGGCAGCAGACCGACGGCTGGACCCCGGTCCGGGCCGGACGCGGCGCTGCGGACAAGCCCCTGGCCTATGAGGCCTCCTCCGCCGTCCTTCGCTATGCCCCGACCCTCGGCGCGGTCGATCTGGCCTTGCGGGCCTCGGCCTTCGAGGAGAAGCGCGACAGCGGCCTGGCCGGCGCCACCTCCCGGACGACCGGCGCCGGCTTTTCGGCTTCGGCCAAGGGCGAATCGCCAGGCCTGGGGACCAGCTGGCAGATCCAGGGCTGGACCCGGCTGTCGGACTTGGAGAACAGCTCGGTCGCCGTGGCCCCCGGTCGGGCGACCACCACCCCGGCCAACGAGCAGTACGGCACGCCAGCCTTCGGCGCGGGGATCAACGCCGCTTTGCGGATGGACCGGGGAAATAGCGGCTGGGAGGTCGGGGGCGACTTTCGCTATGCCGAGGGCGAGACCCGCGAACACTTCCGCTACATGGCGGGCGCCTTCACCCGGGGCCGCGTGGCGGGCGGTTCGCAGACCGTCGGCGGCCTGTACGGCGAGGCCTGGCGCCAGGTCGGGCCCTGGCTGTTCACCGGCGGCGGCCGCATCGACCACTGGACCGCCTTCGACGGCAGCCGCCGGGAGCGGGACCTGGCCACGGGCCTGAGCACCCTCGACTACCGCCCCTCCGATTCCGACGGTTGGCAGCCGACGGCGCGGGTCGGGGTCCGCCGTGACGGGCCCGTGGTGGTCCGCGCCGCGGCCTATGCCGGCTTCCGGCCGCCGACCCTGAACGAACTTCACCGGCCCTTCCGGGTGGGCAACGACGTCACCGAGGCCAACGCCACGCTCGAGCCCGAGGTTCTCTACGGCGCCGAACTGGGCCTGGGCGGGGAAGGGGACTGGCGCTGGAGCGCCACCCTGTTCGTCAACCGGCTGGAGGGCGCGGTGACCAACGTCACCATCGGCGTCGGACCCGGCGTCTTCCCCATCGCCGGCTTCATCCCGGCGGGCGGCGTGCTGCGCCAGCGGCAGAACGCCGGCGACATCGACGCCTGGGGCCTGGAGGCTGACCTCGACCACCGATTCAGCGAGACCGTCACCCTGCATCTAGCTGCCGGCTATACCGACGCGGAGGTGGACGGCGGTTCCGCCGCCCCGCAGCTGACCGGCCTGCGGCCCGCCCAGACCCCGAAGTTGAGCGCCAGCGCAGACCTCGCCTGGACCGTCGTCGAGCCTGTCACCCTGCTGGCCCAGGTCCGATACGAGGGCGACCGCTTCGAGGACGACCTCAACAGCCGCAAACTTTCGGCCGCCGCCACGCTCGACCTGCGAGCCGATTGGCGCGTTTCGCCCAAGGCCACCGTCTGGCTGGCGCTGGACAACGCCTTCGACAAGGCGGTGGAGACGGGCGAGACGGCGGACGGGACCGAGAGCTTCGATGCGCCGAGGACGGTGCGGCTAGGGGTTCGACTGACGCCCTGGCGGTAGTATCGCATCTCCGTTGGACGCCCCCTTGACCTCGCGTTCCCTTGAGGGTTGCTGAGCCCCACATGACGAGTCTCCACGGCAGAACCATCCACATCGCGGGCGCGGGCGCCTTGGGACTGTCGATCGCGGTCGAGCTGGCGGAGGCGGGGGCGGCGGTGACGGTGCATGACCCGGCGCCGGCAACCAGCGCCTCGGCCGCCGCCGCCGGGATGCTGGCGCCGGCCTTCGAGGCGGTGCTGGATCCTGTGTCAGCGGGGCATTACCCGCTGCTGTTAGCCGCTCGGGACCTTTGGCCGGCTTTCGCCAAGCGAATAGGGGTGAAGCTCGACCGGGGTGGAGCGACCTATTCCGGAACACGAGCGGTCGAAATTCGACTGGCGCTTGCCAGGCTCGGCGTTCCGACCGAGCTGCGGCCTGAGGGTCTCTTTACGCCGGAGGACTGGCGTCTGGATCCTACGGCAGCGCTTGAACGCCTTCGGATCACCGGGGCCGCCCTGGGCGTGACCTTCTCGGAGGCCTCTGTCGATAGCCTGAAGGACGGAGTTGACACTATTGCGGCTACCGGCTGGAAGGCGATTACATGGGCCCCCGAAAGCCTGGTTATTTCAGCAATCAAGGGACAGATACTTCAAACTGTTTTTGGACCGCTCCTCAAGCGCCGCGGGGGCCCCGTGGAACGCCGAGATGGCGCTTACATTGCACCAGGCGCCAAGGGCGCGATGATTGGGGCGACCATGCAGCCCGGGCTGACCGACCTGAAGCCGGACGAGGCCATCAATGATCTCGTGCAAGGTCCTTTTCCGACGCTCTTCGACCACGGCTACGGCGCCAACGTCCGCGTCGGCATCCGCGGCGCGACGCCCGACGGTCTGCCGCTGGTCGGGCCCAGCGTCGCGCCCGGCGTCTGGCTGGCCATGGGCGCGCGTCGCAACGGCTGGCTGCTGGCGCCGCTTGTCGCCCAGATGACCCTGCATTATCTCGCGGGCGAGGATCCGGGTCCCTGGGCGTCGGCAATGAACGCGCGCCGGTTCACGGCGCCCTGAAGGAGACGTGATGTCCAGCTTCTGGCCGACCGACGAACAGGAAGCCATCCGAGAAGGCGTGTCCAAGGTCATGGCCGGCTTTGACGACGAATACTGGCGCAGCTGTGACGAGACCGGCCGCTTCCCCGAGGAGTTCGCCGCCGCCATGGCGGCCGGCGGCTGGCTGGGCGTGGCCATGCCGGAAGAGTTTGGCGGATCGGGCCTGGGCCTGACGGAAGCCGCCATCGTCATGCAGACGGTCGCCCAGTCCGGCGCCGCCTTCACTGGGGCCAGCGCCGTCCATCTGAACATCTTCGGCCTTATGCCGATCGTGAAGTTCGGCACCGACGAACAACGCCGGCGCCATCTGCCGCGGATCATCGCCGGCCAGGACAAGACCTGTTTCGCCGTGACCGAGCCGAACAGCGGGCTGGACACCGCCAACCTGGAGACCCGGGCCGAGAAGAGCGGCAATAGCTACCGGATCAATGGCCGGAAGATCTGGACCACCATGGCCCAGCGGGCCAACAAGATCCTGCTGATCGCCCGGACCACGCCGAAGGAACAGACGTCCAAGCCGATACAGGGCCTGAGTCTTTTCTACACCGACTTCGACCGGGCCCGGATCGACGCCAAGCCGATCCCCAAGATGGGCCGAAAAGCCGTTGAATGTAATATGCTTTTTATCGAGGACCTGCAGGTTCCGGCGGAGGATCTGGTCGGCGAGGAAGGCAAGGGATTCCAGTACCTGCTGGCCGGTCTGAACCCTGAACGCGTGCTTTTCGGGGTCGAGGCGGTTGGCATCGGCCGGGCGGCCCTGGCCAAGGCGGCGACCTATGCCAACGAGCGGATCGTCTTCGGCCGGCCGATCGGCCAGAACCAAGGCATCCAGCATCCACTGGCCAAGGCCTGGGCCGAACTCGAGGCCGCCAACCTGATGGCGTTCAAGGCCGCCGCCCTCTATGACGCCGGCCGCGACTGCGGGGCCGAGGCCAACGCCGGTAAATACCTCGGCGCCGAGGCAGGCTTCCGCGCCTGCGAGGCGGCGGTGCTGGCTCATGGCGGCATGGGCTACGCCAAGGAATATGACGTGGAGCGCTATTTCCGAGAGGCGATGATCGCCCGGATCGCCCCGGTCAGCCGCGAGATGATCCTGAACTTCATCGCCGAACGCGTGCTGCACCTGCCCAAGAGCTACTGACGGCGATCGACGCTTCCGGGGCGGGACGAAAACCCCGGAAGCGCCGGCCGCCCAACTGCCGCTATTTGTCAGGCAGGTTGAAGCGGATGGGGATGCGAACTGTCCCGCCATCGACGGGCTTGCCGTCCTCGGTCTGTGGCCGCATGGCGAAATAGCGGGTCAGCCTAAGCGCCGCTGGTCCGAAGCCGTAGTCTGCGGGGGTTTCGCCACTGACGCGGCAGTCGCGCACTGTGCCCTTGGCCGAGACTTCGCAACTGAGCGTCGCCTGACCCGAGATGTTTCCGCGGATGGCGCGATCCGGATAGACGGCGCTCAACTGGTCGCCACTGGGCTTTTTCAGCCAGTCGGGGCGGGCGATGACGGGCGGATCAACGGGCGGCGGATCGCGGGGCGGGGCGATGACCAGGGGCCCTGGATCCAGGTTGGCGAAGACTTCCGGCCTTGGGCCATCGGGCACGGGCTTGGGCTCGATGGGCAGGGGGTCGATGGGCGGGAACCGGTCGTAGACAGGTTCATGCAACCTGATCGGCGTTGTGGGCCTGAGCGGCTCCGGCTCGGCGACAGGCGGGGGCGGCTCAGGGGGGTAGTCCGTGATCACGACGGCGGGCGGATCGACGAAGGGCCGCTCCGGTGGCGCGACGAACTTCCGGTAGGCCAGATAGCCGCCGATGCCGGCATGGACGGCGATCGACCCGATCAGGGCGATCACCGCCACTTTGGGCAGGCCGCGCCGCGCGGGGGCGTCATAGGCCATATAGGCGTTGCGGGTTTCAAAGGTGGCGGCGGTCATGTCAGGCTCCCTTGTGCGCCAGTTCTGCGACCGGCGGGAATGACATATGTAAGCCATATGAAATGACGGGCGTAAAGTCCTTTTAAGTGACGGGTGTAATTTCCCGCAAACGCCCGTTTGGCGTGTGGGGGCAACGTGGTTAATCTCGCCTTAACCCGACGCCCGGCAAAACCTGCCTATGGCAGTCGATTCCATCAGAGGCGTCGTCGAGTCGGCGATTCAGCGCGCATCCGAAGCGACGGGCGTTGATTTCTCCTTCCTGCTCGGCACGGCGAAGCGCGAAAGCGGGTTGAAGCCCGGCGCCAAGGCGCCGACGTCTTCGGCCGCCGGCCTGTTCCAGTTCGTCGAGCAGACCTGGCTGGGCACTTTGAAGCGGCACGGCGCCAAGTACGGCTATGCAAGATATGCCGACCTGATCGTTCAAGGCTCGGACGGCCGCTACCGGGTCAATGGCGACGAGGCGCGGGCCACTGTCATGAACCTGCGCTATGACGCCCGGGCCGCCTCACTGATGGCGGGAGAGATGACCAGCGACCATGCCGACTATCTGAAGGGCCGGATCGGCCGGTCGGCGACGGCGGGCGAACTCTATGCGGCCCACTTTCTGGGCCCCAAGGGATCGGCCAAGCTGATCGAAGCGATGCAGAGCGCCCCGGGGGCCACGGCCGCCAATCTGTTTCCAGAAGCGGCGGCCGCCAACCGGACGCTGTTCTACAGGGCAGGACGACCGGTCACAGTGTCGGAACTCTACGCCAATCTGACCGCCACGGGCGGCGGCAAGGCGGGCGTGACCGGGGACCTGCCGCAACGCGACCAGGGCTTCCTGCAGTATGCTGGACGCCGGGGGGGCGCCGACCGCCAAGCTCAGGAAGATGCACTGGTGGCGTTGATCCTGCGCGGCTCACAGGGAACGACGCCCGGCGGCGGGCAAGGTCGGCTGACAAGCTCAATCTTCTCATCGGAGATGCTGCGGGTCCTGGCTGATTCCAACGACAGCCGTCGGTAGCCGTCAGGCTACCGAGCCCGACGCCCTGAGGCCCGCGATCTCGGCCGCTCCGTAGCCCAGTTCAGCCAGAACCGCGTCGGTGTGCTGGCCCAGGGTCGGAGCCGGTCCCTTCGGTCCATCGTCGGCGCCAGGGAAGCGGGCCGGTGAGGCTGGGCTCAGGTGGCTGCCGCCCCTGCCGTCCGGTATATCCACGAAACAGCCGGCGGCGATGGCCTGCGGGTCCTGCAGCACCTCGCGCGGGGTCTGAACCGGGGCCCAGGTGATATCGCCGGCGTCGAGGGCCGCGGCGGCCTCGGCCAGGGTCATGGCGCCGACCGCGGCGTCCATCGCCTCGACCAGCCCCGAACCGTTCTCGCGGCGATTCTTGGCCTTGAGATATCGGGGGTCCTCGATCCACTCAGGATGACCGACGGCGCGGGCGATGTCCGGCCAGTCCGGGGCTCCCTGACGCGGAACCAGGCAGATCCAACGGCCATCCGATGTCTGGAAGAAATTGGCCAGGGGATTGACCGCCGCCGGCCGGGCCCGGGTCGAGGCCAGCCTGCCGAACCGCATCTGGATGGCCATGTCCGCGCCGATCGCATAGATGCCGGCCCGCATCAGACTGGTTTCGACCAGCCGGCCCTTGCCGGTGGTCTGGCGCTCGAACACGGCGGCCAGGATAGCGGAGACCGCGGCCATGGAGGTGATGTGGTCGCCCATGCCTGTGCGGATGGGGAAGGGTTCCGCGTCCTTTGGCGCGGTGATCGAAGCGACCCCGGCGCGCGACCAGAAACTGGCGACGTCCATCGCCGCCTTGTCGGCGTCAGGCCCTTCCAGGCCGTAACCGGTAAGGCTGCAGTAGATCAGGCGGTCGTTTTCCACCTTCAGACTGTCCCAGTCGAGGCCGGCCCGCTTCAGGCCGCCGGGACGGATGTTGGTCAGGAAGACGTCCGCGCCGCGGATCAGCTTCAAGGCGGCGTCCCGGCCCCCGGGCTTGCCGACGTCCAGGACGACGCCGCGCTTGCCACGGTTGTCGAGGTCGAAAATGGGGTTGTCCGTCTGGTCGGAACCTATGGTGTCGAAGAACTTTCGGATCGGATCGCCCGACGGGGCCTCGATCTTGACGACGTCGGCGCCCCAGTCGGCCATGATGCCGGCGGCGCCCGGCGCGGCGATATAGCTCGCCAGTTCGACGATCTTCAGACCCTTCAGCACGCGCATCTCCCACCTGTTTGCGCCATCATGGCGAGGTGGGGAGCCCGGGGAAAGGGGGCCCTAGGGTCAACCGGCGACGGCAAACACCTGGCCGCGGCCGACGGCGATGTCCCGGCCGTTGGCCGCGGCGTCCGCGACGGCGCGGGCGACGCCCGCCACCGTGACCGGCTTGCGCAAGACCGTGTCCGCCCCGGCGTCGAGACATTCGCGGGCCTCTTCCGCATCACCGCCGATGACGGCGATGATCGGCGCTGCTGCCGAAGGGCAGGCAAGTTGACGTAAGGCGGCGGCGGTATGGGCGCCGTCCATCAGCGGCATGCGTCCATCCAGCATGATCAGGTCGAAGTCGCAGCCCTCCGCCAGTTCGACGGCGCGGCGACCGTTCTGGGCGTGGACAACCTGATGGCCCAGCTGTTCGAGGATGGCGCGCAGCATGGCGGCGTTGAGGGCGTCGTCCTCGGCGACCAGCACCCGCATGGCCCGCTGGTTGGTTGTGATCCGGCCGCCCGATATCACCGAAGCCTCGGCCTCGGAGACGGCCCGCGCCGTCGGGTCCCAGGGCAGTTCGAAGGTGAAGCAGCTGCCGACATTCATCGCGCTCTGGCCGACCAGTTCGCCGCCCATCAAGGTCGCCAGCTGGCGGGAGAGCGACAGGCCAAGGCCCGCGCCAGGCACGCCTGCGCCGGTGCGTTCGACCCGCCGGAAGGGTTCGAAGGCCAAGGCCAGTTCCTCCGGTCCAAGGCCCGGACCGGTGTCGGCGATCAAGACCGCGACGCGGCCGCTTTCCCGCAGTTCGAGCCGCGCTTCTATCCGGCCGCGGACGGTGTATTTGACGGCGTTGCCGATCAGGTTGGACAACACCTGCCGGGCGCGGGTGACGTCGCCGACCACGGCGCCCTGGGCGCCTTCGAGCTCGGCGTCCACATGCAGGGCCAGTTCGACGCCCTTGGCGGCGGCGTTCGGACGGTTGAGCAGCACCAGTTCGCGGGTCAGCCGGACCGGATCGAACGGCGCATTGTCCAGAGCCAGGCGGCCAGCCTCGGCGGTTTCCGAATCCAGCGTGGCGTTGAGCACGGCGATCAGCTCGTTGGCGGCGGTCAGGGCGGCGCCCAGTTGTTCGCGACTGGGGGCGGCGCGCCCGCCCTGGCCGGCGGCGGCGGCCAGCACATGAGTCACGCCGTTGAGCCCGTTGCGAATTTCATGGCTGAGGGTGGCGACGATGTCGGACTTGGAACGGGCCAGCTTCTGGGCCCTTTCCAGGGTGTCACCACGTTCGGCGATCAGCGCCTCCCGTTCCGCGGCCATGGCGAACTGGCCGCGCATCATCTGATTGAGGATCAGGCACAGCGCCATGGCCAAGGCCATGGCCCCCCAGACCGCGACGCCGAGGTCACGGGTCGCCGAATGGGCGAACAGCGCGATCAGGGGGCCGGCCGCGGCGGCCGGCGCAACGATCAGCAGGGCCGGAAGCAGAGGCGCGCTGAAGAAGAAGCAGATTACCGCTCCGCCGGCCGCCATCAACAGCAGCGGCTCGCGCGCCGGTCCCGCGCCATCAGCCATGGCGGCGATCTGCGCCACCGCGCCGGCCCACATCAGACCGCCGAGGACATGAACATTCGCGCGCCTGGCGTTCGGGATGTCGGGATTGGCCCTGAGCCAGTTCACCATGGTGTAGAAGATGCCCCAGTTGAGGGCGAAGATGGCGAAGCTGGCCGCCATCCAGACGCTGTTCAAGGCGAACGACCCGGCCCAGACGAAAACCGGAAGGCTGACCGCGAAACAGGCCAGGGCGTAGGGCAGCAGGCCGCGCTGCGCCTCCAGGGACTGGGCCAGGAAACTCGCGCCGCCGCGTTGATCCGCGACGGCCCGGCTGGTGGAGGCTTGAAACACGTCAGATCCCCGGAGCAAGAGCGACCTCAACCTAACGGAGCAGGGTTCACGACCGATTACGGGGCATCGTTAATCCACCGCTTCGAATGCAATTGATCGTTAAGCCTAACGGACCATCCTTCATGTTCGACTCTATCAGGATGGGGCGCTGAGATTTTTCATGACCACGACGCGGACCGCGCTGACTGACATCGATGTGCGCACCCTGCTGAAGGGCGCCACGGCCGATGAGCGGGCCCTGGCGGCTCACAAGCTTTGCCGGGTCATCGATCGCGAGGCCCTGACGGAAGTGGAGCGAGGGCAGGCCCAGGATATTCTGCGGGTCATGGCCGCCGACGCCGCCGAGCTGGTGCGCCGAGCCCTGGCCGTCACTCTCAAATCCTCGCCTCTGGTGCCGCGAGACGTGGCCCTGAAGCTGGCCAAGGACGTCGAGAGCATCTGCCTGCCGATGCTCAACTTTTCGCCCGCCTTCTCCGACGACGACCTTGCGGAAATCGTTCGGCTGGGCGGCCCGGTGCGGCAGGTCGCCATCGCCAAGCGGGCACGGATCTCGGACAAGGTGACCAGCGCCATTGTCGAGCATGGCGTGGAAGCGGCCGTCGAGACCGCCGTGGCCAATGACAACGCCACCTTCTCCGAACGGAGCTTGAGCAAGGCGCTGCAGCGGTTCGAGAAGTCGGAGCAGCTGCTGGCCGCCGTCGCCTACCGCAACGCCCTGCCACCGGCGGTCAGCGAGAAGCTGATCAACATGGTCGGCGACAAGGTGCGGGAACATATCCTCAGCCACCACGCCGTCTCCCCGGAACTGGCGCTGCGCATCGTCGTCGGGGCCAAGGAGCGGGCGATCGTTGATCTGGTCGACCAGGCCGGCCGCGCCGCCGATCCCAAGGCCTTCGCCGCCCATCTGAACCAGCACAAGCGGCTGACCGCCAGTCTGTTGCTGCGGGCCCTTGCCCACGGTCACATGAGCTTCTTTGAATGCGGCGTGGCGGAACTGGCCGGGGTGCCGCATCATCGGACCTGGCTGATGATCCATGACGCTGGTCCCCTGGGTCTGCGCGCCATCTATGAGCGGGCCGGGCTGCCGGCGCGTCTGTTCTCCGCCTTTCGAGTGGCGGTCGACACTCACCACAGCATGGACTTCGACGGCGGTCCGCGTGACCGCGAGCGGTTTCAGCAGCGGATGCTGCAGCGCTTCCTGACTCAGTCCCACACGACACAGCGTGAGGACGTCGACTACATGCTCGACAAGCTGGACCGGCTGACGCCCGAGTCCGCGCCGCAGCGCCGGGCGGCCAGCGCGGCCTGAACCCCGCGGGCGCCAAGGGCGTTTCTCCTCTGATGCTGATGGAGGACAGCGCATGAGAGACGTCCGATTTGCTTCCGTCGTCATCGACGCCCCGCCCACGGCCGTGGCCAAGTATCTTCGTGACGCCCGCAAGCTGCCCGACTGGGCTCCAAATTTTGGCCATGCGATCCGGCCCGACGGTGACGACTGGGTGATGTCTACCAGGACCGGCGATTTCAGGGTCCGCATGGCGCCGGACAATCCGTTCGGCGTCGCCGACCACTGGGTAGCGCCGCCAGGGGCGACGGCGGAAATGCACAACGCCATCCGGGTCACCGAGAACGATGGCGGCAGCCTGGTGGTCTTCGTCGTGCTGCGACAGGACGGCTTCGACGACCGGCGGTTCGATGAGGACGAAGCGATGGTCCAATCCGATCTGCGCCGACTGAAGAGGATTCTCGACGGAAAGCTTAATCCGCCGTCCGGATGACGGGCGCCGCAAGGTCACCCTTGCGGGTGCGGTGCGGCGCGCGTCATCCTTGCCCCATGACCGAACAAGCCACCCCCGACCCTGTCACGAAAGAGCCAAAAGTCGCCGTCCGCCCCGCGGCCACCATCCTGCTGGTTCGCGACGAGCCCGATTTCGAAGTGCTGATGGTCAAGCGCCACCATCAGATCGACTTTGCGTCAGGCGCGCTGGTGTTTCCGGGCGGCAAGACCCACGCGGGCGATCATGATCCGGCCTGGGCCGACCACTGTGTCGGCTGGAGCGACACGCCCGAAGACGAGCGGCCCCTGCGGGTGGCGGCGATCCGCGAGGCCTATGAAGAAACCGGCATCATTCTGGGCCGTTTCGCCGACGGACGACCCTTCGCCGGCGACGAACGGGCGGCCGCCTCCCGCCAGCTGGTCGACTCCCTTCAACTGGCCTTCATCGATCTGGTCAGGGATCTGGGGGTGGCCCTCGACCTGTCGGCCCTGACCGTTTTCGCCCGCTGGATCACCCCGGACCTGATGCCAAAGAGGTTTGACACCTGGTTCTATGTGGCGACAGCGACGGGCGATCAGCTCGCCGCCTGCGACGGCCGTGAAACGGTCGACGCTGAATGGATTCCGCCGGCGGAAGCCCTGAGGCTGGCCGCAACCGGCGAGCGGACGATCATCTTCCCGACCCGGATGAACCTTCAGTTGTTGGCCGAGGCGGCTCATTCCCAGGACGCTACCGACCGGGCGTCCCTGCGGACCCTGGTGACGGTCGAGCCCAGATTGGAGGAGCGACCGGGCGGTCGCGTGCTGACCATTCCGATCGAGGCGGGCTATGGGGCGGTGGAAGAGCCGCTCTCGGCGGTTCGCTAGCCCGATCAGTCTTGAGGCATCGACTCGGCGACGCGGCGTTCAAGTTCCGCGATCAGGGCCTGGCCCACGGGATGGGTGTCGGTCTTGATGTTGTCGCGGACAGCGGCGCGAATGGCGTCGATATGGGCGTCGACCAGGAACATCGGGGCGTTGACCCTCGAGCCCGGGTCGTCGATCAGTTTGCACAGCGATGCGGCGATACGGGTGACCAGCGGAAATTCATAGGTGGCGCCCAGGCCTTTCAGATCATGGGCGCGGAAATACAGGGTCTCGGCGGTCTGGACGTTGAGCCCTTCGGCGCGGATCGCCGCACGTGCGGCGTCCAGTTTGGTCAATTCGTCCTGTAGCCATTCGGCGAAATTGCCGGAAAGGGATTTTAGCGCCGCTTCCGCCCTGGCGATGGCCGACGCATCGACGCCGCCAAACTTCCCGCCCAGCCGCAGCTTGAGCGAATTGGGGGCATTGATGACCTGAAACGGGTTACTGCTGCTCACGCTCGCCTCTCCCTTGGCGCTCTACTCGCCGACATCTACAGGCAGGGCGTTAACAACGCGTGAGACCGCCGTTTCAATTGGGACTTAGCCGCTGAACTGTTCGGAGAGAACTCGCTCCTCAAGGCTGCGGCCGGCATCGAACATCATTGCCATGCTGACACTGCGGTCTTCACCGATATGGACCTCAACCACATCGCGGACCTCGAAGTTGTCGGCCACGGCGCTGACCGGACGCTTGTCCGCTTCCAGCACTTCGATGGTCACCCGCGCGGTGTGGGAGAGAAGGGCCCCGCGCCAACGGCGGGGCCGGAAGGCGCTTATCGGGGTCAAGGCCAGCACCCGGGCGTCAATCGGAATAATCGGGCCGTGGGCAGAGAGGTTGTAGGCGGTCGACCCGGCCGGGGTGGCGACCATTACCCCGTCGCAGACTAATTCGCCCATCCGCACCTTGCCATCGATCGAGACCCTGAGCTTTGCGGTCTGGCGGGTCTGGCGCAGCAGGGAAACCTCATTGATGGCCAGTGCCCGGTGCTGACGGCGGTGGCTGTCGATGGCGACCATGGTCAGGGGATGGATCACAGCCCGTTCGGCGGCGTCGATCCGCTCGAGCAGTTCGTCCTCGCTGTATTCGTTCATCAGGAAACCGACAGAGCCCCGGTTCATGCCGTAGATCGGCTTTCCCAGACTCATGGTCCGGTGGAGGGTCTCCAGCATGAAGCCGTCTCCGCCGAGGGCGATGATCACCTGAGCCTCGGCGTCCGGCAGATTGCCATAGCGTGCGGAGAGCCTGGCGAGGGCTTCCTGGGCTTCCGGCCTGTCGCTGGCGGCGAAGGCGAGGCGGGTCAGGGTGCGCTGGGGCTGATACATCGTGGCGAGCAAGGCCTCAGCGGCGACAGGATGTCAAACCGTGGCTGTGGCCTGGCGGAAGGCCATGGCGGCGATATCAGGATCGAAGGGGCCAAAGGCGCCGCTGGCCCTGCGCACGGCATCCGCTCCGCCGCCGGGACGCGCCGCATTGAGTTCGCGCACCGTTTCGAGGATGGCCGGAAAGACACTGCGATCGATGCCCACCGCGACGCAGGCAAGGGCCAGAAGTTCGGGCCGGTCGCTGTCGATGGCTCGCTGAACCTGGTCGGGCTGGAAGCCGCCCAGTTTGGCCAGGGCGGCGATGAATATGCCGAGCTTTCGCTCCCGTAGCATACGCAGCAGGAACCCCGGTCTCAGCTGGCCGGCGTCATGCAGCTTGGCGACAAGGCGTTGTTCATTCTCCGCCTCGTTCGCCCTGGCCGGCTTCTGCCGGCTCTCGGGCGCGGGAGGCGAGGCATGGGCCGCAAGAACCGCGTCCGCCAGGGCGGCGTCCAGCTCCGTCGCGTCCAGCCGAAACCGCTCCAGGATCGCCGTGCGCAGACACTGGCCGACCCAGAGGTAGAGCTTTTGAGCCAAATCCGACGAGAGGCGAGGATGACGGGCGAGGGGCGCTCGCAGGGCGGCGACGCGGCGGGAGCTTTCAACCAGTCGGAGCATGCCGCTCTCTGAGACGTCGGCGCTGTCGTTGGAAGCCAACGCCGTCAAGACCGCCGGCTCTTCCTGCTGCAGGATCGCCTCGACCACGCTGGATGAGATGGCCCCGCGACGCGCAACGGCGATTTGGTGGTCGAGCGTGGATTCGACCAGAATCCGGATCAGGTCATGGTCCTGAAGCACAGGGCTGAATGCGATGATCGGGGCGGCAATCTCGATGTCGTCCAAGGCCAGGACATTGATCAAGGCCGGCGGCGCCCAGCTTGACGAGGCCAGCTTTTCAGACAGGCGCAAGCGGATATCCCGCTCGGCCTCGGCGACGAGGCTCATGAAGATCGACCCGAGCAAACCCTGTATGGCCTCGGTGTCCGCAACATGCTTGGCGGAGTCGCAGAGAGCGATGATTGATTCAAGGAGTCGCCCGCGCGCTTCCGGCTCGCGGTCGCGGGCCAGATTTAGAAGTTCGGTGGTTTCGGCGGCGAGCGCCACGCGTTGCATCCCCGAATCAGGCCGCTTTGACCTTCACCTTGATCGGGCCGCATGAAAACATGCTTAAAACAGCGTCCAGCATGACTCGCTGGGTAGTCTGGAGGACGACACAATGGCCGATCCGGTGATCCTCGCCCTCGACCAGGGCACCACCAGCACCCGCGCCATCGTTTTCGACACCTCCGGCAGGCCTCTGGCGACCGCGACCCGGCCGCTGCGGCAGAGCTATCCGCACGACGGATGGGTTGAACACGACGCCGAGGAAATCTGGCTGGCCTGTGCGGCGGTGTTGCGCGAGGCGCTGGCCAATGCCGTGAAGACCGCCGGCGATGTCGCCGCCATCGGCATCACCAACCAGCGCGAGACGGTGGTCATCTGGGACAAGGCGACCGGCCGTCCCATCCACCCCGCCATCGTCTGGCAGGACCGCCGCACGGCTGACGCCTGCGAGGCGCTGGTGCGGCAGGGGGTCGAGCCGGAAGTGTCGCGGACCACCGGCCTGATCCTCGATCCCTATTTCTCGGCCACCAAGATCGCCTGGCTGCTGGACAACGTGCCCGGCGCCCGGTCCCGGGCCGAGCGGGGCGAGCTGCTTGCCGGGACCATGGACTGCTGGGCCATTTGGAAGCTGACCGGAGGGGCGGTCCACGCCACCGACGCCACCAACGCCAGCCGCACTCTGTTGTTTGACATCCAGGCCCAGGCCTGGTCGCCGGCGATGCTGGAGATCTTCCGGGTCCCGGCCGGTCTGCTGCCAAACGTGCTCGATTGCGCCGACGACTTTGGCCAGACCATCCCCGACATCCTCGGCTCCCCCGTGCCAATCCGGGGCGTGGCCGGGGACCAGCAGGCGGCGTTGATGGGGCAGGGCTGTATCCGTCCCGGCGAGATGAAGGCGACCTACGGCACTGGTTGTTTCATGCTGCTCAATACCGGAACACACCGGCCGACCTCCGGCGCTAGGCTGCTGACCACAGTGGCGGCGCGGTTGAAGGGGGAGGCGACATATGCCCTGGAGGGTTCGATCTTCATCGCCGGGGCGGCTATCCAGTGGCTGGGCGAAGGCCTGGGGATGACCGGCGGGCCGCGCGCCGCGGAAGCCCTGGCGCGGACCGGCAAGCCCGACAGCGGCGTTGTCGTGGTCCCGGCCTTCACCGGTCTTGGCGCGCCATGGTGGGATGCCGACGCCCGCGGTGCGATCCTGGGGCTGACGCGCGACGCTGGCCTGGCGGAGATCGCCGCCGCCACCTTCGACGCCTGCGCCCTGCAGACCCGCGACCTGATCGAGGCGATGCAGGCCGACGCGCCGGACTCTTTCGGCGAGGCCGCCGAACTTCGGATCGACGGGGGAATGTCGCAGAGCGCCTGGTTCGGTCAGCGGCTGGCCGACCTGACCAACCTGCCGGTGTTCCGGGTCAACTACCAGGAGACCACGGCGCTCGGCGCTGCGCTGTTCGCCGGGATTGGGGCGGGGGTCTTCTCAAGCCTGGAGGCCGCCGCCGAAGTGCGGCCGGGTGGCGAGCGCCTTGTCTCGGCCATCACCAACCATGCTCGCGAGAGCGCCTACGCCCGCTGGCTGGACGCGGTGGCGCAGGTTCGGGGCTGACCGACGGTGACTTGACGGAACGGACACCCGGCGCGACTGTCCAAACAACAGTTTGAACCGGAGAGACGTCATGGCGGATGGATCACAACTTGCGTCCTCGCTGAAGGACAAGGTCAGCGCCGAGGAGTGGCAGGCCCGGGTGGATTTGGCCGCCCTCTACCGGCTTGTGGCGATCCACGGCTGGGACGACATGATCTTCACCCACATCTCGGCCCGCATTCCGGGGCCGGAGCACCACTTCCTGATCAACCCCTACGGTCTGTTCTTCGGCGAGATCACCGCTTCGTCCCTGGTCAAGATCGACCTCGAAGGCAACGTCCTGCAGGACACGCCCTACTTCATCAATCCGGCGGGTTTCACCATCCACTCGGCGATCCACGCCGCGCGGGAAGACGCCATGTTCGTCATGCACCTGCATTCGGATCAGGGCGTGGCAGTGGCCGCCCAGGCCGCGGGTCTGTTGCCGCTGAGCCAGCATGCGCTGATCGTCCTGCCGAACCTGGCCTATCATGACTATGAAGGCATCGCCCTGAACCTTGATGAGCGGGAGCGATTGGTGGCCGACCTGGGGCCGGAAAAGAAGCTGATGCTGCTGCGCAACCACGGCACTCTTGCCGTCGGTGCGACCGCGGCGGAGTGCTGGGTCGGAATGTTCTACCTTGAGCGAGCCTGCAAGCAGCAGGTCATGGCGTTGAGCGCTGGGCGGGACGGCGTACTGACCGCGCCGGAAGCCTCGCAGAACGAAGTGCGCAGCCAGATGGGTCGCGGCATGGGGATGATCGGCAGCCTCGCCTGGCCAGGGTCGCTGCGCCAGATCGAGACCAAACTCCCCGGCTACGACTCCTGAGGCCACCGGCTTCTGCGGCCGCGAAATACCGTCCCCGTCTCGGATCGCCCCGAAAGCGGCGCACCCGGGGCGGGGATTTTTGTTGCGGTGCGAGATGGCGCGGGCGCTTATAAACCGGGTCTTCCGCGGGCATGGCCGTGCGGATTGTTTCAGTCTGGTGTCGGGACCGTCATGCGCTTGGGGTGGGTCATGGTTTATCGGGTTGGCCCAAAACCGAGACTAGCGCGTTCATCGATCGCCGGAGGGACCGGCGCTGGGAGTTCTACGTGATCCGACGCCACTTTTTTCTCTTCGCCGCCGCTGTCGTCCTGCTGATCATGATCGTCGTCGGTGGGATCAAGCTGGCGACAGCGGGCGACGTCAAGCCGGGCGGGCGCGGCGGCCCGGGCGGGCGCTCCACCCAGGTTTCAGTGACCACCGTCGTCGCCAGGGCGTTCGTCGACAAAGTGTCCGTGCTGGGCGTGGCCAAGGGCCGCCAGTCGGTGACGATCACCTCCAGCACGGCCGAACTGGTCACCGCCGTGAACTTCCGCGACGGCCAGACAGTCAGCAAGGGTCAGGTCCTGGTCACCCTGAAGGCCAATGAACAGGATGCCGACGTCGCCGAGGCCCAGGCCCGCGAGAACCAGGCGGAGCGGGACTATGCCCGCTGGAACACCCTGGCCCAGAAGGGCGTCGCGCCGCGCGCCACGGCCGAGCAGTACCTGGCGTCCCTTGAATCGGCCCGGGCCGCCACCGCCGCCGCCAAGGCGCGGCGGCTGGACCGGGTGATCCGCGCGCCCTTTTCCGGTGTCGTGGGCCTAAGCGATGTGGCCCCTGGGGCCCTGATCAACGCCGGCTCGCCGATCGTCAGCCTCGACGACCTGTCTCTGATCCGTGTCGATTTCGACGTGCCCGACCGCTATCTCTCCGTCCTGCGCGAGGGCGCCAGCATCATCGCCAGCCCGGACGCCTATCCGGAGGAAAAGATCACCGGCCGCATCGCCAAGCTGGACAGCCGAATCAATACCGCCACCCGCGCGATCACCGCCCGGGCTGAATTCCAGAACGCCGGCGGCCGGCTGCGGCCTGGCATGCTGATGCAGGTCGCCGTCGAGCATGGCGCCCGTGACGCCCTGGCCGTGCCGGAATCGGCCGTCCAGTACGAGGGCGACACGGCCTTCGTGTTCAGCATCCTCACCCGCGAGGGCAAGACCACGGTTCGCAAGGTGCAGGTGACCCCGGGCGTCAGCGAAGGCGGCTTTGTTGAAATCCGCGAAGGCTTGAAGGCCAATGAGAAGGTGGTGGCCGATGGATTGAATCGCCTGACCGACGGCGCGCCTGTCAGCCTGCCTGGGCAACGTCCGCCCGGCGTCGGCGGCAAGTCTGGGAAGAAGGGCGCGAACTGATGCTGTCGGACCTTTCCGTCCGCCGGCCGGTCTTCGCGGCCGTCGCGGCCATCATTCTCTGTGTTATCGGCCTGGCCGCCTTCGCCGCCCTGCCGATCCGCGAACTGCCCAACGTCGATCCGCCGGTGGTCTCCATCTCGACCAACTATCGCGGCGCCTCGGCCGAGGTCATCGAGGAGCGGATCACCCAGGTGATCGAACGGCAGGTGTCCGGCGTGCAGGGCATCGACCGGGTCAACAGCTCCAGCCGGGACGGGGTGTCGCGCGTCAACATCACCTTCACCCTCAGCACCAACCTGGAAACCGCCGCCAACGACGTCCGCGACGCCGTCAGCCGAGTGGCGGCCAACCTGCCCGACCAGGCCGACCCTCCACAGATCGCCAAGGCAAACGCCGACTCCTCGCCGATCATTATCCTCAACATGACCTCGACCACGCTCAGCACCATCGAGTTGGCCGACTACGCCGACCGGTATCTGGTCGAGCGGCTGTCGACGATTCCCGGCGTGGCCCAGGTGGGGCTGAACGGGGCGCCGCTGTACGCCATGCGCATCTGGCTGGACGCCGACGCCATGGCCGCGCGCGGCCTGACCGTCGATGACATCGAGACGGCCCTGAACAACCAGAACGTCGAACTGCCGGCTGGCTCGCTCGAGAGCCAAAGCAAGGACTTCACCATCCGGGTGAACCGCGCCTATTCGCGGCCGGAAGACTTCGCCAAGTTGCCGATCGCCGCGGCGACCGCGACCCGCGCGGCCACGACGACCAGTATCGCCGGAGCCGCCGCCGGCGCCAACGGCAGCAGCGTCGTCGGCGCGGTCAGCTCGCCGGGCGTCAGCAATCCGACCTATGTGACCCGCCTGGGCGACATCGCCCGGATCGAGGAGGGACCCGACGAGCGGCGCAGACTGTTCCGCGGCAATGGTGTGGAGCAGATCGGCCTGGCCCTGACCCGCCAATCCCAGGCCAACGACCTGGACATCGCCAAGCTGGCCAAGAAGGAAGTCGAGACCGTCAACAAGACCCTGCCGGCGGGCACCAAGCTGGTATTGGCCGTCGACTCTTCGCAATTCACCGCAGAGGCCATCCATGAGGTCTGGGTAACCATGGGCATCGCCCTGGCGCTGGTGGCGCTGGTCAACCTGGTCTTCCTGGGAAGCTGGCGAGCGGCGATCATCCCGTCGGTCGTGGCCCCCATCTGTATCCTATCGACCTTCATCGTTCTGGCCCCGCTCGGCTTTTCTCTGAACCTGCTGACCCTGCTGGCGCTGGTGCTGGCCATCGGACTGGTGGTCGATGACGCCATCGTGGTGGTCGAGAACATCCAGCGACGGGTGGACGACGGCGAGCCGCCGGCGGTGGCAGCCATGCGCGGCACCCGCCAGGTGTTCTTCGCCGTGGTGGCCACCACCATCGTGCTGATCAGCGTCTTCGCGCCCCTGATGTTCCTGCCCGGCTATATCGGCCGGCTGTTCGTCGAGCTGGCCGTGGCCATCGCAGCCTCCGTCTTCTTTTCGGCCCTTCTGGCGCTCAGCCTGTCGCCGATGATGGCCTCCAAACTGCTGCGCCCGGCGCATGGCGAGGGCTGGCTGGCCAAGCGGGTCGACTGGGGCATGGACCGGCTGAAAAACTCCTATGCTCGCTCGCTGGACATGCTGCTGGGCTGGCGCGTCGCCAGCATCGGCGCGGGCGTGCTGGTCGTCGTGCTGCTGGGCCTGGCCGCCCTGCTGTTCGTCACCGTGCCTCAGGAACTGGTGCCCAACGAGGATCGGGGCCGGGTCGATGTCAGCATCACCGGGCCGGAAGGCGCCGGTTACGACTATACCCTGAAGGCCGCCGCCCAGGTCGAAAAGCAGCTGAAGGGTTACTACGATGATGGCCAGGCCGAGCGCTACATCATCAGCGTGCCCCGCTTTGGCCAGACCCAGTTCAACACCGGCAACGGCGTCATCGTCATGAAGCCCTGGGGCGAGCGGACCAAGACATCGGACGAGGTGGCGGCCGAGCTCAACAAGAGCCTCAGCAAGATCACCGGGGTTCGGGCCGTGGCCAGCGTAAGGGGACCGTTCCAGCGGGGAGGAGGCGGCGGCTCCGGCGGCGGCACCAACGTCGATCTGATCGCGCTTGGCAACGACTACGCCGAGATCAATCGCTGGCTCCAGCCCATCCTCGACGCCACGGAGAGCAATCCGGGCTTCGCCCGTCCCCGCATCGATTATGAGCCCAACGCCCCGCGCCTGTCGGTCGACATCAACCGCGACAAGGCCGCCACCCTAGGCGTCTCCGCCCAGGCCATCGGCCGGGTGCTGGAAACCATGTTCGGTTCGCGGCAGGTGACCACCTACATCAAGAACGGCCAGGAATACGATGTCATCGTCCAGACCGAGCTGGACAAGCGCCGGACCATCGATGACCTCAACACCCTCTATGTCCGGGCCGGCTCCGGCGCCCTGGTGCCGCTGGCCAGCGTCGTCGACACCCGCACCCGGGGTGACGTTCCCGACCGTCCGCGCGTCGATCGGCTGCGGGCCATTACCCTGACCGCCCAGCTCAATCCCGGTTTTACCGTGGCCGACGCGGTGAAGTTCCTGCAGGACGAGGCGGCGAAGCAGCCGAGTTCCTCGATCTCAACCGCCTGGGGCGGTCAGGCGCGCGACTTCCTGGAAGCCTCCGGCGCGGTCGGCCTGGCCTTCGGCCTGGCGCTGCTGCTGGTCTTCCTGGTGCTGGCGGCCCAGTTCGAAAGCTGGATTCACCCGGCGGTGATCATGCTGACCGTGCCACTGGCGGCGCTGGGCGGGCTTTTCGGCCTGCTGATGTCCGGCTCGACGATCAACACCTACAGCCAGATCGGGCTGGTCATCCTCATCGGCATCGCAGCGAAGAACGGCATCCTGATCGTCGAGTTCGCCAACCAGATGCGCGATGAGGGAAAATCGATCCGGGACGCGGTGATCGAGGCTTCGGCCCTACGCCTGCGGCCGATCATCATGACCAGCATCTCCGCCGCCTTCGGGGCCCTGCCGCTGATGCTCCAGGCGGGGGCGGGGGCCGAGAGCCGCAAGACCATCGGCGTGGTGATCTTCTTCGGCTGTATCTTCTCGACGATGCTGACCCTGTTCATCGTGCCGGTCTTCTACAACCTGCTGGCCCGGTTCACGAAGTCGCCCGAGTACACCGCCAAACAGATCGAGGCGTTCGAGGAAAAGGAACGCCAAGGCGGCGAGGCGGCGGCGGGCGCTTAGGCTATACCGCGGGCGAGCGGCAAGCCGGGCAGGCTCGCCTCCACCAGGGGACTTCCGGATCGGGCGTCATCCGACGGACGGATGACATCCCCCGAAGGCCCTGCCGATCCCTAATCGCCTCCCCGCAGGGTCTCGCGAATGGCGGTGTCGGACTTGTGGAAGACCAGGGTGAAGGCGGCCCCGAGGACCGCCGGGATGATCGCCCAGGGCAGCATCATCGCGGCCAGCGCCGTGGCGGCTCCCCACAGCATGTTGATCAGCAGGATGGCGATGGCGACGAACCAGTGGACGTTGCCCTTGCGGCGGAAGTCGGCGCGGCGGCCGGGACGCTGACGCCAGATGCTGATCACCCCGGCCGAAATGGCCGAGGCGGCGCAGCCGAGAATGGCCGCGACTCCCGTGGCGGGAGCCAGGACGGTCAGCCAGCCCAAGGGCGCGGCCAGCAGCAGGCCGACGGGGATCAGGGCGGCGGCCAGCTTGGCGCGGTTGATCAGGCCGATGGGGGCGGGAGAGGCGACCAGCAGGTCCGGCGCGTCCTCGGCCGAAACGGTGATCCAGGCGAGGCTGGCGGTGAGCTGGCCAGCCATCACCGCCAGGGCGGCGGCGCCACCGGGCAGCAGCAGGGTCGTGTGATCATGGGCGTTGCGCAGCAGCACGAAGCCAAGCGGCAGGATGTAGAGCACCCGCAGCAGTACCTGGGACAGCAGGGCGATGTCGCGGACCAGCAGCCGCAGTTCCTTGCCCAGGGTTGCGGCGAAGACGCCATCGGCGAAGCCACCTACTGTGCCGCGCGCCTTGCGGGCGCCGTCGACCCCGACCGCCGTGGCGGCGTCCTTGGCGAACCGCCGTCCCAGCAGATTGGTGACCGCCAGGAAAACCAGCAACGCACCACCGAGGATGGCCAGCAGGGGCAGGGGTTCACCCAGCATGGCCCGGGCCGGCAGATCGACCAGCGGCGGCAGTTTCAGGTCGCCTTGACCGGCCAGAGTCCCGAACCGCTCGAAGATCGCCCGCCGGTCGCCGCGGCCGGCCAGATTGCCGGCCTGGGAGGCCAGGAACAGGGCGGCGCCGATCAGGGCCGCCAACACCTGGGACACTGCGCGGGTGCGACGGGGGCCAAGCACGCGGAACAGGGCAGTGGCCAGCAGCAGGCCTGTGGCGCTGGCCAGCAGCGCCAGGGCGAAGATCACCGGTAATGCCGCCAGCCAGGCCGGGTGACCCATGATGGCGATGGGAATCAGCAGTCCACCGGCCAGGACGAGGAACAGCGAGCCGACATTCAGCGCCATGGCCGAGAACCGCACCGTCAGCACCGTGCGGGGCGGCAAGGGGGAGGAGAACAACAGGTCGAGGTCGCCGCGGCTGTAGAGGGCCTGGGCCGCCGACGCCAGGGTCTGGGACAGCATCAGGGTGAAGATCAGCGCCAGGGCGGCGTCGGCGACAATGGCCACCAACGGGGTTGCCGTGACCTCCACGTCGCGGAGCGCAAAGCCCAGGCCAAGTCCGCCAGACAGCAGACCCAGAATCAGAAAGCCTGCCAGGAGGATGCTGGCGACCCGGCCCTTGAGCTTCATCTGCTCTCGCCAGCCCAGCCGCATCTCGTGCAGCAGCAGCCAGAGGACCGAGCCCGCCTTCGGACGCAGGCCCATCAGGCGGTCACTTCGCCGGTGAGTTCCAGGAACAGGTCTTCCAGGGTGGCCTGGGATTCGCCGGCCCGGGCGCGCAGCTCTTCCAGGCTGCCCTCGACGATCAGCTTGCCGCCCTGGATGATTCCGATGCGGTCGGCCATCCTTTCGGCGACCTCGAGAATGTGGGTGGTCAGGATGACAGTGGCCCCGCCGGCCACCCGCTGTTGCAGCAGATCCTTGACCTGACGGGCCATGGCGGCGTCCAGGCCGGTCAGGGGCTCGTCGAGCATCAACAGGCGCGGCTCATGAATCAGGGCGCCGGCCAGGGCGGTCTTCTGTTTCATGCCCCGGGAAAAGCCCTCGCAACGCTGCGATCGCTCTTCCCACAGGCCCAGCCATTTGAGCAGTTCCTCGGCCCGGGTGCGGGCCGTGCGACCGTCGACGCCCCACAGGCCGGCGACAAACTCGAGGTACTCCATCGGATTGAGCCGGTCGTAGAGCATCGGCTCATCCGGAGCCCAGGCGATCATCTGCTTGGCGCCGGAGGGGTCGGCGATGGCGTCAACGCCGAACACTTCGATCCTACCGCTGGTCGGGGCCAGCAGGCCGGCGACCATCCGCAGCGTCGTGGTCTTCCCCGCGCCATTGGGGCCGAGCAGAGCGTAGAGCTCGCCGGAGCGGACGGTAAGGTCCAGGCTGTCGACGGCGGTCTTGCCGCCAAAGACCTTCTTCAGGCCTTTCAGAACGAGGGCGTCGGTCACCGGTGAATCAAGCCCCTCGAACAGCGAACCACTGAGGAGTCTTATGGCGCCGCCCGATGCGGCGCTCAACGTCGCGCCGATAGCTTTCCGGACGCGGCGACCTTATGAGAGGCGAGATTGTGCAGCAGACCAGGGTCGCAAGGGCATGGATGACGCGTCGATGACGGCCGAGCGCCAGGATATCGCCCTGTTGCGGCGTCTGGAGGAGCGGATTCTGTGGCTCGCCAGCTGGACCATCCACAACGCCAACCATCTGCGCGACAGCCGCGACGGCCTGAAGGTCGGCGGGCACCAGGCCTCTTGCGCTTCGATGACCACCCTGATGACGGCGCTTTATTTCAAGGCGCTGCGGCCGCAGGACCGGGTGGCGGTTAAGCCGCACGCCAGCCCGATCTTCCACGCCATCCAGCATCTGTTCGGCCGCCAGACCCTGGATCAGCTGCAGCGGTTCCGGTCGCTCGGCGGAGCGCAGTCCTATCCTTCGCGGACCAAGGACCTCGACGACGTCGACTTCTCCACCGGCTCGGTCGGCCTGGGCGTGGCGATGACCGCCTTCGCCAGCCTGACCCAGGACTATGTGGCGGCGCGGGGCTCGGTGCTGCCCGACGCCATGGGGCGGATGATCTCGCTGCTCGGCGATGCTGAACTGGACGAGGGCAACATCTATGAGTGCCTGATCGAGGCCTGCAAACACGACCTGCGCAACACCTGGTGGATCGTCGACTACAACCGCCAGAGCCTGGATGCCACAACCTCCGACCGGATGTTCACACGCTACGGAGAAATCTTCGAGGCGGCCGGCTGGCAGGTCGAGACGTTGAAATGGTCGAAACGCCAGCGGGCGGCTTTCGACCGACCGGGCGGCCAGGCGCTCAAGGCCTGGATCGAGACGGCGGCCAACGACCTCTACTCGGCCTTGACCTATCAGGGCGGCAAGGCCTGGCGCGAGCGGCTGACCACGGACCTCGCCGGCGATGAGGCGGCGTTGAAGCTGATCGACAGCTACAGCGACCCGGACCTGGCCCTGGTGATGACCGAGCTAGGCGGCCACTGCCTGGAGACTATCCTGGAGGCCTTCGAGCGGGCGGCGGAAGATGACGCGCCGCGACTGTTCATCGCCTACACCGTCAAGGGCTGGCGCCTGCCGTTCCAGGGGCACAAGGACAACCACTCTGGCCTGATGACCCCGACCCAGATCAGCGAGCTGCGCGGGCGTCTCGGCGTGCTCGAAGGGGAGGAGTGGGACATCTTCTCTGGTATTGGCGACAACGAGCGGGCCGCCCTGCGCCATGCCGTCGACACCGCCCCCTTCGCGGCGCGGACCGAGGGCCGCAAGACTTCGCGCTTTATCCCCACCCCGTCGGCCGACGACCTGCTCAAGGCCATCGAAGGCGGCGGCGAACAGTCGACCCAGGCGGCGTTCGGCAAGGTGATGTTCGAAATCGCCAAGCGGACCGACGACTTCTCCGACCGGGTGGTGACCACCTCGCCCGACGTGACCGTCTCCACCAACCTGGGCGGCTTCGTCAACCGCCGGGGCGTCTTCCATCGCCGGGCCCACGACGATGTCTTCAAGAACCGCCGCATTCCCTCGGCGCAGGTCTGGTCGATGGCCGAGACGGGTCAGCACGTCGAACTGGGCATCGCCGAAAACAACCTGTTCATCGCCCTCGCCGCCCTGGGGCTGTCGTCCTCGGTTTTCGGCGAGCAGCTGTTTCCGGTGGGGACTCTGTACGATCCCTTCATCGCCAGGGGCCTCGATGCCCTCAACTACGCCTGCTACCAGGACGCCCGCTTTCTGCTGGTGGCGACGCCGAGCGGCCTGACCCTGGCGCCGGAGGGCGGGGCGCACCAGTCGATCGGCACACCGCTGATCGGCATGAGCCAGCCGGGCCTGGACTCCTACGAGCCCGCCTTCGCCGACGAGACGGCGGTGCTGATGGCCCATGCGTTCGAGCGGATCCAGGCCAAGGATGGCTGTTCGACCTATCTGCGCCTGTCAACGCGCGTCCTTGCCCAACCGGAACGCACCGACGAGGGCTGGCGGACCGGCGTGGTCGAGGGGGCATACTGGCTGAAGGCGCCGGAGCCAGGCGCTAAGCTGGCGCTGGTCTATAGCGGGGCCATCGCGCCGGAAGTGCTGGCGGCTTTCGAAGCGGTTCAAGAAGACATGCCAGGAGCCGGCCTGCTGGCCGTAACCTCGCCGGACGTACTGCATGCCGACTGGACAGCGGCGGGGCGGGCGCGGTGGACGTCCGACACGCGGGGCGGCAGGGCAGGAGAGGTGTCGGTCGCCGAGCGGTTGCTGTCGGACCTCGCGGCGGACTCGGTGCTGGTCACGGTGCTGGACGGATCGCCGGCCGCCTTGTCCTGGCTGGGGTCGGTGCGGGGGCAGCGGGTGCGGGCCCTGGGCATGGAGCGCTTCGGCCAGTCGGGCGATCTGCCGGATCTCTACGCGAAATACCGACTTAATTCCGATGCAATTATAGATGCTTGTGCAGATATACTAATCTGATTCCCTTGTCGGCAAGATTATGCGATTGCCGACTGACTGTCAGAGTAAGTCCATACGGGTGATAAGGCCGGCCGCGTTGAAACTGTAGATGTGGACAACCATGCTGTCCGACCAGATCAAGCCATCGAGGTTATGCACGACCTGGTTCGCCCGGACCGCGGTGCGGCCATCATCCAAGACCTCGAAGGCGACGGGGGTGACCTCGGAACGGATCAGTTTGAACTGTTCCTGCCAATAGGCCCGCAGTGAGTCGCGACCGCTGATCCGCTCTCCGGTCAGAGCGTTTGGCCAATCCACATCCGGCGAGAAGGCCGGAAGAACAGCCGCGATATCCCGCTGGTTGAAGGCCTCATAAAGGCGTTCCAGTACCCTGGTGTGGTCTTCCATGCCGCTCTCCGGTCGGAGGTCGATATTGGACTGTGGCCGATCGACAATAGCGACCAGGCCGTCGCGAGACGCGAACTCACACTCTCACTGTGGCCGGGACCGTCGAGGTTGTGACGGCTGGATATTCAGAAGGGCCTGTCGGCCCCTCCACCCCGGTCAGGTTCCTGGCTTGTAGCCGGACTCGATCTTCAGATAGGCGATCAGATCGACGCGTTTCTTGGCGTCCTTCAGGCCAGCGAAGGTCATACGGTTGCCCGGCAGATAGCCGCGTGGATCGGCCAGCCAGGCGTCCAGCTTCTCGGCATCCCAGGCGAAGCCCGCGTTCTTGACGGCGTCGGAATACTTGAAGCCCTCGTGGGTCCCCGCCGTGCGGCCAAAGACGCCGTGCAGGTTCGGTCCAGTCATGTTGGGACCGCCGGCGGCGATGTTGTGGCATGACCGGCAGAGCATGAACTGCTTGCGGCCCTCTTCCAAGTCTCCGGTATTGTAAGGCGCCGGCAGGCTGGCCAGCAGGGTCTGCTTTTCGGCGTCGGTCATCTCCGGAGGCGCTGCAACCGGAGCGGCGGCCGGCGGCGAAGCCCCGCTGGTCGCCTGACTCTCGGTAGGTTTGGAACAGCCGGCCAGAACGGCAAAGGCCGAGACGGCCAGGGCGAACATTGTAACGACACGCATGCAGATCCCCTTCGACATTGCCGACGACGGTAGGCCTAACCTTGGGCGGATTCAACGGCGAGGTAGCCCCGATTGAAGCTCGGGATGAACGCCGGTTGACGGCGTGTAACGCTGAGGTTACGTGTCACCTCAAGGTTACACGTGAGGCGGCGATCATGGTCGAAAAATCCAAACCGACGACAGCTGAACTGGCCGAGCGAGGGCAAAGGCGGCGCACCCGCATTCTCTGGGCCCAGGCGGCCTTCTTCATCATCTGGCAGGGGGCCTTCTTCCATGGCCGAGGCGACCTGACCGCCCCGTTGCGCACAGTCGATCATGTGCGGCTTTCGGCCTTCGCGGTCTGGGCGGCGGCGCTGCTGGTGTTGCTTGCCTCCGGCGGAGGATTGCTGCGCGGCAAGGCCGTGCGGGCGATCATGGAGGACGAGGTGACCAAGGCGCATCGGGCCGAGGCGTTTCTATGGGGCTACTGGGCGATGGCCGTGGCCAGCCTTGTGCTTTACGTCCTGTCGCAATTCGCCACCGTGGCGACCATTGAGGCGGTGCACATCATCCTGAGCCTGGGCGTGGTCATTCCCGCCCTTCGGTTCGTGATCCTGGAGCGACGTTCGCAGCGGCATGGCTGATCCCGTTCTCGCCAACGGACTGAAGGCGGCGCGGGCGCGGCTGGGCCTGACCCAGGCCGATCTGGCCGAACGGGTCGGCGTCACGCGCAAGACGATCAACACCGTGGAGAATGGTGTCTTCGTACCCTCGACCGTCCTGGCCCTTCGGCTGGCCAGGGCCCTGGGGCAGCCGCTTGAGGCGCTCTTCTGGCTTGAAGCCTAGTCGTCGTGGCCCGGCCGGCCGCGACCGGCCTTGATGCCGGATCGCTTGGACTTTCCTTCCAGGCGCTTGAGCTTGGAGGCGTAGGTCGGGCGGGTCTTCTTGCGCGCTTTGGGTCGCTCCGCAGCCTTGCGGATCAGCTCGAGGAGCCGGTCGAGGGCGTCCTGGCGGTTCATTTCCTGGCTGCGATAGCTCTGGGCGAAGATGACGATCACGCCGTCCAAAGTGGCCCGGGAGCTGGCCAGTTTCTCCAGCCTGACCTTGACGTCCTCGGCGAGGGACGGAGAGCTTCGGACATCGAAGCGCAGTTCGATGGCGGAACTGGTCTTGTTGACCGCCTGGCCGCCGGGCCCGCTGGCCTTGACCGCCTTCTGTTCGATCTCGTCTTCGTCGAGGCTGATGGCGGGGGTGACGACGATCATGGCGAGGCAGATAGCCCGCCTCGCGCCTAACTCAAAATCGGCTGGCGCTCCGATCAGGCGAAGACGCCGGCAAAGTCGCGATCCTTGGGGTCGGGGCCGAAGCGGTTTGCGCCGTCTTCGCCGTCCAGAACGGTGAAGATGAACAGAACCGCGCCACCGAAAGGCAGCAGGTTGATAAGAACCCACCAACCGGACCGGCCGGTGTCGTGCAGCCGGCGGACCAGCACAGCCATGCTGGGGATGAACAGACCAAAGGTGATGAGAACCAGAACCAGCATGCTGACCAGAGCCGCCTGGGCCATTTCAGGCTGCTGGGGGCGGGCGCCGGCAAAGAAGACCGGCAGGAAGAAGAGAACCGTCAGGGTGGTCGTCATCAGGCAGAACAGCCAGTATTCCGAGCGGCGCGCGCGGCCCTCGAAATCGGCATAGCGCCGCAACGGCTCGAACATCAGGTCCATAGATAGCCTTTCCATCCCTGTCGTCAGGGCGTCGGGAATGGAGATTGGCTCAGGGTGGGTTACCGTTCGATTTCCGCAGAACGATGTTTTCGCCCAAATCGTCAGCCGGGTCGGCGTTTGGCTTTCTGCACGGCCTGATCCATGGCCTGCAGGAAATGGGAGCGGTCGGTCCGGTCGAAGGGTCGGGGACCGCCGGTGATTTCGCCGGTGGACCGAATGTGTTCCATGATCGAGCGCTGAGCCAGGGCCGCGCCGATGCTGTCGGGGGTGAAGGGCTGGCCGTTCGGCTTGAGCACCTGGGAGCCGGCCTTGAGGCACAGATCGGCCAGGGGAATGTCGTTGGTGACGACGATATCGCGCGGGCCGCAGCGTTCGGCGATCCAGGCGTCGGCGACATCGGGGCCGGCGTCGACGATCACCCGCTCGATCAGCGGCGAGGTGGGGATCATCATGAAACTGTTGGAGACGACAAAGGTCTTCAATCCGTAGCGCCCGGCGACCTTGTAGGCCTCGTCCTTCACAGGGCAGGCGTCGGCATCGAGGAAGACGCGGATCGGGGCGGGAGTTTCGCTCATGTCGCCCTATCGCAGAGGGTCGCCATAAAGTCAGCCCCGCGACCCCGATCCGACGCGACAGGCCTGATGAAACCATTATCGCCCGTTAACGTTTGCCCCCTGATCGCCACCCCGGGCGGGCCACTGGAGCGCGGACCATGCGAAATTTCTTCAAGCGCCTGACGGCGAACTTCGACGCCATCCTCTGGACCCTGACGGCGGGCCCGCTTCGCGACTAGCGGAAAGATGGACGCGTGGTGCCGGCTGCAGGAATCGAACCCGCGACCTTCGGTTTACAAAACCGCTGCTCTACCATCTGAGCTAAGCCGGCTGACGCGATGGTCTGATAGCGGCTAAGCGGACAGGACTGCAAGTGTCCCTTACCAGCTGGCGCCAACGCAGACTGGGTCAAAATGTTCCGCGAATTATTTGATGATGCTGGTAAAACCAGCATGTCGGCCTCCTCGTAGAAAGACTTGCCTGGCCATATCGCCTGGCGTCCCCCCGAGGAAATTTCCCCAATGCGTACTCTTAAATCCCGCGCCCTGAGCGCGGCGGCCGTTGTCGCCATCGCGGCCAGCCTGACCGTCGCCTGTTCGCAGCCCAGCACCGCGGCCGCTCCGGAAGCCATGCCCGCCGCCGCCACCCCAGCCATGACGGCCCCGCCCGAAAAGACTGTCATGGTCGGCGGGGCGGAGATGTACCCCTCCAAGACCATCGTCGAGAACGCGGTCAATTCCGCCGACCACACGACGCTTGTTGCGGCCGTCAAGGCGGCCGGCCTGGTCGAGACCCTTTCAAGTCCGGGCCCGTTCACCGTCTTCGCCCCGACCAACGCCGCCTTCGCCAAGCTGCCCGCCGGCACGGTCGACACCCTGGTCAAGCCCGAGAACAAGGCCACTCTGACCAAGATTCTCACCTACCATGTGGTGGCCGGCAAGATGACCGCCGCCGACATCATGGCGGCGATCAAGGCCGGTGGCGGAAAGGCCGTGCTGACCACCGTCCAGGGCGAGACGCTGACCGCGACCATGTCCGGAACCGGCGTCAAGCTGACTGACGCCAAGGGCGGCGTGTCGATGGTGACAATCGCCGACGTCAACCAGTCCAACGGCGTGATCCATGTCGTCGACACGGTCTTGATGCCCAAATAGCCGATCGGCCGCGCCGGGGGGCGGCGGCTGACAGGGAGACGGCGAGGGGCGGGCCTTTCGGTCCGCCCCTTTTGCTTGCCGGACGATCGGAACGAGGCGCCGGCGGCAACCGGGCCGGGACTGGCGGGTTACCTTTCGGCGACCCACATGAGGCGCGAGACGCTATGTCTATCTCTCGAAACCGCGCCCGCAGGAGCCGCCCTTGTCCAAGCCGCTGACCATTTCCATTCCTCACAAACTCGGCAAGGCCGGGGCGCGCGCGCGGATCGAGACCGGCTTTGGCCGGCTCGAGCAGCAGCTTTCTGGCGGCGGCCAGGCCAAGGTCGATAAGAGCTGGGATGGCGACCGGCTGAACTTCACCGCCGTGGCCATGGGCCAGACCATCACCGGCAGCCTCGATATCCTCGAGGACGTGGTGAAGATGGATATCATCCTGCCGGGCTTCCTCGGCATGCTGGCCGGCAAGGTTCGTGACCGGGTGCAGAAGGAAGGTCAGCTGCTGCTGAAGTAACGACTGCTGTCGAGCCAGGGTGGAAGCAACGCCGAGCAGGCGGGGCCGGCATTCATCGGCTGCACGGCTTGAGGATGCCGACCGGGCGTCGAGCTGGATCAGGACTCTGGTCCCGAAGGGCGGCTGACGGAATGCTATCGTTTCGCGCCGCGAACGCCTATATCCGCGCCCCATGACGCGCGTCCTCATCACCTCCGCCCTGCCGTACATCAACGGGATCAAGCACCTCGGCAATCTGGCCGGCTCGATGCTGCCCGCCGACGTCTTCGCGCGGTTCCAGCGGGCCACGGGGGCCGAGGTCCTCTACATCTGCGCCACCGACGAGCACGGCACCCCGGCCGAACTGGCCGCCGCCGCCGCCGGCCAGGATGTGCGCAGCTATTGCGACGAACAGCACAGCCTGCAGCACGACATCGGCCGCGCCTTCGGCCTGTCGTTCGACTGGTTCGGCCGCAGCTCCAATCCGCCCAATCACCGCCTGACCCAACACTTCGCCGAAGTGCTGGAAGAGAAGGGGCTGATCGAGGAGCGGACCGACAAGATGGTCTATTCGGTCGATGACAAACGCTTCCTGCCCGACCGCTATGTGGAGGGAACCTGCCCCCACTGCGCCTTCCCTAAGGCGCGCGGCGACCAGTGCGACAACTGCGGAAACCTGCTGGACCCCACCGACCTGATCGACCCCTACAGCGTGATCAGCGGCTCCACCAACATCGAGGTCCGCGACACCCGCCACCTCTATCTGCTGCAAACCAAGGTCGAGGAACGCATCCGCGCCTGGGTCGACGCCAACAGCGCCAATTGGCCCAACCTCACCAGGTCCATCGCCTACAAGCATCTGGACGAGGGGCTGATCGACCGCGGCATCACCCGCGACCTCGCCTGGGGAATCCCGGTGATGAAGGACGGCCTGCCGCGTCCCGGATTCGAGGACAAGGTCTTCTACGTCTGGTTCGACGCCCCGGTGGAATACATCGGCGCCACCGTCGAATGGGCCGAGGCGACCGGCGCCGACTGGGAGCGTTGGTGGCGCGAGGACAAGGGTGCGACCGACCTCGAATACGTCCAGTTCATGGGCAAGGACAACGTCGCCTTCCACACCGTCAGCTTCCCGGCCACCATCCTCGGCTCCGAAGAGCCGTGGAAGAAGGTCGACCGGCTGAAGGCCTTCAACTGGCTGAACTGGTACGGCGGCAAGTTTTCGACCTCCGAGAAGCGTGGCGTGTTCATGGACGCGGCCATCGACATCCTGCCGCCGGACCTCTGGCGCTGGTACCTGACGGCCAATGCGCCGGAAGGGTCCGACACCGCCTTCACCTGGGAACAGTTCCAGTCGGCGGTGAACAAGGACCTGGCCGATGTGCTGGGCAACTTCGTCAACCGCATCGCCAAGTTCGCCGAGAGCAAGTTCGAGGGCGTCGTCCCCGAAGGCGGCGAGCCGGGCGAGATCGAGCTGAAACTCTATGCCGACATCGACGCCGGGATCGCCGACCTGACGCTGCAGCTGCAGGACATCGAGATCCGCAAGGCGGCCCAGGCGCTACGGGCCCTCTGGGTCCTGGGCAACGAGTATCTGCAGGTCGCGGCGCCCTGGACGGCGATCAAGACCGACCGCGACCGCGCCGCCGTTGTGGTCCGAACGGCTCTGAACCTGGCGTCCCTCTATGCCCGGCTGTCGGCGCCCTTCATCCCGTTCGCCTCGGAAAAGATCATCGAAGCGTTTGGAGAGGCCTGGCCCCCGACCTGGCCCTCGGAAGGCGCGGCGGTCGAACTGAACCGCCTCGACATCGGCCGCACGATCCGCGCGCCGGAAGTGCTGTTCAAGAAGATCGAGGACGATCAGATCACTGAATGGCAGGCCCGCTTCGGCGGCGAGTAGGCGGCCTCCCGAATCCTTCTCCCGCTTGTCGGGAGAAGGATGCTGGATCAACTAAACCGCCAGGCCTCTTCCGCAGCGCGCTTCAGCGCCCGGCTCTTGTGCAGGGTCTCGTCATATTCCGCGTCGGCGTCGCTGTCGGCCACCACCCCGCCGCCGGCCTGCACATACAGTTGGCCATCCTTGACCATGCCGGTGCGCAGCACGATGCAGGTGTCCACAGAGCCGTCGGCCCCGAAATAGCCGACCGCGCCGCCGTAGGTGACGCCGCGCTTTTCCAGCTCAAGCTCGTCGATGATCTCCATGGCCCGCACCTTGGGCGCCCCCGACAGGGTGCCGGCGGGGAGGGCGGCCATCAGCACATCGACCGGGTCCAGGCCATCGGGGGCGTCACCCTCGACGTTGGAGACGATATGCATGACGTGGCTGTAGCGCTCGATGATGAAGCTCTGTGTCACCCGCACCGCCGGGCCCTTGCCCAGGGACGGCGCATCATTGCGGCCTTCCTCGCGCAGTCGGGCGACCCGGCCGACGTCGTTGCGGCCCAGATCCAGCAGCATCAGATGCTCGGCCCGTTCTTTCGGGTCGGCCAGCAGCTCGGCCTCAAGGGCGGCGTCTTCCTCGGGCGTGGCGCCGCGCGGGCGGGTGCCAGCGATCGGACGGATGGTGATCTTGCCGTCGCGCAGCCGCACCAGGATTTCCGGGCTCGACCCGACCAGCTGGAAGTCGCCGAAGTTGAGGAAATAGAGGAAGGGCGAGGGGTTGGTCCGCCGCAGCGACCGGTAGAGGGCGAAGGGCGCGCCCGCGTAGGGGGCGCTGAACCGGTGGCTGGGCACGACTTGGAAGATGTCGCCGGCGCCGATGTAGTCCTTGGCCTTGGCGACCACATCCGCGTAGTCGGCGCGGCTGACCTTGGTGGTGAAGTCGATTGGCCCCTGGGTCGCGGCGGGCCCGGCCGGCGGAAGGCCGCGCTTCAGATCTGCCAGCACCTCGGCCAGCGAGGCCTTGGCCGTCTCATAGGCCTGGGCCGCCGTGACGCCGGGCTTCGGGCGCGCCGGCGCGACCAGCAGGATTTCCTGGGCGATGGCGTCGAAGACCGCCACCACCGACGGCCGGATCATGATGCCGTCAGGCAGGTTCAGGGGGTCCGGATTGACGTTAGGCAGACGCTCGACCAGCCGCACGGTGTCATAGCCCATGACCCCATAGATGCCGGCTGACGGTGGCGGCAGGCCGGCCGGCAGTTCGATGCGGGAACAGGCCACCAGGTCGCGCAGGCTGTCCAGGGCTCCGCCATCGAGCGGCGTGAACCGACCCTCCGCGATCGCCTCGCCCTCGGCGACCTCGGCAGCGTCGCCCCGGCAGCGCCAGACCAGGTCCGGCTTCATGGCGACGATCGAATAGCGGCCGCGCCAGGCGCCGCCCTCGACGCTTTCGAACAGGAAGGCGTAGGGCCGCTCCCGGGCGATCTTCATATAGGCGGAGACGGGCGTCTCCAGATCGTCGATCAGCCGCGTCCAGACGACCTGCGGCCGCCCGGCCTCCCAGGCGCCGGTAAAGGCGTCCAGGGCCGGCTCCGGGGTGAAGCCCGTGGCGGTTTCGGCCTTGGCGGCGTTCGCCGTGGCCGGAGGAGGCGCGGCCGTCGTCGTCACTTTGCCGCGGTGTCCTTGCCGTCCTTGGCCTTATCGTCGCTCTTGATGAACTGCTTCGGGTCCAGCCCCAGGGCGCTGATGGCGCGGGCCCGATCGAACTTGGCCTTGACGGTGTCCCGGGCGTAGGTCCGGGTGGAGGTCCCGACGTCCTGGAAGACCTCCTGGGTGAAGCCGGCGCGCTGCCGCTCGGTCAGTTCGGCGACCTGGCCGACCGAGCCGGAACGCACTGTGTCGATCTTCACCACCAGAATGCCGAGGTTGGGCGCGGGCGCTGTGAAGACGTCTCCCTTGTTGCCCTCATAGACCGCCTTGAGCAGTTCCTGCCCGAGCGCCTTGTGGCTCTCGGCTTCGACCCGCGTCATCTTGGCGAGGCGAACGACCCTGGCTCCGGCCGAGACGGCGACGGCGTCGAGGCTTTCGCCCTTGCGGACGCGGGCGGCCAGGTCGTCGGCCTTCTTCTGCATGCGGCTGTTGCGCTCGCGGGCGATCAGCAGGCGGCTGAGATTGGGGCGGACTTGGTCCAGCGGCGTCAGGGACGGGGGCGTAACGGCGTCAACCCGCACGGCGAACTGGTCGCCGGGAGTGACTTCGACCAGGTCGCTCTCGCCGCCCTTGGTCTGTTCGAAGGCGGTCTTGAGGATTTCCGGAGTGAGGCCGGCGACGGGCTGGCCGTCCGGTCCACGGCCGTCGGCGGTGATCGGGCCGAAGGTGATGACCTTGGCGCCGGCCTTGGCGGCGGCGGCGGCCAGGTTGGCCCCGCTGCGGTGGGCTTCATCGAAGGCCTGGCCCTGCGCATAGGCCTTGTTGGCGGCGGCGTCCTTGAGGATCTCCGCCTCAAGGCTGGCGCGGTTCTCTTCCAGGGTGGCGACCTTGCCGGGCGCGATGGCCAGGACCTTGACCACGGCCAGGCCGAACTGCCCCTTCAACGGTCCGCTGACCCCGCCCTGCGGCAGGCTGAAGGCGGCGCCGGCGACGGCGGGGTCGAAGATGGCGGTCTTGGGCTTGTCGGAGAAGGAGACCAGCTCCCCGCCCACGGCCTTGGCGACGGCGGCCGGATCCTCGCCCTTGCTCAGCCGGGCGATGGCGTCCGCGGCGGCCTTGTCGGACTTGACCGAGACCTGGGCGATGGTGCGGGTTTCCGGCTTGGACAGGGTGTCCTTGCGGAAGTTGAAGCGCTTCTCCAGTTCCTTGGGATCGACGGTGACCTGATCCTTGAAGGCGTCGGCGGTAAAGCGGACAACGCTAATCGTCCGGATTTCCGGCCGGGTGAAGCGAGCAGCGTTTTCCTTGAGGAAGGCCGTCAACGCCGCGTCGGTCGGGGGGGCGACGGCGCCGACGCTTTCGGGGCTGACGACCAGATAGGAAATGTCCCGCTCTTCCAGGGCATAGGCGCCCTGAAGCGCCGAATAGATCCTGGGGGCCTGGAAGCCGGCGGTCAGGGCGCCGACGAGCTGGTTGCGCACCAGGTCGTCGGAGATGCTTTTCTCGAACACCTCCGGTGTCAGGTCCTGACGGCTGAGGGCCGAGCGATAGGCGGCCTCGTCGAAACGGCCGGTTATGGGGTCGAAGAAGACCGGAATCTTCTTCAACTCGTCGGCGATAAGCGACTTTGGCGCGATGATGCCCATGCGGTCCAGCATGGTGGCGAGGGATTCGTTCATCGCCAGGTCAGCGAGCAGTTGCTGGTCGAACCCCTGCTGAACCGCGGCTTCGGAAGGAATTTGCTGTTGGTACTGCTGTTCCAGCCGACCCTTGGCCTGATCAAAGAAGAGCTTGAATTCCTGGGCCGAAATCTCCCGCTTGCCCGCCTTGACGACCCAGCTGGCGCCGGCCGACGACAGCAGCTGGTCATTGATGCCGAAGACCGCGAAGCTGATGATCAGGAGGCCGAGCAGGGCGGCGGCGAGCCAGGACTTGGCGAACTTCTGTAAACTGGCGAACATTCGGTCTCTGAACCTTTGTCGGGCAGGCCCGTGCGCGGCCATGCGTCTTGGTTGGCAGCCTGACTGGGCGGCTTGATTGGCGGGTATATGGAGCGGGGACAAAGCAGGCAAGCGCGGCGGATTGTTGGCGTGACAAGTTGCGGGACCAACGCTAACCGGGGCCATCGTATTTGCTGGGGAAACAAGCCTGATGTCAGCCGCCCGTCCGCTGGTCGCCGGAAACTGGAAAATGAACGGCGTCGCCGCATCCCTGGATGAGGCGCGCGCCGTGGCCGCCGCCCTGGAAGGCGCGCCGCCGGCCTGCCGTGTGGCCATCTGCCCGCCGGCCACCCTGGTCCAGCGCGCCGCCGACCTGCTGACCGGGACCAGCGTCGAGGTCGGTGGCCAGGACTGCCGCGCCGAACTGAACGGCGCCTTCACCGGCGACATCTCGGCCGAGATGCTGACCGACGCGGGGGCCGAGCTGGTCATCCTCGGCCACTCGGAGCGCCGGGCGGGCTACGGCGAGACCGACGCCATCGTCGCCGCCAAGGTCGAGGCCGCCCTGCGCGCCGGCCTGGAGCCCATCATCTGCATCGGCGAGACGCTTGCCGAGCGCGAAGCCGGCAGGACCCTGGAGGTCGTCACCGGGCAGGTTCGCGGGTCGCTGCCGGCCGCGCTGGCCGGCAAGGCCTTCGCCCTGGCTTATGAGCCGGTCTGGGCCATCGGCACCGGCCTGACCCCGACGCTGGAGCAGATCGAGGAAGTCCACGTCGCCCTGCGCGCCACCCTGGTCGCGATGCTGGGCGAGGGCGGCAAGGTTCCTCCGATCCTCTACGGCGGCTCGGTGAAGCCGTCGAACGCGGCGGAAATCCTGAAGGCGAAGGAAGTGGGCGGGGCCCTGGTCGGCGGCGCATCGCTCAAGGCGGCGGACTTCCTGGGGATCATCCAGGCGGCCTAAGGTCTCAGTTGACCAGCTTTCCCTTGTCGGCATGAGCCAGGGCCAGCTTCTGCGCCCGCAGGAACATCTCGATCCGCGCAACACCCAGCAGGCCGACGGCGAAGGCCATGAAGCCGTCGGCGATCAGCATGGGGTTCGCATGCCAGGCCGCAGCGTGGGATTCGACAAACTGCTTGAGGCCATAGCGGGCGGCGATCAGCCCGACGATGAAGATCAGGGCGGCCGGCGAGACCTTGACCATTGGCCGGCCGGTTTCCGGGTCGAGGTGGATCGGCATCATCCGGCCGCGCAGCCAGCCAAGCGCCGAGCCGGCCGCAAGGGCCAGGGCCAGCCACAAATCGTCAATGACCGGCAGATGCAGGCTCCAGGTGAAGGCGATGAATCCGGCCAACAGCAGGCCCGGGACGATCCACATGGTCGCGGCGTTCAGAGGCCGGGCCTTGCCGGTGCTCATCCGAAAGATGAGAAACGCCATGGCCACGCCGATGCCGATGAGCGGCCCCAGCGTCTGTCCGTCGTGGGGCGTCACACCGCTTCCCTCAAGGTCGTGTCGAGCACCCGCAGGAGCCGTTCCGGCGACTCGGCGCCGGAGACGGCCGCCTTGCCGCCAAAGATGGTGAAGGGCACGCCGGTGACCCCGGCCCGCGCGGCCATGACGTGCTCCCGGGTGATGGAGTCCTTGTCGACGCCCTCCGACAGCCACTGCAGGACCCGCATCCGGTCCATGCCGATCCGCTCGGCGATGTCGGCCAGGACCACGGGATCGCCGATGTCCTGAAGCTGGGTGAAATAGGCGTCCATCACCGCCTCGATGGCCTGGGCCTGACGGCCTTCGGCCTGGGCCCAGCGGATCAGCCGGTGGGCGGCGTTGGTGTTGGGCGACAGGGGGATTTCGGTCAGCTTCAGGTCGAGGCCGTCCTGGGCCGCCTGGGCGTTGAGGTTCTCCAGCGCGGCCGTGCGGCGGGAGGCGTCGGGGAACTTGGCGGCCATATAGGCGGCGCGGTCGATGCCTTCCTCGGGAAGCGATGGGTCGAGCTGGAAGGGCCGCCAGACAATCTCGGTCTCGACCTCGGGCCGTTCGGCCAGGGCTTTCTTCAGCCGCTCCCAGCCGATGTAGCACCAGGGGCAGACCACGTCGGCGACGAAGTCGATCTTCAGCGGCTCGGCCATCTTAGCTCGCCTCTCGTTGCAACGCCCGGCTGGCGGCCCTCTCCAGGGCGCTGGCGGCGTTCTCGCCCTTCTCGATCTGGGCGACGCCGATGTCGAAATCAACCACGAACGGGGCTTTGTTTTCGCCGGCCTCGAAGGCGGTGCAGGCGATGACGGCGGCGATCCGCTCGGCGGCGGCGCGGCCGGCGCTCTGGCCGGTGCCGGGCAGGGCCAGGGCGAAGAGTTCCGGCCCCAGGCGTGCGGCGGTGTCCTCGGCGCGGACCAGCCGGCCGATCATCGAGCCGATCTGCGGGATGGCGCGGTCCAGCCAGCCGCCGGCCCGGGCGGCGGTGACCTCGGGCCGCTCCGACAGCCGTAGGACACAGACGGTCAGAGGCCGGTTACGGACGCGGGCCGCCTGGGACAGCTTGACCAGATGGGCGGCGAACAGGTCGCGGGTGAACAGGCCGGTGGCGGCGTCCATCAGGCCGGACGAGCGGGCCTTTTCCAGCGCCTGGCGGATGGCGGTCTGGCGGCGGTAGCTGCGGGCCAGTTCGATCACCCGCTTCGCCGTCTCGACCTCCGGCGTCTCCGGCGAGGCGACGTCAGAGACGCCCCGATGGAAGGCCTCGGAGGCGCCGACATAGCTGTCCGCCTCCAGATAGAGCAGGGCGGGGATATGATAGAGCCGGGTGTTGCGCCGCATGCCCGCCGCGATCGACAGGGCCTCGGACTGGTTGTCGCCGGCCCAGAGGACGACCGAATCGAAGGCCCGCTCATGCAGGTAGTCGAAGGCGGTGAAGGCGGTGAAGGCGCCGACGACGTCCGCCCCGCCGCGGGTCAGGGCATTGCTGAGGGCCAGGAACTGCGGCGCCGGCTCACCGACCGCCAGCACGCGGTAGGGACCGCCCTGGGCGTCTGGAAGGTCCAGCCGACGGCCCTTGTCGGCGAAGGTCTCCAGCCGCAGCTCGAACTCCTCCTCGGCGATGGCCATCCGCACCAGGGATTCCAGCCGCAGCACGGCCTGGGCCGGATGCAGGGGCGGGGCCAGGGTCAGGTCGAAGGCGAAGCTGTCCAGCTGGGGGTCGGGATCGCCGATGGCGATGACCGGCAGGCGGCGCGGCGCGCAGGCGGCCTTCAGACGACGCGCCAGGGTCAGGGCGTCGGGACCGCCGCTGGCGATATCGACGATGGCCGCCTCGATCTGCAGGTCGCCCAGGGCCGCCAGGGCGGCGTAGGGACCCCGCGCGGTGATGGTCCGCCAGCCCAGGCGGTCGAGACCCTCGGCCAGCGGGCCGGCCAGCGCGTCATCGCGCGCCACGATCAATATCCGGGCCTGAACCGACACCTGTCATCCTTGCAGGGACGCGAAAGGCCCGCGTCCAGATTCGTTAGAGAGCGGCCACAATAGCAAAGCATCGGCCGGGAACCAGCCGCGCCCTATAGAAGCATACCCCAAAGCCGGACATCCCGCCGCTCGCCATCCCGAGCCACATAGCCCTGCAGATAGCCTTCCTGCTCGAATCCCAGCTTGTGCAGCAGCTTTTCCGAGCTTTCGTTGCCCACATGGGTGCGGGCCATCAGCCGTTGCAGCCCATGGCCGGCGGCGAAGGTCATCACCGCCTGCATGGCCTCATAGGCATAGCCCTTGCCCCAGCTGTCCTTGCCCAGGATGAAGCCGACTTCGCCGCGATGGTGGCGCCAGTCGATGTCGGAAAGATCGCAAAGGCCCAGGAAGGTCCCGTCGCCTGTCAGCCGCATGGCCCAGTAGAAGGCGCGGTCGCCGGCCATGGCCTCGATCTGCCCGGCCAGGATCTGATCGATGATGTCGGGGTCGTCGATTTCGGCGACGTCCCAGTGGGCCATCACCTCCGGGTCGGCCATGATCGGCTGGACCAGTGCGGCGTCGGCCTCCGTCACGGGGGCCAAGGTCAGACGTTCGGTTTCCAGAATCACGGCCGTTGAACTCAACTCTGCGGAACCCCAGCTATGGCGTGGCCGCTGGCGTGGTGCTAGAGGGGCCGCTTCATTTCGCGCGGGCGACGTTCGCCCGCCCAGATTCGAGACCGCGACTCTTCCATGCTGACCATCATCCTGTTGTCGTTCAACATCCTCGTCTGCATCTGCCTGATCGGCGTGGTGCTGCTGCAGAAGTCGGAAGGCGGCGCTCTGGGCATGGGCGGCGGCCCGACCGGCTTCATGTCGGCGCGCGGCACCGGCGACCTGCTGACCCGGGCGACCTGGATCCTGTTCTCCATCTTCCTGGTGATCTCCATCACCCTGACCCTGATGTCGGCGGCCAGCCGCGGCGGCGACAGCATCGGCAAGGGCCTGCGGATCGACCCGGCTTCGGCCCTGCAGCCCGCCCCGACCACGGCCCCGGCCCCGACCGGCGCCCCGATGCCGGAAGTGACCCTGCCGCAGAGCGGCCTGAGCACGGCGCCCAGCCTGGTTCCGCAGGCCGAACAGCCGGCAACCCCGGCCGCTCCGGAAAAGAAATAGCGGGTTATCGACAGGTTCGTGACGGCGCCTAGAGGCAAGGCCGCGAATCTTCGCTATAGCTGATCTCCCATGGCCCGGTACATTTTCATCACCGGCGGCGTGGTCTCTTCCCTGGGAAAAGGTCTGGCGTCCGCCGCCCTCGGCGCGTTGCTTCAGGCGCGCGGCTACAAAGTCCGGCTGCGCAAGCTGGATCCCTACCTCAATGTCGATCCGGGGACGATGAGCCCCTATCAGCACGGCGAGGTCTTCGTGACCGACGACGGCGCTGAAACCGATCTCGACCTTGGCCACTACGAGCGGTTCACCGGGGTCAACGCCACCCGCGCCGACAACATCACCACCGGCCAGATCTACAAGACCATCATCGAGAAGGAGCGGCGAGGGGACTACCTCGGCGCCACCGTCCAGGTGATCCCGCACGTCACCAACGAAATCAAAGAGTTCGTCCTCTCGCCTGCCCTGGACGAGAACGGCGACGAGGCTGACTTCGTGCTGGTCGAGATCGGCGGCACGGTGGGCGACATCGAGGGCCTGCCCTTCTTCGAGGCCATCCGCCAGCTGGGCCAGGAACTGCCCCGCGGCCACAGCTGCTTCGTCCACCTGACCCTGCTGCCGTTCATCAAGACGGCCGGCGAGATGAAGACCAAGCCGACCCAGCATTCGGTCAAGGAGCTGCGGTCCATCGGCATCCAGCCGCATATCCTGCTGTGCCGCTGCGAGCAGCCGATCCCGCCGGAGGAAAAGCGCAAGATCGGCCTGTTCTGCAACGTGCGGACCAGCGCCGTGATCACCGCCATGGACAGTGACAGCATCTATGCCGTGCCGCTGGACTACCACCGCGAGGGCCTGGACGCGGAGGTGCTGGACGTCTTTGGCCTGAGCGACGCCCCGGCCCCCGACCTGACCCGCTGGCGGGGCGTGAGCGAGGTGGTCAGCAACCCCGACGGCGAGGTGACCATCGCCGTGGTCGGCAAGTACACGGTGCTGAAGGACGCCTACAAATCCCTGATCGAGGCCCTGGCCCACGGCGGCGTCGCCAACCGGGTCAAGGTCAACCTCGACTGGGTGGAGAGCGAGACCTTCGAGAACCAGGACGGCGCGGCCGCCTCCCGGCTGGAGGGCGTCCATGGCATCCTGGTGCCCGGCGGCTTTGGCGAACGGGGCAGCGAGGGCAAGATCCTGGCCGCCGAGTTCGCCCGGGAACGCAACGTCCCCTATTTCGGCATCTGTTTCGGCATGCAGATGGCGGTCATCGAGGCCCTGCGGAACGTCGCCGGCATCGCGGACGCCTCATCGACCGAGTTTGGCCCCTCCAAGGAGCCGGCGGTCGGCCTGATGACCGAATGGACGCAAGGCAACCAGCGGGTCGAGCGCCGCGAGGGCGACGACCTGGGCGGGACCATGCGGCTGGGCGCCTATGACGCCGCCTTGACCCCCGGCTCGAAGATCGCCGGGATCTATGGCGCAACGGCGATCAGCGAGCGCCACCGTCACCGCTACGAGGTCAACATCGGCTATCGCGACGCCTTCGAGGGGGCGGGGCTGAAGATGACCGGCGCCTCGCCCGACGGCGTGCTGCCGGAGATCGTCGAGCGGACGGACCATCCCTGGTTCATCGGCGTGCAGTTCCACCCCGAACTGAAAAGCCGCCCCTTCGCCCCCCACCCCCTGTTCGCCAGCTTCATCGCCGCCGCCAAGACCCAGAGCCGTCTGGTCTGACGGCTGGGGCGGCCGTCTTTCGGCATCACGGCGGACAGGTGAACAGGAAAGTAGACAAGACTCTGGACATCCAGTTTGTCGAGTTTTGCGCTCCGGACGTGGTGATCCGGCGATTTCCCTCTATTTTTCAAGGGCCTGACCGGTGGGTCGCATGGGTCCCGGATGGGGATCGTATCGCGCCCGAATGGGGATCGACTGGGGATCGGCTGGTTCCCACATGGGGATCGTATGGCTCCCGCCTCTATCCCGGTGTGGGTCCCGGGTGGGAATCGGCGGGCGCTGAGCCTCGGAATCGGCCAACGGCGGATGTTCAGAGGATGAAGCGGTGGGGGACATGGGCGCGCACCTATCGAAGCGGGCCCCTATTATCCCACGTCAGCCGGTGTCCATCCTGCGCCCGGTCGGCGCGGGCCTGACGCAAGGGGACTGGATCGCCGCCCTGGCGGCCGAAGGATATCAGCGCGGGTGGCGCGGCGTTCCTGTCCCTGATCAGCGCCGAGTTGAGAAAACGCTCCGCCTCAGCAGCGGGCCCCGCGACGACGCGGTTGGAGCGGCTCTCCCGGCAGGCCTCGGCGCCGATCGGGGACAGGTACTCCGGGCGACGCCGGTTCCCGCACCTGATGCCCCATGGATGCGGAGAACCAGTCCCCTTCAGCGCTTCCTCAATCGCGAGCTACGGTGATGCGGACGCCGGGCGAGCGCGAACCGGCATGGTGTCGCCGGATACCCTCACCCTTGTCGGGGCTGGTTGAATGGGTAAGGTTCGTCGCGGATGAGGGGAGCGACCGATGTCCGTTCTGCGATCTTCGACCCTGCCGCCCCTTGACGCCCTGCCGTCATGGACGGCGCCGGACCTTAAGGGCGAGGGTCCGGAAAGCGCCGGGGCAGGCCCCGTGTCGCCGTCAGGACCGGCCCTGGCCCTGGTCAGCGGGACCGCCGGGCCGGACTTCATCCACCGCGCCGGTGATGGTCTGGTTTCGCCCGTCGGCTATGTCGACCTGACCGGCGCCACCGTCGGCGACGATATCCTCAGCGGCGGCGACGGCGACGACATCATCTTCGGCGACCAGGGCGACGACGTCCTGGATGGCGGCAGCGGCGACGATAGCCTGAACGGCGGAGACGGACTGGACACGGCCGACTATGGCCAGGCGGGCTCGGCCATCACGGCGGACCTGGCGGCTGGAACCGTTCAAATGGCCAACGTCGCCGGCATGACCAGGATCGGCGGGGAGTTTCTGGTCAACACCGAGACGGCCGGTGCGCAAGAGAGCCCCACCATCACCGGCCTGTCGGGCGGCGGCTTTGTGGTGACGTGGCAGGACCAAAGCGGCACCCTCGGCGACAACAGCGGAACCAGCATCAAGGCCCAGATGTTTGACGCCTCAGGGGCCAGGGTCGGCGGGGAGTTTCTCGTCAACACCCAGACGGCCAGCGATCAAAATAGCCCCACCATCACCGGCCTGTCCGGCGGGGGCTTTGTCGTAACCTGGGACGACTGGAGCGGCACCCTGGGCGACGCCAGCAGTTACAGCGTCAAGGCCCAGATGTTCGACGCCGCCGGGGCCAGGGTGGGCGGGGAGTTTCTGGTCAACACCCAGACTGCCAACAGTCAAAGCAGCCCCACCATCACCGGCCTGTCCACTGGAGGCTTTGTTGTGACATGGTCCGATCAAAGCCGCACCCTCGGTGACACCAGCCATATCAGCATCAAGGCCCAGATGTTCGACGCTGCCGGGGCCAGGATCGGCGGTGAATTTCTCGTCAACACCCAGACGGTTAGCTATCAGTTTTCCCCCACCATCACCGGTCTGGCGGGCGGCGGCTTTGTCGTGACCTGGTACGACCGAAGCGGCACACTTGGCGACTCCAGCAGGTCAAGCATCAAGGCCCAGATGTTCGACGCCGCCGGAGCCAAGGTCGGCGGGGAGTTTCTCGTCAATACCCAGACGGGCGGCTATCAATCTGACCCCACTATAACCGGCCTGTCCGGCGGCGGCTTTGTCGTGACCTGGCGGGACGAAAGCGGCACCCTCGGCGACGCCAGCGAATACAGCGTCAAGGCGCAGATGTTCGACGCCGCCGGGGCCAGGATCGGCGGGGAGTTTCTCGTCAACAGCCAGACGGCTTTCAGTCAGTATGACCCCACCATCACCGGCCTGTCCGGTGGCGGCTTTGTCGTGGCTTGGGAAGATCGAAGCGGAACCCTTGGCGACGCGAGTCTGACCAGCATCAAAGCCCAAGCATTCAACTCGGCCGGCGCGAAGATCGGCGGGGAGCTTCTCGTCAACACCCAGACGGCCGTCGATCAAGTTGCCCCAACGATCACCGGTCTGTCCGGCGGCGGCTTTGTCGTGACCTGGTACGACTACAGCGGCACCCTAGGCGACGCCAACGGGACCAGCATCAAGGCCCAGATCTTCGGCTTCGGGGCTGACGAAACCGACGCCCTCTCCAGCATCGAAAACCTCATCGGCTCCGACTTCAATGACAGCCTTACGGGCGATGCCAGCGCCAATCATCTGGACGGCGGCCTTGGGGATGACGTGCTGGTCGGCGGACTTGGCGCCGACGTCCTCAGCGGCGGCGCCGGCGACGATATCATCTTCGGCGACCAAGGCGACGACGTCCTGGACGGCGGTAGCGGCAACGATAGCCTGAACGGCGGAGACGGAGTGGATACGGCCGACTATGGCCAAGCGGCCTCGGCGATCACGGCGGATCTGGCGGCGGGAACGGCTCAAATGACCGGCGGCATGACCAGGATCGGCGGGGAGTTTCTGGTCAATACCCAGACGTCCAGCGATCAATATTACCCCACCATCACCGGCCTGGCGGACGGCGGCTTCGTCGTGACCTGGTTCGACTACAGCGGCACCCTTGGCGACGCCATCGCGACCAGCATCAAGGCCCAGATGTTCGACGCCGCCGGGGCCAAGGTCGGCGGGGAGTTTCTCGTCAATACCCAAACGGCCGGCTATCAATCTGACCCCACCATCACCGACCTGTCCAGCGGCGGCTTTGTCGTGACCTGGCAGGACAACAGCGGCACCCTCGGCGACGCCAGTGGTTACAGCATCAAGGCCCAGATGTTCGACGCCGTCGGGGCTAGGGTCGGCGGTGAGTTTCTCGTGAACACCAATACATATAGCAATCAAAATGTTCCCACCGTAACGAATCTAACAAGCGGCGGCTTTGTCGTGACCTGGCAGGACAACAGCGGCACCCTCGGCGATGCCAGTGGGACCAGCATCAAGGCCCAGATGTTCGACGCCGCTGGGGACCGGATCGGCGGGGAGTTCCTCGTCAACACCCAGACGGCCGTCGATCAACTGTTTCCCACAATCACCGGTCTGGCCGGCGGCGGTTTTGTGGTAACCTGGACCGACTGGAGCGGCACTCTTGGCGACGCCGGCGCGATCAGTAGCAAGGCGCAGATGTTCGATGCTGCCGGGACCAGGGTCGGCGAGGAATTTCTTGTCAACACCGAAACCACAAGCAGTCAAGTTGGTCCTAGCATTACTGCCCTGATCGGAGGCGGCTTCGTCGTGACTTGGCAGGACAACAGCGGCACCCTCGGCGACTCAAGCGAGAACTGCCTAACGGCGCAGATATTCGACGGCGCTGGGGCGCGGGTTGGTGGGGAGTTCCTCGTCAACACCCAGGCGCAGGGACATCAAAACGTCCCCACCATCGCCGCGCTGTCCGGTGGCGGCTTTGTCGTGACTTGGTTCGACGAGAGCCGCACCCTTGGCGACACCGACGGCTACAGCATCAAGGCCCAGGTATTCGACCCCTCCGGGGCCAAGGTCGGCGGAGAGTTTCTCGTCAACACCCAGACGTACAACAATCAATACGGTCCCGATATCACCGGCGTGGCAGGCGGGGGCTTTGTTGTGACGTGGCATGACCAAAGCGGCACCCTTGGCGACGTCAGCGGTTTCAGCATCAAGGCCCAAATTTTTGGCTTCAGTTCCGACGAAATCGACACCCTCTCCAGCGTCGAAAACCTGATCGGTTCCAACTTCAACGACAGCCTGACCGGCGACGGCGGCGCCAACCGACTGGACGGCGGCCTTGGTGATGACCTGCTGATCGGCGGCCTTGGCGATGACCAGCTGGTCGGTGGCGGCGGGATCGATACGGCGGACTATGGCGCTGCCCTGGCCGGGGTGATTGTCGATTTTAAGACGGGCGTGGCCAGCGGCGGGGCCGGGGCCGACAGCCTGAGCGGGATCGAGAACCTCACCGGCTCGGCCTTCAATGACCGGCTGACCGGCTTTACCGGCGCCAATCTGCTGGACGGCGGGGAGGGCGATGACCAGCTGAACGGCTTTGGCGGTGACGACAGCCTGATCGGCGGCCTGGGTGATGACCTGCTGATCGGCGGGGCCGGCAATGACGAGATTGACGGCGGGGCGGGGCGAGACACCGCCTCCTATCGCGGGGCCATCGCCATCGGCGGGGTGACCGTCAACCTGGCGACCGGCGTCTCCAGCGGCGCCCAGGGCGCCGATACCCTGATCCGGATCGACAACCTGATCGGCTCGGACTTCGACGACGTCCTGACCGGCGACAAGGGCGCCAACCAGATCACGGGCGGGGCCGGCAATGACAGCCTGAACGGCGGACTGGGGATCGACACGGTCTCCTATGCCGAGGCCGGCTCGGCGGTCAGCGTCAGCCTGCTGTCGGGCAAGGCCACGGGCGGGGCCGGGACCGACCAGTTGCTGGGCTTTGAAAACCTCATCGGGTCTGACTTCAACGACAGCCTGACGGGTGATGGCGGCGCTAACGTCCTGGTCGGCGGGGCGGGCGACGACCTGCTGGACGGGCAGGCGGGGGTGGATACCGCAGACTACAAGTCCGCGCGGGTGGGGGTCGTGGCCGATCTGGGCGCCGGAACCGCGACGCTGGGCCTCGAGGTCGACAGCCTGGTCAGTATCGAGAGCCTGGTCGGGTCGAAGTTTGCCGACAGCCTGACCGGCGGGCTGGCGGCCAACCAAATCGACGGCGGCGGCGGAAGTGACCTGATCATCGGCGGCGGCGGCAGCGATGCGCTGACCGGCGGGGCCGGCAGGGATGTGTTCCGGTATCTGGGCCTGACCGACAGCGGCGGGGCGGACCTGGATCTGATCACCGACCTGGGGGCTAAGGACCGGATCGACCTGGCGGCCCTGGACGCTGATATCCACACGGCGGGCGACCAGGCCTTCCAGCAGGTGGCGGCCTTTACCGGGGCGGCCGGCCAGCTGCGCCTGACCTATGACGCCGGCGCCCAGCAGACCATGCTGGCGGTCGATGTCGACGGCGACGGCCAGGCCGATTTCGCGCTGCGGATCGCCGGCGAGCACCTCTCCGCGGCCGGTTGGGTGATGTAGGCCCGGATTTGGGGATCGCAGTCGGTGAGTAAGAGCTGCGGGAGCTGTTCCCTCTGCTGCCAGGTGCTGGAAATCCCGGAGCTGGCCAAGCCGGCGGGGCAGGTCTGCGTGCATGTGGTGGCGGGCAGGGGTTGCGGGGTCTATGCGGACCGGCCGGCGCCCTGCCGGACCTTCACCTGCGGCTGGCTGGCGACGGCGGCCCTGGGCGAGGTCTGGCGGCCGGATGTGGCGGGGTTCCTGATCCGGGATGAGCGCGACCTGGGCCACATCTGTATCGACGTCGATCCGGCGAGGCCGGGCGCCTGGCGGGCCGCGCCCTACCTTGAGCAGGTCACGGCCTGGTCGCGGATGGTCTGGGAGCGGACCGGTTGCCTGCTGATCTACGACGGCGAACGGACGACGGTGGTGTTTCCGGAGGAGGAGATCGACATCGGGCGGTTCGGCAACGATCAGCGATTGATGGTCGGCTATCGGCGGGTGGCCGGGGTCCAGCGGCCGATGGTGCGGCTGATGGAGGGCGAGGCGGTGGCTCGGGAATGGCTGGGGCAAAATACTCGGAAGGGACGTTTGGATTCCGAAGAGCCTCGTTAGATTGCAGTTGCGAATATTAAGACAACGGCGTTCTATGACTGACGTTGATGATCGTCGGGGGCGACGTGGGCATTTCCGAGAACAAGCCGAGCGTGGTCCCGCCAGCGGAGTCGCAGACGAATGGCGCTTCGGATGCTCGCGGCAAGACCGCTTCAGACGCCCGCGACAAGGCCGCTCGACTGGTGGAACGCTTCAAGCAGGAGAACCAGCTGCTCGCCGTCGTCGTGGGGGTATTCGCCGCGCTGCTGATCGCCTTCTTCACCATTGATGCATCCACCATCGCGGCGGAGGCGTTGAAGTCGGCCCAGGCCCAGGCCGAGTCCCTGGCCAAGCCCTTGCCGGCCGGCGGGGCGCTTCAGGTCGGACCGAAAGAGGCGGCGCCGCGCGAAGACAGGCCAAGCATCAAATCGGCTCAGGACGAAGTGAAGGCCCTCAAGGCGAATGTGCCTATCAAGGTCGGAGGGTTCGAGGTCCCCGTGCCGACACCTCTGGCGGCCCTTGTCTGGCTGCTTATCTCCCTCTGCGCCGTGGTCTATGCCTACAAGGCCCGCAAGGCGGCCTGGGACTGCGCGGCTCATCTCGTCCGCCTCCCTGAAAAATATCGCTACAAGAGCCTTGGGCTTGGCAATCCCTTGATGAGCCCGACGCCCGTCTCGGTGGCCGGTGTCGCGGGATTCCGCCTTAACCGCCTGGTCGGCCGTTCTCCGGACTTTCGGCTCGAGCAACTGCTGGTCCTTGGACTCCTGCTGTTCTGGACGTGGCTGGAAATCCGCATGGCCTATGGCGCTTGGCTTTTCGGCGGGCTGGAACTGCCTTCCGACGTGTTGTTCCGGCCGCCGGGACATTCCGGGCCAGAGCTGGTCAGGGACCTGCTCAACGCCATGCCTATGCGGGCCTGGGCCGGATTGAACATCATGACCTTTGCCTTGCGGGCGCTGCTGCCCAGCCTGGCCGTGGCGATCCTGGTCCTTGGCTTGCCGGTCAAGTTCGCCTGGATCCGCAGCGCCTACAGGGCAAGGCCAAAGGGAGCCGAATTGCGGGACCGCCGCATTGTTCTCACCACCGGCGCGGCGGCTGTTCTGGCGCTGGCGGGACGCGCCCTGTCGTCGCAGCCGTTGACGAGAAACGCCCTGCTGTTTGTAAGCAACCGCTTTGCGCCGAGATTTCTGTCCGACAGGCAAAGGGAAGAGCGCGCTTCTTCGCGGTTGCATGAGATTCGGATCGGACTGCCCGATGGCTTCTACATGGTCCCCGACCGCCATCCTCCACCAAGGGTTGCGGGAGGGTCCGAGATCATTTCGGTCAAGGTTGGAAGCGGCATACCCTTCTATGTATCGAATGGAACCTGCAGACTTCGAAGTCCGCCGAAATCTCTTCTGAACGGGCAGGGCCTGTTCGTTCCCGCGCTCCCACCCGCGGAAGACGCGGCCCTGCCGAAAAAGTCTCCATGGCTGGCCGTTCCTGGATGGAGTTGGGAGATCGCCGCGCTCGACTGCGTCGCCAAGCGGGATATTGACGGAGCGATCCGTTGGCTGCGGCTCGGATCACGGATCGCCTGCGATTTTGGCCCCCGCGCGGGGGCCCAGCTGAACGTGCGGCTGATGGATCTGTTGGCGGGTCTGGCGTTGCGTTACGATCGGCCCGCCGATCTTCAGTGGGTGACCGGCAAGCTGGCCGCCCAGAAGGGACCCACATTTGGTCGCGTCCTGAGATGGCAGGCCAAGGAGGCGGCCTGGGTTGCGCGGTGGACGGCGAACGACGTCAGTTGGAGCCACCCGATCGCCACGGTCGATGCGCCTGGAAAGGTTTTGGCTGACGGCAAGCTCGGGCCGATGCGGCGGCATCAGGCCAAGGTCAGCCTGCCCGTTCTGGCGGTGGGTTGACGGATCGGCGTCAGCATCTGACACTCCAGGCTGTGGCTCCCCTGTTCCAACGTAGGATCTTATGATGGGGGTTCGAATCCCTCGGGGAGCCAACCCTTGCCCTCTGAAGACCGCCTCGACATCGTCCCGTTGGTCGCCGTGGCGGCGGACTTGCATCCCTTCGACCATTCAGGCATATACGCCCGCTCACGCGGCGGCCCTTTCCGGCCGCCGTACCCGTTTCATGCTCAGCGAGCAGAGATTTTTCGATGGCCGTTCCTAAACGCAAAACCTCGCCTTCCAAGCGGAACATGCGACGCTCGCACCACGCCCTGGGCGCCAACTCCTTCGTCGAGGACAAGGACACCGGCGAGATGCGCCGTCCGCACCATGTCGATCTGAAGACCGGCATGTACAACGGCCGTCAGATCATGACGCCGAAGGAAGACTAGTCCTTTCAAAGGATTAGACTGGAATTTTGCGGCGTCCGGGGCAACCCGGGCGCCGATTTCCGTATGGAGCGTGGCATGACCGACCTGAGGGCCTGTTTCGTCGGCGACAGTTTCGTGGCCGGGGTTGGGGATGACAGCGGCCTGGGCTGGGTCGGGCGGGTTGTCGCGGCGGCCCGATCCGGCGGCCATGACCTGACGGCCTATAACCTGGGTGTGCGGCGGGACAGCAGCGCCGAGGTTCTGCGGCGGGCCGATTCGGAACTGGCCGCCCGGCTGGGCGCCGGCGACCGGCGGGCGGTGGTCTTCGCCTTCGGGACCAATGACCTGGTGCGCGGCGTCGGGCTCGATGAGACGGCGGCCAACGCCCGGGCCTTGATCGGCGCGTCGCGCGAGGCGGGCAGGGCTGTGTTCTTCGTCCTGCCGCCGGTGTTCACCACGGCGGAAAAGCCGGCGGCGGCCCTGCGGGGCATCGCCGGGGCCCTGGCCGGGGTCTGCGCGGCGGAAGGCGTTCCGGTCCTGGACCTGGCGGCGGTCGTGCCGGACTGGTCGGTCTGGTGGGCCCAGGCGGCCGCCGGCGATGGAGCCCATCCCAACGCCGAGGGCTATGGGCTGATCGCGGAGGCGTTCAACGGCTGGGCGCCCTGGCGGGACTGGCTGAAGGGCTAGCCGGCGCCGCCCGTGGACGACGGCGCCGCCAGCAGGTCTATTGCCCGCGTCCGCGCGCCTGGATGCCGGCGCGGCGGGCCTCGACGGCCTCGGGGGTGACTTCGCGGTTGTGCTTGCTGGAGCGCTTGTGTTCCAGCTTCATGCCGTCGCCGAAGCTTTCGGCGAAACCGTCGTCGATCAGGCGCTTGTAGAAGCTCAAGGTCTCCACCGGGATGGTGGCCATGTCGGCCGCCAGTTTCATCGCCGCGGGCAGCAGGTCTTCGGCCGGGACGACGCGGTTGACCAGGCCCCAGTCGGCGGCGGTCTTCGCATCGAGGAAGTTTCCAGTCAGGGACAGTTCCTTGGCGCGGTAGACGCCCAGCAGGCGGGACAGCTTCTGCGACAGGCCCCAGCCCGGCATGATGCCGACCCGGGCGTGGGTGTCGGCGAAGCGGGCGTTTTCCGAGGCGATCAGCACGTCGCAGGCCAGGGCCAGCTCAAAGCCGCCGGTGATGGCCACGCCATTGATCGCCCCGATCACCGGCTTGCTGCACAGCTCCACCGCCTTGACCGGGTTTTCTTCGGCGCCCTCGGCGTTGGCGGCGCCCATGGCCTTGGGATCGGAGCCCAGTTCCTTCAGGTCCAGCCCGGCCGTAAAGGCCCGGGTTCCGGCGCCGGTCAGGACGACAACGCTGACCTCCGGGTCGGCGTCGATGGCGGTCATCGCCTTGTAGAGTTCCGAGCGCATGGCCTTGGACAGGGCGTTCATCGCCTCGGGGCGGTTCAGGGTGACGACGGCGATGCCGTCCTTCTTCTCGACCAGCAGCATGGGGATCCTCCATTTTGCGGCAGGCTTGCCAAGCGGCCGTTAGGGCAGTCAACGCGCGGCTCGCGCCGCCGAAGCAGGCGCCAACCCCCGCGAGGTGCGCGACCCCGGCCTGGAATGCGGCCCCCAAGGTTGCCCAACCGGCGTTGCGCGGCTAAGCCGTGCTCCGCGCAAACAGGGGACCCCCATGGCCGAAATCATCGACATCATCGCTCGCGAAATCCTCGACAGCCGGGGCAATCCCACGGTCGAGGTGGATGTTGTCCTGGAAGACGGCTCCTTCGGCCGGGCCGGCGTGCCCTCCGGCGCCTCCACCGGCGCCCACGAGGCGGTCGAGCTGCGCGATGGCGACAAGGCCCGCTATGGCGGCAAGGGCGTGCTGAAGGCCGTCGATGCGGTCAATGGCGAGATCTTCGACGCCCTGGTCGGCCAGGAAGCCGCCGACCAGCGCCGGATCGACACCATCCTGATCGAGCTGGACGGCACCGAGAACAAGAGCCGCCTGGGCGCCAACGGCATCCTGGGCGTGTCGCTGGCCACCGCCAAGGCCGCCGCCGTGGCCGCTGACCTGCCGCTCTACAAATACATCGGCGGCGTTTCCGCCCGCGTCCTGCCCGTGCCGATGATGAACATCATCAACGGCGGCGCCCACGCCGACAACCCGATCGATATCCAGGAATTCATGCTGCTGCCGACCGGAGCGATCAGCTTCTCGGAGGGCCTGCGGATGGGCGCGGAGATCTTCCAGGGCCTGAAGAAGGCCCTGAAGGACGCCGGCCACAACACCAACGTCGGCGATGAAGGCGGCTTCGCCCCCAACCTGGCCTCGGCCGATGAGGCCCTGTCCTTCATCATGAAGGCCGCCGAATCCTGCGGCTACAAGGCGGGCGCCGACTTCCTGCTCGGCCTGGACGTCGCCTCCACCGAGTTCTTCAAGAACGGCAAGTATGAGCTGGAAGGGGAGGGCAAGAGCCTCGATCCGGCCGGGATGGTCAAATATCTCGAGGATCTGGTCTCCAAGTTCCCCATCGCCACCATTGAGGACGGCTGCGGCGAGGACGACTTCGAAGGCTGGAAACTGCTGACCGACGCGCTCGGCAAGAAGGTGCAGCTGGTCGGCGACGACCTGTTCGTGACCAATCCCAAGCGCCTGTCGATGGGCATCGACAAGGGCCTGGCCAACTCCATCCTGGTCAAGGTCAACCAGATCGGCACGCTGTCCGAAACCCTGGACGCCGTCGATATGGCCCACCGCGCCGGCTATACGGCGGTGATGAGCCACCGCTCGGGCGAGACCGAGGACAGCACCATCGCCGACCTGGCCGTGGCCACCAACTGCGGTCAGATCAAGACTGGCTCGCTGGCCCGTTCCGACCGTACCGCCAAGTACAACCAGCTGCTGCGCATCGAAGAGCAGTTGGATGACCAGGCCATCTACCTGGGCCGGTCGGCGATCAAGCAGCGGTAGAGCGTCATGACCGACGCCGTCGCCGCTCCCAAGGTCGCCCTGATCACCGGAGCCGGCAGCGGCATCGGGCGGGGCTGCGCCGTCGCCCTCTCAAAGGCAGGCTTCGCGGTGGTCCTGTCGGGCCGTCGCGAGGCGGCGTTGGCCGAGACCGTTGCTGGGCTGGGCGAGGGGGCGACGTCCCTGGCCTTCCCCTCCGATGTCAGTGATCCCGCATCGGTCGAGTCGCTTTTCGCCGCGACCATGGCGCGCTTTGGGCGGCTGGACCTGCTGTTCAATAACGCCGGGGTCGGCGCTCCGCCGGTTCCGCTGGAAGACCTGGACCTGGCCTCATGGCGTCGGGCGGTCGACACCAACCTGACCGGCGCCTTCCTCTGTACCCAGCAGGCGTTCCGGATGATGAAGGCGCAGGACCCGATGGGCGGCCGGATCATCAACAACGGCTCGATCTCGGCCCACAGCCCCAGGCCGCGCAGCGCCGCCTATACCGCGACTAAGCATGCGATCACCGGCCTGACCAAGTCGACCTCGCTCGATGGCCGCGCCTATGGCATCGCCTGCGGTCAGATCGACATCGGCAATGCGGCGACAGAGATGGCCGCGCCGATCGCCCGGGGTGTGCCCCAGGCTGACGGCCGCATCCTGCCCGAGCCGGTGATGGACGTCCGCCACGTGGCCGAGGCTGTGGTCTACATGGCGGGACTGCCGCTGGACACCAACGTCCAGTTTCTCACCGTGATGGCCACCAACATGCCCTTCATCGGGCGGGGGTAGGCCCCGGCAGGATCAGATCGCCTCCCGCAACAGGGTCAGGGCCATGGCGACGGCCGCCAGCTGGACGTCGAGGCGGTCGGGGCCGTCGAAACGCTCCATGGCGTGGCGGATGCCCTTGTTGCTGCGGGCGGTGGCGAAGTGGACCGTGCCGACCGGCTTCATCGGCGAGCCGCCGCCGGGGCCAGCGACCCCGGTGATCGACACCGCCAGGTGAGCATTGCTGGCCTCCAGGGCGCCCTCCGCCATGGCCCGCGCCACGGGTTCCGACACTGCCCCATGATCGGCAAGCAGGTCGCCGGGGACGCCGAGCACCTCCTGCTTGGCCCGGTTGCTGTAGGTGACGAAGCCCCGCTCCAGCACATCCGACGCCCCCGGGATGGTGCTCAGGGCGCCGGAGACCAGGCCGCCGGTGCAGCTTTCGGCGGTGACGATCCGCAGGGAGCGGTCCCGGCATTCCTCCAGCAGCAGCCGCGCGAGGGTCTGGATCTCGACTGAAAACATCGGGAGCTCCTGCAAGGGCGGCCAGGGCGACCGGCCCGGTGATGGTCCTGTCCGCCGATCATGACTGGCAAGGCCGGCGCCGTCAGCCCACCATCGGCCAAACCGCCGCCGAAGACGATTCGAGAGTTCATGACCGCAACGGAATTTCCGGTCGCCAACCAGCGGTTCCCCTGGATTTATGTCTTGGCCGTCTTCTGCGGGGCGGCCATGGTCTTCATGGTCCAGCCGATGGTGGCCAAGCTGGTCCTGCCGCAGCTGGGCGGATCGCCCCAGGTGTGGAACACCAGCATGGCCTTTTTCCAGGCCGCCCTGCTGGTCGGCTACGGCTACGCTCATGTGCTGCAGAAGATCCCGGCGGCGCGGACGCAGGTGGTGGTTCACCTGGCGGTGCTGGTGCTGGCGGGCAGCCTGTTGCCGCTGAGGATCACCGGCCTGTTCGGGGAGCCCAGTTCCAATGCGCCGGTCCTCTGGCTGCTGGCCGTGCTGACCGTCTCCATTGGCGCGCCGTTCGCGGCCCTGTCGGCGACCGCGCCGCTGGTCCAGGCCTGGTATTCCAAGGTTCACGGCCGGGAGGGCGGGCCGGAACCCTGGGCCCTGTACGCCGCCAGCAACCTGGGCAGCCTGCTGGCGCTGCTCGCCTATCCGATCCTGGTCGAACCGACCCTGGCGCTGCAGGCGCAGCGGTGGGGATGGAGCGGGGCCTACGTCCTGTTCGTCTGTATCCTTGGCGGCCTGGCCTTCAGCATCCGGCGGCGACCCGCCAGTTCCGCCTCAGAGGTCCAGCCGCCCGTCGCCGAGGCCGCCAGCTGGCGCCAGCGACTTGTCTGGATCGCCCTGGCCGCCCTGCCGTCCAGCCTGATGCTGGGGGTTACGGCCCATCTGGCGACGGACGTGGCCAGCGCGCCCTTCCTGTGGGTGGCGCCGCTGTCGCTGTACCTGCTGACCTTCATCATCGCTTTCCAGCGCCGGCCGATGATCCATCCCCGGCTGGCCGTCATCCTGATGTCCACAGCCCTGATCGTCAGCGTCGCCTCGCTGCCGTTCGGCGGGCGCAATGTCCTGCTGATCATGGCCCTGCACCTGGCGACCTTCTTTCTCTGCGCCCTGGTCTGCCATCAGGCCCTGGTGGCGCGGCGGCCCGCGCCGGATCGGTTGACCGAGTTCTATCTCTGCATGTCGATCGGCGGCGTGGTCGGCGGGGCGTTCAACGCCTTTCTGGCGCCGGTGATCTTCAACACTGTCCTGGAGTACGCCATCGTCCTGGGCCTTTGCGCCCTTGTGCGCCCCGCGGGACGGGGCCGGCTGAGCCGGGTCGAGATGGGCTTCCTGATCCTGGCGATGGCCGGCAGCCTGGTCGCCCACTTCGGCGCCGCCATCCTCGACGGCCTTCCCCCCGCCGATCAGAAGGGCCTGGTCTTCTATATCGCCGCGGGCGGCCTGCTGGCCGTGGCCATCGCCGGCATTGCCTTGCGCGGGCGAGCCTGGACCTTCTTTCTGGCCATCCTGCTGCTCAGCCTTGCGGCCAGGGCGGTCGAGGACCGCAACGACTTCTACGAAAGCCGCCGCAGCTTCTTCGGGGTGGTCCATCTGGCGCTCAATTCGGTGAAGGAGCTCGGCGGGCCGGTGCGGGTGCTGTCGCACGGAACGACCCTGCACGGCGCCCAGGCGGTCGGCGGACCGTTCCAGTGCCGGCCGCTGGTCTATTACGCGCCCGAAGGGGCGATCGGTCAGGTGTTCATCCGGCAGATCTCGGCCCGGCCGGCCGCGCGGATCGGCGCCGTTGGGCTGGGCAGCGGTGCGGTCGCCTCCTATGTCCGGGCCGGGGACCACCTGACCTTCTTCGAGATCGATCCCCAGGTCATCGCCCTGGCCAGCGATCCCAAGGTCTTCAGCTACACCAGCCAGTGCGCCCAGGGGCCGATCGACTATGTGCTGGGCGATGCGCGGCTGACCCTGAACCGACAGGCGCCGGGGACCTTCGACATCCTGCTGATCGACGCCTTTTCCTCCGACGCCATCCCGACCCACCTGCTGACAGTGGAGGCCATGCGGGGCTATCTGGCGCGGATCACACCCGACGGGGTGGTCATCCTGCACCTGTCCAACCGCCATCTGGAGCTGACCGGGGCGGCGGCGGCGGTGGTCAGGGCGGCCGGGGGCTACAGCCTGTATCAGGGGTATCGGGCGCCGGAATGCACCGCCCAATATGCCGCCTCGGATGAGGATGTGATGGTGGTGGCCAAAAGCCCCGAGGCCCTGGCGGCCTATCGCGCCGACCATCGCTGGCATGGACCCACCCGGCGACAGGTTCGGCCCTGGACCGACGATTACACCAATGTCGTTGGGGCGCTGATCGACCATATGGCGGGACGACGGCCGCCGGCGGAGGCCCGGCAGGCCTGTCCGCCCGGACTGAAGCGCTAGGCGGGGGTTTCGACGAGGCAGACGGCCTGGGCCGCGAGGCCCTCCTGGCGGCCGGTGAAGCCCATGCCCTCGGTGGTGGTGGCCTTGACGCTGACCCGGTCGAGGGGAAGGTCCAGCAGATCGGCGAGGCGCTGGCGCATGGCGGCGCGGTGCGGTTTGATCTTCGGACGCTCGCAGATCAGGGTCACATCGACGTTGAGAATGCGTCCGCCGCGGCCAGTGATCATGTTGGCGGCGTGTTTGAGGAAGATGTCGCTGTCGGCGCCCTTCCATTGCGGATCGGTCGGCGGGAAGTGGTCGCCGATGTCGCCTTCCCCGAGCGCGCCCAGCAGGGCGTCGGTGAGGGCGTGCAGGCCGGCGTCGGCGTCGGAATGGCCAATCAGGGTCTGGTCGTGGTCGATCCGCACGCCGCAGAGCCAGACGGCCTCTCCGGGCCCCCATCTGTGGGCGTCGAAGCCCTGGCCGATGCGCATGATCCGGGCGCCGCCCGCCAGCTGTTCGGCCATGTGGAAGTCCTCCGGGTAGGTCAGTTTCATCAGGGCGGGATCGCCGGGGGTCAGGGCGATGGTTCCGCCGTCGGCCTCGACCACGGCGGCGTCGTCGGTCGGCTCGTCCGGGCCAGGCCAGTTGGCATAGGCGGCTTCCAGGCGACCGCGGCGGGCGGCCTGCGGCGTTTGGGCGCGCCAGAGGCCGTCGCGGGGAACCGTCACGGTCCGGCCCGCCTCCACCCGGCGGAGGGTATCGGCCACAGCCAGAGCGGGGAGGGCGGCGTCCGCCGTTTCCAGGGCGGTCAGCAGGTCGGACACATGGGCGCCTGTGACCAGGGGCCGGGCGGCGTCGTGGACGAGAACCGGTGTTTCCGGTGAAACGGTCAGAGCCGCGAGGCCCGATTGCACCGACCGGGCCCGCGTCGCGCCGCCGGACGCCAGCCGCCAGCCCGTCAGCCCCGCAAGAACGGCCCGCGCCTCGGCCTCGCCCTCAGGGCTCACGACCACGACCAGTTCAGCCGCCCCGGCGCCGAGCAGGGCCTCGGCCGACCACCGCAGAACGGGCTTTCCAGCCAGCACTCGCCACTGTTTGGGGGGGCCGGATCCGGCCCGGGAGCCGGTTCCGGCGGCGACGATGATGGCGGCAAAACACATGACCTGCTTTTAAGGGCCGGCGGTCGCATCTCCAACCTTTACGGCGCCGCACAATATGCCTAAAAAGACAGCGGTGGGGATGAGCAAGAAATGAGCAAATCGCTCCAAGTCGGTCGCGAAGCCGTGGGCAGCCAAGTTTGGCTGGCCCCGATGACGGGGGTCTCTGACCTGCCGTTCCGCCGCGCTGCAGCAAAACTCGGGGCGGCCTATGTCGCCACCGAGATGGTCGCCTGCGCCGAGTTTGCCCGCGGCCGCCCGGATATCGTCCGCCGCGCCGCCGTCGGCGAGGGACTGCCGTTGATGGTGGTTCAGCTTATCGGACGCGAGCGGGCCCTGATGGCCGCCGGGGCGCGCATGGCCGCCGAGGCCGGCGCCCAGATTATCGACCTGAATTTCGGCTGTCCGGCCAAGGAGGTCACCGGATCCCAGTCGGGGTCCGCCCTGATGCGGGATCTCGATCTGGCCGAAAGCCTGGTGGCCGCCGCGGTGGACGCGGTGGATGTCCCGGTCACCGTCAAGATGCGCCTGGGCTGGGACGACGCCAGCCGCAATGCGCCGGAGCTGGCCGCCCGGGCCGAGGCTGTGGGCGCCAAGGCCATCACCGTCCACGGCCGCACCCGGGCGCAGTTCTACAAGGGCCAGGCGGACTGGTCGGCGGTCGCCGAGGTCAAGGCGGCGGTCAGCATCCCGGTCATCGTCAACGGTGACATCGTCGATGCGGCCACCGCCCGTGAGGCCCTCAGCGCCAGCGGCGCGGACGGAGTGATGATCGGACGCGGCGCCTATGGCCGGCCGTGGATCGCCGCCCAGCTGGACGCGGCGTTGTCCGGGCAGGCCTTCGTCGAGCCCGACATGGACACCCGCCTGACCGTCGCCCTGGATCATTTCCGCGACGCCCTGCGCTTCTACGGCGACCGGATCGGCCTGAAGATGTTCCGCAAGCACCTGGCCTCCTACATCGAGGCCGCCCCCGCGCCCTTTGGCCCCGAGGCGCGCCGCGCCGCCCGGGCCACGCTTTGCCGTCTGGAGACCCCGGCCGAGGTCGAGGCGGCGCTGATCGATCTCTGGACAAGCCCCGACCGGAGGCTGGCCGCATGATGGACGCCATGAAAGCCACCCTGAGCATCGCCGCCGCCGAGGCGTTGAAATCGGCCGCCTTCGAATTCAGTCCCGAGCCGGCCCTGGTGGTCGACAAGGCCGGAGCCCTGGTCGCGGTAAACGAGGCCGCCGAGGCCCTGTTCGGCCAAGGCCTGGCCCTGTTGGCCCGGGGTCACATCCGCGCCGCCCTGCCAGCCGAGTCGCCGCTGGTCCGGCTGCTCGACCGGGCCCTGAGCGAAGGCGCCCGGGTTCGCGAGCATGGCATCCAGATCGGTCTGTTCGGACAGCCGGCCTTTCTGGCCGATGGCGCGGCGACGCCCATGGCCGGCGGTTCGGTGCTGCTGACCCTGCATGTGAAGGGGGGGACCATGGGGTTTGACCACGCCGCCGACGCCTCCGGGCTGCGGTCGGTGGTGGGGTTGGGCCAGATGCTGGCCCATGAGATCAAGAACCCGCTGGCCGGCATTCGCGGCGCGGCCCAGCTGCTGAAGACCGGGGCCGCCGCGGAAGATGCGCCCCTTGCCCAGCTGATCGTCGATGAGACCGAGCGGATTCGCCGGCTGGTCGATCGCATGGAGGCCTTCTCCGATGAGGCCCTGCCGCAGCGGACCGCCGTCAACATCCATGAGGTGCTGGATCGGGTTCGCGCCCTGGCCGCCAACGGCGTGGCCGACGGCCTGGTGCTGAAGGAAAACTACGATCCCTCGCTGCCGCCGGTCTCCGGCGATGAGGACCACCTGATCCAGGTCTTCCTCAACCTGGTGAAAAACGCCGCTGAGGCCGCCCACAGCCGTCGCGATGGCCGCGGCGAGCTGACGGTCTCCACCGCCTGGCGCCCCGGTGTCCGCGTGCGGGCGGCTGACGGCCGCATCCAGAAAGCGGCCCCCATCGAGATCCGGGTCCAGGACAATGGCCCGGGCGTCTCCTCGACGGTGCGCGACCATCTGTTCCAGCCGTTTGTCACCTCAAAAGCCAATGGCGCGGGTCTCGGCCTGCCGCTGGTCGCCAAACTGGTCAACGCCCATGGCGGCCTGATCGATTTCGAGTCGGAGCCCGGTCGCACCGTGTTTCGTGTGCTGTTGCCTGTCGCGTCGGAGACGTCCCCTCAATGAATCCCGCCAACAAGAAGATCCTGATCGCCGATGACGACAGCTCGATCCGGCTGGTGCTGAGCCAGGCCTTTACCCGGCTGGGCTATCAGGTCCGGGCGACCGGCAATGTCACCACCCTGATGAAGTGGGTGTCGGAAGGCGAGGGGGACCTGATCGTCACCGATGTGGTGATGCCCGACGAGAACGTCTTCAACGTCCTGCCCCGTATCCGCAAGGATCGGCCCAAGCTCCCGATCATCGTGATGAGCGCCCAGAACACCCTTCTGACCGCGGTCAACGCCGCCGACGCCGGGGCGTTCGAATATGTCTCCAAGCCGTTCGACCTGGACGATGTCACCGCCGCCGCCCGCCGCGCCCTGTCCCGGCCGGCCGATTCCGAGGCCTCCAAGGCCCAGGCCCGGGCGCTGAAGGATGAACGGCTGCCGCTGATCGGCCGTTCGGCGCCGATGCAGGACGTCTATCGCACCATCGCCCGGCTGGTCGGCGCCGACCTGACGGTGCTGATCCTCGGCGAATCCGGCACCGGCAAGGAACTGGTCGCCCGGGCCCTGCATGATCTGGGACGCCGACGCGACGGCAAGTTCGTGGTCATCAACCTGGCCGCCGTGCCGCGCGAGCGGGTGGAGACCGAGCTGTTCGGCCGCGGCGAAGGCGACCTGGGCAAGCTGGTCGAGGCCGATGGCGGCACCCTGTTCCTGGACGAGATCGGCGACATGCCGCTGGACGCCCAGAGCCGCCTGCTGCGGGTCATCGACGGCGCGGAGCCGGCCCTGAACCCCAAGACCGGCCGCCGGCCCAATGTCCGGCTGATCGCCGCCACCAATCGCGACCTGCGCAGTCTGATCCGCCAGGGCCTGTTCCGGGAGGACCTGTTCTTCCGTCTCAACGTCGCGCCGCTGCGCCTGCCGCCCTTGCGCGACAGGGCCGAGGATATTCCGGACCTGGCTCGCAGTTTCCTGCTGCGCGCCGCCCGCGAGGGCCTGCCGTCCAAGACGATTGACCAGACCGCCCTCGAGCGGTTGAAGACCCACGCCTGGCCCGGCAACGTCCGCGAACTGGAAAACCTGATCCGCCGGGTCTGCGCCCTCTACGCCGAGGATCTGATCACCGCCCGCATCGTCGAGCGGGAGCTTCAGGAACAGACGCCGGTCGCGGTCGGAGAAGAGGGGCCGATGACCCTGTCGACCCTGGTCGAGCGGCATCTGGCCAGTCATTTCGCCGACCAGCCCGATGGCGTGCCGCCCGCCGGCCTCTATGATCGCATCCTGGAGCAGGTCGAACGCCCCCTGATCCGACTGACCCTCGCGGCGACGCGCGGCAACCAGGTTCGGGCGGCGGACATCCTTGGCCTGAATCGAAATACCCTGCGTAAAAAGATCGTCGACCTGGGGGTGGAACTGACCCGCGGCAAGCGCTGACGTATTCGCGCCACATAGGTGTTGGATTTTAGGCACATATACACTTAGTCTCAGTGTGATGAGTGCGCGTTTGCCCGATATCGGCGTGATCCAGCCAACATCCGACGCCCCGCCGGCCTGGCGGCGCGCGCTGGGGTCACGCTATCTGCTGGGCGGGGCCTTCGCCCTGGCGACGGCGGTTACGGCGCTCGGGGCCTTTCTGGCGACCTCGCCGCCGGCCGGGGAACTGGTCGGACCGGCCAGCCGGACCGTCCTCATTGTTCTCGGCTTCAACCTGATCCTGATCCTCGGCGTCGCCGTGCTGATCGGGCGGCGGGTCTCGCGGGTGATCGACAGCGGGTCCGGCGATGCGGGCGCCAGGCTTCATCGGCGGTTTCTGCTGCTGTTCGCCGTGGCGGCGGTCGCGCCGGCCCTGGTGGTGGCGCTGTTTTCCGGAGCCCTGGTGACCCGGGGCGTCGAGGACTGGTTCAGCCAGCGGGTCCAGACGGTGGTGCGCAACAGCGGCAATGTCGCCCGCTCCTATGTCGCCGAACAGAGCCAGGACATCCGCAACAACATGACCCTGATGGCCGGCGACCTGAACGAGGCTTCGGCCTCGATCCAGGCCAGGCCCGTCGCCTTCGGCCATTTCATGGCGACCCAGGCCTCCTATCGCGGGTTCACGGCCGCCTATGTGCTGGACCGTGACGGACGCATCCTGGCGCGGGCCGAGGCGGACGATCCGCCGCCCTTCCTTGCTCCACCAGACGCCAGCTTCAAGGTGGCGGAAACCGAGATCTCCCTGCGACCTTTCGAGTCCGCCGACCTGTTCCGGGCCCTCTACAGGTTGAAGGATTTCAAGGATGGGGCCTATCTCTATGTCGTTCGGCCCGTGGACCAGGGCATCCTGGCCCACCTGCGCGAGACCGAAGCGGCCCTGATCGCCTATCGCGACGCCTCCCAGCGGCGCGGCATGGTTCAGGCGGCCTTTGCGCTGAGCTTCCTGGAGACGGCGCTGCTGGTGCTGATCGCCGCCATCTGGCTGGCCATCACCGTGGCCAACTCCATCGCCGTTCCGATCGCGCGGGTGGTCAAGGCGGCGGGCCAGGTGGCGTCCGGCGATCTTCAGGCGCGGGTCGTGCTGGGTGAGGAGCCCGAGGATGTTGCTGTTTTGAGCAGGGCCTTCAACAGCATGGCGGGAGATCTTGAGGCCCAGCAGGCGGCCCTGACCGCGGCAAGTCTCGACGCCGAATCCCGGCGGATGTTCATCGAGACCGTGCTGCTCGGGGTCAGCGCCGGCGTACTCGGGGTCGATGCGGACGGACGGATCTCAGCCGCCAACCGCCAGGCCGCCCGCCTGCTCGACGCCGAGGACGGAGCCATGCAGGGCGGGCTTCTGTCCGAGGTCGCGCCGGAGCTTGCCGCCGTGGTCGCGGGGGCTCTGGCCGGTCGTGTCGAGGCCGAGTCCGAGGTGGACATCGTCCGCCACGGGGAAACCCTGCGCCTGCGTGTGCGGGCCGGGCTTGCCGGCGCCGATGGCGTGGTGCTGACCTTCGACGACATCACCCGGCTGGTGACCGCCCAGAGGAACGCCGCCTGGAGGGACGTGGCCCGGCGCATCGCCCACGAGATCAAGAATCCCCTGACGCCGATCCAGCTGTCGGCCGAGCGGCTGCGCCGGAAGTACCGGGCGGAGATCACCAGCGACCTGGAAACCTTCGACCGCTGCACCGACACCATCATCCGACAGGTCGGGGATATCGGCCGGATGGTCGACGAGTTCAGCGCCTTCGCCCGGATGCCGACGCCCAAGTTCGGGCCGCATGACCCGGCGGAGCTGCTGCGCCGGGCGGTCTTCGCCCAGCGGGTGGCCAGCCCGGACATCGCCGTGGAGATGGCCGAGCCCCCCGAGGGGTTGATCCTGACCTGCGACGACCGGATGCTGGCCCAGGCCCTGGCCAACGTCCTGAAGAACGCTGCGGAGGCGATCAGCGGCCGGGCCGATTCATCGATCAAGGGACGGATTTCGGCCGTGCTGACGTTGGACGGTCCAGACCTGAACTTCATCATCGAGGACAACGGGGTGGGCCTGCCCGCCCGGGACAGGGATCGGCTGACCGAGCCCTATGTGACGACCCGGGAGAAGGGCACGGGCCTTGGCTTGGCCATCGTCAAACGCATTCTGGAAGAACACGGCGGGGAGCTTTCCCTATCGGACGCGGTGGGCCTGAGCGGCGCCCGCGTGACACTGCAGTTCCCGGCCCCGGCCCTGCCCAAGGCAGAGCCGAAGGTCCGAAAGAGTCGAAAGGTGACCAATGGCGTCTGACGTTCTGGTGGTCGACGATGAGGCCGATATCCGAGAGCTGGTGGCAGGCATCCTGACGGATGAGGGTCATGGCGTGCGAACCGCGGCCGACGCCGAACAGGCGCTGGCGGCGATCCGCGCGCGCAAGCCGGCGCTGCTGGTGCTGGACATCTGGATGCAGGGCGGGGGGATGGACGGCCTGGAGCTGCTGGACCTGGTCAAGCAACTGGACCCGGATCTTCCCGTCGTGATGATCAGCGGCCACGGCAATATCGAAACGGCGGTCAGCGCCATCAAGCGCGGGGCGTACGAGTTTCTGGAGAAGCCCTTCAAGTCCGACCGCCTGCTGATGGTGGTCGAGCGGGCGCTGGAGTCGGCCAACCTGAAGCGGGAGAATCGACGGCTGCGGGCCCAGAGCCTCACCCCCGATGGCCTGATCGGCCGCTCCAGCGCCGCCCAGACCCTTCGCCAGATGGTGGCCAAGGTGGCCCCGGCCAACAGTCGGGTGCTGATCGCCGGTCCGCCGGGATCGGGCAAGGAACTGGTCGCCCGGCTGATCCACGGGGCCAGTCCACGCGGCAAGGGCGAGTTCGTGGCGATCAGCGCCGCCGGAATGGCGCCCGAGCGGATGGACCTGGAGCTGTTCGGCGAGGAAGGCGAGGGCGGCCGGCCGCGCAAGATCGGCGTGTTCGAGCACGCCCACGGCGGCACCCTGTATCTGGACGAAGTCGCAGAGATGCCGCGCGAGACCCAGAGCCGGATCCTGCGGGTGCTGGTCGAGCAGAGGTTCCGCCGGGTCGGCGGCGACCAGGACGTGCAGGTCGATGTGCGGGTGATCTCCTCCTCCAGCCGCGACCTGCGCGAGGAAATCGCCGCGGGGCGGTTCCGCGAGGATCTGTTCCACCGGCTGAACGTCGTGCCGATCCGGGTGCCTGGCCTCGCCGAGCGGCGGGACGACGTGCCCGAGTTGATCGGCTATTTCATCGACCGCATCGCCGAGACCACCGGTCTGCCGCGCCGCAAACTGGCGGCCGACGCCATGGCGACCCTGCAGGTCCACGATTGGCCGGGCAATGTGCGCCAGCTGCGCAACAACATCGAACGGATGCTGATCCTGGCCTCGGGCGATCCGGCGGACGAGATCACCGCCGAGATGCTGCCGTCGGAAGTGTCGTCCCACGCCCAGGCCGGTTCCATCGGGCCCGAGCGGATCATCGCCTTGCCTTTACGGGAGGCCCGCGAGCTGTTCGAGCGGGAGTATCTGAACGCCCAGATCCTGCGGTTCGGCGGCAATATCAGTCGGACGGCCGCCTTCATCGGGATGGAACGCTCGGCACTGCACCGTAAACTCAAGTCCCTGGGCCTGAGCAGCGCCCGGGTGGTGGAAGAAGAGGACGCCTGATGTCGCGGCAGGCCTATGTGAACGGGCGGTTCGTCGCCCATGGCGGCGCCATGGTCCATATCGAGGACCGGGGCTATCAGCTGGCCGACGGGGTCTATGAGGTCTGGGCGGTGATGGGCGGCAAGCTGTCCGACGCCGAGGGGCATTTCGAGCGGCTGGAACGCAGCCTGGACGAACTGCGCATCGACCATCCGATGAGCCGCAAGGCCCTGACCGTCATCCTGAAGGAGACCGTGCGCCGCAATCGGGTCCGCGAGGGACTGGTCTATCTGCAGGTCACCCGCGGCGTCGCCCGCCGCGACCATGCCTTTCCGACCGTGCCCACGGCGCCGTCGGTGGTGGTCACCGCCAAGTCGCTGAACCGCGCGGCGACCAACGCCAAGGCGGAGGCGGGCGCTGGCGTGATCACCCTGCCGGAGAACCGCTGGGGCCGGTGCGATATCAAGACCGTCGGCCTGTTGCCTAATGTGCTGGCCAAGCAGGCGGCCCGGGAGCAGGGGGCGATCGAGGCCTGGTTCGTCGATCCACAGGGCTTCGTCACCGAGGGCGCCTCGTCCAACGCCTGGATCCTCGACCGGGACGGCGTCCTGCGTACAAGGGATATCGAGGCCAATATCCTGCGCGGCATCACACGCAAGAGCCTGCTGGCCGTCATCGCCGACGCCGGCCTGACGTTCGAGGAACGCGCCTTCACCCCGCAGGAAGCCATGGAGGCCCGCGAGGCCTTCATCACCGGCGCCGGGACCCTGGTGACGCCGATCACCTCCATCGATGGCAGACCGGTTGGAAATGGTCATCCGGGAGAGATGGCGCTTCGGCTCCGCGGCCTCTATATCCAGCACGCTCAGAATGCAGGCATCTGAACGAATGCAGCCTGAGCCCCGGTTGCCGCGTTAGAACCACGCGGCCTACCATCGACCTTGTGTGTGGAGCGACCTTCTGTCGCTTCGATCAAAATAAGAAAGAGGGGATACCCCCATGACCGACAAGAAGCAGAATCTTCAGGACACCTTCCTCAACAGCGTGCGCAAGTCCAAGACCCCCCTCACCATCTTCCTGGTCAACGGGGTCAAGCTGCAGGGCGTGGTCAGCTGGTTCGACAATTTCTGCGTCCTGCTGCGGCGGGACGGTCAGAGCCAGCTGGTCTACAAGCACGCCATTTCCACCATCATGCCGGCCCAGCCCGTTCAGCTCTACGAGCCGGGTCCCGAGCAGGACGATTGACCAACAAAACCATAGACCACGCCGTTCCGGTCCAGCGGGCCCTGATCATCCATCCGGTTCGATCAGGGGCGGCGCAGGCGCGCGACCCCAAGGCTCGTCTCGAAGAGGCGGTCGGCCTGGCGCTGGCGCTCGACCTGGAAATCACCGAAACCCTGATCAGCCCGTTGCGGGGCCGGACCCCGGCCACGCTGTTCGGCAGCGGCAAGGTCGAGGAGTTTCGCCTGCTCTGCGAGGTCGAGGATATCGACGTCGTGGTCATCGACGACCAGCTGACGCCGGTTCAGCAGCGCAACCTCGAAAAGGCCGTCCACGCCAAGGTCATCGACCGCACCGGCCTGATCCTGGAGATCTTCGCGCGCCGCGCCCGCACCCGGGAAGGCAAGCTGCAAGTCGAACTGGCCCGGCTGGCCTATGAGCGGTCGCGGCTGGTCCGCACCTGGACCCACCTGGAGCGGCAGAGCGGCGGCTTCGGCCGAACGGGCGGTCCCGGTGAGACCCAGATCGAGCTTGACCGGCGCGGCATCGCCGACCGCATCGTCAAGATGAAGAAGGAGCTGGAGGAGGTGCGGCGCACCCGAACCCTGCACCGCTCCGCCCGCCAGAAGGCGCCCTATCCGACCATCGCCCTGGTCGGCTACACCAACGCCGGCAAGTCGACCCTGTTCAACCGGCTGACCGATTCCGACGTGGTGGCGCAGGACATGCTGTTCGCCACCCTGGACCCGACCCTGCGGACGGTGAAGCTGCCGGGCGGCCGGCCGGCCATCCTGTCGGACACCGTGGGCTTCATCTCCGACCTGCCGCACGAACTGGTCGAGGCCTTCCGCGCCACCCTGGAGGAGGTGCAGGAGGCCAATGTCATCCTGCATGTCCGCGACATCGCCGGGCCGGACACCGAGGCCCAGGCCGCCGATGTCGAGACGGTGCTGTCCGAGATCGGGGTCGGCAAGACCGACGAGGACCGGGTGCTGATCGAGGTCTGGAACAAGATCGATCTGGTCGCCGATGATGAGCGAGCCGATATCGAGGGCGCCGCGCGGCGGGCCGGGGCGATGGTCGCCTCGGCCGTCACCGGAGAGGGCTGCGAAGCCCTGCTCAATCACCTGGCCCTGCTGGTCGACGAGACGCCGGAGGTCGATGTGCGGCTGGATGCGGGGGCCGGGGAGGCCCTGGCCTGGCTGTACCGGCACGGCCGGGTGACCGACCGGCACGACACCGCCGAGGGTGAGATGGTGGTCCGGGCTAGGCTGGACGGCCAGGCCCTGGGCCGGTTCGAGCGGCTGTTCCCGACCGCCCGGGTTGAGGCCGCGTGAGGGCTCGCGCCCAAGGCTTGATGGCTTTGGGCGTGCTGGCCTGTCTGGGTCTTGTGGCCTGTGGCTCCGTCGAGCGGGGCAGGGCGATCGATCCGGTCGTGGCGGCCACGGCCGACGATACGGCGCCGTTGCTTACCTTCAGCGATCTGCTGGGCCGGCCCCGGCAGGCGGCGGACGAACGCATCGCCTATGGGGCCGACCCTCGACAGTTCGGCGAACTTTGGCTGCCCAAGGCCCGGACTTCCCATAGGTCGCCGGTGGTGGTGCTGATCCACGGCGGCTGCTGGCAGGCGAACCTGCCCGGCCTGGAGTTGATGGACTATCTGGCCGCCGACCTGCGAGATCGCGGCTATGCGGTGTGGAACCTGGAATACCGGCGTATCGGCCATCCCGGCGGTGGCTATCCGGGGACGTTCCAGGACGTGGCGCAGGGCGTCGATCATCTGCGGGCCTTTTCGCGAGAGCGGAAACTGGACCTTAAGCGGGTGGTGTTCGTCGGTCATTCGGCGGGCGGGCATCTGGCGACCTGGGCCGCGGCGCGGGGCCGGCTGCCCAAGGCCAGCCCGCTCTGGCTCGACGTGCCGATCGCACCGCGCGGGGTGATCAGCCTGGCCGGGATCAACGACCTGGAAGACTTCCGCGCCCACGGGCCCGACCGCTGCGGCGGGCCTGGAACCATTGACGACCTGGTGGACGCGGCGCGCGGCGGCGATGTCTATGGCGACACCTCGCCGGCGCGGCTGAAGTCGGTCGAGCCAGGGCCGGTGATCATTTCCGGCGCCCGTGATCCAATCGTTCCCGGCGAATTCGGCAACCGCTATGCGGTCAGGCTGGGTCACGGCGCCAAGGCGATCGTCACGCCCGGCGGGCATTTCGAACTGATCGATCCCGGCTCGGCCGCCTGGCGGAAAATCATCCTGCCGCAGATCGACAGAGCCGCCGGCCGCGGCGGAAGCCGAGGCGAATCGCCGAACTAGCCCGGAGCGCCCGCCTTCTCCGCCGCCTTGGCCGCGTTCCACAGGCCGTCCATTTCCGCCAGGTCCGACTGGTCCGGCGTGCGGCCGTCCTTGGCAAGAGCCGCCTCTATGTAACTGAACCGACGAATGAACTTGGCGTTGGCGGCGCGCAGGGCGTCCTCGGGTTCGACATCCAGCTTGCGGGCCAGGTTGGCGACGACGAACAGCAGGTCGCCCAGCTCTTCGCGGGTCTTGGCGTGATCGCCGGCCTCGATCTCGACCTTCAGCTCGGCCAGTTCTTCCTGCAGCTTGTCGATGACCTCGACGGTCGAGGGCCAGTCGAAGCCGACGCGGGCCGCCCGTTTGGTCAGTTTCACCGCCCGGGTCATGGCGGGCAGGCCGGCGGGGACATCGTCGAGAACGCCGGTGCGGGTCTTGGCGGCGCGTTCCTGGGCCTTGATCACTTCCCAGGCGACCACCTGCTGGCCGGAAGATCGCTGCCCGGCCTCGCCGAAGACATGCGGATGGCGGCGGATCATCTTGTCGACGATGGCCTGGGCGACGTCCTCGAAGGCGAAGGCGCCGGCCTCCTCGGCCATCCTGGCGTGGAAGACGACCTGGAACAGCAGGTCGCCCAGTTCGTCCTTCAGGTCGCGCAGGTCGCCGCGCTCAATGGCGTCCGCCACCTCATAGGCTTCCTCCACCGTGTAGGGGGCGATGGTGGCGAAGGTCTGCTCCAGGTCCCAGGCGCAACCACCGACGGGATTGCGAAGCTGGGCCATGATGTCCAGCAGCCGGGCGAGGGCAGGGGACGGCTCTGGCGCGGGACGGTCGCTATTGGGCGGCTCTGGGGCTGACATCGGGACCTGTGGCGACCACGTCTTCGGGCTGGGGCGGTGGAGCGGCGGCGTTCTTCTCGCCCAACTGGCGAAGAATCTCGGCGTGCTTTTCCTGAGTCAGGGGATAGCCGATCATACAGGCCGCAGCGAGCAGTCCGATGATGCCCGGCGCGAAGGCATAGAGCGCCTCGAGCCCCTGCATCGACACCGCCGTGCTCAGCGCAGGCGTCTTGGCGTTGAAGCCAATGGCCTCAAGGATGATCAGGCTGCAGGACGCCAGCGCGGTGCCGATCTTCACCGTGCCGGTGAGGATGGCGTACAGCAGGCCTGTGCGGTCATGGCCTGTCAGCAACCGCTCCTCATCGGCATAGTCGGCCATCATCGAGCGCAGCAGCAGCGGGCCCGCCGAATACGGGATGCCCGCGGCGATCAGATAGGGAATGGCCATCAGGAAGTTGCCCGCCGGCAAGGTGACCACGGCGAACTGCACAACCGCATAGACCACGCAGCCGATGATCAGCGCCTTGGCCTTGCCGACCTTGCGTGACAGCCGCGTCCAGATCATGCCGCCGAGCGCCGCGGCGATGAAATAGACCATCAGCAGGGCAATCGGCTCGATGCCGTGAAAATCCTTCACTCGGGTGAAAAAGAAGAAGTACAGGATTCCGGCAATGCCGGGGGCCAGGCCTGTCAGCAGGTCGGCCAGCAGCAGGCGGATGACGGTCGGGCGTTTGAACAGGCGGAAATAGTCGGCCAGCCTGGCGTCATGGGCGTGGGAGGCAGATTTCGACGGCGTCTCGCCGACTTTCCACAGCGCCAGGCCCGCCATGATCGGCAGCAACAGAATGATGAACCAGCCCTGGCTGTGGATCACCTCTCCGGGCGTCTTAACCAGCTTGGCGACGCCCAGCAGGATCGGCAGGCCGAGGATCAGGATCATCCCCAGTACATTGAAGGTCTGCCACCAGCCGTAGACGCGCGAGCGCTCGTTGTAGTCCGTCGAAAGCGTGGCGGCCCAGGAGGTGTGGGACAGAACGGCGATGGAATAGCCGCCGTAGATGACCAGGAGGCAACCGAACAGATAGCCGAAGCCGACCCCCTCCTTGGCGAAGAACAACATGTAGATGGAGACCAGCAGGATCGGCACGCTGATCGCCAGCCAGCCGCGGAAACGGCCGAAGGACCAGCGGGTGCGGTCCAGGACCGTGCCGAACAGGGGATCGAACACCACGTCCAGCAGGCGCACGGCCAGGAAGGCCAACCCGACCTGGGCAAGGCCGACGCCAAGCGTCTCCGCATAGTAGGTCGGTACGGTGATGACCAACGGCAGACCGAAGGCGGCCAGGGGGATACAGGGCCCGGCGAAGGCCGCCAGGGTCCAGGATGATCGTCGGCCGTCGGCCATGTCGCCTCGCTTACTGGGTCGGCCTTCTGGGACGCCGTTGTGGAGGATCACACAGGGTTGGCGTCGCCATGGCAAGCAAAACCACGCCTCATTGTGAGGTCTGCGTCTTTCGGCGAAGCCCGGTTCGGCCGAGCAAAGCCCGCGCCCGGCCCGCGTTTTCCGCAAAATGGTCCCTCGACATGGGTCGGGCCGGTCGCTAGGGAACGGCAAGCCCGCTGTTGCGTAGTGACAGCCATGCACGGCCTTGGCAGGGTTCGAGGCTGATTCTGTTTACGGAGAGACTCCATTGAATACCGCTGACATCATCGACGCCGTGGCGTCGAAAGACGACAAGCTGACCAAGGCCCAGGCCAAGGCCATCGTTGACGGCGTCTTCGCCGCCATCCGCGACTCCGCCGTCAAGGGCGAAGAAGTGTCCATCCCCGGATTCGGCAAGTTCAAGGTTCAGGACAAGCCCGCCCGCACCGGCCGCAACCCGTCCACCGGCGCCGCGATCGAGATCGCCGCGAGCAGGAAGCTGGCCTTCCAGCCCGCCAAGGCCCTGAAGGACGCGTTGGTCTAGGCTTTTCGCCGGACTGACGTTGCGAAGCGCCCACGGTGGTTGATGCCGCCGTGGGCGTCTTCGCGACTGGCGGGCGGGATCCTCGGGGCTTACCGTCGAGCTAGAGCGTTGATGGTCGTTACTAGTGCGGGATCGACATCCCGTACTTCGCCTGCAGTCCGTAGCCGGTGGCGCCGCGTGCCCGGCAGTCGCGCGCCCTGGATGGCTTCGTACCGTTTGAAGAAGTCTTCAGAGTGCTCCGCCCAGCCGGGCCCGGCCATAATTTCTGGCGATAGCGCCAGCAGGAACTCCCCGCCAATCGGCGGCCCCCCATCAGCGTTGTCACCGTCCGCCGCCTCGAAGCTGAAGCTCTCTCCGATGGCGCCAGCGGCAAGCAGTTCGACCATCAGTGCAAGCGCGGAGCCCTTGTAACCACCGAACGGCAGCAGCATTCCGCCTACAATCTCACGAGGGTCCAGGGTTGGGCGGCCATCCGCCGTGAGTCCGACGCCGGGGGGAACCTGGCGGCCTTCGCGCGCCGCGAGCCGCACTTCGCCCATCGCCATGGCGGCGGTCGCCATGTCCACGATCACTGGATCGTGCCCTGGCCGCGGGTAACCAAATGCAATCGGGTTCGTGCCGAACAGAGGCGCCGATCCGCCAGCGGGCGCCATGACCGGCAGGTAGCAGACGCAGGCGACCCCTATGAGATTCTGGGCCGCCAAGGACTCCACCTCCGGCCATAGGGCGGCGAAGTGATGCGTGCGCCTGACAGAAGCGACCGCCACGCCGAAGGTCTTGGCCGCCCCGGCGAGGAGCGGAACCGTCCGTTCGAGCGCGAGAGGGGCAAACCCCCGGTCGCCATCGACCGACAGCACGACGGGTGTGGTGTGGGCGACGCTCGGTTGAGCGCCGCCATTGACCTTGCCCGATCGCAACGACGCGACATAGCCGGGGACGCGGATCAATCCGTGTGAACGCGCTCCATCCCGCTCAGCGGCGACGATGGTGCGGGAAATCGCGGCCGTATTGGCGTCGTCGCAGCCGTTGGCCTTGAACGCTGCCGTGGCCAGGTCCGCGATCTCTGAAAGGGCGAGTTGCATCCCGGACCAAGCTTGATCAAATCGATGCAGGCTGCAAGAGAGGTCCCGGTGTGGTCGGGCAGTGACAGGCTGTTGTGTCACCGCTGGGATTCAAGCCATCTCCGGTCGCCAGGCGATCATCCCCGCGGTTCGCGCCCGCACCTGCGGCGACGCCAGGCAGGTGGCCACGGCTTCATAGCCGGGGGCGCCGGGGTAGGGGGACACAAGCCGCGGCGGGCTGTGATTGGCCGGACAGAGGAGGATGGCCTCATCCGGGAGGACGTCCGCCAGATCGAGGATGGCGCTGGACCGGGTCATCAGGAACAGCGGCCGCGCGGCGCCGGGGTCGCGGCGGCGGAGGTTGGCGATCAGGGCCTGCTGTGTGGCCTGGTCCAGCCCCTGCTCGACCATGTCCACCACCACGGGGCCGGAACCCTCCGCCTCCAGGCCAAGGAGCAGGGTGAGCAGGGCAGGGGTTTCGCTCGCGCCATCTTCAACCATCCAGGCCAGGGCCGCCTCAACACGGGCCTTCAGGTGCGGATTTGCGGCCATCTTCGCCCGCGCCTCGACGCCGTCGTCTTCGGTCCGCTCCATCGGCAGGAAGACCCCGCCGGGCAAGGCTTCGGCCAGACGGCGGGCCAGGCGGGTCTTGCCGCTGCCCAGCGGGCCGATGATGAAGGTGAGGCGGCGAACGCCCCGCAGCTCGAACCGCTCGCCGCCCCACGGCCAGGGCAGGTCGAAAGCGGCATGAACCTCGCTAGCCGACTGGACCAGACCGGCAATGGCGGCGACGGACAGCGGCCGGCCCTGCGCCAGATCGCTCCGCAAGGCCCGGACACGGTCGATCGCCTCGGCGGTCTCGCGGGATCGGCTTTCGAGCCTCGCCTGATGGGCGGCCAGGGCCGCCGCCAGAGCCCCGGCGTCGCCGCCCAGCACCCGCGCCACCTGCGCCAGGCTGAGGCCAAGGCCGCGCAGGCCGACGATCTGCTCGGCGCGCACCATTTCGCCCGGACCATAGACCCGCCAGCCGGCGCCCGTGCGAAGGGGCGAGACCAGCCCGCGCTGCTCATAGAGGCGCAGAGCCTTGGCTGAGACGCCGAGCCGGCGCGCGGCCTCGGATGGGTTCAGGGACGGGACGGAAGCGCTCACGACTCACCTCGCTGATGGCTGACCGCCGGAGGTATCGGAGCGGCCCCAGGGGCCGGGTCAATGAGGTTTCCGCCATCGGGTGGAACGGATATTGCTGAGCCATGTCTGGGCTGCCAGGACGGTCCAAGGTCCGCTACGGTCGGTCCTCAATCACACCAGGAAAGGGCAGGCGCATGATCACCGTTTGGGGCGGACAGACGTCGCGGTCGATGCGGGTCGTCTGGGTTCTGGAGGAGATGGGGCTTCCCTACCGGGTGCGGCAGGTGGACATGCTGGCCGCCGTGAAGGATCCCGCGTTCCTGGCGGTCAATCCCGCCGACTACATTCCGGCCATGGAGGACGGCGACGTCGTCATGGTCGAGTCGATCGCCATCATGGAATATCTGATGGCCCGCTACGGCCCGACGCCCCTGGCGCCCGCGCCGCAGGATCCGACCTTCCCCGCCTATCAGCAGTTTCTGCACCTGGGCGAGGCCGGCCTCGCCACCCTGATGATGCCCGTCGTCGTCAGCCGGTTCGTGGCGCCCGAGGCCGAGCGGGAGAACTGGGGCGCGAGATGGTGTCTGCAGTCGTTCCAGAAACGGCTGCAGCTGGTCAGCCAACGGCTTGCCAAATCGCCATACCTCGCCGGCGAGGCGTTCACCGCCGCCGACATCTCGGTGACCTACGCCCTGGGCCTGGGCCAACGGAACTGCGGCGTCATCCTCGGCGACGCCGAACAGGCCTACCTCGCCCGCACCACCGGCCGTGACGCCTACAGGCGGGCTTTGGAGCGGTCGCATGAAGGGGTGGGGGCCTGAGCGCCGCCGATCAGAACTCTTCCCAGCCCGGGTCGGCCGCCGTGGCCTGGGTTGAGCGTCCGGTAAAGGCGGCGAGCCTGGCTCGGACCTTGCCGACAGGATTTTCCGACGAACCCTGGTGATTTGGCGTTACGACCTGGGGCGAGGGTCGCGAGCCCTGCTGACCGGTCTCGAAGCGCCCGACCAGACGCATCAGCTCTCCCGCCTCGGTTTTGAGGTTGGCCGCGGCCGCCGTGGCCTCCTCGACCATGGCGGCGTTCTGCTGGGTGACCTGGTCCATCTGATTGACCGCAACATTGATCTGGTTGAGACCGGCGGCCAGTTCCTGGGCCGACATGGCGATGTCCGAAATCTGGGTGTCAATCTGCGCCACCTTGCCGACGATTTCGGTCAGGGCCACGCCCGTATCGCCGACCAGTTTGACGCCCCGGACAACCTGGCTGGACGAACTCGCGATCAGGGTCTTGATTTCCTTGGCGGCATCTGCGGACCGCTGAGCCAGGGCGCGGACTTCTTGAGCCACAACGGCAAACCCTCGCCCGGCGTCGCCGGCTCGGGCCGCTTCGACCCCGGCGTTCAAGGCCAGCAGATTGGTCTGGAAGGCGATCTCGTCGATAACGCCGATGATCTGGCTGACCTGCTGGGAAGAGGTCTCGATCTGGCTCATGGCAGCCACTGCCTGGCCGACGATCTCGCCCGAGGCCTGGGCATCGGTCCGGGCGTTGGCCACGACGATTGACGCTTCATTGGCGCCGGACGCCGCGCGGCGGACGGTGGCGGTAATTTCGTCGAGGGCGGCCGCCGTTTCCTCGAGAGAGGCGGCCTGTTGTTCGGTGCGGCGTGACAGGTCGTCGGACGCCCGCGAAATCTCGTCCGCTCCGGCGCTGACCGCGCTGGTCGTTGAGGCGATGGCCTTCATCGCGTCCTGCACCCGTTCAACGGCGGTGTTGAAGTCGGCTCTCAGGACCTCGTAGGCCTGCGCAAACTGCCCTTTCAGGCGAATGGTCAAATCGCCCTTCGCCAGTTCCGCCAGGCCGTGGGCGATGGCGGCGACCGCGTCGGCGCGTTCCTGCTCCGAGACCGCCTCTTCCTGAGCGTGCTTGATCCGGGCGGTTTCCTCGGAATTGCGGGCGTCCTGGGCAAAGCTGTTGGCGGAGCGGGCCTCGTCCACCGCCGATTCCGCCTTGGCGCGGGCATTGTTGGCGACGGCGAACATGTTGTTGACACTGGCGGTCACGGCCAGCAGGGCGCCGGCCTCGACGACGAGGATGGCGGCGTGAATGATCACCCGACCCAGATTGGCCGATCCGGGAAAGACCGCCTGGGGCAGCAGATAGCTAAGACCCAGATGGTGGACGGCCACCGTCGCCGCCGCCACGGCGATCACGGTCCAGTCACAATAGACGACCAGCAGGGCGAGGGCAGCGAAGTAGGCCATATGCATGTCGCTCTGCCAGGGATGGCCGCTCATGGCCGCGACCAGCAGGGAGACCTGCGCCATCAAGGTCACGCCGGTCAGGATACGGCCGGTCGATCCCGTTCCGCCCTTCAACCACACCAGCGTCGAGGCCGCGGCGGTGGCCAGGGCGGCGAGGCCGACCCCCAGAAGGGGACCGTGGACCGCCAGGCGCGCGCCGACGACCACGACCGCCAGAAACCAGGTCAGCAGTACGATCAGCCTGGCGCCGGCGCGGCGCTGGTCATCAAGGTTGGAGAAGCTGAAATTCATTGGCTTGAGTCCTTGGGCGAACAAATGCCCGCCATGTCTGGATCGAGGATAAAGAGGGCGCCGGCCGAGCGGGCGCGCCGCGCCAGATCGATGGGGTCGCCGCGCAGGATGACGATAAAGGGCGCAATGCCCGTGGCGGCGATATCGCCGGCTCCCCCGGCCGCCGCCAGGGATTGAGAGGGTGTCCACCAGGGCGGGAAAACAGCGGCGACTCGGGACGGGTCAACCGGAGCAGCATTGACCGCCACAGCGGAAAACAGTCCCAATGCCATGGCCGCGATGACTGCCAGGGCCGAACGCTTTCTCCCCGCTAACATGCCGACCGAAGCTTCCTGTTTCATCGCGGTCATGCTCTCGAATTCATGGCCATGCTTCCTTAAGGCCAGAGCCGCAGTCTAGTGGTCGGGGGGGGGGATGACCGGCCTTGCTGGCTATCGGTCTATTTGGCTTCTAGTTAACAAGGGCCTACCTATCCCAAGGTTGAGACGCCATTGTATTTGCGCCTGATTTTAGCCAATGCGGTGGGCCGACGGATTGGATCTCCGGCGACCTTGATCTCCGGCCGGGAGGGCTGGCGCGATCCTTGGGCGGAAATCAGCGCTCGCGAAGACCTGTCTCAATCCCAATCCCCGCAACCGATTGCCAAGGTTCATCCATGACTTTGGCACAGGCCAAATCGGGCCGCCCAAGACCAGGAGTCAGCGCGTTGGATAGGCCGTGATCAGCGCCATGGAACCGCGCAAACCACCGCGCGACCAGCTCGAGCGGGCGTCTTGCGCCGTATTGGTGGTCCGCGGTGCGCGGTTTTGACACATCTTCTCAGCAACGGGCCAAGCGGCGGCAGGCTGGCGGCGGGGCAGCAAGCAATGAGACATGCGGTTGGTTGTCGAAGCCCCTCCGGGATGTCGCGAAATCTCCCATCTAAAAATACCACCGGGCGCCGTATTTGAGGACCCGTTACGGTGCGGAGCTGTCCCATCGCCAAGAGCCCGGATGGCGACCGTCGTGGGGCAGGGCGGCTTCGTCGCCTGTGACCTTGCCGAGCGCGCCGCGAGCCGACCTTGGGGACTTCTCGGAAGGGGTGGAAAACAGCCGGTCGCGGGCCTTGGATTTTCGGATCCTGGCTTAGCCAAGTCCTAGGCAGCGCGCCGCGGCTTGTGCGGCCAGGCCTCGGCGTCAGCCTGGGAGTCAAAGGCTTCGCGCGCATCCATAACTTCGGCGATGTGGTCTGCCGACCAGATGCGCACGGCATCCATGGTTCGTGCGAGCCCCTCTCCAAGCGGCGTGATGGCGTACTCCACCGTCACCGGCACGGTCGGGGTCACCGTGCGCGAGACCAAGCCGTCTCGCTCCAGCCCGCGCAAGGTCTGCGACAGCATCTTTTGGGAGATGCCGCCAACAGTCCGCTTGAGCTCGTTGAACCGCGACGGCCCCTTCCAAAGAGTCGCCATCACCAGCACGGACCATTTGTTGGCAACCCGGTCGAGCAGAAGCAGTATCGGGCAATCGGCTTCAGGATGATCGGGCTTCACTGAAGTTCCTTCGGGCGGTTTCCAGGCGGTGACCAGGTTCCGGTCCGGCGCCTTCTAACGGGAAGGGCGGTCGCAGGCTAGGTATCCGTCGGAAACCGACCTGTGGACGATGGTCTTGCGAAAGCGAGCCCGTCCCGCCGTCGCAAAGGTGTTAACCGGTCTCGGTTGAAGGAGTCGCATTATGGCAAAGTTGAACGGTGCAAAAGTTTTGGTGATCGGCGGCGCCTCCGGCGTCGGCTTTGCAGTGGCTGCGGCCGCGCTGGAGGCCGGTGCGCAGGTAATCGTCGGTTCCAGTCAGGCCAGCCGAATCGAGGCGGCGGCGAGAGCGCTCGGACATGGCGCGGTCGGCCGAGTGGTGGACGTGAAGGACGAGACTTCCGTCGCGGCCTTCTTCGAGGCGGCCGGCGCGTTCGACCACCTGGTCTTCACCGCGGGCGACTGGGGCCACATGTTCGGCGCAACGCGTGACCTCGATATCGAGGCCAGCAAAGCGCGGATGGAAGTACGGTTCTGGGGCGCCGCCCGAGCCGCCAAGTACGCGATCAAACAGATCGCCGGCGACGGCTCGATCACCCTGACTGGAGGTATGCTGGCGCATCGGCCCATGCCGGGGGCGCCGCTCACGACCGCCTCGGCGCAGACGACGGAGGGCCTCGCCCTGGGCCTAGCGCGGGATTTGGCGCCCATACGAGTCAACGCCGTCTGCCTCGGCCTGATCATGAGCGAGCAGGTGCAGAACATGGGGGAGGCGATGATCAAGGGCTTCACCGCCAACCTGCCGCTGCCGCGCGGGGGGCGTGTGGAGGAGGCGGCTGAGGCCTATCTCTACCTGATGCGTGCAACCTACGTCACCGGCCAAGTCGTGCGCGTGGACGGCGGCGGGAGCCTTGTCTGACCGCGTTGGGCGGCGAGAACGTCCCACGATAGGCGCACGCGGAAATCGGACTTTCGGCCGCGAGCGTCGGACTAAAGGTTCGAGTACCCCGTGACAGCTAGGGTGAGAATGCGCCTAAGATATATTATCGGAAATAATGGAGCCTGAAGAACGGCCTCAATCGGCGCTGGGCGGCGCAAGGCTGAATGGGCGGGAAATCGACTGGAATACCGACAAGGCCTCACAGGCCGCCGCGTGAGCGGCCAGCGCCGGCCAGGCGTCCATCTCGAACTGGCCCGGCAGCGCCTCTCGGATGAAGCGCAGCATGCAGGCGACCATGATGTCGGCGTGGCCCAGGCGGTCCCCGAACAGCCAGGGTGTCTTGCGGTCCAACCTGGCCGCCTCCAGCGCATCCAGCGCGCCGGTGACCTGGCTGCGGCAGCGATTGACCCACGGGTCCGACGCCTCGCTGCGGAATGCCCCTTCGTAGACCAGGCTGACGCCCTTGTCGGCGGCGCCGCTGGCCAGGCCGATGATCCGCAGGGCTTCCCGGCGATCCAGACCGCTGGAGGCGATCAAGGCGGTGTCGTCGCCAGCCAGTTCGTCCAGCCAGTCGAGGATGGCCGCAGAATCCGCCAGGACCACGCCGTCGTCGAGCACCAGGGCGGGAACCCGGCGCATCGGGCTGTATCGGGCGATCTTGTCGACGTCGCCGAAACCGGTCCAGTCGGCATGCTCGAACGGCATCTCATAGAGCGTCAGGGCGATGGCGACGCGGCGGACGAAGGGCGAGTCATACTGGCCGATGAGCATCATGGCGGTGTCCCCCGTGCTCCGTCACAGAGCGACGGTGGCGGTCAGGCCATCATAGGCCGGTTCCACGCCGGCCGGAAGTTCAGCCGCCAAGGTGCTGAAATCCATGTCGATATGGAGATTGGTCAGAATCGCCCGGCGCGGCTGCAGGCGGGCGATCCAGTCCAGGGTGCGTTCGAGATGGGCGTGGGTCGGGTGCGGCGTATAGCGCAGGGTATCGACGATCCAGGTATCGACGCCGGCCAGGGCGTCGAACGACGAGTCCGGCAGATGATTGACGTCGGGCGAATAGGCGACAGATCCGAAACGAAACCCCAGAGAGCGGATCTCACCGTGCTCCTGGTCGAAGGCCACGACCGGGATCGGGCCGGTCGGTCCGGCGACCTCGAACTCGACGCCCAGGCCCGGCATTGGCCGCAGATCGCCGATGGCCGGATAGCCCCCGATGCTGTGGAAGATATAGCCGAACCGCCGCTCCAGGCGCTGCCAGGTCGCGTCGTCCATCCATGCCGGGATGCGTGCCCGCTGGTTGATGGCAAAGGCGCGGATGTCATCCAGGCCATGGGTCTGGTCCGCGTGATCGTGGGTGAAGAGAACGCCATCAAGCCGCTGTATTTTCGCGGAAAGCGCCTGTTCGCGAAAATCGGGGGAGGTGTCGACCACGACCGTCGTTGGAGCGGAAGCCCCCTGCCCGGTCGCCAGCCGACGGACGAGCAAGGAACACCGCCTGCGGCGATTGCGCGGCTCGGCCGGGTCGCAGGCGCCCCAGGCGCCATCGGCGCGGGGCACGCCGCCGGAGGATCCGCTGCCCAGGATGGTGAACTCGAGCCGATCGCTCACGGCCGCGGAATCCGGTCGAACAGCCTGAAGAAGGCGTCCTCGGTGCGGGCCTCCGCGTCGTCGCGGCTCCAACCCCGGATGTCGGCCAGTTTATCAAGGATATGAGGCAGATAGGCCGGTTCATTGCGACGCCCCCTCATCGGAACGGGCGCCAGATAGGGGCAGTCCGTCTCCAGGATGATGCGGTCCGCCGGCATGTCGCGGACAATCGCCCGAACTTCCTCGGCCGCCTTGAATGTGGCGATGCCAGAGACCGAGAACCAGGCGCCCAGGGCCGCGGCCCGCCGGGCGAGCTCGGCGCCGCTGGTGTAGCAGTGCATCAGCAGCTTGAACGGACCGGCGGCGTATTCCGCCTCGAGGATCTCGGCCATGGCGTCGTCGGCCTCGCGGGTGTGGACGACCAGGGGCAGACCGGTCTCGCGGGCGGCGATGACATGCTGGCGAAACACCTCCGCCTGGATGTCGCGGGGGCTTAGGTCGTAGTGGAAATCCAGCCCGCATTCGCCGATGCCAATGACCTTGGGCCGGGCCGCAAGATCCATGAGGGTCTGGGCCTTAAGTCCCGGATCTTCCTTGGCTTCGTGAGGATGAGTTCCGACCGTGCACCAGATGTCGTCATGGGCCATGGCGATGGCGTGGACGGCCTCGAAGGACGAGAGCTTGTCGCTGATGGTGACCATCATCGCCACCCCGGCGGCGCGGGCGCGGTCGATGACCTCCGCCTGGTCTTCCGCAAATTGCGGGGCGTGAAGGTTGACGTGGCTGTCGATGAGCATCAGGCGGCGGCCTTGCGAAGGGCCCGAACGGCCGTCCAGAAACTGTCGGCCCGGTCGAGGTTCAAGGCCTCGGCATCCCGCGGCAGCCGCTCAAGGATCTCCCAGACCTCAGCCCAGCGGTCGAGATCGGCGCCCTGCCCGGCCAGCGCCTGATCGGCGGCCATGTGGCGGATGCGGTCGCTGAGCCGTTCGAACAGCATCTGGAACCGCTCGGCCCCCTCCCCGCCCCGGAAACTGTCGGCCAGGGCCAGCAGGGGCGCGGGGTCCGGGTGTTTCAGGTGATTGAGCAACTCGTGGGCCGCGTCGTCGATCTTCAGCGCGCCCAGATCGGACATGCGCAACGCAAGACCCGGCGCGCCGCCGGCCATCTTCACCAGCCGCGCGGCGTCGTAGCCGTCCAGGCCCGAGGCCACGCGCACGATCTGTTCGGCGACGTCGACCGGCGGTGGTCGGAACGACAGGGTGCGGCATCGGGACCGGATGGTCGGCAGCAGCCGGCCCGGCGCATGGGAGACCAGCAGCAGCACGCCGCGCGGCGGCGGCTCTTCCAGGGTCTTGAGGATGGCGTTGGCGGCGTTGACGTTGAGGTCGTCGGCCGCATCGATGATGGCCACGCGATAGGGCGATCGAGCCGGGGATTTGGAGAAGAACTCCGGCAGGCGGCGGGCCTCGTCGACGGGAATCACCTTGCGCGGCTTGCCGTCCTCTCCCACCCGCTCCAACACCATGAAATCGGGGTGCGACCTGGCGGCCATCAGCAGGCTGACAGGGTCGCGCAGGCTGGCGGCCAGAGGACCGCCAGAGGGATCGTGGCGGGCGCCCAGCAGTCGGCGGGCGGCGTGGTAGGCGAAACTGGCCTTGCCGACGCCCTCGGGCCCGGTCAGCAGCCAGGCGTGATGCAGGCGGCCGGACTCCAGGGCGGAGGCGAAGGCGGCTTCCTGGGCTTCAAGCCCGATCAGCCGCTCGGTGTCACGGGGATGGACGGCGTCACCCATGGGCGAGGTCCAGGCGCGCTTCGACAGCCGCCCAGATGGCGGTCTCGACGGCATCCGGCGTCTGGTCCGCGGAGATGACCAGGCAGCGGTCCGGCTCGGCCACGGCGATGCTCAAGAAGGCCTGGCGCAGACGCTCGTGGAAGGCGGCGCCCTTGGCCTCGAACCGGTCCTCGCCGCCACCCCGGCTGGCGGCGCGGGCCAGGCCCTTTTCGACGGGCAGGTCGAGGATGATGGTCAGGTCGGGGCGGAGGCCTTCCAGCACCCCGTCCTCCAGCGCCTTGATCAGGGTCATGTCGACGTCGCCGCCGGCGCCCTGATAGGCGCGGGTCGAATCGGCGAAGCGGTCGCACAGGATGATGCGGCCGGCGTAGAGCGACGGCCGGATGACCCGCTCGATGTGATCGCGGCGCGAGGCGTACATCAACAGGGTCTCGGTGATCGGCGACCAGCGCTCCGGCGGGCCGTTGAGCACGATGTTACGGATGGTCTCCGCCCCGGGCGATCCACCGGGTTCGCGGGTCAGCACGGGCTCGCGGCCGAGGTCGGCAAGACGCTGCGCGAGCCGCCGGACCTGGGTCGATTTGCCGGCGCCCTCGCCGCCCTCGAAGGTGATGAACAGACCTCGCGACATCCCCTTCCCTTCGACTGGAACGGGCGGAATGTCTAGTTGCTGGAGACCAGCTTGGCGTCTGGAAAGCCCATGGTGGCGACGGTGTCCCGAGCCCTGGCGGCGTCGTCCGAGCCGCCCTTGCCGGCGACCACCACGCGATAGAGGGTTCCACCGTCCCGCCTTACCGGAATGATCCGCGCCTTGCCCACGTCGCGCAGGGAATTGACCGCCTTTTCGGCGTTGTCGCGGTTGGCGAAGGCCCCCGCCTGGACGCTCCAGTCCCGGTCGCCGCCCAAGCCGAAGAAGCCTCTGTCCGGTTCGCGGGGCGTGGGCGTCGGGTCCTTCTGGACGCCGGCGTAGCGGAGGGTGCGGTCCTCGCCGCGACCTGGAGCCGGGCCGACATAGCGGACGCGAACGCGGGCCGTGCCCTTGCCGGAGAAGCCCAGCGCATCAGCGCCGGCGCGGGACAGGTCGATGATTCGGTCGCTGACGAAGGGACCCCGGTCGTTGACCCGGACCTTGATCTTCCGGCCGTTGTCGAGGTTGGTCACTTCGACGATCGACGGCAGCGGCAGGGTCTTGTGGGCGGCGGAGATCACCCACTGGTCGAACATCTCGCCATTGGCGGTCTGGCGATTGTGGAACTGCTGGCCGTACCAGCTGGCCATGCCGGTTTCATTGTAGTTCGGTTGGTCGCGCGGCGTGTACCAGGTTCCGCCAACCCTGTAGGGCCGCATGGTCGGGGCCAGGCGGCCGGAGGGTTTGCCGGCGCCGCGGGGCGGGCTGTTGTCGCTGAGCGATCCCGGCTTGGTCGAAAGTCTTGGCGTGGCGCAGGCGGCCAGGCTGGCGGCGACCAGCAGGCTCAGCGCCAGGCCGGCCCGGTGCGAAAGTCGTCCTGAGCGTTGCATAAGAGCCCTCTCCCAGCGTTCGGGACGGACTATGGCGCTCTGGCGTCTTCCGTTTGGTTAATAGCCGGAACGGGCGGCGCAAAGCCCAGGCCGGGTCAGTCACCGATCAAACGAGGGATGCGGCATGGCGGACAGAGTGGGATTCGAACCCACGGTGGGCTCACACCCACGGCGGTTTTCAAGACCGCTGCCTTAAACCACTCGGCCATCTGTCCTCAGCGCGGGGCTATAGCAGGGCAATCGGTTCGGCCAAAGCGCGACGATGCCCGGAGTTTGAGGTTCTCCCCGCCGTGTCCGCCAATTGCCGTTGGCAGCGTCCGGCCTCGGCTCAATGACGGGTCAGCGTGCTTGCTCGCGGCAGTCATATTTGGTTCTGTCCCCCGCTGTGGCGTTACCCCGGGGGAGAATGATGGTCAGCCTCGCCGAAAGGCAGCTCAATGCGGCGCGGGCCATCGTTCCCCTGGTGGCCGAGCATCTGAAGGCGGATTTTTCGCTGCGGCTATGGAACGGCGAGATCCTGCCGATGGGCGAAGGCGCGCGCTCCGACATCTGTATCGCCATCAAATCGGCCAACACCGCCCGCCGGCTGCTTCTGCGACCCGGTCTTATGACGGTCTTCGAGCTCTTCGCCGCCGGCGAATTGGACGTCATCGGCGGCAGCCCGCTGGAGTTGGCTGGGCGGTGGGAGCACGGAAAATTGGGCCGGCTGGCCAGGCGGGTCGACAAGCTTAAGATGCTGCGGCTGGCTTGGCCCTTCCTGTTCGCGGATCGGCGCCCTGGCCAGCAGGTCCAGGCTTACGACGCCGCCGTGGCCGCCGATTTTGAGCGAGGCCGTGACGACAAGTCCTTGATCAACTTCCACTATGACGTCTCGAACGCGATGTACGGCCTCTTCCTCGGTTCGGAGATGGTCTACTCGTCCGGCTATTACAGCCGGCCCGACGCCACGCTCGACGAAGCCCAGGTCGCCAAACTGGATCTGATCTGCCGCAAACTTCGCCTCGCGCCAGGTAGCCGGCTGCTCGACATCGGCTGCGGATGGGGCGGACTGGCCTGTCATGCCGCAACGACCTACGGGGCTCATGTGCATGGCGTGACCCTGTCCCAGGCACAGTACGACTACGCCACCGACAAAGTCGCCCGGCTCGGCCTGCAGGACCTGGTGACCATCGAACTGCGCGACTACCGGTCGATCACCGGGGCGGGACTGTACGACGCCGTGGCCCAGGTCGAGATGTTCGAGCATCTGGGCATCGACAACCATGAACGGCACTTCGATGACGTCCACCGGCTGCTGAAGCCCAAGGGGCTGTATTTTCACCAGGCGTCGGTGCGGCGCGTCGGCCGGGACCTGAGCAAATTTCGCGACCTCAAGCCGACGATGCGGGTCATCACCCGCTACATCTTTCCCGGCGGCGAACTCGATTATATCGGCCTGACGGTGAGCAATCTCGGACGACTGGGGTTCGAGGTCCAGGACGTGGAGAACCTTCGGGAACACTACTGGCTGACCTTGCGGGAGTGGGCCCGCCGGCTCTACGAGGCGCAGGATGCGGCGGCCGCGGAAATCGGCAGCGCCCGCGCCCGCCTATGGCTGATCTATCTGACGATCTTCGCCATCGGCTTCGAGCTTGGCTATATGCTGGTCTACCAGACCGTGGCTTCCCGGGGCGATCCCGGCCTGTCTGGCCTGCCACTGACCAGACGCCATCTCTACGAATAGCCGCCAGGGCCCGGCGGGCCCTGGCGGCGCATCGACGAACCTGTTCAGGCGGCCAGGAAGCGTTCCAGCCGGCCGCGGATGATCTCCTCGGCCTCGCTCATGATCCGGTCGATCAGTTCCTGGACGGTCGGGATGTCGTGAATCAGGCCGGCGACCATGCCGCAGGACCAGGCGCCCAGTTCCATCTCGCCGTCGATCATGATGCGCGGATAGACCCCGGCCACTTCCGGGGCGATGTCGGCGAAGGTGATGGCCGAGCCCAGTTCACGCTCCTTGGCCAGCAGCTTCTCGACGCCGGCGTTGGTCAGGACGCGCTCGGTGTTGCGCAGCGGGCGCATGACCAGACGGGTGTCGAGTTCCGAGGCGGCGACGATGGCGTCCTTGACGTTCTGGTGGACGGGGGCTTCCTTCGTGGCGATGAAACGGGTGCCCATGTTCATGCCCTCGGCGCCCATGGCCAGGGCGGCGACCAGCGATCGGGCGTCGGCCATGCCGCCGGAGGCGACGAAGGGGATTTTCAGCTCGTCGGCCGCGCGGGGCAGCAGGATCATGTTGGGGACGTCGTCCTCGCCCGGGTGACCCCCGCACTCGAAGCCATCGACGCTGACGGCGTCACAGCCGATGGATTCGGCCTTCAGGGCGTGGCGAACGGCGGTGCATTTATGGATCACCTTGACGCCGGCTTCCTTCAGCGCCGGCAGCCACTTGGCCGGGTTGTTGCCGGCGGTCTCGACCGCCTTTACCCCGCCCTCGATGATCGCCTTCACATAGCCCGGATAGTCGGGCTGGTTGACTGAGGGCAGGAAGGTCAGGTTCACGCCGAACGGCTTGTCCGTCATTTCCCGGCATTTGGCGATCTCGTTGGCCAGGTCTTCCGGCGTCTTCTGGGTCAGGCCGGTGATCAGGCCGAGACCGCCGGCGTTGGACACGGCTGCCGCCAGTTCGGCAAAGCCCACATAGTGCATGCCGCCCTGGATGATCGGGTGCTTGATGCCGAACAGTTCGGTGATGCGGGTCTTCATGGGTCGTCTTCCTGGTGCGTTGGCCGCCCGTCGAGGGGCGTTGGATGGGTTTAGCGGTCCCGCCCCGAGGATGGAACCGTCCTGATTGGAAACCTAAAGCCGGTGGTCCGGATGAAGCAGGTCCTGCTGTTCCGGGTGTCTGGCGATATAGGCGGCGAAGAAGCTGCAGGTCGGGATGACCTTCCAGCCCTTGTCGCGGGCGACGCCGAGCGCGTGGCGGACCAGGGCGCCGCCGACCCCCTTGCCCTCGAAGGCCGGCGGCACGACGGTGTGGGGAAAGACGATGACGTCGCCCTTCAGCCGGTATTCGGCGAAGGCGGTCTCGCCGTCCAGATGGACCTCGAACCGCCCGGCGGCGGGGTTGTCGACGACCTCGAAGGCGGGGACGTCAGTCATTGTCGGTCCCCGTGCTGGCGGTCGCTCCGGCGCCCCAGGCGTCGCTGCCGGCCCCTTCGAACCAGAAGGGTTTGCGCGGCTTCTGGCGCGTTCCGACCTCGTCCATGTGGCTGTCGTAGAGGCGGCCGTTGATCATGGTGTAGCGGACGGTCTTGCTGTTCCTGATGTCGGCCAGGGGGTTGGCGTCGAGGATGACCAGGTCGGCCAGCTTGCCGGTCTCCAGCGAGCCGATGTCCCTGTCCATGCCAAGGGTGCGGGCGCCGTTGAGGGTGCCGACCCGCAGGGCCTGGATAGGGCTCATGCCGCCCTGGACCATCATCCACAGCTCCCAGTGAGCGCCGAGGCCTTCGCGCTGACCGTGGGCGCCGATCTGGACGGAGACGCCCAGGTCGTTGAGCTGCTTGGCGACGCTGGCGATCTGGATGTGGTTCAGTTCCTCGGGTGGGACCTTGACGGGCCGGCGGGAGCGGGCGTCGAGGATGCGGCGGGGGACATACTGCGACAGGATCGGGTCGGCCCAGACGTCGGTGGTTTCATACCAGTAGTTTTCGCCCCAGCTGCCGCCGTAGGCGACGATCAGGGTCGGGGTGTAGGCGGTCTGCGAGCCCGCCCAGAGCTGTTTGACGTCGTCGTAGACCGCCTCCAGCGGGATGGAATGTTCGATGGTCGTGTGGCCATCGACGATCATGGTCATGTTGTGCTCGAACAGCGAGCCGCCCTCCGGCACCACGGCCATTCCCAGCTCGCGGGCGGCGGCGATGATCTGCTGGCGCTGGTCGCGGCGCGGCTGGTTGTAGCTTTTCACGCTGAAGGCCCCGGCCGCCTTCATCCGCCGCAGGTGGCCGCGGGCGTCGTCCAGGCTGTTGATCGGGGCGGTGATCGAGGCGGTGGCGCCGTAGAGGATGGTGCCGGTCGAATAGATGCGGGGGCCGACGATCTGGCCGGCCTTTTCCAGCTCGCTCTGAGCGAAGATTTCGCTGGTGTCGTTGGAGGGGTCGTGGATGGTCGTCACCCCGAAGGCCAGGGCGGCGTAGTTGACCCAGCTCTGCTGCGGAATGATCTCGTCGGAGCCCATGGAGCCATGCCAGTGGGCGTCGATCAGGCCCGGAATGATGGTCTTGCCGGCGACGTCGACGACCTTGGCGTCGGCCGGAACGGCGACCGAGGCGCGCGGGCCGATGGCCTCGATACGGTTGCCGCTGACGACGATCACCCCGTCCTCGATGATCTCTTCGCCCTTCATGGTGACGATGCGGGCGCCGGTCAGGGCGATGCGGCCGGTGGGGACGTCGTAGGGCTGGGAGAAGGCGATGTTGATGCCGGTCTCAGGAGCCTTGGGCAGGTCCTTGGGCGCGCCATCGACGAAGGCGAACGCGTCCTTCAGGTCTCGCGAGAAGACCTGCGGGCCCAACGACCACCAGAGCCGCTTGCCGTCGCCAGACCAGTGCAGCCATTCGCCGGCGTCGCGGGTGACGCGGGTGGTGGGCAGGGCCTTGGAGTCGGGGCCGACCTCGACCGGCTTGCCGGTGATGACCAGGGGACTGATGTAGGCGTTGAACCGCTCGGTCCAGGCCACGTACTTTTCGTCCGGGGCCACGGCGAACTCGCTGGCCCAGGCGCTGGTCAGATGGGTGCGGGGATCGCCGCCGTCGAGGCGGCTGGAGTTCAGGGTCTGCTTTTCGCCCTCCGAGCCCATGTAGAAGACCCGGTCGTTGGAGGCGCCGAACTGTGGCAGGGCGCCGTTCCTGGTCACCCGCCGGGCCGGACCGCCGGCCGTGGGGATGGTGTAGATGCCGGGCTCGCCGCCCCACAGGCCGCTGGTCAGGTAGCCGTCGGAGACGGTGCGGTAGGCGATCGTGCGGCCGTCGGGGCTGAATTTCGGCTCGATGTAGTGGCCGGGCCTGGCGGTGACCACCCTGCCCTCGTCGCCAGAGGCCGGGACGACACGGATGGAGCCGAAGGTCTCATCATTCCAGGTGGTGTAGACGATGGAGGCGCCATCGCGCGACCAGGCCGGATAGAGCTCGAAATGGTTGTTCTGGCTGGTCAGGCGACGGGGGGCGCCGCCGGCCAGGTCCTTGATCCACAGCTTGCCGATGGCTTCGAAAACCACCTTGTCGCCGGCCGGGGAGACCGAGGACCAGCGCAGCATCTTCACATCGAATGCCTTGGGCGCGACCTCGACCTGCGCGCGGACGACCTGGGTGACCCGGCGGCTGGTCTTCACATGGAAGGGAATCTCGACCGGCTTGCCGCCGGCGACGGCGAGGCGCCAGATCTTGCCCTTGGCCCAGAAGACCAGGGCCTTGTTGTCGGGGGTCCAGGCCATGGCGGGATAGACGCCGTGGATGGCCCAGGTCTCCTGCATGTCGCGGTCGAGGCCGTCGAAGAGGGCCGTCTCGCGGCCGGATTCCAGGTCCCGCACGAAGAGGGTGGTCTTGTAGCGAACGCGGCGAACGAAGGCCAAGGACTTGCCGTCCGGCGAGGGCGTCGGGCGGATCGAGCCGCCGGGGCCGTCGACATATTGCTCGGTCTCGCCGGTCTGGCGGTCGAGCCGCTGGATCACATAGATCTGGCCGTTGGGGTCCTTGCTGTACTCGTAGGTCCCGCCCGGGGTGGCGTCGTCGCTGTAGTAGAGGTAGCGGCCGTCGGGGCTGAAGGCGGGCTCGCCGCTGTCCTTCTGCTCGGTGCGCCGCTTGGTCAGCTGGACGCCGTCGCCGCCGGAGCGGTGGTAGAGCCACATCTCGCCCGCCCCCAGGGAGCGGCCGGAAGTGAAGTGCTTGCGGCCGACGATGAACTCCGAGTCGGGGGTCCATTCCGGCTGGGTCAGCAGGCGGAAGCTCTCCTTGGAGACGGCGTGCATGTCCGAGCCATCGCGGTTCATGACCCAGAGGTTGTCGCCGCCGCCCCGGTCGCTGGTGAAGGCGATCCAGCGGCCGTTGGGCGAATAGCGGGCCTGCATGTCCCAGGCGACGCCGCTGGTCAGGGCTTTCGCCTCGCCGCCGGCGGCCGGGATTACATAGAGGTCGCCCAGCAGGTCGAAGAGGATGTCCTTGCCGTCCGGGCTGATGTCGACCGACATCCAGGTGCCGGTAGTGGTGTCGATGGCCACGTCCTTGAAGGGACCGGGCGGGCTGTTGACGTCCCATTTGGCCGGATCGGTCTTGGCTTTGGCGGGAGCGGCGAAGGCGCCGGGGGCGACACCGCCGAGGGCCAGGGATAGGCTTACCGCCGCCGCGATCCAGAACCTGCTCATCACGCCCCTCATCTCAAATCAGGGGCGGACCCTAGCGGCAGATTCCCGAGGCCGCATCCCCCGATGTGCGGACGGTCGAAATCGGCTACAGCGCGGGCATGCCATCGCCTGAAGACGAAATCCTGCTGGACGCCCGGGGACACCATTGCCCGGTGCCGACCCTGCGGCTGCGGCGGGCGCTGGAGGGGATGGCGCCGGGCGCCACGGTCCGATTGCTGGCCGATGACCCGATGGCGAAGATCGACGTGCCCCACTTCGCCGGGCAAGGCGGGCATGAGGTGGTGGAGCAGTCGGCGGAAGGAAGCGTGCTGAGCTTCCTGGTCCGCAAGGGCTAGGCTGGCGAGCTGACCGGCTCCAGATCCAGCTCTGGCTGGGCGAGGGCGATCTCGACCTCGGTGGCCAGGGCGCCGCCGAGGAAGACGACATTGACGTTCCAGCTGAGCCAGATGAGGAAGACGACCACGGCCGAGACCGAGCCGTAGGTGGCGCCCAGGTGGGCGATGGATTCGACGTAGAAGGCGCTGGCCCAGCTGGCCCCCACGGCCAGGGCGGCGGCGGCCATGCCGCCGGCGATCGAGGCGCGCCAGCCGACCGGCTCGCGGGACATGGCGTAGCGGTAGATCAGGGTCATCGCCAGGGTCATGCCGAGGCTGGTCCAGGTCCATTCGCTGTAAAGCCACCAGGCCCCGGCCAGGGGCTTGAGGTTCAGCGCCGCCCCCATCAGCCGGATCATCAGGAACAGGGCCGAGACCACCCCCATCAGTACGAAGGCCGCGATCAGCACAACGAGGGCCATGAAATTGAAGGAGAAGAAGCCCCGCTGATTCTCCTCTTCATGGATGAAGGAGAGGCCGGCGAGCAGGGCCTTGAAGCCGCGATGGGCGGCGTATCCGCCGATGATCAGGGCGAGGAAGCTCTGGAAAGACACCGCCTGCAGCGGGGCGTGGGCCAGGCGGACCAGCTGTTCCTTGAACAGGGCCTGGGCGCCGGGCGGCATGACGCTGGTCAGGCTGTCCGCCCGGCGGGCGATGGCGTCGGGGTCGGCCAGCAGGCCGAACAGCCCCATGCCGATGGCGATGGCGGGAAAGGCGGCCAGCATGGCCCAGAAGGAAACCCCGCCCACATAGAGCATGACATCCCGGCCCCAGAGCCGCGACAACGACTTGCCGGCGACGCTAAGAACCGTGCGGCCGACCCGCAGGAGATCGATGTCTCGCCACTGGGACATGAACCGGGAGAGGCGGGCCGTGGTTTCCGACATCGGCGGAACCTGCCCGTTGGGGGCGCCTAGCGCAACAGAAGACGGCGCGCCGCTCCATTTCGGGGAACGGCGCGCCTCCAGGAAGACCTTGCCTTCGTCCTGTATGACCAAGGGCGCCGCTTTCGAGGGACGGGAGATCGCGGCGTCTCCATCACGTTTTGAGATTTAGCGGCCGGCGGCTGAACCCTGGCTGAATGGGCCGTGCAGCCAGGGTTATCTTTGCCGGTTAGAGCGCGCCGCTGGCCTTCAGCTTCTCGACCTCGGCTCCGCTGAAGCCCCACTCGGTCAGGGCCTCGTCGTTGTGGGCGCCGATCTTGGGGGGCGGACCCTGGATGACGCCGGGGGTGGCGGAGAAGCGCGGCGCGGGGGCCGGCTGGACGACGCCATCGAGGGTGACGAAGGTTTCGCGGGCGACGTTGTGGCTGTGCTTGGGCGCTTCTTCAAGATCCAGGACGGGGGCGAAGCAGATGTCGGTGGCGTCCATGATGGCGCACCATTCGGCCTGGCTCTTGGTCTTCAGCACCTCGGCCAGCTTGGCCTTCAGCGACGGCCAGGCGGACCGGTCCATCTGGTTCTGGAATTCCGGATCGGTGATGCCGGTCTTCTCCAGCAACAGGGCGTAGAACTGCGGCTCGATCGAGCCGATCGAGATCCACTTGCCGTCGCTGCACTGGTAGGTGTCGTAGAAGTGGGCCCCCCCGTCGAGCAGGTTGGAACGCCGCTCGTCCTTCCAGGCGCCGGCCGCCTTGAAGCCGTAGAACATGGCCATCAGGGAGGCGGCGCCGTCGCTCATGGCGCAGTCGATGACCTGGCCCTGGCCGGTGGCCCGGGCGTGAATCACCCCGGCCAGCAGGCCGAAGGCCAGATAGAGGGCGCCGCCGCCGAAGTCGCCGACCAGGTTGAGCGGCGGGACCGGCTTCTCGTCGGTGCCGATGGCGTGCAGGGCGCCGGTGATGGCGATGTAGTTCATGTCGTGACCGGCCGCCTTGGCGTAGGGACCGAACTGGCCCCAGCCGGTCATCCGGCCGAAGACCAGCTTGGGATTGCGCTTCAGGGCCACATCCGGGCCGAGGCCGAGGCGTTCCATGACGCCGGGGCGGAAGCCCTCGATGACCCCGTCGGCCGATTCCATCAGCTTCAGGCAGGTCTCGATGGCCTCGGGGTTCTTCAGGTCCAGGGCGACGGAGCGGCGGCCCCGGCTGGTGATGTCGGCCGGCGAGGCGCGGCCCGAGCCCTTGCGGTCGATACGGACGACGTCGGCGCCCAGATCGGACAGCAGCATGCCGCAGAAGGGACCGGGACCGATTCCGGCGAACTCGATGATCTTCAATCCCGACAGGGGGCCCTGGCCCATGACATGTCTCCCAGATGACTGTTTGACGGTGAGTTAGAAGGACTGACGATAGGTCAGGCAAGCGGCAAGCCGGATGATCGGAGCGGCGATGCCATGGTCGCGAAAATATACCGGCTATACATGGTGATTTCGCGGATAATCGTGAGTTTTCCGAGGGTTGAGGCTGTTTCCTGGCGGGGATCGCATAGCTCCCGTCTGGGGATTGCATTGGTTTCGGATGGGGACGACATGGGTCCCGTATGGGGATCGCCTGGCTCCCCGATGGGGGTTTTGGCGGTTCCGGAGTTGGGGATTTCGATAGCGGAGGCCAAGCCCTCGCCGCCGATCCTTCCCGCGCAGGCGCGGAAATCCGTGCATGGCCGACCGGTGTCGATGCTGCCCGACATCGGAATCATGATCGGCGATCGGACGATAGGGAGCCTCCGTTGGAGTCCCGCCTTTGCGGGGATGATCGGGGGTGTTGGTGAGAGATTGCGAAGCGGCGCTGATTATACCGCATCCGGCGGCGCAAGGCCGCGCGCCGGATGACAGGCGGGGGCGACGGCTGGCACAATGGGCGCCTACCCCGGGACCCGACCTTGAAAGCCTTCTGCCGCGACTGTTTCTGGACCGGTGAAGCGCCGGTGAAGCGCTGCCCCCACTGCGCCTCGCCGCGGATCGTCGCCCATGCGGAGCTGGCCAGCCTGTCCATGGCCCATATGGACTGCGACGCCTTCTATGCCTCGGTGGAGAAGCGGGACCGGCCGGAACTGCGGGACGTGCCGGTGATCGTCGGCGGCGGGGTTCGGGGGGTGGTCAGCACCTGTTGCTATATCGCGCGGATGAGCGGGGTGCGGTCGGCCATGCCGATGTTTACGGCGCGAAAGCTGTGCCCCGAGGCGGTGATCCTGAAGCCGGACTTTTCCAAATACGTCCCCGAAAGCAAGCGGATCATGGGGATGCTGCGGGACCTGACGCCGCTGGTCCAGCCGCTGTCGCTGGACGAGGCCTGGATCGATCTGTCGGGGACCGAGCGGCTGCACGGCATGCCCCCTGCCCTGACCCTGGCGCGGGTGCAGGCGCGGATCGAGGCTGAGGTGGGGATCACCGTCTCTATCGGCCTGGCGCCCAACAAGTTCCTGGCCAAGATCGCCTCGGAACTGGACAAGCCCAGGGGGTTTTCGGTGCTGGGGGCGGAGGCAGCGCAGGTGCTGGCGCCTAAATCGGTGCGGATCCTGCCCGGCGTCGGACCGGTGTTCGCCGCCACCCTGGAAAAGGCCGGCTACAGGCTGGTCGGCGACCTGGCCAGGGCGGATCTGAAGGAGCTGGCGCAGGAATTCGGCAGCCATGGGATGAGCCTGCACAAGCTTGCCCAGGGGCAGGATGCACGGCTGGTCAATCCGAGCGAAGGCCGCAAGACGATCAGCGCCGAGACCACCTTCAACACCGACCTGAAGGCCAGGGAAGACCTGGAAAATCAGCTCTGGCCCTTGTGTGAGAAGGTGGCCCGGCAGCTGCGCAAGGAGGGGATCAGCGGCCGGGTGGCGGTGCTGAAGCTGCGGCGGACAGACTTCCAGATCATCACTCGGCGGCGGACCCTGCCGGTGCCGACCCAGACGGCGCGGACCCTGTTCGATGTGACCCGGGAGATGTTGGCCAAGGAGCTGGACGGGACCGCCTACCGCCTGATCGGGGCGGGATTGTCGGACTTCGCGCCGGCGCAGGCATCGGGCGGGGACTTCTTCTCCGGCGGCGAACAGCGGGCGCTGAGCCACGAGACAGCGATGGACGCGCTGCAGGCGAAGTTCGGCAAGGGCGCGATCACGACCGGGCGGGGGTTGAAGGCGAAGGAGTGAGGGTACGGGGACTGGTTGCGCGCGCAGGGGACCTGCCCTTCGGCCAACGCAGGCAGGTGCGCGCTACCTGTCCCCGGTTAGCGGTGAGGTTTGGGCAGGCGTCGGCCCAGACGGTTGGCGAGCGGTTGGCGGGCGCTCCGGGTCTTCCGCCGGCGCTGATCGGGGACAGGTACGCCGCGCAGGACGGCGTGCGAACGGCCCCCTGATCTTGCGCGGCGAACCAGTCCCCTATTGCGACGCCTCGAACACCGCCAGCTGGGCGGCGAAGGCGCGGCGGTAGGCGGGGCGGGCTTCGGCGCGGGCGATGTAGGCCGCGAGGACCGGGTATTCGTCCAGCAGGCCGGAGGCGCCCAGGCGGCGCAGGACGTGGACCATCATGATGTCGGCGGCGCTGAAGGCCCCGACCAGCCAGTCGGCGTCGCCGAGGTGGGCGGTCAGCTGGTCCAGCCGTTGGCGGATACGGTCCTTGAGCGCGGGCAGCCGCTGTTCGTACCAGCTCTCGTTGCGCTCCAGCAGCATGAGGTTCTGCCATTCGACGATCGGCGGCTCGACGGTGCTGACGGCGGCGAACATCCAGGTGATGGCGCGGGCCCGGGCGGCCGGGTCGGTGGGGAGCAGGCCAGGGTGGCTTGCGGCGACCTGGAGGAGGATGGAGCCGGTCTCGAACAGGGCGAGATCGCCGTCCTCATAGGTGGGAATCTGGCCGAACGGGTTGATCGCCAGGTGAGCCGGTTGCTTCAGGGCCGCGAAGGAGACGAGGCGGACGTCATAGAGCTGGCCGACCTCCTCCAGCGCCCAGCGGACGCGCATGTCGCGAGCCAGGCCCCGGCCGCGATCAGGGGAGGCTTCAAAGGCGGTGATGGTGACGGTCATGGCGTCTCTCCGTGGCGTGTCCGTCTTGAAGACGCACGGGCGGGCGGGATTGCGACAGTGTAGTCGCAAAGAAGAAGGGGGGATTGGTTCGCCGCCCACAGGCGACGACGATGAGTCAGGGGCGGTTGGAGCGGCATACATGTCCCGGCCGGCGCTGACCGGGGACAGGTAGTCCGGGAAAAACGGATGGACAACCTTGAGGCTCCGCGTGTTCGGACAACCAGTCCCCAGGTTGATCGGATCATTCAAGCTATGCGTTGAGCCTGGCGGGGGTAGGCTTCGCCCATGACCACCCTGCCCTCCTGGCCTGACGCATTGCGGTGGCAGGCGCACGCCTGTCGAGCGCTCGGATCGGAATTTTCGGCGCGGCTGCTGGAGGCCGGGGCCGACGAGGCGCTGGGGGACTTAGGCGATCTGTTCGCGGCCTGGGCAGATGAGCCGCTGGAGGGGCATATTCGGGACGCGACGCAGCTGCGGCTGCTGGGGGCCTTGCATCACCTGACCTTGACCCGCGCGGCGCCGAGCCTGGCGGCGGAGTACCCGCAGGCGCGGCCGGAGACGGACTGGCCCACGCTGATTGAGGCGGCGAGGCAGGCGCTGTCCGATCACCGGGCCGAGGTGGCGGCCTTCATGGCCTCGCCGCCGCAGACCAATGAGGTGGCGCGGTCGCTATGCCTGGCGCCGGGGTTTCTGATGGCTGCGGCGGAGACGGGCCTGCCGGTGCGATTGTTCGAGATCGGGGCCAGCGCCGGGCTGAACCTGCGGTGGGATCAATTCTCATACGACTTCGGCGGCAGGGCCTGGGGCGACGCCGCCTCCCCCGTGCCTCTGGAAGGCGACTGGCGAGGCGGGCCGCCCGGCGCGACTCAGCCGGTTGAGGTGCTGGAGCGGTGCGGGTGCGACCACGCGCCGATCGATCCGCTGGATGAGGCCCAGGCTTTGCGGTTGCAGGCCTATGTCTGGCCCGATCAGTCCAGGCGACTTGCCCGTTTAACAGGCGCCCTGGCGGTTGCGCGGCAGGTCCCGGCCCCCGTCGACCGGGCCGACGCCGCCGATTGGGTGAACAGGCGAGTCGCACCCGTCGAAGGCGCGCTGACCGTGCTGTTCCATTCGGTGATGTGGCAATACATGCCGCAGCGCACTCAAAAGACCGTGAGCGCGGCCATCCTTGCGGCGGGCGCCGCGGCCACGAAGACGGCGCCCTTCGCCTGGCTGCGGATGGAGCCGGATTCTTCGCGAGAGGGCTTCCCAATGGCCCTTTGGCTCACCATCTGGCCTGACGGACGCGAACGCCATCTCGCCGATGTGCACCCTCATGGGGCCTGGGTTAAATGGCTCGCGGGATAGGCGTTTCAGGCGTCTGAACATCAGCGGCCAAACACCCCCTTTCAAACGGCCGCTGTTTCCATATCTAATCATCAACAAGAGCGGCCGCGTCGCGCGCCGTCGATACGGGTATCAAGGTCGATATGGCGGAACGGAAATCAGGCACGGGCGCTGGACAGAATGGCGCGGGAACGGGGGTGGTCACCCAGACCAAGCCCAAGACCGCCAAGCCATCGCTGTACCGCGTGCTGATCCTGAATGATGACTACACGCCGATGGAGTTCGTGGTTTACGTGCTTGAGCGTTTTTTCAACAAGTCGCGCGAAGATGCGACACGGATCATGCTCCATGTGCATCAGAACGGCGTCGGGGTGTGCGGTGTCTTCACCTACGAAGTGGCCGAGACCAAGGTAGCACAGGTGATTGACGCGGCGCTACGACACCAGCACCCGCTGCAGTGCACCATGGAAAAGGATTGAGGAGCCTCAATGCCCTCGTTTTCGCGCAATCTCGAAGAAACCCTGCACAGGGCCGTCGCCTACGCCAACCAGCGAAAGCATGAGTACGCAACCCTGGAACACCTGTTGCTGTCCCTCTCGGATGATGAGGATGCGGCGGCGGTGATGCGGGCCTGCGACGTCGATCTGGCGGAGCTGAAAAAAACCCTGATCAACTACATAGACACCGAACTTCGCGCCCTGATCGTCGATGACGGCGAGGAGGCCAAGCCGACGGCCGGGTTCCAGCGCGTGATCCAGCGGGCGGTGATCCACGTCCAGTCCTCGGGCCGCGACGACGTCACCGGGGCCAATGTGCTGGTGGCCGTCTTCTCCGAGCGGGAAAGCCACGCGGCCTACTTCCTGCAGGAGCAGGACATGACCCGCTATGACGCGGTCAACTACATCGCCCACGGCATCGCCAAGAAGGCCGGCGCCAGCGAGCCCAAGACGGTCAAGGGCGCGACCACCGACGAGGATGACAGCAAGCCCAACACCAAGACCGGTGGCGAGGCTCTGGAAGCCTATTGCGTCGACCTCAACGAGAAGGCCCGACAGGGCAAGGTCGATCCGCTGATCGGCCGTCACGCCGAGGTGGAACGCTGCATCCAGATTCTCTGCCGGCGGACCAAGAACAACCCTCTGTTGGTCGGCGACCCGGGCGTCGGCAAGACCGCCATCGCCGAGGGCCTGGCCCGCAAGATCATCAACCACGAGGTGCCCGAGGTTCTCGACGGGGCCACCATCTTCTCGCTCGACATGGGCGCGCTGCTGGCCGGCACCCGCTATCGCGGCGACTTCGAGGAGCGGATCAAGCAGGTGATCAAGGAGTTGGAGAACCACCCCAACGCCATCCTGTTCATCGACGAGATCCACACGGTGATCGGCGCCGGGGCGACCAGCGGCGGGGCGATGGACGCCTCCAACCTGCTGAAGCCCGCCCTGGCCAGCGGCAGCCTGCGCTGCATGGGCTCGACCACCTACAAGGAGTTCCGCCAGCATTTCGAGAAGGACCGGGCCCTGGTCCGCCGGTTCCAGAAGATCGACGTCAACGAGCCGACGATCGAGGACACCATCAAGATCCTCAAGGGCCTGAAGACCTACTACGAAGAGTTCCACAAGCTGAAGTACACCAACGAGGCCATCAAGACGGCGGTGGACCTGTCGGCCAAGTACATCACCGACCGCAAGCTGCCCGACAAGGCGATCGATGTGATCGACGAGGCGGGCGCCGGCCAGATGCTGCTGCCCGAGAGCCGCCGCAAGAAGACCATCGGGGTCAAGGAGATCGAGGCCGTGGTCGCCAAGATCGCCCGCATCCCTCCGAAATCGGTCTCCAAGTCCGACACCGAGTCGCTGCGGCAGCTCGAGCAGGATCTGCAGCGGACGGTCTTCGGCCAGGCGGAAGCCATCGTGCAGCTCAGCTCGGCCATGAAGATGGCCCGGGCCGGCCTGCGGGATCCGAACAAGCCGATCGGCAGCTATCTGTTCAGCGGCCCGACCGGCGTCGGCAAGACCGAGGCCGCCCGGCAACTGGCCCAGACGCTCGGCATCGAGCTGCTGCGGTTCGACATGTCGGAATATATGGAGCGCCACACCGTCAGCCGGCTGATCGGGGCTCCCCCCGGCTATGTCGGCTACGATCAGGGCGGCCAGCTGACCGACGCGGTCGACCAGCATCCCCACGCGGTGGTCCTGCTCGACGAGATCGAGAAGGCCCACCAGGACATCTACAATATCCTGCTGCAGGTCATGGATCACGGCGTCCTGACCGACGCCAACGGCAAGAAGGTGGATTTCCGCAATGTGGTGCTGATCATGACCACCAACGCCGGCGCCGCCGACGCCCAGCGCCAGTCGATCGGCTTTGGACGCGGCAAGGTGGACGGCGAGGAGGAGGCCGCGCTGAAGCGGCTGTTCACCCCGGAGTTCCGCAACCGCCTGGACGCGGTGGTAGCCTTCAAGCCGCTGACCAAGGACATCATCCGGATGGTGGTGCAGAAGTTCGTGCTGCAGCTGGAAGCCCAGCTGGCGGACCGCAACGTCACCATCGAAACCAGCGACGAGGCGGCCGATTGGCTGGCCGAGAACGGCTTCGACGAGCTCTACGGCGCCCGGCCCCTGGCCCGGGTCATCCAGGAGCATATCAAGAAGCCGCTGGCCGACGACATCCTGTTCGGCAAGCTGGCCAAGGGCGGCCACGTCAAGGTCATCCTCAAGGACGGCAAGATCGCCTTCGATTTCGAAGTCGAGGAGCCCAAGGCCCGCGAACCCGGCGCGCCGGAAATCGAGGAGCCTGTCCTGGCCGAGTAGGCCTTGGATTGATCGTATTGGCGGCCGCCCTCTCCCGGAAACGGGAGGGGGCGGTTTGCGTTTTGGGAGGCGCCCCTTACCGGCCGTCATCCCCTCGGCAGGGTTGGCGTGGCGGCCAGGCTTTCGGCGACCGCCGTCTTGCCACCTGCGCGGCCCTCCCCACATGATCGGGTGACGCCACGCCGTCAGCGCGGGCATGGGGGGCGAGAGATGAAGTCGGTTGTGGTGACAGGCGTATCCACCGGTATCGGCTGGGGCGCCACCAGGGTGCTGATCGGCCATGGATTCCATGTCTTCGGCAGCGTGCGCAAACAGGCGGACGCCGACCGGCTGAAACAGGAATTCGGCGACAGGTTCACGCACCTGATGTTCGACGTCACCGACGCGCCGGCGGCCCAGGCGGCGGCGGATCAGGTGCGAGACGCCCTGGGCGGCCAGAAACTGTTCGGGCTGGTCAATAACGCCGGCATCGCGGTGGCCGGGCCGCTGCTCAAGCTGCCGGTCGAGGAGTTCCGCAAGCAGCTGGAGGTCAATGTCACGGGGGTGGTGATCGCCAGCCAGGCCTTCGCGCCGCTGCTGGGGACCGAGCCCGGCCTGGAAGGCCCGCCGGGGCGGATCGTCAACATCAGCTCGGTCGGCGGGCGCAACGCCGCGCCGTTCCTGGCCCCCTATACCGCTTCGAAGTTCGCCCTGGAGGGGTTGTCGGAAAGCCTGCGTCGGGAACTGCAGCTGTTCGGGGTCGATGTCATCGTCATCGGGCCGGGCGCGGTGGCGACGCCGATCTGGGGCAAGGCCGACGAGGTCGACACCTCCGCCTATGACGGCACGGCCTACGCGCCGGCCCTGGGACGGATCAGAGCCTATATGATGGCCAATGGCGCCAAGGGCCTGGCGCCGGAGGTTATCGGCGAAGCGATCCACAAGGCGCTGACGGTGGCGAAGCCGAAGGTGCGCTATGCGGTGACCAACGACCCCGAGCAGGTGCTGATGAGCGAGATCCTGCCCCGGCGGATGCTGGACCGGGTGTTTGGCAAGCGGTTGGGACTGCTGGAAAGGTAGCGGTCGGTCCGCCCTGCCCCGCCTGGCGTCAGCGGGCTAAGCCCTGCTCCGGGCTGTGATCACGCAGACGACGCCGGCGGGATCGAACTGCAGGTCGGCGCAGCCGTCGAGTTCGGCGGCCAGGCCCTGGCGCAGCAGGCGGCTGCCGAACCCAGTGCGGCTTGGCGGAGCGACGGGCGGACCGCCGGTCTCCCGCCAGGTCAGGGTCAGGCCCGGGTCCTCCGCCTTCCAGGCCACGGCGATCCGGCCGGCGAGGTTGGACAGGGCCCCATATTTGGCGGCGTTGGTGGCCAGTTCGTGCAGGGCCATGCTGATCGCCAGGGCGGCGCGCGGGCCGACGCGCAACGCGGGGCCTTCGGCCGTGAAGCGGGCGGTCTCGTAAGGGCGCATCGCCGCCGCCACCACTTCAGCCAGATCCGCCCCCTCCCAGCTCTCGCGGGTCAGGACGTTGTGGGCGGCGGACAACGCCAGCAGGCGTGAGGTCAGCAGGTCGCGCGCTTCGGTGATTGCGGCGCCTTCCCTCAGGGTCTGATGGGCGATCGACTGGACCGAGGCCAGGGTGTTTTTCACCCGGTGATTCAGCTCATTGATCAGCAACTGTTGATGCGCCTGGGCCCGGCGGCTCTCGGTGACATCGACGTTGACGCCGATCATGCCGATGAACCGTCCCTGCGCGTCATGGCGAGGCTTGCCGCGGGTGAAGACGTTGCGGATCTCGCCGTCGGCGCGGCGATAGCGGGCCTCGACCTCGAAGTCGACCTGCCGGACCATGGCGTCGTCGAAGACGCTGAACAGGGCGTCCTGGTCTTCCGGGGCCAGGGTTTGCGCCCAGGTGAAGCCGGAGATGTCTTCGGGGACACCCCAGAACTCCCGCAGCGCCCCGTTCAGATAGATGCAGCCGCCCGTCTCGTCGCCCATCCACAACATCACCGGGGCGCTCTCGGCGACCAGCCTGAAGCGGGCCTCGCTCTCGCGCAGGGCCTCCTCGGCGGCGCGCATCTCGGTCAGGTCGATGGCCAGTCCGACATAGCCCTCGAAGGTTCCCGCGCCGTCGAACCGTGGCCGGGCGTTGGCCAGCATCCGACGCCAGCCACCCTGGGGATGCTGGAACCGGGCTTCGAAACTGTAGGCGGCGTGGGTCTGTCGGGCCGCGAGCCGGGCAGCGACGACGCCGCTGATATCGTCTGGATGCAGAAGTTTCAGCCAAACATCGCCCATCAGCTCAGGCGCGGCGGTTCCGGCATATTCGGCGAAGGCCTGGTTGACGAACTCGATGCCGCCGGCGGCGCTGGTGATCCAGATGGGCGCCGGCGCCTGGTCGGCCATGCTGCGGAAGCGGCTTTCGCTTTCCAGCAGGGCGGCCTCCGCCCTCGCCCGGGTGAGGGCCGACCATGTGCGGGCGGCGACGTCTTCCGCAAGGCCCGCGTCGGCGTCGCTCCAGCGCCGGGGTTCCGGCTCATGCAGGAACAGCAGGGAGCTGAAGCGGCCGTCACGGATCAGCGGGGCGACCAGAATGGCCTTGGAGCCGATGCTCTCATAGCCGTCGGCATAGGGGGCGCTGCGCGGGTCGGCCCGCATATCGTCGAGCCGAAGGATCCGGCCGGACCGAAGTTCCTCGATGATGCCCGGCCCGAAACTGTCGAGAGGGCGGCTTTCGCCGGCCAGGCTGGAAAAGCCCGGCCTCGCCCAATCGCGTCGGACACTGACGGTCGTCTGGGCTTCGTCGACCTCGCCATAGCCCACCCGCGCGACCTTGAGGTGTTGGCCCAGTTCGCGAGCCGCGAGCTCGACAATCTCCAGCGGATCGGCCGTCTCCCGCAGAAGCTCGCTCAAACGGAGCAGAAAGCTCAGCCGCTGCTGGGCCAGGACATGGGCGGTGGTGTCGGTGATCGCCGCCAGCACGCCGGGAACAGCGCCGGTGTCGTCATGGATCGGGCTGTAGGCCAGATTGTACCAGCCGTCGTGATCTCCGCCGATGGCCCGCACACGGCGATGGACATTCTCGCCGCCGGTCGGCTGCCCGCGGTAGGCGGGGCCGAACAGCTGACGGGCCGAATCATAGAGTTCCGGCCAGACGTCGCGGATGGCGCGGCCCAGGGCGTCTGGATGGCGGTGGCCGAGGATGAGGCTGTAGGCGTCGTTGTAGAGGAAGGTTTCTTCTGGGCCCCAGAGGACGAACATCGGCTGGCGGGCATTCAGCATCAGCCCGATGGCGGTGCGTTGGCAGGCCGACCAGGTTTCGATCGCGCCCAGCGGCGAGACGGCCCAGTCGAAGGCCCGCACGCGATCCGCCATCTCACCCGAAGCGAACGGATAGCCAGTCAGGGCCTTCAACGTGGATTTCGATAGATCGTCCGCCAAGAGGGCCTCACAGCGACGAAGGCGAAGGCCTGAATATCAGCGCTTCGCCAGCGAAGGCCAGTAGAAAGCCGGACGAAACGATCAGCGGCCGGGCGCGACAATCATACAGGTCTGCTTTTTCGAGGACAGGGTCTTGCAGGCCTGTCTGGCGGCGTCGGCCGTCAGGCCGGTGAAGCGAACGCGGAAGAAGCCGCCGACCCGGTCGCCGATCTCGCCCTCGGCGTCGTCCAGGACCTGGCCGAAGCGCTTCTGGATGGTCGACATCTGGGTCTTCGCCTGGGTCTTGCTCTTGAAGGCGCCGGCCTGAACCATCCATTCGCCGCGGGGCTTGCGGGGGGGCGGCGCCGGCTTCTTGGCGGCGACCTTGACCACCCGGGCCGGCGGATCGGCGACGGGGCTCATGCTGCGCTGCACGGTGATCGGACCGGCGTCGGGACCATCGGTGAAGGTGACTCGCGACAGGCCGCTATCGTCCGAACGCAGCGCGTCGGCGGAAGCGTACTGCACCGGCGGCGGATCGACCGGCTCGAACAGGCTCTGGGCGACAAGGATGCGTTCGCCGGCGTCACGGCGGCGCAGGACGTTGAACCCGGTGGTCAGCAGGTCCTGCACATGGTTGTCGCGGGCGGCGTTGGAGGTTCCACCCAGCATGACGACGATCAACCGGCGACCATCCTGCATGCCCGAGGCCGCGAGGTTGTAGCCGGAGGCGTTGGTAAAGCCGGTCTTCAGCCCGTCCACCCCCGGCATGCGGCCCAGCAGGTGGTTGTGGTTGTTCATGGTGACGCCCCGGAAGTTGAAGGAGCGCAGGTTGAACAGGCTGTAGTACTGCGGATAGTCGCGCATGACAGCACGGGACAGGATGGCGATGTCGCGGGCGGTGGAAACCTGACGACTGTCGGGCAGGCCGGAGGCGTTGACGAACCGGGTGTTCATCATTCCCAGTTCCTGGGCCCGCAGGGTCATCAAGGCGGCGAATCGGTCTTCAGACCCGCCGATATGTTCGGCCAGGGCCATGGCCATGTCATTGGCCGACTTCACGGCGATGGCCTTCATGGCGTCATCGACCGTAATCACATCGCCGGCGGCGACGCCCAGCTTGGTCGGGGGTTGGGCCGCGGCCTTGGTCGAGACGGTGATCAGGTCCGTCGGCTTCAGCCGTCCCTCGGTGATCGCCTCGAAGGCCAGATAGAGGGTCATCACCTTGGTAATGGAGGCCGGGTAACGGGGGCTGTCGGCCCGCTTGGCGTAGAGCACCTCACCGGTGTTGGCGTCGACGACGACCGCCGCATATTTGGGCTGGTCGGCGGGGTTGGCGCGGCGTGTCTGCGCCTGAAGCTGCGCGTAGGGAACCTGGGCTTGGGCATAGCCGTTAACGAATGGCCCCGCCGAAACGACGGCGGCGAGAACGGCTGCGTACGCGAGGCGTCGGGCGGGCTTGAACATGCGGCGTCCGTCGTTGAATCAATGGGTTGCGCCACCCCCAGTTCGGCGGCGAGAGCACCATAACATGCACGCGCACGGCTTACGCCAAAGTAAACACCTCTTGAGCGAATTGGCCGCTGACGGCCAAATTTCGGTCATTTTGCGCCGCAGCGCAGTTAATTGTGCAGTGCACAATATTTCTTGACGCCAGTCGCCTGACATGGGAAAACAACGGTGCGCCGAACGTCCCCACGCTTCGGCCCACAATTCAAAGTCCAGCCCCGCCGCAAGGAGTTTTCCCATGGCCGCCGCCGAAACCCTCAAGACCACCGTCGATCAGTTCACCACCGCCGGAAACCAAGCCTTCAAGGACAGCGTCGAGAAGTCCCTGGCCGGCCTGAACGAGATGAACGCCCACTCCAAGAAGAACCTGGAAGCCGTCGTCGCCTCGGTGACTGCCGCCACCAAGGGCGCCGAGTCCCTGGGCGCCCTGGCCATGGCCTATTCCAAGTCCGCCATGGAGCATCAGGTCACCGCCGCCAAGGCCCTGTCCGGCGCCAAGAGCGTGCAGGAAGCCGTCGAACTGCAGACGACCTGGGCCAAGAGCGCCATGGAGCTGTACATGGCGGAAGTCGGCAAGATGGGTGAAACCGTCGCCGCCGCCGTCAAGGACAGCATGAAGCCGCTCAACGAACGCATCACAGCCACCGTCGAAAAGCTGCAAGCCGCCAAGTAAGCCGCGTGGCCCGATGGGTCACTAAGCCGTGAAAGCCCGGGCCCGCAAAGGCCCGGGCTTTTTTCGTATGCTTCCGCAAGGCCGCGGGGCGGGATAGGCTGGACGCATGTCGAACGTCGAACAACGCCTTGCCGCGGCCGGGATCACCCTGCCCGATCCGGTCGCCCCCATCGCCAACTACGTCCCCTTCGTGCGGGCGGGAAACCTGCTGCACATCTCCGGCCAGGTGTCGCTGGACGCCGGCGGCGGGATCAGGGGGATCGTCGGCGAGGATGTCGACATGGAGACCGCCCTGGCCGCGGCGCGCCTGTGCGGCATCAACCTGGTCGCCCAGATGAAGGCGGCGACCGGCGACCTCGACAAGGTGGTCCGGATCGTCAAGCTGGGCGGCTTCGTCCAGGCGGGGCCGGACTTCTACGACATTCCCTCGGTGGTCAACGGCTGCTCCGACCTGATGGTCGAGGTGTTTGGCGAGGCCGGCCGCCATGCCCGATCGGCGGTCGGGGTCTATCGCCTGCCGCGCAACTTCGCCGTTGAGGTCGATGCGGTGGTGGAGCTTGCGTCGTGAAGGCTCATCCGCGCCCGACTCACGAGGCCTTCGGCCAAGCCTGGGAACTGTTGTTCAGTCCGCCCATCGCCCATCGCGGCCTGTGGTCGTCGGACGGGGCGCCGGAGAACAGCCTGGGCGCTTTCCAGGCCGCCTGTGCTGGCGGCTATGGCATTGAACTGGATGTGCAGATCACCGCCGATGGCGAAGCCGTAGTCTTCCACGACGACAGCCTGCTGCGGATGACCGGTGATTCGGGCAAGGTCCGCGACCGCACCGCGGCGGATCTGCAGGCGCTGAGGCTTGCGGGCACGGACGAGACCATTCCCACCCTCGCCGAGGCCCTGGTCGAGGTCGGCCACCGGGCCATGGTCCATATCGAGCTGAAGACGCCGTTCGGCGAGGTCGGTCCGCTGGAGAAACGGGTCAGCGAGGTCCTGCTGGACCACAACGGCCCCACCTGCGTCATCGGTTTCAACCCCTACAGCCACGCCTGGTTCGCCGATCACCATCCGCAGATCCTGCGTGGGCTGGACAGCTACGCCTGGAACGATGCGAACGCCGCCAAGCTGGCCCCGGAACTGCGCAAGAGCTTCGCCAACCTGGACCATGTGGAGATCGCCCGGCCGGACTTCCTGGCTCTGGACGCCCGGATGCTGCCCAGCCGGCGGGCCGAGTTGTTCCGCGAGCGGGGCATGCCCATCGTCGCTTGGACGGTGCGAACCCTGGCCGAGGGCGAGCGGCTGGAACCCTACTGCGACAACGTCATCTTCGAGGGTTTCAAGGCGTGAGTCTCAAGTCGGCGGTCCGCATCCACCGCCGCATCTCGGAGATCGGCCGTGAGGCCTGGGACGGGTGCGCCGGTGGCGGAAACCCGTTCATTTCCTATGACTTCCTGCAGAGCCTCGAGGAAAGCGGCTGCGCCAGCGACCGCACTGGCTGGGCCCCGCACCACCTGTCGGTCGAGGACGAAGAGGGCGCGGTCGGGGCGGTGATGCCGCTCTATCTGAAGAGCCACAGCCAGGGTGAATATGTCTTCGACTGGTCCTGGGCCGACGCCTATCAGCGGGCCGGGGGCCAGTATTATCCCAAGCTTCAATGCGCCTCGCCCTTCTCGCCAGTGACCGGCCCTCGCCTGCTGGTGCGGCCGGACATCGACCCGGACGAGGGGCGCCGGACGCTGCTGGGCGGCGCGCTGACGCTGTGCGAGCGGCTGGGCGCGTCGGGGCTGCATGTCACCTTCCCGCAAGAGGAGGACTGGCGGTTCCTGACCGAGGCCGGGCTGCTGGCGCGACAGGACCAGCAGTACCATTGGGCCAACGACGGCTACGCCACCTTCGACGACTTCCTGGCGGCCCTGTCGTCCAACCGGCGCAAGACCATCCGGCGGGAGCGGCGCGATGCGCAGGCCGGCGTGGAAATCTTCGCCCTCAGTGGCGATGACCTGACCGACGAGCATTGGGACGCCTTCTACGGCTTCTATATGGACACCGGCGCGAGAAAATGGGGCCAGCCCTATCTGAACCGCCGATTCTTCAGCCTGCTGGGCGAGCGGATGGCGGACCGGGTGCTGCTGGTCATGGCGCGGCGCGAGGGCCGCTGGATCGCGGGGGCCCTCAACCTGATCGGCGACGACTGCCTGTATGGCCGCAACTGGGGCGCCATCGAGGAGCGGCCCTTCCTGCATTTCGAGCTCTGCTACTACCAGGCCATAGAACAGGCGATCCGGCTGGGCCTGTCCAGGGTCGAGGCCGGGGCTCAGGGTCAGCACAAGATCGCCCGGGGGTATCTGCCCTCGGCGGTCTATTCCGCCCACTGGATCGCCGACCCAGCCCTGCGTGCGCCGGTGGCGCGGTTCCTCGAGCAGGAGCGGCGGGCGGTCGAGGGGGACATGGCCTATATCACCGAGGAAATGTCGCCGTTTCGGCATGAGGATTGATCCCCTTGCCTCGGGTGCGCATAACCTAAATCGCTGCCCCACTGGGGTAGCTGGCAGCCGCGTAGCGGCTGACTGAAGGGGCAGCGCCAGCTTAGAACGACTACACCCAGAGCACGGCTAGCGCCGGCATTCTTGAACATGGGCGCTCACGCCGGCGCTGCCCCCACCACCACGCGGGTATTCCCGCGCGGTCCCCCGCCCCCAAAGGGGCGGAATTGAGAATATCGTTCCGGCGCTGGCGTCTCGCGTTTCTAGCTCTTTTCGAACGACGCCTTGAGCAGCGCCTTCAGGGCGTCATTCACATCCTCCGGTCCGTCCAACGTCACCGATGATTTCAGCCGTTCGGACCAGCTTTCGTTCTTCGGGGCCTCAAATCGCGGATCGGCGTCCGGCGTCACGACCAGGCCAAGCCTTGCCTTGCCGCCCTTGACCGGTTTGACCGCCGCAAACTGAAAGGCCTTCGACCAGGCGGTGAAGGTTTTGCGCTGACCAGTCACCAGGCCCGGATAGTCGGCGACGGCCGATTCGATGGCTGCAAGGATTGCGGTGGAGGCCGGGTCTTTCCACAGGTCCTCGCGCAGGCGGTCCGGCTGGTCCCAGCCCATGTCGGAGGGAAAGGCCGCGCCCATGATGGTGGCCGCCCGATTGACGCCGAGGCCGTGGACCTCGCGAAGCCAGTTGACCCGCGCGCGCATGGCGGTTTCCGGACAGGTGCGGGCGATCGCCACCCATTCATCCAGGGTCTTGCCCGTGTCGCGCTCCAGTCCGGTGCGAATGGCGGCAAACCACTGTTTCTGGCGTTCGGTCAGATGTTCGGCCGCGGGAGCCGGCGCCTTTGCCATCGTCTTCCTCCGCCGCCCTTGCTAACCAATGGGGACCATTTTTGGAGCGCCGCAATGAGCCTGACCGGATCCTACGACGAGGCCAATATCTTCGCAAAAATCATCCGCGGCGAGATGCCCAGCGTCAAGATTTTCGAGGACGACCGCGTCCTGGCCTTCATGGACGTTTTTCCGCAGTCGAAGGGCCATTGCCTGGTGATCTCCAAGGTCTCCCAGGCGCGCAACCTGCTGGACGTCGAGCCGACCGTGCTGAGCGAGGTTATGGCGGCGGTGCAGAAGCTGGCTCGGGCGGTCGAGGCGGCGTTGAAGCCGGAAGGGATCATGGTCAGCCAGTTCAACGGCGCCCCGGCCGGACAGACGGTGTTCCACCTGCATGTCCACGTCATCCCGCGCTGGGAAGGCGAGGCGCTGGGCCGGCATGGCGGGGGAATGGCCGATCCAGCGGAGCTGAAGGCCATCGCCGAGCAGATCGCGGCGAAGCTGTAGACCCTCGCGCACCCTCGCCTATCTCGCCAGAAGTTTGTCCCGCGCCGCGTTGAGCTGCGCCGCCAGGCCGGTGGTGCCGCCCTTGTCGGGATGGGCCAGGCGCATCAGGCGGCTGTAGGCGGCCTGGATTTCCTCGGGGCCAGCGTCGGCGCCCACGCCCAGGATGGCTCGCGCCTCAGCCACGCCGGGCTCCGGCCGGGCCGGACTGTGGGGGGTGTTGCGACGGGCCCCAAAGGCCAGGGCCAGGCCGCCGAGGATCAGCACGCCGCCAATCACCCCGCTTCCACGCAAGGCCGCCGCTACGCCACCCAGGATCGCCAGCGCCGAGAGGCCGCCGGCCGCGATCCGCCATTCTCTCCGCCCGACCTTGGGCATGGCCTGGCGACCCAGCCAGATGGTCAGGGCAAGGGCGATGCCGCCGATCAGGACATAGATCATCAACGGCTCCGGCCCGCCCTATTCGGCGGCGAGCAACTCATCGCCCGACCAGGCCGAAAGTCCAAGCGAATGCATCAGGGCGCGAAGCTCCTGCCGCGCCGCCACATGGCTGAGGCCGACCGGGATGGGGCGCACCCTGGCCGAGATATCGGCGACCGTGAGGCCAAACGGGAAGAGTTCGCGATAGATGACCCGGTCGCGCAGGCCCGGGCCGGTGCGAAAGCCCACGCGCTTGGCCAGGGCGACGAGGCGGTCATCGACCCGCTTGCGGTTGCGGGCGTCGACCGTGGCCAGGCGGTTGCGCAGGACAACCCAGTCGAGGGGGACCCGTTGCCCGGTCATGGCGCGGGCCTTGCGAGCCTCCCAGACGGCTTCCGAATAGAGACTGGGCTTTTCCAGCTCCAGGGTCACCGGATTGACATGGCCCAGCATGTCGAAGTCGACGAAACTGTCGTTCATCGGGGTGACGATCAGGTCGGCGCGGGCATGGGCGGCGCGAGACAGAGGCGTGTCGCCCCCGGGCGTGTCGATGATCAGGAACTCGGCGTCCTGATAGCCGGCGGCGAAGGCCTCCTCGAAACGGGACATCTGTTCAGCCGGTTCGGCCCTGGCCAGGGCGACGCCGTCCTCGGCCGGATGCCGCATCAGCGGCTCGGGCAGGCTGACGCCTGCTTCCGACGCCAGCCAGGCGTGGCGATTGTGGAAAAACCGGCCCATCGAGGACTGTCGCAGGTCCAGGTCCATGATGGCGACGGCGGCGCCGCCGTGCAGCAGGGCGGTGGCCAGATGGATGGCGATGGTGGACTTGCCCGCCCCGCCCTTCTCATTGCCGACCACGATCACTCGGGGCTGGTTCACTGCGGTCTCCTTCCGCGGTTTTCGCCGCAACCTATCCTTAACGAATCGGGTAGGTGCAGCCGCTTGAGGACACACCGCGTGGGTCCCCTGGGTCAACTTGGGCCTTGGGTTGTCCACAGGCATGTGGAGAACCGCGTTTGCGCGGGGACCGACCATCCGGGCTTTACCGCCGCCCTGCTCGTCCAACCACTTTACCGGCCCGCTTCTTGTGGACGAGCGCCCGGCCGGCGGTTCATAAGCCGGTCCCTTACGGCGCAACCTGTCGCAGGAAAGAGGCCAGCATGAGTCAGGCTCCCAGGATCGTCCGAACCGTCGCCGAGCTGCGGGCGCAGGTCGCGGCCTGGCGGTCCGCCGGGATGCGGATCGCCATGGTCCCGACCATGGGGGCGCTGCATGCCGGCCACCTGTCGCTGGTCCGGCTCGGACTGACTCGGGCCGACCATGTGGTGGCCTCGATCTTCGTCAATCCGGCCCAGTTCGCGCCGCATGAGGATTTCGACGCCTATCCGCGCGGGGAAGGCCGTGACGCCGAGCTGCTGGGCGAGGCCGGCTGCGCGCTGATCTTCGCGCCGTCGGTCTCGGAGATGTATCCGGCGGGCTTCGCCAGCAGGGTGCTGGTCGATGGGGTCTCCGGCCCGCTGGAAGGCCAGAAGCGGCCCCAGTTCTTCGGCGGCGTTGCGACGGTGGTCGCCAAGCTGCTCAACCAGTGCCGGCCGGACGTCGCCCTGTTCGGGGAGAAGGACTACCAGCAGCTGCTGGTGATCAGGCGGATGGCCCAGGACCTGGACCTGGGTGTCGAGATCGTCGGCGGGCCGACGGTGCGGGAGGCCGATGGTTTGGCCATGTCCTCGCGCAACGCCTACCTGTCGGCCGAGGAGCGCAGCCTTGCGGCGACCCTGCCGTCGGTGATGGCCGAGGCGGTCGAGCGCCTGCGGGCCGGCGATTCGGCCGAGGGAGTCGAGGCCGTCGCCGTGGCGCGGTTGGAGGCGGCGGGGTTCGGGCCGGTCGACTATGTGCAGGTTCACGATGGTGCGACGATGGAGCGGCTGGGTCCCGGCGCGGTCCAGGCCGGATCGCGGGTGTTCGTGGCGGCGTGGCTGGGCAAGACCCGGCTGATCGACAACTGGGCGGTCTAGCGGTTCACCAGGCCCCCAGCTCGCGCAGCTGCTTGGCCAGTTCCTGTGACATCGCCTCCCCGCCCCCGGTCGCCAGATCCGGCGGCGCATCGGCGTCGGCCAGGTAGCGCCAGCCCTGGAAGGGGCGGCGCGGCTGTGGCGCGGTCTCGATCAGCTCCGGCGCCAGCATGAAATGGCAGGGCTGGTGGCCCGGCTGGCCTGTGCGGATCTCGGTGATCGCCTGGCGGACCAGGACCTGGCCCTTGATCACCCAATAGAGCGAGCCGCCATCGAGAATCTCGGCCCCGCGCTTGGGCGCCATGCGGGTCGAGCAGATCGACGGATGGCCGGCCGCCGCCCTCTGGGCCCGCCAGTCGCGCAGTTCCTGCAGGCTGTCGACCCCGACGCAGAGCTTGATGATGTGAAGCGGCATGGAGCGGATGTAGGCGGACGGGCCGAAGGGGGAAAGGGGAGTCTAGGCCGCCTCCAGCTTCGCCAGCACAACCCCTTCGCTGACCTGGCCGCCGGCGACGGCGGTGAGTTCGGCGACGACGCCGTCGAAGGGGGCGGTCAGGGCGTGTTCCATCTTCATGGCCTCCAGCACCAGCAGGGTCTGGCCCTTAGTCACGGCATCCCCGGCCGCGACCGAAACGGAGACGATCTTTCCGGGCATGGGAGAGAGGACGGCGCCGTCGGAGGCGGCGCCGGCTCCCGAGGAATCGGGTATCCGGGTAACCTCGTACACCTCGCCGTCCTCGAAGATCGTCACACCTTCCGCATTCGGTCGCGCCCCGTGCATCGACAAGAAGGTCAAGGAAGGCGCCAAGTCAGCAACGGTTGGCTCGCCATCCACATAGAAATGCACAGCGCGCTGAGCGGGACTGTTCATTCGCCAACTGCGCAGGCCATCGAATGAATTCCAAGGCGTATTTGTTTCTTGCTTGCCCTCGAGAAGATAGGCAGCGGACAACGCGAAGGCGGCTAGATTGAGCACGCGTTCATTGGCTTGCGGCTTGGCGACCAACTGTTCGAGCCGTGCCTCGATGAATCCGGTGTCGACGTCACCCAAAATGAAATCAGGGTGGCCCGCGCAGCGCGCCAAAAAGGCGGCGTTGGTCTTCACCGGAGCGACCTCGACCTCCGCGCAGGCCTCGGCCAGACTGGCAGCGGCCGTAGCTCGGTCGTCGGCTCGGACGATAATCTTGGCTATCATCGGATCGTAGAAGGGGGAAACCGCACCACCCTGCTCTACGGCGCTGTCGATCCGAGCGGACATTTCCGGCAGCCGGAAATGCTCCAACCGTCCCGTGCTCGGCAGAAACCCCGTCGCCGGGTTCTCCGCATAGAGCCGCGCCTCCATCGCCCAACCCGTCATCGTGATCTGGTCCTGGGACAGCGGCAGCGCCTCCCCCGACGCCACCCGGAGTTGCCATTCGACCAGGTCCTGGCCGGTGATCATCTCTGTCACCGGGTGTTCGACCTGAAGCCGGGTGTTCATCTCCATGAACCAGATGCGGTCGGCGCGAAGGCCCTCTGATGCGTCGGCGATGAATTCGATGGTGCCGGCGCCTTCGTAGTTCACCGCTTTCGCGGCCCGGACGGCGGCGTCGCAGATGGCGGCCCGGGTGGCGGCGTCCATGCCGGGGGCCGGGGCCTCCTCGATGACCTTCTGGTGGCGGCGCTGCAGGCTGCAGTCGCGCTCGAACAGATGGACGACATTGCCGTGGCGGTCGCCGAACACCTGCACCTCGATGTGGCGGGGACGGGTGACGTATTTCTCGATCAGCACCTTCTGGTCGCCGAAGCTTGCGGCGGCCTCGCGCTGGCAGCTGGCCAGGGCGGCGGCGAACTCGCCACCCTCCAGCACCTTGCGCATGCCCTTGCCGCCGCCGCCGGCCACGGCCTTGATCAGCACCGGATAGCCGATGACGTCGGCCTCCTTCTGCAGGCGCTCGAGGCTCTGGTCGTCGCCGAGGTAGCCCGGGGTTACCGGCACGCCGGCGTCGGTCATCCGCTTCTTGGCGGCGTCCTTCAGGCCCATGGCGTCGATGGCGGCGGGCGGCGGACCGACCCAGACCAGGCCGGCGTCGATCACCGCCTGGGCGAAGGCGGCGTTCTCCGACAGGAAGCCGTAGCCGGGGTGGATGGCTGCGGCGCCTGTCTGGCGGGCGGCGTCGAGGATCTTTTCCGGGACCAGATAGCTCTCCCGAGCCGGCGCCGGGCCGATCAGCACCGCTTCGTCGGCCTCGCGGACGTGGGGCGCGTCGGCGTCGGCTTCCGAATAGACGGCGATGGTGCGCACGCCCAGGCGACGGGCGGTGCGGATGATGCGCCGGGCGATTTCGCCCCGGTTGGCGATCAGGAGACTGTCGATCATGGGATGTTCTAACCTGCCAGTCCCAGCGCAGCCACGGCGATGATGAAGGCGACGAGGCTGAGCGTCGTCAGGAAGCCCATCATCACACCGACGATGATTGCGGCGGGCCATCCCATGCCATAGGCGACCTTGAGATGGCGCACCGCGTGGATGGGGACGACGATCATCATGGCGAAGACCCACAGCCCCCGGACGTCGCCGGGGAACAGCAGGCCGATCCCCCAGACCAGGGCCAGGAAGCCCAGGCCGTAGAGGGCGACCACGCCATGGTCGTAGAGGCTGTAGCGCCGCTTGTAGAGCAGCAGCAGCCACAGGATGGCCATGGCCAGCGGCGGCGTCAGGAAGCTGAGTTTGTAGAGGAGGGTCTTGATCTTGTAGCCGTAGTAGTCGGCGTGCTCGATCCGCGAGGCCGCGAACCCGAAGAAATCGGCCAGGGTCTGGTTGGCCCAGCGTGACGGGCCGTCCTGCTGATCCGGCTTCTTCAGAGCCTCGAGGGCCTGCTGCCGCATCTGCCGCATGGCGGCGGCCTGTTCACTGGGCGAGGTCGCGTGGGCCTCGTTGATGACGACAGGCGCGACAGGATGCTTCTCGGCCCCGATGTGCAGGCTCATGATGGTGAACATCAAGAAGACGGCGAACAGAAAGACGTGCAGCGGCGCGACATAGCGGGCCCGCTTGCCCTCGATCCATTCGCGGCTGAGGCGGCCGGGGTTGAGGGTCAGGACCGGCAGGGTGCGCCACAGCCGGCCGTCGAAATGGGCCACTCCCTCGACGAACTCATGCAGCAGATGGCTAAGTTTATTGTGCAGATGAGCCTGCTGGCCGCACTCGTGGCAGTAGTGGCCGATCAGCGGCGTGCCGCAGTTGGCGCAGGGGCTGTGGACCTTGGCTTCGATCTCCAGGGGCTTGTCAGCCAGGTAGGCGGGTTCTTCGACCGGCGGTTCGACCGGAGGTTCGGGCGGCGGTTCCGGAGACGGTTCAGGTGGCGGCGCCTTGGGCTTGGCCGCACGGGGCTTCCGGGCCGGCTTGGGCGCCGGCTCCGTTTCGCTGGTTTCCGCCCCCGGCTTCGGTTTTGCCCCCCGCGCCATGGATATCTATTCCGCCCAGCCGGGCTTGCGCTTCTCGAGGAAGGCCAGGACGCCCTCCCTGCCCTCTTCGCTGACCCGGCGGCCGGCGATCAGCCGGGCCGTCTCCTCCATCAGGCCGCGGTCGATGTCGCGGCCGTCGACCTCATCGACCAGCCTCTTGGCGTCGGCCACGGCGCCGGGGGCGCAGGCCTTGATGGCGGTGGTCAGGTCCGCCTTGATCGCCTCGAAGGCGGCGACGTCGGCGACGACCTGGGAGACCAGGCCGATATCCCTGGCCTCGGCCGCCTTGAAGACGCGGCCGGTGGCGAACAGGACCCTGGCGTTGCGGGACCCGATGGCCTTGACCACATAGGGGCTGATGGTCGCCGGAGTCAGGCCCAGCTTCACTTCCGAGAAGGCGAAGGTCGCTGCTTCGGTGGCGACGGCCATGTCGCAGGCGGCGGCCAGACCCGCCCCGCCGCCGAAGGCCGGGCCGTGGATCAGGGCGACGGTCAGTTGCGGCAGGTCGTGCAGGGCCTTCAGCATGGTCGCCAGGCCCATGGCGTCCTCGCGGTTATCGCTTTCCGACCAGTCGGTGGCGGCCTTCATCCAGTCCAGGTCGGCCCCGGCGCAGAAGGCGTCCCCCGCCCCGGTCAGGAAGACCAGCCGCACGCCATCGGCGTCCTTCAGGGTCTCGAAGGCCTCACGCAGGGCGGCGACCACCTCGGCGTTGAAGGCGTTCTTGCGGTGCGGGCGGTTGATGATGACGGTGGCGACGCCGTCCGGCGTGGCCTCGATCCGCACCAGATCGCTCAGGGCGGCAGTGTCGATGTTCTCGACGAGGGGGTCGGCGATGGGGTTGGTCATGGGAGAGTTCTATTTGGGTTTTGACGCCGGGAGAAGCAGTCAACCGACGCTGGCGGTTTGGTCTACTTGTCATATTTCCCGTTTTGTTCTCATATTCCCGTCATCCCGGCCGTAGCGCAGCGGAGAGCCGGACCCAGGGGCGACAGCACAGGTATTGGCAGCGGCGCGGTCGGCGTCCTGTCCCACCTGAGTCCCGGCTCTCCGCGCTGCGCGCTACGACCGGGATGACGGTGGTGTTTACATCCGGAACACGCCAAACGGCGTTTCGGCGATCGGCGCGTTGAGGCTGGCGCTGATCGCCAGGCCCAAAACATCTCGCGTCTGCGCCGGATCGATCACCCCGTCGTCCCACAGGCGCGACGTCGCGTGATACGGATTGCCTTCGTCTTCGTACTTCTGGCGGATCGGAGCCTTGAAGGCCTCTTCCTGCTCCTTCGTCCATTTGTCCGCGTCGCGGTGGACGGTGGCGAGGACGGATGCCGCCTGTTCGCCGCCCATGACACTGATGCGGCTGTTGGGCCAGGTGAACAGGAAGCGGGGGGAATAGGCGCGGCCGCACATGCCGTAGTTGCCGGCGCCGAAACTGCCGCCGATCAGGACGGTGAACTTGGGCACATTGGCGGAAGCGACGGCGGTGACCATCTTGGCGCCGTCCTTGGCGATGCCGCCGGCCTCATACTTGCCGCCGACCATGAAGCCGGAAATGTTCTGCAGGAAGACCAGCGGGATCTTCCGCTTGCAGGCCAGTTCGATGAAGTGGGCGGCCTTCTGGGCGCTCTCGCTGAACAGCACGCCGTTGTTGGCCAGGATGGCGACCGGATAGCCCCAGATGCGGGCGAAACCGCAGACCAGGCTGGTCCCATAGAGGCTCTTGAACTCGTCGAAATCGCTGCCGTCGACAATCCGGGCGATGACCTCGTGGACGTCGTAAGGCGCGCGCACATCGGCCGGTACCACGCCGTAGAGCTCGGCCGGATCGAAGGCGGGCGGGCGGGGCTCGCGCACGTCGAGCTGGGCCGGCTTTAGGGTGTTGAGGCCCGCGACGATGTTGCGAACGATCTCCAGGGCATGCTCGTCGTTGGCGGCGACATGGTCGACGACGCCGCTCTTGCGGCCGTGGACGTCGGCGCCGCCGAGGTCGGTGGCGCTGATCACCTCGCCCGTCGCGGCCTTCACCAGCGGCGGGCCGGCCAGGAAGATGGTGCCCTGGCTTTCCTCGCCGGCGCCGCGGACGATCACCGTCTCGTCGCTCATCGCCGGGACATAGGCGCCGCCGGCCGTGCAGCTGCCCATCACGCAGGCGATCTGCGGGATGTTCTCGGCGCTCATCCGGGCCTGGTTGAAGAAGATGCGGCCGAAGTGGTCACGGTCCGGGAAGACCTCGTCCTGGTGGGGCAGGTTGGCGCCGCCGCTGTCGACCAGATAGATGCAGGGCAGTCGGTTCTGCTGGGCGATCTCCTGGGCGCGGAGATGCTTCTTCACCGTCATCGGATAGTAGGTGCCGCCCTTCACCGTGGCGTCGTTGGCGACAATCATCACCTCCCGGCCCGAGACCCGGCCGATGCCGCAGATCAGGCCAGCGCCCGCGATCTCACCATCATAGAGGTCATTGGCGGCCAGCTGGCCGATCTCCAGGAAGGGCGAGCCCGGGTCCAGCAGTCGCTCGACCCGCTCGCGCGGTAGCAGCTTGCCGCGGCTGGAATGACGCAGGCGAGAGGCCTCGGGCCCGCCCAGCGCCGCCTGGGCGACCTTGTCGCGCAGCTCCGACGCCAGCGCCCGATTGACCTCGGCGTTGCGGGTGAATGTCTCGGATGACTTGTCGATGGTGGTGGTCAGTTTCGGCATGACCGAGGGATAGCCCGTCAAGCATCGAGGCGGAAGTCTGGAGCGCCATCCTCCCCCGCACGCTTCGCTACGAGGGAGGATAGGTCCAAGACTCAGGCTACGGTCCCGTCCGTGGTCGGGACCTCGCATCATTTAAGGCCGGAGACGGCGCTCAGCCGGCTGTTCCAGCGGGAGCGGCAGGCGGGGGACGCGCGCTGGTTTTCCCTGCCCGGCGGATCGACCCTGTTCGACGCCGGCGACGCGGCCGACGAGATATTCCTGGTCGAAACCGGCAAGCTGGGGGCGTTTCGCCGAGAGGAAGGCCAGGAACGGCAGTTCGTCGGGGTGATCCGCCCCGGCGAGCCGGCGGGCGAGATGGCGATGATCGCCGGAACCCCCCATTCCAGCCGCGTCGTCGCCCTGCGCGACTCCGAGATCCTGGCCCTGTCGCGAGAGGATTTCTTCGCCGCCGCCGACCGTGATCCGCATGTCATGAACGAAATCGCCCGGCTGATGATTCTGCGGGCGCGGCAGGCCGGGGCCCGGGCCTCGACCGGCGATCCCAATGTCTTCGGCTTCGCCGCGGCCGACCAGGGGGGCAAGATTCGGCCGCTGGTGGCGCGCATCGCCAGGGCTGTGGCGGAGCTTGGCCATGCGGTGACGGTGGTGGGATCGGAAGCCGCCTCCGCCCCCACCGAATGGTTCTCCAACGTCGAAAGTGATCACGAGTTCGTCCTCTATGTCGCCGAGGCCGGGGAGACGGCCTGGAAGACCGTGGTCGGCCGGCAGGTGGATCGGTTGTTCCGCGTCGGCCGGGGCGACCGTCCGCCCCCCTCCCAGCTCGAAACCCTGGCGGACACCCTGCAGGCGCAGCAACTGGTCGACCTGATCCTGCTGCAGCCGGCGCATCTCGCCAGGCCCAGCGGTTCGGGCGCCTGGCTGGCGGCGACTGGGGCGGCGCGATTGTTCCATCTGCGGGCCGATTCCCTGGCCGACTGCCAGAGGCTGGCGCGGGTCCTCACCGGACGGTCGGTCGGCCTGGTGCTGTCGGGCGGGGGCGCCCGGGCCTATGCCCATATCGGCGCCCTGCGCGCCCTGCAGGAGGCCGGCGTCCCCATCGACTTCGTCGGCGGCGCCTCCATGGGCGCGGTGATCGCCGCCAGCCTGGCCATGGGCTGGCAGGAAGATGAGCTGGAGCGGCGGATCCGCCTGGCCTTTGTCGAGACCAGTCCGCTGGACGACATCGCCTTTCCGCTGATCGCCCTGACCCACGGCCGCAAGGTGGACGCGCGTCTGGCCGAGCATTTCGACGACATCGAGATCCCCGACCTCTGGCTGCCCTACTTCTGCATCTCCTCCAACCTAACCGCCGGCGGCTATCAGCTGCACCAGCGCGGCCGGTTGCGGGATGCCCTTCGCGCCTCCATCGCCCTGCCCGGCGTCATGCCGCCCAGCACCCTGGCCGGAGAGGTGCTGGTCGACGGGGCGGTGATGAAGAACTTCCCAGCCGACATCATGCGCAGCCTGCAACGGGGACCGGTCGTCGGGGTCGATGTCACTCGGGGCCGAAGCCTGAGCAGCGCCGATATCGCCGTGCCCGCCCTATGGAAATGGCTGTGGTCGGGCGAGTGGCGCAAGGGACCGCCGATAGTCGCCCTGCTGATGCGCGCCGCCACCCTGTCGACCAACCGCGAGGTGATCGCGGCGCGGGAAGCCACCGACCTGCTGGTCCTGCCGGACGTCGACGACATCGATATCCGCGACTGGAAGGCCTTCGATGTCGGGGCGGCGTCAGGCTATACCGCGACCAAGGCGGCCCTGGCCCGGCTGGACCGGCCGGTGACGGAACTGAGGCGGTTGAAGGCGATCTGAAAGCCGGTCCGCGGATAACCCTGGCCGCCCGCGACATTCCCGCTAGGGTCGCGCGGGGATGTGGAGGCGATCATGGCAGCGAGCGGCGACCGGCGAACAAGAGACTTTCAGATATCCCGCGTCTTTGAGCGTGCGTTCGGCGTGTTTCAGGACCATTGGGGCGTGATCACGTTTCTGACGGTGGCGTTGGTCGGCCTGCCATTTGGTCTATTGGGGCAGTTGCGAGCGACTGAAACCGGATGGCCGACAACTATCGCATTGTTGCTGTTCCTTGTCCTCGCCGTCTTGGCCAAGACCGCCGCCATCCAGATCAGCCTCGTCGCCGCGCATGGCCGAAGCGTCACGCTGGATGGAACGATGTCCCGCGCCATCCGCGCGCTTCCTGGAATGCTACTGATCAGTCTCGTCACGCTCCTTGGCTGCGCCCTGGGCTTCGTACTGCTTATCATTCCAGGAATCTTCGCCGCCACGGTTTGGGCGCTGGCCGGGCCGGCCAAATTGGAGGAACGGTGGGGCGTCATCGACACGCTGCAGAGAAGCTATGATCTGGTGTCCGGCGCCCGATGGCGGGTTTTCGCCGTTCTGCTGATCCTGTGGGGGAGCAATATCCTGTCTTTTCTGGCGACACGGATTGCCCTTATCACCCTGAAATCGTCCGATGCATTCGCCGCCCGGACATGGCTGCTTGATCCGCTATGTCAGATGATCGCGACCGTCCTTGGCGCCCTGGTCTGCGCCTCCATGTATCATGAGCTGGCCTGGGGCCCGTCCGGCCCGGAAGAAACCACGGCCGAGATCTTCGACTAAATCCGTCGCGCCACGAAGAACAACCTCGGGAACGGGAACAGCGTCACCCCGTCCTCGCGTGGCGGAAAGGCGGCGGCGATGCGGGCGGTGAAATCGGCGAGGAAGTCGGCGCGCATAGCTGGCTCGGTCAGCGCGTCGAGATAGGGCCGCAGGGCCGTGCCCATCATCCAGTCGACGACGGGGTCCTCGCCTTCCAAGGCGTGGAGGTAGGTGGTGGTCCACAGGTCGATCAGGCCGCAGCTTTGCGCCAGCCAGCCGTAGTAGTCATCCAGCGACGGGGTCGGATTGATCAGCCGGGCGGTGGCGGTGAGCGGCGCCCAAGGCCCGGTCTGCGCCGTCTCGCGCAGGATCTGATGGTGGCGGGTCTCGAAGGCCGCGGGCATCTGGCAGGCGAAGACGCCGCCGGGGGCAAGCGTTGCGGCGAGACGCGGGATCAGTCCGGCGTGATCCGGCAGCCATTGCAGGGCTGCGTTGGTGAAGATCAGGTCAGGCGCGGTCTTGTGCGTGCTCTGGGGCGCGAAGGCGGCGATGTCGCCCTGAAGCCAGCTAACCGCTTCAGGGCGCGCCCTGGCCTGGCGCAGCATGTCGGGGCTGGAATCGAGGCCGAAGACGCTGGCGCCCGGATGGCGGCGAGCCAGCAGGGCCGCCCGCTCACCCGTCCCGCATCCCAGGTCCCAGATGACCTTCGGATCCAGGTCGCCGGGGATCTGCAGCAGCAGGTCCAGCGCCGGGCGGTCCCGGTAGCTCTTGTAGCGTTCGTAGACGTCGGGATCCCAGCTCGGCATCGCCCTGCCCTACACCGGTTCGCGCGTCGCTGTCAGCGGGGCCTGATCGGCCAGGTCGTGCCCGGTTATCCACAGCCCCTGTGGAAATTCACCGCAAGGCGTGAAGGCAATTGCGCTTTCCCACGCGGCGCCCATATCCTGAAGGTCCTGTTCTCAACAGCTGAAAGGAGGTGATCCAGTGTCTCACCAAAAACACACGGCAACCGCTCAAGGATCGAAGGTTGCAGGGGTTCTTTCCCTTCTTTGATCTGTGAAGTCGTCTGACGACGCGGTTGAACCGTCGTTTGGTGTGGGGCCGGCTCTCGAAAGGGAGCCGGCCCTTTCCATGTCCAGGTCAGGGGATAGAGTTCAGGCCCCGACGGCGGGCCGGACCAGCGACCAAACCCAGAAGCCGAGCGAAGCAAGCGCCGCCAACACAATAACCACCCCGGCGACCTGACCGATCAGCCTGCCCATCCAAACGGCGGTCGGCCCGCGTTCGGCGAGGCGGCGCCGGCGCTGGGCCTCGCGGGCGGCGATGACCTGAGCCCGCTTGCGGTCGGCCTCCTGCTCGCGGCGCTTTTCCAGGCTGATGATCTTGTCGTCGTCACGGGGCATGAGAGAGGTTTACCGTTCGAAGGCGAGTCAAGAAACCCTTCTCCCGCTTGCCGGGAGAAGGACCCCCGTCACCCCCCCAGCAGTTCCCGCCCGATGAGGAACCTGCGAATCTCGTTCGTACCCGCGCCGATGTCGTAGAGTTTGGCGTCGCGGAGGAAGCGCTCGACCGGCCATTCCTTGGTGTAGCCGGCGCCGCCCAGGGCCTGGATCGCTTCCAGGGAGGTCTTCACGGCGTTCTCCGAAGCCAGCAGGATGGCGCCGGCGGCGTCGAAGCGGCTGGTCTTGCCGGCGTCGCAGGCCTTGGCCACCGCATAGACGTAGGCGCGGGCGGAGTTCAGGGCCACGTACATGTCGGCCACCTTGCCCTGCATCAGCTGGAAGCTGCCGATCGGCTTGCCGAACTGTTTGCGCTCGCGGACGTAGGGCAGAACCACGTCGAGACAGGCCTGCATGATGCCCAGCGGCCCGGCGGAAAGCACCGCGCGCTCATAGTCGAGACCGCTCATCAGCACCCCGACGCCGCCGTTTTCCGGGCCCATGATGTTCTCTTCCGGGACCTCGCAGTCCTCGAACACCAGTTCAGCGGTGTCGGAGCCGCGCATGCCCATTTTGTCGAGCTTCCTGCTGACGCTGAAGCCGGCCATGCCCTTTTCGATCAGGAAGGCGGTGATGCCGCGGCTGCCCTCCTCCGGCGAGGTCTTGGCATAGACGACGAGCGTGTCGGCATGCGGGGCGTTGGTGATCCAGAACTTGGTGCCGTTGAGCACAAAGCGATCGCCGCGCCGCTCCGCCTTCAGGGTCATGGAGACGACGTCGGAGCCGGCTCCGGCCTCGCTCATCGCCAGCGACCCGACATGCTCGCCGCTGATCAGCTTGGGCAGGTAGCGGGCCTTCTGCTCGGCATTGGCCCAGCGGCGGATCTGGTTGACGCAGAGATTGCTGTGGGCGCCGTAGGACAGGCCGATGCTGGCCGAGGCGCGGGACACCTCCTCCATGGCGATGACGTGCTCGAGGTAGCCGAGGCCGAGCCCCCCCTGCTCTTCCTCGACGGTGATGCCGTGCAGGCCCAGGGACCCCATCTCGGGCCACAGTTCGCGCGGGAAATGGTTGTCGGCGTCGATCATCGCCGCCATCGGCGCGATGCGGTCGGCGGCGAAACGGGCGGTGGTCTCGCGGATCGCGTCGGCGGTCTCACCGAGGGCGAAGTCCATCTGGGGGGAGCTGTTCATGGCCGCCAGATAACACGACGCCCCGCGGATCGGCGAGACCCGCGGGGCGTGCTTAAGCTTGAACGCCACTCTCCCCCTACAGCCGGCGCACTATGCCGGATGATCTGCTTCGTCCTCATCGTCGAGCCGCGGCATGCCCAGGCCGTCCAGCCAGCGCCAGGCGGAGAACAGGAAGACTCCGCCGCCGGTGATGCCCAGGCCCCAGGCGATGACCGTGGTCAGGCCGTTGCCGGTGTGGTCGAGATAGCCCCAAACCACCCCGCCGCCACAGACCATGGCGCCGACGACCGCCGCGCCCAGCCAGGGCAGGCCGACGATGCGGGCCTGTTCCAGCGGGGCGGCGTCGAAGTCGGCGTCGAAATTGCTGGCCAGGCGAAGCTCGTCCTCGGCGACCAGCCGGCGCACATGGTCCTCACTGACCAGGGGCAGGCTGGACATGTCGAACAGGCCCGGCTCGGACTCATTGGCCGGGACCGGGATCTGGAAACTGGAGGTGGCTTCCTCCTCCGGGGACGCCTCAAAGTCCGGTGAGGGCGTGAGGATGAAGGCCCGGTCGCCGTTGCCGACGGCCAAGACCGGGGTCGCCGGATAGGGTGTGTAGCTCTCCGGATGATCCGGCAGAGCCTGCGGCGGCGCCGGCGGCGGCGGGAAGGCCAGGGCGTCGGCGGCCGGCGCGGGGGTCGGAACGGCCGGGGTCGCGGTGATCTCCAGAACCGGCTCCTCGGCTGTCGCGAAGGCGTCGTCCTCCTCGGCATGGGCGGGTTCGGCGACCAAGCTGGGCGACCAGGCAGGGCCCCGGTCGGCGAGCTCGGAGGCGGCCGGGATGGCCACGGGCTCATAGGCCGTCATCTCGATCGGTTGCGGCTGCGAAGCGGCGGGCTCGAAGACTGGCGTCGGCTCAGGCTGCGGGGCGGCTTCGGCGACCGCCTTCTCGGGTTCCGGGGGCGCTTCGGCGACTGGAGTTTCGGGCTCCGTCAGGCGTTCCGCCTGTACGGACACCGGCTCGGCCGAGGCGGCGAAGATGGGTTCCGGCGGCGCTTCCGGCACAGGTCCTGGCCGGACCACCACCGGTTCGGGGACCAGCTCGGCCAGTCGCGAAGTGACGGCCGCGGCGGCGGCCATGGCGGCGGTTACCGGCGGAATGGCGGCGACGGGCGCGGGCCCGTCACGCTCGACCACCGCCTTGTCGCCGGTCATCGGCGCATTGAGGGTGGTCGGGGTCTGGCGGGGAACGAAGTTGACCGCGTCGTAGTCGACCTTGGGCCGGACGATGGGTGAAGGCGCGGGAACCCAGCCGCCGGCCGGGGTGAGGAACAGGGTCTTCTCGGCCGACCGGCGACGAACCAGAGCGTCGACGACGATCCGCTCCCCTTCGAAATCGGCCTTGCGCCACATCTCCATGGCGCAGGCGGCCTGCAGCATCGAGCCTTCGTTGATCCGGCGCAGGACGCTGGAGCGTTTGAAATTGTCGAGGCCGACGTTGAAGGCAAAGCAGCACAGGGAATCGAACTGGTTCTGGGTCAGGGGCGTGAAGGTCTGTTCGTTGACCGCGTGGGCGACGCCGATCAGGTCGTAGAGCAGCAGCGCCTCGGCGTCCTGTTCCGACACCTGCGCGCCCTCGCGGGCGGTGAGCGTATGCCCAAAGCCGATGGTCCAGCGCCCGTCGGGCAGCTGCGCCGCCTTGCTGCGGTAGCCCTCGAACCGCTTGATCAGTTCGACGGCGGCCTTGGAGACCTGATGCCGGGGTTTCATGCCCATATTGACCCAAAATGAAACGGACGCCGATGCGTTCGTTCCTCCACGGGCAAGTTAGGGGCCGAACGCAACACCGCCTTCATCGCACAACCGGGGCGCCGGAATAAGGGCCGTCAGAGCAGAATGACCGCGGCCAGTCCGAGGAAGGACAGAAAGCCCATGAAATCGGTGACGAAGGTGACGAACACCCCGGACGACACCGCCGGATCCCGTCCGAAGCGATCCAGCGCCAGGGGCACCAGGATTCCGGCCAGGGAGGCGATGAACAGGTTGATGACCAGGGCCAGGCCGATGGTCACGCACAACATGACGTCGTGGAAGAAGATGAACACCGCCGCCGACATGATGCCGGCCAGCACCAGGCCGTTGATCACCCCCACTCCCATCTCCCGCAGGACGATGCGCAGGGCGTTGGAGGCGTTCAGCTCGCGGCTGGCCAGGGCGCGCACCGCCACGGCCAGGGTCTGGGTGCCGGCGTTGCCGCCGAGCGAGGCGACGATCGGCATCAGGATGGCCAGGGTGACCAGCTTGGCGATCTCGGCCTGAAAGGCCCCGATAACGCTGGCCGCCACCGCGGCGGTGATGGTGTTGACCACCAGCCAGGGCAGGCGCGAACGGGCGATGCCCAGCAGGTCGGCGTCACGGCCGGCGTCCGACACCCCGGCGAGGGCCAGGATGTCTTCCTCGGTCTCTTCCTGGATGACCCCGACGATGTCGTCGACGGTGATCTGCCCGACCAGCCGTCCACCGGCGTCGACCACCGGGGCGCTGATCAGGTGGTATTTGTCGAAGATATAGGCGACCTCTTCCTGGTCCATGTCGACGTCGATCTCGGTGACCGACTCCATGATCTCGGCCAGGTGCTGGTCGCGCTGGGCCCGAAGCAGGCGGCTGATCGGCACGGCGCCCGTCGGCTTGTGCGAGGGGTCGATGACATAGACGTCGAAGAACAGCTCCGGCAGGTCGTCGCTGGAGACGCGAATGTGGTCGATGGTCTGGCCGACGGTCCAGAAGCTGGGCGCCGCCATCAGGTCGCGCTGCATCAGGCGGCCGGCGGTCTCGTCCTCGTATTTCAGGGCGGTGACGATGGCGTCCCGCTCTTCCTGGTCCATGGCGGCCAGGACCTGGGCCCGCTTGTCGTCCTCGAGGTCCTCGACCAGGTCGACGGCGTCGTCGGAGTCCATCTCCTCCAGCGCCCGGGCCAGGGTGGTGCTGGGCAGGGCCTCCATCACCTCCTCGCGCAGGTTGGTGTCGAGTTCCGACAGCACCTCGCCGAGGGTTTCGGGGTCCAGCTGGGGAATCACCTGCTCGCGGTAGTCCGCGGTCAGGAAGCCCATCAGGTCGGCGACGTCTTCGGACCGCAGGGCGGCCACCAGCTCGCGCAGACGCTCGTCATCGCCGCGATCGGCGGCGTCGACGACCATCTCGACATATTCTGGATTGAGGGCGTAGTCGTCCCCGAGGGCGAGGTCTTCAAGATCCTCGGGGGCTTCTACAATTCCAGGGAATTCGCGCTCATCGGTCAGGTCGGCATTGTCCCGGGTCATGGGGGCCTCCTGGCTGAAAGTTCGGCGGAATGGGCGCTCTAGTTAGTTTCCTGATTCACCGGCGCGGTCGAGGTGCGCGCGGCGAACCGCCTCATAGCGACACATGCCGAAGAGATGCAAGCGCTTGGGCCACGAAAGGCATTAGGTCCGGAGGCGCCTACCAAAGCCGCTTGCGCGCAAAGGCATGACCCGAGCCGGACTTCAGATACCGTTCGAAAGCCTCCGCCTGCTCACGCTCCGAGAAGGCGATATAGGTCACCATTCGCCACGGCATGTGTTTCGAGGTGTGCGTCGATCTTCCACTGTTATGGTCGGCCAAGCGAACACGCAGATCGGCGGTCATGCCGACGTAGCGTCTGGTAGGATCGCTGAGACTTTCAAGGAGGTAGACATAGTGCATCAGAGCCCTCCGCTGGACAGCCCTGCTACGCCAAGGCTTCGCAGGGCATCCTGCTTCGCCTCTTAGTTCCACTGCAATCCTGCGAAGCCCGAGGGGCGAAGCAGGATGGTGCGGTCGAGAAGACTCGAACTTCCACGGGTTGCCCCACAGCGACCTCAACGCTGCGCGTCTACCAATTCCGCCACGACCGCTCGTGGTGAGGCGCGGGGGTTAGCAAAAGCCGGACGGCAAGGGAAGCGGTATCGTTCAATCAACCCCGAATGCGAAGACGGGCTGGTTTCCACCGCCGCGCCCGCCCCAACCCCAGCTGTTGTTGCCGAGGCTGGGGGCGATGGCGAGGCCGTATTCTCCGGCCGGCAGCGGCGCGTCGGGCGTCAGCTGGAAGGCGTCCTGTCCGTAGCGCGTGGCGGTAAAGGCCACGGCGGCCTGGTTCTTGGTGCTGCGGGTGCCGTAGCCGAGCGGATTGACCTTGCCGGTGGTCAGGCGGCGGGTGTTCTTCACCGGGGTAAGGCTGAACAGGCCAAAGCGCGTCTGAGGATCCTGGTCGGCCGGGGCGACGATCAGGAAGGCCGGCGCGGAAGCAGCCGTAAAGCGGACCGGGCTGGCGGCGCCCTTCAGCTCATAAAAGACGTCGGCCCCGCCATAGCCCATGGCCTTCATCTGCTGTTTGAAGGCGGCGACCTGACGCTCCAGATCGACGGCGGCCCCTCCGACCAGGCCCGTGAACGCCTCCGTCGTCGGCGTCGCCGCCATCACGGGGGTCGCGAGGCCCGCGGCCGAGGCCGTCAGCAGGAATGCGCGTCTGTCCATGGTCATCCTCCGTTGTCTGATCGGAGAAGACCCTGGTTCCGCAAAGCCGTCGCCCCCGCAAAGGGGGGCTGAGCCGGCCTCAGGCGACCCCGTCGCCGCGGCCCAGCGGATCGCGCAACGGCTCGCCCTTGCCGATAAACTCAAGCGACACGGAGTTGATGCAGTAGCGCAGACCGGTCGGCGGCGGACCGTCCGGGAAGACATGGCCCTGATGGCTGTCGCAGCGCGCGCAACGGGTTTCCACCCGGCGCATGCCGTAGCTGCGATCCTCGACGGCCTTGACGTTCTTCTCGTTCAGCGGGGCGTAGAAGCTGGGCCAGCCGGTGCCGCTTTCGAACTTGGTCTTGAACTCAAACAGCGGCAGGCCGCAGAGCCGGCAGCAATAGGCGCCCGGACGTTTCTCGCCCAGCAGGCCGCCGCAGAAGGGCGCCTCGGTGCCGTGGTGAAGCAGGACATCCCGCTCTTCCTGGTTCAGGTCGGCCTCCAGCGTCCTGCGCTCGGCGTCGGTCGGAGGGGTCAGGTCGAAGTCGGTTTTTGTGGGGGCGATGTCGGTCATGGCTACCAATCTAGGACGCGCGGAGCGAACCGCAATCGTGGAAAGGACGAACCCCGATGGGTCGCGAAGGGTGAGTCCGGCACTTGAGGGTGGGCGATCGCCCATCCCGGCCTAACTCCGCCGCATGACCAAGGTTTCCCCCGCGAGTCTCGACTCGTTTCCACCAGGCGGCGCGGCCGTGGTGATCGGCGCCGGCGGCGCGATCGGCGGGGCCTTCTGCAGGGCGCTCGTAGCCTCGGGCCGGTTCTCAACGATCCACGGCTTCAGCCGGGGCGGGCGCGAGATCGGGGCAGGCATCCGTCCGGGGCGACTGGACCTGGAAGACGAAGCAGAGATCGCCGACGCCGCCCGGGCCGTGGCCGCCGGGCCTGCTCCGCGGCTGGTCATCCTGGCTGCGGGCCTTCTGCATGCTGGGAGCGCCCAACCGGAAAAGTCGCTCCGCGCCTTGGATCCGCAGGCCATGCTGCGCCTCTACGCGGTAAACACGGTCGGGCCGGCCCTGGCGGCCAAGCATTTCACGCCGCTGCTGCCCCGCCAGGGCAAGAGCGTGCTGGCGGCCCTGTCCGCGCGGGTCGGCAGCATCGGCGACAACCGCCTCGGCGGCTGGCTCAGCTACCGGGCGTCCAAGGCGGCGCTGAACATGGTGATCCGCACTGTGGCCATCGAACTGGCGCGAAGCCATCCGCAGGCGTCCTGCCTGTCCCTGCATCCGGGAACGGTCGACAGCAACCTCAGCCGGCCGTTCCAGCGGGGGGTCGCGCCCGAAAAGCTGTTCACCCCGGACTATTCAGCAGAGAGGCTGCTTCGCGTCATCGACTCGCGGTCCTGCTTGGACACCGGCAAGGCGTTCGACTGGGAAAACTCACCCATCGACTGGTGATCTCCAGCCGCGACCGGCGCGGCCAGCATTCGCCGCCTCACGTCCCACAGATATGCGAGGACGAAAACGACTGCGTACAGCTCGATCGATTCGCGAGTGGCGATATAGATCGGCCTCAGCGGGAGGCCGAGCACGAAGGCGTCTTCCAGGTTGGTGTTGACCAGCACCCGCTCGGCGATGCGCATGACCCAGGTAACCGCCGCGGCCGGCCAGATCAGGGTGGTCGGCCACAGCCAGCTGAACCAGCCGGTTCCCAGATAGGGCCCCCTGTTCTTCACCGAGGCCCAGATCGGCCAGAAGATGCCGCCGACCAGGGCCGCCGCCAGCAGCAGCGTCTTGGGAAGCTCCTCGCTCAGGGAGCTGAGGTTGTGAAGGTTGGTCTCGCCCTGCCGGTTGATCGCCGCATAGGCGGGCGGCGTTTCCCAATGGAACCAGCTCTGCCCCCAGCTGGCCTCCTCGGCCGCCCAGAGCAACAGGCCGAGAACGAAGACTGCGAACCACAACGCCATGGTCGGATGCGGCAGGCGGTTGCGGTCGAGGGTGATCCTCGTCGCCACCCAGGCGCCCCAGAGGGCGAACGCTACCGTCGCCAGTTCGACCAGGCCTTCCTCGCCTGAAAGCCACTGCCGGGCCACCCTCGGCCAAGGGAACAAGGCAAGCGCCAGAACGGCGGTGGCGATGAGGAGCCAGGCTGGAAGCCGGCGGCTGAACGCGAGCGACATTGCAATTTTGTGACAAATTTACGATTGCCTCGCAAGATCACTCGCAACTGGCCCGAGGCTTTTCGTTGGGGAAGGCGTCGGTTGCGGCGCCTCCAAGGGAGCCACAGGATCGGTTCGGACCCTGTCGACCCTGCATCGCCGTTGCCAAGACCGCGCGCGCGGTCTAACCCGCCCTGCGCAAGAACCATGCGTGCAAGGGGCCATCGGGCAGATGTTTTCGAAGATTCTGATCGCCAACCGCGGCGAGATCGCCGTCCGTGTCATCAAGACCTGTCGCCGGATGGGTATCAAGACGGTGGTGGTCTATTCCGAGGCTGACGCCGACAGCCTGGCCGTGGAGATGGCCGACGAGACCGTGTTCATCGGGCCGCCGCCCGCCAACCAGTCCTATCTGGTTGCCGAGAAGATCATCGCCGCCTGCAAGGAAACCGGCGCGGAAGCAGTTCACCCCGGCTTCGGCTTCCTGTCGGAAAAGGCGGAATTCGCGCAGCTTTGCGCCGACGAGGGAATCGTCTTCATCGGTCCCAATCCGGGCGCGATCAGCGCCATGGGCGACAAGATCGAGAGCAAGAAGTTCGCCCAGGCCGCCGGCGTCTCCTGCGTCCCCGGCCATATCGGCGAGATCGACGACACCGCCCACGCCATCAAGATCTCCGAGGAGATCGGCTATCCGGTGATGATCAAGGCCAGCGCCGGCGGCGGCGGCAAGGGCATCCGGGTCGCCTGGAATCAGAAGGACGTTGAAGAGGGCTTCCCCGCCGTCCGGGCCGAGGCCAAGGGCGCGTTCGGCGACGACCGGATCTTCATCGAGAAGTTCATCGTCGACCCGCGCCACATCGAAATCCAGGTGCTGGGCGACAAGCATGGCCATGTGGTCCACCTGTTCGAGCGCGAATGCTCGATCCAGCGCCGCAACCAGAAGGTCATCGAGGAGGCCCCCTCCCCGCTGCTGGACGAAGCAACCCGCAACGCCATGGGCGCCCAGGCCGTGGCCCTGGCCCAGGCGGTCAACTACGACAGCGCCGGGACCGTCGAGTTCGTCGCCGGACAGGACAAGAGCTTCTACTTCCTGGAAATGAACACCCGCCTGCAGGTGGAGCATCCGGTCACCGAACTGATCACCGGCCTGGACCTGGTCGAGCAGATGATCCGCTCGGCCTATGGGGAAAAACTCGCCTTCGAACAGAAGGACCTGAAGATCAACGGCTGGGCCATGGAAAGCCGCATCTACGCCGAGGACCCCTACCGCAAGTTCCTGCCGTCGATCGGCCGGCTGGTCCGCTACGGACCGCCGCCGGAGGGCCAGCATGAGGGCTATGTCGTCCGCAACGATGGCGGGGTCCGCGAGGGCGACGAGATCTCGATGTACTATGACCCGATGATCTCCAAGCTCTGCACCTGGGCGACCACCCGCCAGGGCGCCATCGACGGTATGGGCCGGGCGCTGGAGGACTTCCACATCGAGGGCCTGGGCCACAACGTGCCCTTCCTGTCGGCGGTGATGGACCACCCGGTGTTCCAGTCCGGCAAGCTGGCCACCAGCTTCATCGCCGAGGAATATCCGGACGGCTTCCACGGCGCCCCGGCAAGCGACGAAGCCCTGGACCTCATGACCGCCGCGGCCAGCGCCATGCACCTGGTGCAGGTGCGGCGGATGGGCGAGAGCAAGCGCACCGACTGGATCGTGGTCATCGGTCATCGCCAGATTCCGGTGACCCTGGCTGGAGGCGGCGACACCGTCAGCATCCACCTGACCGATGAAAACCGGACCCTGGACCTCACCGGGATCAATTGGCGCCCCGGCCAGCCGCAGCTGCAGGCCAGGCTCAATGGCAAGGCGTTCACCGTCACCGTGCAGCCGGCCGCCGAAGGCTTCACCATCCGCCACCGCGCCACCAGGCTGAAGGTCCTGGTGCTGACGCCGCGCTCGGCCGAACTGCACACCAAGCTGCCCGAGAAGAAGGCCGCCGACACCTCCAAGATGATCATCAGCCCGATGCCGGGCCTGGTGGTGACCATGGATGTCGTGCTCGGCCAGCAGGTGCGCGAAGGCGAGGTGGTCTGCGTCATCGAGGCGATGAAGATGCAGAACATCATCCGCGCCGAGCGGGACGGAACCGTGAAGACCGTCTCCGCCAAGAGCGGCGATAGCGTCGCGGCCGACGAAGTGCTGGTCGAATTCGCCTGACGCGGTGGTAACCTCCGCCGGCCTGTGGCGAGGGTGAGACAGGCGGGCGCCGGAATCGTCAATCCGCCGCGCGGAATGCAGCCAATGCCCCGATGGCCGGTTATGGTCACCGGGCTAGGGGCAGAGCGGCATGCGCGTTTCGTATCTTTATCGCTTTGAAGGGCGGATCGGCCGGCGGGAATTCGCCCTGACCCAGATTGGCGTCCTGGTCGCCAGCTACGTCGCCACCTTCCTGCTGATTGTCATCGGCGGCGCCGGCTATCCGAGTGTCGCCAAGGTGCTGGGCGCCTGGAGCGACCTTGTGCGGCTGGCGGCCCTGGTCCTTGCCGTCAACGCCTTGTGGATGAGCGTGGCCGCGGCGGTGAAGCGCTGTCACGACCGGAATCTGGACGGCTGGATGCTGTTGTTCGCCATGCCGCCAGTGATCGGCCAGCTCTGGCTCTTCCTCAGTCTGGTGTTGAGCGCCGGCGATCCGGCCGGTAACCGCTTCGGGCCGGCCCCCGCCGGCCCAGTCTTTCGCCGGTCCGAGCCTTCGCCCGCCTGAACTTCCGTTGCTCCATCTTTCGTTGCCCCGATCTTTCGTTCAGGGCCCCTGTCGCCTAAACAGGGGCGACGGCGCGGTCTGGCCGTGATGAAGAGTCGGAGCGACCCGGGACATGGGCGGACAATTGGATCTGGCGGAGCTGTTCTTCTCCTCGACGGGACGGCTGGCCCGCACCCCCTTCGTCATCGCCAGCGCCGGGGTGTTCGCCGTCGCCTATCTCTACCTGTGGATCACGCCCGACGTGGTCCAGTGGCTGACCGGCTGGTTCATCTATCCGGCCCTGTTGCTGATCGGCTGTTGCCTGCTGTCCAAGCGGCTGCATGACCGGGGACGGTCGGGCTGGTGGGCGGCCATCGTCATCATCGCCCAGATCGCCGTCTGGCCCCTGCCGGAAAACTTCTTCGACTTCATCTTTGCGGTTATCGTGGTCTGGGCGGTGGTCGAGCTGGGCATGATGCCAGGCGAAGCCGGCGCCAACCGCTATGGCCCCGCCCCGCTTCGCCCGATTGCTGTTTGATCTGTTTCGACCTGACCGGAGTATAAACCCGATGCGTAAAGTCCTCTCCGCCGCCCTGGCTCTGTCGATGATCTCCGGAGCCGCCCTGGCGGCCGCGCCGCCGCCGGAAGCCGAGCCGACCCTCGACATGGTCAAGCAGCTGGCCCGTTCGAAAAGCATCACCTTCCGAAAGGTCAAGGTGGCCGCCGACGGCAAGGTCTGCGGCACGGCCAGCCTTGGGGGCGACAGCGACACGGAGTTCATGGCCGACCTGTCGGCCCAGACCGTCTGGCTGAACGAAGCGCCTGACCTGCCGGCCAACCAGACGGCGTTCGGCTATGGCCCCAACGTCCTGCGCAGCACCGAGCGCAGCGCCTATCTGCAGTGGAAGGCCTGCCAGAGCGGCAAGTAGCGGCCTGGCTGGAGCGCGTCAGGGTCAAGCGCCGCGGTTGACCTGCCCGGCGCGCTCCAAATTTTAGAACCGCCCCCTTTTCAATAGGTTAGGTGACTATCTAAGCCTAAAGGGCTCTACGGAATGACGGCCGGCGGCGCCTCATCCCGCACCGGGCCGAACAGGCGCTGGAAACTGGCCTTCAGGGCTGCGTCCGCCTCATCCATGCTCACCGGAAGCCCCTGGTCGACCAGGCTGGTGACGCCGTGCTCGGTGATGCCGCAGGGGACGATGCCGGCGAAGTGGCTCAGGTCCGGCTCGACATTGAGGCTGACCCCATGGAAGCTTACCCAGCGGCGCAGCTTGACCCCGATGGCGGCGATCTTGTCCTCCCGCGACCAGCCGGCCCCCTTGCGCTCGACCCAGACCCCGACGCGGCCGTCACGAATCTGGCCCTCCAGGTTGAATGCGGCCAGGCTGTCGATGATCCAGGCTTCCAAGGCCTGGACGAAGGCGTGGACGTCACGGCCACGGCGGGTCAGGTCGAGCATGACATAGGCCACCCGCTGGCCCGGCCCGTGATAGGTGTATTGCCCGCCCCGGCCGCTCTTGAAGACCGGGAACCGGCCGGCGTCCAGCAGGTCGCTCTCCCTGGCCGAAACCCCGGCCGTATAGAGGGCCGGATGCTCCAACAACCAGACCAGCTCCCCCGCCCGCCCCTCGACGATGGCGGCGGCGCGAGCCTCCATGGCGGCCACGGCCTGGGGATAGGGCACGGGCGCGGTGGAGACCGCCCAGCCCACGGCGAGGTCGTCGTCGCGGCCGAATAAGAGGTTCGAGGTCTCGGGACTTAACGCGTGATCAAGCATGTCGGGAGCAATGTGGGGCCTGCGCTGCAACAGCGCGAGGGGCAAAGCGTTCGTGAGCCAGGTCAAGTCGGTCAACGTCGAAATTTCCGTGGTCCTGGGGCGCTCCCAGCTGCCCATGGCCCAGCTGCTGCGCATGGGTCGCGGCGCGGTGATCCCCCTAGACGCCAAGGCCACAGACGAGGTCTGGATCCTGGCCAACAACCACCCCGTGGCCCGCGGCGAAATCCAGATCAACGACGACAAGATCAGCATCGCCGTGACCCGCGCGGCGGATGTTTATGACTTCATGGCGGGCGGCGGGGTTTAAGGCCACGCGTGAAAGGCATCGCGCCCCTCCCGCCCAGGCCCCTAGCACTTCAACCCCGCCCGTAAAGTGCGTCTAGTTGAGCTCATCCAACGTGGTTTCATTTGCGTAGACTAGTGCGAGTCCGGCCGGGGCGAGTTTGCGTGAATAGAACGGTGCCAAATCGAAACTCGCATTTATCCTACTGCCATCGTTGGAATGCATTAAATCATCGATAGTCAAATTTCCAGCAACCGCTCTCCGCAGGTAACTCTTTGATAGAATTATCACGGCACCCAAGTCGTTGTGTGGCATTAAATCTTGTATTTGTTGTGCCTTGCAGGCGTAGGCAACCAAATGATAATCTACGCTTTCAGCTGAAAGATTCTCATAACGTTCAAATTTGTTTATTACGATCGGCTTGATTGTGTCAGTACAGGCAACGTTTGTAACGACCCGTCCTTCGGATGCGAAAATTGTCCTTCCAGCCGAATTTACTTGAAGTTTCTGATTCAATTCTTCCGATAGCTCACGCTGCAATGCGGTAAGCGGGTCTTCGCCGATGTGAATTTTCCCACCAATACCGTTGAATCGGATCGTGTCATTCTCCTTCTTGAAATATCGGTGCGGAACTGCCCAAGCAGTGTATTCACCGCTTTGTATCAAACCAACAACAACTAGCCTTCCAGAGTTATTATCCAGTTCCCGAACTGTAATTTGACTCGGCGTATTTTCTTCCCAAATCGCCTCGAAATACTTTTCAAAAATCTTGTATAAAGACATCGGGTTTTGGCTGTCTGTGGAGCGATAATTCCGGCTGAACACGAGAACATTCGCCTCTTTGCTATTGTTTCGGATAGCCACGTATGGTTGGACGAAACAAAGATCATCAAATATAAAGAGACGCCACAAGAACGGTTCTCCATGTTGCCTTACCCGACCACCAGCGTCTGACACCTTGGGTGTGGCCCTGATCATATAATTTAGTTCGATCTGCCATTGGTCGTAGTCGGTTCCCCGCGCAATGGCGACCGGTCTACTTAGGTATCTACTTGTTTTTGACGCGTGGAGAATTCTTAGATCAACGCCATCGGGACGCTCAGACTCAAAAATAATTTGGTTGAGCTTCGAGGATGTGTGAAAAACTTCACGCCCGAGCTGTGCAAAAACATACTGCCGCTTGGATGACGCAATCTGGCCCTGAATTCCAGTGATTGCAGCGTCAAGCGAGCTATGCACGTCAATTAGACCTGTTCCAGCCTCGACTTCCGCCCAGATTTGCTCTCGGCTGGCCGCTTCGAGCATGCGCTTGCGTCCTTGGACCAAAGCTTTCCATGCCCAAATGCCTAAGCCACTCACAGCAAGAGCAGCGGCAATCGCAATCTTAACAATGGTTTCGGTCGGCCACTGCCCGACAACAAGCGCTGCCACCGCTGCACCAATCCCAGCAGCCAGCAGGCCTCCCAATGCAGGGCGCCAAAATGCCAGTAACCCTTCCCAGACCTTGTGCATGAGACACTCCTCAACTGGAAATGTCACAGCTCTTGCTCAAGTTGTGAAGCCTATGATTCCGATGGGGCTCAGAGCGGAATATTGTCGTGCTTTTTCCAAGGGTTCGAAAGCTCTTTTCCCTTCAGGCTCTTGAAGGCCCGGGCGATCCGGCGGCGCGTGCCGTGGGGCATGATCACATCGTCGATATAGCCGCGCGATGCCGCCACGAAGGGGTTGGCGAACCTCGCCTTGTAGTCGGCTTCCTTGGCCGCCAGTTTTTCCGGATCGCCGACGTCGGCGCGGAAGATGATCTCGACGGCGCCCTTGGAGCCCATGACGGCGATCTCGGCGGTCGGCCAGGCGTAGTTGACGTCGCCGCGCAGGTGTTTGGAGCTCATCACGTCGTAGGCGCCGCCGTAGGCCTTGCGGGTGATCAGGGTGACCTTGGGCACCGTGGCCTCGGCATAGGCGAAAAGAAGCTTGGCGCCGTGTTTGATCAGGCCGCCGTACTCCTGTTTGGTGCCGGGCATGAAGCCGGGGACATCGACCAGCGTCAGGATCGGGATGTTGAAGGCGTCGCAGAAACGGACGAACCGGGCGGCCTTGCGGCTGCTGTCGATGTCGAGCACGCCGGCCAGGACCTGCGGCTGGTTGGCGACGATGCCGATGCTCTGGCCATCCATCCGGGCGAAGCCACAGATGATGTTCTTGGCCCACTCGCTTGAGATTTCAAAGAAATCAGCCTCATCGACGATCTTGAGGATCAGCTCCTTCATGTCGTAGGGCTTGTTGGCGTTGGCCGGGATCAGGGTGTCCAGGCTGGCCTCGGCGCGGTCGGCGGGGTCGAAGCTTTCGCGGACCGGCGACTTGTCGCGATTGGACGAGGGCAGGAAGTCGATCAGGCGGCGAACCTGGGTCAGGGCTTCCAGGTCGTTATCGAAGGCGCCCTCGGCGACCCCGGACTTGGCGGCATGGACGCGGGCGCCGCCCAGGTCCTCGTGGCTGACCGTCTCATTGGTGACCGTCTTCACCACGTCCGGGCCGGTCACATACATATAGCTGGTATCCTTCACCATGAAGATGAAGTCGGTCATGGCCGGGGAATAGACGTCGCCGCCGGCGCAGGGGCCCATGATGACGCTGATCTGGGGCACGACGCCGCTGGAGAGAACGTTCTCGAGGAAGATGTCGGCATAGCCGGCGAGGCTGTCGACGCCCTCCTGGATGCGGGCGCCGCCCGCGTCGAACAGGCCGATGACCGGGGCGCCGACCTTGGCCGCCTGGCGCTGGACCTTGACGATCTTGGCCGCGTGGGCGCCTGAAAGCGAGCCGCCGAAGACGGTGAAATCCTTGGAGAAGACGTAGACAACCTTGCCGTTGATGGTGCCCCAGCCGGTGACGACGCCGTCGCCGCTGATCTTCTGGTCTTCCATGCCGAAGTCGTGGCTGCGGTGTTCGACGAACATGTCGAACTCCTCGAAGGAGTCTTCGTCGAGCAGGAGATCAACGCGTTCGCGCGCCGTCAGCTTGCCCTTGGCATGCTGGCTGGCGATCCGCTTTTCGCCGCCGCCCATACGGGCTTCGTCGCGCCGACGTTCAAGCTCTGCGAGGATTTCTTTCACGCCCGTCTCCCTGGATAGAACCCGCCCCGGTTAGCGGGCGGAGGGGGGACTGGCAATAGTCTCGCTACGTCAGCGCAGGGCGTCAAACCAGGCGCCCAGCATCAGGGCTTCGCTGCGGCGGTTGGCGGTGCGTTGCGCGGCTTCCGCATCCTCCCCCCACAGACCTTCCTGGAAGGCCTCTTCCAGCCGAGCGGCTTCATGGGCTTCCTCGCCGGTGAGCCGACCGCGCTGCAGGGCCAGGGCCAGGACAGCCGAGCCGAACAGGGCCGTGGCGTGGGTCAGGGCGATCAGGTTGAAATCGTCGAGGTCCAGGGCCAGGGATTTCACCCGGGCGATGGATTCCGGCGGCTGCGCCCTGTGGATGATCCCCTCGGCGCGGACCAGCGGGATCGCCAGCGCCGATTCGGCCCAATCGAGCAGCGGCCCCCAGGCGGCGTGCTGCCTGGCGATCAGTTCGACCGGCGCGTCTGCGAAATAGCAGAGGGCGTCGGAGCCGGCGAAACGCGCCACCTCGGCCGCCAGACCGTCGCGCACCCCAGCCGTCCTTTCGATGGCGGTGAAGGCCAGGCGAGTGGCCGGCATGGCCCCCAGCAGGATAAACTCCCCCTGCCCGCCCCACTCCCCGGCGATCAGCTCCGCCAGCGCCTGTGTCGGCAGGATCATCGGCAGGCCGCCCGGGCTCTTGGGCGATCGGCCGTCCAGCTTCACGGCAAAGCCGCCCGGAACGGCTTCCACGGTCACGGCTTTGTAGAACCGCCGCGCCGCCTGCACCGTTTCTTCCGGTCCCCGCATGGCCTTGTCTCCTTCATGCGACGGAAGACCGACGCGCCGGCGTGCAAGTGGGACAAGTCGGCGGCCAGCGCAAGCTCTGCGCTGGACCAGTTGGATATCCACCTCCCTATCCAACCGCCGCGCCGCTAAGGGCCCCGTCTAGGCGGGGATCACGTCGAAGGCGATGGTCAGTCGGGTCTCGTCGCCCTCGAAGGCTTCCGTCCCGTGCCACATGTAGGAGGGGAACAGGGCCAGCATCCCGGGCTGCGGCTTGACCCAGTGCTCCGCCGCGAGCGGGGGCTGGGTCGGAACGCCCGGGTGGCCGAAACGCAGCGAACCCTGACGGCCCTCAGCCAGGACCGAAGCCGGCAGCCGCACGTAGAAGGCCGAGGAAATCCAGCCGTTGTTGTGCAGGTGATCGACGTGATGGCCTGCCGCCGCCAGCCGCACCGACCAGCAGCCCGACAACCGATAGGCCTTGGCCATGCGCGCCCGCAGCGGGTCAGAGCCCTTGCCGAGGCCAGCGATATAGGCGCGGATCGGGGCGTCGATGGCCGTCAGGAAGGCCTGGATGGCGGGATCCTGGCTATCTTCAAGCCGGGCGGTAGTCTGGGTGCCGCCCCGCACCGACTGTCCGACCGGGTGGGCCGCTGTCCCATGCAGCGCTTCCAAGGCCCTGGCCAGGTCGGCCAGATAGGAGTCAAGATCCGGCCAGCCGGCCGGGGGGTCAATGACGGCGGCGCGGACCAGGTCGTAGTCATAGCGCTCGGCGTAGCGAGGATCGCCCAGCATCCGCCAGGCGGTGGCCTCCAAGGCTAAGCCATGCTGGTCGAGGGGGGCGACCTCGCGCAGGCGGCCGACGGTCGCCAGGGCCCCATTGGGGTCGCCAGCGGCCAGCTGCGCCTCCGCCAGGACCGAAAGGCCGAAAGGGTCTCGTGGCGCGGTGGCGACGGCGCGCGAAGCCAGAGTAACCGCCTGAACCGGGTCGGAATGAACCAACAATTGGGCGGCGGCGCAGCGCAGGTAGTTGGGGGCGCCCTCCTGACCGGCGGGCGCCGCCAGCAAGGCGCGGGCGGCCTCGGCGTCGCCGGAGACCTCCAGGACCTTGGCCTTGATCACCATCAGCAGATACTGGCCGGGCGCCTCGGCCAGGGCCTGGTCCAGCGTCGCGGTTGCCGCGGCGACGTCCCCCGTGCCGGCCCAGATCAGATGAGCCAGATCCCGTTGGCAACCCGGATGACGGGAATCCCGCGCCAGACCGTCCCTGAAGGCGGCCTCGGCCTCGGCGGCCCGGTCCTGCCCGGCCAGGGCCTCGCCAAGTATCTGCCAGAGGTCCGCCGATTCCGGCGCGCTCCTCAGCGCCTTGCGGGCCTCGGATTCGGCTTCGGACAGCTGTCCGGCCGCCAGCAGGGCGGCGGTGAGGTTGCGTATCGTCCCGGTGGCGCCCCAGGAGGCGGAGGCGGCGGCGCGGTAGGCGGTCAGGGACTCTTCGGTGCGGCCCAATTCGCCATAGGCGATGGCGCGTTGCGTCAGGATGGCCGGATCGCGCGGCAGGGGGCCCAGAGTCTTGAGGGCGGCGTCTGCGTCACCGCCGGCGATTTGCGCCTCGGCCAGGTTGAGGGCGGCCGGCGCGAACCTGGGGTCGCGGCCCAGAGCCGCCCGCCAGGCGGCGAGCGCTTCAGGAGTCCGGCCCTGACTGGCCATCAGTTCGCCAAGGGCGTTGTGGGCAAAGGGGTTGACCGGATCGACCTCCGCCGTTCGGCGAAGAGCGCCCTCGGCCGAGAGCAAGTCGCCCTGCGCCTGGGCAATCAAGGCGCGGGCCCACCACGCGCGAGGCGCATCGGCAAACTGAGGGGCGATCGTGTCGAGAACCTGTTGCGCTTCGCCGGGACGGCCGGACTGAAGATGGAACTCAACGGTGTTGAGCAGGCGAACCTGGTCGGGCGTCAACGCTTGTATCTCCGGGCAAAGGGGTCGGCGTCGGCTTCCGATTCGTGGAAGCCGAAGCGCTCGAAACCGGCGCGCAGCTCGGCGCTGATCGGCGCGGTGATATCGATCATGCCGCCGGACGGATGAGGCGTGACCAGGCGGCGCGCGTGCAGTTGCAACTTCAGTCCGTTGGACAGGGCCGTGCTGGCCTCGTTGGAATATTTCGGATCGCCGAGGATCGGATGACCCATAGCGGTCATGTGGGCGCGCAGCTGGTGGGTGCGGCCGGTGTGGGGACGCAGGGCCATCCAGGTGGCGCGGTGGGCGGCGCGCGACAGGCTGACGAACTCGGTCTCCGCCGCATCGCCGCGCGGGTCCTTCGGATCGGCGGCGATGACCAGCTCGCGGTCGCCGACCCCGGTCTTGACCAGGGGCAGTTCGATGACGCCCTCGGCCGGCTTGGGATTGCCGGAGACGATGGCCCAATAGGTCTTCTGGGCCTTGCGGCGGGCGAAGGCGCCGGACAGCTTTGCGGCGGCGCCGGGGGTCTTGCCAAGGATCAGCACGCCGGAGGTGTCGCGGTCCAGGCGGTGGACAAGCCGGGGCCGGTCGAGACCTTCGCCCCAGACGGACAGCAGCTGGTCGATATGGCGGTGGGTTTTGGTGCCGCCCTGGACGGCGAGGCCTGCAGGCTTGTTGAGCGCCAGGACCTCGTCGTCCTCATAGAGGACAAGCGAGCGGACATAGCGGGCGTCCTGATCGCTGATCCGCTTCTTCTCGCCGGCTGGCGGCGCGTCGGGCAGTGGCGGCACGCGGACGATGTTGCCGGCGACCAGGCGCGTGTCGACCTTGACCCGGCCGCCATCGACGCGGATCTGGCCGGTGCGGGCCAGTTTCTGGATCTGGATCTGACCCAGGTGCGGCCATCGCCGGCGCAGCCAGCGGTCCAGGCGGGTGCCGTCCTCGCCGTCCCCGACGACCAGGGTTTTGACTTCCTTGACGCTCATGCGGCGAACAGCTTCCTGGCCAGGATCAGGCCTATAAAGATCGCCCCGATCGACAGCAGGACCGAGGCCAGGAGGTAGACGAGCGCGGCCCCGTAGGCGCGCCGCTCGATCATCAATGCCGTTTCGAGAGAGAAGGCCGAGAAGGTGGTGAACCCACCCAGCACCCCGACGCCCAGCAGAACCCGCCATCGTTCCTGGTCCGCGCCCCCACGGTAGGCGAGAACGCCGGCCAACAGACCCATCAGCAGGCCGCCGACGATGTTTACCATCAGGGTTCCCCAGGGCCAGCCAGGTCCCAGCCATCGGCCGGCGCCGACCCCGGTCAGATACCGGGCGGACGATCCTACCGCGCCGCCCGCGGCCACGAGTAGCAGCTTCTCCATGAGCCGCCTTATAGCGGACGGCGCCGCGAACGCACCCTCTATCGCGTGGCCGAACCCGGACGCCTCATTTTGAGGTGTTATACTGCCCGTTAAGGGCGCTTGCCGTTCTATGACGCCCGCCTGTCATTTGATCGAGCCTTTCCCTGTCCGCCCAGCCCGCCATCGACCGGATCGCCGCCGCGGATGTCGCCGCCGTGCTTGAGCGCGTGGCCGGCACGGACCTGGCCGCCGGAGGCGGCGTGAACATCATCAGCGTCGAAGCCATACGCGACAAGGTCGGTGACCGCTGGGAACGCAGCCGGGACGCCGTATGGGCCTATGTGGAGCGACGACTGGCCGATCATCTGTCGCATCAGGACGTCAGCCACAGGATCAACGACACCGACTTCCTCATCGCCATGACCAGTGAACAGGGCGCCGCCGCCCAGGCCATCGCCATGAAGGTGCTGGCGGAGGTGCTGACCCACTTCCTGGGCGAGGCCAAGCCAGCCGACATCCGCGTGCGCCACATTATCTCGGTGGCGGGAGGCGAATTGCGCTGGGCCCCACTGGATCCGGCCGCCATCGCCAGGGCCGCCCACCAGCCGCCGCCCGCGCCCCCGCCGGTCCATGTCGGGGTCGACCAGAGCCTGGAGCGTCAGCGCAACCCCGCCTCCTTCGTCACCGCCAGCGGGCTTAGGCTGCGCATCGACTACGCCCTGGAGCCCCTGATCAGTCTGCGCCACCAGGCCGTGGCCGCCGTGCGGATTGAGCCGACGGTCAGCGAGGCCGTGACCGGCCGGGTGATCCCGGCGCGCGCCTTTGGCCGGTTATCCGACGACGAGCTGGCCCAGATCGACCAGGCGACCATCGACTATGGCGCCCTCTTCCTGCCGCTGGGCCGGGAGCGAAACGGCGCGCCGCTGATCCTGCCGGCGTCGTTCCGCACCATGATGGCCCGCAAGGGTCGCAGCCAACTGATCGCCGCCGCCGCCGGGGCGCCGGAACTGGCGCGGATGGGCCTGCTGGTCGAGTTGGTCGATGTGGATCGCGGCACGCCGGCCGGTCGGCTAACCGAGGTGGCCGGGCTGGTGCGGACCCTGACCCGGGGCGTCTTCGCCCGGGTGTTGCCGGTCAAGGACGCCATGGAGCCGCTGCGCGCCGCCCGGCTGGCCGGGATCACCCTGGACGCTGGCGACACGGCAGCCGACGCCTCCCGCTTCGCCGCCCAGATGCTGGAGTTCGGGCGGCACGCCCGGGGCCTGGCGCCGGCCCTGGTGGTCCAGGGGCTGCCGTCGAATGACTTCTTCGCGGTGGCCGAAGTGGCCGGCCTGACCCATGCGGCGGTGCGCGGGGCCAGCCTGACGGCGGCGCGGTCGGCGGCCTGACGTATCGGCCTAGAGGACGCTGCCCCGGCCGCTGGTGACTTCGGAATAGCGGTGCACGCGGGTCGACTGGACCAGACCAAAACCGATCATCACGGTCAGCATGACCGTGCCGCCGTAGCTCAGCAGCGGCATCGGGACCCCCACAACCGGGGCCATGCCCATGACCATGGCACCGTTGATCAGCACATAGAGGGCGAAGGTGGCGGTCACCCCGGCGGAACCCAGCCGACCGAAGTGGCTGTGGCTGGTCGAGGCCGTGCGCAGGGCCATGAAGATCACCCCGGCATAGAGGGCAAGCACGGTGATGCTGCCGACAAACCCCAGTTCCTCGGAGAGGGCCGCGAAGATGAAGTCGGTGTGTTTCTCGGGCAGATAGTTGAGCTGGCTCTGGGTGCCCAGCCCCAGACCCTTGCCCAGGAACCCTCCGGACCCCAGGGCGATCTTCGACTGCAGGATGTGATAGCCCTCGCCCGAGGGATCACTCTCCGGATTGAGGAAGGTAAGGATGCGGTTGCGCTGGTATTCCTTCATCACGAAGATGATGAAGACCGGCAGGGCGGCCAAGGTGGCGACCACCCCGGCGATGATAATCCGCCAGGATAGGCCGGCCACGACCATGACCGCGACCCCGGTGGCGCCGATGAGGATGGCGGTTCCGAGGTCGGGCTGGTGAGCCACCAGCAGGACGGGCGCGCCGATCATCAGCAGCGGGAACAGCAGCCACCAGCTTAGCCGGGCGTTCTCGGCCGACATGCCATGATAGAACCGGGCCAGGGCCAGCACGATGCCGATCTTCATCACCTCGGACGGCTGGAATCGGAAGCCGCCGATGCTCAGCCACCGCTGGGCGCCTTTGGAGACGTCCCCCACCAGTTCCACCCCGACCAGCAGGGCAAGGCCAACGATGTAGATCGGATAAGCCGACAGGAACCAGACCCGCAAGGGAACCATGGCCAGGCCGACCATCATCACGAAGCAGATGCCGAACCGCATCAGGTGCGCCGCCGCCCACGGGGTCCAGGAGCCTCCCGCCACGGAGAACATGATGATCCCCCCTGCCCCGGCGATCAGGCACAGCAGCAGACAGAAGACCCAGTCGATCTCGGTGAATTTGATCAGCGGGCGGTCGCGCTCGCCGGGCCGGGACAGGGCGGACATGGTCATGCCGGCGTTCCAGGGACCAGAGGAGCCAGATCGGAGCCCTCCGGCGCCGCGCCCTCGACCGGGGCGCTGGGATCAATCTCGGGCATGGGCAGCGGCTTCTGGATACGGGCGCGGATTTCAGGGTCCTTGAGCAGCACGGTGCGCATCACTTCCCGAGCCCGTGGGGCCGCCGCCAGGGCGCCGCTGACGCCGCCGTGCTGGACAATGACCGCGAGGGCATATCGCGGCGCGTCATAGGGCGCGAAGGCGATATAGAGATTGTGGTCCTTCAGGCCCCAGCGCAGGCCGGTGTTCTTCCGCGACTTGGCCTTGTCGAAGCTGCGCACCTGGGCCGAACCGGTCTTGCCGGCCATCAGCACGTCGCCAAGCCCAAGCTGGCTCTGGCGATAGGCGCCGCCGCTGGTGTCGTTGGCCACGGCCGCCATGCCGGCGCGGACGGTGTCCAGATGTTCCTTGGGAAACGGCAGATCCGGAACGGCCGCCCCTGATGGCATCTCCACCCCGCCGATGGATTTGATCAGCCGGGGCAGCAGCGCCTTGCGGCCGTTGGCGATACGCGCCGTCGCCACGCAGAGCTGCAGGGCGTTGACCGTCACCGCGCCCTGACCGATGGCCACCGACAACGTCTCTCCCAGATGCCAGACCCGGGCGTCGGGGTTGGGCTCCTTGCGGTAGGCCCGCTTTTTCCAGGCCTTGCTGGGGATCAGCCCCTTGCTCTGGCCACCGATGCCGATGTCGAAGGTCTGTTCGAAGCCCAGCTTCACCGCCGTGTCGTGGATCAGGTCGATGCCGGCGCGGTTGCACATGTGGTAGAAATAGACGTCGCAGGAATTCTTGATGGCGTCGTGCAGGTCCTGCGGGCCATGGCCGTCGTGCTTCCAGCAGGCAAAGGTGCGGTTGCCGTAGCGATAGCCGCCCCCGCAGTGAACCCGTTCCTTGGGATCGACACCCGCGGCCAGCAATGCCAGGCCGGTGGTCGGCTTGAAGGTCGAACCGGGCGGGTAGACGCCGGACAGGGCCTTGTCGAGCAGGGGCTTACGCTCATAGTCGGCGAGCGCGCGGTACTCGGGCCCGGTCAGGCCGCGCACGAAGCGGTTGGCGTCGAAGGCCGGGGCCGAGGCCATGCAGAGGATGTCGCCCGTGCGGCAGTCCATGACCACCACCGCGCCGCTCTCCTCGCCCATGACCTCGAGCGCGCGCTGCTGGACGTCGGCGTCCAGCGACAGCCTGATCTCCTTGCCGGGGGTCGCGGCGATGTCGCCTCCGGTGTCCTCGGCCACCACCCGGCCCCGCGCATCGACCTCCACCCGCTTGCCGCCGGGCTTGCCGCGGAGGTCGAGATCAAAGGCCTTTTCCACGCCTTGGCGGCCGATCCGGAAGCCGGGGTTGTAGAGCAGCGGATCCGGCGTGCCGCCGCCGTCCTTGACCGACTTGATGTCCTTGTCGTTGACCTTGGCCACATAGCCGATGACGTGGGCGAAGGCGCCGCCATAGGGATAGACCCGCACCTCGCCCATGTCGGCGGTGACGCCCGGCAGCTCCGGGGCGCGAACGTTGATGCGGGAAAACTCCTCCCAGCTCAGGTCCTCCATCACCGAGACCGGCGACTTCTTCGGCGCCCGGTTGATGTCCTTGATCAGGCGCGGAACCTTGTCCTGCGGCAGGGCGACGAGCTGCTGCAGCTTGGCCACCGTGCCCTCGACATCGGTGTCGTCCTCACGGGCGACCATCAGTCGGAAATTGGGCCGGTTGGAGGCCAGGACCACGCCGTTGCGGTCGAGGATCAGCCCCCTCGGCGGGGGGATCATGCGGAAGTTGAACTGGTTGGAGTTGGCCAGCTTCTCGTAGCGCTGGGTCTCCAGCACCTGCAGCATCAGGAGGCGGCCCGCCAGGGTCGTCAGGCCCAGGCCAGTGATGCCGCCAAGCAGAAAAGCCCGGCGATTGAAGTCCCCCTGACGGCGGTTGACCTCGCTGAAGAAGATGGACGGTTCGCTCATCGAAATCTCACATCCGCGTCGTCGAAACGGTCGATCAGGCGGTGAGCGAAGGGATACAGCAGGCTGGTGGCGAGAAGTTGCCAGAGGACGCCGAAAAGATTTGGCGGGTAGTGAGAAAAGCTGAGGGTGAAGAGATAGGCGGCGGTCAAGGTCACGGCGGTGATCGCCGCATACCAGGCCCACAGCATCAACCGGCTCTGACCGGTCAGCATCGCCCGCATCAGCAGCGTGGCGCCGTAGCCGATCAGCATCGACAGACCCCACATGCCGGTGGGAGCCCCCCAAAGCATGTCGAGCACCAGCCCCATCAGCAGGATTCCCACCGGGGACAGGATCGAGGGGCGGATCATCGCCCAGGAGAAGACGCAGATCATCGCGAAGACCGGCTCGGGCAGTTGCAGGCCGAACAACCGGAACGGCAGGCCCAGCAGCAGGCTGGCGGCCATGCAGATCAGGGCCGGCGCGACCATCCAGCGCCATGGATCCAGCGGCCGCGCGGCCTGGAAGCTCAAGGCTGTCCCCCGGGTGTCGTCGCCACGGGCGCGGCCGGCGAGGTGGCGGGCTTTGGCGTGGCCGGCTTGCCGGCGGGAGGCTGCGGGTCAGATGAGTTGCTGACGGGCGGCTTGCTGGCGGGCGGTTTGGTAGCGGGGGGACTGGTCTGGGGCGAACTCAGCGCCGGCGGGGAGCTGGCGCCCGGGGAACCGGGAGGGGGTGGCTTGGTCGAGGCCGAGGCCGCGTCACGCCGGATGCGGGCCTGCGGATCCTCGGTGATCACCCCCGGCATGGCGTTGGACTGCAGCAGGTTCTGGTCGGCCAGCTGGGCGAAGTCCTTGAACTGCAGGATGCGGATCCAGTCGAGCGGCGCGGTGTCTGAGTCCAAGGCGACCCGCCAGGCTCCGTCCAGCCCCTTGACCGCCCGACCGACAGGCAGGCCGCGCGGATAGACACCGCCGTCGCCGCTGGTCAGAATCCGGTCCCCGGCCTTGACCGGGTCGACGCCGCGCAGGTTTTCTAGGCGCGGATTGTCGCCGCCGTCGCCGGTCAGGATGGCGCGGGCGTTGGTTCGGGCGATCATCACCGGCGTCCGGGAGGAAACATCTTTCAGCAGCAGAATGCGGCTGGCGTTGGAGGAGACGCCGATCACCCGGCCGATGACGCCGCGCTCGCTGATCGCCGGATAGCCGACGGCGACACCCTTGGCCGAGCCGACATTGGCCAGTTGGGCCCGCCGATAGGGACCGCGGGTGTCGAAGACGACGCGGGCCGTGACCATCGGCATGGGGGGATCGGTGCCGACCCCGAGCATGGTGCGCAGCCGGGCGTTTTCCATGGCCAGGGCGACCATCCGGTCTTCCGCGCGGCGGGCCTGAACCAGATCGCGTTTCAGCCGTCGGTTCTCACCGGCGGCGTCCCAGTAGCTGCCGATGAAGGCGAAGGCCCCGCCGATCCAGCGCCCAGGCGCCGACAGCACGTCCCCGACGGGAGTCACCACGGTGTCGACGGCCTGCTGGGTGGCGGCGTGGGTTGTGTTCTCGACCGTGCCGCGGCGATCCGACAGCATCAGGCCGATGCCGATGACCACACAGACGACCAGCGCCACCCCGGCCGTCCAGGCCAGGGGCACCTTCAATTCGCCGAACGAGTCCTGGCGAAACGCCACCCTGTATCTCCGGTGGGACGCTTCAGTCCCGATTCGAGAAGTCTAGACCAGGGTGCTCTCAAGAACGCCCTTCATCCACTTGGGGTGTTCAAGAACCTTGCCACATCCCAGCGCCACGCAGGACAGCGGATCGTCGGCCACCGTCACCGGCAGGCCGGTGTGGTCGCGGATCTCGGCGTCCAGGCCGCGCAGCAGGGCGCCGCCGCCGGTCAGCATGATGCCCTTGTCGGCGATGTCGCTGGCCAGTTCTGGGGGCGTGGCCTCCAGGGCGACCTTCACCGCCTCGACGATCTGGTTGACCGGCTCGGCCAGGGCGTCGGCGGCCTGCTTCTCGCTGATCCGAACTTCCCGCGGCACGCCCTGCATCAGGTCGCGGCCCTTGACGTCGATCGACAGGCCTTCGCCATCGGCCGGCGAACGGGCGGTGCCGATTTCCTTCTTGATCCGTTCGGCCGTGGTCTCGCCGATCAGCAGGTTATGGTGGCGACGCATGTAGCTGATGATTGCTTCGTCCATCTTGTCGCCGCCGACCCGCACACTGCGCGAATAGACGATGCCGGACAGGGACAGCACGGCCACCTCGGTGGTGCCGCCGCCGATATCGACGACCATCGAGCCGGTCGGTTCGTGAATCGGCAGGCCGGCCCCGATGGCGGCGGCCATGGGCTCATCGATCAGGCCTACGCGGCGGGCCGAGGCGTTGAGACAGCTGTCGTTGATGGCGCGGCGCTCGACCGCGGTGGCGCCCGACGGCACGCAGACGATGACCTTGGGGTTCACGAAGCCCTTGCGATTGTGAACCTTGCGGATGAAGTGCTTGATCATCTCCTCGGCGACTTCGAAATCGGCGATGACCCCGTCGCGCATCGGACGGATGGCTTCCATGTGACCGGGCGTGCGGCCCAGCATCTGTTTGGCTTCGATGCCGACCGCGTGAACGATCTTGCGGCCGCCGATATTACGCAGGGCGACGACCGACGGCTCGTTGAGCACGATCCCCTTGCCCTTCATGTAGATGAGGGTGTTGGCGGTGCCGAGGTCGATGGCGATATCGTTGGAGATGGCGCCGAAGAGAGAGCCGAACATTCAAAGCCTTGCAGGTCAGAAACGAAGCGGGACGGTCGAAGGGGCTGACGGCGTGCCGTTGACCGGGGACGAGCGAGCCCCCGGGACCCGGTATCTCAAATCAGTCGCTGGCCATGCCGAACCCCAGCCGTGTGCCCCGCGAACGTGTTGAATTCAAGGTCTAACCGCGTGACCTGACACAGCAATTTACGCCGGGGCCCCTTCACCCGCCCGTCCGGCCGCCATTCGCCGGGTTTTGCGGTCGGAAGCGGGTTTTCAGGCCAGGGCGGCCAGCAGGACGCCAACCGTCGTTACGCCGCCCAGGAGCCATTGGCGCAGACTCAGTTGCTCCGCGAATAGCCGTCTGCCAGCGATGGCGGCGAAGGGCATTTCGACCACCCCGACGGCGCGAACCGGGCCGGCCGGAGACATCGCCAGGGCGGTGAACCATCCCGCCGAGGCCAGGGCGCCGAAGGCCCCCGCCCCCATCGAGACCCGCCAGGACCGCAGCGCCGCGCCCAGGCTCGGCCTGTCGAAGATCGCCATCCAGCCACCGAGGGCCGCCGACTGGATCGCCTGGACCACAGCGACCGTGACCAGCGCGGCGGCGACGGGGTGGGCCGGGTCGAGGCTCAGGGCCCCTTGCCTGAAGGCGTTGGCGCAGAGCGCGAAGAAGCCGCCGGACAGGGTCCCCAGCCCCGCGGCGCTCCAATCCCTGGGGCCATCGATCCGGCTGGGCCAGGACAGGGCGACCAGCCCGGCGGTGGCAAGGGCCACGCCGCCCCAGGCCAAGGGATGCAGATGATCCCCGAAAACCAGCAGACCCAGGAGGGCCGCGAACGGCAGGCCGCTCTGCTGGAAGGCCGTGCCGAGGGCGAAGCTGGAGCGGCGCATGGCCGTCAGCAGCGCTGCTGTCGCCCCGATCTGGCAGAAACCGCCCAGGGTCGCCCAGGCGAGGAAGACGGGCCTGAAATGCAGGTCATGCGGCAGCAGCGCCAGAGCTATGCCGACGAACACCAGGCTGAACGGCAGGCCGAACAGGAACCTCACCAGCGTCGCGCCCCAGGGTCCGGCGCCGGTCATCAGGCTGCGCTGCGCCGCATTGCGGGCCACCTGAAAGCCGGCCGCGACGAGGGTGATGGGAATCCACAGCATCTTGATGTTGTCCTTATGTCCGGACGCCAAACACGGATCGATCGCTTATGCGGACTAGGCGCATGGTCCTGCCGTTGCGGCCCTCCGTCGCCGTTCCTTCTGGAAGACCCGCGTCCATGTTGTCCTCCCCCGCTATCGCCGCCGCCCAGTTCCTGCTGGGCCTGCCGGCACGTTTCAGCAATCCCCTGGATCGCCTCCTCGAGCGGGCCCAGGCGACGCCGCTCTGCGTCATCGCCGTGGCGGGACCGGAGTCAGGCGAGGTGATGACCGGCCTCTGGAACCGTGGGTACGACCGCGTCGAGGCCGCTCGCCACGCCACCTGCCCCAGCGCCGACCAGCTGGCCGACATTCTGCTGGTCTGCGGCCATAACCGCGCCATTGACGCCGCCCGCTGCCTGCACGGCATGAAGGCCATGCTGCGCGACCAGGGACAGGCGGTCATCGACGCCGGCCACATGACCGATCCGGACGAGCGGCTGCGCCTCTGCGGCCTCATCGCCGAGGAAGGGTTCACCTGCCAGCCGGAGGCGCACCTGGGCGCGGAGATCGTCGCGCGGAAGCTGCCGAAGGTGCGGTGGGACCTGGCGGCCTAGGAGGTCGCCAGTCAACTTTCGCACGCCCTCCCAACCCATCATCCTCGGGACCCGAGGATGATGGAAGTTGTGTGCTGACCCCCTAGAACCCGCTGGCGATCGCCGTCTCGGGCCGGCTCTTTTCCTTGCGGGAGAAGAGGTTGTTGAGCGCGTTGACGTAGGCCTTGGCGCTGGCCGTCAGGGTGTCGGTGTCGGCGGCCTGGCCGGTGGCGATACGGCCGTCCTCTTCCAGCCGCACCGAGACCTGGGCCTGGGCGTCGGTCCCCTCGGTCACCGCATGGACCTGGAACAGGCGCAGGGCGGCGGCATGCGGGACGATCTCGTGGATGGCGTTGAACACCGCGTCGACCGGACCGTCGCCGGTGGCTTCCGAGGTCTTCTCGACGCCATCGACATCCAGGGTCAGTTCGGCCGACTGACCGTCCGTGCCGGCGACGACGCGCAGGCGGACCACGCGGATCTTTTCCGAGCCGCGCGCCAGGGCGTCGTCGACCAGAGCGATGATGTCGTCGTCGAAGATATGCTTCTTCTTGTCGGACAGTTCCTTGAACCGGACGAAGGCCTCGTTCAGGGCGTTCTGGCCCAGTTCGTAGCCCAGGGCCTTCAGCTTCTCGCGGAAGGCGTGGCGGCCGCTGTGCTTGCCCATGACCAGGTTGGTGGCGCCCTGGCCGACATCCTCGGGGCGCATGATCTCATAGGTCTCGGCGTTCTTCAGCATGCCGTCCTGGTGGATGCCGCTCTCATGGGCGAAGGCGTTCTTGCCGACGATCGCCTTGTTGAACTGCACCGGGAAGCCGGTGATGGCCGAGACGTAGCGGCTGGCGCGGGTGATGTGGCCCGGATCGACCGTACTGTCGAAGCCGAGGGTTTCGCCCCGCACCCGCAGGGCCATGACGATTTCTTCCAGGGCGGCGTTGCCGGCCCGCTCTCCGATGCCGTTGACGGCGCATTCCACCTGGCGCGCCCCGCCCTGCACGGCGGCCAGGCTGTTGGCCACGGCCAGGCCCAGGTCGTTGTGGCAGTGGGCGGAGAAGACCACGTTGTCGGCGCCGGGCACCTTGGCGATCACGTCACGGAACAGGGCGGCGTATTCCTCCGGGAAGGTATAGCCGACGGTGTCGGGCAGGTTGATGGTCGTGGCCCCCGCGCGAATGGCGGCCTCCACGCAGCGATACAGGAACTCCCGCTCGGTGCGGGTGGCGTCCTCGGCCGACCATTCGACGTCGCCGCACAGGTTGCGGGCCCGGGTGACGGAGGCGGTGACGGCTTCGAGAACGGCTTCCGGCTCCATCTGCAGCTTCCACTTCATATGGACCGGGCTGGTCGACAGGAAGGTGTGGATGCGGCCTCGCTTCGCATGGCGGATGGCCTCGGCGCAGCGATCGATATCGGCGGCGGCGGCGCGGGCCAGTCCACAGACGGTGCTTTCGGTGACGATCCTGGAGATCTCGCGGACCGCCTCGAAGTCGCCGTTGGAGGCGATGGGGAAGCCGGCCTCGATGATATCGACCCCCATCTCCTCGAGGATCTTGGCCAGTTCCAGCTTTTCGTCCAGCGACATGCTTGCGCCCGGCGACTGCTCGCCGTCCCGCATGGTGGTGTCGAAGATGATGACCCGCTGCTTATCGGGCGCGGTGGTCTCGGATACGGAAACAGTCATGGGATAAATCTTTCGTCGCGGTCTGCTTGGGCGGGTGGGATTTTTTACCCCTGAGCGTCCCGCCGCGACATTTGACGCAGCTAGACGGACACCCAGGGGCGGCTAAGCCCGAGGCCGAGAAGAAGCTGGTTGTCGCTGTGGCGATGCATGACGACCGATGTACCCAAAGGTCATGAATCGCGCAACAGATTTGCGCGGAGAAGCCGTCAGGAAGCCTGTTGCGCAAGAACCTTCCGCACGGCGGGACGCGCGCGGACGCGTTCACGGTGATCGCGGATGCGGGGCAGCCGCGACGGATCGATCGACACCCCCTCCAGCCAGTCGGCCAGGGTGAAGAGGTAGCCATCGCAGACGCTGTAGGTCTGACCAAGCACCCACGGGCCTTCGAGGAGATTCTCCTCGACCAGTTGCAAGGTCCCGACGAACTTTTCCGGAGCCATGGCCGCCAGATGAGCGCGCGCGGTCTCGTCATCGGCCCAGCGATAGGCCCGGCGTCGGTGGGCATAGGCCACATGAACCGTGGTGGCGAGGTAGGCATTGAAGGCCTGGGCGCGGGCGAATCCAAAGGCGTCGGTCGGGGCCAACCCCGCCTGGGGGAAGCTCTGGGCGATGAAGCCCAGGATGGCGACGGTCTCGGTCAGAACGCCGGCGTCGGTGACCAGGGCGGGCACCCGGCCATTGGGATTGAGGCGAAGAAAATCCGGCCGGCGCTGATCGCCGTCGGCCAGGCTGATCCGCACTGCCTCATAACCCGAGCCCGCCTCCTCCAGCGCGATGTGCGAGGCCAGGGCGCAAGAGCCGGCGGAATAATAGAGCTTGAGCATGTTGGCGGCCTCGATTGACGTCCCTTCCCTACTCCGGCCGGGTGACGATCGGGAAGCCGGGTTTGGGCGGATCGAACCAGCCTGTCAGCCTCTGCAGGGCGCCCAGGTCGCCTTCCGCCTTGGCCTCGCCCGACAGCACCTTGCCGGCGAGAGGCTTGCCGGTGAACAGCGACTCCAGGAACAGCGGCCGGGGCAGGGTCAGGGTGGCGTCGGCCTTCGCGCCGGCCGGCGCGACGCGGGACGTCAGCACCTGGTTCTCCACCGTCACCAGGAACCGCTCGCCCCGCTCCGGGAAGGCGAAGATCACCGAGACCCGGCCATCCTTCACCTTCTCCGGATCGAGCCGCACGGACATCAGGTCGAAGATCATCGGGCTCGGAAGATTTCGGGCGAGGTCAGCCGCCGCCAGGCTGGGGATCACCTTCGGCTTCTCCGCTCGAAGTTCCGTGGCCCCCGTCAGGTACATGTTGCGCCATAGCGAACTTTCCGCCTGCCAGCCCATCTGGTCGTAGTTTCCGGCAAGCTGCTCGCGCGCCTCACGGTCGGCCGGATCGGCCAGCACCACATTGTTCAGCAGCGTCGCGGCCCAGCGATAGTCGCCCTCGTCGTGCGCCGTCCTGGCCAGCGCCTTGACCTTGGCAGGCCCTCCCATGGCCTCGACGTAGCGCCGGGCCTCTTCGGCCGGCGGCATGGCGACGAGGTGGACGGGATTGGCGTCGTACCAGCCCATGTATCGCTGATAGACCGCCCGGCTGTTGAAACTCATCGTGCCGTAGTAGCCGCGGTTGAACCACTGACGGGCGAGAACCGGCGGCAGGGCGATGCGGGCTGCGATCTCGTCGCCGACATAGCCGTTGTTCATCATCCGGACCGTCTGGTCATGCAGGTATTTGTAGGCGTCGCGGTGGCTGGCCAGGAAATCCCGCACTACCGGCCCGCCGAAACGGGGCCAGCCGTGGCTGGTGAACATCACGTCCGAGCGGTCGCCATAGAGGGCGAGCGACTCAGACAGTGCATCAGCCCAGACCTTGGCGTCGCGGACCAGGGCGCCGCGCGGGGTGAGCACATTGTGCATCGTGGCGTTGGCGTTCTCGGCCATGCAGAGGATCCGCCACTGCGGGAAGTAGGCGTTCATCTCCGCCGGCGCCTCGGTCCCAGGCGTGTACTGGAACTCGATCTCGACGCCATCGACGGTCAGGGTCTGGCCGGTATGGTCGATGATCCGGGTCGGCGGGATCAGGGAGATGGTCCCCTTTGACACCGCCTGGCCGATGCCGGAACTGATCTGGCCCTCTGGACCGGGACTCAGGTCGGCGCCGAACTGGTACTGCGAGCGGCGGCCCATGGCGGGGCCGGCGATGACGTTTTCGCTGACCGCCTCCTCCAGGAAACCCTTGGGCGCGATGATCGCCACCCTGCCGGCGGCTACATCTTTTTCGTCGACCACGCCGCGCACCCCGCCGAAGTGGTCGACGTGGCTGTGGCTGTAGATCACCGCCACCACTGGCCGGGCGCCCAGCTTTTCGTTGGCCAGGTCCAGCGCCGCCCGGGCGGTCTCGACGCTGGTCAGCGGGTCGATGATGATCCAGCCGGTCCTGCCTTCGATGAAGGTGATGTTGGCCAGGTCGAACCCACGCACCTGCCAGACGTGTTCCGAAACCTGGAACAGACCGCTCATCGACAGCAGTTGCGCCTGACGCCAGAGACTGGGGTTGACGGTGTCGGGCGCCTCGCCGCTCAAGAACGCAAAGGCCTTCAAATCCCAGGCGACGCCGCCGTCCGCCCTTTTTATCCACGGATCGGTCCGCGTGCCCAGAAAGCCTCGGCCGGCGAAATCGAAGTCCTGGCGGTCCTCAAAGGGAAGCTGCGCGGCCAACGCCTTCTGGGCGGCGATGGTCGCCTTGGAAGCCGGCTCGGCGGCTTGGGCCGAGGCGGCCAGAAGGCTGGCGGCGAGCAAGGTCAGGATAGTGCGCATGGTGTCCGCCCCATTTTATCGTTGGCGGACAGTAGCTCACGCCGGGGTCAAGACTGTAACCCGGGTGTCATTTCTCTTCGGCGGTGCGCGCGGCCTCCGCCGCCGCTTCATCGGCCTCGTGCTGCTTCAGCCAGCGGCGCGCGTACCAGCCGATGGCGATCCACACCGCGATGATGGCGGCGATGGTCAGGTAATGGCCGATGCCGCCCTCGCCCTTGATGCTCTGGACCAGGGAATTGCCGGCGAAGGCGGTCAGCACGATCTTCGGAATGATCCCCAGTCCGGTGCCGGCCGCGAAGTCCCGTTGCCGCATCGGCGCGACGCCGGCGGCCATGTTGACGACGATGAAGGGCGCCGAGGGCACCAGGCGCACGATCAGGCTGGCCAGGAAGCCGTTCTGGCCGATCAGCTTCATGAACCGATTGACCCCCTGCCCGCCCAGGTCACGCAAGAGCTTGCCGCCGAAGGTGCGGCCCAGCCAGAACCCCACCATCGAGGACACCAGGGTGCCAACCCAGCTATAGAGCATCCCCACCCAGGGACCGAAGGCGACCACGGCGGCGGCGATCAGCACGATCTGCGGCACGCCAAGGAAGGCCAGGATCGCGAAGGCCCCGACGGCCACCGGCAGGCCCCAGACGCCATGCACCGAACCCAGCCAGCTTTCGACGGCGGACTCGCCGTTCAGCCCGATCAGGGGCGCGCCGAACAGGAAGACGATGCCCACGCCGCCGAACAGCAGGAAGCTGACCAGCACCGCGCGCCAGGCTTTGGCGTCCATGTTCAGGACGAAGTTGATGAAGGCCTTCATGCGTGCGAAGGCCTCGCCGATTGCGGCAATCGGGTCAAGGGCGGCATGGCCGGCGAGGCTGCGGCCCGGGTGCGGGGCGTCGGTCATAATCTCTCCAACCCCCGACGCCAAAACCGATCCGCCCCCGGAGCGGTTCCGGGATCGGGCGCTTCGGAGCAGGTGCGTGGCGCCGCGAACACGGTTAGGGGTGCGCCTCTGGACCAAGCAACGAGATGACGATGAAACTCCTCGGCATATCCGGAAGCCTGCGGGCCGCCTCCTTCAACACCGCGCTTCTGCACGCCGCCCGAGAGCTGGCCCCTGAAGGCGTGGAGATCGAAATCTTCGGCCTGCACGACCTGCCGCTGTTCAACCAGGACCTCGAGGACCAGGGCGTTCCGCCGGCAGTCACAGCCTGGAAATCCGCCATCCGCGCCGCCGATGGCCTGCTGATCGCCTGTCCGGAGTACAACGCCGGGATCACCGGCGTCCTGAAGAACGCCATCGACTGGGCCTCGCGGGGCTCCCGCGAAACCCCCGCCGCCCTGACCGGCCAGATCGCCTGTATCGTCGGGGCCAGCCCCGGCATGACCGGCAGCGCCCGCGCCCAGGATCAACTTCGCCTGATCCTGCGCCGCACCCTGACTCACGTGGCGCCGCTGGGCGAGGTGCTGGTCTTCCAGGCCCATACCAAGATCGTCGATGGCAAACTGACCGACGAGCGGACTCTGGCGTTCCTCGGCGCCCATGTGAACGCCTTCGTCGATGAGGTGCGGGCGCGGCGCGGTTAAGCGCCGCCGAAGGCCATTTCCAACCCGCCGTCGGTTGCGACGCACCGGGGCCGCGCGTAAGAGGGCGCCAATCCTGAAAACAGGTTCCAGGGGAGCCCCTCCATGTCGTTCGAATCCGCCGCCCTGTCCCGCGTGAAGCCCTCCGCCACCATGGCCGTGTCGGCGAAAGCCCGCATGCTGCAGCGCGAAGGCCGCAACGTGATCAGCCTGGGCGCCGGCGAGCCGGACTTCGACACGCCTGACAACATCAAGGAAGCGGCCATCAAGGCCATCCGCGACGGCAAGACTAAATACACCGACGTCGACGGCGTGATTGAACTGAAGGAAGCCATCTGCGCCAAGTTCGAGCGCGAGAACGGCCTGATCTACAAGCCCTCACAGGTGAACGTCTCGCCAGGCGGCAAGCCGGTGATCTTCAACGCCTTCATGGCCACCCTGTCGCCGGGCGACGAGGTGATCATCCCCACGCCCTACTGGGTCAGCTATCCGGACATGGCCCTGATGGCCGGGGGCGAGCCGGTCTTCGTCCAGACCAGCGCCGCGACCAACTTCAAGGTCCGGGCTGAGGACCTGGAGGCGGTGATCACGCCGCGCACCAAATGGGTGCTGCTCAATTCGCCGTCCAACCCCTCGGGCGCCGCCTATACCCGCGCGGAGCTGAAGGCCCTGGCGGAGGTGTTGATGCGCCACCCGCAGGTCTGGATCCTGACCGACGACATGTACGAGCACCTGGTGTTCGACGATTTCGAATTCACCACCATCGCCCAGGTCGAGCCGGCCCTCTACGACCGCACCCTGACGATGAACGGGGTCTCCAAGGCCTACAGCATGACCGGCTGGCGGATCGGCTACGCGGCCGGCCCCGAGACGCTGATCAAGCTGATGGGCAAGGTGATGAGCCAGTCGACCTCCAACCCCTGCTCCATCTCGCAATGGGCGGCGGTCGAGGCCCTCAACGGCTCGCAGGACTTCATCAAGCCGAACGCGAAACTATTCCAGGGCCGCCGCGACCTAGTCGTCTCCATGCTCAACCAGGCCAGCGGCATGCACTGCCCGACCCCCGAAGGCGCCTTCTATGTCTATCCGTCGGTGGCGGAGCTGGTCGGCAAGACCGCGCCGACCGGCAAGATCATCACCGATGACGAGTCCTTCGCCACGGAACTTCTCGAGTCCGAGGGCGTGGCGGTGGTGCATGGCGCGGCCTTCGGCCTCTCGCCCCACTTCCGAATCTCCTACGCCACCTCCAATGAAATCCTCGAGGACGCCTGCTCGCGCATCCAGCGGTTCTGCGCCGCGGTCCGCTAGCGGGAGCCAAGTCGTCCCAAAGAAGAAGGCCCGCGGATCACTCCGCGGGCCTTCGTCATTTCCTGGGCCGGAAGACTGTCAGTGCTTCTCGCGCCAGGCCGCCTTGGCCGCCTCGGCGGTCAGGTTCAGCCGCACCTTGTCGTCGTCGACGAAATCCACCCAGGACAGAGGGATCAGGTGGTGCTTGAAGCCGCCGCCGAGGTCCAGCTTGGCCAGCTCGATGTCGGTTCCGAGCACATGGTCCACACGACCGACGTGTTTGTCGTCGGAACCGATGACTTCCATATGTTCGCGAATGTTGGTGGCTTCGGTCATGTTGGCTACTCCGGTTGAACTGCAGGTCCGGCTATAACGACGATGGCGGCGGTCGGTTTCCGCGGACCTGCGCATGCTCTAGCCTTGGCGAGGCAGCCGCCTGGAGAACCGCAAATGCCGACGCCGATCGACCCGCGCCGTCCCCGAGGCGCCGCCGAAGGAGAGGCCCGCTGATGGCCGAGATCATCAACCTGGGTAAAGCGCGCAAGGCGAGAGCCAAGGCCGACGACAAGGCCCGGGCCGCCGAGAACCGCGCCCGGTTCGGTCGCACCGGCGCCGACAAGGCGCTGGAGAGGGCCCGCAAAGACAAGATCGACAGGACCCTCGACGGCGCGAAGCTGGACGCCTCGACGCCCGAAAAGGACTAGCCGACCGGCGCCGCGTAGAGGCTGGCCAGGGTCCCCGGAACCAGTCCCGGCAGATCCTCGGCGATCAGGCCGGGGCCAAAACGTCCCGCGCAATCGCAGTGGATCCAGGCGCCGGCGCAGGCGGCCAGGAAGCTGTCCATGCCCTGGGCGATCAGGCCAGCGATGAAGCCGGCCAGAACGTCGCCGGAGCCGGCCGTGGCCAGCCAGGGAGAGCCGTTCATATTGACCGCTGTCCGGCCATCGGGGGCGGCGATCACCGTATCCGGTCCCTTGAGCAGGACCACGGCCCCAGCCCGGCGCGCCGCCTCCCGCGCCGCCTCGATGCGGTGGGCGCTGGCGGTGAGCAGTCCGGGAAACAGTCGCTCGAACTCCCCCGGATGCGGCGTCAGAACATCGTCCTTGTCCAGTACGTCGAACAGGTCGTCGGGCCGCTCGCGGAAGACGGTCAGGGCGTCGGCGTCAACGACCAGGGCGGCGCCGGTGCGGGTCAGGCCGAAGAGGTTGGCGCGGGTCGCGGGGCCGACGCCGGCGGCCGGACCGATCACGGCGGCGTCCGCGTGCTCGGCCAGCTGGCTTAGTTCGCCGTCGGTCTCGAAGGGCGCCAGCATCACCGCCTCCAGGGCCGCGCCATAGACCGCCGTGGCGGCGGCCGTCGGACTCATCAGGGTCACCAGCCCGGCCCCGATGCGCAGGCCCGCCCGCGCCGCCAGCCGCGCCGCGCCGGTGTGCAGGGCGTCTCCGCCGACCACCACCATCCTGCCCCGCGCGTGCTTGTGGGACGCGGCTCCGGGCCTGGGCAGGCTGCGCAACCAGAGTTCAGGTCCATTTTCCATCAGGCCCGAGGGCGTATCGCCCAGGCCGATGTCGGCCAGGACCACCTCCCCGCAGGCCGAGCGGCCCGGTTCCAGCACCTGGCCGATCTTGCGGCGATGGAAGGTGACGGTGATATCCGCGCGAAAGGCCGTGTCGCCCAGGATGCGGCCGGTGTCGCCATCGACGCCGCTGGGCATATCGATCGCCACGATCCTGGGATGGCCGTGAGAAGCGCGGGCGGCGGCCAGGGCGTCGCCTTCCAGCCGCCGGGTCAGACCGGCCCCGAACAGGGCGTCGACGATCAGGTCCGCCGGCGGCCCGCCGCCCAGACGGTAGACCGGCCCGCGCCAGCGCTGGGCCATGACCTTGGCGTCGGCCGTTGCGGGCGCGGCCAGGGCTTCGACCCAGACATTCCAGCCGCGCCGCTTCAGCAGCCGGGCGACCACATAGCCATCGCCGCCATTGTTCCCTGGTCCGCAGAGCACGGCCACGCGACAAGCCCGGAAGCGTTGGCGGATGACCTCGGCCACCGCCTGCCCCGCCCGTTCCATCAGGACCACGCCGGGCGTGCCTTGGTCGATCGCGGCCGCGTCGGCGGAAGCCATTTCACCGGTCGTCAGGATTTCACGCACCGCCATCGACCGTCCTCAAAATACTGAAAGCCCCGATCACCAAACGCCCGGGCCGAAGCCGGCCTAAAGCACCTGGGTGGCCGCTTCGGAACCCTTTTCCACCAGGACCAGCCGTCCGTCCTCGTTCCGAAAGGTGGTGATGGAGGCGTGGTCGGGCCGGAAGCCCATGACCCGTTCGTCCTCCAGCGCCGTCGAGACCGCCGCGTTGATGGCCACATAGTGGCTGAACACCGCCGCGCCTTCATAGCCGGCCACGGCCGACGCCACGCCGCGCCGCCAGCCATCGTAATCGAGGTCGCCCTCGATCTGGCCCCATAACCCGGTGAAGGCGTTGCGCAGCCAGGCGGGCCGCTCATCAGGCGACAGGGCCTTGGGCGTCGGGATCTCCCCGACCATCGGGTCGATATGCACGGCGACGCCGAGCGCGGCGGCGAAGGGCGCGGCTGTCTCGCGGCAACGCTTCAACGGCGAGCTGACCACACGCGTCGGCCGGTCGCCCTCAGGGAGGGCCAGAAGCGCTTCGGCCGCGGCGAGGGCCTGGGCCCGGCCGATCTCGTCCAGGCCCGGATCCTCGTCGGGCTCGCCCCAGGTGGCGGCGGGCTTTCCATGACGGATCATGTAAATCTTGGACATCGGGCCTCCGGGAACTTGCCCCTGGGACCTAGCCCTTCCTTCCCCGTCGGGAAAGACCCTGCGGCGCCGGGCCGGCGGGACGAACCGCCGCAATCTTCAGCAACTCCCTCAGGATGACGAAGACCCCAGAAGACGGCGCTGACGCGTTGAGGCTTACGTTAAGGGCAGTCCACCCGCTTCCGGTCCTCTTGATGCGCTGGAATGTCCACAACCGTCTCCCCAGGGCGCTCGCAAGGCAAGATCGCGGCGGTTTCTGGGCCTGCATCAGCTTTAGGCGCCGGGCGCCTTGCTTTGCGGCGTCGCACGGCATCAGATGGCGGAGCGACCTCTCCGGAAGCCTGCGGACTTGTCCCTTCGCATCCCCGCGTGCTCCGTCGCCGCAATTGCTTGGGAACGCCATGAAAAAGATCGAAGCCATCATCAAACCGTTCAAGCTGGACGAGGTGAAGGAGGCCCTGCAGGACCTGGGCGTTCAGGGCATGACCGTGCTGGAGGCCAAGGGATACGGCCGTCAGAAGGGCCATACCGAGCTGTATCGCGGCGCCGAATACGTCGTCGACTTCCTTCCCAAGATCAAGGTCGAGGTCATCGTGGACGATGGTCAGCTCGCCGGAGCCTTGGAAGCCATCCAGAGAGCCGCCCGGACCGGCCGCATCGGGGACGGCAAGATTTTCGTGTCGGACATTGTCGACGTGGTGCGTATCCGCACCGGCGAAAGCGGCGCCCAGGCCATCTGAGGCGGCGCAACAAAAGAACTTCGAAATCAGCATCCCAGGGGATAGGGCCTATGACCACCGCTAAAGACATTCTGGCCATGATCAAGGAGAAGGACGTCAAGTACGTGGACGTCCGCTTCACTGACGTGAAGGGCAAGCTCCAGCATGTGACCTTCGACATCGATCTGGTCGACATGGACTTCCTGGAAGACGGCACGATGTTCGACGGCTCGTCGATCGCCGGCTGGAAGGCCATCAACGAGTCCGACATGAAGCTGCGTCCGGACCTCGACACCGCCATCATCGATCCCTTCTACCAGCAGACCACCCTCTGCCTGATGTGCGACGTGGTGAACCCCGACGACGGCACCCCCTATAACCGCGACCCGCGGTCCATCGCGAAGCTGGCCCTGGCCCACGTCCAGTCCCTGGGCATCGGCGACACCGTCTACTTCGGCCCGGAAGCCGAGTTCTTCATGTTCGACGACGTGAAGTGGTCGGTCGCCCCGAACAACACCTCCTACAGCTACGACTCGACCGAGCTGCCCGGCAACTCGGCCAAGGACTACCCCGAAGGCAACATGGGCCACCGCCCGGGCCCCAAGGGCGGCTACTTCCCGGTCAACCCCGTCGACAGCGCCCAGGACATCCGCGGCGAAATGCTGGCCGTCATGGGCGAGCTGGGCATGAAGCCGGAAAAGCACCACCACGAGGTGGCGCCCGCGCAGCATGAGCTGGGCCTGAAGTTCGACACCATGGTCACCATGGCCGACCGCCTGCAGCTCTATAAGTACGTCATCCACAACGTCGCCGCCGCCTACGGGAAGACCGTGACCTTCATGGCCAAGCCGATGTTCGGCGACAACGGCAGCGGCATGCACGTCCACCAGTCGATCTGGAAGGACGGCAAGCCGATGTTCGCCGGCGACCTCTACGCCGGCCTCAGCCAGGAGTGCCTGTGGTACATCGGCGGCATCATCAAGCACGCCAAGGCCATCAACGCCTTCTCCAACTCCACCACCAACAGCTACAAGCGTCTGGTGCCCGGCTACGAAGCCCCGGTGAAGCTGGCCTATTCGGCCCGCAACCGCTCGGCCTCGATCCGTATCCCGCACGTCGACAGCCCCAAGGCCAAGCGTCTGGAAGCCCGCTTCCCCGACCCGATGGGCAACCCCTACCTGACCTTCGTGGCCCTGCTGATGGCCGGCCTCGACGGAATCGAGAACAAGATCGATCCGGGCCCCGCCATGGACAAGAACCTCTACGACCTGCCGCCCCGCGAGCAGAAGAAGGTTCCGGAAGTCTGCGGCTCGCTGCGCGAAGCCCTCGAGAACCTCGACAAGGACCGCGCCTTCCTCAAGAAGGGCGGCGTCATGGATGACGACTTCATCGACAGCTACATCGAGCTGAAGATGGAAGAGGTGATGCGTCTGCAACTGCACCCGCACCCGGTCGAATTCGAGATGTATTACAAGTGCTAGTCGGCGAAAGCTGACAGCAAGGGGAAGGGCCGGAGAGCGATCTCCGGCCCTTTTCTTATGCCCGGGCGCCGGCCTGTCCCGTCGAAGGCCGCTGCTCTTCGCCGGCGGACAGGGTCGCCGCGAGCCTGTAGGTTCTTCCGATATCGCCGCGCCGCCCCCGGGGAGTTCCATGGCCGCTATCGTCGTTGATCCCGCCCGAGTTCAGGCGTTCGCGGACAGCGACGCCTTCTATGACTGGCTCTCTCGCCACCACGACAGGGAACCGGAAGTCTGGATCAAGATCCACAAAGCCGGCTCCGGCCTGCCCTCGATCACCGCCAAGGAAGCCATCGACGTGGTCCTCTGCTGGGGCTGGATTGACGCGGTCCGCAAGGGCTTCGACGACAAGAGCTTCCTGCAGCGCTACACGCCGCGCGGCCGGAAGAGCATCTGGAGCCAGATCAACGTCGCCAACGTCGCCCGGCTGATCGAGGAGGGCCGGATGACGCCGCACGGCCTGCGCGAGGTCGAGGCCGCCAAGGCCGACGGCCGCTGGGACCGAGCCTATGGCAGCGGCAAGGCCTTCAAGATCCCGGACGAGCTGCAGTCCGCCATCGACGCCAGCCCCACCGCGAAAGCCATGCTGGCCAGCCTAACCGAACAGAACCGGTTCGCCATGGCCTTCCGTGTTCACAATCTCAAGACCGAGGCCGGCCGCCGGAAGAAGATCGCCGCTTTCGTCGAGATGCTGGAACGCGGCGAGACCATCTATCCGCAGGGCAGGCGCTAACGGCCGATCAGCACTCGCCCGGCTTCGCCACGCTCACCCCGGCCGAAGCCGCCGTGCAGCTGTTGCCATAGGTCTTGCCGTCGGCGCCGCAGACCGGGCGGTACTCCCGTGTGCACATCTGCGGCTTCGCGCGGCAGACGCCGGAGCCATCGGCGATATGCTGCATCTCCGGGGTCATGCTGCAGTAGAGGCCTTCGCCGCACTGGAAGCCGGCGATGCCGCCGCACATGCCGCCTGCCGCCACCGGCGTGCGCCCGCCTGGGGTCGGCTGCGGCGCCGCGTCGGTCTGGCAGCCGCTCAGGGCGAAGCCCACGAGGGCCACGGCGAACAGCATCCGGGTCTGGCGGAACATGAGGCGTTTCTCCAAGTCTTGCGGGCAAGGCTAGCCCAGAGGGACAACGCCGCCAACCAACGCTTGATCCGAAGCAGGTTTTCGTCTGATCTCCCCCTCTTGGCAGTTCGGGACGGGTAATGACTCATCGATTGAGGGCGGTTCTTGCCGCCACGGCGCTTTCGGCCATGATGGCCGCCTGCGCGGCGACCGGGGGCGCCGCCCCCGCTGACAAACCCTCTGGCAAGCCGGGCGCGAAAGCCGAGGTAAAGCCCCTGCCTGCCGGTCTGGACGCGGCCAGCAACCCCAACCCCTTCCCCTCCACCTATGTCCCCCTGCCCTCGCGCCCCACGGCCATCGTCGGGGCCACGGTGCTGACCGCCGATGGCCGCCAGATCGAGAACGGCGTGGTGGTCTTCGCGGGCGGCAAGATCGCCGCCGTTGGAGGGCCGGACACCGCTGTCCCTGAAGGCGCCACCGTCATTGACGGCAAAGGCAAGTGGGTCACGCCCGGCATCATCGACGCCCACAGCCATCTGGGCGTCTATCCCTCGCCCGGCGTCAGCGCCCGCTCCGACGGCAATGAGGCCACCGACCCCAACACCGCCAATGTCTGGGCCGAGCACAGCCTCTGGCCCCAGGATCCGGGCTTCAACCGCGCTCGGGCCGGCGGCGTCACCACCCTCCAGATCCTGCCCGGCAGCGCCAACCTGTTCGGCGGCCGCTCGGTCACCGTCCGCAATGTGCCATCCGTGACCATGCAGGGAATGAAGTTCCCCGGCGCCCCCTATGGCCTGAAGATGGCCTGCGGCGAGAACCCCAAGCGGGTCTATGGCGGCAAGGGCCGCTCCCCGTCGACCGCGATGGGCAACGTCGCCGGCTATCGCAAGGCCTGGATCGACGCGGTCGAGTACCGCCGCAAGTGGGACGACTACAACGCCAAAAAGGACAAGGGCGAGAAGGCCGACGCCCCCAAGCGGGACCTGCAGCTGGACACGCTTGCCGGCGTTCTGCGCGGCGACATCCTGGTGCAGAACCACTGCTACCGCGCCGACGAGATGGCGGTGATGCTCGATATCGCCAAGGAGTTCGGCTACAGGATCACCATGTTCCACCACGCCAGCGAGGCCTACAAGGTCGGCCCGCTGCTGGCCAAGGAAGGCGTCTGTTTCGCCACCTGGGCCGACTGGGCGGGCTTCAAGATGGAGAGCCTGGACGGCATCGAGGCCAACGCCGCCATCGCCTATCGCTCCGGCGCCTGCACCGTCATCCACAGCGACGACGAGACCATCACCCAGCACCTGAACCAGGAGGCGGCCATCGCCATGGCCGCCGGCAACCGCATCGGCCTGAACATCACCCCTGCGGAAGCCATCGCCTGGATCACCGAGAACCCGGCGAAAGCCATGGGCATCGACAAGGAGACCGGCAGCCTGACCGCCGGCAAGCGCGCCGATGTCGTCCTGTGGAGCGCCAATCCCTTCAGCGTCTATGCGGTGACCGAGAAGGTCTACATCGACGGCGCCCTGACCTACGACCGCCGCGATCCCCGCTTCCAGCCCAAGTCCGACTTCGAACTCGGCCAACCCGGCCAAGGGGCCTTCCACCCATGAGAACCGCCCTGTTCGCCGCCTCGGCGCTCGCCACCCTGGCTATCGCCGGGACCGCCTCGGCCCAGACCTACGCCATCGTCAATGCGCGGATCGAGACGGTCACCGCCGCTGGGCCGATCGCCAACGGGACCATCGTGCTCAAGGACGGCAAGATCGTCGCCCTCGGCGCCGGCGTGACGGCGCCCGCCGACGCCGTGGTCATCGACGCCAAGGGCGGGGTGGTCACCCCGGGCCTGATCGCCGCCTCGTCCAACCTGACCGTCTCGGAAATCGAGGCGGTGCAGGAAACCCGCGACGACCGCTCCGGCAAGCTGTCGGCCGGGTTCGACATCCAGTACGGCGTCAATCCCGCCTCGACGATGATCCCCCTGGCCCGCCAGAGCGGCCTGACCCGCGCCGTAGCCACCCCCGTGCTGTCGCGCGGCGGCGGCGGCCACAAGGACGACAGCGGGGCCGACGACTTCGCCGGCGGCGGCGGCGTGGGCGAGGCCGACGCCCCGCTGTTCGCCGGACAGGCGGCCATCGTCAGCCTGGCCTCCGGCAAGTCCGACCTGGTCATCCGGCCCAAGGTCGCCGTGACCCTGGACCTCGGCGAGGCCGGCGCCCGCTCGGCCGGGTCGCGCGGCGCGGCCATGGTTCTGGTCCGCTCCGCCCTGGAGGACGCCCGCGCCTTCGCCCGCAACCGGGGCGCCTATGAACAGGGCGCGACCCGCGAGTTCGGCCTGTCCCGCATCGACCTCGAGGCCCTCGTCCCCGTGGTCCAGGGCAGGACCCCGCTGCTGATCCGCGTCAGCCGCGCCTCCGACATCCTCCAGGCCATCAAGCTGGCCCGCGAGGAGAAGCTGAAGATCATCCTGGAAGGCGCCGAAGAGGGCTGGATGGTCGCCGCCGAGCTGGCCGCCGCCGGGGTTCCGGTGATGATCGACAGCGAGCGGGACCTGCCCAGCAGCTTCGAATCCCTAGGCTCCCGCCTCGACAACGCCGCCCGGCTGCAGGCCGCGGGCGTCACCGTCGCGGTGATGGGCAGTCGCGACCAGAACAACCTGCGCCAGGCCCGGTTCAACGCCGGCATGGCCGTCTCCTACGGCCTTTCCTACCCGGCCGCCCTGGCCTCGGTGACCCTCAACCCGGCGAAGATCTGGGGCATGGACGCCCAGGTCGGCTCCCTGGCGGTCGGCAAGGACGCCGATGTGGTGATCTGGAACGGCGATCCCCTGGAACTGTCCAGCTGGCCCACCGCCGTCTTCATCGCCGGGGTCAAACAGCCGGAAGACGTCCGCGCCTTCGAACTCCGCGACCGCTACGCCGCCCCGCCGCCGGGCGGCTATCCACAGGCCTATGTGAAGCCGTAGGCGGATCAACGGGCTCGGCCGTCGTTATCGACATTCTTGACATTGAACTGCACATGCAGATTGTCGAATTTTGCCTCCACGACTTGGGGTTCCGGCGATTTTCCTTGAATTTTCAAGGATCTGACCCGGAAATCGCATGGCCCCCGGATGGGGATCGTATTGCGCCCGGATGGGGATCGCGTGGGGATCGGCCGGGGATCGCCTGGGTCCCCGATCGCGCCCCGGATGGGGATTGGCTGGGCCCCGGACAGGGATTGGCCCTGAAGGGATCCAAGCCGGACCCGGAAATGGCCGACGAGGGACGATCGTTTGAGGACATGGCGGCGCACCTATCGAAGCGGGCCGCTATTATCCCACGTCCGCCGCTGTCCATCGGCTCCGGCGGTCATTCCGGCGCGGCCACAATCGCCGGCATTCCCATGATCATCCAATTGAAGACGGCGCCCGGTGGTCAAAGATCAACGAGATCGCGGCGGCCGTCGATGATCCGTTGGATGACGACTTCGCTCTGTTCGACGCGGTAGAAGATCAGATAGGGGCGGACGACAAGCTGACCATAGCCCGCGCCGATGTCCTCGCGACTGGTCCCCCTCAACGGCGCGCCCGCCAAGCTTGCGATCCGCTCGGAGAGCCTGCGGATGACGCCTTCCGCGGCGTTCGGGCTTCGCTCGGCGATGTAGGCGAAAATCCGCAGCGCGTCCTCGCGGGCGGCCGGTGTTCGGACGACCCTGTAGCTCACCCCTTCGTCGCCAGCCTTTGATGGGCCTCGGCGAGGATTTCCTCTGTATCCCACGGTTCGGGCGGGCCGCTTTCCACGCCGTCCGCCATCAGGATTTTCAGTTTGGCCACAGCCTCCGGGGAAAACGGATCGACGCGTTCCCAAGTGAGCAAAGCAACCTCGACCGCTTCGCTCCGGCTGGCGAATTCGCCGCTGGCGACGGCGTCATCCAGCGCCTGAACGAGGTCACTGCGGATATCGAGCGTGATACGGTCCATGCGAACAAAATAGCACAATCGCCCCAACCCGCCATAACCCCAACCCACCGCCGCCCCATCCCACAGTCCCCTTTGGGCGCCGGTCCATGGCCCACGGGACAGGCACGTCCGCGCCGCCCAGGCCGGCCCGGCCCGGTGCGGCAATGGGTAGGAGTCGACGAAGGCGATTCGCCCGGCGGCAGACTAAGCTTCTGACAGGTCTTCCGGGACCAGACCGTCGCCGATCTCCACCCTGCCCGCCTCCAGAACCCGGGCGGTGATCCCGCCCCTTCCGCGCACGGCGTTGTAGCCGCCCGGTCCCAGGATTTCCTCCATCCGGGAGCAGGGGTGGCAGTCGCCGGTCGCCTCCAGCAAAGCCGCGCCCAGCCGGAAGCGGCGGTCCTTCAGGGCGTTGAGGTTGACCCCCGCCACCAGCACATTGCGCCTCAGGTCCAGCGGCGAGACCTGATCCCGGCCCAGAGACGCGGCAATGGCCGCCAGGTCCTCGGCCTGGATCAGGGTGACCTGTCGTTTGCCGCCGGGCCGCCCGGCGTAGCGGTCGCCGACCACCCCGATGTCGGGGACCAGGTCCGCGCCCGTCACCTCCTGCAACGGCTCCCGACGCACGGCGCGCAGGCCCAGCCAGACCACCCGGCCGGGGCGCATCGGCGCGGTCATCAGGGCGGCCAGGGGCGAGGCGGGATTGAGCGGCAAGGCAGGACTTTCGAAAGCAAGCGTTGTCCTATCATGCCGAGGCCGCTGCGGGCGACGGGCCCTTCTTGCGGAGCCCTGGCCTGTGGCAGGGTGGGCGCCAACCGGAGGGACTTCCCATGCGTCTTCGACAGATCGCCCTGGTCGGCGGCGACCTTGCCGCCTGTTCGGCCGACATCGCCGCCGTGCTGGGGGTGCGCAATCCCTATGAAGACCCCGGCGTCGAGAAATACGGCCTGAAGAACGCCGTCTTCGCGGTCGGCGAGACCTTCCTGGAGGTGGTCTCACCGCAGCAGCCGGGCACAACCGCCGGCCGCCTGATCGAGAAGCGCGGCGGCGACGGCGGCTATATGGTCATCCTCCAGGTCCACGATCTCGCAGAGGCCCGCGCCACCGCCGCGCGGGCCGGCGCCCGCACCGTCGAACAGATCGACCGCGACGGCTTCGCCGCCACCCACCTGCATCCCCGCGACACCGGCGGCGCCATCCTCTCCCTCGATTGGATGGACCCGTGGGAGCGATGGGAATGGGGCGGGCCGGGTTGGCAGGCCAACGCCGCACCGGACACGGCCATCGTCGGCGCCGAGATTCAGGCGAACGACCCCGCCGTCATGGCCGCCCGCTGGTCGCAAGTCCTCGGCCGTCCCGCCATCGAGGGGGTTGTATGGACCATTCCCCTGGAAGGCGGCGAGATCCGCTTCGTCCCGCCGCGCGACGACCGGGGCGAAGGCCTCGCCGGGTTCGACGTGGCGGTGAAGGATCCGGAGTCCGTGCGGCAGTCCGCCCGGTCGCGGGGGCTTCTCGACGCCGACGCCGAAATCGTCCTCTGCGGCGCCCGGGTTTATCTCGTGGAGTCATGATCACTCGCCGGCCGCCGATTGCCCGCCTTATGGCGTGATGGCGACCTTCAGCACGCCGTCGCGCTGGTGGGAGAACAGGTCGTAGGCGGCTTCGATGTCGTCCAGGCGGAACCGATGGGTGACCATGGCGCCCAGGTCGGCCCGGCCCGAGGCCACGATGGACAGCAGCCGGCGCATGCGCTCCTTGCCGCCCGGACAGAGGCTGGTGACGATGGTATGGTCGCCCAGTCCGGCGGCGAAGGGCCCAAGCGGCAGGGTGATGTCGGAGGAATAGACCCCGAGGCTGGACAGGGTCCCGCCGGGACGCAGCACCCGCAACGCCGCCTCGAAGGTGGCCTGGGTTCCCAACGCCTCAATCGCCACATCGACGCCGCGGCCATCGGTCAGGGCCATGATCGCATCGACCGGGTCGGTGTCCGCCGCATTGACCAGGTGGTCGGCGCCCATGGTCCGGGCCATGGCCAGGCGGCCGGGCAGCCGGTCGACGGCGATGATCGTCGAGGCGCCCAGCAGCCGGGCGCCGGCGGTGGCGCAGAGCCCGATCGGCCCCTGGGCGAAGATCGCCACCGTATCGCCGATCCCGACGCCGCCGCGCTCCGCGCCGCTGAATCCGGTCGACATGATGTCGGGGCACATCAGGACCTGCTCGTCACTCAGACTGTCCGGAACCGCGGCCAGGTTGGTCATGGCGTCGGGGATCAGCACGTATTCGGCCTGGCAGCCGTCGATGGTGTTGCCCAGGCGCCAGCCGCCCAGCGGGGCCCAGCCGTGCGGCGAGTCCGGTCCGTCCTGGCTGCATTGACCGCAGAGGCAGGCGTTGGAAAAGCCGCTGGGAGTGATGGCGCCGGCGATGACCCGCTGGCCCTCGCGATAGCCGCGGACGGCGGAACCCAGCTTCTCGATCACCCCGACCGGCTCGTGGCCCACGGTCAGGCCGCGCGCGACCGGATACTCCCCCTTGAGGATGTGGACGTCGGTCCCGCAGATCGTGGTGGTGGTGATCCGCAGCAGGGCGTCGAGCGGACCAACATCTGGGATCGGCTTGTCGGCCAGGACGATCCGGCCGGGCTCGGCGAAGATGGCGGCTCTCATCATGGCCATGGGTATGGCTCCCGTTCGGCCGTCCGGGTGCGGTCGGCGGCGCGAGGGTGCAGCTTCCGAGCGGCTGGCGCATTGACCAGGGTCAAGCCGTGCTTCCGCGGCGTGGGCGCAAATTGACGCGCATCAAGGCCTGGCTGTCAGACCGGGGGCTTGATGATGACGCGGTTTCATCGCCAGGCCGAGGATTGACCATGCCCAACAGACCAGACCGCCGCCGGCGGATCGCCCTCCTCCTGGCCGCCTCCGCCCTGCTTTCGGCCGTCGCGGCCTGCGCCACGGCCGTAGGGCCCCCGCCGCCGCCGCAGCAGGAAGCCGTCATGCCGCCCGGGCGGACGGAGCGCGGCCTGGCCCTGGTCAGCCGCGAATGCGCCCGCTGCCACGCCATCGGCGCCGCCGACCAGAGCGCCGCGGCCCTGGCCCCGCCGTTTCGCACCCTGGCCGCCACCCTGTCCGGCCCGGCGCTGGAAAACCGCCTGCGGATCACCTCCGAACTCGGTCACTTCGAGATGCGTCCGGCGGGCCTGGAAGCCGCCGACCTGCGCGACGTGGCGGCTTATATCGACGGCCTGGACTGACGGGGGTGGGCGTGGGGGGCTGGCGTGGGGCTGATCCCGGCGCCATTCCTCATGCAGGGCCTTCAACCGCCTACGGCGCCAGCAGACCTTCCGATTTGAGGATGCGTCGCCACTCCCGGCGGAAGCGCTCGATGATCGTGTCGGGCGGCTCTTGAGGCTGGATCCGATTGCGGAAGACCCGCGGCGCAATAATGGCGCTGGTCAGCAGAATTATGCAGTAGACCTCGGCGTCGGGCCCCTCGCCCGGAAAGGCGGCGCGGAGGTTCTGCCGCGCGCCCTGCACCAAGGCGTCCCAGTGGGGATAGCTGTCCCGTATGTCGCCGGGCGAAAGCAGGTCCTCAAGCCACAGCTTGATCAGGTCCGGGTTTTCAAGGACGAAACGGGTGATGTAGTCGATCCGCTCCGTCTGCGATCCGATCGGTTCGAAACCGCGCGCCAGTTGTTCCGACGACCAACTCTTGACCGCTACGATCAGGGCCTCGCGCGTCGCGAAGTGATAATAGACCGTCGTGCGGTTAACCCGCATCTCGCGCGCCAGGGCCGAGACGGATAGCGCATCCACCCCCCTCTCCGAGATCAGACGGACGGCCGTCTCGATCATCTCCTGGTGAGTTTCCTCAAAAACCTTGTTGCGCCGCTGAGGAGCGGGCTCGGCTGACTTCATCTGAGCACTCGAATCCCTCGGCCGCTCACCTTAGCCCCGGGGCCTGGCGCCTGCCAGCGGGCTCCCGGCGATATACGACACATCTGTTGTATTTTCGACAGGTCTGTCGTAAAAACTTGATCAACGAGAGCGGCCCTGATCAGCGACGGAGAGTTGAACCATGCACGCGCAGTCTCCGCAGTTTCTGAACCCGAAGGGCGACGACCCGGCCGGCCTCGGCTTCGGTCCAGTTCCCGCGACGCCCTACTATGCGCCGGGCTATTTCGATCTTGAGCGCGAGGCGATCTTCAAGCGGACCTGGCTGCAGGTAGGTCATGTTTGCGAGTTGCCCGAACCGGGCGCCTTCATCGTCCGCGAGCTCGATTTCGCCGGCGTCTCCGTCCTGATCACCCGAGGCAAGGACAGCCAGATCCGCGCCTTCCACAACGTCTGCACGCATCGCGGGACCCAGTTGGTCACCGAAGCCAGCGGCAAGCGCGCGTCCTTCACCTGCCGGTATCACGCCTGGACCTTCGGCAATGACGGCCAACTACGCTCGGCGCCGGACATGGAGCGCTTCTACGTCGACGCCAAGGACTGCAGTCTGTCCCGCCTGGCTGTCGACCAGTGCGCGGGGCTGATCTTCGTCAACCTCGACCCCGCGCCCATACAGGACTTGCGAGCCTTCCTCGGAGCCTACGCGGCCGAGCTAGAGACCCTGCCGGTGGCCCAGGCGACCACCTTTTCCGAATACGTTTACGAGATCGACGCCAACTGGAAGCTGACCTACGACAATTTTCAGGAAAACTACCATCTGCGCTTCATCCACCCTCGTTCCGGCCGGGCGGCCGGGGGGCCGGATAATCCGTTCGGCTACCCGACGAGGATCGGCTTCAATGGGCCACATCGCACCCAGACGATCTGGAGCAATCCGGAGCCAGATCTGCTGCCGGTGCAACGCTTCGCCTTCGGCAAGGGTTTTCCGTTCGTGTCCGCCGCCGGATATGCGGCGGCTCCAAACAACCGCGCCTATTTCGCCCTTTTTCCGAACTTCTTCATCCTGGGTAGTCCCGGCCAGCACTTCTCGCACTGTGTGACGCCGATCTCCCCCACGAAGTCGCGCGGCGTGATCCGTCTCTACTGGATCGACGACGATCAGAACGCCAGCCAGCGTTTCGCCCGCGAATATGCGATGGCCACCGCCCTCGATATTCACGCCGAGGATCGCGCGGTGATCGAGGCGGGCCAGCGCGGACTGAGCAGCGGCGCGCTGAAGCACATTCATTTCCAGTCCCAGGAGGTGCTCTGCCGCCACCTCTTCCATGCCGTAGATCAGACCGTACGAAATTATCAGGCGGAACTCGCCCAGGGAGCCGAGCAATGAAGGGGTCGGACGTCTCGCTGCCGGCGGGGTTTGAGGCGCTGGAACCGTTCGTCGGCGCCTGGGCCATGGAAACGGCGGAGAAACGTCACCAGGCCCGACTGACCAGCAGCGACGCGGAACGCCAAGCCTTCTTCGACGCGGCCGAAGGGCTGCTCGGACCCGGACTCGACTATCTTGATCAGCGATCGCTGGCCGACTTCAGCCCATCGGATCGGCGGCTGATGACCCTGCTGCTCGGCTTGGCGCACGTCTCGCTGGCTGTCGAGATGCAAGGGGACGACGAGCCCAAACACGCCCTAGGCGCCCGCCACATGACCATCACCCGCGCTCCGGCGGACCGGTCTTTGGAGCCGGCCCGCTGGGATTGACCGGTCGCGCCCCGGCGACAGCGCCCTGGAAGCTGAGGGGCGGCGCTCCCGTCGCCGATCAACGCCAGGGCTGGAATCCCCTCCGCTCCAACGGCCGTCGAATCTCAACCATCCCCACCCATTTGCCCGCAACCGAAGCCCGCCGTTGCGCACCGTGAGATGGCGGCTCATTAGGGAGGGCCGAATCGCCTAGACTCCGTTGCGTAATGTCCAAGCCCCTGCCTCTGCCCTCCCTGTTCGATGATGCCCTGAACCCGCCGGCCGCGCCGCCGCTGGCGACGGCGCACGAGCCTGTGCCCGCCGCCCAGCCCAAGCCCAAGGTCGCGGCCGCCGCTGCGGTGAAGGGTGGCGACTACAACGCCAGCAGCATCGAGGTTCTGGAGGGACTGGAGCCGGTTCGCATGCGGCCGGGGATGTATATCGGCGGCACCGACGAGCGGGCTCTGCACCATCTGTTCGCCGAGGTGCTCGACAACGCCATGGACGAGGCCGTCGCCGGCCACGCCAAGCTGATCCAGGTCCACCTGGACGCCGAGGGCGCCCTGACCGTGCATGACGACGGCCGCGGCATCCCGATCGACCCCCACCCCAAACATCCGGGCAAGTCGGCGCTGGAGGTCATCATGACTATCCTGCATTCCGGCGGAAAGTTCAGCGGCAAGGCCTATGAGACCTCCGGCGGCCTGCACGGGGTCGGGGTCTCGGTGGTCAACGCCCTGTCCGAGCGGGTCGAGGTCACCGTCTGGCGCGACGGGTTCGAGTATCGGCAGGTCTTTTCACGCGGCAAGCCTCTGGGCGGCCTCGAACAGATCGCCCCCAGCCGCAAGCGCGGCACGGCGATCAAGTTCATTCCCGACCCGGTGATCTTCGGCGAGGGCGTCGCCTTCAAGCCGGCGCGCCTCTACCGCATGGCCCGTTCCAAGGCCTATCTGTTCCGCGGCGTGCAGATCAAATGGTCCTGCGATCCCTCGCGCATCCAGGACAAGACCCCGGCCGAGGCGGTGTTCCACTTCCCCAACGGCCTGGCCGACTTCCTGGCCGAGCGGGCGGCGGGGATCAGCACGGTGACGCCGGAAGCCTTCAGCGGCCGGATCGAGCGGACCGGTGAGGCCGGGGCCGTGGAATGGGCGATCACCTGGACGGCCCAGGGGTTCGGCGAGGCCGACGGCTTCATGCAGTCCTACTGCAACACCGTGCCGACGCCCGAGGGCGGCACCCATGAGAGCGGCCTGCGCGCCGCCCTGACCCGGGGGCTGAAGGCCTATGGCGAACTGGCCGGGGAGAAGCGGGCCGGGATCATCACCGCCGACGACGTGCTGGCCAACGCCGGCTCGCTGATCAGCGTCTTCATCCGCAATCCGGAATTCCAGGGCCAGACCAAGGAGCGGCTGTCCTCCAGCGACGCCCAGAAGCTGGTCGAGACGGTGATGCGCGACCCGTTCGACCACTGGCTGACCGCCTCGCCCAAGGTGGCGCGGACCCTGCTGGACTTCGTCATCGAGCGGGCCGAGGAGCGGCTGAAACGCCGCAAGGACCGCGACGTCGCCCGGGCCAGCGCCACCCGCAAGCTGCGCCTGCCCGGCAAGCTGGCCGACTGTTCCGGCGAGGCGGCGGAGGGGTCGGAGATCTTCCTGGTCGAGGGCGACAGCGCCGGCGGCAGCGCCAAACAGGCCCGCAACCGCAAGACCCAGGCCATCCTGCCCCTGCGCGGCAAGATCCTCAACGTCGCCTCGGCGACCGGCGAGAAGATGACGGCCAACAAGGAGCTGTCCGACCTGTTGCTGGCCCTGGGCGTCCAAGCGGGATCGAAGTTCCGCGAGGAAGACCTGCGCTACGACCGGGTCATCATCATGACCGACGCCGATGTCGACGGCGCCCACATCGCATCCCTGCTGATCACCTTCTTCTACCGCACCATGCCCGACATGGTGCGCGGCGGGCGGCTGTTCCTGGCCCTGCCGCCGCTCTACCGGATCAGCCACGGCGGCAAGACCGTCTATGCGCGCGACGACGCCCATAAGGACGAGCTGATGGCCACCGACTTCAAGGGCAAGAAGCCGGAGATCAGCCGGTTCAAGGGCCTGGGCGAGATGATGGCCAGCCAGCTGAAGGAAACCACCATGGACCCGAAGACCCGCACCCTGGCGCGGGTCACCCTGCCGCGCGCCGAGGAGGCAGTGGAGGACCTGGTGGAAACCCTGATGGGCCGGAAGCCCGAGCTTCGCTTCAGATTTATCCAGGAGAACGCCGAGTTCGCCGGCGAACTGGACATCTGACAGGCCGCAATACTGGGCCGAGGACAGAATAGTCGGCCAGGCGACATATCAGAGCCAATCAGCGTTCTTTGGCCATTTCTCGACTTTCCAGCATTTGGCTCACCGCGAGATCACAAAGTCCTTATCGGGCGGAGCCTTTATCCGCCCGCCCGCGTTAGCAGCCTGTTCCGGAACGTCGGCCTCCAGCCGGCGTGGATGTCAGGGGCTGACAGACAGGACGATGATGAGTTTGGATGAAGTGCGCCTTGAGGTTCCCCTGAAGGCGCCGGCGTTTTTCGATGTGGCGCGCACCGCGCTGTTTCTCGATCTCGACGGCACCCTCGCCGCGATCGAGCCGACCCCCGACGGGGTCAAGCCCGATCCCGCCCGCACCGCCACCTTGAGCCGGTTGGACCAGGTGCTGCAGGGCAGGATCGCGGTTCTGAGTGGACGCCCCATCGAGCAGATCGACGACATCCTGGAAGGCGCCGTCACCCGCGTCGCCGGCCTGCACGGGCTGGAGCGGCGTTCCGGAAGTGGCGAGATCACCCGGGTCGAGCCCCACCCGGCGCTGGACGATATCGCCACCGAGCTTGAAACCCTGGCCCGCGCCCAGAGGGGGCTGTTGGTCGAGCGCAAGAGCGCCGCCGTCGCCATCCACTATAGAAACGCCCCCGATGCCGGCCCGGCCGTGGTCGAGGCGGCCCGCCGTCTGGCCCGCCAGCACCATCTGATTCTGCAGGAAGGCAAGATGGTCGCCGAACTGCGCACGCCCGGTCCCGACAAGGGCGACGCCCTGACCGACTTCATGGCGGAGGCGTCCTTCGCCGGATCCATCCCCTGGATGATCGGCGACGACCTGACCGACGAGGACGCCTTCGGCGCGGCGGTCGATCTGGGCGGCCACGCCATCCTGATCGGCGAGCCCCGCCCCTCCCGGGCCCAATGGCGGCTGGAGAGCCCCGCGGCCCTGCTGGCCTGGCTGGGCCTTTCCCTGGAGGCGGCGACGATCCGCTCGGTGGTGAGCGCGTGAGCCGGCTGATCGTCGTTTCCAATCGGGTTGGCCTGTCGCGCGACGTTGGCGGCGGGGCCGTCGGCGGCCTGTCGGCGGCCATCACCGCGGCCCTGCGCCAGAACCAGGGCGTCTGGTTCGGCTGGAGTGGCGAGACCACGCCGCAGTATACCGGCCAGCTGTCGCTCGACCGCATCGGTGATGTCACCGTCGCCAAGCTCGATCTCGAGGCGGAGGATGTCGAGGACTACTACAACGGCTATGCCAACGGGACGCTGTGGCCGCTGTTCCACAACCGGATCGATCTGACGGCCTATGATCGCGGGTTCGCGGCCGGCTATGGGCGGGTCAACAGGCGGTTCGCCGAGGCGCTGCGGTCGCTGGTGTCGCCGACCGATACGATCTGGATCCACGACTATCACCTGATCCCCCTGGCGTCCGAGCTGAGGAAGCTCGGCTTCACGAACAGGATCGGTTTTTTCCTGCATATCCCCTGGCCGGCGCGTCAGCTGCTGACCACCCTGCCCGGCCACGCGCGGCTGGTGGAAACCCTGTTCGACTACGACCTGATCGGCTTCCACACCGAGGAATGGCTGTCGGAATTCCGCGACTATCTGCACCAGGAACTTCAGGTCGATATCGACGAGGATGGCCTGGTCAGCGCCTTCGGCCGCAAGACCCGCGTCGGGGTCTATCCGATCGGCGTCAATCCCGAGGACTTCACCCCCGCCAACGCTTCAGAGGCCTCCATCCAGGCCCAGAAGAAGATGGAAGAGAGCCTGGCCGGCCGCCAGATGCTGATCGGCGTCGATCGACTCGACTATTCCAAGGGGCTGGAGGAGCGGTTCCTGGCCTACGAACAGTTCCTCGGCGACCATCCCGAGCTGCGCGAAAAAGTCTTCATGCTGCAGATCGCCACCCCCAGCCGGGACTCGGTGGAGGCCTATCAGGAACTGCGCGGCCGCCTCGACGCCATCGCCGGCCGGATCAACGGACAGTTCGCCAGCCTCGACTGGGTGCCGTTGCGCTATGTGAACAGCGGGTTTCGCCAGGACGAGCTGGCCGGCATCTACCGCGCCGCCCGGGCCGCCCTGATCACCCCCCTGCGCGACGGGATGAACCTGGTGGCCAAGGAGTACGTCGCCGCCCAGGATCCCGCCGACCCCGGCGTGCTGATCCTCAGCCGCTTCGCCGGCGCCGCCGCCCAGATGAAGGCGGCCCTGATCGTCAATCCCTACGACCGCGACGAGATGGCCGACGCCATCCAGCGGGCTTTGACCATGGACCTGGCCGAACGCCTGCTGCGCTGGCGCGACCTGATGGAAGGCCTCAAGCGGGACAGCCTGGATCGCTGGTGGGGAAGCTTCCTGGAGGCCCTGGCCGAGCGGCCAAAGCCGACCCCGCGCATCGTCCGGGTCGGCGGGACAGCCTGCTGAGGCGATCCGCGCGCTTGACCGGGGAAGTCCGGGCTCCGATGGTCGCGCCGTGACCGCTTTCCTGATCAGCTTCGCCGCCATGACCGCCATCATCGCGGTCCGCTACCTTCTGACCTCGGGGCTGATCTATGGCCTGGTCCAGCGCCGCCCCGACCGGCCCGCCTATCAGAAGGGCCTGATCCGCCACGAGATCACCCTGTCGCTGGCCTCCTCGGCGGTCTACGCCCTGCCCGCAGCCCTGGTGATCGAGGCCTGGAAGGCCGGGCACACCCGGATCTACAGTGACATCCACGCCTATCCGCTGATCTGGCTGCCGATCTCGGCCCTGCTCTATCTGCTGATCCAGGACGCCCACTACTACTGGGTCCACCGGCTGATGCATGACCGGCGGCTGTTCAGATGGCTGCACGCCGGCCACCACCGCACCCACACCCCGACCGCCTTCGCCAGCTTCGCCTTCGACCTGACCGAGGCGGCGCTGGTCGCCTGGGTGCTGCCGGCGCTGGTCCTCTTCATCCCGATTCATGTCGGGATGATCCTCTTCCTGCTGATCGCCATGACGGCGACGGCGACGCTCAACCACTGCGGCGTGGAGATCCTGCCGCAAAGGTTCGTGCGCGGTCCGGTTGGCAGCTGGCTGATCACCGCCACCCACCATGGGATGCATCACAAGCGGATGCAGACCAATTTCGGCCTGCACTTTCGGCTATGGGACCGGCTGATGGGCACGGACGTGATGCCCGAGCCGCCCCCGCCCGCAGTTGCGAAGGCGGTCTGATCAGCCGCGGCCGGCGACCAGGCGGTTGTTCAGTGGCTCGCCCTTGGGACTCTTGCCCGACCAGCGGGTTCCGACCTTGCCGCTCGGAACAGGCGAACAGAAGGTCAGCGGGACGGTCACCGGACGGGTCTGTCTGAGACAGACCTTGCCGCCCCTGTAGGTCCACTTGCCGGCCGTCCGCTTGCCGTTGGTGCGCTGGGCCTCATAGGTCCCGTCGCGCTTGAGCCAGAGCCTGGTCGACCGGCCGCTGGGATAGGTCGAGACGATGGTGTTGCCGAAGGCGGCCTCGACCGGCGAGGCAGCGACAGCCAGGCCAGCGGACAGCGGAGCAAGGGCGATGGTTGTCGCCAGGAGGAGAGACCGGATCATTCGCCAGTAACGCTCAAACGCCGCTTTGGTTGACTTGCAGCGACTGCTGCACAGCGGCAGGCGGGCCAGGTTCACATTGACTTTGCGGGACTAAAGCCTATGTAGAGCCGCATTCGGGACAGGCTTGGCGAATCCGCGCCGCCCGCTCGCCCAAGCACGGGCGGTTCCGAATTCAACAGCGTGCAAATGACTGAATTTTCCCAACTGGGGCTGTCGCCCCTCACCCTCAAGGCCGTAGCCGAAACTGGCTACACCATCGCCACCCCCATCCAGGAACAGGCCATCCCCATCGCCCTCGCGGGCCGGGACGTCCTTGGGATCGCCCAGACGGGCACCGGCAAGACCGCCGCCTTCACCCTGCCGATGATCGACAAGCTGGCGGCCGGCCGCACCAAGGCCCGCATGCCGCGCGGCCTGGTCATCGCCCCCACCCGCGAACTCGCCGACCAGGTGGCGATGAGCTTCGAGAAGTACAGCAAGTACCAGAAGCTGACCTGGGCCCTGCTGATCGGCGGCGTCTCCTTCGGCGACCAGGAACAGAAGCTGGACCGCGGCGTCGACGTGCTGATCGCCACGCCCGGACGCCTGCTGGACCATTTCGAACGCGGCAAGCTGCTGATGACCGGGGTCCAGACCCTGGTGGTCGACGAGGCCGACCGGATGCTCGACATGGGCTTCATCCCGGACATCGAACGCATCTTCAAGATGACCCCGCCGAAGAAGCAGACCCTGTTCTTCAGCGCCACCATGCCGCCGGAAATCACCCGGCTGACCAAACAGTTCCTCAAGGATCCGATCCGCATCGAGGTGGCGCGTCCGGCGACGACGGCCGAGACCATCACCCAGTACCTGGTCCGCGTGCCGGTCGTTTCCCCTAGCGCCAAGCGGATGGCGCTGCGCGCCCTGGTCGAAAAGGCCGAGGTCCGCAACGGCATCGTCTTTTGCAACCGCAAGAGCGAAGTCGACATCGTCGCCAAGTCGCTGACCGTCCACGGCCACGACGCCGCTCCCATCCACGGCGACCTGGACCAGGGCACGCGGATGAAGACGCTGGAGCGGTTCCGCAAGGGCGAGCTGAAGCTGCTGGTCGCCTCCGACGTCGCCGCGCGCGGGCTGGATATTCCGGACGTCAGCCACGTCTTCAACTACGACGTGCCGCACCACGCCGATGACTACGTCCACCGCATCGGCCGCACAGGTCGGGCTGGAAAGCTGGGCGAGACCTATATGATCGTCACCCCGGCCGATGACCGGAACCTCGACAAGGTGCTGAAGCTGATTGGCAGCACGCCCAATGAGGTGGTCCTGGACCTGGACTGGAACGCCGCCAAGGAAAAGGACATCCGCCGCAAGGAGATGGACCGCGAGCGTCCTCAGCGCGGCCGGCCCGATCGCAAGGAAAGCCGCAGCCGCGGCCGTCCGGAGACCGAAACCTCCACCGTCGGCATGGACGCCATCAGTGCGCCGGCGCCCCGCGCCCCGCGTTCCGAACCGCGCCCAGCGGCCCCAGCCGAATCCGATGTCGCCCTGGCGCCCGTCGATGGCGTCGAAGCGCCCCCGGTCGAGGCCGAGCGGGAAGCCCGCGAGGAGCGTCCCCGCCGCGAACGTGGGGGCCGTAGCCGCAAGCGTCGCGACGGTGAGGATCGTCCCGCCCGCGAACCCCGCGCCGAGACCGTGCCCGAGCCCCGCACCGAAGTCCGCGCCGAGCCTGGGCCGGCAGCGCGCGCCGAACCCCGCCATGAACCTCGTACCGAGTCCCGGCCCGAAGCCTGGAGCGAGCCCCGCGAGGGGACGCGCCCGGAACGTCGGCCCGATCCGGTTCGCGGTGTCCGCGCCGCGCCGGCGCGTGACGATGACGACCGGCGCGTCGTCGGCTTTGGATCGGACCTGCCGGCCTTCCTGGCCAAGCCCCCGCCGACCTTCAAATCCAAGAACTAGACTTCAACTCCCTGTCTTGAAACAGAAACGCCCGCCTCGCTTCATGCGGGGCGGGCGTTTTGCTGTCTGCCGTCGGGCGTCGGCTAGAAGCCGAGCGCCTTGTCGCAGGCCTTGGCCTCGTTGACCAAGGCGTCCTTGCCACGGCCGTCCAGCTTGCCGGCCTCGGCCTCCTGGATGGCGGCCGGATCCTGGCCGGCGGGAATGTCGCGGCGCGCCGCCAGGGCCAGGGCCGTGCGTTCGCGGTTGCGGTCAAAACCCTTGACCAAGGCCTTGTCGCCGCCGCCGCCCTCGATGGCGCTGGCCGCGGCCTCATAGACCGCCAGGCATCGGGCCTGGGTCCGGTAGTCCGCGCTCGACTGGGCCTGGGCGGAGAAACCCGCCAGGGTCGCCAGAAGCAGCCCGCCCAGGATGGGGGCGCGCATGATCAAATCTCCATCGTCATGTCGCGAAACGGCTCGCGACAGGTGAGATGTAGTCACGCGAAGGCGGCGGAGAAAGGGCGGGCCCGCAACGTCGCCAAAATGTGGCGTGGAAGCCGCAGGCCCTTTTGCCCTGCCCTACCGCCCGATCTGTCCGGCGAGCATCTTGCGGATGGCCGGGCCGTAGGGCGGACGCATGGCCTGCAGCGGACCGATATCCTTCTTGATCTGGGTGTAGATGGATTTGCGATGGCTGAACTCGCGGAAGCCGTCCAGGCCGTGGTAGCTGCCCATGCCCGAAGGACCGACGCCGCCGAACGGCAGGTCTTCCTGGGCCACGTGCATGATCACGTCGTTGACCGTCACCCCGCCGCTGGTCGTCGTCTCCAGGACTTTTGACTTCTCGGCCTCGTCGGTCCCGAACCAGTAGAGGCCCAGCGGCCGGTCATGGCTGTTGATGTACTGGGTGGCCTCATCGACCGATTTGTAGGTCTTCACTGGCAGGACGGGGCCGAAGATCTCTTCCTGCATCACCTTCATGTCGTCGGTGGGATTGAGGATCAGGGTCGGGGCGATCTTGCGGTGCTCCTGCTGGGTCAGGTCCTCGCCGTCCGGCTTGATCTCGATGATCTCCGCGCCCTTGGAGCGAGCGTCGTCGATATAGCTCATGATCCGGTCGTAGTGCCGTTGGGCGACGACGGCGGTGTAGTCGGGGTTGTCCTTGATGGTCGGGAACATGCGGGTGACCGCGGCCTTGGCCCCGGCGACGAACTCGCCCAGCCGCTCTTCCGGCGCATAGACATAGTCCGGCGCCAGGCAGATCTGACCGGCGTTCAACGTCTTGCCGTTCATGATTCGCGCCGTCGCCGTGGCCATGTCGGCGCTGCGGGAAATGACCACCGGGCTCTTGCCGCCCAATTCCAGGGTCACCGGCACCAGATTGAGCGCGGCGGCCTTCATCACATGGCGGGCGATCGAGGTCGCGCCGGTGAACACCAGATGGTCGAAGGCCAGTTCCGAAAAGGCCTGGCCCAATTCCGGCCCGCCGGTGACCACGGCGATCTCCTCTTCCGAGAAGACCTTGCCGAACATGGTCTTCATCAGTTCGGAGGTGCGGGGCGTGAATTCCGACGGCTTGATCATCGCCCGGTTGCCAGCGGCCAGCACCCCGGCGAGCGGCGCGAAGGTCAGGTTCACCGGGAAGTTCCACGGGCTGATGATGCCGATCACACCCTTGGGCTGAAAGACGACTTCCGCCTTGGCGCCGAACAGGCCGAGGATGGCCGGGGTGGTCTTGCGCTTCTCGCCCTTCATCCATTTGGTCAGATGGGCCTTGGCGTGTTTCAGAGGGCCGATGGAGCCGGCGATGTCGGTCAGCTGCGTCGCCTCGCGGGAGCGGTTGCCGAAGTCGGCGTTGAGCGCGTCCTCGATCTCCCTGGCGTGATCGACCAGCAGGCCAATGCAGCGGTCGATCCGTTCGATCCGCTGCTGGGCGGTCGGCGCCCCGTCGCGAAGGTGGGCGGCCTTCTGGCGCGCGAGTACGGCCTGCATGGCGGCGGCGTCGGTCATGGTCTTCCTCCCGGCGGCCGGGTTGGCCCGGCTCAAGTGATCAACGTTCAGCATGGCGGCGGAAGCGGCTTCTCGCAAGCGGGATGCTTGCGGCGCTTTAACCGTCCGTTTGGCGTTGAGGTTCTACTGTTCTGTCGAGCGAAGCATAACTCCGGCGGAATCCCGGGGCGTTCGGGGGATAAGACGAATGTCGGCCGATATCGAACAGACACTGCGCGGCCCGACGGCCTACGCGATCGCCCGCAAGGCGCTTGAGGTCATGGAAAAGCACTCGGTCTGGCCGACCCCGCTCAACTACGAGCTCTGGTCCCACTATGTAGCCGATCCTGATGGCCAGCTGGCCCTGGAGCTGAAGCGCCTGATCGCCAGTGGCGAGCCGATGACCGAGAACGTCAGCGAAGAGCTGGCGGCCACCTATCTGGCCAAGGCCAAGCTGAACGAACAGATTCGCGACGCCGGGGATCAGCTCTCCAAGGAACTGGCAGCGGTTTCCAAGGCCATCCAGACGGCCCAACAGTCGAACAAGGCCTATGGCCAGACCCTGGCCGGCGCCAGTCAGGAGCTGGGGTCCGCCAAGGACGCCGGGGCGATCAAGGCCATGGTCGACACCCTCACCTCCGCGACCCAGCGCGTCCAGAAGCAGAACCAGACCCTCGAGAAGAAGCTGTCGGAATCGACGACCGAAGTCGCCCGGCTGCGCGAGCATCTGGAACAGGTGCGCCGCGACGCCACGACCGACGGGCTGACCAACCTGGCCAACCGCAAGGCCTTCGATGACGAACTGGCCCGGGCCTGCGCCGACGCCGACGAGATGGGCGGCCCTCTGACCCTGGCGGTGCTGGATATCGACCACTTCAAGAGCTTCAACGATACCTGGGGCCACCAGACCGGCGACCAGGTCATCCGCTTCGTCGCCTCCGTCATCGGCCGCGTCGGCGCCACGCCGCGGTTCGCCGCCCGCTACGGCGGCGAAGAGTTCGCCATCATCTTCTCCGGCGAGGACGAAAGCATCGCCGAGGTCTGCCTGGAAGAGATCCGCGACGAGGTCGCCTCGCGCATGCTGAAGCGCCGCTCGACCAACGAAGACCTGGGGACCATCACCATCTCCGCCGGCCTGGCCCGTCGCCACCCGGGCGAGACCGGCTCCTGCACCATGGAGCGGGCCGACGCAGCCCTCTACATCTCCAAGCGGGCCGGCCGTAATCGCGTGACCAACGGCGAACGCGTGGCCTCGGTCGCCGCCTAGTCCGGCTTTCTCCCGCTTCGGCGGGAGAACACGTCCTAAAAAAATACTGGCGTTCCCCGGGGTTATTCGCGCTTACCCTCTGGCCAAATCATCAGAGGGAGCCCCGCCGTGGACTACAACAAGATCAAGGTTGCCGTCGAAGACGGCGTCGCCATCGTCACCATGGCGGACCCCGCCACCATGAACGCCGCCGGCCTGGACCTGGCCAGCGAACTCTCCCACGCCTTCAGCAACCTGGCCGCCGGCAACCTGCCCGCCCGCGCCATCGTGCTGACCGGCGAGGGCCGGGGCTTCTGCTCCGGCGCGAATCTCTCGGGCGGCGGCGCCGCCGGTCGCGAGCTGGACGTCGACGGAAAGCCGGACGCCGGACGGGCGCTGGAGACCATCTACAACCCGCTCGTCAGCCTGATGCGCAACACCCCCCTGCCCCTGGTCACCGCCGTCAACGGCGCCGCCGCCGGCATCGGCTGCTCCTTCGGCCTGCTGGGCGACATGATCGTCGCCGGCGAGAGCGCCTACTTCCTGCAGGCCTTCCGGCGCATCGGCCTGGTGCCGGACGGCGGCTCGACCTACCTTCTGCCGCGCATGATCGGCCGCGCCCGGGCCATGGAGATGGCCCTGATGGGCGACAAGATCTCCGCCGCCAAGGCGCTGGAGTGGGGCCTGGTCAACCGCGTCGTTCCGGACGCCGACCTGCTGACCACCGCCGTCGACCTCGCCCGCCAGCTGGCCAACGGCCCGGCCTCCCTCGGCCAGATTCGCAAGCTGATCTGGGAGAGCCAAGACAACAGCTGGAACGAACAGCTCAACGCCGAACGCCTGGCCCAGAAGATCGCCGGCAAGAGCGACGACTTCCGCGAAGGCGTCACCGCCTTCCTGGAAAAGCGCCCGACGGCGTTCAAGGGCAAGTAGCCGGAAGAGTGCGTCCTTCGACATGCCCGCTGCGCGGGCTGCTCAGGATGACGATGTTCTAAAACGTCATGCTGAGCAGCAGGCGAAGCCTGCGTGTCGAAGCACGCAAACCCTAAACGACCTAGCCATCCCACGGCCCGGGACCGATATCGGCCCGGGCCGTTTTTGCTCGGCCCTTCTTCGGCGCCTTGGCGCGCAGCGCCGCCTCGACGGCCAGCCGCGCCCAGCGCACCGCTTCGTCTGGATCATCCTCCGCCCCATCGGGCAGGCGCCAGTAGCGCAGCCGGCCGGTGCGGCCATCTTTCGTGGCATAGGTAAATCGCTCAGATCCCGCCTCCAGGAAGGCCGGCTCGGTGAGGTCATCGACCTTCAGGTAGAGGGTGCCGCCGAAGATTACGGCGATCATCATGCCGTCGAACATCACCCCATGCCCGCCGAACATACGCTTGGCGACGACCGGACCCAGGCCCGAGAGCAACTCCGTCATGTGATCGGCGGTACCGGACATCGACAACCTATGGAATGTGAGTGATTGTTCACTTGCATTTTCCCGGGCGATGTGAGCAAATGCTCACACACACGGGAGCCAGCATGTCCGCCAAACCTCGCATCGAACGCGCCGCCCTGGAAGTCTTCGTCCGCGACGGCGTCGACGCCGCCACCACCCGCGCCATCGCCGCCGAGGCCGGGGTGTCGGAAGGCGCCCTCTACCGCCACTACCGCAGCAAGGATGAGCTGGCCGCCAACCTGTTCATGACCGTTCACCGGCGCCTGTCCGACCTGATCGTGGAAAGCGCCAGCGAAGCCTCAGGCATCCGCGACAAGGCGTCCGCCATCGTCCGCGCCTATTGCCAGGTGGCCGATGAGGACTGGCTGACCTTCGCCTTCCATCTGACCCAGCTGCACCGCTTTATCCCCCTCTATCAGGAAGACGGCCGCGACCCGGTGACGGTGACCGAGGGGGTGATCAAGGCGGCGATGATCAATGCCGAACTGCCGCCCGCGGACCCTCGCCTGCTGGCCGCCATGGCCATCGGGGTGATCACCCAGACCGCCCAGAACAAGGCCTATGGCCGGCTGGGAGCCGACAGTCTTTCCGCCCACGCCCCCCTGATGACCGTGGCCGTCCAGGCCGTGTTGTTCGCCCGCTAACAATTTCTGAGAGATAACAGCGTCATGCGCGCCATCCTCTTCGCCTGCTACTATTGGGTCGCCACGGTGTTCTACGCCCTGACGGCCGTGCTGCTGTCGATCCTGCCCGGCCGCCGGCCGATGGCCGGAGCGATCAAGCTCTACACCCACCGGATGATGTGGGGGATGCGGGCCATCGCCGGCATCGATGTCGAGGTCAAAGGCAAGGAACGGTTGCCCAAGGGCCCGTTCGTCGTCGCCGCCAAACACCACAGCTGGGGAGACGGCTTCGTCCTCTACAGCAGTGTCTCCAACCTGACCTTCGTCACTGGCGACCATATGGAGAACTTCCCCCTGGTCGGCGGCATCCTGCGCAAGCTGGGGGCGATCATCGTCGACAACTGCGGCGGGCCGGAAGCTCGCAAGGCGCTGGCTGATCAAGCCGCCGAGGCGAATGCCGAGGGCCGCCGTATCCTGATCTTTCCGGAAGGCAATCTGGCCAAACCCGGCGAGCATTTCCGCTATCGCAGCGGCGTCTACTTCATGGCCAAGGACTTTGGCCTGCCCGTGGTGCCGGTGGCCACCAACCTCGGCCTCTTCTGGCGCCAGCAGGACTTCGCCAAGACGCCCGGCAAGGCGACGGTGGAGTTCCTTGAGCCCATCCCGACGGGGCTGGAAAAGGACGACTTCATCAACCGGCTGCAGACCGTGGTCGAAACGCGGAGCCAGGAACTGATCGCCGAGGCGACCGGCGAGCCGGTGAAGCCTTCGGTGCTGGTGCCGACCCCGGATGAGCTGCGGAAGATGGCGGCGGCCGGCTGACATGGCGAGCGGACGCTTCACCTACGCCCTGGGCGTCGGCCTTTCCGGCATGCTGGCCCTGGCCGCCTACGTCTCCAACGGCCTTGGATTTTGGGGAGCGTTCCCGGGCACGACCGGTCTACCCATATCTGTCAGCGCTACGGTGCTGTGGGCCATCTGCTGCATGTGGCTTATACGGCGCTACCGATTGCTTGGAGCAGTGGCGCTACTCGGCGCCCCACTAGAGCGAGACTCCTTTAGACGGAACCGTATCCTGCGTTGACGAGGTAGTTTGCGCATTCGGCTGGACTGAAGAGGTCGAGGAGTTGGCCGGCCTTGCGCCAGGTGTCTTCGACGGTTCTGGGCTGGGCTTGGCGCATGAGGTGCTTGAGCTTGGCGAAGACCTGCTCGATCGGGTTGAGGTCGGGGCTGTAGGGGGGCAGGAAGATGAGGTGGGCGCCCCGGGCCCTGATGGCGGCGCGGGCCGCTTTTCCCTTATGGCTGCCGAGGTTATCCAGGACGACGACGTCGCCCGGGGCGAGGGTCGGAGCCAGTATCTGCTCGACATAGAGTTGGAAGAACTCCCCGTTGATCGGCCCATCGATCACCCAGGGTGCGTCGATGCGGTCATGACGCAGGGCTGCGATGAAAGTCAGAGTCTTCCAGTGGCCGAAGGGGGCGGCAGCCTTCAGGCGGCGGCCTTTTGGTCCCCAGCCGCGCAGAGGCGCCATGTTGGTCTTCACCCAGGTCTCGTCGATGAACACCAGACGCTCGGGCGCGATCTTGCCCTGATGCGCCTTCCATCGCGCGCGGCGTCGGGCCACGTCAGGGCGCGTCTGCTCCTCAGGCAGCAGGGTTTTTTTTGAAGCTCAGTCCCTCGGCGTGGACGAACACCCAAACCGCCCGCGCATTGGATTTGATCCCCCGCTCGGCCAGCTCCGCCGCCAGCCCCCGCAGGGTGAACGGACCAGAAGCGATGCGTGCCCGCAGCCAGGCCGCGCAGTCTCCAGACAGGGTGCGCGGCTTGTAGCCACCGACCTGAGCGGGGGCCACCGAGCCCGTCTCAAGCTTGCGCTTGGTCCACTTCGACACGCACGACGGAGCGATACCCAGCGCCGCCGCTATCTCACGGTTCGTCTCGCCCCGAGCCTTGCGAGCCAAGGCCCGCTGGCGGAGATCCATCGAATAAGGAGCCGTCATCCATGCTGGCCTCCTTCACCAGCATGGATTCTGAATCAGATCGACCCCGATTTGGGAATCCCGATTCCGTCAAAAGACGGCACGCTCTAGCCCTGGCGTTTCCGGCCTTCTACTTGTTCGCCAACCCGATCCTGTACGGATGCGCGGTGCACAAGGCCTGCCCTTAGGCCTGCTCGGCGCTGGCCGGAATGATCGTCACGCTTTCGCCGCAGCCGCAGGCGTCCGTCTCGTTCGGATTTCGGAAGACGAACTTTGAGGACAGGCGGCTGATCTCGTAGTCGATCTGGGTGCCGATCAGGAACAGCACGGCCTTGGGATCGATCAGGATGGTGACGCCCTTGTCCTCGACCACCTCGTCGATCGGACCGGCGGTCTCGGCATATTCCAAGACATATTCCTGGCCGGCGCAGCCGCCGTTCTTCACCCCGACGCGCAGGCCCGCGTAGGGCTTCTCGGCCTTGTCCATGATCTCCTTGACCCGCGTGGCGGCGGAGTCGCTCAAGGTGACTACCTTGGGACGGGGGCGACGGACGCGGGGGGCGACGGTGGTTTCCATGGCTGTGCTCAGAACATGTTCAGTTGCAGCTTGGCCTCGTCCGACATGCGGGACGGATCCCACGGCGGATCGAAGACAAGATCGACGGTGCAGGACTTGATCTCGGCCAGTTCCATGACCGCGTCCTCGACCCAGCCCGGCATTTCGCCGGCGACGGGGCAGCCCGGGGCGGTCAGGGTCATGTCAATGGCGACGTGTTTGTCGTCGGAGACATCGACCTTGTAGATCAGGCCCAGTTCGTAGATGTCGACCGGGATTTCCGGGTCGAACACCGTCTTCAGCTGCTCGACCAGACGGTCGGTCAGCATGTCGAGCTCCTTCTGACTCAGCGGCGCGGGCGCGGCTGCGGCTTCGGAGGGCTCGGCCGGGGCCAGGTCGATCGGTGTTTCGGCTGCGTCGGTCATCGGTCTCTTACGCGAAGAAGCTGCGGGCCTTGGTCAATGCGTCGGCGAACGCATCGGCCTCGTCCAGGGTGTTATATAGGGCGAAGGAAGCTCGGGCGCTCGCGGTAACGCCAAAACGCGCCATCAGCGGTTCGGCGCAATGGGTCCCGGCGCGCACGGCGACGCCCTGTTTGTCGAGAATCTGGGCGATATCATGCGGATGGGCGCCCTCGACAGTGAAGGCCAGGATCGCCCCCTTGTCCGGCGCCGTGCCGATGATCCGCAGCCAGTTGGCCCCGTCCAGCCGCTCGATCACCCGGTCGTAGAGGGCGTTTTCGTGGCGGGCGACGGCGGCGCGGTCGAAGCTCATCATCCACTCCACCGCCGCGCCCAGGCCGATGGCCTCGATGATCGGCGGCGTGCCGGCCTCGAACCGCATGGGCGGGTCGGCATAGGTTATGGCCTCTTCGGTGACCGTGCCGATCATCTCGCCACCACCCTGGTAGGGCGGCAGCGCGGCCAGGCGTTCAGCCTTGCCGTAGAGAACGCCGATGCCGGTCGGGCCGTACAGCTTGTGGCCGGTGCAGACGTAGAAGTCGCAGTCCAGGTCCTTGACGTCGACCACGGTGTGGACCGCCCCCTGGCAGCCGTCGACGACGACGATGGCGCCGGCTGCGTGGGCCGCATCGGTGATCGCCTTGACCGGATTGATCGTGCCCAGGACGTTGGACATCTGGGTCAGCGAAACGACCCGCGTCCGCTCGGTGATCAGGGCCAGGGTGGCGGGCAGGTCCAGTTCGCCGGTCTCGGTGACCGGGGCGAACTTCAGCACCACGCCCTTGCGCTCGCGCAGCAGATGCCAGGGGACGATGTTGGAGTGGTGCTCCATCTGGGTGACCAGCACCTCGTCGCCGGCCTTCAGCGACAGGCCCAGGCTGCTGGCGACCAGGTTGATGGCTTCGGTGCCGCCCTTGGTGAAGACGATCTCGCCCTCGTTCGCGCCCAAGAAGCGCTGCACGCTTTTGCGGGCGTTTTCATAGGCTTCCGTGGTTTCGTTGGCCATGGTGTGGAGGCCGCGGTGGACGTTGGCGTAGCTGCCTTCCATCACCGCGGTCATGGCCTTGATCACCGCGCGCGGCTTCTGGGCGCTGGCGGCGTTGTCCAGATAGACCAGCGGCTTGCCGTTCACCTGCCGCGCGAGGATCGGGAACTGGGCGCGGACGGCCTCGATATCGAACGCGCTCACGACAATGGCTCCAGCTGTGTCGTCGCCCAGGCCCGCGCCAGGTCGCGCGCGCCTACATGCTCGATGCGGTCGATGACCTGGCCGACGAAGGCGGTGGTCAGCATGCCGCGCGCCACATCGGCGGGAATGCCGCGCTGCTGGGCGTAGAAGATGGCCTCCTCGTCCAGAGCCCCGACCGTGGCGCCATGGGCGCACTGGACGTCGTCGGCGAAGATCAGCAGCTCCGGCTTGGCGTCCACTTCGGCCTTGTCCGACAGGATCAGGGCGTGGTGGCCCATGCGGGCGTCGGTGCGGTCGGCGCCCTGCTCGACGACGATCCGGCCCTGGAAGACGCCCCGCGCCTGATCGCGGACCACGCCCTTGGTCAGCTGCGCCGTGGTCCCGTCGACACCGCCATGGGTGACCACGGTGGTCAGGTCGGCGTGGCGCTGGTTCGCCAGCAGATAGGCGCCGTCCAGCCGCACGGTCGCGCCGGCGCCGGGATGGGTGATGTGGGTTTCCAGACGCTGACGCTTGGCGCCGGTAGTCAGCAGTGTCTGGGCATAGGCCGCGCCGGCCGCGAGGCTGACGGTCGCCGTCGAGACACTGACCGCCTGGGCGTCATCGGCCGCCAGGACGATCCGCTCGAGGCGGGCGCCCTCGCCCAGGGTGATGGAAAGTTCGGATGAAGCCAGATAGCCGGCCGCCTGGCCTTCATAGGACTCCAGCAGAACCAGCGACGCGCCGGCCTTGACCGCGATGTCCAGGCTGGCCTGGTGGCTCGACGTGTCCGCCGTGGAGACGAAGCGAAGACGGACGATCCGTTCGACCGGACCTTCCACGACCAGGCCTGCGAACCCCTCGGTCCGGCCGTTGACCACGGTCAGGTCCTCGCCGGCGAGCTCCGCGAACGGACCGCCCGGCGCGATGGCGGCAGCTGGCGATGCGGGTGGGATCTGGCGGATCAAGCCGCGAAGGTCGGTCCAGCGCCAGTCCTCGTCGCGGCGCGACGGCAGCTGGGTCGGATCACCGTTGCGAAGGGCGGCGCCGAGGTTCACGCGGCCACCTTGACGTATTTGTCGTAGCCTTCGCGCTCCAGGTCGAGCGCCAGTTCCGGGCCGCCCGAAGCGACGATGCGACCGGCGGACAGCACATGGACGCGGTCCGGTTTGATGTAGTCGAGCAGCCGCTGGTAGTGGGTGATGACCAGCATGGCGCGGTCGGGTGCGCGCATGGCGTTGACCCCGCCGGCGACGATCTTCAGGGCGTCGATGTCCAGGCCGCTGTCGGTCTCGTCGAGGATCAGGAAGCGGGGCGACAGCATCGCCATCTGGAAGATTTCCATCCGCTTCTTCTCGCCGCCGGAAAACCCGACGTTGAGGCTGCGCTTGAGCATTTCGAAATCGATCTTCAGCGAGGCGGCCGTCTCGCGCGCCAGCTTGAGGAAGGCGGGAGCCGCGATCTCCGCTTCGCCTCGCGCCTTGCGCTGGGCGTTCATCGCCGTGCGGATGAAGGTCAGAGCCGGAACCCCTGGAATTTCTAGGGGATACTGGAAGGACAGGAAGACTCCCTTGGCGGCCCGCTCACTGGGGTCGAGGCTCAACAAGTCCTCGCCGTCCAGGGTCGCGGTTCCATCCGTGACCTCATAGCCGGACCGGCCGGTCAGCACATAGGACAGAGTCGACTTGCCCGCCCCGTTCGGCCCCATGATGGCATGGACCTCGCCGGCGGGGACATCGAGGGTCAGGCCCTTGATGATGGGCTTTTCACCGACGGAAGCGTGGAGGTTATTGATCGAGAGCATTCAATTCACTTGTGAAATGGGCTTCAGGAATTCCAGCCTGTTGCCGAAGGGGTCGTAGATGAAGACGCGCTCGACATCGCTGAGTTCGTCGTCAGGGTTGATGGTGTAGCCGGCCGCCACGGCCCGGGCGGCGATGTCCGCGACATCCTCCACCAGGAACGCCACATGGGCCTTGGTGTTGGCGCGGAAGTCCTGTTCGACGCCGAGGTGGACCTTAACGGCGCCGGCCTCGAACCAGCAGCCGCCGCGCGAGGCCAGGGGCTGGGGCTTGGGAACCTCGGTCAGGCCCAGCAGCGCGCCGTAGAACGGGCGCGCCTTCTCCTCCCCGCCCGGCGGGATGGCGATCTGGACATGGTCGATGGCCCGCAGCATCAGCCGACGCTGCCCTCAAGGCTGATGGCCACCAGCTTCTGGGCCTCGACGGCGAACTCCATGGGCAGCTCCTGCAGCACATCCTTGACGAAGCCGTTGACCAGCAGCTGCACCGCCTCCTCCTGCGAAAGGCCCCGCTGCATGGCGTAGAACAGCTGGTCTTCCGACAGGCGGGTGGTCGTCGCCTCGTGCTCGAACACCGACTGGCCGTTGCGGGCTTCGATGTAGGGGATGGTGTGGGCGGCGCAGTCCTTGCCGATCAGCAGGGAGTCGCACTGGGTGAAGTTGCGGGCGCCCGTCGCCTTGGGGTGGGCCGAGACCAGGCCGCGATAGGTGTTGGAGGATTTGCCGGCGCTGATCCCCTTGGAGATGATCCGCGAGCGGGTGTTGGCGCCCAGGTGGATCATCTTGGTGCCGGTGTCGGCCTGCTGGCGGCCGTTGGTGATGGCGATGGAATAGAACTCGCCGCTACTGCCCTCGCCGCGCAGGATGCAGGATGGGTACTTCCAGGTGATGGCGCTGCCGGTCTCGACCTGGGTCCAGCTGACCTTGGAGCGGTCGCCGCGGCAGTCGGCCCGCTTGGTGACGAAGTTGTAGATGCCGCCCTTGCCGGTGACCGGATCGCCCGGATACCAGTTCTGGACGGTGGAGTATTTGATCGTCGCGTCTTCCAGCGCCACCAGCTCGACGACGGCGGCGTGCAGCTGGTTCTCGTCGCGCATCGGGGCGGTGCAGCCCTCCAGGTAGGAGACTTGGGCGCCCTTGTCGACGATGATCAAAGTTCTCTCGAACTGTCCGGAATCCTTGGCGTTTATCCGGAAGTAGGTGCTCAGCTCCATGGGACAGCGCACGCCGGGCGGCACGTAGACGAAGCTGCCGTCGCTGAACACGGCGCTGTTGAGACAGGCGAAATAGTTGTCGCTGACCGGCACCACGGTGCCGAGATATTTGCGCACTAGCTCGGGATGTTCGCGGATCGCCTCGCTCATCGAGCAGAAGATCACCCCGACGGCGGCCAGCTCCTTCTTGAAGGTGGTGACCACGCTGACGCTGTCGAACACCGCGTCCACGGCATAGCGCGGCGCGCCTTGAACCCCGGCCAGAACCTCCTGTTCGCGCAGGGGAATCCCCAGTTTGGCGTAGGTGGCCAGCAACTCCGGATCGACGTCGTCCAGGCTCATCGGACCTTCGCCCTCGCCCTTCGGCGCGGCGTAATAATAGCTGTCCTGGTAGTCGATCTTGGGGAAGGAGACCTTGGCCCAGTCGGGCTCGTCCAGCGCCAGCCAGCGCTCGAAGGCCTCCAGCCGCCAGGCCAGCATCCACTCCGGCTCTTCCTTCTTGGCGGAGATGAAACGGACGGTGTCGGCGTTCAGCCCCTTGGGCGCGAAGTCCTGTTCGATGTCGGTGACGAAGCCGTGCTGATAGGCTTCCAGCGCCCCGACCTGATCGACAGTTTCCTTAACAGCGGCCATGACTTAAGCGACTTTCCTGTCTTGGTTGCGGCGGGCGAGGTGGCGCGCGTGCGCCTCTAGCCAGACATCGCCGGCGCGGATCCAGTCCGCCTCCGTGCTGGCCCAGCCGCCGCTGATACGAATGGAAGAGGCCGCCAGATCGGATCGGCCCATGGCCTCGACCGTGCGGCTGGGTTTGACCTTGCCTGAGGAACAGGCAGCGCCGGCGCTGATCATCACCCCGCCCAGATCCATCAGCATGACCTGGGTTTCCGACGGCCAGCCCTCGACGGCGACGCAGAGCGTCTGCGGCAGGCGCGGCGCGCCCTGCCCCAGCACCACGGCGCCGGCGGCGGCGAGGCGGCGCTCTAGAGCGTCACGCCAGGCGCTCTGGTCCCCGGCGGCGGGAAGTCCTGCGAGCGCCGACCGGGCGGCCGCGCCAAACCCGGCGATGCCCGGCAGGTTCTCGGTGCCGGCCCGCCGTCCACGCTCCTGTCCGCCGCCGTGCTGGCGACGGGCGACGGTGGCGCGGGTCCCGGCGACCAGGGCGCCAACGCCCTGCGGGCCGCCCAGCTTGTGGGCGGAGAGGCTGAGGGTGTCCGCGCCCAGGGCGGTGAAATCGATGGCGATCTTGCCGGCCGCCTGGACCGCGTCGACATGCAGCCAGCCGCCCGCCTCGCGCACCAGGACCGAGGCCTCGGCGATCGGCTGGATGACGCCGGTTTCGTTGTTGGCCAGCATCAGGCAGACCAGGGCCTTGCCCGGCCGCCCCAGCGCCTCGGCCAGCCAGGCCAGATCGGCGACCCCATACCCATCGACCGGCAGAACCTCGACGGCGCGCCCCTCCGCGCGGACGGTTTCCCAGACCGCGTCATGTTCGATGGCCCCGACGATGATTCGCTCGAAACCGGCAGAAAGCGCGCTCTCGATGGCCAGGCTGCTGGCTTCCGTGCCGCCGCTGGTGAAGGTGACAGAGCCGGGCACGACGCCGACCAGGGCCGCCACGGCGTCCCGGGCATCTTCCAGCACCTTGCGCGCCGTACGGCCGGCCGCATGGACCGACGACGGATTGCCCGCGGCGTCCAGCGCCGCCAGGACGGCCGCCTTCGCTTCCGGCCGCACCGGCGCGGTGGCGTTATAATCGAGATAGACGCCCGTCATGCGGCCGCCTGCTCTTCGGGCCGCAGCTTCCCCGACAGCACGTCGGCCAGAGAGACCGAGGCCAGGTAGTTGTGCAGCTGCCGCCCCATCTCTTCCCAGAGGTCGTGGGTGGTGCAGCGGGCGCCGGCCTTCATACAGCCCTTGGCGGCGCCCACGCCGCAGCGGGTGGCGCGGAGGGGTTCGTCGACGGCCAGGACGATCTCGGCGATATGGGTTTCAGATGCCGCCCGGGCCAGCCGGTAACCGCCGCCGGGACCGCGCAGGCTCTTGACCAGGCCGCGCCGGCGAAGCCTGGCGAAAAGCTGCTCCAGATAGCTGAGGGAAATCTCCTGCCGGGCGGCGATCTCGGCCAGGGAGACGGCGCGCGATCCTTCAGCATCCTGACGTCCCGCCAGGTCCGTCATGGCCATTACGGCATATCGGCCTTTTGTGGACAGGCGCATGGCGAGATTCCTTGGCGTCCGAGGGTGGCCCCGTGCTAAAGGCCGCGCCGCGCGTCGGCCGGGCCGGCGCGGCGTGCGCCTGATCTAGGAAGACCAAGCGCAGCGGTCAAGTATTAGACCGGAAGCAGAGGAGACGTATCGCCCATGCCCGAAGTGGTTCTGACCGGCGCCGCAGGCCGGATCGAAGGCCGATATTCGCCCGGCAAGCGTGAGAACGCCCCGATCGCCCTGATCCTCCACCCCCACCCGCGCGCCGGCGGTCATATGAACCACCCGGTGGCGGTGCAGATGTATCACCTGTTCATGAAGCGGGGCTTCTCCACCCTGCGCTTCAACTTCCGTGGCGTGGGCCGCAGCCAGGGCGAGTTTGACGGAGGAATCGGCGAGTTGGCCGACGCCGCCACCGCCCTGGACTGGCTGCAGACCACCAACCCGACCGCCAGCCAATGCTGGGTCGCCGGCTACAGCTTCGGCGCCTGGGTCTCGATGCAGCTCCTCATGCGCCGCCCGGAGACGGATGGCTTCATCAGCGTGTCGCCTCCGGCCAATATGTACGACTTCAGCTTCCTCGCCCCCTGCCCGGCTTCGGGCCTCTTCCTCCACGGCAGCAACGACACGGTCACGCCGCCGATGGAAGTGGAACGGGTGGTGACAAAGCTGCGGAGCCAGAAGGGCATCGTCATCGATTACGACCTGATCGAGGGCGCAACCCACTTCTGGGCCGAGAACCTTCCCGACGTGGAAAGGCACGTCGGCGAATACCTGGACAAACGACTGGAAGCCGAGCCCGCCTGATGAATCTGAACGCCCTCGCCGTCGGTAAGAACCCGCCCGAAGACGTCAATGTGGTGATCGAAGTTCCGCTGGGTGGCGAGCCGATCAAATATGAGCTGGACAAGGATTCGGGGGCGCTGGTCGTCGACCGGTTCCTCTACACCTCGATGCGCTATCCGGGGAACTACGGGTTCATCCCCCATACCCTCTCGGGCGACGGCGATCCTTGCGACGTCATCTGCCTCAACACCCGCGCCATCGCGCCGGGCGCGGTGATGAGCTGCCGGATCGTCGGCGTGCTGATGATGGAAGACAACGCCGGCGTCGACGAGAAGCTGATCGCGGTCCCCTCCTCGCATCTGACCGCCCGCTATAACCACGTTCAGGACTATACCGATCTGCCCAAGATCACCCTGGACCAGGTCGAGCATTTCTTCGCCCACTACAAGGATCTGGAGCCCGGCAAATGGGTGAAAATCCAGGGCTGGGGCGACGCCGCCAAGGCCAAGGAACTGGTTCTGGAAGGCATCGAGCGGGCCAAGACGGCCAAGGGCTGAGCCTCGTCCTCGCCATGAGCGAGGAGAGGAAACCTTCAGCTAATACAGCAGGTAAGGCTTGCGAACTTCAAGCCAAGCCTTCTCGTCCGGCGTGGTTATTGCGTCCAGATGATCCGGCGTCGCCGCCGGATCATCGACCCATTCCCGCAAGGCCGGGCCGCCGTTGATGACGTCGATGGCCAGTTTGTCGAGCACGTACTCGTAAGGGAAATCCCGCCACAGGTCGTAGTCGGGGTACAGGGTCCTGATCGCCTTGAAGGCCAGGGCCTGGACCCGCCAGGGTTGGAAGGCGGCGTGGTCATAGTGCGGCCCCTCAACGTGGATCTGCACGCCGCTGCACAACTGTTTGACATGCTTGTGAAAAGTCGGCTCGAAGGCGCAGGGCCGCAGGATACAGCCGCCCAGCCATTGCGGGGCCGTGGCCTGCATCTGGCCGATGACCGCGCGGGCGTCGATGTCGGGAGCGCCGAACAGTTCCAGCGGCCGGGTGGTGCCGCGGCCTTCGGACAGGGTCGTCCCCTCTAGCATCACCGTGCCGGCATAGGCGCGGGCCATGGAGATGTTGGGGGCATTGGGGCTGGGGTTGATCCATTCCCGCTGACCCAGAGGCCAGCCGTAGCCGGGGGCGGTTTCCGGCTCCCAGCCCTCCATGGTGATGACACGATACTGGACATCCAGTTTATAGAGTTCGATGAACCAGTGACCCAGTTCTCCGAGGGTCATGCCGTGGCGCATCGGCATGGGGCCGGCGCCGACGAAGCTCTCCCAGCCAGGCAGCAGGGTCAGGCCCTCGACCGGCCGGCCGGCAGGGTTGGGACGGTCCAGCACCCAGACCGACTTGCCGTGCTCTGCGGCGGCCTCCAGCACGTACAGCAGGGTGGTGATGAAGGTGTAGATGCGGCAGCCCAGGTCCTGCATGTCGATCAGGATGACGTCGAAGGTTCCCATCGACTGGCCGGTCGGCCGGCGCACCTCGCCATAGAGGCTGAACACCGGGATGCCGTGGACCGGGTCGGTGAAGTCGGGCGACTCCATCATATTGTCCTGCTTGTCGCCGCGCAGCCCGTGCTGCGGCCCGAAGGCGGCGGTCAGCTTCAGGTCGGGACAGGCGGCCAGGGCGTCCAGGGAATGGGTCAGGTCGGCCGTGACCGAGGCCGGATGGGCCAGCAGGGCGACGCGGCGGCCTTTCAGGTCGGCGCGCAGGGCGGGGTCGGCGAGGAGCCTGTCGATGCCGTTCTTCACCAGTACACCACAGCAGGAAGATTTTGCGCGAACGCAATGGGATGATGGAAGTCTGGCTTACCTTGAGGATGCGCCAGAGCCCAATAGGATTTCCGACCGCCGGTTTCTTCGATCACGGCGGACACACCGATCTTCCACACCCGGTCAGCCTCTGCTTCGGTCAGACCTGCAAAATCCACCGTACCGATCAGACCATAGACCCCACCTTCATCGCGCCCGCCGCAGCTAACCGAGACATCCAGAAGATCAGCCATGCCCGCCCGATAACCGTCGAAGGCGTAGGCCGCCCATTCGGTTGACGGGGAGAAATTGAACTCGAGATAGCGACTGGTATTGCCGGGCCGGATGAAAACCTCAAAGCAGGTGGAGGCCCAGAGCCCGTCTGTTCGACCGGAAGACCGATAAGCCGGCATTACAATTCGCCGGGTATCGCCAACCAGGGTGTAGGTGGCAGCCAACCGCCGCGAAGCGCCGCGATGTATATCTACCGTGATGCGGCTGACCGCGTCGCAGGGCGTGTCGGGGTGTGGCGCCAGGGTCAACAGCATGGACCTTTGGATAGCGGCCCGTTGACGGCGGTCAATGGTGAAGGCTACCAAGGCCGCATGATCGCCCGGCTCGCCCTTTCCAGCCTCTATTACGCCCGCTCGTCCTGACGAGCGGCGTTGCGATCGCATGCCGCCCAACCCCGGCGGCATGTCCCAGACTCAAAGCCTGACAGCGTCGCCGGCCCTTCCCAAAAAGGAGCCTTCCGATGTCTATCGCCTTGCAGACCCGCCCACCCGTGTTAGAGGCCCGCCCTGAGAGTGAGCCCGAAATGACCGAGACCCCAGAGTTCAAGTCCGCCTTCCTGCAGACCATGCGGGACCGCGGCTTCATCCATCAGATCACCCATCCGGCCGAACTCGACGAGGCGGCGGGCGGCGGGATCGTCACCGGCTACATCGGCTTCGACGCCACCGCGCCGTCCCTGCATGTCGGCAGCCTGATCCAGATCATGCTGCTGCGCCGGCTGCAGCAGGCAGGACATCGCCCCATCGTGCTGATGGGCGGCGGCACCACCAAGGTCGGCGATCCCACCGGCAAGGACGAGTCGCGCAAGCTGCTCAGCGAAGCCGACATCCAGGCCAATATCGCCAGCATCAAGACCGTGTTCGCCAAGTTCCTGACCTTCGGCGACGGCCCGACCGACGCCATCCTGGTCGACAACGACGAATGGCTTAGCAAGCTGGGCTACATCGAGTTCCTGCGGGACTTCGGCGTCCACTTCACGGTCAACCGCATGCTGGCGTTCGATTCGGTGAAGCTGCGGCTCGAGCGCGAGCAGCCGATGACCTTCCTCGAATTCAACTACATGCTGATGCAGGCGACCGACTTCCTGGAACTGAACCGCCGGCACGGCTGCCTGCTGCAGATGGGCGGCTCGGACCAGTGGGGCAATATCCTCAACGGCGTCGAGCTGATCCGCCGGGTCGATCAGAAGCCGGCCTTTGGCCTGACCACGCCCCTGCTGGCCACCAGTTCCGGCGCCAAGATGGGCAAGACGGCGGCCGGCGCCGTCTGGCTCAACGCCAACATGCGCAGCCCCTACGACTACTGGCAGTTCTGGCGGAACACCGAGGACGCCGATGTGGCGAAGTTCCTGCGGCTGTTCACCGACCTGCCGCTGGACGAGATTGCCCGGCTGGAGGCCCTGGAAGGCGCCGGCATCAACGACGCCAAGAAGGTGCTGGCCGACGAAGCCACCCGGATGCTGCATGGCGAGGAGGCCGCCAAGGCCGCCCGCGAGGCCGCCACCCAGGCCTTCGAGAAGGGCGCCCTATCCGACGATCTGCCGACCAAAGAGATCCCGGCGGCGGACTTGGTCGAAGGCGTCATGCTCGCCGCTCTTGCCGTCGACGCCGGCCTCTCTACCTCCCGGGGCGAGGCGCGCCGCCTGGCCCAGGGCGGCGGCCTGCGGGTCAATGACGCGCAGGAGATGGACGGGATGAAGCTGATCACCAACGCCGATGTCGTCGGCGGGGTGATCAAGCTTTCCCAGGGCAAGAAGAAGATCGTCCTGGTCCGGCCGGTCTGAGACAGGGGACTGAAGAGATGACCACTGAACTCAAGGTCGGCGACAGGGCTCCCGACTTCGACATGCCCACCGATGACGGCCGGGTCAGCCTAGCCGGCCTGAAGGGCGGGACGGTGGTCCTTTACTTCTATCCCAAGGACGACACCCCCGGCTGCACCACAGAGGCCAAGGGCTTCAGCGAGGCGGCCGGGGACTTCGCCAAGGCCGGCGCGACCGTCGTCGGGGTGTCGAAGGACACCGCCGTTAAGCACGGGAAGTTCAAGGCCAAGCACGGCCTGGACCTGACCCTGGGATCGGACGCCGAAAGCGACGTCGTCGAGCGCTATGGGGCCTGGGTCGAGAAAAGCCTCTATGGGCGGAAATACATGGGGATCGACCGCTCGACCTGGCTGATCGACGGTGAGGGCGTGATCCGGGCCATCTGGCGCAAGGTCAAGGTTCCCGGCCACGTCGAGGCCGTGCTGAAGGCCGTGGCAAGTCTTTGAAGTCAGGGGCTTGCGACAATCGGACGCAGATTCTTGAGGGCAAACTGACCCACCAGTAACTGTGGCAAGGACAACCCGTCTGCGGATCAATGTTTGGTAGGACTCGCTTCAATTCGCTCAATAGACTGGCGGGTAACCTTCTGACTGGTTATCCGTTGAGCGTGAGGCTTCAGGTTAAGGTTAGCCCTACCCGCGTGGCGCGAAGGGCCTTGCACCCCCCTTTGAGTTGATAGCATATCCCACCGGACAGAAATCCAGGTCTCGGGGGCGATGGCTTTAACACGCTTGCGGCAGGTGCGCAGAGCACTTGAAGATCTCTTTCCCGAACGACATCTCTACGTCCGCTCCGGCGGCGAGATGCGCGGCTACGTCCTTTCCACAACCAAACAGCTGGCTGGCGCCGGCGTCGTCGCCGCCCTGTCCCTATGGATGGGCGTCTGCACCGCCGCCATGCTGGTCAATGCGCTCTCGGCCGGCGCTTCGGACCAGGAACTGGTTCGCCAGAAGGCCTATTACGAGCGGGTCAACGCCGACCGCCAGGCCCGGCTGAACAGCGCCATGGCCCAACTGAACGCCACCAACGGCTCGTTCGGCGACATGGCGTCTTCGGTCGAGAAACGCCATGCGGCCCTCGCCCAACTATTCCAGGAATTCAAAGGCGTCCCCGGCGCCGCCGAGGCCCTGGCTCCCGGCAAGCCGCGCCTGCTGGCCGCCAATCCCATCGAGCGGGTGCAATATACCCGGATGGATCAGGAGCGGCTGATCGACGCCGCCGACACCTTCGCCAAGACCCGGGCCGAGCGGCTGCGCGCCGCCTTCCGCCTGGCCGGCCTGACCCCCGAAAGCTATGTCAGCCGCGCCCGACCGCAATCCTCGCTCGGCGGTCCGCTGATCGAGGCCAAGGACCCCCGCGCCCTGGCCGCCGTGCTGGACGTGGACGAAGACTTCGCGCGCCGTATCCAGCGCGCGTCGGGCAACATGACTGACATGCGCGGCCTCAACGAGGCGGCCCGCACCCTGCCCTTCTACAAGCCGACCGGCGCCCAGGCGGTGTCCAGCAGCTATGGCGTGCGGCTTGATCCCTTTACCCGGCGCCCGGCCTTCCATTCCGGCCTCGACTTCCCCGGGGCCTTCTTCACCCCCATCTATGCGACGGCGCCGGGCGTGGTTTCGTTCACCGGCGTTCGTTCAGGCTATGGCAACACCATTGAGGTAGACCATGGCGGCGGCTTCAAGACCCGCTACGCCCACCTGCAAGGCATTGCCGTGTCGGTTGGCCAGCGGGTCGGCGTCGGCCAGCGGATCGGAGCCATGGGCTCCACCGGCCGGTCGACGGGGCCGCATCTGCACTATGAAATCTGGGTCGGCGGTCGCCCCCAGAACCCCAACCGTTTTTTGAGAGCCGGTGAAGATGTTCAGCAAGCCCGCTAACAAGCCTGCCACCCCCGTGGCCAAGCCCGCCGCGGCGCCCGAGCCCGTGGCGGCCCCCGCCGGCGCCGCTGATGCGCCCCGGCCGAAGCCGAAGGTGGCCTCACTGATCTCCAGCGGCATCAGCATCGACGGCGCCGTGACCGGCGACGGCGAACTGCAGATCGACGGCGTGGTTCGCGGCGACGTTCGCGTCGGCCGGCTGACCGTCGGTGAAACCGGCCATATCGAAGGCAGCGTCTATGCCGAGGCCACCGAGGTCCGCGGCCGTATCGTCGGATCCGTCACCGCCAAACAGGTTCGCCTCTACGGCACCAGCTATGTGGATGGCGACATCACCCACGAGCAACTGGCCATGGAGACCGGCGCCTTCTTCCAGGGCCGCAGCCTGAAGTTCCAGCGCCCGGCCACCGCGCCATCGGCTCCGACGCCGACCCCGGTCAGCGCCCCGGCCCCGGCCGGCCTGGACATCCCCAAGCCGCAGGGCTGATCGAACACTCCAGGACTTCGGAAAAGCCCGGCCGGCGCGAGACGCCGGGCTTTTTCATGACCGGGTGCAGCGCCTCAAACCTTGACGGCCCAGCACAGCAGCCAGGTTCGCTCTACTCCGTCGTAGCCACCGCCCGGCCTCTCGTCGATGGCCAGGTCCGACCAGTCGCCGGCCTGGCGATAGGCCGTCTCCAGCGAGCCCGGGCTGACGAAGTTATAGTAGCGGCCAAGCGTATCGCGATCGCCGCCCGCCCCGGCCTTGTAGCTGGCGAAGATCAGGCCGCCCGGCCGAAGAGCCCGCCATGCCCGGGACAGGACAGCCGACAGGGCGTCTTCCGGCACATGCAGCAGGCAGGCGTTCGCCCAGACAGCGTCATAGGACTCCACGGCCTCAAGCGCCTCGAACCGCATCACTCGCACCGGCCGGCCCAGACGTTTCTCGGCCTGAGCCGCAAGTCCGGGCGAGCCATCGGTCGGGATGACATCGAAGCCGGCCGCCAGCATGACCTCGGCGTCCTGACCGGCGCCGCAGCCGAGCTCGAGGATGGAGGCGCCGGGACGCAGCCGATTGAGAAACTCGTCCAGCGGACCCTCGCGCCTGGGCAGGCGGTGGTCGGCATAGGTCTCGGCCTCGCGATCATAGAAGCCGAGGGTCGCCTCGTCGTAAGCCCGGGTCACCAGCATCCCTCCCCCTGCCGCCTGGCCTCGACCTGTCCCGTTGGACGCGGGATAAGCGAGGGAAGTCTATCTGGAACCGTCCGATGTTCGATCCTGAAAAGCTGGCTGTCGCCGAAGTCGTGCAGACCGAGCGGGCGGCCCGCGACCAGGGCCAGTGGGACCGGATGGCGGCCTGCTACCACCCGGACGCCGTGGTCAGCATTTCCTGGATCGAGACCACGGGGCTGCAATTTGTGACAGCCTCGAAGGCCGCCTTCGCCGCGGGCATCCGGCACCTGCATCAGATGACGCCGACCCTGGTCACCTTGAACGGCCGCCGCGCCTTGGCCGAGACCGGCTGCGCGATCCTGTTGGGCGGCCGTATCGGCGGGGTGGAGGTGATGGTCACCAGCCAAGCAAGGCTGCATGCCCGGGTCGAGCGGCGGGGCGACGAGGTCTGGCGGATTTCAGGCCTGCGGGCCGTCTATTTCCAGGACGCCATGGCCGCCTGCGTTCCCGGAGAGGTCCCGCCGCTGGATCGCGCGCGCCTGGACGGTTACCGGCCCAGCCTGCGGTTCCTGTCCTACCTGCTGGAAGAGAGCGGCAAGACCCCGAGGTCCGACCTGGCCGGCATCGATCGTCCCGACCTCGTCGACGCCATGCTCGCTGCGGAGACCGACTGGCTCGCCGGTTAAGTCGGCAGGAATTTCAGCGCCACGCCGTTGTTGCACCACCGCTCGCCCGTCGGCGCCGGACCGTCGTCGAACAGGTGGCCCTGGTGGCCCAGGCAGCGGGCGCAGTGGTATTCGGTGCGGACCTCCAAAAGACTGCGGTCGACCTTCTTGCCGACATTGGCCTCGACGGCCCGGAAGAAGCTGGGCCAGCCGGTGCCGGAGTCGAACTTCCACTCGCTGCGGAACAGGGGCAGGTCGCAGCCGGCGCAGATGAAGGTTCCCTTTCGATGCTCGTCCGTGAGCGGGCTGGTTCCGGGTCGCTCCGTCGCCTCCTGTCGCAGGGTGGCGAAGGACGCCGGCCCCAGCCTGGCGCGCCACTGGGCCTGGGTAAGCTTGCGGAAGGGCGAGGCGGCGAAATCCCGCTCAGCGGCCCAGGCGGCGCCTGCGAGGCCAGCGGCGGCCATTGCGGCGCCGGACAGCAGGAGGTGACGACGATGAAGGATCATGCAGGACAATATGGAGCGGCCGTGGCCGAGGGCCAGTCACCCTGCCGCACGGCTCGGTGATCGCCCCGTGAGCGCGCGCGTCAGTCGGCGCGTCGCCACTGATAGAGGGCGTCGGGCTCACCCTCCTCATTGTCCGCGCCGTCGGTCAGCCGAACCAGCCGGAAGCCTTTGGCCTCGTAGAAGGCGCGCGCCTGACTGTTGCGCTGAAAAGCCCAGAGACTGAGCGCCACCGACGCGGAGCGGACGACCTCCAGCAGGGCGGAGCCGATCCCGGCGCCATGATGGTCCGGGTGGACATAGAGCTGGTTCAGCCAGCCGTCGAAGGTGGCCGCGTAGCCGACGACCGCCCCGCCCTCCTCCGCCAGCCAGACGGTCTGCACCGGCAGAACCTCGCCCGAGAAGAAGGCCAGGTCCTCGGCGGGCGTATGGATATCGGCCAGCCAGGGCATGGCGGTGCGCATGCTCAGGCGATGCAGGGCCGCGATGGCCGCGGCATCCGCCAGGCTGGCCCGCCGCAGGATCACGTCAGACCCGCGCCTTCCGGCAGACCCAGCATCAGGTTCATGTTCTGCACCGCCGCCCCGGACGCGCCCTTGCCCAGGTTATCGAGCAGGGCGACGAGCCGGGCCTGGCGGCCGGCCTCGTTGCCGAACACATAGAGCCGCATGCGGTTGGTGTTGTTGAGCAGTTCGGGCTGCAGGCCCTTGAGGCCGGCGCTCTCCTCCAGGCTGGCGACGCTGACGAAGGCCTCGCCGTCATAGGCCCGCGACAGGGCGGCGTGGATGTCCGACAGCGAGGCGGCGCCGTTCATCCGATCGAGGAACAGCGGGACCTCGACGATCATGCCCTGAGCATAACGACCCACGGCGGGCGCGAAGATCGGCCGCTGGGTCAGGCCGCCGAACCGCTGCAGCTCCGGCAGATGCTTGTGCTCCAGCGTCAGGCCGTAGATCCGGAAAGCCTCGGCGCCGGGCGCCTCGAACTCGGCGATCATCGGCTTGCCGCCGCCGCTGTAGCCGCTGACGGCGTTGACGCTGACCGGATAGTCGGCGGGCAGCAGGCCGGCGTCGATCAGCGGCCGGATCAGGGCGATGGCCCCGGTCGGATAGCAGCCGGGGTTGCTGACCCGGCTGGAGGCGGCGATGGCCGCCCGCTGCCCCGGCGCCAGCTCGGCAAAGCCATAGGTCCAGCCCTGGGCTGTGCGGTGGGCGGTCGAGGCGTCGACGATCTTCACCGACGGATTTTCGATCAGGCCGACCGCCTCCCGCGCCGCGTCGTCCGGCAGGCAGAGGATGACGAGATCAGCGCCGTTGAGCAGTTCCGCCCGGGCGGCAGGGTCCTTGCGGCGGTCCGGGGCGATCGACAGCAGCTGGATGTCGGCGCGGCCTGCCAGCCGCTCGCGGATCTGAAGACCGGTGGTGCCGGCTTCGCCATCGATGAAGATCTTGGGGAGGGACATGACCTGCTCCAGATACCAGACAAAGAAAAAGGGCGCCTCGGTTGCCCGAAGCGCCCTTTCGCAACGTGGTCAGACGTCGCGCGGCTAGCGCTTCGAGAACTGGAAGCTACGGCGGGCCTTGGCCTTGCCGTACTTCTTACGCTCGACGACGCGGCTGTCGCGGGTCAGGAAGCCGTGCGGCTTCAGCAGGGTCCGCAGGCCCGGCTCATAGTAGGTCAGCGCCTTGGAGACGCCGTGACGCACCGCGCCGGCCTGGCCGGACAGGCCGGAGCCTTCGACGGTGACGAACACGTCGAACTGGCCGACCCGGTCGGTGACTTCAAACGGCTGGGCCAGCATCATCCGCAGGACGGGGCGGGCGAAGTAGACCTCCTGGTCGCGACCGTTGATGGTGATCGAACCCTTGCCGGGCTTGATCCAGACGCGGGCGATGGCGTTCTTCCGCTTGCCGGTCGCATAGGCGCGGCCCTGGCTGTCGATCTTGGGCTCAGCCGGCGCCGCCAAGGGCGACGAGGACAGGGCTTGCAGGGCTTCGAGACCTTCGGCCATCAGGCGCTCCGCACGTTCTTGGCGTTCATGTCGGCGAACGCGATGGTTTGGGGGTTCTGCGCTTCGTGCGGGTGTTCGCCGCCGTTGTAGATGCGCAGGTGGGTCATCTGAGCGCGGGCCAGGGGGCTTTCCTTGGGCAGCATGCGCTCAACAGCTTTCTCGAGCACGCGCTCGGGGAAACGGCCGTTCAGCTGGGCGCCGGCGGTGATCTGCTTGATGCCGCCCGGGTGGCCGGTGTGGCGGTAGTAGATCTTCTGGTCCAGCTTGCGGCCGGTGAGCTTCACCTTGTCGGCGTTGAGCACGACGACATAGTCGCCGCAGTCGACGTTCGGGGTATAGTCGGGACGGTGCTTGCCGCGAAGACGCATGGCGATGAAGGAAGCGAGGCGGCCGACCACGGCGTTCTCGGCATCGATCACGATCCACTTCTTCTCGACCTCGGCGGGCTTCAGCGAAGCCGTGGTCTTCATCATGGGTTTCAGTATCCGGTTGCGCGGAAGCAAGCGGCTCCCGACGTGGAGGCGGGCTACTACGGGGTGGAGACCGCGATGTCAACACGTGAGAGAAGTATGAAATGGCTCTATGCCATTGTTTTATTTCATATATTTTGATACGGTATTATAATACCTCAATAATCTGCCGCTTTTGGCCTGAATTCGTCGCCGTTCAGAGGCTTTCCCAGCCGGTTGGCTGCCTGAATTGACAGTTCGGTCTGGCGGCGTTGGGCCTAGATCCGCCGAACCCGCCAGGCGAAGACCGTCGCCGCGGCCAGCAACAGCACGGCGCCCGACTGATGCAGGATGCCCAGCCACAGGGGCACGCCGGCCATCAGGGTGGCGATGCCGAGGATCACCTGAAAGGCCACCACGCCGGCGAGCGCATAGGCCGCCTGTTTCGATTGCGCCGCCATTCCCCTGGTCCTGGCGACCATGGCGACAATGACCACGGCGGCGATGCTGATCAGGTAGGCCCCGATGCGATGGTTGAACTGCACGGACGCCTGATTGTGGGCCAGGGTCTGCCAGAAGCCGGTTCCAGCGTAGTCCCTTGGGACGACGGCGCCCTCCATCAGCGGCCAGTCGTTGTAGGTGAAGCCCGCATGGGTCCCCGCCACCAGGGCGCCCAGCAGGCACTGCAGAAAGACCGCGCCGAGAAAGGCCAGGGAGCCGATCTTCCAGCGTGTCGCCGCCTCGTGCCGGGGTTGACCCGCCCAGGCGTCCAGGGCGGTCCACAGGGTGGCCACGAACAGGGCCAGGGCCAGGCCCAGGTGCGTGGCCAGCCGCTCCGGCGCCACCGAGACCCTTTCCGAAAGGCCGCTGGCCACCATCCACCAGCCGACCACGCCCTGCATGCCGCCGAGCACCAGCAGCCCGACACAGCGCCAGATCAGCCGTTTGGGGATCTGCCGACGGATCAGGAAGACGACCAGCGGCAGGGCGAAGACCAGGCCGACGGTCCTGCCAAGCAGCCGGTGGGCCCATTCCCACCAGAAGATGCCCTTGAACTCACCAAGCGTCATGCCCTGGTTGACCAGCCTGTATTGGGGGATCTGCTGGTACTTGGCGAAGGCCGTCTGCCAGGCGCTCTCGCCCATCGGCGGCAGCGCCCCCATGATCGGCTTCCATTCGGTGATCGACAGGCCAGACCCGGTCAGCCGGGTCGCCCCGCCGACAACGACCATCGCCAGGATGAAGGCGGCGACGACGAGCAGCCACACCGCGACCGCGCGGGAGCGGTCGGAACGCAGGAAGGAGGTCATGGGCGCCTCCTACGCCCGCACGCGTGGCGGGTCCAGCGGTGACGCGGCAAGGAAGACAGGGCATGGTGATACAACCTGATCCAGAGCCCGCCATGCCCCTGCCCGGCCTTCTCGGCCTCGCCCTTATCGCTTTCGTCTGCGGGACGCTCGCCGCCCTGGTGACCGGGCGGCGGCGCTCGGCCTTCACCGGCATGGTGGCGGCGATGATCGGCGGACTCGCGGCCCCCGGCGTCGGCCAACTGCTGGGTTATCCGGTGAACAATCTTTGGACCCTGATCGGGGCGATCGCCGCATCCGCCCTGGTCCTGACCGGCCTGGCCGCCCTGTTCCCGCGTCGCTGACCGGCGGGTTCCATGCTATGGAACCTGCGCCAACCCTGCGGGTTACAGCGGGGACTTAATCAAGGGAGCTGAAGACTATGCAAGGTGTGGGCTGGATCGCCGCAATCATCATCGGGATTTTCGCCGGCTGGATCGCCGAGAAGATCATGAAGCGCAACCACGGACTCCTGACCAATCTGGTCGTCGGCATCGTCGGCGCCCTGATCGGCAAGTTCATCCTGGTCAATGTTCTGGGTTTTGAATACGCGGGCTGGATCGGCAGCCTGGGCGCCGGCGTCCTGGGCGCCGTGCTCCTGCTGTTCCTCCTCGGGCTTGTGAAGCGCCGCTAGAGAAAAAGCGCCAAGCGCCTTAAAGCTCCCGTCGCCGGGTCAACCGGCGGCGGGAGTTTTCATGAATCCTCGGGTCAAGAAGTTCATCGGGCTGATCGCCATCCTGATCTTCCTGGTGGTCTACGCCATGGGCGTGGTCAGCCTGCACGGCCTGCTTCCGAAGAACGCCCTGCTGGAGATCGTCTATTTCGCCGTCGCTGGAACGGCATGGGGGCTGCCGCTCTTTCCCTTGCTCTCCTGGATGAACAAGGAGCCCTGACGGGCCCCTGGTCCGGGAGGAGACCGCGACTGGCGAGTGGGCCATGCCGGCCTCAAACTGGCTGGGGGCGTTCGACTGTCGATGCGATCTTCACGCGCCCGCCGACCGTGGCCGACGTCTGCAGACCCAGCAGCACTTCCAGCACATGGAGAGCCAGGCGAGCGCCGCAACGGGGCGGACGTCCATCACGCACGGCGTCTGCAAGATCGACAAGGCAGAGGCCACGCGCCCTCGTGCATGCAGGGCCCTTCGCAGCAGGCCGTCGCATTCCTGTTGGGCGTCACAAAGCCCAGAATTACATTGGGCGCAACGCGCGCCTCGCCTAACCTGCGACGGTGGGCGACCCGGGCGCGATGGCGCGCGTCGTGCAGCCTGTGCTCTTCATCCTTGGAGGACCTATGAAGGGCGCTCGAGACCGCATCGGCGTCGTTGAAGGCGGGAGCCACGACCGTTGACCGCCCCTGCACCGATCTTCGTCGGCGTTGAGACCGGCGGGACCAAGATCGTCTGCCGCATCGCCGATCGGGGCGGGCGCACCCTGACGGAGAGCCGCTTCCCCACCACCACGCCGGCCGCGGCGCTGGAGGCGATCGTCGGCCTGGTCGAGGCGGCGATGCCGGCGGGAGCCCGCGTCGCCGGGATCGGTGTCGCCAGTTTCGGACCGCTGATCGTGGACCCGCGCGCGCCTGATGCCGGGCGGATGTTGGCGACGCCCAAACCCGGCTGGACCGGGTCAAATCTCTCAAGAGCCCTCGCGGACCATTTCCAGGCCCCTATGCGCGTCGACACCGACGTCGGGGCGGCTGCGCTGGCGGAACAGCGTCTTGGGGCCGGTCGGGGCCTGCAGGCGCTCGCCTATGTCACCGTCGGCACAGGCATTGGAGCAGGCCTGGCGCTCCATGACGGCACGCTTGCGGGGGCGTTGCATCCAGAGGTTGGGCATATCGCTCTCCGGCGCGCGCCGGGCGATGTCCAAAAAAGCCGTTGCCCTTTCCACGCTGACTGCGCGGAGGGACTGGCCGCGGGACCGGCCGTTGGAGACCGCCTCGCCGGCCGCGCCCTGGGCGAGGCGCCGGACGTGCGAGCGCTGCTGGCGGACTATCTCGGCCAGCTGTGTGCGACGCTCGTGCTGCTCTGGTCTCCCCATAGGATTGTGCTCGGCGGCGGCGTTCTGTCGACCGCAGGCCTGATATCGGACATCGCCGGGCGGATGACCGCGGAGCTGAACGGTTATGGCGTGCACGATGTCACCCATTCGCCCGACTACCTCGTCGCCGCCGGTCTCGAACACGCCGGTCTCGAGGGCGCCCTCCTGCTCGCGAGGCGTGCCGCGGACGCGTCGTGACAACGCCAGCCCTCGGTCGACAGCCCGGCGCGGGGATTGTTTGGGCGCCGTCGCCCGACCTCCAAATGGCTTGGCCGGCGGCCTGATCGGCCGCGACGCCGAGGTCGAATCCCGGTGCGAGGACGAAGCCCCTTACCTGCCGATCGAAGACTGGCCGACGGACTCCGCAGCTGACCGCGTTTCCAGAATCGGGCGGTCCGTCACCGGGGCGCCCATTCCTGATGGACCAAGACCCCGCCCTGTAACCTGAAACGTTGCCTGAAAAGCAAAAGGGCCAGCCTCGTTAGAGCGCCGACCCTTGGAAATCAGAAACGATTTCAGAAGCCTCCCTTGGTCGGAGCGACAGGATTTGAACCTGCGACCCCTTGACCCCCAGTCAAGTGCGCTACCAAGCTGCGCCACGCTCCGACACAAGGAGCGCCCTTATAGGGATGACCCTCGGCGGGAGCAACGGCCAATCGGACGGCCGGCGAGGAAGTTTCCAAAAGCCTGAAATACAGGATGAGTCCTGCTCCCGGCTAGCGGGAGAAGGGCCTAGCGCTTCAGCAAGCCGTCGAGCCGCGACTTGATGGCTTCCAGGTCGCCGAGGGTGTCTGTCAGCCGGCCTCGCGCTTCCGCGCTGATACGGGCGGACGCCGGGGCCTGGGCATCGATGACAACCGCGTCGTTGTCCGCCAGGGCCAGCAGGCGCTTCAGCCCACCGTCCTTGTGCAGCTTTTGAACGCCCTTGATCGTGTAGCCTTCATCGTGGAGCAGCCGGCGGACGCCGCGGAGCACCTCGATATCCTGCGGGCGATAGAACCGCCGGCCGCCGGCTCGCTTCATCGGGCTGATGAAGGTGAACTTGGTTTCCCAGAACCTCAGCACGTGCTGGGGCACGCCCAGCTCCTCAGCGGCTTCAGAGATCGTACGGAAGGCGTTGGGGCCCTTGGCCACGCCCTGGGATCCCTATCCTTCGAGAGCGCGGTCGATTCGCGCCTTCATCACCTGGCTTGCGCGGAACCCGATGACCCGCCGGGGCTCGATTTCGGCCGGTTCGCCGGTCTTGGGATTGCGGCCCATCCGGGCGCGCTTGGCGCGCACCTGGAAGACGCCGAACCCCGACAGTTTGACCTGTTCGTCACGCTCCAGCGCCTCGGCCATCAGGTCCAGGGTGCGTTCCACCAGTTCGGCGCAGTCCTGCCGCGTCAGTCCCACTTCTTCGTGGACCGCTTCGCACAGTTCAGCACGCGTGAGCGTTGCGCCCTTCATGGGACCCCTCCCAGCCAGTTAACCCGCCTATCAATGCCGCGATTATCGCATCGCGTCAAAGGCTTCCGGCGCGAACCGCAATCAGGCCCTAAAGCCGCACCAGACAGGCGCCCCAGGTCAGACCGCCCCCCATGGCTTCCATGAGCAGGAGATCGCCCGGTTTGATCCGTCCGTCGTCCACGGCCGTTGCGAATGCCAGGGGAATGGAAGCGGCGGAGGTGTTGGCGTGGTCGCCCACCGTCTGGATCACCTTGTGCTCGTCCAGGCCGAGACGATTGGCCACACCATGCAGAATCCGCTGATTGGCCTGGTGGGGAATGAACCAGTCGACATCGGCGATGGTCAGGCCCGCCTTTTCGAGGGCCGACTCGATTGACTCGGAGATGTTGATAACCGCGTGCTTGAACACCTGGTTGCCGGCCATCCGCAGCTTGCCGACAGTGCCGGTCGTCGAAGGTCCGCCGTCGACATAGAGCAGGTCCTGTTTGGTCCCGTCGCAGCGCAGGGCGAAGCTGATCAGGCCGCGATCCTGGTTGGTCCCCTGCCCGACAACCGGCTCGACCACAACTGCCCCCGCGCCATCGCCGAACAGGACGCAGGTGCCCCGGTCGGTCCAGTCCATCAGGCGAGTCATGGTCTCGGCCCCGATGACCAGGGCGCATTTGCTATGCCCCCGGGCCACGAAGCCATCGGCGACGCTCATGGCGTAGACGAAGCCGGAGCAGACCGCCTGGACGTCGAAGGCGATGCCAACCGGACAGCCCAGCTTGCGTTGCACGATCGCCGCCGTGGCCGGGAAGGTCAGGTCGCCGGTGGTGGTGGCGACGATGATCAGGTCGATGTCGGCGGGGGTCCTGCCGGCGGCGGCCAGGGCCTTTTTCGCCGCCTCGGCGGCCAGATCGGACACCGCTTGATCATCGGCCGCGCGATGACGCTGGCGGATGCCCGTTCGCTCGGTGATCCATTCGTCGGTGGTGTCGACGATCTTCGACAGGTCGGCGTTGCTCACGACGTCCGGCGGCAGGTAGGCGCCGACGCCCGTGATCGCGCTGCGCAACACTTCACTCACTCTGGCGACTCCACAGGCGGGGGGACGGGCTTGGCCGCCGGGGCCGCCAGGGCGGCGGTAAGCTGTTTGACGTTCCGGGCGACCTCGGCGGCGAAATCGCTTCGCGCCAGGTTGATCGCCACCTTGACCGCGGCGGCATAGCCTTTGGCGTCGGCGCCGCCATGGCTTTTCACGACGATGCCATTTAGGCCGAGCAACGGGGCGCCGTTGACGCCGCCGGGGTCCATCCGGGCGCGGAGGGACTTCAGGGCGCCGCCCGCCAGCAGGGCGCCGGCCATGGCCAGGGGCCCCGAGGTCAGGGCGGTGCGGAGTTCAGCGCCGACGAATCGGGCGACCCCCTCGGCCGTCTTCAGCAGGACGTTGCCGGTGAATCCGTCGGTCACCACCACATCGACCGTGCCCTTGCTGATGTCGTCGCCCTCGACAAAGCCGTGATAGTCGAACTCGAAGGCCGTCTGGCGCAGCAGGGCGTGCGCTTCCCGCACCTCCTCATGCCCCTTCTGATCTTCGGAACCGACATTCAGCAGCCCGACGCTGGGCCTGCCGACGCCGTGGATGGCCTTGTGGAAGGCCGCGCCCATGATGGCGAACTCGACCAGCTGCTCGGCGTCGCTCTCGACGTTGGCGCCGACGTCCAGAACGGTTGTGACGCCCTTCGTCGTGGGCCAGCTGGCGCTCAGGGCGGGACGGCTGATGTCGGCCCCAAGCCGCAGGATCAGCATGGAGATGGCCATCAGGGCGCCGGTGTTTCCGGCGGAAATGGCCGCGTGGGCCTCACCCGCCTTGACGCTCTCGACCGCGTTCCAGACGCTGGATCCCTTGCCCCGGCGCATGGCCTGGGCGGGCTTTTCTTCCATGCTGATGGCTTTGTCGGTGTGACGGATGTCACAGAGCGGCGCCAGGGCGGGCAGCCGGGCCAGCTCGGGGGCGATCTTCGCCTGATCGCCGTGCAGCAGGAAGCGAATCCCCTCGCCGCCTGCCGCCTTGGCGGCGATGTTCAGCGCCGGGATCACAACGGATGGGCCGTGGTCGCCGCCCATGGCGTCGACGGAAAGTGTCAGTGTATCGGGCAAGACGGGCCGTTAGCTCCCGGATACGCCGGTAGGGGCGAGGCGGCCGGACGATAGCGCCGGCCCGGTGCGATGCAAGTGTTCGCTGGACACTTCAGGTTTTCGAACGATCGTTGGCCGGATGACGCAGCACCGCGAAGGGCGAAATGATCGTCTCTTCCGCCGGAGGCTCGAACACCGCTCCCGGCTTGCGGGGAAAGGGATCGATCTCCAGGGCCAGATGCTCGATGACATAGGCGGCCAGATCGACCTTGTCGGTCTCCAGGACGTCCGGCGGATCCTCGCCCTCCGGATCAATATCGACCTCGGCGTTTTTCAGTTGCGGCGCGGCGTCACTGCCGGCCGGCACGGCGCGAACCAAGAAGTCGGCCTGGATCACCTGCTCGAAGGGCTCGCCCGAGACGCTGCAGATCTGCGTGACCCACGCTTCGAATCGGCCATCGATCTCGGCGCCGTCCAGCCAGGATCGCGCCCGGACCCAGGCCGTCAGGCTGTCGAGCCGCTCCAGATCCAATTCGCGGGCGATCAGCAGCCGGGCCGCGCCGTCCGCTTCCAGCTCGAGGATCTGGGGGCCGCGGCCGATCTCGGCCAGGGTCACGGTTCGCGACCAGAGGGGCTTTTCCATATTCAGACCTCCGGCCACGCCGCCTCGCCGTCGAGCAGGCTGGCCAGCGGCTGGGCCGCCAGTTTATCCCGCGCGGTCAGCAGATAGTCCGTCATCGCCGTCGCCTTGCCGGCGTCTCCCTCATAGAGGGTGCGGCTGACCAGGGCTTCCAGAGTCCGCCGGTCCGGAAGAGCGGCGAAGGCCTGATCGGCCGAGCGCACCCGGCCATAGAAGGCTTCGGCCAGCTTCTTGATCCGCTTGGCCACGGACAGGTCGCCGACGCCCAGTTCGCGGAAGGCGTCGTCCAGGCCTCGGGTGAATCGGTCGACCAGCCCCTGGGCGGTTTCCTCGGCCTGTGCGCCCTGGCCCTTAAGGCGGTCCAGCAGCAGGATCATATGCAGGCTGTAGAGCTCGAACCGGCCCTCGCGCGTGTCGGGGACGGCCAGGTCGGTATAGAGGGCCGGGCGGCGAGCCTGTGCGACGGCGCCGGAGTAGAGGTTTTCGCCCGCCACTATGGCCGGCCTTGGCTTCATCAGCCGCTTGAAGAACATGATCGCCTCGATTTCGCCGCGCCGAGGGGCTAAAGCGAGGCATTGAACTAAGCCCCCTCGGGCGATAGGTCAAAGGCCACACCGTCCGGAGACGACATGTTCCGCAAGTCCGCTTTCGCATTCGCCGCTGCCGCCGCTGTTCTGGCGACCGGCGCCTGCACGCCGATGACCAACTATTCCGGCTTCATGGTGGTGGAGAACAACCCCGCCGACCTGAAGGTGGGCGAAGACACCAAGACCACGGTCATCAGCAAGCTGGGCTCGCCCTCGGCCACCTCCCTGACGGAAAGCAAGGCGGCCGTGCCGGGTCAGGAAATCCGCGCCGCCGGCCCCTATGACTCCAACCTGTGGTTCTACATCACCCAGGTCACCGACCGGGTCGCCTTCTACAAGCCCCGTGTGGCCAAGCGCGACGTGGTCGCCGTGTCCTTCGTGCCCGGAACCGACCAGGTCGCCGCAGTCAACAAATACACCCTGGAAGACGGCAAGGTCATCGCCTTCAACGGTCGCGAAACGCCGACCCGGGGCCGCGAAATCTCCATCCTCGAACAGCTTCTCGGCAACGTCGGACAGGGCGGCATGCTGCCCCGCGACGACAGCGAAGGCCTGCCGGGCAGCCGTCCGGGCGACCAGCGCTAGAGACTTGACGGGTCAAGCCACAGCCTGACCTTTCCGCCTAAATTCAGACCTGGGCCTGCCTGATCCGGCTGAGCTCGGCCGCACGCGCCTCGAAACAGCCGATCAGCTTGCCGACGGCCGAGTCGAAATTGGCGGCCAGCAGCCGCTCCAGCATTGGCAGCTTGAACTCGAAGTCGATCATGAAGTGGACGGCGCACCCTTCCGGGACCGCTTCGAACCGCCAGCGGTTCTGCAGCCGGCGAAACGGTCCGTAGATCAGGTTCACCTCGACCACTCCGGCATTGGCGTCGCGTCGAACCCGGGTGGCGAACTTCTCGCGCAGGAAGGTGAAGGCGACCGTCGCCTCGGCGTCGAGCATGGTGACGCCAGGCTCGGCCTCCCGGCGGTTCCAGACTCGCATCCCGGTCACCCAGGGGAGGAATTTCGGATACTGCTCCACATCCCCGACAAGCTCGAACAGCAGTTCGGGACCGTAGGGCAGAAGCCGCGTCAGCTCGTGGCGCAAGAGCTCTAGGCCGCCGACTGTCGCGCGAGCCGCGCCGCCTTCAGCCGCTCGAAATCCTCACCGGCGTGGTGCGAAGACCGGGTCAGAGGGCTGGCCGAAACCATCAGGAAGCCCTTGGACCGGGCGATCTGCTCATAGGCGGCGAACTCGTCCGGGGTGACGAAGCGATCGATCGGCGCATGTTTGCGGGTCGGCTGGAGATATTGGCCGATGGTCAGGAAATCGACGCCGGCGCTGCGCATGTCGTCCATCACCTGCATGACCTCTTCCTTGGCCTCGCCCAGGCCGACCATCAGGCCGGACTTGGTGAAGCGGCTGGGGTCACGCTCCTTGACCCGCTCCAGAAGCCGCAAGGAATTGTAGTAGCGGGCCCCCGGCCTGATGGTCAGGTAGAGGCGCGGCACGGTTTCCAGGTTGTGATTGAACACATCCGGACGCGCGTCGATGACGACATTCTCGGCGCGGTCCTTCCTCAGGAAATCGGGGGTGAGGATCTCAATCGTCGTGCCCGGCGCGGCGGCGCGGATGGCCAGGATCACGTCGGCAAAGTGCTGCGCCCCGCCATCGGCAAGGTCGTCGCGGTCCACCGAGGTGATGACCACATGCTTGAGGCCCATCTTGGCCACCGCCTCGGCGACCCGCTGCGGCTCGGTAGGGTCGAGGGGGTTGGGCCGGCCGGTGGCGACGTTGCAGAAGGCGCAGGCCCGGGTGCAGATCTCGCCCATGATCATCATGGTGGCGTGCTTCTGGGTCCAGCATTCGCCGATGTTGGGGCAGGCGGCCTCTTCGCAGACCGTGGTCAGCCCATGCTGGCGGACGATCTCGCGGGTTTCATTGTAGCCGGCGCTGCCGGGAGCCCGCACACGCAACCATTCGGGCTTGCGCAGCACGGGGCTGTCCGGCCTCGCCTGCTTCTCAGGGTGGCGGGGGCGGACTTTCAGGGTGTCGATCACGGTGACCATGGCCCCTAAATCGGCCTTCCGGGCCTCAGGATCAAGCACCTGTTGCGGGAGGACACTTGCGGCGGCCTCCCCTGCCCGCACACACTCAGAATCCATGCGCCGCGCCCTCCTCCTGTGCCTTGCACTTCTGCTGACGGCCTGCGGTCAGGACGGCGGCAAGGACCCGTTCATCGAGAGCCGTCTGCCGCCTTCGATCAGCCCGCGCTTCTATCCGCCAGAGGGCTGGGCCTGGGGACTGGTCCAGGCCGGCGATTATCCGCCGCAGCGATACGGAGTCTCCGCCCCCGCCACCGCGCCCCGCGCGCACCTGCTGATTCTGCCCGGCTATGGCGAGAGCGCCGAAGCCTGGTTCGAGACCGCCGCGGACTTCAATCGGGACGGCTTTGACGTCTGGGTGCTGGAAGGCGCCGGCCAGGGTGGTTCCGGCCGGTTCACCCTGCCGCGGGACGTCGGCCACATCCCGGACCTGGAGCCGGACCTGCTGGCCATCAAGGCCATGGTGCGGGTAGTGATTCCCGATGACGGGCGGGCTGTCGTGGTCCTCGGCCAGCAGTCGGGGGCCGTCCTGGCCGTGCTGGCGGCCCAGCGCGGCTGGACGGCGGACGGCCTGATCCTCTCCTCGCCGCCGCCCGCGGCACAGAGCGAGGCCTTCGACGAACCCCTGAGCAGAATTGGACTGGGCTGGCTCAGGGATCCGCGGGAGCCCGGTTGGAACCGGGAAGGCGCCTTCCGTACCGGACCACCAGGGCGAGAGGTCTATCGCCGCGCCGTCGAGCAGGCCTGGCAACAAGCCAATCCCGATCTGCGTATGGCCGGTCCGAGCGTCGGCCGTCGGGCCCTGATGGCGAAGGCCCAAGGCTGGGCGGCAAACGCGCTACGCGGCCTTCCGGGCCCGATCCTGACGCTTGGCGGCGCACCGGTCTGGAAGGACGCCTGCGCCAAGGCTCCGGCCTGTATCGCGCAGCCCCCCTCGACCGGCGCCGTCGGCCCCTACAGCCATCTCGAATCCGACGGACCGCGCGGCGCCTGGCTAACCGCCGTGGACGGATTTTTGCGCAGCCGGCAGGCAGAGCGCCTGTCCCGGCAAGGCCTCAGTCCAGGTCACGCCGAGTAACGGACCTTTTCAAGCCGTGATGCGCTCTATACGCTCGCCTGCCAAAGAGACGGTGGGAAACATTCGGGAGTTTTGCCCATATGCCGCGTGCCTATGATGCACGGGAGGCAGAGCGTTCGCTATTTGACGCCCTGATCTCGGCCCGCGACCGTTTCGGCGCCAAGAAGCTCATTCTTGAAGACCAGAACCGCCAGCCGCTCAGCTACACCGACCTGATCCGCGCCAGCTTCGCGCTCGGCCGCCGGATCGCGGCGATCACCGAGCCTGGCGAGCGGGTCGGGGTCCTGTTGCCGTCCAGCGCCGGGGTGGTGGTCACCTTCTTCGGCCTGCACGCCTTTGGCCGCATTCCGACGATGCTGAACTTCACGGCCGGCCTGCGAAACCTGCGGGCCGCCTGCAAGCTGGCCGGAGTGAAGACGGTGCTGACCGCCCACGCCTTCATCGAACAGGGTAAGCTTCACGACCTGATCGACGCGCTCGAGGCGACCAGCAAGATCGTCTATCTGGAAGACGTCCGGGCCCAGATCAGCCTGACAGACAAGATCTTCGCCGCCGCCGCCGGCTTTGCCCCCAAGCTGTTCCGCAGCCCGGCCAGGCCCGGCGACCCGGGCGTCATCCTGTTCACCTCCGGCAGCTTCGGCGCGCCGCGCGGCGTGGTGCTGACCCAGGCCAACCTGATCGCCAACGCCGAGCAGATTTCCGCCCACATCGATCTTGATCCCAACTGGGTGATGTTCAATCCGCTGCCGACCTTCCACTGTTTCGGCCTGACCGGCGGGGTGATCCTGCCGATCCTCACGGGGATGAAGGCCTTCCAGTATCCATCGCCCCTGCACACCAAACAGATTCCGCCGCTGATCAAGAACAGCGGGGCGTCGATCCTGCTGGCCACGGACACCTTCGTGAACCAGTACGCCCGCTCGGCCGATCCCGGCGACCTCAGCGACCTGGAGTTCATCGTCTGCGGCGCCGAGAAGGTGCGGGAAGAGACCCACAACCTGATCGCCGAGCGGTTCGGCGGGGTGCCGGTGCTGGAGGGCTATGGCGCCACCGAAGCCTCGCCCGTGGTGGCGGTCAACAAGCCCGATGACAACCGCCGCGGCACGGTGGGCGGCCTGCTGCCCGGCATGGAATACCGCATCGAGCCGGTGAAGGGCATTCCTGGGGGTGGCAACCTGTTCATCCGCGGCCCCAACATCATGGCCGGCTACCTGCGCGAAGACGGCGGGATCGATCCGCCGAAGGATGGCTGGCACGAGACCGGCGACGTGGTCGAGATGGACCTCAACGGCGACTGGATCACCATCAAGGGCCGGGTGAAGCGGTTCGCCAAGATCGGCGGCGAGATGGTCTCCCTGACCGCCGCCGAGGATCTGGCCAGCGCGGTCTGGCCGGACGGTCGCCATGCGGTGATCTCCATGCCCGACGCCAAGAAGGGCGAGCGACTGCTGCTGGTCACTGACCGCGCCGACGCCACCGTCACGCCGCTGCTGGCCCATGCCCAGTTGGTTGGCGCGCCTGAACTGGCCGTGCCGCGCAAGATCCTGAAAGTCTCCGAGGTGCCGGTGCTGGGCACCGGAAAGACCGACTATGTCGCCATCCAGCGGATGGCCGATGCTCAACCGAAAGCGGCCTAAGTCCGCCGGCAACCAAGAGCGGCCTGAGACCGCCAACAAGGGGACTACCCGATGGAACGACTGGCTCCGCATTCGGGCAAGGTGCTCAGCATCCTGCGCGTCGTCGCCGCCCTGGCCTTCATGGCCCACGGCCTGATGAAGATCTTCCACTTCCCGGTGGCCCAGGAGGGGGCCCCCGACCCACTGCCGGCCATGCTTCTGGTGGCCGGTTGGCTGGAGATCGTCGGCGGCGGCCTGCTGGTGCTGGGCTTGTTCACCCGGCCGGTGGCCTTCGTCCTGTCGGGCATGATGGCGGTGGCCTATTTTCTGGCCCATGCGTCGAAGAGCTTCTACCCGGCGCTGAACGGCGGCGAACCGGCCCTGCTCTTCTGCTTCATCTTCTTCTACCTGGCCTTCGCCGCCGGCGGGACCTGGAGCCTGGACGCGATTGTGCGGAAGAAGGCATAATCGGGCCTTCTCCCGACAAGCGGGAGAAGGATCAACTAAACCTCGGCCCCGCCTCGGGTCACGCCGACCCGTTGCGCCAGGGACGCGGCCATGAACTGGTCGAGGTCGCCGTCCAGCACACCGTCGGTGTCGCTGGTTTCGACGTTGGTCCGCAAATCCTTGACCATCTGATACGGCTGCAGGACGTAGGAGCGGATCTGGTGGCCCCAGCCGATGTCGCTCTTCTGATCTTCCAGGGCCTGGGCCGCGGCTTCCCGCTTCTGCAGCTCCGCTTCGTAGAGGCGGGCGCGCAGCATCTTCCAGGCCTCCTCGCGGTTCTGGTGCTGGGAGCGCCCGGCCTGGCAGGCCACCGCGATCCCCGTGGGGATGTGGGTCAGACGCACGGCGGAGTCGGTCTTGTTGATGTGCTGGCCGCCGGCGCCGCTGGCCCGATAGGTGTCGGTCCGCACGTCGGAGGGATTGATCTCGATCTCGATGGTGTCGTCGACCACCGGATAGACCCAGGCCGAGGCAAAGCTGGTGTGCCGCTTGGCGGCGGCATCGTATGGGCTGATCCGCACCAGGCGGTGGACGCCCGCCTCGGTCTTCAGCCAGCCATAGGCGTTGGGGCCGCTGATCTGCAGGGTGGCCGACTTGATGCCGACGCTTTCGCCGGAAGTCTCTTCGATCAAGTCGACCTTGTAGCCGTGGGCGGCGGCCCAGCGGCTGTACATGCGCAGCAGCATGTTGGCCCAGTCGCAGCTTTCCGTGCCGCCAGCCCCGGAGTTGATCTCGACATAGGCGTCATTGCCATCCGCCTCCCCCGACAGCAGGGCCTCAAGCTGAGCCCGGTCGGAGCGTTCGCGTAAGGCCTTGAGCTGGGCCCGGGCCTCCTCCAGCGCGTCCTCGTCCGACTCCATGTCGGCCAGTTCGGCATAGTCGACCGCCTCGGCCAGATCGCGTTCCAAAGATCGCACGGCCTCGACCCGGCCTGCCAGCTGCTGGCGATCGCGCATCAGGGCCTGGGCCTCCGAGGGCCGGTCCCACAGGGTGGGGTCCTCGGACCTGGCGTCCAGTTCGTCCAGGCGTCTTAGGGCTGGTTCCCAGTCAAAGACGCCTCCTGAGCAGGCTGATCGCCTGCTCGATGTCGGCCTTGGCGGCCTCGACATCCGGTCTCATGAAACAACTCCGAAATTCGGTCTGATCGCGCTGATGTGGGGCGCGGGAGGGCGGGAGTACAGGGCCGGCGGCCTTAATACAATCCGCTCAGATCGTCGGCCGCCTTCGGCTTGGCCGGCGGCCGCTGTTCAGGCGGAGGCGCGACCGGCGGACGGAAGGCGTCGTCATAGGGGACGGGCCCCGGCGCCTTCGGGCCGCCGCCCGTCCCCGGCACACTGACCGCAGCCTTGGGCTCGGATCCGGGACGGAAGGCCTCGCGAATGCCGCCGACCATGCCGAACTTGGCCTCCTTGGGCGGCTTGAACTCGGTCGGCGGCACATCCTTCATCGCCACCTTCATGAAGTCGATGAAGATCGGCAGGGAGGCGACCCCGCCCACTTCGCCCTCGCCCAGGGAGCGGTTGTCGTCGAAGCCGACGAAGACGCCGACAACGATCTGCGGTGTGTAGCCGACGAACCAGGCGCTGCGGTATTCATTGGTCGTCCCGGTCTTGCCGGCGACAGGGCGGTTCAACACCCGGGCCTGGGTGGCGGTGCCGCGCTGGACCACGCCTTCCAGCATGGAAGTGATCTGGTAGGCGGTGACGGGATCAAGCACCTGCTTGCCGCCGGCCGCGACACGCGGGCTCTCGTCGCCGTTGAAGCCGCCAGTGCAGCGCGGGCACTCCCGCTTGTCGGCGCGGAAGATGATCTGGCCTTCGCGGTCCTGGATCATCTCGATCAGATGCGGCTCAATCCTTCGGCCGCCGTTGGCGAAGGCGGCATAGGCGCCGGTAATCTTCATCGGGGTGGTTTCACCGGCCCCCAGGGCCATGGCCAGCACTGGGGCCATGCTATCGGTGACGCCCATGCGGATGGCGGTGTCGGCCACCTTGCGCATGCCCACCCCCTGGGCCAGGCGCACGGTCATGGCGTTGCGCGACAGCTCCAGCCCCCGCCTGAGCGGCATCGAGCCGTAGTATTTCTTGTTGTAGTTCTCCGGCGTCCAGTCCTCGCCGTCCACCCCGCCCTTGAAGGTGATCTGGCTGTCGGTCACCATGCTGGCCGGTGTGTAGCCGTTCTCCAGGGCGGCGGCGTAGACGAAGGGCTTGATGGCCGAACCCGGCTGGCGCATCGCCTGGGTTGCCCGGTTGAAGTTCGACAGGGAGAAGCTGTAGCCGCCGACCATGGCCAACACCCGGCCGCTGTTGGGTTCGATGGCCACCAGGGCGCCGTTGACCAGCGGCACCTGCTTGAGCCGATAGACCCCCGGCGCGGTCTCGGAGGGTTCAACGAAGATCAGGTCACCCGCCTGCAGCCCCTTGCCGGCCTTGGCCCAGGCCAGGTCCTCGGCGGCCAGGGCGCCGGTCGTCCCATCCTTGGCCACCCTGACCCGGACCTCGCCTTCGGTGCTGACCACAACGGCCGCGCGCCAGCCCCGGCGCTCGGACGGCGGAGTCTTCGACAGGGCCAGCTTCTCCCAGCCCTCAGACATGTCGGTCGTACCCCAGGCGCCGCGCCAGCCGTGGCGGCGGTCGTAGTTCTCCAACCCGTTCATCAGGGCCACGCGAGCAGCCGTCTGCAGATTGGAATCCAGGGTCGTGCGCATATAGTAGCCGCCCTCGGTCAGCCGCTGGCCCATGGTGCCGAGGCCCCGCTGGCGCACCTCCTCGACGAAATAGTCGGCGTCCTTGTACTTGGCGCGGCTCGGCGCCGACTGGACCACCAGGTCCTCCTTCATCGCCGCCTCAGCCTCGGCGCGGCTGACCCAGCCCAGGTCGGCCATCTGGCCCAGGATCCAGTTGCGGCGGCCGATGGCCTTGGCCTTGTTCTTGATCGGGTGATAGTTCTCCGGACCCTTTGGCAGGGAGGCCAGATAGGCCATTTCCGAGAGGCTGAGGTTGTCCAGCGACTTGCCGAAGTAGTTGTAGGCTGCGGCGGCGACGCCGTAGCTGCGGTAGCCCAGCCAGATTTCGTTCAGATAGAGCTCAAGGATGTGATCCTTGGTCAGGGTCTGTTCCAGGCGGCGAGCCAGGATGGCTTCCTTCAGCTTGCGGCCGAGGGTCGCGTCGCTGGTCAGCAGGACGTTCTTGGCTACCTGCTGGGTGATGGTCGAGCCGCCCTCGAGACGCTTGCCGCGCGCCAGATTGAGGACGTTCTTCAGCATGGCGCGGCCGAGGCCCTGCACATCGACGCCGCTGTGGTGGAAGAAATTGCGGTCTTCGGCCGCCAGGAAGGACTGCACCAGGCGAGGCGGCATCTGGTCGTAGGGGACGAAGATGCGCCGCTCGCGGCTGAACTCCCCGATCAGGGTGCCGTCCCAGCCGTAGACCCGCGTCGCCGTCGGCGGACGATAGTCAACCAGGTCGCCGGCGTCGGGCATGTCGTGGAACAACACCGCCGCGTAGATCGCGATGGCGAAGCCGGCCACGGCGATGACGCTGAGCACGGCGATGCCCAGGACAGCCACCCAACGTTCGGGCGGATTGAAGATTGGCCAGCCGCCCCGGGCACGCTTTTCCGACATGGGATTCCCTCTAGCGCGGCAAGGCGCGGGCGCCAATGCGGGAAGGGCTTTCGAGCGTGGTCAAAGCGCCACGCAGGCCATCTCTTTCGCCCGAAGGCGCCGCGACCTGCGTCCGATCAGCGGGAGGCGATGCGCGTATCGCGGGAGAACCAACGGTCGATGGCCTCCGCGACGTTGTCCACCAGCCGCGCCCGGCTGGCCGGCGAGGTCAGGGCCGCCTCGTCGCGGCTGCTGGTGATGAAACCCATCTCCAGCAGCACGGCCGGCACGTCGGGGGCCAGCAGGACCACCAGGTTGGCGTCCCGATGGCTGCGGCGCAGCATCGGCGTGACATCGGAAATCTGGTCGACGAGCAGTTCGGCGAAGGCGGCCGAGCGGTTCTTGGTCGAGCGCTGGGTCAGGTCGAGTAGAATCTGCCCGACGCCGCGATCACCGCCGGTCTGGCTGGCGTTCATCAGCCAGTCTTCCTTGTTCATCACCTTGCCGACCCGGCCCTCGCCCTTTTCCGACAGGGTATAGACAGAGGCGCCGCTGACGTCCTCGGGCCCGGCGTCGGCGTGCAGGGAAATGAACAGGTCGGCATCGGCGCGGCGGGCGATCTGCACCCGGCCCTCTAGCGCCACATAGACGTCGCGGTCCCGCGTCAGGATGACGGTATAGCGGCCGGAACGCTCCAGACGCGCCTTCAGGGCCTTGGCCGCCGCCAGGGTGACGTCCTTCTCATGAGCGTTCTTGCCCAGGGCGCCCGGATCGTGGCCGCCATGTCCGGCGTCGATGACCACGACCTTGCGGCCGCTCGGGCGATCGGCGCGGATGGTCGGAGGCGGACCCCGACGGCCGGCGATTTCGATGGGAACCGACGATGTCGGTCCCAGCGCCCGGGTCCCCCGAACATCGAAGTTCTGGTCGCGGATCGATCCGCTGCGTCCGGGAGGGGGCGAAGCGCCACGCGGGCGCAGGTCGATTACATAGCGGTAGTGGGGCACGCCATCACCCGGCGGCAGCAGGAAGCGGCGGGTGACATCGGCATCCTGGGCCAGTTCGATGTTCAATCGCGCCGCGCCGCCCTTTGGCTCGAGGCTCCAGCGGCGAACAACGCCCTGGCCCGCGCCCTTCATGTCGGTCTGCATCGCGACCTTGGGAAAGGAGAGGACGATCCTGCGGGGGTTCAGCCCCTCATCGACCACCTTGGCGGAAACGGAGTGGTCCAGGTCGACGACCAGGCGGGTTTCGGCGCTGTCGCCGCCCAGCCGCACCTTGAGGATGCCGGAAGCGCCGCCAGAAGCCTTGGCCATGGCGCCCGCGCCCAGACCGGCCAGCAGAAGACCGGCGGCGATCATCGCCACCGTCCAACGCCCGCCAACCCAACCACGCCCGCGCATTCTTCGCCCCAGCACTCACGCCAATCCGGCGATCCATTACAGAATGACACGGTCCGTGTGGAGAAGGGGTTAAGGACGATTAGGAAATCGACGATTTCAGGTCGGCGAACCAGGCCAGCGTCGCATTCGCCACCTCTTCCCACCCCGGCTCGGCGCACAGGAGGTGGGAGCGGCCGGGAAACATCAGATAATCGGTGCGCGCGGGCGAGCGACGCTGGATGCCATAGGCCGCCCGCGAAATGTACGGCGTGACCAGGCGGTCGCGGTCCCCGGCGGTGATCAGCAGTGGAGCCGTGCGCCGCCTGGGATCGATCCCCGTCCCGAGCCAGCTGGCCGCCTGATAGAAGATGCGTCCAGGAGCCGGGATGACATAGCTGTCGAACGCCGCCTGCTGCTGAGACGCCGGCGCGCCATTGGCGAACCGGTCGGCCCAGACCTTGGGCGTGAAGGCGTAGGGCCTGTTCCAGCCATTGGCCCGCAGGAAGACCGGCAGAACCGCGCCGAGCGAGGTCGGGCCGGGCACGATGCCGCCGATCGGCACGGGGTTGAGCGCCACGCCCGCTCGCCCGACGCCCCGGTCCAGCAGCATCTGGGTGTAGAGGCCGCCGAAGGAGTGGCCCAGCAACAGCGGCTGCTCGGGCAGGGTCTCAATGAACCGCTGCAGGTGGTCAACCACCCGGCCGACCGTCAGCCCGCCGAAGCCCTTGGGCGGGCTGAGGTTGATTTCCGCCGCCGTCAGGCCGGCCAGCATCGGCCAAGTGGGCGTCAGGACGGTGTAGCCGGCCGCCTCGAACGGCCGGCGGAAGTCGGCCCAACTGTCTGTGGTGACCCAGGCGCCGTGAATGAAGACGATGATTTTGCTCATGTTTTCGCCTCCTCGGCGCTGGCAGGCTCAGCCCTTGATGAAGGCCAGGAGGTCGGCGTTGACCTCGTCCTGGTGGGTGGTGGGGAAGCCGTGCGGCGCGCCCGGGTAGATCTTCAGGGTCGCGCCCCTGACCAGTTTGGACGACGCCAGGGCCGAGGCGCCGATGGGAACGATCTGGTCGTCGTCGCCGTGAAGGATCAGGGTAGGCCTGTCGATCGCTTTCAGATCCTCTGTATAGTCGACCTCGGAAAATTCATGGATGCAGTCGAGCTGGCCTTTGATGCCGCCCATCATTCCCTGCAGCCAGAAGGAGTCGCGCACGCCTTCCGATGAGGTCGCCCCGTCGCGGTTGTAGCCGTAGAAGGGAACAGCCAAGTCCTTGAAGAACTGGCTGCGGTTGTTGAAGGTCCCCTGGCGAATACCGTCGAACACCGCAAGCGGCAGGCCGCCGGGGTTGGCTTCCGTCTTGACCATCAGCGGCGGCACGGCCCCGATCAGCACCGCCTTGGCGACCCTTTTCGTGCCATGGCGACCCATGTAGCGGGTGATCTCTCCGCCGCCGGTGGAGTGACCGATCAGGACAGCATTCCGGATATCCAGCCTATCCAGAAGCGCCGCCAGGTCGTCGGCGTAGGTGTCCATGTCGTTGCCGTCCCAGGTCTGGTCGGAGCGGCCATGACTGCGTCGGTCGTGGGCGATGACCCGGTAGCCCTGGCGTCCCAGAAACGTCATCTGCCCGTCCCAGGCGTCGGCGGTCAGCGGCCAGCCGTGCGAGAAGACCACCGGCTGACCCCTGCCCCAGTCCTTGTAGAAAATCTTCGCGCCATCCTTGGTGGTGATGGTGGCCATGGCGTCTCTCCTCGATGGTCGGAAAATCTGGCGCGGCGGAGGGACCGGTCGGAACAAGGGTCCGGGCGCCGCAGGCCGCGGGTTTGAGTCTTGAGCTAGGCTACGGCCGCCAGGGTCGGCTTGGCCGACTGCGCCGCCGGCTTGGGCAGATGGGCCACGGCCCAGTCGAGGCAGTAGTCGGCCACGTCTTCCCAGCCGGGCTCGCAGCAGAGGTAGTGGGAGCGGCCGTAGAACTCGTGGAAGTCCGTGGCCGAGGGGGCGGCGAGTTGTTTGCGGTAGTTGGTCTTGACCATCGGCAGGGGCACGGTGCGATCGTGCTCGGCGGCGATCAGCAGCAGGGGCGGCCGAGCCGGGTTCTTCCAGTTCACCCTGGCCCCGCGGCCCAGGACCACGTCGTAGAAGATTCGGCCGGGCGAGGGGACGATATTGGCGTCATACTCGGCCGCCAGCCGGCTTTCCGGCAGGGTGTTGGCGAAGCCTTTTGCGAAGCTCCTGCGGGTGAAGGGCAGCACCTTGTTCCAGGCGTTCCAGGTGGTGAACACCGGCAGGGAGGTCAGGACCGCCGTCGGGTGGACCAGGACGCCGAACGGGGCGCCGGGATCGATGGCGACGCCGGCCGCGCCCAGGCCGCGGTCCAGCAGCAGCTGGACGAACAGCCCGCCGAAGCTGTGGCCCATGAGGATGGGCGCCTCGGGCAGCTTGCGGATCTCCGCCTCGTAGTGGTCGACGATGTCCTTGACGCCGATCTTGGCCAGCCGGGGATCGGGCTTGGCCCGCTGGGCCGCCGGCGGGCCCGCCACGAAGGGCCAGGCCGGGGCGACCACGGTGTAGCCCTTGGCTTCATAGCGGCCGCGGAATCGGTCCCAGGAGGCGGGGGTCAGCCAGGCGCCGTGGATCAGCATGATGGTCTTGGTCATCGGTCGTCTCCTCGAAAAGGGAGCAATCGAGCGGGCCGTGCGGTGGGCGCGGCGACGTCCTCGTCTGCGATGACTGAAGGATGCCTCGGGGCCAAAGACCGACGCTATTCTACAAGAGGCTTCGGGGCTCACACCTTGGTATGAATGCATGCGCCCGGCTGTCAGTCCGCCGCGCCGGTCGGCAGCGTGACGGTGAACCTCGCGCCGCCCGCCTCGCCGTTGGCGGCCTCGATCCGGCCGCCATGGCTTTCGACGATGGAGCGGCAGATGGGCAGGCCCATGCCCATGCCGCCCTCCTTGGTGGTGAAGAAGCTGTCGAACAGCCGGCCCAGATTTTCCGCCGCGATGCCGGGGCCGCTGTCGGCCACCACAACCTGCGGCTCGCCGGCCGCCGACAGGGCGGACCGGATCGACAGGGTCCGGGCCCCCTCGCCACCGCCCATGGCCTGGACGGCGTTGATGGCCAGGTTGACCACCACCTGCTGAAGTTGGGTCCGGTCGGCCAGCACCGACGGCAACCCAGGCGACAGGTCCAGAGCCAGGGTCACGCCCTGCGCCTGGATCTCATGCCGGAGAAACTGAAGGGCCTCCTCGATCGGGCCGTTGATCGACAGCAGGTGCGGTTCCGGCGCCCGGCGCATGGCCATGTCGCGCACCCTGCCGATGATCTCGGCGGCCCGAGCCGCGTCCCGCGATATCCGGGCGACCAGGGTCTTCACCTCCTCCAGATCGGGCTGGTCGCGATTAAGCCACCTCTGCCCCGCCGCCGCGCTGGCGGCGATGGCCGCCAGGGGCTGGTTGACTTCATGGGCGATGGAGGCGGTCAGCTCGCCCAGCATGGAAATCCGCGCCGCGTGGGCGAACTCGGCCTGGACCTGGGCCAGAACCGCCTGGGCCCTCACCCGGTCGGAGATGTCGATCACCCCGACCAGCAGGGTGCCCTTGTTCATGGTGTCCGGCGGGAAGCAGGCGGTGAACAGGGCGTCGATCTCCCGACCGTCCATGGCCCGGACCTTGGTCTCGGTCGAATAGTTCGGCTTGCCGGTCACCGCCGCAAGGACGCTGGCCGCATAGACCGGCGTGCTGCTCTGCGGCCAGTAGGCCTCGAGGTCGGCCAGCAGTTCGGCACGGTCGCCGCGGCCTAGCATGGCCGCCACCTGGTCGTTGACATCGACGATCCGGGTGGCCCGCATCATCGCCCGGACGAATTCCGGATGGGCGGCGAAATGAGCGGCGAAATCCTTCACGCCCGTTGCCCGCAGCTCGCGCAGCATGTCGCCGACGGGGAAGAAATCCAGCTCCCAGAAGGCGACCGACATGGCCTGGAAGATGTTGCGGTAGCGGTGGTCGCTTCGCTTCAGGGCCTCTTCGGCGGCGCGGGCGTCGGTGACGTCGCGGCCGATCTCGATGATCTCCAGCGGCCGGCCGGCCGCGTCGCGCCGCAACGACCAGCGCGCGTCAATCAAGCGCTCGGCGCCGCTCGCATCCGTGCGCAGCAGTTCGCCGTCCCATCGACCGGTTGCGGCCAGGGCGGCCTCGATCTCCGGCAGCGGCCTTGCGTGGCGCGTGGCCAGCAGGTTGTGGGCGTCCCGGCCGACCGCGCTCTGCGACGCGTGGCCGTAAAGCTGGGCTGAGGCGGCGTTCCAGGAGCGGATGCGCCCGTCGAGGCCGCGCACGAAGATACTCTCATGAACCAGATCGAAGAGATCGCCCCGCCCCTCGCTGCTCATCTCGCCCCCCGTCGCTCGGGCAAACTAGAAGCGGACGCGCCGCCTGGAAACCATGTCAGGCCGCCAGCGCGGCTTCGAGACACTGGATCAGCGCCTCTGCCGCGAAGGGCTTGCGCAGCAGGCAGACCGCGCCGCTGGCGATCGCCCGGTCGTGCAGCGCCTGTTCGGTGCGGGCCGTGACCATAATCACCGGCACGGCGCAGCCGCCCTCGGCCAGCTTCAGCTTCAGGTCGATGCCGCTGAGGCCCGGCATCTGGATGTCGGTGACGATACAGTCGCAAGCCGCCGCCAGCCCCGCGGCCAGGAAATCGTCGGCCGAGGCGAAACTGCTGGCCCGGTAGCCCAGGGACCGGACAAGGCCCACCAGGGACTCCCTGAGAGACTCGTCGTCCTCGACGATGGCGATAAGCGGTTCTTGCGGCACTGACGACGACCTTTGGCGACGGCGCCTGGTTGCGCCCTTGACTGCCCCTGTCGTCGCTAGATCGCATCCCCCGGCCTCCGGCGAAATCATACGAGGGTGTTAGGCGGTTTGTCGCAGGCGCTGAAGGTTCAGGGCTTCGGCCATCCGCACCAGATCCGCCAGTGACCGGGCGCCCATTTTTCGCATGGCCGATCCACGGTGGATCTTCACGGTGATCTCGCTGAGGGACAGGTCCCCGGCCACCTGTTTGTTCAGCCGCCCCGCCGTGACCAGGGCCATCACCTGCTGTTCGCGCGGCGAGAGTGTGGCGAACAGGCTTTCCACCCGGTTCTGCTCGCCCTCGGCGGTGCGGCGCAGGCCATCCCTGGCGATGGCGGCGGCCACGGCGTCCAGCATGTCCTGGTCGCGGAACGGCTTGGTCAGGAAGTCCACCGCCCCGGCCTTCATCCCGCGCACCGACATCGGAATGTCGCCGTGGCCGGTCATCAGCACCACCGGCAGCCGCACGCCCAGCTCCGCCATCTGCCCCTGGAAATCGAGCCCGCTCACCCCAGGGAGGCGAACATCGAGGACCAGGCAGCCCGGCGCATCCGGCAGGTCGGCCTCAAGGAAGGCGGCGGCGGACCCATAGGTCCGGCTGCGCAGACCCACCGACCGGCACAGGCTGTCCAGCGACTCCCGGATGGAGAGGTCGTCGTCGACGATATGGACGATGGCCGGTTCGCTCATGGCTTCAGTCTGCGGTTCGAAGGTGCGCGCCACAATGCCACACCTGCTCATCCTGGGCGCCTATACGAAGATATGACCCCCCTCTCCGCATGTCTGATCGCCCTGCCCCCTTTCGCCGGGCCATAAGATTCCCATATCCGTTTCCAAAGGAGACTGACTATGGCGAAGACCCTGATCACCGGCGCATCCACGGGCATCGGCGCAACCTATGCCGACCGACTGGCCCGACGCGGCGAAGACCTGGTCCTTGTGGCGCGAGATCGCGCAAAGCTTGAGGCTCTGGCGCTCAGGCTAGGCAAGGAGGCCGGCGTTTCGGTCGAGGTGCTCGTCGCCGACCTGTCCAAACCGGCCGATCTGCTCTCCGTCGAGAAGAGGCTTCGCGACGACGCCTCGATCACCGGGCTGATCAACAACGCCGGCATCTCCGTGGCCGGCCCCTTTGAAGCCGCCGATCCGGACCGGCTGGAGGCCCTGATCGACCTGAACATCACGGCCCTGACCCGGCTCTCGGCCGCCGCGGCGGCTAGTTTCACGACCAGGGGCGCCGGAACCCTGATCAACATCGGCTCGGTCACCGCCTTCCTGCCGGAACGGTTCGAGCCGACCTATCTGGCCAGCAAGGCCTATGTACTGGCCTTCACCCAGGCTCTGGCCGCCCAGTTCGGCCCCAGGGGCCTCCGGGTTCAGGCCGTCATTCCCGGCGCGACCCGCACCGCCATCTGGGAAAAGGCCGGCGTCGATGTCGACGCCTTCCCGGCCGGCATGGTCATGGGGGTGGACGACCTGGTCGATGCGGCCCTGGCCGGGCTGGACGCCGGTGAGACGGTGACCATCCCCGCCCTGCCCGAGATCGCCGACTGGCAGGCGCTGGAGGCCGCCCGGCTGAAGCTGGCGCCCAATCTCTCCCTCGATCGGCCGGCCGCCCGCTATGGCGTCGCCGCGACCGTCGCCGCCTGACCCTCTGGACCCGGAGCAACAGACATGACCCGCGCCGTTATCGCCGGCTACGCCCGCACCCCCTTCACCTTCGCCAAGAAGGGAGCCCTGGCCGGGGTGCGCCCGGATGACCTGGCCGCCATCGCCATGCGGGCGCTGATCGACCGCACCGGCATCGATCCGGCGACCCTGGAAGATGTCCTTCTGGGCTGCGCCTATCCGGAATCGGCCCAGGGCAACAACATCGCCCGCCTGGCCAGCCTGCTGGCCGGACTGCCGATCGAGATCCCGGGCATGACGGTCAACCGCTTCTGCGGCTCGTCGATGTCGGCCATCCACATCGCCGCCGGCCAGATCGCGCTGGGCGCCGGGGAGGCCTTCCTCTGCGGCGGGGTGGAATCGATGACCATGGTGCCGCAGGGCGGTTTCAACTTCTCGCCCAACCCAAGGTTCAAGGGCGTCAGTCCAGGGGCCGAGGAAATCGATATCGAGGCCTATATCAGCATGGGCGAAACGGCCGAGAACGTCGCCGCCCTCTACAAGGTCTCCCGCGCCGATCAGGAAAAGCTGGCCTTCGCCTCGCAGCAAAAGGCCGCCGCCGCCCAGGCCGCCGGACGTCTGGCGGACGAGATCGCGCCGGTCACCCTGGCCGACGGGACCATCGTCGACACCGACGGCTGCCTGCGGCCCGGCACGACGCTGGAGGGCCTGGCCGGCCTGAAGCCCGCCTTCCGGCCGGACGGCTTGGTGACGGCAGGCACGGCCTCGCCCCTGACCGACGGCGCCTCGGCGGTGTTGGTCTGTTCGGAGGACTATGCCCGGGCCAACAACCTGGAAATCCTCGCCGCCATCCGCGCCATCTCGGCCGCCGGCTGTCCGCCCGAACTAATGGGCATCGGACCAGTTCCAGCCACCCGCAAGGCCCTGGCCCGCGCCGGCCTGACCATTGACGATATCGATGTGGTCGAGATCAACGAGGCCTTTGGCAGCCAGGCTGTCGCCTGCCTTCGGGAGCTGGGCATCGACGAGGCCAAGGTCAACCTGGACGGCGGCGGCATCGCCATCGGCCACCCGCTGGGCGCCACCGGCGCGCGGATCACCGCCAAAGCGGCGCAGATCATGAAGCGGGAGGGCAAACGCTTTGCCCTCTCCACCCAATGCATCGGCGGGGGCCAGGGCGTGGCGACGATCCTGGAGGCGGTATAGGCCGCCCCTCGATCCGAGAACAAGAGTCTCGATTAACGACCTTGCGCCACGGCCAGTTAAGCAGGCGCCTCTAGGTTGCCGGCCCTGGAGGCGAAATGCCCAGATCTGCAGGACCCCGGCCGCCGGGATTCAGACCGCTCCGCTCCGAGCCCACGGCCTTCGGACGGGGCACGGCCGCGCGGTTCCGCGGGCCGCTCCGCAAGAGCCGGACTCTGCCGGAAGGCCTGAAGCCGTTGTTGATCATCCTGGCGCTGACTCTGGCCGGCATCATCCTGGCGGTGATGGGATAGGCGTCTGGCCGGGGTCCGCGCCCCGGCCAGCAACAGGCTCAGCTCAGGCCGCCGGCGCCATCGCCGCGCCCGCCAGATAGTCCATCTTGCCCAGGGGCACGCCCTGGCTGCGCAGCAGGGCGTAGGTGGTGACCACATGGAAGAAGAAGTTGGGCAGGGAGAAGTTGAACAGGAAGTCCCGGCCGGTGAAGGTCATGGTCCGGCCCGGCAGCGGCAGTTCGACCGTGCGGGTCTCGGCGCCATCCAGCTGATCGCGGGTGATGGTCTCGACGAAGGCGATGGTCCTGGCCAGCCGCTCCTTGAGCTCGGCGAAGGTCGTCTCGGTGTCGGCCATGGCCGGCGCCGCAACTCCGGCCAGACGGGCTGCGCCGCCCTTGGCAGAGTCGCTGACCATCTGGATCTGGCGGGTCAGGGGATGCATGTCGGGCGCAAGGCGGGCGTCAGTATAGGCCGCGAAATCCTTGCCCTCGGTCTTTGCGTGCATCGCGGCCTTGTCGAGAATGGCAGACAGGTTGCGCAGGGTGTTGAGATAGGTCGGGATCGAGGCGTCGTAGATCGAGAAGGCCATGGTGCGTTCCTTTTGGCAACGTTTCCTGACCGCCAGATGCGCCCGCCCCCGCGTCGCCGCAAGGGGCGGGCTCGACCTTATCGCTCCACCCCTAGTTCACGCGGCGGGCGCGCCCCGCCCAATAGGGTTCGCGCAGGTCCTTGCGCAGGATCTTGCCCGAAGCGTTGCGCGGCAGGGCGTCGATGAAGTCGACGCTCTTGGGGGCCTTGAAGGCGGCGATGCGGGTGCGGGCGAAGGCGATGATGCTCTCGGCGTCGGCTTCCGCCCCGGGCTTCAGGGCGACAACGGCCTTGACCGCCTCACCCCACTTCTCGTCCGGCACCCCGATGACCGCCACTTCGGCCACCGCCGGGTGGCCATAGACGGCGCTTTCCACCTCGGCCGGATAGATGTTCTCCGCCCCGGAGATGATCATGTCCTTCACCCGGTCGTGGATATACAGGTAGCCATCGGCGTCGAGGTAGCCGGCGTCCCCGGTGCGCAGCCAGCCATCGGCCCCGACCGTCGCGGCAGTGGCCTCAGGCAGCTTCCAGTAGCCGACCATGTTGGCGACCGAGCGAGTGGCCACCTCCCCCACCTCGCCGGTGGCGACGGGGTTTCCGGCCTCGTCGATCACCTTCAGCTCGACGCCCGGCATCGGCAGGCCCGCCGCCCGCATGCGTGGCGTGCCGGCCGGATCGTGGTCCTCCGGCGGCAGGTAGACGATGGTGCCGCAGGTCTCGGTCATGCCGTACTGCTGGCAGAAGCCGCAGCCGAACACCTCCATACATTCCCGCAGCAGGTCCAGCGGTATGGGGCTGGCCCCGTAGAGGATGTATTTCATCCGGCTGTAATCGACCTCGCGGGCGCGCGGCTGGCGGACGACGATCTGCAGGGCGGCGGGGACCATGAACATCTTCGAGATGCGGTCGCCCTCGATAAAGTCCAGCACCTTGAAGGGATCGAACTCCCGCGCCACCACGCCCTTGGCCCCGTTGAACAGCCCGACCAGGCCCCAGCCCGTCCCGCCGATGTGGGAGACCGGCATGGCCACCAGGCTGACATCGTCCGGTCCCCACTGGTTCCAGTCCATCACCGCCTCGGCCGCGGCCCGCCGGCCGGCCAGGACATTGGCGTGGCTGAGCATGGCGCCCTTGGGCCGGCCGGTGGTGCCGGAGGTGTAGAGCTGCACCGCCACGTCCTGGGCGGTGATCGCCACCGCCGGATCGGTGTCCGGAGCGGCGTCGCGCCAGGCTTCGAACAGGGTCCGACCATCAGCGCCCTCGGCTTCCATGGCGATGACCGTCGGCTGGTGCGACAGGGCCGCGGCGACCTCGCCGGCATGGCCGATCACCTCGGGGCCGACGAAGACGATGGGCGCCTCGCTGTCTTCAAGAATATAGGCCACCTCAGGCGGGGCCAGGCGCCAGCCGATCGGGGTGGTGATGGCCCCCATCTTGGCGGCGCCGATCAGCAGCTCGAAATAGAGGTCGCTGTTCTTGCCGACATAGGCGACGTGCTGCCCCTTCTTCAGGCCCGACGCCACCAGGGCGTTGGCCACCCGGTTGGTCAATTTGTCGAACTGGGCGAAGGTGGTGGTCCGCCCTTCGAAGGTCAGGGCGACGGCGTCAGGGCGCTCACGAGCATGATAGCGGGCGATATCGCCCAGGGTCGGCATCTGGTCGAAATCGACAGCGGTCATTGGCGTATCCTGAAACTACAGACCCAGAACCAGCCGGGCCATGATGTCCCGCTGGATCTCGTTGGACCCACCGTAGATGGAAGCGGCGCGGTTGTTGAGGTAGCGCGGCATGGCGACCAGGCTGTGGTCGGGGCCCACCGGCGTCTCGTTGCTGCCCGGATCCCGGGCCGAGGGCTGGTGGACCTGGGCGTAGTGGGCGGCGACGTCGATGGCCAGTTCGTCGATCCGCTGCATCGCCTCGGTGCCTTGCGTCTTCAGCATGGAGGAGGCCGGCCCCGGGTTATTGCCGGCGGACAGGGCGGTCATCACCCGGTGCTCGGTCATCTCGATGGCTTCGACGGCGATCTCCGCCGTGGCCAGCTTGCGGCGGAAATCGGCGTCGTCGATCAGCGGCGCGCCGAAGTCGCCGCCCTCGTCCCGCGCCATGTTGCGCACCCGGCCCAGCGACACCTTCAGGCCGGCCGCCGAGCCGCCGCCCCGCTCGAATTCCAGCAGGTATTTGGCGACCGTCCAGCCCTGGTTCTCTTCGCCCAGCCGCCCCGACTTGGGCACGCGGACATTGTCGAAGAAGACCTGGTTGACCTCATGTTCCAGGGCCAGGGTAATGATCGGCTTCACCTCGATGCCGGGGGTGGTCATCTCCAGCAGCAGGAAGGTGATGCCCGCCTGCGGCTTGCCGTCGAACCTGGTCCGCACCAGGCAGAACATACGGTTGGCGAAATGGGCGTGGGTGGTCCAGATTTTCGAGCCGTTGAGGACATAGTGGTCCCCGGCGTCATCGGCCCGCATCTGCAAGGACGCCAGGTCCGAGCCGCTGCCCGGCTCGCTGTAGCCCTGGCACCAGTAGTCCTCGCCCGCCAGGATGCGCGGCAGGTAGAAGGCTTTCTGCTCGTCCGTGCCGTAGCGCATGATGCAGGGCCCGACCATCTTCAGCCCCATGGGCGACAGGCCGGGCGCGCCGGCGCGGGCGCATTCGGAAGCGAAGATGTAGCGCTGCATGTCGTCCCAACCGGGACCGCCGTACTCCACCGGCCAGGCGGGGGCGACCCAGCCCTTGGCGTGGAGAATCCGCTGCCACTGCAGGCTCCATTCCTTTTCGGTGAAGACGCTGGTGGTCAGGGCGCCGACCCGGCGCAGCTGCGGGGTCAGATTTTCGGAAAGAAAGGCCCGGACCTCGTCTCGAAAGGCGAGGTCACGGGCGCTGAGTTGAAGATCCATCAGGGTCTCACGGAAGGGAAGGAGCCCGTGATGGGCCCCGATGGTCCCAGGATTTAGAACTTGGCGCGCAAAGTCACGCCGGCGGTGAGCGGAGCGCCGAGGAAAGCGGCGTAGGTGCCGCTTTGCAGGGGCTGGTCGACGACGACCTGGACGTAGTCCTCGTCGGTCAGGTTCTGGGCCCAGGCCTCGACGGTCCAGCGGTCGTCTTCCGACCCGACGCCGACCCGGCCGTTCCAGATGGTCAGGGAGTCCTGGATCTTGCGTCGGTCGAGGTTGGAGCCGGTGTTGTACTGGCTGGTGTATTTACCCGACAGGCTGGCCCGGAACATCAGGCCGCCGCCGATCGGCGTCTCATAGGCGCCCGCGAAGGTCGACGACCACAGGGGTGCATAGGCCAGGCGGGCGTCGCCGAGCCGTTGGGCCAGGGTCAGGGGGATGTCGCTGCCGAACTGGGTCTCGGCATAGGTGACGCCGGCGGTGAAGGTCAGGCCCTTCACCGGACGCCAGCTGGCGTCGAGGTCGACCCCCTTGGAGGTCACCTCATCGATGTTTTCCACCAGCCAGGAGACGCCGGTGTAGGTGTTGAGCTGGAAGTCGTGGAAGGTCTGGTAGAAGACCGCGCCGTTGAGGATGACGCGGTTGCCCAGCAGGTTGGTCTTCAGGCCGACTTCATAGGCCTCGACGGTTTCCTTGCGGAAGCTGGTGTCGGGGTTGGCGACGCCGGGGGCCAGGCGGGCGCGGTCGAGGTTGAACCCGCCGCCCTTGTGGCTGGAGGCGTAGGAGCCGTAGGCCATGACATCGGAGTTGAAGCGATAGGTGACCTTCACCGTCCCGCCCAGCCGTTCCTCGTTCTTCTTCTGACGATTGTCGAAGGCGTCGAACGCCGGATCGGTGTGTGGCGCGCAGATGGCGTTGCGGGCCGCCAGCGGGATCGGATTGACCAGGGCCGCGGCGCAGGCGGCCGCCGGGACGGTGTTGGTGTACTGCGAGAAGACCTTCTTCTCGTCGCTGGTGTAACGCAGGCCGACGGTGACGTCGAAGGCGTCGGTGACGTGGTAGGTGCCATTGGTGAACACCGCATAGCCGGTCGACTTGTGGTCATGCCGGTCATAGGGGCCCTCGCCGGCCGGGAAGTTGGTCCCCGGCGCGCGGCCGGTCAGCAGAGACACCGTATTGGGGTTCAGACCGCCCGACAGCAGCAGGCCGAAATAGGGCTCGTAGGCGCTGCCCAGGGCGGTGAAGGCGCTGGTGTTCAGCTGTTCGTCGGAGAAGAAGCCGCCGACCATCCAGTCGGCCTTCTCCATCGAGCCGGCGACCCGCACTTCCTGCGAAAAGACCTTGATCTGGGCGAAGGTCCGGCCGTCGGCCGGGCGGTACCAGATGTCGGCCGAGGAATAGTCGATGTCCGATCCCTGGACCGCCTTCCAGTCGCGGTAGGCGGTGATCGAGGTCAGGGCGATGTCCGGGGTGATGTCCCAGTCGGCCTGGACCGAGACCCCCTTGTCGGTGATGTCCTGCACGGTGTCGCGGTTGGCATAGGCCGTCCGGCGGAACGGATCGGCGGGACGCAGGGTGCCTTCGTCCGCCGACAGGGCGTCGATCAGACCGCCCGTTGCGCCGACGAAGGTGGTGACGTTGACGCAGCAGTGCTCGTCGCGCTGCGTGTAGTCGGCCATGGCCTTGATCTCCAGCGTGTCGCTGGGGATCAGCAGCAGTTGGCCGCGGAAGGTGTAGAAGTCCTGGTCGGCGTCGTCCTTGCTGGTGCGGGGACCGCCGCCGGTGCGCACATTGTAGAAGCCATCCCGCTTGCGGGTGGCGGCGAACAGCCGGCCGGCCAGCTTGTCGCCGATCAGCGGCCCGGTGACGCTCGCCGTCACGCCCCGGGCGTTGTAGTTGCCGAGCGTCACCTCGGCGTCGGCGCCGAAGTCGAAGTCCGGCGCCTTGGTGATGACGTTGATGACGCCGGCCGAGGTGTTCTTGCCGAACAGCGTGCCTTGCGGGCCCTTCAGAACCTCGACCCGTTCCAGTTCGCCCAGATCGCCGAAGGCGACGCTGCTGCGGGCGCGGTAGACGCCGTCGATGACGGTGCCGACCGAGGATTCGAGGCCCGGGTTGTCGCCGATGGTGCCGACCCCGCGGATGCGGATGGAGGTCTGGGCCTCGCTGGTGGAGGACGTGACACTAAGACCCGGGGTGACCAGCTGCAGGTCCTTGACGTCGCGGACGCCCGCGTCCTGAAGCTGCTGGCCGGAAATCACCGTGACGACGATCGGCACGTCCTGCAGGTTTTCCTCACGCTTCTGGGCGGTGACGATGATCCCCTCGATGGCGTTGGGATCCTCGGCCTCCTGCGCGAAGGCCGGCGCCGCGAAGGCGCAGGCGAACGCGATCACCGCGCTCGAAGCGGCCCATTTCATCCTGATCATCTCTTCTCCCCTCCGCCTCCCGGGCGGTTGTCTTCTTGACGCTGGCGTAAGCGTTAGCGCAGCTTGCGCGAACCTTGGCGGCGCCCGCGGCGCCCGACAAGCTAGCGAAACTGATAGGGCGCTATTGCCCTGGCGGAAGGATGGCGACCCTGACCGATCCCGTCTCCCAGCCGATGGATGAGGTCTCCCGCCTTGCCTGGAAGGTGGCCGAGGCGGGCAAGGCCATGGGCCTGCCCAACATCGCCGCCACTGCCGATATCGGCAGTCCGGCGCCGATGCGCGGCGCCGACGGCCGGCCTTTCGCCGGCAGCCTGTTCTGCTGGGTCGATCCGGACTTGCGCTATTGGGAAGATCGCGGCTTCGCCCTGCGCTCCGCCTTCGTCTACGCCGCCCGCACCAGCGCCGAGCCCTTCTTCTTCACCAGGGGCCGCCTGGCCACCTGGCGCAAGAGTCCCGCCCTGGAGGCGGTCAATGCCGATGGGCCGATCGACGCCCTGGGCGTGGGCTCGGCGATCATCGCCCCCGCCTATCTGGCCGGCGGCGCCATCGGGGCCATCGTCTGGGCCTCGCCGGATCCGGCTATCGATGTCGCTTCTCTCTTTGAGGCCCGGGCGGCCGAGCTTCACGCGCTGAGCCTGCGGTTCATGGCCACCTATGCCGACAGCCTGGCCGGAGCCGCCGCTATTCCCGCGCGACTGACCCGGCGCGAGATCCAGTGCCTGAAGTGGGCGGCGGCCGGCAAGACCGACGGGGAGATCGCCGAGATCGTCCGCATCTCCCTGCCCACGGTCCGCTTTCACATCACCAACGCCGCCCGCAAGCTGCAGGTCGCCGGCCGGTCACAGGCGGTGCATCGCGCCGGCGTGCTGGGCTATATCGGCAGCCTGCAGGCTAGCTGACCTATCGGTTCCGCTAGCTTGCGGACGGACGCCAAGACATCACCTTCAAGGGGTGCAAGGACTCCCAGGATGAACGCCATAGACCTGCCCCGCGCCGCCAAGGCCCGCCTCGACGCGGCGGCCCAGGCCGCCACCGATGCCTATGTCCAGCCCAGGGGCATGCCAAAGGTGGACTTCACCCAGCCGGCCGGCGAGGCCGCCCTGGCCGCACCCGATTCGGTCTCATGGCAGGTGTTCAAGAACCCGATCAGCCTGTTCATCGGCGGGGTCACCGCCGTGCTTCTGGAACTGGCGGAGCCCCGGGTCCGCTCCGGCGTCTGGGACCACACCAGCTTCCGCACCGATCCCCTGCCCCGAATGAAGCGCACGGGCCTGGCCGCCATGGTCACCGTCTATGGGGCCACCAGCGTCGCCGAGAAGATGATCGCCGGGGTCGGCCGGATGCACGGCCGGGTCGCGGGCGTCACCCCCGCCGGCCAGCCCTACCGCGCCGACGATCCGGTCCTGCTCGATTGGGTCCAGGCCACCGCCTCCTTCGGCTTCATGGAGGCCTACCACGCCTTCGTCCGCCCGCTGTCGCCGACCGAGCGCAGCCGCCTCTACGCCGAATCGGCCCCGGCCGCCCGCCTCTACGGCGCGACCGGCGCCCCGACCAGCGAGGCGGAGCTGAACGCCCAGTTCGAGGCCATGCGCCCAAGCCTGGAGCGCTCGGACATCGTTCTGGAATTCCTGGACATCATGCGCCGCACTCCGGCCCTGCCCGGTCCGCTGCGTCCCCTGCAGAACATACTGATCCGCGCCGGTGTCACCCTGCTTCCCGCCTGGCTACGCGATACCCTGGGCCTCGGCAGCGCCTGGAACCTCAAGCCCTGGGAAGGCGCCCTGATCCGCTTCGCCGGCAGGACCGCCGATCGGCTGGCCATTCCCGGCGGCCCTCCGGCCCAGGCCAGCCTGCGAATGGGACTGCCGGCGGATTATCTGTACCGGCGGGCATAGCCCGGTCTCCCTCTGACGGAGCCGCCTGCGCAGTGGAAGCTAAACGAGAGTAAATTTAGGGTTGTGCCATAGTCGATTTGTGATTGACTGAGCCGCGACAGCCGAGGCGCACCCCGCCGCCTTGTCGATCAGTAGGCGTTCCAGACAATGAAGCCGCGCCGGCTTTGAGCCGACTTCGCCGCCGGCTGCTGATCGGAGAGGCCGCATGCCCCAGTCTTCGCTCGCGCGGTTCCTGGCCGTCTTTTCGACTTCCGGCAGGCGCAATCACACCCCGAACGAACGGATCGCGTTTGAGTGGGCCTCCTTGAGGTCGCTTTGGAGGGTGGCCCGTGACCAGGCGTCCCCGAAGGCGCAGGCCGATATAGACGCCCTTCTCGGCGAGAATCGCCAATCCCGTAGCCGAGCTGAAGAATGGGCGTCGATGAACGCCGCCTCGCAATACATTGGCCAATGGCTGCTGGCCCCTCAGTTACAGGCCGAATACCAGACGCTGCTGAATCGTCCGGAGGCCAAGCTCCTTCCCGGCTACGACAAGTTCGAGGAAGACAAGGCGCTTCTTGATGGAACGGCCACGAATATCGAGACCCAACGGGCGAAGTACGGCGCGCTGCTGTATGCTGTGCAGGGCGTCTATGTAGACCGTCGGTTCCAGAGGATCCTGCGAAGGCAAACGGCCGTGCGGCTGCTGTTCTTCGGAATCGGCACGGCCGTCGCCACCCTGGCCGCCCCCGCGATCTATCTGTCCTTCTATCTGTTCTCCAAATGGGGCTGGCCGCTGCAGCCGCGGACCCTGGCCGAATTCGTGCCCTACAACGAACCGGCCTTTGGCCTGGTGCTGGCCGCCTCGCTTGGCGCGCTTGGCGCCTATTTCAGCCGGATTCTCAACTTTCAGGGACAGCAGTCATCGCTGGCCTTCGACGAGGCGTTGCGGCAGTTCTCCAACTCGATGCTGCTCCTGCGCCTGCTCTACGGCGGCATCGGCGCGGTCATTTTCTACTACCTCATTCGCAGCGGACTCGTCGGGGGCCTGGCCTTTCCCGACATCGCCATCGCCCCCTTGGACGGCTCAAAAAGCACGGGCGCCAGCGTTGTGGGAAATAGTCTGCTCGGCCTTTTCCGCGAACTCACCGTCAATGGTCATAGGGTTCTTTCGCCGACCCCGGCCCTCGCCAAACTGATCATCTGGTGTTTCCTGGCCGGGTTTTCCGAACGGCTGGTGCCGGACTCCCTGAGCCGGGTGGAAGCGCGCGCCAGCGAAAAGCCGGCGTAGCGAAGGGCGGCGTCCGTCTGGCGGATCGTCCAACCACCGCCCTTCCCTTCCACGTACCGATCAGGCTAAGGTCTGCTTCGCGCGCCGCGTCCCGCAACCGATGGGATGGCTCCGCGCACCGACAGGCTGGCGTCCGGCCTCGCATCTTGCGGAAGGACGCGCCAAACATCCGCCCCCCACGCGCCGCCGGCGCACCAAGGGACTTTAGATTTCATGGGCCGCGCGCACGCCCCGATCACGCATCTGCAAGGCCCCGCCTCTTCCGAGAGCGGCGGGCTTCGCGGCGTGCTGCGCGCCAATCAACCAGACCGGCGGCTGCGCCAAGAGCGCGCCCTTTGCCGGAGAGAGACCATCGATGACGAAAAAAATGCTCATCGACGCCGCACACGCCGAAGAAACGCGTGTCGTCGTCCTGGACGGCAGCCGGATTGAGGAATTCGATTTCGAAAGCCAGAGCCGCAAGCAACTTCGCGGGAACATCTATCTCGCCAAGGTGACGCGGGTCGAACCCAGCCTGCAGGCCGCCTTTATCGAGTACGGCGGCAACCGCCACGGCTTCCTGGCCTTCAACGAAATCCACCCGGACTACTACCAGATCCCCGTCGCCGACCGCGAAGCGCTGATGCGAGAAGTGGCCGAAGAAGACGACGAGCCGGCGCCCAAGCGCGGTCGCGGCGATCGTGATCGCAGCCGGGGCCGCAGCCGGCCCAAGCCTGCCGCGCGGGAAGAATCAGATCCGGTTCTGGAAGCCGGCGACGAAGAGTCCGACACCTTTGAAGCCTCGGAAGGCGACGGCGACAGCCATCGCGACTCCGACGAGGTTGGCGGTGACGATCACGCCGATGGCGAGGAGCAGGCCGCGCAGGATCGCGGCGGCCGGGCGCGCGGCGCCGACGAAGACGATGACATGGAAGAAGAGGTCGAGCGCCGCCGGCGCCGCCTCATGCGCAAGTACAAGATCCAGGACGTCATCCGTCGCCGGCAGATCATGCTGGTCCAGGTCGTCAAGGAAGAGCGCGGCAACAAAGGCGCGGCCCTGACCACCTATCTGTCGCTGGCCGGCCGCTATGGCGTGCTGATGCCCAACACCGACAGGGGCGGCGGCATTTCGCGCAAGATCATTTCGACCACCGACCGCAAGCGCCTCAAGAGCGTCGTTCAGGGTCTGGATGTGCCGAAGGGCCTCGGCCTGATCGTCCGCACGGCCGGCGCCAAGCGCACCAAGGCCGAGATCAAGCGCGACTACGAATATCTGATGCGGCTGTGGGAAAACATCCGCGACACCACCCTCAATTCGGTGGCCCCGGCCCTGATCTATGAGGAAGAGGACCTGGTGAAGCGGGCCATCCGCGACCTGTTCGACAAGGACATCGACAGCGTCCAGGTCGAGGGCGAAGGCGGTTACCGCGAGGCCCGCGACTTCATGCGGATGATCATGCCCAGCCAGGCCGCCAAGGTGGTGGCTTACCGCGAGCCGACGCCGCTGTTCGTGGCCCACCGTATCGAAAGCCAGCTGTCGCAGATCTACAGCCCGGTCGTCCCGCTGCGGTCCGGCGGCTATCTGGTGATCAACCAGACCGAGGCCCTGGTGGCCATCGACGTCAACTCCGGCAAGGCGACCCGCGAGCGCAATATCGAGGCGACCGCCCTGAAGACCAATATGGAGGCGGCCGAGGAGGCCTGCCGCCAGCTGCGTCTGCGCGATCTGGCCGGGCTGATCGTCATCGACTTCATCGATATGGAGGAGTCGAAGAATAACCGCGCCGTCGAGAAGGTGCTCAAGGATAACCTGAAGGACGACCGCGCCCGGGTTCAGATGGGCAAGATCTCCTCCTTCGGGCTGATGGAAATCAGCCGCCAGCGCCGCCGCACCGGCGTGCTGGAGGGCACCACCCACGTCTGCCCCCACTGTGAAGGCGTCGGCCGGGTTCGCTCGGTGGAATCCTCCGCCCTGTCGGCCCTGCGGTCGGTGGAGATGGAAGCCCTGCGCGGCGGCGGCGAACTGACCTTGAAGGTGCCGGCGGCCGTCGGCCTCTACATCCTCAACGAGAAGCGCGCCCACCTGGCCCGCATCCACCACGTCCACAACCTCTATGTGACCATCCAGTGCGACGACGCCCTGGCCCACGCCGACTGCGAGCTGGAGCGGACCGCCACCGGCGAGCACAGCCTGCACCCGCTGGACGCGGCCCTCACCTCCCAGGCCCAGGCCTATGTCGAGGACGACGACTTCGTTCCGCCGGATGACGAGGAAGAGGACGAAGACGAAATCATCGCCGAGGACGACGAGGGCGAGACCGCCGAGGCCAGTGTTCAGCCGCGCCGCGACGATCGTCCGGTCGAGGCGCGCGAACCCCGCCGTGACGACGACGATGGCCGGGGCGGTCGCCGCCGCCGCCGTCGCCGGGGCGGTCGCCGTGACGAGGGAGACGCCGAACCGCTGGCCGCCGAGGGCGAAGCCGCCGTCGAGGGCGAAGCTGCGGCCGACCTGGACGCCGACGCCGGCGAATACGAACTGGACAAGGACGGCCGCCGCCGTCGCCGCGGTCGCCGGGGCGGGCGTCGCAGCCGCGAGGAAGATCGTCCCAAGGACGGCTTCGCCTGGGCCCGTCCGCGCGTTCCCTTCGGCGACGACCCCTTCCAGTGGCACGACCCCGCCACCCTGGAAGGCGGCGGCATGCTGGCCGTGAAGGATGGTCAGGCTGAACAACCGGCGACGCCGGTCCGGGCCGAAGCCCCGCAACGCCGTCCCGAACCGGCCACGGCCGAGCCCTCCGGCGAGGTCTTCGCCCCGGTGATACCCGACCTCACGGTCGGCGCCAGCGAGCCCTTCACCGACGAGGTCTGGGTCGAACTGCCCACCGAGGAGCCGGCCAAGAAGCCCCGCCGCAGCCGCGCCCGAGGCAAGAAGGCCGACGCGGATGTCGTAGAGGCCGAAGTCGCCCCGGCGGTGGAGGCGCCCGTCGCCGAGTCTGCCGTCGAAGCTCCGACGCCTGCTGAGCCGGTCGTTGAGACCCTGACGCCCCCGGCGCCGGAAACGCCGCCTGAAGTCGCGGCGGACCTGACACCGGAACCGGCGCCCGAGCCCGTCGCAGCGGCCGAACCGGCCCCCGCGCCGGTCGCCGAAGCGCCCAGCATCGTCGCGCCGCTACCGGGCGAAATCACCGCGCCGCCGGAGAAGCCGAAACGTGGCTGGTGGCGCCGCTGATCGGCAATGATTAGAGTGTGGTTAGCGCGGGGGCGCATTCGGAGTAGGTTTCTCGCATGAACGCCCGCGCTAACCCCTCCCGGCCGGCTTTGGTCGCCTGGCTCAAGCCCCTGATCGCGGGCCTCACCGCGGCCAGTCTGGTGCTGGGCTCGGCCCTGCCGGCCTATGCCCAGGGCATATCGCTGCTGCGCGATACCGAGATCGAGGAAATCCTCCATCAGGAGGCCGACCCGCAGCTGATCGCCGCCGGCATAACGCCCAAGGATGTCACCATCCTGCTGATCGGCGACAACACCATGAACGCCTTCGCCACCCAGGGGCTGACCATGGGTTTCAACACCGGCCTGATCCTGGAGACGGAAAACCCCAACCAGCTCAAGGGCGTCATGGCCCACGAGACGGGACACCTCTCCGGCGCCCATCCGATGCGCTCCGACGACATGATGAAGGCCGGGCTGCGGCCGATGCTGCTGACCATGGGCCTGGGCGTCCTGGCCATGCTGGCCGGCGCGCCCGACGCCGGCGCCATGCTGATCGCCAACGGCGGCTATTTCGGCCAGCTGGGCGCGCTAGGTTACAGCCGCGAACAGGAAGGCCGCGCCGACCAGGCGGCCGTCGGATTCCTCGAAAAGAGCGGCCAGTCCGGCAAGGGCCTGGTCGATTTCTTCGACAAGTTCCGCTACCAGGAAGTCTTCCAGGAAGCCCGTCGCTTCCCCTATTTCCGCAGCCACCCCCTCTCCTCGGAACGGATCGAGCTGCTGCGCACCCGGGTCGAGAAACAGCCGCATTTTGACGCCGTCGACTCGCCGGAGTCGATTGAGCTGCACAATGTCATGAAGGCCAAGATCCTCGGCTTCACCACCCCGCAGAAGGCCCTGCTGGACTTTCCGGAAACCAACACCACCTACCCGGCCAAATATGCTCGCGCCATTGCCTATTACCGGCTCAAGGATGTCGACAAGGCGCTGAAGCTGACCGACGCCCTCTTGGTCGAGCATCCCGACAACCCCTATCTCTGGGAGTTGAAGGGTCAGATGCTGTTTGAATTTGCCCGCGCCAAGGAGGCGGAAGAGCCGCAGCGCCGTTCCGTCGCCCTCAAGCCGGATGCGCCCTTGCTGCGCATCAACCTCGGCCAGACCCTTATCAATCTCGACGATCCGAAAAAGCGGGACGAGGGGATTGATGAGCTGAAGCGGGCCTTGATCAACGAGGACATCCCCGACGCATGGCGTCTTTTGGCACAGGCCTATGACGCTCGCGGCGACGAGGGGCTGGCCCGCCTGTCCACCGCCGAATACTACTACAATCTCGGCGGCCTGAACGAGGCGCGCGGTTTCGCCATGCGGGCCCGCGATCTCCTCGACAAGAACACCGTCAGCTGGCGGCGCGCCACCGACATCGTCCTGGCCTCCAATCCCAGCAACGATGACCTGAAGGATCTCGCCAAGGAAGGCTCGATCGCCAGGCGGTAGGACACTCGCCGGTTTCGACAGTTTTCACCATTACACCGACGCCTGAAGAGACCCCGCCGATGCGCCGCCTCGCCCCCCTGCTCGCCCTCTCCACCCTGCTGATGCTGAGCGCCTGTGATCGGCCGGCGTCGAAGCCCAGCGCCGCGTCGGCGGCGGCGTCCAGCGTCAAGGTCGACAAGGAATTCGGCGACAAGGTCCGCGCCTATCTGCTGCAGAACCCCGAGGTGCTGGTCGAGGTCTCTAACGCCTTGCAGCAGAAGCAGATCGCCGACGCCCAGGCCCAGGTCCGCGCCAGCATCCCCAAGTTCAAGGCTCGCCTGGAGCGGGACAGCCGCGACGTCGTGGTCAACCCGAAAGGCAAGCTGACGGTGGTCGAGTTCTACGACTACAACTGCGCCTATTGTAAGGTCATTGCGCCGGAGATGATGCAGATCATCCGCGACCACCCCAATGTCCGGTTCGTGTTCAAGGACTACACCCTCGGCAAGTTCGGACCGACCTCGGAATACGCCGCCGCCGCCGCCCGGGCGCTTGCCGGCAAGGGGCTGTTCCTCGATGCCCACTCGGAGATGATGTCGCGCAAGCCGCTGACCGACGCGATGGTCGACGACCTGCTCACCCGCAACGGCATCTCCCCCGCCAGCGTCCGCGCCCTGGAAGCCAAGCCAGAGCAGAAAGCCTATCTGGAGGACGTGCGGGAGCTGGCCCAGGCCATGGGCATCGACGGCACACCGGCCTTCGTGATCGGCAGCACCCCGGTCAGCGGCGCCGATCCGGAGGCCATCAAAGCCGCCCTCGCCGCTGAGCTGGCCGGACTCTAGTCAGACCCAAATCTCTAGATCAGACCCAGGGGCGTGCGGCCGATTTCGCCGTAGCCCCAGCCTTGATGGGCTTGCGAAATTGCCGCCGTGACCGCAGTCCGGTCGCCCAGACCGGCCTGGGCGCGGGAGACGACCAGCAGGGTCATTGGATCCTTCGGCCAGCGCTTCAGGACCGTCTGGGTCTCTTCCAGCGCCTCGCCGTACTTGCCCTGGGCCAGAAGCGCCGCCGCCAGGCTGCGCCGCGCCGGATACCACCAGGTCGGCGGATCGCGATCGTTGGCGAAACTGTCTTCCTGCAGGCGGGCGGCGGCGCGGAACCGGTCGGCGGCCTCGCGGTAGTTTCCCTCGATCATCGCCGCGCGGCCCAGCAGGGTCAGCTGGGCGATCTCGGTCAGATTGGCGGTGGTGGTGTTGGGCAGGCGGCCAACCTGGTCGGGCGACAGTCTCGCCGCCTCGGCCCGCACCCCGGCGGCGTCGCCCATCCGGGCCCGAACCTCGCCCCGACCGTAGCGCCACATGGCGCGGGCGAAGGTCAGCCTCTTGTCCGGACCGGCCATGGCCAGCATCCGGGCCGGATCGGCGAACCGGCCATAGGCGAACCAGGCCGAGGCCACGCCCATCTGGGCATAGGGGCCGCCCTGGAGAATCATATCGGCCGGAACCTCCAGGTAGTGGTCGGCGATCTTCAGCGCCGCCGAGGGCTCACCAGCCATCAGCGCCCCGCCCATGGCGAAGCGGATGTTGTGACCGTAGTAGGGGACCATCCAGATGGCCGCCGGCGCGCCTGGCCGTGTCATCGCCGCCTGGTCCACATCCATGGCCGCGACATTGGCGAAGGCCGCGTCCCGGTAGCGGCCAATCTGGTAATAGGTGTGCGACGGCATGTGGATCAGGTGGCTGGCGCCGGGCGCCAGGCCCCTCAGCTGGTCGGCATAGGCTTCCGCCCTGCCCGGCTGGTCGATCCATTCGGTGGCATGGATATAGAAGTGGATGGCGCCCGCGCTGCGCGGGTCCCGGGCCAGCACCCTCTCCAGCAGGGGCACAGCCGACTTCTCCTGACCGGCGATCATCAGGGCGTCGGCGGTGAGAATCTGCACCGTATCGTTGTTGGGATTGGCGTTTGCGATGGCCTGCATGGCCTTGGCGTAGTCGCCGTTCCCTTTTCGATAGCGCACGATCATGGCCTCGGTCAGGGCCAGGGTCAGGGGAGAGCCGCCGGCCGCCAGTCCCTTGGCCTTGCTGGCCAGCGCCAGGGCCGTGGTCGTCTCGTCGCCATCGATGGGGTAGTTGATGGTTGGCCCCGCGGCCAGGGCCTGGCCCCAGACGCACATGGCGCAGGCCGGATCCAGCCGCGCCGCCTCGGCGAAGGCGGTCTTGGCCTGGTCGTGGGCGAAGGCCCAGGCGGACTGCAGACCGTAGTTGAACCAGCGCTGCGCCTCCGGCGTCGCCGCGATCTTCAGGGTGTCATCGCCAAAGCCCGGCCGCATCACCGCCGGTCCGGTCGCCCTGGTCAGGCCGCCGGAGCCCTGGGCCTCGTCCGAACAGAGGGTAGAGTTGATCGCCGCCACATAGGGCTGCGCCTCCGGCGCGGCCATCGAGATGAACGACAGGGCCGTGCCCAGCAACAGAACCGCGCGCATCGACTACTCCCCCGGACAGGCTCGGAGGCTAGCCCGGTAAGCGCCTGTCGCGCAATCAGATCAGGCCGGCCAGGGGCGACGACGGATCGGCGTACATCCGCCGCGCCATCCGGCCGGCCAGATAGGCCTGCCGCCCGGCGATGACGGCGTGTTTCATGGCGCTGGCCATCAGGATCGGATCGCGGGCCTCGGCGATGGCGGTGTTCATCAGGATGCCGTCGCAGCCCAGCTCCATGCCGATGGCGGCGTCGGAGGCGGTGCCCACCCCGGCGTCGACCAGCACCGGCACCTTCGCCTGCTCGACGATCAGCCGGATATTGACCCGGTTCTGGATGCCCAGGCCCGAGCCGATCGGCGCGCCCAGCGGCATGATGGCGGCGGCTCCGGCGTCTTCCAGCTTGCGAGCGTAGACCGGATCGTCAGTGCAATAGACCATGACGTCGAATCCCTCGGCGACCAGCAGCTTCAGCGCCCGCAGGGTCTCTTCCATGTCCGGATAGAGGGTCTTGGCGTCCGACAGCACCTCCAGCTTGACCAGCGACCAGTCGCCGGCCTCCCGCGCCAGGCGCAGGGTCCGCACCGCGTCCTCGCCGGTGAAACAGCCGGCGGTGTTGGGCAGGAAGGTGAATTCCGTCGGCTTGACGTAGTCGACCAGCAGCGGCTGGGTCGGATCGGTCAGGTTGACCCGCCGCACCGCCACGGTGACGATCTCCGCCCCGGCGGCGCGCGCTGCGTCGGCGTTGGTCTGATAGTCCTTGTACTTGCCGGTCCCGACAATCAGCCGCGAGCTGAAGGTGCGTCCGGCGACGGTCCATGTGTCATTGGTGCTCATGGCGGTGGATTACACCAAGGTCCGATCGGATGGGAGATTTCATCCGCCCCAATCCGGCGCGTCAGCCAACCGGAGCGGCGGGCGACCGATCAGCCGCCGCGATCGCTGTCGAATGTCCTAGCCGCTATTTTGCCGCCAACCGCCGGCTGCCCGGATCCTGAACCGGGATCGAAGCCAGCTCCGGCGGCAGGGCGTCGGCCGGATAGGCGGGGACGTCGAGGGTCGCCAGCGCGATCAGCGGCACGCCGACGTCGGCCTTGCCGCCCGAGCGGTCGACGATACAGGCGGCGGCGATGACGGTTCCGCCGGCGGCATGGATGGCGGCGATGCACTCGCGGGACGAGAGGCCGGTGGTGACGATGTCCTCGACCATGACCACCCGGGCGCCGGGCTCGATCTGGAAGCCCCGGCGCAGCTTGAACTCACCACCTTCCCGCTCGACGTAGAGGGAGGTGACGCCCAGCTGCTGGGCCGTCTCATAGCCCGGGATGATGCCGCCGACGGCCGGCGAAATACAGACGTCCGGCTTGCCGACCGCGGCGACGATCTTCTCCGCCAGGGCCTTGCACAGGCGCGCGCAACGGTCCGGCTGGGCGAAGACCAGGTTCTTCTGCAGGAAGACAGGGCTGTGCAGCCCGCTGGACAGGACGAAATGGCCTTCGCGCAGGGCGCCGGCGCCACGGAATTCTTCGAGCACGTCTTCTGAGGTCATGGGATTCGTTTAGCTCAGTTCCTCCCCCAAGCGAAGCGCTGGGGGAGGGGGACCGCGGCCGTAGGCCGGGGTCGAGGGGCAACACCGGCGGTCGGGATTTCGAAGAAGCAGGCGGCCGGCCGACGGGCCAGAACGCGCCATACCCTGAAAAGCCGGCGTTGCCCCCTCCACCCCCGCCCCTGAAGTCGGGGCGGCGGTCCCCCTCCCCCGCGTCGCTTCGCTCCTCGGGGGAGGAACCGGGGACTACAGGTCGAGCTTGTAGACCTTCGTCGCCGTGCCGCTGAACAGGGCCGTCTTCTCGGCGTCCGAATAGCCCGCCGCAAAGACCTTGAAGGCATTCCACAGGGTGGCGTAGCTGCAGGACAGGATGTCGACCGGGAAGTTGCTCTCGAACATGCCGCGCTCGGGACCGAAGGCCTCGATGCAGGTTTCCAGATAGGGCTTCCATTCGGCGGCCAGTTGGGTCGAGGGCGCCGGGGTTTCCGACAGGCAGGAGTCGAAGCCTGGGAAGACCATGGCCAGGCCGCCCAGCTTGACCGAGACGTTCGGGCATTCTGCGAGCTTGCGGATGTTGTCGCGCCAGGTGTCGAACCGCTCTTCGCGGCGGCCCGTATAGCTGGCGATGCCCAGCGGCGTGCCGACGTGGTCGAGGATGATCGGGGTGTCCGGGAAGGCGCGGGCCAGGTCGATCAGATCGGGAAGCTGGGGCTCCAGCAGCCAGGCGTCGAACGACAGGCCCAGGGGCGCAAGCTGGGCGAAGCCTTCGCGGAACTTTGCATCCAGATAAAGGCCGGCCGGCTGACGGACCAGCGGGCCGAGAACGTCGCTGTCGGGATCGTGGGACGCGCTGTGACGAATGCCGCGGAAGCGCCCTCCCCCGGCCACGGTCAGGGCCTCCAGCACCTCGCGGGCGGCGGCGCCCCGTGTCAGGTCGGCATGGCCGACGATGCCGGCGCAGGGCTTGGCCAGGCCGTAGACGCCGCTGGCGGCGATGGCGGCCAGGCCGTTGACCGCCTCCACCTCGCCGACGACCTTCAGCTCCGGCGGGCCGCCGGGCCGATAGAAGGTTCCGCATTCCATATAGACGGTGGCGATGACGTTATGGCCGCTGTTCATGTCGGCCAGCAGCTCGTCGAGCAGGTAGCGCGGCACGCGCCGGATAATCTGCTCGAACCCGTGCTTGGGCGGCGGCAGCTGGCTGACCAGCGAGGTGCGGTCCCACAGGTGGTGGTGGGGATCGACGATCGGCAGGGCGGGGTCGAGGATGGTTTCGGGCATTTGGAACCTCCGGAGCCCTCCCCTCGAGGGGGGAGGGTTGGGTGGGGGTGCTGGCAAACGGTCTAAAGCTGTAGCGCTGAAGGCATCGGCGCCGGTTTCGGATCACCGCGAAACGATGGCGCGAACACCCCAACCCTGCCCTTCCCCCCTCGAGGGGGAAGGGTTCAAGGCCGGACTAGATGATATCCCCGCCGGCCGCGGCGGCCGTGGTGCCGTCACGCTCGAAGGCCTTGATGACGTTGCGGCCGACGGTCCAGCGGTGCACCTCGTCCGGCCCGTCGACCAGGCGTTGCGAACGGATGTGGGTGTACCAGCGGGCCAGGGGGGTATCCATCGAGTAGCCGAGGGCGCCGTGCAGCTGGATGGCGGTGTCGACCACCTTGTGGACCATATGGGCCAGGAAGACCTTGGCGATGGAGTTCTCCTGGCGGAGGTCCATGCCCTTCTCGGCCTTGTAGGCGATGTGGATCAGCATCAGCCGGGCCATGTAGAGCTCGCTGGCGCAGTCGGCCAGCATCCACTGGACGCCCTGGCGGTCCTTCAGCTTCTTGCCGAAGGTCTCGCGCTTGACGACATGGGCGGTGGCCAGGTCCAGCGCCTTCTGGGCCATGGCGACATTGTGCATGCCGTGGCGCAGCCGGCCGTAGGCCAGGCGGTGCTGGCCCATGTTGAAGCCGTTGCCCTCGCCGCCCAGCAGGTTCTCCGCCGGGATGACCAGGTCCTTGATCTCGACCTCGGAATGGCCGCCGCCGAGGATGTGGCTGAGCGGGCCTTCGGCGGCCATGGTCTGGATATCGCGGACGATGCGGTAGCCGGGGTTGGGCAGCTCAACGATGAAGGTCGAGAACTGCTGGTGGCGCGGGGCGTCCGGGTCGGTCCTGGCCATGACCAGGGCGATGTCGGCGACGGAGGCGGCCGAGCTGAACCACTTCTCGCCGTTGAGGACGTAGTTCTCGTTGCCGTCCTTGACCGCCGTGGTCTGCATGCCGGTGGCGTCCGCGCCGGCGGCCTTTTCGGTCATCGAGTAGCAGATGCGCTTCTCACCGTTCAGCAACGGCTTGAGGAACTTCTCCTTCTGATAGTCGGTGCCGTGGGTCAGCAGGGTCAGCATGGTGGCGTCGTCGGGGCCTTGGGTATTGAGGGACAGGGCGCCCAGATAGCTCTCGCCCAGCTCCATCTGCACCAGGGCGTTGGCCAGCGGGCCCAGGCCCATGCCGCCGTGCTCGACCGGGATGAAGGGACACCAGAGGCCGCGCGCGCGCGCCTTGGTCCGCAGTTCACCCAGGATGGTCTTGTAGTCGCCGCCGTCGAGCAGCGCCTTTTCGGCCGGCTTGCACTCGTCATGCACCCACTGGCGGACCTTTTCGCGGACCGCCTTGGCCTCCGCCGGAATTTCGAAGTCGATGGACATGGACGCGTCTCCTCGCAGGCTTGTTTGCTCTTGAGTCAAACAGTCGTTCGAAAACGGGGTATGGCGCAAGCGCGAATTGACCGTGCCGTGACGACAGTCCGTCAGGGCAATCGGTCCAACACCATGGCCACCCGCTCGGGGACCGGCGCGGGTGGGATTGGGATGAGGTCGAAGCCGAGGGCGCGGTAGGTCTCGGCGTGGAGCGCGCCGAACCGCAGGGCCTCGGACAGGTCGATGCGGCGGGCCGGGGTGTTGACGATGGTCGGGAGGCTCTCGACGAAGAGGACGCAAGGCCGCCGGCCGACGGACTGGGCCTGCGTCGTGCGCGCGACTTCGGCCAGCAGGCGCTCAGGCGGATCGAAACCGAGGAAACGGGCCAGGGCCAGGGTGCAGATCGGCGAGCGGTCGAGGATGGCGTCCGGCGGGGCGCGGTCCTGGCGGAGGATCTGGAGGCTGAGGATGTCGTTGATGAAGGCCGGGTCGGTCCAGGGCTCGGCGACGCCAAGCGCCTGTTGCCAGGCGATGACATCGGTGGCGGCTTCCTCAACCACGGGGAGGCCGGCGCGCTCTAGGCCGCGAAGGATGACGGTTTTGCCGGCGCCCGGGGCGCCGGTGAGGATGTGGGGCATGGGGGGCTCGTTCTCCTTCTCCCGCTTGAGGGAGGTGGCGCGAAGCGCCGGATCGCCAAACGGTTGATGAAAGGCAAAGCTGCCAGCGCCGGCGAGGTGACCTACCGCCACCGCCAGTGAGACCCCTCATCCGTCGGCTGCGCCGACACCTTCCCCCCCCAAGAGGGAGAAGGAATAAGTTCAGCTGATCGCCCTGTCGGCGTTTTCCACGCTCGGGCAGGCTCTTAGGGCCGCGACCAGCGTCGTGATGTGGCGGTTGTCCTTCACGTCCAGGTCGATATCGACGTCGAACACGTCTTCCTGGCGGTGGGTCATCTTCAGGCCGACGATGTTGCCGCCGGCCTCGCCGATGATGGTGCAGACCTCGCCCAGAACCCCCGGCGTATTGAGGATGGTGGCGCGCATCCGGGCGCGGGAGACGGTGTTGCGTTCGGCTTCCGGCGTCCAGGTCAGGTCCCGCCACAGGTCGCCGCGATCCTCGAAGGCCGCCAGCCGGGGGCAGTCGATGGTGTGAACCATGAGGCTGGCGTCTTCCTGCAGGATGCCGACGATGCGGTCGCCCGGCACCGGGGTGCAGCAGGTTCCGAAGTGCAGGGTGATCCCGTGGCCAAGGCCCGCGCCGCGCACGAAGATGCGGGCGGCGGTTCCGTCCTCGATACGGCGGCGCGCGCTGACGGCGGCGCGTTCGCTGTCCTTCAGCCCCGGATAGACGATCTCCAGCACCTGCATCGGGGCGATACGGCCCCGGCCGATGGCGTTGTAGAGATCTTCCTCGGTGGGCGCCGCCAGCCGTTCCAGGGCCGGCCGCAGGGAGACGCCGCTGCGCGCCTTGCCGGCCCGGTCGAAGGCCTGGGCCAGGGCCGCCTTGCCGAGGCGAAGGAACTCTTCCTTCTCGGTCTGGCGGATATGGCGGCGGATGGCCGAACGGGCGCGGCCGGTGACCGTCAGGCTGCGCCAGTCGGGCGGCACGGCCGGCTTGGCGCCCCGGATGATCTCGACCACGTCGCCGTTGGCCAGCGGCGTGCGCAGGGGCTTCAGTTCGCCGTTGATCTTGGCGCCGATGGTGGTGTCGCCGACGTCGGTGTGGACCGCATAGGCGAAGTCCAGCGGCATGGCCCCGCGCGGCAGGCTGACCAGCCTGCCCTTCGGGGTGAAGGCGAAGGTCTGGTCGAGGAACATCTCCAGCTTGGCGTGTTCGACCAGGTCCTCGGCGTCGCCGCCATGTTCCAGCATCTGGACCAGCTGGCGCAGGTTGGCCAGGGGATCGCGGCCGCCCTCGGCCTGCATATGTTCGGCGTCGAAGCCGTAGGAGTGGTTCTTGTAGCGCCAATGGGCGGCGACCCCGTCCTCGGCCACCCGGTCCATGGCCTCGGTGCGAATCTGCATCTCGATCCGCATGCCCTTGGGACCGATCACCGTGGTGTGGATCGAGCGGTAGTTGTTGCGCTTGGGCGTGGAGATGAAGTCCTTGAACCGGTCCGGCACGCAGGGCCAGGTCCGGTGAATCAGGCCCAGCGCCCGGTAGCAGTCGTCCTCGGTGTCGACGATGACCCGGAAGGCGTAGATGTCCGAAAGCTGGGAAAACCCGACCGCCTTGCGCTGCAGCTTGCGCCAGATGGAGAAGGGATGCTTCTCCCGGCCATAGACGCGGCTGGCGATGGTTTCCTGGTCAAGGATCTGGGTGACTTCGCTGCTGACCATGGCCACCGCCCTGCCCTGCTCGCCCCGCAGGCCTTCCAGCCGGCGGATGATAGCCGTGCGGGCGACGGGGTTGAGCTGTTCGAAGGCCAGCTCTTCCAGCTCGGTGCAGATGCGGTGACAGCCGATGTTGCGGGCCAGCGGCGCGTAGATGTCGAGGGTTTCACGGGCGATCCGCTCGCGCTTGGCCGGCTTGGAGATGAAGTTCAGCGTCCGCATGTTGTGCAGGCGGTCGGCCAGCTTCACCAGCAGGACACGGACGTCCTTGCTGATCGCCATGATGAACTTGCGCAGGTTCTCGGCCTGACGAGTGTATTCGGCGGTCAGTTCGAGTTTCGAGAGTTTGGTGACCCCCTCGACCAACTCGGCGATCTCGGCCCCGAACAGGTTTTCGATGTCCTGGCGGGTGGCTTGGGTGTCCTCGATGACGTCATGCAGCAGGGCGGTGACGATGGAGGCGGTGTCCAGCCGGTATTCGGTGAGGATGCCGGCGACTTCAACCGGATGGGCGAAATAGGGATCGCCGGATGCCCGGGTCTGGGAGCCGTGCATGCGCACCGCATAGACATAGGCCTTGTTGAGCAGCGCCTCGTCGGCGTCGGGTTCATAGGCGCGGACCCGTTCGATCAGCTCGAACTGGCGCATGAACTTGGGGCGGGCCGCCACCTTTTGGGCGGCGGTCGCGGGTCTCGGGGGTTCGGGGGGCGGCGGGGGCGCCGCGTCGATGGCCGGCGCTTCGGCCAGGGCCGAGTTGCTGGCCCCAAAGCGACTGCCGACCGAGTTGTCGGCAGGCAAGTCCGGAGGCGAGGCGGCGGGGGACGCCGCCTCTATGGAGAGAGGCTCTGAGCCCTCGGGGCTCAGTAGCGCTCCTCCTGGCCGCCGTCGCGATCGCTCTGCAGGGCGCGGATCAGTTCCGATTCGCTCATCTGCATATGGGTCGGATCGGCCAGCAGGGCGATGGTTTCCGCCTCCTCCTCGGCCTCGGTGCGTTCGTCGACGCGTTGCAGGGTCGAGATCAGGTGCTCGCGCAGGCCTTCGTTGTCGACCACGTCGTCGGCGATTTCGCGCAGGGCGACGACGGGGTTCTTGTCGTTGTCGCGATCGACCATCAGAGCCGCGCCGGCCGAGATGCCCCGGGCGCGGTGGGCGGCCACCAGGACCAGACCAAAGCGGTTGGGGATCTTTTCAATGCAGTCTTCGACGGTGACGCGGGCCATGGACTCTCTCAGCGATGCCGGTGGAACCGGGCTACATAGTGTTTTGCGCGTGTTTGTGCAACGCCGCAAGGATGGCGGGTCGATAGGACGAATTGATGTCGGGTGCTCGGACGTCCGGGCAGGTCCATGTTTACGTCGCCTAACGACAGAAGGGGCCGGAGTCGTCGAAGGCGTTGGTGTAGGTGCGGACTTGGACAACCACGGGCCTAGACTTCGGTAGTACGCCGCCGGCTTCCGAAACCTGCGAGACAAAGACGCTGCAGTTGAGGTAGCGAACTTCGTAGCTTGCTTGCGCATCTGCCTGGAACGTGACGGTGGGCGCGCAGCCCTGGATCGTCGCCGCCGTACCGATGATCGCTACGCCGGTGTCCTGAAAGAAGCTCACGGTGACCTCATTGCCGACGGCGACGCTAACTTGGCGGGTTTGTCCGGGCGCCGGGGCCGGTCGGACCATTGATCGTCCGCGACAGGTCGCTGGATCCTTGTAGAGCGCGGCGCTGATCGGGGCGCCGGACTCATTGACCAGAGAAAGCGTAGTCAAAGCCCCATCACTGACGTCGACGAAGTCCGGGGTCCTGCAGCTTGTCACCCCGGACAGCGCAAGCGCTGCGCCGGCCCAGAGAAAGGTCTGGCTAGCAATCCGGTTCATCATTTTCCCCCGCGCTAAGTGGGACCTACAGACCATGAGTTTTGGGATCCCACAACGCCCGGTGCGTGCGCATTCATCGCGATCTAGAGTGCAACCTTCTGCGCATCCCGACCCACCGTCGCGGCCTTCGCTAGCGCTGTCGCTGTCCTGCCCAACACTGGATGCACCCACCCCGGCGCGATCTGCGCCAGGGGGCCCATGACGAACAACCGCTCGTGCGCCCGGGGGTGCGGCAGGGTCAGGGCGGACTCGTCGATTACCTGCCGGCCGAAGGCGATCAGATCGAGATCCAGAGTCCGGGGCCCGTTGATATCCCCCCTCACCCGCCCAAACGCCGCCTCGATGGCGTGCAGTTCGGCCAGGGTCTGGTGGACGGAAGCGGCTGTCTCGACAAGGACGACGCCGTTCGTATAGGCAGGGTCCGCCGGGTCGGGCCAGGCGGCGGAGCGCCACCAGCCGGACCTCGCCAGGAGGTGAAGCCCATGGTCCGCGAACCGGTCCAGGGCCGCCTCCAGCAGGCGGCGGCTGTCGCCGTGATCGCCGGGGAGATTTCCGCCCAGGGCGATGACGATGGCCTCGTCCATATTGATGGTATTTTGACCCAAGGAATTTGAACCGATGACCTTTTATCCGACCGAGAAACTCGCCCTGTTCATCGACGGGGCCAACTTCTATTCCCAGGCCAAGGCCCTGGGCTTCGATATCGACTACCGCAAGCTGCTCGACGAGTTCCGCAAGCGCGGCATTCTGATCCGCGCCTACTACTACACCGCCATCGTCGAGGGCGACGACTACAGCCCGATCAAGCCGCTGGTCGACTGGCTGGACTACAACGGCTTCTCACTGGTGACCAAGACGGCGCGCAGGTTCACCGACAGCCAGGGGCGCGACCGCTGGCGCGGCGATATGGATGTCGAGATCGCCGTCGGCATGATGGAGATGGCCGAGTCGGCCGACCACCTGGTGCTGTTCTCCGGTGACGGAGACTTCCGCGCCGTCGTCGAATCCATTCAGCGCAAGGGCCGCCGGGTGACCGTCGTCTCCACGGTCAAATCCCAGCCGGCGATGATCAGCGACGACCTGCGCCGCCAGGCCGACCACTTCATCGATCTCGCCGATCTCGGCAACATCATCGGCCGTCCGCAACGCAGCCCCGCCCCCCGCTACAATCAGGACAGCAACCGCACCCGCGCCGAGATCGAAGCCGAGGACGAGCTGTAGTGACGGCGGTCGACTTCACCTCGCCCGAACCGCCGCGCGACTGCCCGCTCTGCCCTCGCCTGGTCGAATACCGCCGCGAAAACCAGCGGCAGAATCCGGACTGGTTCAACGGCCCTGCTCCGTCGTTCGGCGATCCAGCGGCGCGGCTGCTGGTCGCCGGCCTGGCGCCAGGCCGCACCGGCGCCAACCGCACAGGCCGGCCCTTCACCGGCGATCACGCCGGCTGGCTGCTCTACGACACCCTGAAGAAGACCGGCTTCGCCACCGGGACCTATGAGGCGCGGCCCGACGACTCGCTGCGGCTGGTCGACTGCATGATCACCAACGCCGTCCGCTGCGCCCCGCCGCTGAACAAGCCGGAGACGAGCGAGGAAAAGGCCTGCCGGCCGTTCTTCGTCAACCGCCTGGCGGCCCTGCCCAATCTCAAGGTCATCGTCACCCTGGGCGATGTCTCCCGGCGCAGCCTGCTGCGGGCGCTGAACCTCAAAGGGACAACCGGCGCGCCGGGCCACGGCTCGGAATTCGACGCCGGCCCCTACCGGGTGATCAACAGCTACCACTGCTCCCGCCTCAACACGAACACCGGCCGCCTGACGCCGGCGATGTTCGAGGACATCTTCCTGCGGGTGCGGGAGTTGATCGGCTAGCGACGACCGACCGCTTGCTCAGGCTGATCGACGACCAAGTTTGCTCCGGCGGCTTGATCGATCTGGTCAAGGCTGGCAGGTTTACGACTTTGTCGAGCATCAAGCCGGTTTCGCGGCAGCGTGGTCGAATGGCGCACCGGACGGTGGGTTAGTGCGTTGGCATCGCTACAGTCGCGTGGCAGCCTGAGCCGAGCAACTTAAGGGGGGAATGCGCTTTGACCAAGGCTCCAGGAACCTTCAATGGAAGAATTGTCCATCAAGACGTCTATATCGGCACCGAAGGCAACAATGATTTTGGCACAGCCCTAAGCTATAACAGCTCAGACGACAGCTATACATACTATGGCACGCAATACGGCCTTGATGGCGTGGATGTTCTGCGCGCTGGACTATGGGACTCTAAGCTTTACGGCGGCAACGATGGAGATATCCTGTTTGGGGGCGCCGGAAAGGATCGCCTTTACGGAGAGGGGGGCGGTGACACCATTGTTGCAATAGGCATGGGCGACACTGTCGATGGCGGCGAGGGCTTTGACAATGCGTCCATCGACCTTTCAAGTCTCACAACAGACGTCTCGGCGCAGTTTGCCGGCGCCGGCGGCCAGGTGAGCGATTCCATCCACCTCAAGAGCGTGGAGGCGATCATTTTGACGACGGGTTCCGGATCGGACTTCATTACGGTCTCGCAGGTCTTCAACGCTTCGATCAGCACCCAGGACGGGAACGACGTTGTCGTCTTTGTCGGCCCCAATGGCGGGCCCGACCGAAGTTCGGCCTACGGTGGGGGTGGGACGGATCGATTGGTCATTGATTTCGGCGGGGTCACAACCCAGGTTAGCATGACGTCCGAGAGCGCCTTTCGCTGGGAAGGCGCGGCCTTCGAGACGGAATTGATTTATGGCGGGTTTGAAAACTTCACTTTCACTGGCGGGGCGGCCGCAGACTCGCTGACGGGGAGCTTCGGAGACGACATCCTGACCGGTGGAAAGGGCTCAGACTACCTCGGTGGGGGCGACGGGGCCGACATTCTGGATGGTGGCGCGGGCATCGACAGCGTCGACGTGAACTTCCGCTACGACAGCTCCATCACCTTCGATGCCCGGTTCGCGGCCTCGGCCGGTGGCGCGTCTCTGGCGGACGGAACCCAGGTTCGGAACGCCGAGATCTTCAGCCTTACCATGACCACGGGCGACGACCACGTCGTGCTCGGCGCCTATGGCGATATCCTCTACTGCGACAACGGCGACGATACGGCCACGGTCATCGGAAGCAACTTCGGAACTGAGTTCGATCGCATTTACGGCGGTTACGGCATTGACCGCCTCATCTTGGACTTCAGTAGCGCAACCACGGGTGTCCAGCTGGGATCAACCTACGCGCAGCGCTGGACCGGGACGGAATTCGAAAAGGAAGTCGAAGCTCGCGACTTCGAGGCCTTCACACTTACCGGCGGCGATGGCGACGACGCCTTGGCAGGTGGGTCCTATAACGACGTCCTGTCCGGCGGTAAGGGCGATGACTATCTTGGCGGCGGCAGCGGGATTGAAATTCTTGACGGCGGGGTTGGCATCGACCTGATTGAGATAAGCTTCCAATACGACGCCGCCATAACATTTGACGCACGACTTGCCGGAACAGCCGCCGGCACTGTGCTGGCGGACGGAACCCAGGTTCGGAACGCCGAGATCTTCAGCCTTACCATGACCACGGGCGACGACCACGTCGTGCTCGGCGCCTATGCCGACATCCTCTACTGCGACAACGGCGACGATACGGCCACGGTCATCGGAAGCAACTTCGGAACCGAGTTCGATCGCATTTACGGCGGTTATGGCATCGACCGGCTCGTCCTGGACTTCGGCGGAGCCACCACGGGTGTCCAGCTCGGATCCACCTACGCGCAGCGCTGGACCGGGACGGCATTCGAGAAGGAGGTCGAAGCCCACGACTTCGAAGTTTTCACCTTCACCGGCGGCGATGGCGACGACGCGCTGGCGGGCGGGTTCTATGATGACGTCCTGTCGGGCGGAAAGGGCGCCGACCAGCTAGACGGCGGGGCCGGGGCTGATAGTCTCGACGGCGGAAGAGGCGCCGACAGCCTGTATGGCGGAGACGCCAATGACACATACTGGGTCGATGACGCCGGCGACACTGTGGTGGAATTCGTCAATCAGGGCGAAGACACCGTTGTTGCCACCTTGAAGGCCTATACTCTTGGGGCAAATCTGGAGAATGCAATCCTGGCAGGAGCCGGTGACTTTGCGCTCACGGGGAATACCGGCGCGAATCGGCTCCTTGGCAATGCCGGCGCAAACAAAATCTCGGGTGGGGACGGCCAGGACTCTCTCGATGGCGCGGGCGGCGCCGACATTCTAAATGGCGGCGAGCAGGCCGATACCCTGATCGGGGGCCTTGGCGCCGATCGCCTGACCGGTGGGAAAGGCGACGATACCTTTCTCTACCTATCGAGCCAGGACAGTACGGCGGCGCAACAGGATATCATCACCGACCTGAAGGGTGCGGACGTTGTCGATCTGACCGGGATAGACGCAGATTCCATCGCCGCCGGTGACCAGGCCTTTCATCAGGTGGCCGCCTTCAGCGGCGCGCGCGGTGAGTTGACCCTGACTTTCGCCAGCGCCACAGGCCGCACCACATTGGCCGCCGACATAACCGGCGATGGCCTGGCCGACTTCATGCTGCAGATCGAGGGCAGCCACCTCTCGGCGGCCGGCTGGCTTCTCTGAGCCGGCCGACCCCGTTCAGCTGTGGTGATCGCCCTTCATCAGCCGGGCCTTGTCGCGTTGCCAGTCGCGCTCGGCGGTGGCTTCACGCTTGTCGTGCAGCTTCTTGCCCTTGGCCAGGCTGATCTCCAGCTTGGCGATGCCCTTGTCGTTCCAGTACAGCCGGGTCGGGATGATGGTCCGGCCTTCGCGCTGAACCGCGCCGATCAGGCGGCTGATCTGCTTGCGCTTGAGCAGCAGCTTCCGCGGGCGTCGGGGCTCGTGGTTGAAGCGGTTGCCGCCGGAATAGGGCGGGATGTCGGCGTTGATCAGGACGATCTCATTGCCTTCGACCGAGGCGTAGGATTCGGCGATGTTGGCCCGGCCGTTGCGCAGCGACTTGACCTCCGTGCCGGTCAGCACGAGGCCCGCCTCGATCTTGTCGTCGAGGAAATAGTCGAACCGGGCCCGCCGGTTTTCCGCGATCAGGTTGCTGGCCATCAGACGAGGCCGACTTCCCGCATGGCGTCCAGCACCAGGACGCGGGCGGCCTCCGAACAGGGCGTGATCGGCAGGCGCACGTCTTCGGCGCACAGGCCCAATTGCGCCAGGGCGAACTTGGCGGGCGACGGCGAGGCGTCGGCGAACAGCGCCTTGTGCAGGCGGATCAACCGGTCCTGCCAGTAGCGGGCCGTCTCCCAGTCGCCGGACAGACAGGCATTATACATCGTCACACAGGCTTCCGGCGCGACGTTGACGGTAACCGAGATGCAGCCATGGCCGCCCTGGGCGATATAGCCGGGGCCGTTGGGGTCGTCGCCGGTCAGCATCACCCACTCTTCGCCGCAGGTCACCCGCTGCATCGACATCCGGCCGAGGTCGCCGGTGGCGTCCTTGATGCCGACGATATTGGGTAGCAGAGACAGCCGGGCCAGGGTCTCGTCGCTCATGTCCGAACCGGTCCGACCGGGCACGTTGTAAACGATGACCGGCAGTTGCACGGCGTCGTTGATCGCCCTGTAATGCTGGTAGATGCCCTCCTGGCTAGGCCGATTGTAGTAGGGCGAGACGATAAGGGCCGCGTCGGCGCCGACCGCCTTGGCGTGGGCGGTCAGTTCGATGGCCTCGGCGGTGGCGTTGGAGCCGGCGCCGGCGATCACCGGCACCCGGCCGCGCGCCGTGGCGACGCACAGCTCCACCACCCGCCTGTGCTCCTCATGGCTGAGGGTCGCGGTCTCGCCGGTCGTGCCGACGGGCACGAGACCGTGAACGCCGGCGGCGATCTGGCGCTCGACAAGGGCGACGAACGCCGCTTCATCGACGACGCCGTCACGGAATGGGGTCACCAGAGCGGGGATCACGCCCTTGAACGGGGATTGGTACATGGCGTGCAAAAGGCCGTGAGATCGCCGCAATCGCTTGCGGCTATGGAATGGGGGCGGACAATATGTCCGCTCGGCCGACTTTCCTAGGGTCGGTCGCGTGTTTGTTTGGAGGGCTTTTGGTGCAGGCGAAATTGAGGACGGTTCTGACGGCGGGTGGCTGCGCGATTCTGGGGGTCGGCGGTCTGCTGACCGCCAGCTCCGGCGCGGCGCAACAGCCCGTGCAGCTCTCCGCCCCCACCCTGCCCGGCTATGTCAGCGTCAGCGAGACCGACGCCGGCTATGTCATGGCGGCCCTGACCGCAGGCCGGGCCGGCAATGGCGACCAGGTGCGCGGCGCCATGGGCGGCATCCAGGACCCGACGGCCCGCAAGATCGCCCTCTGGGCCCTGGCTGATGGCGCGCCGCAGTCGATGTCCTTCTTCGAGCTGGACGCCGCCCGCCGCGATCTCGCCGGCTGGCCGCGCAGCGCCACCCGCCAGATCAACGCCGAAAAGAAGCTTGAGACGTCCGGTCTGGACCCGGCGCGGATCGTCGCCTGGTTCGGCGGCGGCGAGCCCCAGACCGTCGAGGGCGTCATGGCCCTGGCCGCGGCGCTGCGGGCCCAGGGCAGCCGCCAGGAAGCCTCCGACCTGATCCGCCGCTGGTGGCGCACCCGATTGTTCGACGTCGATCCGCAGCGCTCGATGCGCGCCCGGTTCAGCGACCTGATCACCGCCGACGACAACGCCGTGCGCACCGACATGCTGCTCTACGGCCAGCAGGGCCCGGCGGCGCGCGACATGGTCGACAGCCTCTACGGTCCCGATCGCAATCTGGCAGACGCCCGGATGGCGCTGCGCTCCGGCCGCTCCGATGCCAACGATCTGGTCGCCGGCCTGACCGCCGAGCAGCGCAAGGACCCCGGCCTGATCTACGAACAGGCGGTCTATTTCCACAAGCGCGGCATGACGGGCCTGGCCTACAGCCTGGCGGGCGGCTTCCGGCCGCCTCCGGCCGAGGAGGTGGCCATCAAGCTGTGGCCCGACAAGAAGCGGATGCTGGGCGCCGCCCTGCAGGAGGGCAACGCCCGCGCCGCCTACGATATCGCCAACAACAGCGGGATGATCGTCGGCGCCGACGCCGCCGAGGCGGAGTTCTTCGCCGGCTGGCTGGCCCTGACGCGGCTGAACAATCCCGCGGCGGCCGCGCGGCACTTCGCCAACCTGGCCGCCGCCGGGGTCTCGCCGATCACCCAGGGGCGCGCCCTCTACTGGCAGGGCCGGGCGGCCGAAGCGCTGGGCGACAAGGCCGCGGCCCAGGCCTTCTATCTGCAGGGCTCGAAATACATCACGGTCTTCTATGGTCAGCTGGCCGCAGAGAAGGCGGGGATCAGACAGGTTGTCCTGGAGAAGGACCCGGTCATCACCCAGGCCGACCGCAGCCGGTTCGAGGGCCGCGAGGTGGTGCGGGCGGCCAAGATGCTCAACAGCATGGGCGCGCGCGACCAGTTCAAGGTCTTCGTCCTGCACCTCGACGATGTCCTGCCGACGGCGGCCGAGGCGGCCCTGCTGGTCGATATGGCCCGGGCGACCGGCGACCAGGACCTGGCCATGCGGGCGGTGCGCACGGCGGCGCAGCGCGGCTTCATCCTGCCGGAGCGCGGCTATCCGGTGCTGCCGGTGCAGTCGGTGCCCGGCGCGGCGGAGCCGGCCTTCGTACTCAGCATCACCCGCCAGGAAAGCAACTTCGATCCCCGCGCCCGGTCCGGCGCCGATGCGCGCGGGATGATGCAGCTGCTGCCGGCCACTGGCCGCAGCACGGCCCGGTCGCTGGGCGAGTCCTTCACCCCGGAGCGACTGTATGAGCCCGAGTTTAACATGCGGCTGGGCGCCCGCTATCTGGGCGACATGACCAACACCTTCGGCGGCTCCTACGCCATGGCCGCCGCCGCCTATAACGCCGGGCCCGGCCGCCCCGCCCAGTGGATCGGCATCTGCGGCGACCCCCGCGGATCGGCCAGCGACCCGCTGAACTTCATCGAATGCATCCCCTTCTCCGAGACCCGCAACTACGTCATGCGGACCCTGGAGACGACGCAGATCTACCGGGCCCGGCTGAACGGCGGCCGCGCGCCGCTGCAACTGTCCACCGACCTCAAGCGCGGCGGCTACAGCTATTCGGTGGTGGGAACCTCGACGCAATGAGTATTGGACATCCGCCCCACGAGCGGCCTCCGGCCGCGAAGCGAGCGGGTGGCGACGGCCGGACATCGCGTGCAGCCTGACGCCAACCCTGGATTTCGCCCTACGGCGATGACTCAGGGTTTGACACTGATCTCATACAGCCGCGACCATCGCTTCCCCGTCACGAACAGCCGCCTGCCGACCGCGTCGTAGGCGATGCCGTTGAGCACGTCCTCGCGGCCCGTCCGGGCGTCGATCGGCAGTAACCCGGCCAGGTCGATCCAGCCCAGGACATGACCGGTCTGCGGATCGATGCGGGCGATGGTGTCGCTCATCCAGATGTTGGCGTAGATTTCACCGTCGACCCATTCGATCTCGTTGAGATTGAACACCGGCCGGCCGCCCGCGGTGACCGCCAGCCGGCCAATCTCCTTCAGGGTCTCGGGATCGAGAAAGCGCAGCTGGGCGGTGCCGTCACTCATGATCAGCCTGTGCCCGTCGTGGGTCAGGGCCCAGCCTTCGCCCTTGTAAGTGAAGCTGGACCTCGGGGCGAAGTCCTTGAGGTCGTAGACAAACCCGACCTGATCGCGCCAGGTCAGCTGAATCAGCCGGTCCTTCCAGGCGACGATGCCCTCGCCGAAATAGCGGGAAGCCAGATCACGTTGCTGGATCACCTTGCCGGTCTCCAGCTCGACCTTGCGGATTGACGAACGCCCCTGCAGCCCCGTGCTTTCGTAGAGAAAGCCGTCCTGCAAGAAGAGGCCCTCGGTGAAAGCGCGAGGGTCATGGGGATAGCTGCGAACCACCTCATAGCCCTGGACCGGAGCGCGCGCGGCGGCCTGGACCGGCGCCCCGGCCACCAGCGGCGTCGGGGCCACGCAGACCAGGCTGATGGCCAGCAGGGCGGCCCTGAAGATGGATGTCACCCTGTGAGCTCCATGGCGGCGCGGCGCGTCACCAGAATTGGCCCCTGATCGGTGTCGATAAAACGGCCGTCGAGCCCGAAGTTCGACCGCAGCAACGCTGGCGTCAGGACATCCCCCGCCTCCCCGTCCGCCGCGATCAGACCGCCGCCGAGGATGACCAACCGGTCGCAGGTCCGGGCGGCCAAGGCGAGATCATGCAGGGTGACGACGACCCCCGCCCCCCGCGCCGCCTCCTGCCGCAGCAGGTCCAGGGCCAGGAACTGGGCGTCCGGATCAAGGCCGGCGGTCGGCTCGTCCGCCACCAGCAACGACCCTCGCGTAGCCAGCAGCCGGGCCAGCAGCACGCGCGCCCGCTCGCCGCCGGAGAGATCCAGCACCCCGCGCCCGATGAAATCCGCCAGGCCGACGCGGCTCAAACAGGCCAGCGCCAAGGCCCGCGCCTCGCCCGCCGGCAGGTCGGGACAGCCCAGTTGGACGATCCGCTCGATGGCCAGGTTCCAGCCGACACGGCGCTCCTGCGGCAGATAGCCGACCTGCCGGGCGCGGTTCGCCACAGAGAGGGCCGCAATCGCGTGGCCAGCGATGGTCACCTCCCCCGCCTGCAGCGGCAGCAGGCCAAGCCCGGCGCGCAGCAGGCTGGTCTTGCCCGCGCCGTTGGGGCCGAGCACCCCGACCAGTTCACCCGGCCGCACCGACAGGCTGACGTCCTTGAGCACCGCCCGGCCGCCCGGCCCGGCGACGACATTGTTGAAGGTCCAAACAGCGGTCATGAGCGCCAGCTCCGCGCCGCCCGCCAGGCGACCAGGGCGAACAGCGGCGCGCCGAACAGGGCGGTGACCACGCCCAGTTTCAGCTCCTGCTCACTGGGCAGGATGCGGGCGGCGAGGTCGGCGGCGGTCAGCAGGATGGCTCCCGCGATCGCCGATGGAACCAGGACCTTCCCGGGCTCGTCTCCGGCCAGCCGGCGGACCAGGTGCGGCGCGGCCAGGCCGACGAACCCGACCACCCCGGCGGCGGCCACGGCCGCGCCGGTCAACAGGGCGGCGCCCGCCACGGCGGCGGTGCGCAGGGCGGCCATCGGCAGGCCGGACATCGCGGCCGTCTCCTCGCCCAGGGTCAGCATCGTCAGACCCCGGGCGGACCAGAAGCAGAGGCCCGCGCCGACCGCCATGGGGACAAGCGCTCGCAGGATGTCGGTGAGGTCGCGGTTGGCCACAGACCCCAGCAGCCAGCTCATCACCTCGGCCGTGGCCACCGGCGAGGGTGAGAAGTTGAAGATCAGGGCCGTCAGGGCGCCGCCCAGCGATGACAGCGACACGCCCAGCAGGATCAGCGCCTCCGGCTCGCGGAACCGCGCGGCGAGGCCGGAGACCAGCAGGCCGGCCGCCAGGGCGCCGATCAGCGCCCCGCCCTCGACCGCTCCAGCGACTGCGGCGAGGCCAAGGGCGATGGTCAGGGCCGCGCCAAGACCGGCGAAGGCCGAGACCCCCAGCACGCCCGGATCGGCCAGGGGATTGCGCAAAAGGCCCTGCAGCGTGGCCCCGGCCAGACCCAGTCCTCCGCCGACCAGAGCGGCCATCAGAGCGCGGGGTGCGCGGATGGTCCAGATCACCTCCCCGGCCGGCGACGAGGGATGGCTGAAAGCCTGGAGGTACTGATCGCCCGTCAGGGCCGTCTCGCCCAGCAGCAGACTGGCGAGCAACATGACCGCCAGGCCGGCCCACAAGGACAGGGCGACCATACGGCTCATCGGGCGCCCATAGGCGACGGTGCGCCGTGGGGGGCGCCGCGCGGCGCGGCCCTGGCCAGCATCTCCACCCCGTCGGCGGCGAACCAGCCGGGGCAGCTGAGCACCGAGGCCGGCAGGCTGGCCAGGGTCTGGGTCGGCAGGCGCTTCTGCAGGGCCCGATGCCGGCCCATGCCCCACCGGGCGAAGGCGGCGGACAGCTGGTCGAAGAAGCCCAGGACGAAGCCGCGTGTGGGCTTCAGCACCACATCCTCCAGGGGTACGGCGGCAAAACCGGCGTGCGGAGCGGCGTTGGTCATGCCGGCCGCGCGCAGGATCCGATCCACCAGAGTTCCGCCGCCGGCCGTGTAGCCGCTGGGCGTCAGGTAAAGAGCGGGCCGACCCTTCCAGGCGCCGGCGGAGGCCGAGAGCTGGCGGTTCATCCGGTCGATCATCGCCTGGCCCCGCGCCGGCTGATCCAGGGCGGCGGCGACCCGCCGGACATTGTCGCGCAGGCCGTCGAAATCCGTCGCCTCCTCGACCCGCACGACCGGCACGCCGCGCCGGACCAGCGCCGCCTCCAGCGCCGGATCGCCGCCCCAATATCGGACGACCAGCTGGGGCCGCGCGGCGAGGATACTTTCGGTGGTGACCCGCACCTGCGGCAGGCCGCTAGCCTCCCGGCGGAGAAAGGAGTCGGCGTCATCGGCGCGATAGGACAGGCCGGCGATGCTCTCGCGTGGACTGAGCGCCAGGACATACTGGTCGGCGCACTGGTCCAGGGCGACGACTCGGGGCGAGGCGACGGCGGGGGCGGAGATAGCGAGGCTGGCTGCTACGGCGGCGATTGCGACACGAACCCGTCCCCCCCACCGCTCATCCCGGCGAAGTCCGGGATCCAGATCATTAATCGGTGGCGTCAGAGAATTCTCCGCCCATACAGCGGCCGAATCTGGATCCCGGCCTTCGCCGGGATGAGCGGATATGTGGGTGTTCGGCACTCTCTCACCCCTCGCGTCCGGACCGGCCCTGCTGACCGTCGGGATGACGGACCAGTCAGGCCCGGTCAAGCAGCTCGGCTCAGTCGGCGATCAGGCCGTCCAGCATGGCTTCCAGCGCGACCTTTCGCAGCTCATCGGTCGGCGCCCAGTTGAACTCTGGTTTGGTGATCAGCAGGGCGACCAACCCGTGGCAGGATGTCCAAAGAACCTGGGCGGCGCTGATGGCGGCTCCCCGGCGCAACCGGCCGGACGCGGCGATCTCTTCCAGCACCCCGATCAGCTTGCTGAAGCAACGGTCGCCGAGCGCCTGGGTGGCCGCCGCCTTGGCCTCGCTGAGCACCCCGGAGTGGCCGCAGAAGACCAGTTGGTAGGTGTTGGGGTTTTCCAGGGCGAAGGTCATATAGGCCTCCAGCATAAGCCGGATCCGGGCCACCGGGTCGATCGGTCTTGCAGAGATCTCGCTGTTCATTTCCAGCAGCCGGTTGATCGCCCCATCGCTGATCTCCAGCAGGATCTCGTCCTTGTCCTTGAAGTGCATATAGAGGGCCGTGGATGACACCCCGACCTCGTCGGCGATCTTCCGGATGGTGGCTCCCTGATAGCCCTCGGCCAGGAAGATGCGCTGGGCCGCGTCGAGGATTTCGCCCCGGCGCAGATGGCCGTCGCCCTTGGGCTTCCTCGCCGAACGCTGCGGCTTCTTCAGAACCATCGTCACTATGGTCAGACCCCTGTATTCCCCTGGCCGCTACTAAACGGGAATCACCTGTGTGGAGCAAGCAGGCATCCGCTGCTCTCGCCCACAGCCCCCCTCGGTTGCCATCCTCCGCTGGACGAAGCGGCGCCCCGCGCGTAAGCCGCGCCCATGACCGCCATCGCCCCCCGCGTCGCCGACGCGCCGATCCTGCTGAGCACCAAGGCCTGGGCGGACTATGCGCTGATCGATAGTGGCGGCGGGCGCAAGCTGGAACGCTATGGCCAGTTCCGCGTGGTGCGGCCCGAACCCCAGTGCTTCTGGACCCCCACCCTGCCGCAAAGCGAATGGGACAAGGCCGACGCGGTGTTCGACCCGACCGACGAGGACGAAGCCGGCCGCTGGCGTTTCTCGAAGCCGGCGCCGGAGATGTTCCCGCTCAGCTGGGGCAAGGCGAAGTTCAACAGCCGCTTCACTAACTTCCGCCACCTGGCCTTCTTTCCCGAGCAGGCGGCCAACTGGGAGTGGCTGGACAGGCGGATTCGCGGCGCCGGCCGTCAGCTGAACATCCTCAACCTGTTCGGCTACACCGGCGTGGCCAGCCTGGTCGCCGCCGCCGCCGGGGCCAAGGTCACCCACGTCGACGCCTCAAAGAAGTCGGTCAACTGGGCGCGGGAGAACGCCACCCTCAGCAGCCTGGAGTTCGCGCCCGTCCGATGGCTGGTCGAGGACGCCAAGAAATACGTACAGCGGGAGGTGCGCCGCGGCTCCACCTACGACGGCATCATCCTCGACCCGCCGAAGTTCGGGCGCGGCCCGACCGGCGAGACCTGGCGCCTGTTCGAGGACCTGCCGGAACTGGCCCAGCTCTGCGGCCAGCTACTGTCGCCGGACGCGTCCTTCCTGGTGCTGAATGCCTATGCGGCGCGGATTTCCGGGGCCTCGCTGTCGGGCCTGCTGGCCGACACCCTGAAGGATCGCGGCGGCGATATCGACTGGGGCGAACTGGCACTGGAGCAGGAAGACGGCCAGCGCCGCATCGGCCTCTCCTTCTTCGCCCGCTGGACCGCGTGAGGTCCGGGTGAGCTGGCGGCAGGTCACATCCCTGACCAACGAGACGGTCAAGGCCGCCCGGGCGCTGCATATGCGCAAGGCCAGGGAAGAAACCGGCCAGTTCCTGGCCGAGGGTCTGAAGATCATCACCGAGGCTGTGGACCAGGGCGTCGCGCCTCAGGTCCTGCTGTTCGGCCGGGCGGCGGCGGACCATCCGTTGCTGATCCGCGCGGCCGAGGCGACGATCGCCGCCGGCGGCGACGTTATCGAGGTGACGCCGGAAATTCTCGAGAAAATCTCGCGCAAGGACAACGCCCAGCCGGCCCTGGCCATCTTCCAGCAGTCTTTCACGCCCTTGGCCGACATCGATCCCGCGAGCAACGGCTGCTGGGTGGCGATGCAACAGGTGCGCGATCCGGGCAACCTGGGGACAGTGGTCCGCACCGTCGACGCGGCCGGCGGCGGCGGGGTGATCCTGGTCGGCGACTGCTGCGATCCCTTCTCCGTCGAGGGGGTGCGGGCGACCATGGGCTCGATCTTCGCCGTGCCGATCGTCAAGGTGACGGTGGAGGAATTCATCGCCTGGCGGGCGTCCTGGCCGGGCTCGGTGGTCGGCACCCTGCTGACCGCCACCACCGACTACCGCGATGCCGACTACATCTCCCCGACCCTGATCCTGATGGGCAACGAAGCCCAGGGCCTGCCGCCGGACCTGGCCGCCGTCTGCGACGTCAACGTCAAGATCCCCATGCGCGGCCGGGCCGACAGCCTGAACCTGTCGGTGGCTACGGGGATCATGATCTACGCAGTGACGGATCGGTTGAACCCGGTTTAGTCGGTCACGTCCCCCGCGGTTTCGCCCGCGTCGTCGCCGCCGCCAGCCACGGCTCCTCCGGCCACAGATGCCTGGGATACCGCCCCTTCATCTCGGTCCGCACATCCTTCCAAGAGCCGCGCCAGAAGGCCGGCAGGTCGCGGGTCACCTGGATCGGCCTGTGCGCTGGCGACAGCAGGGCCAGGACCAGCGGCTGGCCGCCCACCGTTGGATGCGCTTCCAGCCCATAGAGTTCCTGCACCCGCACCGACAATGTCGGACCCCCCTCCGCCGCATAGTCGATGGCCAGGCGCGACCCGGTCGGCGCTGCCCATCGCGCCGGGGCGGCCGTATCGAGGCGTTTCTGCACATCCCAGGGGATTAGGCTGCGCAGCGCCGACTCCAGGTCATTGTCGCTCAGAGCCGCCAGGGTGCGTTTGCCGGTAAGGATCGGGGCGAGCCAGTCGTTGAGCTTGGCGACAAGTGAGGCTTCCGTAAAATCCGGCCAGGCTTCAACGTCACGGCCATGCAGGAAACGGGCGCGCTCGAGCAGCGAAGTTGCGCCCTCCCCCATTGGCAGCACCGCCAGGCCCTCCCGCCGCACCCGGCCCAGCAGGGCGGCGGTGATCATCGCCTGGTCGGGCTTGTCGATGAGGCGGTCTTCGAGCACCAGTCGATCGAGCCGCAGCAGGCGGCGGCCGCGGACCTTGCCGTCGGCCTCGACCTCCAGCCGGTCCTCGCGGGTCAGGCGACCCGCGAAGGCCTCGCGCAGGGCGTCCGGGTCGATCGGCGCGGCCAACAGGATGCGGTCCCGCGCCTCGCCGCCGCCCAGTTCGCCGATGGCCAGCCAGGGCTCGCGGGCAAGCGCGTCAGTCGGGGCCAGATGCGCGCCGCGGCCGCTGGCCAGCTGGAACTCGCCGCCCTTTCCGCGCGCCTTGGCGACGCGCTCGGGATAGGCCTCGGCCAGCAACAGGCCGATATCGAGTGGCGCCTTGGCGGGCGGGCGGCCCGCGCTCCTCACCCAGCGCTCGGCCAGGGTGCGGGCGTCGCGGGCTCGGGGGCTTCTGTCGCGGCCGAACATCTCCAGCCGATGTCGCAGGTCGGCGTCGCGGCCGCCGAGGCCGCGCTCGGTCAGCAGGGCGGCGATGCGCGCCGCCACGTCGCCCTGCCCGCCGGCCACGCCCCGGATGACCATATGGGCCAGGCGCGGCGGCAAGGGCAGGTCGGCCAGGGCCTTGCCGTGGGCGGTCAGGGCCCCATCGCCATCCAGCGCCTCCAGCCGCGCCAGCAGGCTGCGCGCTTCGGTGAAAGCGCCGGCCGGCGGCGGGTCGAGGAAGGCCAGGTCCGCCGGATCGCGAGCGCCCCAGCGGGCCAGGTCGAGAGCGAACCCCGAAAGATCGGCCTCGAGAATCTCCGGCCGGGCGAAGGGGACCAGGGCGCGGGTCTCCGCCTCGTCCCACAGGCGGTAGCAGACGCCCGGCCCGGTGCGGCCGGCGCGGCCCCGGCGTTGGTCGGCGGCGGCGCGGGAGACGCGCACTGTCTCCAGCCGGGTCAGGCCGCTGGAGGGATCATAACGGGGCACACGGGCGAAGCCGCCGTCGAGCACGACGCGGACCCCCTCGATGGTCAGGCTGGTTTCGGCGATCGAGGTGGCCAGCACCACCTTGCGCCGCCCGGCGGGCGCGGGCGCAATGGCGGCGTCCTGCTCGCGCGGGTCCAGGGCGCCATAGAGCGGCGTGACGTCGGTGTTGGCCGGCAGCCCCTGGTCCAGCAGCCGCTCGCGCACCCGCAGGATTTCACCCTGGCCCGGCAGAAAGACCAGCAGACTGCCGGTCTCTTCACTCAAGGCCTTGCGCACCGCCTTGGCGACCTGGTCCTCCAGCCGCGCGGCCGGCTCGCGGCCGAGGTAGCGGGTGTCGACAGGAAAAGCGCGGCCCTGGCTTTCCAGCACCGGCGCCCCGTCCAGCAGCCGAGCCACGGCCGCCCCGTCGAGGGTGGCGGACATCACCAGGATCCGCAGGTCGTCCCGCAGCACCGCCTGGCTGTCCAGGGCCAGGGCAAGGCCCAGGTCCGCGTCCAGGCTGCGCTCATGGAACTCGTCAAACAGCACGGCGGCGACCCCGTCCAGGCCCGGATCGTCCTGGATCATCCGGGTGAAAACCCCCTCGGTGACCACCTCGATACGGGTCCCGGCCGAGATCTTCGAATCCATCCGCACCCGGTAGCCGACCGTCTCTCCCACCCGCTCCCCAAGCGTCTGGGCCATGCGGGCGGCGGCGGCCCGGGCGGCCAGGCGGCGCGGCTCCAGCAGAATCAGCTTGCCGCCCGCCGCCCAGGGGGCGTCGAGCAGGGCCAGGGGCGCGCCGGTGGTCTTGCCCGCGCCCGGCGGCGCGACCAGCACGGCCCGCGGGCCATTCACCAAAGCCGCCTTCAGGGCGGGCAGGATTTCCTCGATCGGCAGCATCTGGCGACGGGTTTAGTGCGCGCCGGGCCCCACGTCATCGCGGGACGTTGCGCCCGGCCGCTTTACTGCTAACGTCCAGGCCCAGTGACCGTCGGCACCGAGCCGACCCAAGGGGGAGCGAGACGCATGTCCGCAGATGCCGCACACAGCGGAAACCGACTTTTCTGGCGCAAATCGATCGAGCAGGTGCAGCGTGAAGCCAATACGCACCACCTGAAGCGAACCCTGGGCCCCTGGAACCTGCTGTTCCTCGGCATCGGCTGCATCATCGGCGCCGGCATCTATGTGATGACGGGCAACGCCGCCGCCAACTTCGCCGGCCCGGCCGTGATCGCGTCCTTCGTGGTCGCCTTCTTCGCCTGCGTCTTCGCCGGCCTCTGCTACGCCGAGCTGGCCTCCACCATGCCGGTGGCCGGATCCGCCTACACCTACAGCTATACGACCCTGGGCGAGCTTTTCGCCTGGACCATGGGCTGGCTGCTGGTTCTGGAATACGGCATCGCCGCCTCGACCGTGGCCGCCGGCTGGTCCGGAAACGTGGTCAGCCTGCTGGCCAACTTCCATGTGATCATCCCGCCGGAATGGACCACCTCCTTCGTCCAGGCCGTTCAGAGCCCCGGCGGACTGACCTTCGTCACCGGCGGCGGCGGAAACTTCCTGGGCGCCCTCGGCATCCTGGCCGTGACCGCCCTGCTGGTGCTCGGCATTTCGGAATCGGCCGGCGTCAACAACATCATCGTCTTCATCAAGGTGGGCGTGCTGCTGCTGTTCGTCGGCGTCGGCGCGATGTTCATCTTCAATCACCAGGCCCTGGCGGCCGACCACTGGACCCCGTTCATGCCCGCCAACGAAGGCGGCTTCAAATACGGCCTGCCCGGCATCTTCCGCGCCGCTTCGGTGATCTTCTTCGCCTACGTCGGATTCGAGGCGGTCTCCACCGCCGCCGCCGAGGCCAAGAACCCGCAGAAAGACATCCCCTTCGGCATCCTCGGCAGCCTGATCGCCTGCACCGTCCTCTACATGCTGATCGCCCTGGTCCTGACGGGCATCGTCGACTACCGCGAACTGGGCGTCCCGGCCCCGATCGCCCTGGCCGTCGACCGCATGGGCACCGACTGGTTCTCGGTCCTCATCAAGGTCGGCGCCGTCGCCGGTCTGTCCTCGGTCATGTTGATCCTGACCTACGGCCAGACGCGGGTGTTCTACGCCATGGCCCGCGACGGCCTGCTGCCGAAGTTCTTCGCCACCCTGCACGAGAAGTTCCGCACCCCCTGGATCGGCACCATCGTGCTTGGCGTGGTCATCGCCGTGACCGCCGCCTTCCTGCCCATCGAAATCCTCGGCGATCTGGTCAGCCTCGGCACCGCCACCGCCTTCGGCATCGTCTGCCTGAGCGTGATGTACCTGCGCACCAGTCAGAAGGACCTCCACCGCCCGTTCCGCATCCCGGGCGGCGGCGGTCTGGTCGGTCAGCCGGTGATGGTCCTGGTGTCGGCGGTCGTCATCGCCGCCTTCCTGGCCTTCTTCAAGTTCCTGCTGAACTCCACCTGGACCACGACCGGCGCCATCGTCTGCGCCGTCGTCCTGGGCCTGTGGCTGATCTTCACCCTGGTGAAGAAGGGCCCGAAGGTCTGGATCGGTCCGGTGCCGGTGCTGGGCATCTTCTTCGCCCTGGTCATGACCGGCCCACTGGTCGAGGACATCATCGTCAAGGCCCTGACCGGCGACCCCATCCCGGCCATCCTGCTGAGCAGCTACCTCGGCGCCGGGGCCCTGATCTACATCGGCTACGGCTACCGCAACTCCCGCCTCGGCAAGGGCCTTCGTCAGATCGATGACGATGGTCCCGGCCCTGGCGCGATGCAGGCCGAAGTGCACGGCATCGGCGACAGCAACAAGCCCGACTGATCCGCTGCAAGGCGACAGGTCAAAGGCCCGGGAGCGATCCCGGGCCTTTTTCATCTGGGCCTTTCAATCTCGCCCCTGAACACCGATCATATGGGCGACCCTTTCCCGCCAGGAGCCCCGCCGTGAGCGAGCCCCCCATCCGCGCCATCATCGCGCCCGTCACGCCGCTGCAGCAGAACTGCACCATCGTCTGGTGCACCAAGACCATGAAGGCGGCGATCATCGATCCGGGCGGCGAGGCGCCGCGCCTGTTGAAGGCCCTGGCCGACCACGGCCTGACGCTGGAGAAGATCTGGGTCACCCACGGCCATATGGATCACGCCGGGGCCACGGCGGCGATGAAGGAGGCGACCGGCGCGCCGATCGAGGGCCCGCATGTCGACGACCAGTTCTGGATCGACCGTATCGAGAGCAGCGGTCGGCAGTACGGCATTCCGGAAGCCCGCAGCTTCACCCCCGACCGCTGGCTGCAGAACGGCGATGTGGTGACCCTCGGCGAGACGCAGTTCGAGGTCTACCACTGCCCCGGCCATACCCCCGGCCATGTGGTCTTCTTCCACCGCGAGGCCCGCTTCGCCCAGGTCGGGGATGTGTTGTTCAAGGGATCGATCGGCCGGACCGACTTTCCGCGCGGCAATTTCAATGACCTGATCGAGGCCATCACCACCCGGCTTTGGCCCCTGGGCGACGACGTCGCCTTCGTCTGCGGTCACGGCCCGATGAGCACCTTCGGGTTCGAGCGCAAGGCCAACCCCTACGTCTCCGATCTGGCGCTGGAGTCCTCCCGGATCGAGCCCGCGGAAAACCTGGCCCCGCGACACAGCTAAGCCGAGCTTGCGCGGGGCGCGCTCCGATCAGCGGCGGTGCGGCATCAGGCTTTCCTGTTCCTTCACGTCCAGCCTGCCGTCCTTGTTGAGATCCGCCTGGCCGAAGCGATAGTTGGCGGCGGTGGTGAATTCGGCCTTGCTAACCTTTCCGTCGCCGTTGAGGTCGGCAGGCGCGAGGACGTTGGCGCCACCGGTGAACTTCATCAGCCGCTCCTGCTCGACCTTGTCGATGAAGCCATCGCCGTTCGCGTCGAGCCGCTTGAAGCGATCGGCGGTGACCGCCAGATGCTCGGCCCTGGAGACAAAGCCGTCGTTGTCGGCGTCGGGAGACCGGGGCCGCTCCCGCATCCCCTGCGCCGAAGCAGCGGTAGTCAGCATCAGGACCAGGACGGAAGCGGCGGCGGCGGCGCGGAACATCGGCGATCTCTCGGAAGACTGAGGGCCGCCTTCTGCCCGCGTCGGGTTTCAGTCGTATGTCCACCCTGCAATCTGCGGGAGACCCGGGCCTGTCAATCTGGCTAGATGGAGACCATGCCAGCCCAGACCCCGGCCCCGGAAAGCCCCGCCCGTATCCTGATGGTCGACGACGACCCGGGAATCCGCGACGTCGTTTCCGATTTCCTCGGCCAGCACGGCTATGAGGTCGAGACGGCCGGCGACGCCCGGGCCATGGAACAGGTGCTGGCCAAGGGGCCTGTGGATCTGATCGTGCTGGATGTGATGATGCCGGGCGAGGACGGCCTGTCGATCTGCCGCCGGCTGACGGCGGCGCCGGGCGGCCCTTCGATCATCATGCTCAGCGCCATGGGCGAGGACACCGACCGCATCGTCGGGCTGGAACTGGGCGCCGACGACTATCTGCCCAAGCCCTGCAACCCCCGTGAACTTTTGGCCCGGGTCCGGGCGGTGCTGCGGCGGCGGCAGGAACCGATCGGACCGGCAGACGACGCCATCTCCGCCACCTGCCATTTCGCCGGATGGAAGCTGGACCTGGTGCGGCGAGAGCTGCGGTCGCCCGAGGGTGTGGTCGTCAACCTGTCGAGCGGCGAATTCTCGCTGCTGCGCGCCTTCGCCGAGCGGCCGCAACGGATCCTCACCCGCGATCAGCTTCTGGACTTCGCCCGGGGCCGCGACTCTGAAGCCTACGACCGCGCCATCGATGTGCAGATCAGCCGCCTGAGGAAAAAGCTGGACGATGGCTCCAACGGCGCCGAACTGATCCGCACCGTCCGCAGCGAAGGCTATATGTTCATTCCCAAGGTGACGAGATCAACGTGACCGGGCTGGTGAAGGGCCGCATCTGGAGCGCGCCCCTGTTCGTGCAGGTCATGGGGCTGGTGCTGATCAGCCTCATCGCCGTACCGGCCATCGGCGGGGCCATGCTGTTCAGCCTGCCGCCGCCGCTGCCGGAGGTCTACCGGCTCAGCGAAGTAGCGCAGGCCCTGAAATCCCCCGGCTCGCATGAGGTCAATGAGGGTCCGCCGCTGATCTCCCGCTACCGCGCCGAAGCCCCGGAAGAATCGGTGCGCCGCACTCGCTGGCGGGAAGACTTCCGCCGCACCCTGGCCGACAGCCTGGGGGTAACGCCCGACCGGATCATCATCAAGACCGATGGGCCGGCGCGGGTGCTGATGCGGGTGGATCGCCGGGGCGGGCCGCCGCCGGGCTCCAAGGATGTCGGTGGACCGCCCCGTCCGCCCGGCGCCCAGCCGGGATCGCCGCCGCCGGACAGACGTCTCGACGAGCGGGTGATCTTCGCGCCATTCAAGGTGGCCATGCGGCGGGACGACGGACGCTGGCTGGTCGTGGCGCCAAAGCCGGTCTTCCGCTGGGACGCCTGGCAGACCCGATTCATCCTGGTGTTCGTTCTCGCCATCCTGCTGATCACCCCGCTGGCCTGGCTGTTCGCCCGGCGGGTGGCGGCCCCCATCGGCGGCTTCGCCAAGGCCGCCGATCGATTGGGCCGTGACCCCCGCGCTCCGCCACTCGACCTGAGGGGCTCGGCCGAGGTGGATGCGGCGGCGACGGCCTTCAACCAGATGCAGGAACGGCTGAGGCGTTATGTGGACGACCGCACAGCGATGTTCGGGGCCATCGCCCACGACCTTCGCACCCCCCTCACCCGGCTGAAGTTCCGCATCGAGGCGGCGCCCGCACCGTTGAAGGCCAAGCTGGCCGCCGACATCGACCAGATGGAGGCCATGTTGGCCGCCACGCTTGGCTTCGTCTCCGACGCCACCCGCCCGCGCGAACGAACCCGGCTGGAGCTGGCCTCCCTGGTCGAAAGCATCATCGACGAGACCGCCGAGACCGGCGCCGACGCCGCCATAGACCGCACCGACAAGCTGGTCATCGAGGGTGACCCGATCGCCCTGCGCCGGCTGGTCACCAACCTGGTCGAGAACGCCATCAAGTATGGAGGACGGGCCCGTGGCCGAGTCTTCGCCGAGGATGGCTGCGCGATCATCGAGGTCGATGACGACGGACCCGGCGTCGCCGAGCAGGACGCCGAGCGAGTGTTCGAACCCTTCTATCGTGGCGAGCCCTCGCGTAACCGGGAAACCGGCGGGCTCGGCCTGGGACTGGCCGTGGTCCGGTCCGTGGCCAGGGCGCACGGCGGCGAAGCGGTGCTGACCAACCGTCCCGGCGGCGGGCTGACCGCCCGCGTGACCCTGCCTTTGTAGAGCGAAATCCCGCCTTTCGACGGCCGCAACAATCAAGCAATCTGCGCGCCGCAACCGCGACACCCCCTGCCCTCACCGTCCGGCGGGACAGGAGCCTCAGACCACCCCATGATCGCACGCCTCGCGCTCGCCCTCCTTCTGCTGGCCGCCACGCCCGCCCTGGCTCAAGCCACCCCGCCGGAAGGGCCGCCGCCAGCCGGCGCCCAACCGGCCGAGGGGCCGACTGCCGGAGAGGGCCCCGAAGGCCATCGTCGGCCGATGCAGATCTTCATCAGCCCGGCGGGAGAGCCGTTCCGCGCTCCGTTCGGCGAGCCCTATCCGGTGGCGACCTGGTTCAACCGGGCGGACACCGACCATGACGGCGTGCTGACCCAGGAGGAGTTCGTGGCGGACGCCCTGACCTTCTTCGCCAGCCTGGACACCGATCATGACGGCATCGTCGACGGCTTCGAGATCGGCGACTACGAGAGCAAGGTGGCCCCCGAAATCCTGTCCCGGATCCAGCGCGGCGACGATCAGCGGGACGGGCCGGCCATGGGGCCGCCGCCATGGGATCCGGGCAAGAAGCGTGGCGGTCAGTTGGGCCTGCCGCCCAGTCGCAGCGGCGGTCGGCCCCTGTTCGGCGGCGGTCCGCCCGCCTACGGCGTCGACCGAACAGGCGCCGGACTCTACGGCCTGATCAACGAGGCGCAGCCGGTGTCCGGCCAGGATCGCGACCTCAACCGCCGGATAGACCGGGCCGAGGCGGTGTTCGCCGCCAAGGATCGTTTCTCGATCCTCGACTTCGCCAAGAACGGCAAGCTGACCCTGGCGACCCTGCCAAAGACCCCCCTGCAAGCGGTACTGGAGCGCCAGGCCGCGGAGAGGGCCAAGCGCTGAGAACCTTTGCCGGGGGCGGCAATGCGCTGAAATGAGCCTGCAACCTGCGCTCTCTATGGGTCGGACCAACGATTCATCCTGACCCCACGAGACCATGAGCCTCAACGCCGCCTCTTCTCGCCGCAAGGCCAAGTTCCCCTGGCAGATCGTCGCCTGGATCGTCGCGGCCGTGGTGGTCCTGGGCGGCGGCGGCTATTGGCTGCTGAAGCCCAAGGCGCCCAAGGAGCCCTATCGCACCGAACAGGTCGCCAGCGGCGACATCACCAAGTCGGTCTCCGCCTCCGGCACGCTGCAGGCGCTGGTCACGGTCCAGGTCGGCTCACAGATTTCCGGGCAGATCACCAAGGTGCTCGTCGACTTCAACGACCAGGTCAGCAAGGGCCAGGTCATGGCCATCCTCGACCCGCAGACCTATGTCAGCCGCCTGAACGCCGGCCGCGCCGATATCGCCGCCAGCCAGGCGACCGTCGGCCAGCTTCAGGCCCAGGCCGAGGTGGCCCGCGCCAACTACAACCGCACCAAGACCCTCTACGACAAGGGCATCGCCGCCAAGGCCGCGCTCGATACCGACCTGGCCGCCTGGAAAGCCGCCCAGGCCAATGTCGTCGCCGGCGAGGCCAAGGTGACCTCGTCCCGCGCCGCGCTCAGCTCGACCGAGATCGATCTGGGCCGCACCACCATCGTCGCGCCGATTTCCGGCGTCGTCGTCGATCGCCAGATCGAGCCGGGCCAGACCGTTGCCGCCAGCCTGTCGGCGCCGATCCTGTTCCAGATCGCCCAGGACCTGAACCGCCTCGAGGTCAAGATCAGCGTCGATGAGGCCGACATCGGCCAGGTCCAGGAAGGCCAGACCGTCAAGTTCACCGTCGACGCCTTCCCGGATGACAACTTCACTGGGGTGGTGACCCAGGTGCGCAAACAGCCGGAAACCAGCGCCAATGTCGTGGCCTATACGGTCATCGCCGAGGCCGAAAATCCCGGCGGCAAGTTGCTGCCCGGCATGACGGCCAACGCCGACATCGTCCTGGAGCAGCGCCGCAATGTCCTGCGCATGCCGGCCGCGGCCCTGCGCTGGAGTCCGCCCGACACCAAGGCCCAGACCCCGCAACGCGCCGGCATGGGCCCTCCAGGCATGGGACCGCCCGGCGGGGGTGGACAACGTCAGGGTGGCGGCGGTCAGGGCGGCGGCGGCCGGATGATGACCCGCATGGTCGAGGATCTCGACCTTGACGCCGGCCAGAAGGCCAAGGCCGAGGCCATCTTCGCGGAGGCCCGCCAGAAGGGCGCGGCGGCCATGGCCGGCGCCTCGGATCCGCAGGCCGGCCGCAAGGCGATGCGCGAAACCATGGTCGCGGCCATGGCCAAGCTGGAGCCGATCCTCAAGCCCGCCCAGAAGGAAAAGCTGATCGCCCTTCGCGCCCGCATGGCGCAAGACGGCCAGGGACGGGGCGGCCAGGGACGGGGCGGCATGACCTCGGGCGTCGTCTATATCCTGAAGGACGGCAAGCCGACCCCGGTCGCCGTCATGGTCGGCGCGACCGACGGCAGCTTCACCCAGGTCGTCGACCGGACCGGCGTCATCAAGCCGGGCGTGGAGGTGATCACCGGCGGGGGTCCCAAGGCCAAGCTGAAGGCGGCCAGCCCGCTTGGCGGCGGCGGCGTCCGGGTCCGGATGTAAGGGGCCGACAGTGATCGAGATCGACGGTCTTACGAAGACCTACGTCATGGGCGAGGAGACGGTTCACGCCCTGGCCGGGGTGTCGCTCAGCATCGCGCGCGGCGAGAACGTGGCGATCATCGGCCCGTCCGGGTCAGGCAAGTCGTCGCTGATGAACATCCTGGGCGGGCTGGATCGTCCCTCGGCCGGCCACTACCGGTTCGAGGGCGAGGATGTCGGCGAGTTCGACGACAACGACCTGGCCAGTTTCCGCAGCCGGCGGATCGGCTTTGTCTTCCAGTCCTTCCAGCTCCTGCCCCGCCTCAGCGCCCTGCAGAACGTCGAACTGCCGATGATCTACGCCGGGGTCTCCCCGCAGGAGCGCAAGGACCGCGCCGCCGCCATGCTCGACCGCGTCGGCCTGGGCAACCGCAAGGGCCATCGCCCGACCCAGATGTCCGGCGGCCAGCAGCAGCGGGTGGCCATCGCCCGCGCCCTGGCCAATCAGCCGGACCTCCTGCTGGCCGACGAGCCGACGGGCGCCCTCGACACCCAGACCGGCCAGGACGTGCTTGAACTGTTCAAGTCGCTGAACGCCGACGGCCTGACCCTGGTGATCGTCACCCACGACCTGGAAGTCGCGGCCGAGGCGCGCCGCCGCGTCACCTTCCGCGACGGTTTGATCGTCTCCGACGACCATGGGGACGACCGCGGGGACGACCACGGGCGGGGGGCCTCGGCCTGATGAAGCCCATCGATCTGATCCGCTTCGCCGCCGGGGCCATCGTCGCCCACCCGATGCGCAGCGCCCTGACCTCGCTCGGCGTGGTCATCGGCGTCGCGGCGGTGGTGATGATGACCTCCATCGGCCTGGGCGCACAGCAGATGGTCACCGCGGCCATCGGCGGCCTGGGCTCCAACATGCTGATCATCAGTCCCGGCGCCTCGCGCGGCGCCGGCGGCGGCTTCGTCAGCCAGGGCGCCGGCAGCGGCGTCTCCCTCACCGACGGCGACGCCGAGGCCATCAAGGCCCAGGTTGAGAATGTCGCCGCGGTGGCTCCCGCCGTGCGCGGCGGCGCTCAGCTGGCCGCCGACGGAACCAACTGGAACACCCGCGTCGAGGGCGTCACCGCCGACTATCTGGTGGCCCGGGACCTGACCATTGCTTCCGGCCGGATGTTCGACGATCGCGAAGCCCGCCAGGGCAAGAAGGTCGCCGTCATCGGCAAGACGGTGGCCACCGAGCTGTATGGCGAGACCGATCCGATCGGCAAACGGCTGCGCGTCGGCAGCGTGCCCTTCGAGATCGTCGGGGTGCTGACCTCCAAGGGCCAGAGCGGTTTTGGCCAGGACCAGGACGACATCGTCCTGGGGCCGCTGCAGGCAGTGCGCTCGCGCATCGTCGGCCGCAGGGTGCGCGGCGACAACGTCCAGACCATCTACGTCAAGGCGGCCACCGCGGACGATTTGGACCGGGTGCAGGAAGACGTCACCAACCTGATGCGCGAGCGCCACCGCATCCGCCAGGGCGCCGACGACGACTTCAGCGTCCAGAACATGGCCTCGATCATGGAGGCGATGAGCGCCTCGACCAAGACCTTCACCGGCCTGCTGGCGGCGGTGGCGGCGGTGTCCCTGCTGGTCGGCGGCATCGGCATCATGAACATCATGCTGGTCGCGGTCACCGAACGGACGCGGGAGATCGGCCTGCGCATGGCGGTCGGCGCCCGGCGGGCCTGGGTCCTCTATCAGTTCGCCTTGGAGGCGGTGGTGCTGTCCTTCGCCGGCGGGGTGATCGGCCTGCTGCTGGGCATTGGCGGGGCCTATCTGATGTCGTCCCTGGCCGGCTGGCCCATGGCCATCGCCAGCTGGGCGGCGCCGGTCGCGCTGGGTTTCTCCATGCTGGTCGGACTGGTGTTCGGCGCCTATCCCGCCTGGCGCGCGGCGCAACTGGATCCGATCGAGGCGCTGAGGCGAGAATAGGCTGGAGCCTGTCTCCCGCCTCGCGCATTGTGGTCCGTAGGCGGACACACCCACATCGCCCTACGGATCAGAGCCATGCTTAGAGTGACCGCCCTTACCGTCTGTCTGGCCCTGGTCCTCGGCGGGCCGGCCGTCGCCTTGGGCGCGCCAAACCTGGAGCCGGCCTTCGGCAACACCATCGTCTCGGTGCATCCCGATGGCCGGCGGGCCAAGTTGCGGATCAACAGGGACCATACCTATTGGGCCATGAGCCGGGCGGGCAAACAGTCCGGCGGGGTCTGGGCCCTGAAGGGCGAGAAGATCTGCCTGTCGCAGAAGTCTCCGTTTCCTGGACCGTTCTCGGTCTGCAAAGACCTGCCCTCAATCCGGGTCGGCGACAAATGGGCGGACAAGGCGATCAACGGCGAGCCGGTGACCAACATGCTGCTCCCAGGCCAGGGCTGAGCCTTCAGTCGACCCGATAGTGGATCGGCTTGAAGGCGAAGTTGTTGGACTGCAGCGCCGAACAGGCCGTCAGCGCCACGATCAGGTCCATGTCCGCCTCCAGCACGATCCGGTCGCCCGGCTTGCTTAGCGGGGGCAGAACCTTCAGCTCGCCGCTCGCGCCATCGACGGTGACATTCATGAAAACGTTGAAGGCCGTCGGAATCTGGTCTTCGCCGATGCCGAACGGCGCCAGCGCCTCGGCCAGATTACCGAAACAGCCCCGATGCGGGTGCTCGTCGCCATAGATGATGCGGAAGGTGTCCTTGGAACAGGGCGTCAGCAGGAAATCGTGACGGCCCACGGTATCCTCGACAATCCGCAGCATGACCTGACTTCTGTTGGAATAGAGGGGGTCGCCGGTCGTCAGGTAGATGCGGCTGGCATAATCCAGAGTCCGGCCGGAGGAGATGACTTCGGCCGTGTCCTCGGCGCTGAAGGCCAGCAGGTCGGATACCTGCTCGCCCTGCGGATCGATCACCGTCAGGCGTTGGCCCTTGGCCAGTCGAAAGGCGACGCCGGAGCGCGGGGCGATTTCGTGGATCATCGCGACACCGTCCCCCTGCGGCCGGAGCCCCTGCGGCCGGAAAAGGGACAGCGCCAGTGACGGTCAACCGCCCGCCCGCTGTATTGCCGGGCTTCTGACAGCTCGCCGTGGCGAGCCAGCATCGGGTTGGCCGAGCCGGAGAAGGCAATGTCTCGCTGGATGATGTTCTCCCGCAGGCCCTCATAGCGCCCCCCTTCCCGCAGGGCGCGGAACTGCCGGTGCGGATTGAACACCAGGGCCGGGGACTCGAACTGGCGGGCGACGCGGCTGGCGCAGGGATGGAGCCCGACTACGAAGAAGGCCTCGCCACCGAAGCTCAGCGAGAAGGCCGGATCGTTCGGGTCGGCTCCGACACCCGCGTCGTAAGGCTGGCCGGACCATTCATCCTTGTCGGACAATGACTGCACCCGCTGCCACAGCGCGACCTCGAACGCCTCCTCGCTCAGATCATCAGGCCCTTCGAAAATGACGACAAAACTGCGGAATATGCCGTCATCGGCGGCTCGCAACCGGCCGGCGAATTCGACAAGACAGGAATAGAGCCGCAGATCGTCCCAGGAGGAACGAATGTCGCGGGCGGTCACCACGGTCATACCGCCCCGGGCCATGGCCGATTTGGCCCCGACACACGGAAATGCGCGCTCGGCGATCCGATTGCGGAAGCGGTCGGCCAGACCCGTCCCGGCGTCCAAGACGTCAACCATGGGCGAGCTCCTTTGACCGAGGGTCAATTATTGAAACCGGATTGCCCCCCTCCTGAAGCATGTGGCGTAACGCGCGGGCCAGGCGGTTCATCGACCGGACCTTGTCAGCCCAGCTCAGGGCGATGACAGGCCCCAGGTCGGTCTTGTTGACGTCCACGATGTAGAGCCGGCCGGAGTGTCGGTCCCTGAGGATATCAAGACCGCCCCAGTCCAGGCCCATGGCGGCGTTGAAGCGCCGGATTGAGGCCATCTCGTCCGCAGAATAGACCTCGGCGGGGTCCTTCAGGACAGCCGTCGTATTGTTGATTCCGAACCGCTGTCCGGCCGGCTTGCTCTTGACCCAGACCACCACGGGAACACCGCCGACGCAGGGGGTCCGCAGATCCTGGCCCAGGCCCAGTTCGTTGCACGTGTCGACCAGGCGCTGGTAGACGCGGCCTGGCTGGGGCCGAAGCGGCGCGATGACCACCCGGCCGTCGTGGACGCCGTTGGTCTCGGACTTCTCGACGATCTCCCCCTCCGCGCAGGTCGGGTCTACCGACAGCGGATAGCCGAACACCGCTTCGAAGGTGCGGGCTACACGGCTCTTGGACACGTCGGTGCAGCGAAAGTTGAACTGTCTTCCAACAGTCGACGGCGGGGCTTGGCCTCTCGTCACGTCGTCAAAATAGAAGGCCGCGTCTGCCTCACCTTCGCTGGACGCAAGCCCGAAGCCGCTCCACAGGGCGACGCCCCGCATCAGATACCAGGGGCGAGGGGTTTCTGGGGCGTACCAGATGGACAGCCCTGCCGGCTGTCGCAGCCGCGCGACTGTCGCTGCAGCGGCGAGCAGGGGGAGATAGGCGGCCCAGGAGAGGATTTCCGACAGAACCCGGCGATCCGGGACCAGCGCTATGCCGGTCTTGCGGATGACGATCCGGCCATCCCTCCAGGCAAAGTCGCCAATCCAGCCCGCTGCCCGATCGGTGCGGCGGGAAAGGGTGCGTCCGAGGGCGGCGGTTCTGGCGGCGCTGAACCGAATTGTCATTTCGCCCATCCATCGACGACCGATCGGGCGGAGCGCCGGACCTGAGGGGGGCTAAACGTTGACTATCCGGCCTTGTTCCAGGCCGTATCGACCACCCTCAGATCAACCCAGCGATGATGTTTATCCCCAGGGCCAGGATCGCCGTATTGTAGAAATAGGCCGCCGCCGCATGCGCCGTGATCAGGTTGCGCAGCCGGGTGGTGTTGACCGTCATGTCCGAGACTTGGAACGTCGCGCCGATGCAGAAGGACAGGTAGACGAAGTCCAGATAGCTGGTCGGCGGATCTCCGGAAAAGCCGAACACCTCGTGCGTCCCGCCGCCGAAATGCCGGTGGGCGTAGTGGATGACGAACACCGTCTGCAGGATCAGCCAGGAACTGACCAGGGTCAGGCCGGCCAGGCCCGCAACCAGCGCCTTCTCGAAGCTGGTTCCCGACCTGGCCTCGATCAACGCCATGACAATGCCGCCCAGGCTGGCCAGCACCGCCACCAGGATGACCAGCAGGATCACCGGAGTCTTCTCGTCCTCCTGGGCGGCGCGGTCACGGACCCGTTCCTCGTCGGCGGTGAGGAACAGCCTCCAGGTCAGGCCCAGAAAAACCGCAGCGCCGCTGACCCAGCCGGCCAATACCGGCGCGGCGCCCGGCAGGCCCAGCTTCGATGCCGCGAGGCCGCCGCCGAGGCCGACTCCGAGGCCGACCCAGAGCCGCCAGTGACGGGTGATGCCGCTCGCGTCCATGCCGGTCCCTTTGTTCTCTCCGCTTCGACGTTAGCGGATCACGCCCGAGTCTTAAGTCGCAGCGAGCCTCATGGCTTGCTCTTTCCGAGGCTCGAAACATGGGACAATGGACGACCCGCTTCGATTGGAACCCGCCCCGCGATGCCGCAAAATTCCAGCTTCACTGCCGCTTCAGTATCGCTTCATCGCCGCTTCATTCCTACTTCAGTCCCACTTCACTTCGACTTCATTTCAACTTCATCGCTACGCGGGGGGCTGAGATTGAATTCATTGAAGAATGTCCGCAGACTGCGGGCAAAATCAACAAGGCCGATCACCAACGATCGTCACCCGTTCCATCCGACGCACCGCCGGCCAATAGTCGGACGCGGCGTAGTGCTGGCTGGCGCGGTTATCCCAGAAGGCGAGGGCGTTGGTATCCCACCGGAACCGGCACTGGTATTCCGGAATGGCCGCCTGGGCAAAGAGATGGGCCAGCAGGGCGTCGCTCTCCGCCTTTTCCAACCCAACGATATGCTGGGTGAAGGCGGCGTTGACGTAGATGGCGCGCCGGCCGGTCTCAGGATGGGTGCGGACCACGGGGTGCTCGACCATCGGATAACGGGCGTTGAAGGCCTCGATCTGATCCTCGGTCAGGCCGCGCTTGCGCATGGCGACGCGGAAATGGGCGAAGTCGTGGATGGCGGTGGCGGTGTCGATCCTGGCCTTCACCGCGTCCGACAGCCCGTCGTAGGCGGCGTACATGTCGCTGAAAAGGGTGTCGCCGCCCACCGGCGGAACCTCGATGGCCCGCAGGATGGACCCCAGCGACGGCTCCAGACGCCAGGTGACGTCGCTGTGCCAGGTGTTCTCCCGGCCCCTGCTGTCGCGGTCGTGGGTGATGGCCAGGACCTCGGGATAGCCCGGCTTGTGCGGGGCGAAGGGATGGACCTCCAGGGCCCCGAACGCCCCGGCGAAGGCCAGGTGCTGCTCCGTGGTGATGTCCTGGTCCCGGAAGAACAGCACCTTCCAGTCCAGCAGGGCCTGGCGCAGGGCGGCCGTCTGGCCGGGGGACACGGGTTGGCGCAGATCGATGCCGGAGACCTCGGCCCCGATCGTCGGGGTCAGGGGCGCCAGGACCAGGCCGTCGAGATCGATGTTGCGAACCAGCTGAGTCATTCTTTTCCTCCGGGCCGCCACATCGACATCGTCCTCGCGGCGGATCATCCGACCTTTGGCGGCCGATGACGGAGTATGTTACCACACGGTTTCAATTGACAAGCCCCCACGGCGCAGGCTGGTTTAAACCATGGTCGCCGCCGCCCCTCCCGTCCGCAAGCCCCGCGTCGACGCCGCCGCCCGCCGCGAGGAATATGTCGATGTGGCGGCCCGGGTGATGCTGGAGAAGGGCCTGCACGGCGCCACCATGCGAGACTTCGCCGAGGCGGCGGGCGCGGCCAAGGTCCTGTTCTACCGTCTGTTTCCGTCACGCGAGGCCCTGGTGGAGGCGGTCTTCCAGCGGGTGTTCGCGCAGATCGTCGCCGCCTATGACGAACCCTGGGATGGTTATGGCTCGATGGTTGGGCGCGTGCTGGAACGGGCCCGGCGCGATCCCGCCCCCTTCCTGGTGGTCCTGCGCAACTGCGGTGGCGGGGCCGACAAGTCCGAATGGGGCGACCAGATGCGCCAGCTGTTCAACAGCCGCTCCCGGCCGCTGTTCGATCCCGGGCCCGGCGCGCCGGAGGGGGCCGAAGCGCGGGCCAACCTTGCGGGCGGCAGCCTGTTCGGCCTGTTCGTCGATTCGATGATCGTCTGGCTGGAGGAACGCGACGGCCTGGACGACGCCGCCCGCATCCGCTGGTGGGCCCGCATCGTCCGCGAATGGCATGCCGCCTCGCGCGAAGCCTTCCGTCTGGATGTCGAACCACAGACCGGGATGCGTTGACACCGGCGCCCCCTGCCCCCGAAGCTGACAGCAACAAGACGCAAGGGAATGAAGCACAGTGATACCGGGCCTGATGCAGCATACGCCGCTGCTGACCACCGCCATCCTCAATTTCGTCGAGGCCGCCCACCCGACGGTGGAGATCGTCTCCCGCACGGTTGAGGGCCGTATCCACCGCTACGACTACGCCGGCATGGCCGCCCGCACCCGCCAGATCGCCAGGGCCCTGACCGAGCTGGGCGCCGGGTCCGGCGACCGGGTGGCGACCCTGGCCTGGAACACCCACCGGCACCTGGAGCTGTTCTATGCCGTGCCCGGCCTGGGGGCGGTGCTCAACACCGTCAACCCGCGCCTGTTCGACAACCAGATCCTCTATGTGCTGGATCACGCCGAAAGCACCGTCCTGCTCTACGACCGCAGCTTCCAGGCGGTGGTCGAGCGACTGGCCCCGCAGATGGCGACGGTGAAGACCTTCATCCTGATGGCCGACGCGGATGGCCACGACGCCGGCGCCGTCGGGGCGCTCAACTACGAGGCCCTGGTGGAGGCCCAGGCGGATTCCCCGCTGGACTGGCCGGAGCTGGACGAGAACGGCGGCGCCTTCCTCTGCTACACTTCCGGCACCACGGGCGATCCCAAGGGCGTGCTCTACAGTCACCGGGCGGTGGTGCTGCACGGCATGGCGGCGGGGCTGAACAGCGCCTTTGGCCTCAGCGCCTTCGACGTGGTCATGCCCTGCTCCAGCCTCTACCACGCCACCGCCTGGGGCCTGCCCTTCATCTGCCCGATCAACGGCTGCAAGCTGGTCCTGCCGGCCGAGAAGATGGACGGGGCCAGCCTGCAGGAGCTGATCAGCGCCGAAGGCGTCACCGTCTCCGGTGGCGTGCCGACCATCTGGACCATGTACCTCTCGCATCTGGACCAGACCGGCGGCGACGTCGGCGCTCTTAAGCGGATCATCATCGGCGGCTCGGCCGTGCCCCGCGCCATGGCCGAGACCTTCAAGAACCGCCATGGCGTCCAGGTGCTGCAGATCTGGGGCATGACAGAGACCTGCCCCCTTGGAGTCGTCGCCACGCCCACCCCCGCCCTCTCCGCCAAGGGTGACGATCAGGTCGATGAGGTGATCTGGACCCGGCAGGGCCGGCTGCAGTTCGGCATTGAGCTGAAGATCGTCGATGAGGACGGAAACGAGCAGCCCCGCGATGGCGAGAGCAGCGGCTCCCTGCTGGTGCGCGGCCCCTGGACCATCCAGCGCTATTTCCGCAAGGACGAGGACGCGGCCGACGCCGACGGCTGGTTCGATACCGGCGATATCGCCACGCTCGACGAGCTCGGCTTCATGCGGATCACCGACCGGGCCAAGGATGTCATCAAGACCGGCGGCGAATGGATCAGCTCCATCGATCTGGAGAACATCGCCGTGGCCTGTCCAGGGGTGAAGATCGCCGCCGTGGTCGGAGTGCCGCACCCCAAGTGGGAGGAACGGCCGCTGCTGGTCATCGAGACCCATGACGGCCATGCGATCACCCGCGAGGATGTGCTGAACTATCTCGAACCGCGGATCGTCAAGTGGTGGATGCCGGACGAGGTCATCTTCGCCATCGTGCCCCTGACCGCCACGGGCAAGATCGACAAGAAGGTGCTGCGCGAGGCGCACAAGCACCGGCTGATGGGCGGTTAAGGGATCAGCATGCATCGGATACGCACCGAGATCGTCATCGACGCGGCGCCTGAAAAGGTCTGGGCCGTGTTGGCCGATTTTTCCCGCTATCCGGAGTGGAACCCGCTGAACCTCTCGGCCGAGGGCGAGGCGAAGCCCGGCGCCAAGGTGAAGATGGTTTTTCGCAACCTGGCCTCACGCAACCCGGCGGCGGTCATCCACCAGACGGTGACCCTGGACAGCTGCGAGCCGGGCCGAAGCCTCTCCTGGCGCGGCGATGTTCCGCTGATTTTCCACGGGCGGCACTGGTTCGAGCTGACGGCGGAAGGCGATCGAACGCGGCTGCTGCATGGCGAGGACCTGGGCGGCCTGCTGCCGAAACTCTGGACGCCCGCCCACATCGCCTATGGATTCGTTCCGGCCTACGAGGCGCTGAACCTCGCCCTGGCGGCGCGGGTCGCGGCGGTGTCGGGAGGTCCGGGGCGGCCCTGAAGGCCATGTAGGAAAACGCCTGGCGGTGACGGAGGGATTCGAACCCTCGGTACGGCTTAAAACCGTACGTCGGTTTAGCAAACCGGTGCCTTCAGCCACTCGGCCACGTCACCCCAGGCGAAGGGCGCTGATAGCCGGTTCGCGCCGTCCATGCAATCTGCCAGATGATCTTGGGCGACGCCCATGACGTGAACCCCGTTAACCCGAAACTTAAGGGCCGTGTGTCAGGGTTGCGCATCATGACAGTCGCGCCCGCCCCCCGCGTTCCCCAAGGCCCGGATCCCGTCCCGGAAGCCCTCGCCGACGAGCCCTGGATCGTCGCCGCCAAGGCGCTGCGCGACGATCTGCGCAAGGGGGTCGAGCGGCCCGCCCCGACGCCCGCCGACCCGGCCGGTCAGGACCGGCGGGGCCCGCTGCGGCCCGGCCGGCTGACGCCGCTGCGCAACCGGATCCAGGCGCGGCTGGTCGGCCGGCTGTTTCGTTGGGTGGATATCGGCTCCCTGGCCGCTCTGGCGTTCAGCGCCATCCACGTCACCTCGGCGGCCGGCTGGATGAACGCCAGCCTGCTGCAGATCGCCCCCTTCCTGTCGGGCGCGGCGACCCTGGCCTGGTTGCTCAGCGCCGTCGGCCTCTACAACTTTCCGATCCATGCGCGGCTTTGGACCCGGATGGTCCGGCTCACCGCCGCCTTCGGCCTGGCCGGCTTGCTGCTGACGGCGGCGTTCTGGCTGGGCGCTGGCAGTCCGCCAAGCCGGGTCCAGAGCTATTGGTTCGTCCTGGCCTTCGCCAGCCTTGCCCTGCTGCATCTCGTCTGGTGGACCATGGTCCGGCGCTGGCGTCATGGCGGGCTGCTGACCCCCAACATCGTCATCGTCGGCGCGACCGAGGCGGCCGAGAAGCTGATCGCCGCCGCCCTCGAGACCCGCGAGGTCAATGTCGTTGGCGTGTTCGACGACCGGCTGGGCCGTGCGCCGGAGCGGATGCACGGCGTACCGGTGCTGGGCGACCTCGACGCCCTGATCGGTCACCGGATCATGCCCTACGTCGATCAGGTGGTCATCGCCGTCACCGCAGCGGCAGAACCGCGGGTGCGGATGATCACCGAGCGGCTGTCGGTGCTGCCCAACAATATCTGCCTGGTCGTCGACGCGGACCGTCGGACCGATCAATCGGCGGCCATCACCCGCATCGCCAACGCGCCCATGGCCCGCGTCGGCGGCATCGCCACCGACGAAAGCCGCGAGGCGATCAAGCGCCTGCAGGACCTGGCCATCGCGTCGATCGCCCTGGTGCTGCTGGCGCCGGTGATGGTCGCCGTAGCCGCCCTGGTCAGGATGGACAGCCCTGGGCCGATCTTTTTCCGCCAGCGCCGGCATGGCTTCAACAATGAGGAAATCCGGGTCTGGAAGTTTCGCTCGATGAAGCATGAACTGACCGACCATACCGCCGCCAGACAGGTGACTGGCGATGATGACCGGGTGACCTCGGTCGGCCGCTTCATTCGGCGCACCAGCCTCGACGAATTACCGCAGCTTTTCAATGTGTTGTCGGGCGAGATGAGTCTCGTCGGGCCTCGCCCCCATGCCGTGGGCATGAAGACAGGCGACACCGAGTCGGCCCGGCTGGTCGCTGAATACGCCCATCGCCATCGCCTCAAACCCGGCATGACCGGTTGGGCGGCGGTGAACGGATCACGCGGTCCGGTGGACACCCCTGAACTGGTCCAGCGCCGCGTCTCGCTGGATATCGACTATATCGAGCGGCAGTCCTTCTGGCTGGACCTCTACATCATGGCCATGACCATCCCCTGCCTGCTGGGCGACCGGCACGTGGTGCGCTGAGGCGATGTTCTGGCGCGGCGTCCTCGGCTATCTGCCGGTCAATCTGGCGCAGGGCGTCATCGGCCTGCTGACCATCGTGGTCTTCACCCGGCTGCTGTCGCCGGAGGCCTATGGCGCCTACGCCCTGGCCTTCTCGGTAATGATCCTGGCCCACACGGCCCTGTTCACCTGGCTTGAGGCCTCCATGGCCCGTTTCCAGGCGCAGGCCCAGCAGCGGGGTGAGACGGCGGACCATATGGCGACCCTGTACCGGGCCTGGTCGATGCTGGGTCTGGGCTTCCCGCTGCTCGCCGCCCTGGCCGTCTGGCTGGCTCCGATCCACCATCCGTTGAAGGTCGCCATCTGCGCCAGCCTGGTGGCGATCCTGTTCCGCACCCTGACCAAACTGGTTCAGGAGCGGCGGCGGGCCGACGGCGAGGTCGCCTCTGCGGCGACCCTGGACATCGTCCAGACGGTCGGCGGCTTTGCCGTGGGTGCCGTGTTGACGGCGGTCGGGATGGGCGCGGCGGGGCCCTTCCTGGGCTTCAGCCTGGTCTCGGCCATCAGCGTGGCCGCCGTGCTCCCGCGCGAACTGGCGATGACCAGGGGCGGCCAGTTCCAGGCCGCACGGCTCAAGACCTACGCCGCCTATGGCCTGCCCGTGTCCCTGTCGCTGATCCTGTCGCTGGTCATCGCCACCACCGACCGCTTTGTCCTGGCCGCCTATCTGGGGGAGGCGACGGTCGGGGTCTATCACGCCGGCTACAGCCTGGCGAACCGCACCCTGGACGTGGTCTTCGTCTGGCTGGGCATGGCCGGCGGTCCGGCGATGGTCGCCGCCCTGGAGCGGGGCGAGCCGGGGGCGATGAAGGCCACGGCCAGGGAACAGGCCTCCTTCATGGTGCTGTTGACCCTGCCGGCGACGGTTGGCCTGGCCCTGGTGGCGCGTCCGTTGTCAGAGCTTCTGGTCGGACCGGCCATGGCCGACGGCGCGGCCCATGTGACCCCCTGGATCGCGGCCGGAGGCTTTTTCTCCGGCATCACCACCTATTATCTGCACCAGGCCTTCACTCTGGGTCGGCGCACCGGCCTGCTGTTGCTGGCCATGACCTTCCCGGCCGGCCTCAACCTTGCCCTGAACCTGGTTCTGGTCCCCCGCTTTGGCATCGACGGCGCCATGTGGGCCACCGCCGCATCCTATGCCGCCGGCGCGCTCGCCTCCTGGGGCCTTGGACGAAGGGTGATCGACCTGCCGCTTCCCCTCGACACCTTGCTCAAGGCGGGCCTTGCCTGCGTTCCCATGGCCCTGGTCGTCAGCAGCCTGCCGGCTCTCGGCGGAATCGCGGAACTGGCGATGAAGGCCGGCGCCGGCGCGCTGCTGTTCGGCGGCGGCGCCTGGATGCTCGATGCCGGGGGCCTGCGCACCCACACCGCCAGCCTGATCGGCGTGCTTCGCCCCAAGGCCGCCGCATGACCCTGCCCGCCGGAGACCTGATCCTCGACAACGACCGCTGGGCGGACGCCAGGCCGCGACTGTCGGTGCTGATCCCCTTCCTGGGCGACGACCCGGTGCAGCTGATCCAGGAACTGGCCTCCCAATGTCCCGGACTGGAGATCGTCCTGCTCGACGACGGCGGCAAGGACGACGCCCTGGCGACCCGGGTGGCCGACGCCGTGCTCGCCTCGACCGCTCCCGCCCGCTTCGTCCGGCTCGCCGCCAACATCGGTCGCGCCAAGGGACGCAACCGCCTGGCCGCCCAGGCGAGGTCGGGCCACTTCCTCTTCCTCGACGCCGATATGCTGCCCGATAGCCCCAAATTCGTCGGCGCCTGGCTGGCCCTGGTCGACAGCCAGGATCCGGCCGTGGCCTTTGGCGGCTTCTCCTTCGACCGCACCCCGCCCAGGCCCGAACATGCGGTGCACCGGGCCATGGCCATGCGCAGCGACTGCCTGCCGCCGCAGGTCCGGGCCCAGGCGCCGGAGAAGCATCTTTTCACCTCCAACCTGCTGGTCCGGCGCGACATCTTCGAGACCGTCGCCTTCGACGAGAGCTTCGTCGGCTGGGGCTGGGAAGACGTCGAATGGGCCATGCGCGTGGCCCGGAACTGGCCGATCCTGCACCCCCATATCCCCGCCAGCCATTTGGGTCTGGACACCGCCCAGGCGCTGGCCCGCAAGTTCGAACAGTCGGCGGCCAATTTCGCCCGGGTAATTAAAAGCCATCCCGAGGTCGTCGGCGGCTACGCCAGCTTCAAGGTCGCCAAGGTCATCCGCAGGTTGCCCGGTCGCGGTCTGCTGAAGCAGGCGGCCAGGGCCACGGCGATGTCCGGGTTTCTGCCGGCCGAGACCCGCGCCTTCGCCCTGCGGCTCTATCGCGCCGCCCTCTATGCGGACGTGGTGTGATGGAGGCCTATTCGGCCGACCGCTCGCTCCGCGGCAAGCTGCGGCGGCGCTATACCCGGCTGGCGTTCCGGCGGCCCCTGAGGCTGACCCTGGAGCGGCCGATGATCACCTTCAGCTTCGATGATGTACCGGCGACGGCGGCCCGGGCGGGGGCGGCAGTGCTCGATGCGGCGGGGCTCAAGGGCACCTTCTACATCTGCGCCGGGCTTGAGGATGGCGAGGGACCGATGGGCCGGTACGGCTCGCCCGAGGACGCCATGCGCCTGGCGGCGGCGGGGCACGAAGTCGCCTGCCACACCTTTTCCCACCTTGATTGCGGACAGGCCGACCAGGCGACCATCGACGCCGATGTGACCCGTAACGCCCAGGTCCTGGCGGCCCGGGGCGCGCCGCCGCTGCAAAGCTTCGCCTATCCCTATGGCGACGTCTCCTTTGCCGCCAAGAAGGCTCTGGGAGGCCGGTTCAAGACCCTGCGGACGGTGCAGGCCGGCCTGGTCGAAGACGGCGCCGACGCCAACCAACTGCCCGGCGTCGGTATCGAGGGCGAGGATGGCGAAGGCCGGGCGGCCGCCTGGATGGATCGCGCCAAGGCCCGCAAGGCCTGGCTGATTCTTTACACCCACGACGTCGCCGAGGCGCCCTCCCCTTGGGGCTGCACGCCGAACGCCCTGGCGCGGCTGGTCAAACGCGCCATCGACCAGGGCTTTGAGGTGGTGACCGCCGCCGAAGGCGCGGCGCGCGCCGGCCTCTAGAGCGGCCGCTCCTCGATCTCCCAGTCCGGGAGCCAGAGCTTCACCGCCAGGGCCACGAAGATCACCCAGCGCATGTCGTTGTAGGTGACCGCGAAACTCTCGGTCAGGGTGGTCAGGGAATAGATGATCAGGAAAGGCTGGGCCAGATAGGCGCCCTTGTCGCGGAAACAGGCGACGATCGCCGCGCCGAGGGTCTGCAGAAAGAAGAGCCCGAAGGCGATCAGGCCCGGCAGGCCGGTGCCCAGCCACTGTTCCAGCCAGGCATTGTGGGCGTGTCCGGCCTTGAAGCCGGCGTCCTTGGTGATCCAGGCCAGGGGGCCCCAACCGGACTTGTCGTCCCAGACGGCGGCGTAACCCCAGCCGGTCCAGGGCCTGATCTCGATCTGGCGAAGGACGGCGGCCCAGATCTTGGTTCGACCGGTGAGGGTGGCGTCCTTGCCGAGCAGGCCCAGCACCATGTCGGAGGCGACCAGCAGCACCCCGGCGAACAGCATGGCCCCGAACACGGCGGCCCAGGTGGCCATGGTGGCGGAGGCCGGTCCTCGCCGCACCAGCCAGATGAAGCCAACCCCGCCGGCGCCCAGAACGAGCGAAACCAGCGACGTCTTGGACGTCGACATCAGCACCAGTCCGGCGGCGACGCCGGCGAAACCCCACCACAGCCAGGCCCGCCTGGGGTTGAGCATGGCCGCCCCGGCGAACAGGGCGAACCCCATGGCCATGTTGCCGCCCAGGGCGTTCTTTTCCAGCCAGACCCCGCGCCAGGCGCCGGGGAACAGGGCCTGCATCTTGCCGATCGAAGGGAAGGCCACAGCCATGATCACGCAGGCCACGGCCAGCAGGGCGAAGGCGACGGCGAAAACCTCCGACAGCCTCGACCAGCGGTAGCGGCTGGCTATCACCACCCCGGCCAGGGTGGTTCCGTAGAGGGCGATCATCCGGCGCATGGTGGCGCTGGGCGACAGCGACCACAGCATGGAGGCTGCGACGATGGCCAGGATCAGCAGCAGAAAGGGTTGGCGCAGAATGGCTTTCAGCGACTCGCCCGGGGTCATGGCCAGGATGATGATCGCCGCCGCATAGGCCGGCAGATAGGCATTGCGCACCAAGGCCGAGCTGGCCGGGTCGAACTTCTCGCCGATCAGCGGCAGCATCCAGCCCTGGCTATGGATGATGACCATGAAGACGCAGAGGCCGAAGGCCATCCAGTCCCAGATGTCGGCGCGCCTGGGCCGGGGGGCGGCGGCGCTCCAGGCGGCGGTGGTCACGGCAGGATCCGCCGCAGGAAGCCGGGCGGCTCCACCTCGGCGCGGTTGAAGAAGACGCCCGCGCAGTTGCCGCCGGCAGTGACCAGGGCGTCGCGCAGCTGCGCCGGGGCGCGGACATCCGGTTGGTCCGCGGCGACAACCAGGACGGTCTGGTCGATGAAGGGGGCGACGGTCAGGGCGGCCTGGGAGCGGTCTGCCGCCGGACTGTCGATGACCACCAGGTCGGCGTGACGCCGGAGCGTGTTCCAGTAATCGGCGCCCGGCAGGATGTGGACCGTCTGGCGGCCCTTCAGACCCTCGCGGCGGAAGCGGGTCACCCACCAGCGGCCTTCGCCGACCGCATAGGCGGCGATGTAGCGAGCGTCGGGAATCGGATGATCGTCAGGGCCGCGGCCGGGAGGCTGGACGGTGAGGAAGGCGCTGCCGTTCGGGCTGGCCGAGACCATCGGCCCCAGGCGGCCATAGAGATCCGGCTCGGCGGCGATGGCGGCGTGTTGCGGCGAGGCGTGGAGGTCCAGATCGACCAGCCAGACCGTCTTGCCGGCGCGGCGGGCGGCGAAACGGGCGAACTCCCGCGCCACGGTGGAGGTCCCCTCCCCCTGGCGGGCCGCGGTGAACTGGACGACGCGCGAGCGGCCGGGTGCGGGCGCGCCGAGCGTCGCCCACAACCCGCCCATCTCAGCGCTCAAATCCACCATGCTTCGAATCGCCACGCACCTTCAGTCTCAACCCTACCGCATCGCTCCGGTCAGCGCGCCTTCACCGGCGCCGCACCCAGGACGGGAAGGTCGAGTGTGCGCGCGGCCGAGGCAGGGGTGGGCAGACCGGGCCGCAGGAACATCCGCACCAGACCGGCGCAGAGGGCGGTGAAGGCCGCGAACAGGAAGGCCAGGACCAGGATCGGCTTGCGCAGGCTCGATCCCTCGGCCGGCGGACTGGCGCGTTGGACGATGCGGATGTTGTCGTTGCTCTCGCCGGCGATCTGCCGGGCCGACTCGGCCTGCTGCTCCTTCTGGGCGAAGTCGCGGACATTGCCCTGCAACAGGTCGCGGTCGCGGCTCAGTTCCTGGAACTGCGGTTCGATGGCGGCATAGCGCTGCAACTGGGCGGTGGCCTGGCTGTACTGCTGATTGTTGGCGCTCTGAGAACTGCGCAGAGCGGCGATCTCGGCGGCCAGCTGGATCTTCTCGGTCTGCAGGGTCTGATAGACCGGATTGACGCCAAACCGCTGGGCCCCAGGGGTGGCGGTTCGGCCGCCCGCAATGGCGGCCTCGAGTTGGGCGATCTGCGCCTGCACATCGCGGATCGGTTGGGCGTCCGGCTGATAGCGGGCCAGCAGATCCTCGCGCTGCAGCTTCAGCGAGGCCAGCTTGTCGCTGTCGCCGTTGTTGCGGTCGCGGTAGAGGCCGATTTCGGGCGCGATCTGGGTCAGCTGCTGTTCCAGCGAGCCGAGCCGGCCCTGGCGCTCCTGAAGCTGGGCCTCAATGGTGTACTTCTGGCCCTCGAGCTGGCTGAGCAGCTGGGTCAGGCCCGCCTTCTGGGCATTGAAATCGCCCAGGTCGTTGGTCGCCAGGAATTGTTGATAGGCGGCGTCGGCCTGGTCCAGGCGGGTTTCAAACATCGCCCGCTGGCGTTCCAGCACCGGCGAGGCCGGCGCGATCAGCACCGTGCGCCGGAGGATCAGATATTCCTCCAGAAGCGTATTGAGCACCCGGGCGGCCATGGTCGGATCCTCATGCTCGAACGACAGCCGCACCACGGGATTAGCCGGGGTGGCGCCGACGTTGAGGTTCTTGCCCATGCTCTCGATGGCCTTGGCCATGATCTCGGACTTTTCGGCCGGGGAAGCGATCGCATAGTCGGCGCCGAGCTTGGGATAGACGACCTCCAGGCCGATCTTGCGAAGGGTGCGCTCGCGCAGCGTTCCGCTCAGCAGGATCTCGGTTTCCGAGGCGACCAGGCTGTCGATATCCGGCACGGCGCCCCGGGCGGCGTCGCCCGCCGGGGGCTCATAGACATACTCCTGGCCCAGCTGGATCAGCACGCTGGACGAGGCGGTATAGGACTTCTTCATGGCCATGGCGGCGCCCGCCCCGATGACGAAGATGACCAGGAAGATGGCCAGCATCAGCCACTTCTCCCGCCATAACAGGGTGACGAAGTCCGACGGCGCATAGCGCGGCCTCGCCGCCCAGTCGGCGCGGGCCGGCCGGTCGTGAGGGACCATCGTCCAGGAGGCGGCTGTTGCCATGCGAATCCGTGACCGTTCTAGCCTAACGCCGCACCCTCGCCCGCCGCCGTTAACGGTCCGTTACCCATTCTAATTAACCTTATGGCCATGATCCGAGCCCGGCCTCTCATCACCCTGATCAGCCTCGTGGCCCTGGCGGCGGGGGGACCGGCGATGAGCCAGTCCTGGCCGTTCGGCGGCAAGTCGAAGGCCCAGGCCGCGAGCCAGGGCGGGTTTCCGAACATCGCCTATGCCGACTGGACGGAGACCGAACCGGACTACCGCGTCTATCCCGGCGACGAGATCGAGGTCTCGGTCCTCTCGGCCCCGGAACTGAACAAGACCGGCGTCATCCAGCCGGACGGCCGGATCGCCCTGCCCCTGATCGGGCCGGTGATGGCCGCCGACCGCACGGTGCCGGAGCTGGAGGCGGTCCTGGCCCGGGCCTATTCTGGGCAGCTCTTGCGGCCGCAGGTGATGGTGGGGGTGCGTACCGCCCAGCCCTTGAAGGTGTTTGTTGGCGGCGAGGTCGACCGGCCGGGGGTCTATGACATGCCCGGCGACATCAATGCGCTGCAGGCCATCATCCAGGCGGGGGGCTTCAAGACCACCGCCAAACGCCGCAGCATCGTGATCATCCGTCGCGGTCCGGACGGGCGGGCGATGATGCGGACCGCCGACATGCTGCGCGGGACGACCCAGCCGGGGACCACCGATCTGATTCCGCTACGGCGCTTCGACATCGTCTATGTGCCGCGTAGCGAAGCCGCCGAAGCCGGACTGTTCATCCAGCAGTATTTCCGCGACCTGATCCCGATCAACCTGGGCTTCAGCTACGCGCTGAACGGAACCCAGAGATAGCAGCCCAGAGACGCGGATGGGGCTCTGGCCGCGATCAGGCCCGGGCCAGCCATTCGCGCGCCTGGCGCTGGGCCTCGGCGACGTCGTCGGAGGCCATCTCCTGGCTCAGTTCCTTGCGGTAGAGCCGGGCTTCCATCGAGCCGCGCATGGCGGCCAGATTGAACAGCATATGGGCCGAGACATAGTCGAGCGGGGCTCCGCCCTGGCCGGTCGAATAGAGCATGCCCATGCGGAACAGCTCATCGCCCGAGCTATTGGGGCCCGGCAGGGGCATGGCCTCGGGGGCGTTGGTTTCAAGGCTCGCCATCATGACGAAGGTTCCTGTGTTCGGCCGTGTTCTGGCGGCCAATTCGTGTTGATCCACGATGACGAGGAAAGAGCCGCGCCCGTGAAAGCAAGGTTAACCGCCAGCCCCCAACCGCTGTTTTGCGCGATTTTTCTTCCAATACTTTCAGCCTGTTAGGGTATCGGTAAGGGAAAAGTAGAGTTGCGTTCACACCGCTTTCGGGCGTGTTACCGTGGCCGGGTCGGATTAGGATTTGCAACGTATCTCCGCCCGGCGATCCGTGCGGGCCCGGCGGCCCCGTGGAACGGAAATCCTGACAGGGCCGTTCAGCGTGGGTTCAGGCCGGCCCGCACAAGATGGCGATCAGTCGGAAACAGGGGTCCTGCTCCAGGGCTCGCATCAAGGAGGATGTTTCGATGAAGCGTCTGTTGCTCTCAATACTCGCCGTGGCCTGTGTCGCCGGCCCGATCGCCACCTCGGCGACGGTGGCCGCCGCCCAGCCCCACGACCGCGCTGATCGACGGGATGACCGTCGCGATGACCGTCGGGACGACCGACGCGATGATCGCCGTGACGATCGTCGCGATGACCGGCGCGACAACCGCTGGGATCGCGCCAAGCACAACGGCTACTACTACCGCAACACCTGGCATTACGGCGCGCCGCCGGCCCGCTACTACAACGATCGCTTCTATCGCCCCGGCTACGCGGCCTGGAAGCGCGGCGCCTATCTGCCGCGCGACTATCGGGCTCGCGGCTATGTGGTGAACGACTACCGCCGCTACCGCCTGCGCGCCCCGCCGCGCGGCTACTACTGGTACCGGTCGGGCAGCGACTACATCCTCGCCGCCATCGCCACCGGCCTGATCTTTGAGGTCATCACCCGTTAAGGCGGATTGACCTGAAGAAGACGACGCCGCCCCGGAGGAGACTCCGGGGCGGCTTTCGTTTGCGCCATTGAAGAGGGCTCAGGGGGCGGGGCGAACCCGGGCGATGGTCTCGACCACCCCCTTCACCCGCGCCTCGATCCCCGCCCAGTCCTGTGCGTCCAGCAGCGCCTGGGTGACCAGCTTGGAGCCGATGCCGCAGGCGACGATGCCGGCGTCGAACCAGGTCTTCAGGCTCTCTTCCGTTGGCTCGACCCCGCCGGTCGGCATCACCTTGGTCCAGGGCATGGGCCCCAGCACCGCCTTGACGAACTCCGGCCCGCCGACCTGGGTCCCTGGGAAGACCTTGACGATCTCGCAGCCCATTTCCTGGGCGTAGGAAATCTCCGTGACGCTGCCGCAGCCAGGGCTATAGGGGATCATCCGGCGATTGCAGACCCTGGCCACCTCGGGATTGAGCACCGGGCTGACCATGAACCTGGCGCCATTGGCGATGTAGAGGCCGGCGGTCGGGGCATCGACCACCGAACCCGCGCCCAGGATCACCCGCGGATCGGCCTTGGCGAAGTGCCGCGCCACCTCCAGGAAGACGTGGGCGGCGAAGTCGCCCCGGTTGGTGAATTCGATACAGGGCGCCCCGGCGTTGGCGCAGGCCTGGATCACCGCGATACAGACCTGCGGGTCCGGGTGATAGAAGACCGGCACCACCCCCTGTTTCACCAGGGCGGTCAGGACGGACAGGCGGTCGTGGATCATCGCGCGCTCCAGGGCATCGGCGGGCAGACTGTCGGAAGGGCGGTCATCCGGTGTTCCTCAGGCCGGCGGCGATGCCAGTGACGGTCAGCTGGATGGCCAGGCGGGTCTCCTCGCTGTCGTCCCCACCGCGCCGCCGGCAGAGCAGTTCAAGCTGCAGGCGGTTCAGCGGCTTGACCGAATTGGCGGCCAGGGCCACCGACTCGGCGAGATCGGGCTTGTCGTCGAGCAGGCTTGAGCCGCCCCGGATGGCCAGGGCCAGGGCGACGGCCGCATCATGCTCCCTCCGGATGGCGTCGAAGATCCGTTCCGCCATGGCCTTGTCGTCGCAGAGGGCGGCGTAGCGCGCCGCCAGGTCCATGTCGCTCTGGGCCAGGGCCAGTTCCATATTGGACAGCAGGGTCTCGACGATCTCGAACTGTCCGGCCAGATCGGCCAGCCGCGCCGGCGCGAACCCGGCCCGCGCCGCCCCGCCCGCCAGCCCGTACCAGCCGGGCAACATGACCCGGGCCTGGGACCAGCTGAACACCCAGGGAATCGCCCGCAGGTCCTCGATCCTGCGGCTGGCGGTGCGGGAGGCGGGCCGACTGCCGATGTTGAGCTGGACGATCTCGGCGATCGGGGTGGCGGACCAGAAATAGTCCTCGAAACCGGGGGTCTCATAGACCAGCGCCCGGTAGTGGGCGAAGGCGCCGGCGGCCAGTTCGTCCATCGCCTTGGCGGCGACCGGATCGACCGGCTGCCTCGGCCGCGCCGTGGCGGTCAGGACGGCGGCGGCCAGGCCATCGAGGTTGCGGCGGGCGGTGGGCTGGTCGCCAAAGCGGCGGAAGATCATCTCCCCCTGTTCGGTCATCCTCAGCCGGCCCTGGACCGTGCCGGGGGGTTGGGCCAGCACCGCTTCCCCGGCGGGACCCCCGCCCCGGCCAACGGAGCCGCCCCGGCCGTGGAAGATCCGCAGGCCCACGCCCAGGCGGTCGCATTCCTCGGCCAGTTCCCCCGCCGCCCGGGCGACACCCCACCGCGAGGCGACATAGCCGCCGTCCTTGTTGGAGTCCGAATAACCGACCATCACCTCCTGCACCGGCCGATCGCCGAGGATGGAGCGGGCGGCGGAGGTCTCCAGCCACTGGCGCAGGACCAGGGGCCCGTTCTCCAGGTCGCCGATGGTCTCGAACAGGGGGCTCACCCGTACGGCCGAACGCGGCTCCTCCCCGCCCCAGACCAGGCCCGACTGTTTCAGCAGCACCAGGGGCTCGAGGATGTCGGAGAGGGTCGCGGATTTGGAAATCACATAGGCGCCGATGGCGTCGGGTCCGTAGTCCGAGACGGCCTTGGCCGCCGCGTCGATGATGGACAGCTCTCGCGTCGTCTCCTCGCCATAGATGGTGAAGGGCGATCGGAGCGGCCGCCGCGTGGCCAGTTCGGCCAGCAGGATGGCGACCCGCTTCGGCTCGGAGAGCTTCAGGTAGCGGGGCGTTTCGCCCGCCTGGGCCAGCAGTTCGGCGACCACCCGTTCATGCACGTCGGCGTTCTGGCGCAGGTCCACGGCCAGCAGATGAAAGCCGCAGGCGCGGGCCACGGCCAGCAAGGTCCTCAACCGACCGCCGACCAGCCGGTCGCCGTCGCACTGTTCGAGCGAGGTCCGCACCGTCTCCAGGTCGGCGACAAAGGCCTGGGGCCCCTCATAGGCCGGCCCCGCCGGGGCTTCGACGGCGAAGGCCACGAGGCCGCCGGTCAGTTTCTGGGACGTAGCGCAGAGGCGGTCGAAGATTCGCTCGAAGGCCAGGCGATAGGGCTCGTCCATCCGGTGGACCGACGGTTGGTCAGCCTGCAGGGCCAGGGCCTGGAGGTCTTCGGAAGCCGTTCCGTAGGCGGTCGAGATGGCCAGATCGGACCACAGCCGGCGGACCTCGCCGGCATAGTAGTCGAGGACGATGCGGGCCTGGGATCGCAGGGCCAGGGCCAGGGTGTCGGCGCCCACGCCTGGATGTCCGTCGCGGTCGCCGCCCAGCCAGGTGCCCAGCCGCAGGACCGGTCCCAGCTCGCCGAGGTCTTCGTCCCAATGCTCATAGAGTTCGATCAGGGCCGGCAGGATGGCCGTGCGGACGATGGACAGCGCGTTGCGGATCTCGTCGCCGACGGTGATCTTTTCCGGTCGATACAGGCGGGTCCGCCAGAGCAGCGCCACCTCCCGGAACAGATCCTCCCGCATCCGGGCGGCCTGCGCCGGGGGCAGGTGATGGCGGCGGGCGCTCATCAGCCGGGCGATCTCCGACTGGCGCTCGACCAGCGCGCGGCGGCGAACCTCCGTTGGATGGGCGGTGAGGACCGGCACGACGTTAAGGCCCGCCAGGGCCTTGGTCGCCGCCTCGCCCAGCGCCTTGACCGCCGCCGGCAAGGTCGCCGCGCCGTCCAGGCTCTCCGCCTCGGCCTCGCGGCGGCGGCCGGCGACGTCTTCGCCGATATTGGCCAGCATCGAGGCGCAGGCGAAGGCGCGGGCCAGCAACGACGCCTCGGATGGCGTGACGGCGCTGAACAGGAAGCCAAGATGGGGGGTCTCGCCGCCTTCGCGGGCGGCGCGGGCGGCGGCCTCGATCAGCCGGGCGGTCTCCTCGCCGTCGAGGTAGCCGATGGCTTCCGCGAGAAGGCCGTCGAGGAAGCGGACATTTTCCCCGACGCCGCGGCTGGTCTGGCGGCTGGCGGGGTGTTTCACGGCAGCGGACATCTGGAAACGGCGCCTTTGCTCACGACTTGGCCAATTTGAACCGGCCCGACCCTGATCGGACCCTTCGCCCTACTCCTTTGCCCTCAACGCGCCGCGCGGAAGCGCGATCCGGGGATCGGAAGCCTTCAGGCCAGGTCTCCGGCGGCGGCGTCGAGCAGCAGCCAGGCCCGGCCGGCGTCGGACGACAGCAGGGAGGCCACCAGCAGACCGCCGCGATCCCGCTCCGCCGCCTCGTCCAGCATGCCGGTGAAGCGGCGCAGGTAGCGTTCGGTCTGGCCGCGCAGGGCGGCGTCGGAGAACAGGCGGCGGACCAGCCGGCGGATGGCGGCCGGCGCCAGGCGGCGGACCACCTCCCGGGCGCCCTGCGTATCCCGCGTCTGGACCGCGGCGGCGATCTCGTCGATGCGGCTCTTGGGCAGCAGGGCGCCGGGGTCGATACCCATGGCCTCGATGTCGCTGAGCAACCGTTCGGCCAGGTTCTCGGCGTCGCTGGTGTCGTCGTCGATGGAGGACAGCAGGTCCTTCCAGCTCCAGCCGCCCTCGCCCGCCGTCGGCGCGGGCGGTTCGGGCGCGCGGCCGCCGGCGGTGTCGAAGACGCTGCGGAATTCCTGATCGGTGGCCGTCGGAGTCAGTCGCAGACGCGGCCGCAAGCCGGCTTCGCGGGCCGAGTCCTCCCCGGAAACCTCCCGGCTGCGCAGGGGCGCGGGGGGCGGCGTGGCGGCGGGGGTCGAGATCGAGGCCTGGGCCTGGCCCGCCGCGCCGGCGACAACGCCCATCAGCTTCACCGCGTCGGTCAGCATATCGTAGTTGCGGCGCACCCGGTCCTGGAAGGCGGTGTCGATCGCCTGGGTTTCCTCGGCGGTCCGGCGCGCCGACTGCATCAGGTCGTCCATCCCCCGATCCACGGCGGCCTTGACCTCCTCGGCCTGGGCCCGGGCCTTCTCCGGCAGGATGGCGGTGCGGACTTCCAGATCGGCCAGCAGGGCTTCAAGTTCCGACACCGTGGTGCGGGCGGAGGCCGCGCCTTCTTCCAGCCGGTGGCTGGTGCGGGCGCCGGCCTGTTCAACCAATTGGGCCGAGGCGTCGATCAGGTCGCGGGCCTCTTCCAGCCGGGCCTGGAAGATGGCGTCGGCCTTCTGGTGCGCCGAGAAGGCGGCCTCGTTCAGTTGATCGACCCGGGTCTGGGCGGCGGCGGCGTGACCTTCGGCGGCCTCGCGCGCATCGACGCCGGTTCGGGTGAGGCGATCGACCGCGTCCCGCAGTTCCCGCTCGAGACGGGCGCGTTCGCCGGCGGCCGCGTCGGTCAGCAGGGACAGGGCGTTGCGGGACTCGCCGGCCAGGGCCTCCCGTTCCGCGGCGGCGGTGTCGAGCAGGGCCTGCATCTGGGCGGCGGCTTCGCTGATCAGGCCGCGCAGGATATCCGCGCCCTGCGAGGCCGCCTCGCCCATGTGAGAGGCGCTCTGGGTCGCCTGGCTCATGAACTCGGTCAGCTGGGCGGCTCTGGTCTCCGCCTGGGCGGCGAAGTCTTCCTGATCGGCCCGGATCGCGTGGGAGACGGTGACCAGGCTGGCGCGCTGTTCGGAGAGGCCGGATTCGACCAGCCGCATCTGGTCGCCGACCCCGACGCCGGCGGTTTCCAGCCGCGCCACCTGACGCGCCAGATCCTCGCCGGCGACACGGGCGGCGTCGCTGGCCTCCCCCGCGGCGGCGGCCAGGTCGGCGGCCCGGGCCGCCAGGGCGGCCTCGGCCTCGCGCAGCTGGGTCTCGGCCAGATCGGAGGCGTCCGCCACCATCCGGGCCTGCATGGTGATGCTCTCGGAGACGGAGGCGGCGCGGGTGTCCAGTTCGTCGCTGAGCGCGCCCAGCGCCTCCCTCTGGCGACTGAGGGAGTCGACCAGGGTCCGGGCGGTGCGTTCCGCGCTCGCGGCGGCATCGGTTAGCCGTTGCGTCTCGTCCACCAGCGCCTGCCGCAGGCCCAGCATGGTTTCCCGCGCCTGGGAGGCCGAGACGGCGACCGAATCGATCTGATGGCGGATGGCGGTGACGGCGGCGCCGGTCTCGTTGACGGCCAGGGCGGCCGGACCGACCATGGTCTCCGCCAGGTCGCGGGTGCGCCGAATCTCTCCAGACAGCTTCTGACCCTGGCTCAGCAGCCAGGCGGCGATCCAGATCAGCGCCAGGGGCCCGACGACCAGCAGCCCGAAAACGGTCATGGCCAGGGGATCGGCCTGCAGCGGCGCCACGCCCTGGCGGTAGCCGAAGGCGTAGGCGATGGGGGCCGCCGCCCAGAGGGCCGAAACCAGGCAGGCGCCGATCCAGATCCAGGACGAGGGCCGATCCGCGGGGCGGACCGGATTATGGACGATGGCCGGCGGCGAGGGGGGCTCGGCGTGAGGTTTGAGGGATGGCGTTGGACGGGGCGGGGCGACGGCGCTGATGGTCTCGGGTTCCGGAGCAAGGGCTGCGGGCTCCTCACCCTCCCCCGCCTCGGACGTGCTGACGATCGGAGCGTCGATAATCTCAAGATCCGCCTCAAGCACCGGAGGCGCGTCGGGACGCTGGTCCGCACCCGCCTCGAATCGCGGGACATAGCCCTCCGGCGCAATCCGGGTGAAGTCGAGCGTCGGGCGCTTCCTGAACTTCATGCGTTGGCGTCGTCCTGAACAGGCGGGAAATCACCAACGCGCGGAACCCCGGCCCCTCGTCTCGCGCGCCAGGAGAAACCTACCGGGGATTGGGGCCGACGTTAAGTCGCTCCCAACGATTTCGGCACGGACGAAAGCCTATCAGGCGTCGATTGTGGCCGGTCGGGCTTCCGGCGTGAGGGTTTGCGGGCAGGGCGCCGCCTGGACGGCCGCCTTTTCCTCGGTCCGCGCCGAATCACGATGGATAACCCGCTCCGCCTTGGACTCGGGGGGCGGCATCTCCACCTGAACGCCAAGATGGTTCAAGGTCGCGACGGCCATCCAGATGACGACAGCGGCGAGCATTTCGACAATGGCCTGCATGGGGCGTCCCCTCCCCGAACTCGAATACCGCAGTTATCCCCCGCGCCGGCGACCGGTGCAATACGGGCGAAGATGAACTTTCAGACAGGATCGCCGCTCAGAACTCCAGGACGATCTTGCCGAAGTGCTCGCCGCCCTTCATCGCCTCGAAGGCGGCCCGCGCCTCGGTGAAGGGGAAGACCTTGTCGACCACCGGCTGAATCTTGTGAAGCTCGATCGCCCGGCACATGGCCTCGAACATCGCCCGCGAGCCGACGGAGACGCCCTGCAGCCGGGCGCTGCTGGAGATTAGCCAGCCGGTCTGGAAGGGCTCCCCCGCTCCGGCGACGATGCCGATGATGGCGATATGGCCGCCGATGCGGACGCATTTTATGCTTTCCTGCAAGGTGCCGGCGCCGCCGACCTCCATGACGAAGTCCGCGCCCCGCCCGCCGGTCGCCGCCCGCACTGCTTTCGACCAGGCCGGATCGGCGCGGTAGTTGTGGATGTGGTTGGCGCCCATCCCCTTGGCCCGCTCTAGCTTGGCGTCGGAGGACGAGGTTATCAGGGTGCGCATGCCGGCGGCGTGGGCGAACTGCAGGCCGAAAATCGAAACCCCGCCCGTGCCTTGCAGCACCACGGTGTCGCCGGGCTCGAGGTCGGCGTCCTCGAACAGCGACCGCCAGGCGGTCAGGGCGGCGCAGGCCAGGGTGGAGACCTGCTGGTCGGTGAGGAAGTCCGGAACCTTGGAGACCCCCTCCTGGCTGAAGACCGCCAGCTCGCGGCCGGCGCCGGGAATCGGCTGACCCAAGGATGACATCTGCGATTCCCGCGTCGCCCGGCCGGCCGCCCAGTTCTGGAAGAACAGGGTGGAGACCCGGTCGCCGACCTTCACCCGGGTGACGCCCTCGCCTACCGCCTCGACATAGCCGCAGCCATCCGAGAAGGGGGTCAGCGGCAGGGCCGCCGCGGCGCGGCTGTAGGCGCCGCCGACCATCAGCAGGTCGCGGTAGTTCAGCGACACCGCCTTCATCCGGACCAGCACCTCGCCATGGCCAGGGACAGGATCGGGGCGCTCAACCACCTTGAGGTGTTCCAGGCCAAAGCCGTCGGTCAGTTCAAGCGCGCGCATGGGAGGTCTCCGTCCGTTGCAGATTTCAACTCTAGGCCGGGCGGAAGCGCCATTCGAGCCTGACGCGGAGGAAGCTTCGCAAGATTTTTCAGCGGCTTGTGCGGAGAAGCACAAGACCGGCGGCCAGTCCCGACACCGTCATCACCGTCATCCCCAGATAGCCCAGCGCACCGAAGGCGTCGAACAGCGGGCCGGACGCCAGGGTCGCCAGACCAATGAACAGCCCGCCGGCGCAGGCCGAACTGATCGTCTGGGCGGCCGAGGCGGCATGCGGCGGGGCGTGCCGCTCCATCAGGGTCAGCGACCCCAGGAAGGTCGCCGTAAAACTCAACGCATGCAGGGCCTGCAGCGGAAACAGCAGCCACAGCGGCGGGGTGAAGGCGAAGGCGGTCCAGCGGATCAGGGCGGCCAGGCCGCCGATGATGACCAGGGTCTCCGGACCGACCCGCCGCCGCCAGGGCTCGGCGAACCACATGAAGGCGGTCTCGGCCACCACGCCCGTCGCCCACAGCAGGCCAATGGTGGTGTCGCCGATCCCCTCCTTGCGCCAGAGCAGGGCCGAAAACCCGTAATAGAAGGCGTGGGTCGCCTGGATCACCCCGCTGGCTCCCACCGACAGCAGAAAAGGCCGGCTGCGCAGCAGTTCGCCCAGGCCCCGCCAGCGCGCGCTGCGCGGCGGCCGCTCGCCCGTCTCATGCACCGGCTCCGGCGGCAGCAGGCCCCAGGAGGCGATGGCCGCCAGGGCGGCGGAACCGATCGTCCAGATCAGGACCAGGTCCGGCATGGCGATGGTCAGCAGGGCCCCCATGGCGATGTTGCCGCCGATGAAGGCCACCGAGCCGATCCCTCGAGGCCAGGCGTAGACAAACCCCTCCCGCCGGGCCAGCCGCATGCTCAGCACATCGCCCAGCGGCGTCAGCGTGCCCAGCAGGCAGGAGGCGATCAGCCAGGCGGCCAGCCAGGCCCAGAACCCATCCACGAAGCCGATCGCGCCATAGGCGACAGCCGCGCCGATCCCCAGCAGGATCAAGGGCGTACGCCGCAGAACGAACCCATCGGCCCAGATGGCCAACAGCGGCGAAACCACGATCCGCACCATCATCGGCGCCGCCAGGATCACCCCGATCTGCGCCCCGCTCAGGCCCTGGGCCTTGAACCAGACGGGCATGTAGGGAAGGCTGGCGCCGGTGCCGATGAAGATGGCGGAATAGAAGAGGCCAAGGCGCAGCGTCAGGGGCATGGCGATGAATAGCAGGAGTCGAGGTTGGCGTGACAATCCGCTTGCCCAGGCAAAGGCCGGAAGCCCGTCCCCCCATTCCGTTCACCCCGGCGAAGGCCGGGGTCCAGGATGATCTCCGTCAGCAGATGAAATGGCGCTGATCGGCGCTGCCGCCTCTCTGGCCGGTGGATGATCCTGGATACCGGCCTTCGCCGGTATGAGCGGGTGGATGGGCATGACCCCTTATCGTAGCATCAATGGGCGACGGCCGGGATTCAGGACCATCCTCAAAGCCCAACAGTTTCGCGCTCATCTCGCCGGCCCGTCCCGCACGGTGGCTGGTCCTGGACCCCGGCCGGCGCCGGGGTGAACGGAGTTGGGGGCGTATGGCGACTGGGCTTCGGCAGGGCTTGGCGCCCAAGAAAGCTACAATTTCACAGGTTTTTCAATGCCGTGGATGGCTTCGATGATGTCGTCGACCCTTCCCCGGAACAGCGCCTGGGCGTCGTAGAGACCCTGGTTGTAGTAGTGCGGCCCGAGGGTTTCGGTCAGGAAATCCAGCAACTCGAGCGCCTCGAACCGGCCGACGTCGAGATCGAGCTCGTCCTTCATATGGGCCGAGATCATCCGCGAGAGGCGCTCAAGCGTATCCTTGTCGAGGGCGATCCGGGCCATGTCAGCCGGCCGCCTGGACAACCGTCGCGCGGTAGAGGGTCGGCCAGTGTTCCAGCTCGACGCCCCGGCATTCGGGCATGATGTCCTGATGCGACAGGACAAAGGCGCGTCCGTCCCACACCCAGGTGACGATGGAGCCGCAGTCGCCAATGCCCCGCCCTTTCTCGAACGCGGTCATGGTCAGGGTCTCGGCGTCAAAGTCGGCGTTGGTGACATAGACCGTATCCTTCTCCTGGGCGCCCGGGGCGTAGGGGAAGGTCAGGGCCTGGACTGCTCCTCCCCGGTCGTCGGTGGTGAAGAACTTGTAGGAGCCGTTGTAGGCGCCGGTCGAACAGATGCCGCCCCAGAGAATCAGGTTGTCGCCCAGCCGCACCTTGATCGGCGGATAGTCCTCGGCCGATCCGAGGGTGTCGCAGTCCTCGTCCTTGCCGAGGTTGGCGATGGCCGGCGGCGGCGTGGTCGGCAGCCGCGCCTGGGCTGGACTGGCCGCAGCCTGGATGACCGGCCGCTCCGGCGCGGGCGGCGCCGACAGCGGACTGCCCGTCCCTTTGGCGACCAGGGCGTCGCTCAGCCCCACGCGGCCCTGCTGTTCATCGATGAAGCGCAGCGAGGCCGAACTGCCGGACAGGACGATGGCCAGCGGCGCGGCGCCCGGCCGCTCCAGGGTCAGGCTACGGGCATCCCGCACGGCCTCGGCCAGCCGGTGGGCGGCCTCGCCTTCCAGGCCGAAGGTGTCGGTCCATTCGCCCTGGCTGAAGACAACCTTGTCCAACCCTGGCAGCACCTTGCCGTCCACCTTGACGGTCCAGGGACCGTGGTAGGGCTGCTCGTCGTTGTTGACCACGGCGATACCGGCCTGCAACCGCCCGTCCGCCCCGGCCTGCCGCTCGATGGTGACATAGGCCGCGCCGGGCATTTCCGAATAGCCGAAGGCGGCGCAGACCCGTGTGTTGTCGCAGACGACGGTCCAGTCCTTGAACGTCTCGCTCACCTGGGCATGGGCGGTCGACGCCCAGAGCAGAACGGACAGTCCAAGACTGGCGAGGAACACCCGCCCGCCGAATTTCACCATTGCCCGCGTCCCTGGTTGAAGGCCTCAGCTCGCGGGCATGGGGGGCAGGTCAAGCCGGCGCATGTCCGCGCTCTTCACATAGAAGCGCAGGATGGCCTGGTCGAGGGCCGTGTCGCCGGCCTCCTCCGCCGCGATATGCAGCGTGATCAGGGCGGTGCGCAGCGCGGCGTTGGCGCGGTCCAGGGCGGCGAAGGTGAAATCGGTGTCCGACCCCTTGGCAGCCTCGGCAAAAGACTGGCCATGACGCGCCGCGCCCTCGGCCAGCAGGTCGCGGATCGCCGCGTTTTCCCACACCCGGGCGTCGGCGCCGCGCTCGGCCTCCTGCGCGGCCAGCAACGACAGCATGCCTGTGACCGCCACGCGGCCGGCCAGGAAGTCGCCCATGGATTCCGGCGGCGGCGGCTCGATCAGGCAGAGGAAGTTGCCCAGCAGCAGCTCTGATACGGTCGGGGTCATGACAGGCCCTCCAGCCGGGCCAGGGCCGCGGCGATGATCTCGTCCTGGCGGCGGGCGGTATACCAGCCCGACAGCCCCAGCACCGGATCCTTGCAGCCTCCCGCTCGATACTCCTTGGCCGAGGAAATCCAGATGGCCGCGCCCTTCACCGAGGCGAACAGCTCCCACCAGGCAAAGGCGGCGGGATCGACCTTCAGCCCGCTGGCCGCTTCCCAAAGGGCGATGGCCTTCTCCCGCGACACCATGCCGGAGACGCGATCCGTCTCTCGATAGCACCACAGCGGCTCGATAGCCCAGCCGAGGTCCTCCAGCGGATCGCCGATATGGGCCATTTCCCAGTCCAGCAGGGCGACGATCTTGCCCGCCCCGTCATGCATGAAGTTGCCGGTGCGATAGTCGCCGTGCACGACGCTCAGCTTCTGGGCGGGCGGAGGCGGATTGCGGCGCAGCCGGCGGATGGCGGCGCGGACGATCATCTGGGGATGCTCCTCATCCTCATCGATGACGCCTTCCCAGTAGTCGAGGGCCGCCTTCCAGCAGCCGTCCAGCGCCGGGGTCTCGGCCGCCTCGCTGATCGGCAGGGTCGCCGGATCTGCGGCGGCGATGGTCCCCAGATGGCTGAAGAACTGCTCGCCCAGGGCCTCGGCGTGCTCGCCGTAGGGCGGCAGGGTGAAGGGGCTCTGCGCCTTGCCGCCATCGATCCGCCCCATGATGAAGAAGGGCCGCTCGAGCTCGGCGCCCTCCTCTTCCAGGGCCAGGGCCTCCGGCACCGGCAGGCCCGTCCCGAAGAAGGAGCGGAAGGCGAGGAACTCCAGCCGCCGGTCGGTGTCGATCAGGCTGCCGACCGGATCCCGGCGCAGGATCATGCCCCGCGTCTCGCCCTCGACCTCGATATCGAACCGATAGGTCTCGCGGCTGGCCCCGCCGGGGATGCGCGACAGGTCATGCACCGTGGCCGGCTTGCCGCCGGTCCGGGTCAGATAGGCCTCAAGCTGATCCTGCAGGCTCATTTGGCGAAGTCCAGGATCTCCGTGAACCCGGACGGGCTGTGCGGCCCCATGACCAGCTGCTCCAGAACCCCGCGCCCCTTGCGAACCTTGCCGGACGCATCGGTGTAGGTGACCACCGACAGGGCCTGGACGTGCAGGTTGAAGGGCAGCTTCGGATCGGCGTCCTTCAGCACGATGTCCTCGCGCTCGACGGTCAGCTGTCCATGCAGTTGGCCATGGCCCCATTTGGGATGGGTGTAGCCCAGGCCCATCATCTGGAAATTATACAGCGGCGCGAAGCTGACCGTGCCCGCCGGCTTGCCGAAGTCGTCGCTGAGGGTGACCACCGCGTCGGTCGCGTGCCGGGTGCCGCTCTTCCAGGTCACCTTGGCTTCGCCATTGATGTGTTCGAAGCCGTGTTCGTCAGCCCCGTCCGGCGCCCAGACGGCGCGGGTGTTCCAGGCGCGGCCGACGGCGTCCTCGTTCGAATGGAAGAAGAAGCTGCCGTCCTCGAAACTGCTGGGCGACCATAGCCAGTAGAACTGCGGCGGCACGGGCGGCACGATGTCCTGGCTGTCGCGGAAGCCTACGGGCCGCACGCCCCAGGAGCGGTCGCGGGTGCCGACGAAGCCGTCGACGCTGCGCCGCTCGCCGTCCAGTTCGATCCAGCCGGTATAGCGGCCGTTCTGGGTCAGGCGGGTGTAGTCCATGAAGGCGCGGGTTCCGCTGCGGCGGATGAAGCGCGGCTCCTCGATCGGGCCTGAGCGGCTCTCGAAGCTGACTTCCGCCTTCAACCCCTGGTCCGGCGCATCGACGATGACCTTCAGCCTGTGCAGCGGCTCGACGATCTCGATGCGGATCGGCCCCACCGCGATATCCATCCGGTCGCCCAGCCAGCCGCTGGCGTGCAGGGCCGTCTCGACGCCGTTGCGCACCACCACGAAGGCCGCGTCGGTGACGTTCAGATGGGGATAGACGCCAAAGGCCACGGCGAAGAAATCCTCGCCCTCCACCGGGTGATAGCCGTTGAAGAAGTACCGATCGTAGAAGTTCCGGTCCGTGCCGCCATAGGCGATCGGGTCCGGCGTCTGGTGAATCGGATAGTCGTCGCCTCGAGTGAGCGCCATGCGATATGTCCTTCCCTGGCCGCGCCATCACTTGATCGGACGGCTGCGTTATCAGCGTTCAGGTTACGCTGGCGGCAGGCGATTACAACGGTGACGGAAGGTCAAGCGTAATGAGAAAAATGCGGCTCGAGAGCGGCCTGGCGGCCCTGGCCGGACTGGCCTCGGTGGCGTTCGGAGCGTTCGCGGCTCACGCCATGAAGGACCCCAAGGGCGTCGCATGGCTGCATACCGCCAGCCAGTATGCAGGCGTCCACGCCCTGGCCGTGCTGGCCTGTTCCGGATTGTCGGCTGGCGGGCTTAAGCTGGTTCGGGGAACCGGCGTCGCCTTCCTCATCGGCATCGCCCTGTTCAGCGGATCGCTGGTGGCCATGGCCTTTGGCGCCCCGCGCTGGCTGGGCGCCGTGACGCCGCTTGGCGGGCTGGCGCTGATGATCGGCTGGGCCCTGCTGGCCTTGGCCGCCTTCCGACGTCAGAGGCTGGGCTGAGGCTTCAGGGCCATGAAACGCAGGGCCGCGGCCGACCCGGCCAGGCAGACCATCATCACCGCCGCCATGGGAACCGGCGTGCCGTTGTAGAGGACGCCGCCGAGGCCGGACGCCAGGGCCCCCGCTCCAAACGACATGCCCCCGCTGAGAGCCGAGATCGAACCGGCGCGGCGCGGGTCGCAGTTGAGGGCGCCCGCCATGGTGTTGCCGGCCAGCAGCGCATAGGTCGATAGCGTCAGGAACAGCAGCGGCAGGACCAGCCAGGGCCCGCCAAGGCCGGTGACCGCGGCCAGCACCAGCAGCAGGCCAAGCCCGACGCCCAGCAGGCTGGAGGTCATCAGGATGGCGTCCGGCGAATAATGGCGCAGCAGCATCCGGTTGATCTGGTTGGTCCCGATGATGCCCGCGGCGTTGAGGCCGAACAGCCAGCTGTAGAGCACCGGCGAGACGCCGTAGATGCCCATGATCAGTCCCGGAGAGGCGGAGATATAGGTGAACAGCACCGCGCCGTTGAGGGCGCCCGCCAGCAGGTAGCCGATCAGCCGCCGGTCCTTCAGCAGGGCGAAAATGGCCTGCAGCGGCGTTTCCGACCGCGCCTGCAAGGCCGTCGCTTCCGAGCGGGATTCCTTCAGGCGCAGGCCAACGAACAGGGCGATGACGCAGCCAAAAACAGCCAGGATCCAGAAGATCGCCCGCCAGCTGGCGACCTCGAGGATCAGGCTGCCGGCGATCGGCGCCAGGATGGGCGCCAGGCCCATGACCAGCATCAGCAGCGACAGGATGCGGGCGGTGTCGCGATGATCGAAATTGTCTCGCACGATGGCCCGGCCGACCACGCCCCCGGCGCAACCGCCCAGCGCCTGCAGGAACCGCGCGCCGATCAGCCCTTCGATACTGGGCGTCAGGGCGCAGATGATCGAGGCCACCACATAGACCGCGCAACCGAACAGGATGGGCCCTCTACGGCCGAAGCGATCCGACGCCGGGCCATAGAAGAACTGGCCGATGGCCATGCCGGCCAGGAAGGTCGCCAGGGTCAGCTCGACCTGCGAATGGCTGGCCCCCAGTCCCTTGCCGATGGCGATCTGCGCCGGCAGGTACATGTCGATCGACATCGGCGCGAAGGCCGTCATCGCCCCCAGCAGAATGACCAGCCCCCAGGGAGTCGGAGCCGGTGTCTGGGCGGGGGTGTCGGTGGAGGCGGTCAAGATGGGCGGTGATTAGACTCCTCAAGCTCAAAACGGAAGGGGGAGGATCCCCCTTGCCTTCCGTGGCGACCGCCGCTCAACCTTGCCTCAAAACACAACAGGGAGGCCGGCCATGTCCGCCATCGAAACCATGATGCCGCCGGTGCAGTACGCCGATGTCAACGGCATCCGCATGGCCTACTACGAGGCCGGTCCGAAAAAGGGCGTGCCGGTCGTCTTCTGCCACGGCTTTCCCGAGCTGGCCTTCAGCTGGCGCCATCAGGTCAAGGCGCTGTCCGAAGCCGGCCGCTGGGTCATCGCCCCGGACCAGCGCGGCTATGGCCTGACCGACCGGCCCGAAGAGGTGACCAGCTACGACCTGGACACCCTCTGCGCCGACCTCGTCGCCCTGCTCGACCATGTCGGCGCGCCCAAGGCCATCTTCTGCGGCCACGACTGGGGCGGCTTCGTCGTCTGGTACATGGCCATCAAGCATCCGGGCCGCGTCGCCGGGGTGATCAGCCTCAACACGCCTTTCCAGCCGCGCGCCGCCTTCGACCCCATCGCCATCATGCGCAACCGGCTGGGCGAGCGGATGTACATCGTCCACTTCCAGACCCCGGGCGAGGCCGACGCGGTGCTCAACGCCGACGCCCGCCTGGTGATGGACTTCTTCATGCGCCGCCCGCTGGACAACCCGCCCCCCTCGGCCGGCTTCGCCCAGGAGCGCAAACCGGGCGATCCGTCCGCCTTCGCCATGATCGACGCCATCCAGGCCTGGGATCCGGCGACCGACCCGCGCGAATTCTTTCTGACCGACGAGGAGTTCGACGCCTTTGCCGAGACCTTCCAGCGGACAGGCTTCACCGGCGGCATCAACTGGTACCGCAACTTCACCCGCAACTGGCATAACGCCGAACACGTCGAGCATCGGGTGCGCCAGCCCAGCCTGATGGTCATGGCCGAAAAGGACGCCGTCCTGCCCCCCTCCTCCGCCGACGGCATGGAGAAGATCATCGACGATCTCGACAAGGTCCTGATCGAAGGCAGCGGCCACTGGACCCAGCAGGAAAAGCCCGTGGAAGTCAGCCGTGCGTTGCTCGACTGGCTGGACCGGCGGTTTCCGCTTCAGTAAATCGCTGCCCCTCTGGGGTAGCTGGCAGCCGCGCAGCGGCTGACTGAAGGGGCAGCGCCGGCTGTAGGGGGTTCTCTCTGAGCACGGTCGGTAGCCGCATCCACGTATCTGCGCCACGACGACCACGGCCGGCGCTGCCCCTTCAGTCTGTCGCCTGCGGCGCCAGCCAGCTACCCCAGAGGGGCAGCGACTTGCTCGTTTGCGCCGCCGGCGGATGGCCTTCGGCCGGAGGAGGAATGGCTGGCGGGCCCTTGCCCGGCGTCGTAGAACCCCCTCCATGGATCGCCATTCCCCGCACAGTTCCGTTGGCCTGAGTTCCAGCCGGCGCAGCCTGTATCCCGAGATCGACCCCTATAATTTCGGCTGGCTGAAGACCGACGGCCCGCATGAGATCTTCTTCGAGGAATGCGGCAATCGGGCCGGCACGCCGGCCGTGGTCCTGCACGGCGGGCCCGGCGGGGCGATCAACCCGACCATGCGGCGGTTCTTCGATCCGCAGCGCTACCGCGTCGCCCTGTTCGACCAGCGCGGCTGCGGCAAGAGCCGTCCCAACGCCTCCCTCGAAGACAACACCACCTGGACCCTGATCGAGGACATCGAGCGGCTGCGCGAGCATCTGGGCATCGAGAAGTGGGTGGTGTTCGGCGGCAGCTGGGGGTCCACCCTGGCGCTGGCCTATGCCATGACCCATCCGGAGCGGGTTTCGGGCCTGGTGCTGCGCGGCATCTTCCTGGTCACCCAGCGCGAGCTGAAGTGGTTCTACCAGGACGGCGCGGGCATGCTGTTCCCCGACGCCTTCGAACGGTTCGTCGCCCCGATTCCCGAGGCCGAGCGCGGCGACCTGATCAGCGCCTATCACCGCCGCCTGACCAGCAACGACCGCCGCGTCCAGGCCGAGGCGGCCGCCGCCTGGAGCCAGTGGGAAGGCGACACCATCTCCATCCGCGGCCCCGAGGCCCGCCCGCCGAAGTTCAACGAGACCGACTTCGCCATCGCCTTCGCCCGGATCGAAAACCATTTCTTCGCTAACCGGGGGTTCTTCTCCGAGGACGGCTGGCTGCTCAACAACGTCGAGCGGATCCGCCACATCCCCGGCTGGATCGTCCAGGGCCGGTTCGACGTGGTAACCCCGCTGGAAACCGCCTGGGCCCTGCACAAGGCCTGGCCGGAAGCGAAATTCGACATCGTCTGGGACGCCGGCCACGCCTCCACCGAACCGGGCATCATCGACGGCCTGATCCGGGCGACGGACGCGGGGGCGGGGGCCGTGGGGCAACACCCCCCCCCCGCCGCCCCCCCCCC
>JBIIAX010000030.1:0-49899 GCA_044239675.1 Caulobacter sp.
CGCGGCCTTAGGGCAATAACCCCAGCCGCTCCGCCACCGCCTTCATGTCCTCCGGCATCGGCGCCTCGATCGTCGTCGTGCCGCCGTCCGGGTGGGGGAAGCTCAGCTTCACCGCATGCAGCATCAGTCGCGGTATGGCCGCGCCGCCCAGCATTAGCGCCCCGCCATAGCGGGCGTCTCCGGCGATGGGTCGGCCGATGCTGGCCAGATGGACCCGCAGCTGGTGCATACGCCCCGTCTGGGGGCTGCATTCGACCAGCGCCGCCTCCGACGACCTGGCCAGGGTGCGATAGCGGGTGACGGCGGTCTCGGCGTCCGGATGGTCGGGGGCGCTGACCTTCATATAGCTCTCGCGGCCGATCTCCTCGCGGCGCAGGGCCGCTTCGATCACCCCGCCCGCCGGCTCCGGCGCCCCGCCGCCGACGATGGCCAGATAGGTCTTGCGAAACCGCCGCCCCATCATCGCCTTGCCCAGGAACCCCGCCGCCGGCTTGGTGCGCGCGGTCAGGATGACCCCGGAGGTGTCGCGGTCCAGCCGATGGATCAGCCGGGGCCGGTTGCCGCTGGCCTTGGCGAAGGCGAACAACAGGTCGTCCAGCGTATGGGCCTTGATCCGCCCACCCTGGCTCGACAGCCCCGACGGCTTGTTGAAGGCGATGATCGCCTCGTCCTCGTGGATGACCAGCGACTTGGCGAAGGCGATGTCTTCGGGGGAGAGGTTGGGAGTCAAGATCCTTCTCCCGCTTGGGGGAGAAGGTGGCCCCCGAAGGGGGTCGGATGAGGGGTCGATGAAAGACGACGCTGCCTACGCGGGCGGCCCTCGCCCTTCCCTCCTCGCCGGCGCGACCGTTGGCGATCCGTCGGCTGCGCCGACACATTCTCCCCCAGGTGGGAGAAGGGCCTATTCATTCTTCGCCCGCCGCATCTGCGCCCACTTTTCCAGCCGGTCCTTGATCCGCGCCTCGGCCCCCTCGCCCTTCGGCTGGTAGAAGACCCGCCGCTCCATCCCGTCCGGGAAGTAGTTCTGGCCGCTGAAACCGGTCTCGGTATCGGGGTCGTAGGCGTAGCCCTTGCCATAGCCGATATCCTTCATAAGCTTGGTCGGGGCGTTGAGGATGTGGGCGGGCGGCATCAGCGAGCCGGTCTCCTTGGCCGCCTTCCTCGCCGCGCCGAACGCCTTGTAGACGGCGTTGGACTTGGGCGCGCTGGCCAGGTGAACCACAACCTGGGCCAGGGCCAGGTCGCCCTCGGGGCTGCCCAGAAAGTCGTAGGTGTCCTTGGCGGCGTTGGCGATGACCAGGGCCAGGGGGTCGGCCTCGCCGATGTCCTCCGACGCCATCCGCACCAGCCGCCGGGCCAGGAACAGCGGGTTCTCGCCCCCCTCCAGCATCCGCGCCAGCCAGTAGAGGGCGGCGTCCGGATCGCTGCCGCGCACCGACTTATGCAGGGCGGAGATCAGGTTGTAGTGGCCCTCGCGGTCCTTGTCATAGGCGGGGCTGCGCTTCTGCAGCACCTGGGCCAGACCCGCCGTATCCAGCGGCTGCGGGAAATCGAGCCCCAGCAGGGTGTCGGCCAGGGTCAGCAGATAGCGGCCGTCGCCGTCGGCCATCGAGACCAGGGCCTGACGCGCGGTGTCGTCCAGCGGCAGCTTGCGCCCCTCGGCCGCCTCGGCCTTGTCCAGCAGGGCCAACTGCGCCTCCTCGTCCAGCCGCCGCAGGACGAAGACCTGGCAGCGGGACAGCAGCGCCCCGTTCAGCTCGAAACTGGGGTTTTCCGTCGTCGCCCCCACCAGGGCGACGATCCCCTCCTCGACGAAGGGCAGGAAGCCGTCCTGCTGGGCGCGGTTGAACCGGTGGATCTCGTCAACGAACAACAGGGTCGACTGGCCGGCGCTGCGCCGCATTCGCGCCTGTTCGAAGGCCTTCTTCAGGTCGGCGACCCCGGAGAACACCGCCGACAGCTGCTGGAACTCATAGCCGGCCGCCTTGGCCAGCAATCGGGCGATGGTCGTCTTGCCGGTGCCGGGCGGCCCCCAGAGGATCATCGAGGCCAGCCGGTTCCCGTCCACCATCCGCCGGATCGGCCCCGCCTCCCCCAGCAGATGCGCCTGCCCCACTACCTCAGCCAGAGTCCGCGGCCGCAGCCGCTCGGGAAGCGGCGCTGGCGCATGGGGCGTTAGGCCCGCGGCGGCGAAGAGGTCGGACATGGGATTCCCTACAGTCTAGCCGGTTCGGCCGCAGAGCGCGACCTTGATTTGTGCGTACATCGGACGTACATTTCGCGCATGACCTCCTCCCCGCGAAACGAGCGACTGGGCTTTCGGATTGATCCGGCCACCAAGGATCTGATCGAACGGGCTGCGGCCCTGGCGCAACGCAAGGTCAGCGACTTCTGCCTGACCGCGCTCAGCGAAACAGCCCGACGGACCATTGCCGAGCATGACGCGCTGGTTCTGAGCGACCAGGACCGCGAGGCCTTCTTTGCGGCCCTGATCGATCCGCCCAAGCTGCACCCCCGCCTGGCCAAGGCCTTGAGAGAGCATGCCCGCCGCGTGGAGACTTGAGCGGTCGGGATCTGCGGATCGCCCTGCTCGACCGGCGCCATCGCCGGGACAGCTTCACCTGCGGCGAGCCGACCCTCGATCGGTATCTGAAGGAGCAGGCCGGCCAGGATATTCGCCGGCGGGTCAATGCGGTGTTGGTGATGACCGAAACCACCGCGCCGGAAACCGTGCTTGGATACTACACCCTCTGCGCGACCGCCTTGCCGCCGGGAGACATCCCCGACGCGGCAAGGACCCATCTGCCGCGATATCCGCTGGTCAGCGCGACGCTGCTCGGCCGGCTGGGAATCGCGGCGGATCGTCAGGGCGAGGGCCTGGGCGCCGTCCTCCTGGCCGACGCGATTCAGCGCGCCTGGGCCAGCGCCGTGAACGTCGGTTCCTGCATGCTTGTGGTCGACGCCCTGAACGCGCGGGCGGCCGCCTTTTACGAGGCGTTCGGCTTCCTCGCCATGCCAGACTCGGCGCGGCTTGTGCTGCCCTTCCGCACGCTGGAGCGCGCCTGAACCCCTCGGTCAGTGATCAGCTGACCGAGGGCCCGAAGAGTTCCCCAAAGACCTCCTCCGCCGCCTTCAGCCCCTCATCGGTCATGACGACCGACTTGGTCTTGCCGAACGGGTCGCTGATCAGGCCCTGATCGTAGAGCCGGTGCAGGGTCCCCAAGTCGTGCGACTTCCAAACTCGCCCATCGCCATGCAGCCCGAGAAGCAACAGCGCCAGGACAGCGCGGTCGATGCGCGCCTGGTCTCCGGCGTAGACAGCGGACATCGCCGAATCGCCGCGCCTCCCGGCAGGTTTGGGCTTGCGCGTTGGCCCGCCAATCCATTCCACGGCGCCGGGCGTGAGCTTCCATGCCGCTCTCGCGCCAAAAGCATAGGACATGGCCTCGCTCGGCTCCCCGGGACTGTAGTAGGGCGGCAACGCCTTCGGCGCCCGCTTCGCCCCGGTCAGATAGGCGGCGACATGGGGGTTGATCACCTTGGCGTCGGCCAGGCGGTCTGGCGCGTCCGGCGATCCCGCCCGATAGGCCAGCAAGGCCGCCGACCAGGCCCATGCGGCCATTCCATCATCCTCGTATCTGGACCACAGACTCTGAGCCTCGGCATCACGTCCATCCGCCAGCAGAAAATCCCTCAGCAGGTACCGAATGCCTTGGTTGTCGCCCTCGTTGAGGCTGAGCAACCGCTGGCAATGGCCTATCGCCGCGCTAAATTCTCCGGCTTCGCCCAGGGCGACCGCAAGGCTGTGAACGGCCCGCATATAGGGCCGGGCCTCGACGAACATCCACAGCCGGCCCTCACCCTCTGCGACCACGTCCGGGTCGAGCGCGGCTTCTCCGGCCTCAACCGCCTTGCGGAACAGGTCCAGCCGTTGGCCGAGGTCCGCCGTCTCCTCGCCGAGCACCAGATAGCCGTCGGAACAGAAGGGCGACACCGACAGCGCCTTGCGCGCCAGCAGTTGCCGCCTCGCCGATGTCGCCGCATCCATCGCGTCGAAGGCGATCTCCTGAGCCGCGTAGAGCGCCTCGCGATCGATCTGGGGGTTGGAGGGGGTCTTGGGCATCGACAACCTTGATGCAGGCGCGTTCCGCGATGGCGGTCAGGCGGTGGAAGGAGACGGCGGCACGAGTTGGTTGGCGGCTCAACGACAGCTGCGGGGAGATGGCGCGGTACTTCAGCAAGGTTCGGCGGCCAGGACCAGACCTCAACGCCGAAGCCGCAACTTCACTCCGCGAGGGCGCCCAGCTGGGTGAACACGGGCTCAGGCGGCCGGTATTTGGAACGCTGTTTCGGCCGGGTGATCGGATACATTTCGGCCCGGGCGGTGGCGGTGTCCTTTTCGTCCATCCAGAAGGACCAACTCGAGACCGGATAGAGGCTATGCAACTCGACGGAGATCGCAAAGATATAGGTCTTTCCGCCCTCAAGCTCCTTCCGTCCAGAAGTGTGTTTGGTGTTGTAGTCGAGGTCCCACGGAGGGGCCACATCGGTCCAGTAGCTGCCGGGTTTCATATAGAGCCAAGTGTGCTGAGACACGCCGAGCTTTACCGTCGGTACGTCATTGAATTTTGCATACAAGGCCCGGGCCGATCCAGGCCGATAGAATGGCCGATAAACCACCACAAGCGCCTCATCGGCCGTCGGTTCGCGCGGCATCGGCTCCGGCTTGGCCGCGCCGCCCAGCAACGGCATGGCCAACAGCAACATTATCCAGATCAACAGCCCGCGACGCATCCCGTCCCCCAACAGCAGCCTCCAAGCTTTCCCTTTCGGGAGCCCGATTTTCAAGTGAAACGTCGGTTGGCGGGTAATCATCGGGCCATGGCCCCTACCGCCGTCATCCCGGCAACAGCACAGCGAAGCGCCGGGAGCCAGGAGGCCCAGAACGCGCCGCCTTGCGCCGCTTTGACCGCCTCTGCTGTCCGCGTGGGATAATCGGCGACCGCTTCGATAGCCGGGAGGTCCGCCATGCGCCAGATCCAAGCCAACCTTCACAGCCGCCGCCCAAAGGGCGCCCTGAACCCGCCCTCACCGGTCCCTGACCTCGCCCTCACCCCTCCCTGATGGCGCCCTGATCAAGCCCGGACGGCGCCCTGATAAAACCCGAACCCAACCCTTTGATTTCGCGAGGAAACCTCCCCGTGCTCCGAAAGTTTCGTGTTTTCCATGCAAAAACGCCCCGGAGATGGCTCTCCGGGGCGTTTCCACAAATCGGAACGGGTCGATCAGGCGGCGGCGTGGGCCAGGATGGCCAGCAGCAGCAGGGCGACGATGTTGGTGATCTTGATCATCGGGTTCACGGCGGGGCCCGAAGTGTCCTTGTAGGGGTCGCCGACGGTGTCGCCGGTGACGGCGGCCTTGTGGGCCTCCGATCCCTTCTTGTGCAGGACCCCGTCCTTGTCGGTGAAGCCCTCCTCGATCACCTTCTTGGCGTTGTCCCAGGCGCCGCCGCCGCTGGTCATCGAGATGGCCACGAAGATGCCGGTGACGATGACGCCCATGAGCATGGCGCCCAGGGCCGCGAAGGCGTTCTGCTTGGTGGAGATGGCGTTGATCACGAAGAACAGCACCACCGGCGAGACCACCGGCAGCAGCGAGGGGACGATCATCTCGCGGATCGCCGCCTTGGTCAGGATGTCGACGGCACGGCCGTATTCGGGCTTCACCTCGCCGGTCATGATCCCGGGGTTTTCCCGGAACTGGCGGCGAACCTCATGCACCACGGCCTCGGCGGCCCGGCCCACGGCGGTCATGGAGAGGCCCGAGAACAGGAAGGGCAGCAGCCCCCCGAACAGCAGGCCGACCACGACGTAAGGATTGGACAGGTCGAAGGCGACGGCGCCGAGGTTATGGAAGAACGACCCCGCCGTGGCGTTCTCGGCGAAGAACTTCAGGTCCTCGGTATAGGCGGCGAACAGCACCAGGGCGCCGAGGCCGGCCGAACCGATGGCATAGCCCTTGGTGACCGCCTTGGTGGTGTTGCCCACGGCGTCGAGGGCGTCGGTGGTGACGCGGACTTCCGGAGGCAGGCCGGCCATTTCGGCAATGCCGCCGGCGTTGTCGGTCACCGGTCCGAAGGCGTCCAGGGCGATGATGAAGCCCGCCAGGGACAGCATGGTGGTGGTGGCGATGGCGATGCCGAACAATCCGGCCAGCTGATAGGTGACGACGATGCCGACCATGATGACGATGGTCGGAAGCGCCGTAGCCTCCAGGCTCATGGCCAGGCCCTGGATGACGTTGGTGCCGTGGCCGGAGACCGAGGCCTGGGCCACCGAACGGACCGGGCGGAAGTTGGTGCCGGTGTAGTATTCGGTGATCATCACGATCAGGGCGGTGACCGCCAGACCGGCCAGACCGCAGTAGAACAGGGCGTTGGCGGTGTAGGTCTGGGTTCCGACGACGATATCGGTCGGGACCAGCTGGTGGATGACCCACCAGACGGCCGGGATCGACAGCACGCCGGTGACGATCAGGCCCTGGTAGAGGGCGCCCATGATGTTCTGCTTCTTGCCCAGACGCACGGCGAAGGTGCCGAGGATCGAGGTGACGATACAGACGCCGCAGATGGCCAGCGGCAGCATCATCATCGGAGCGACGACAGCCGTTCCCGCGAACAGGATGGCGGCCAGGATCATGGTGGCGACCGTGGTCACCGCATAGGTTTCAAACAGGTCGGCGGCCATGCCGGCGCAGTCGCCGACGTTGTCGCCCACGTTGTCGGCGATGGTCGCGGCGTTGCGCGGGTCATCTTCCGGAATACCGGCCTCGACCTTGCCCACCATGTCGCCGCCGACGTCGGCGCCCTTGGTGAAGATGCCCCCGCCCAGGCGGGCGAAGATCGAGATCAGCGAGGCGCCGAGGCCCAGGGTCACCAGGCTGTCGATGACCACCCGGTCCGTCCCGGCGTAGCCGAGCGGACCGGTCAGGGCCCAGAAGTAGACCGACACGCCCAGCAGGGCGAAGCCGGCCACCAGCATGCCGGTGATGGCGCCGGAGGTGAAGGCGATGGAGAGGCCCTTGCCCAGCGACTCGGACGCCGCCTGGGCGGTGCGGACGTTGGCCCGGACCGAGATCAGCATTCCGACGAAGCCGGCGGCGCCCGAAAGCACCGAGCCGATCAGGAAGCCCAGGGCCGGCAGGACCCCGAGCACGAAGAACAGGCCGACCAGGATGACCACCCCGATCAGGCCGATGGTCAGGTACTGCCGGCGAAGATAGGCCTGGGCCCCTTCCTGGATCGCCGCGGCGATCTCCTGCATGCGGGCGTTACCCGCGGGCTTGGCCATCAAGGCCATGGTCTGGATCACCCCGTAGACGACGGCGAGAACGCCGGCGCCGATGGCGAGCCAGAGGAAATTAGCGGTACTCATGTGTGAAGCGCCCCTTGTCTGTTTGCGCGGAGGCCCTTGGCCCGCTTCACAAGCGGCTTCCAGACCATCTCCCTTGAGGACGCTCTGTCGGCGCCCTTCCACCTAATGAGGGACTGTGTTTGGCAATTGCGCAAGAGGCAAGGCGCGGGCGGCCCGTATCGGGCATCGGCACAAGCCTGGCCTCAGGCCGGCGGGCGCGGCAGGTTGGTGCGCTGCTTGGGCGTCTGGGAGTTGATCACCACATTGGTGAAGTTGCGCACCCCGGCGATGGCCCCGGCTTCACGAAGCAGCGCCGACTTGAGCTTGGCCTCGTCGAGGTGAAGGTAGTTCTTCGGGTCGGTGAAGGGGGTCCGGTGCCCGGCGCGGACGATGGCGTCGCGGAAATAGGGCTCCTTGGCCCGCATCTTGGCCGCGTCGGCCGAGGGCGTAAGATTAAGCCTTGCGGCGATGAAGATGTAGTTGATCAGCCGGCCGCCGACCACCACTGGCAGGGCCAGGGGCGCGAGGTCGACATACTGTCCCCCGCCGGCCTCCTTCTTCGCCTCCCCGCCTTCCGAAGCCCGGGCGGCCGGGGCGGCGAGCAGGAGGGGCGCGAGGGCGAGGATCTGTCGGCGTTGCATGGCGAGGTTCATGCGCCGGATACGGTTAAGGGGCGGTTGCACCCTGGCTCGGCTTCAGTGGCTCCAACCGAGATGGGCCAAGGGAATGGGCGCGCCGTCGAAGCTGGCCGTAACGCCCCGGCCGACGTCGAATCTGCCGACCGAAGTCATGACAACGCCGACCGAAGCCGCCGCTCTGGCCATGGCGCCCACCTGATCCGGATCGACGGCGCAGACGATCTCGTAGTCGTCGCCGCCGGTGGCGAGCTGCAGGCGGGCGACCGCCTCGTCGTCCTGGGCCTTCAGCCAGAGACCGCCGGAGGCCGAGATGGGCATGGCCGCCAGATCGACCGCGACCGCCAGCCTGCTGGCGATGGCGATCCGTCCGGCGTCGGCCAGCAAGCCGTCGGAAACATCGGCCGAGGCTCGGGCATGGGCCCGGAGGATGTCGGCGAGGACCAGACGCGGCTCCGGGGTTCGGTAGCGGGCCGACAAGGAGCCGCCCTCGTCGGAGATCTCTCCCCTCGCCGCCTGCAGCCCCAGCCAGCCGTCGCCGATGACGCCGCTAACCATCAGGACGTCGCCGGGCTTGGCCGTGGCGCGGCGGACCATCCGGCCGGCGGGAACCTCGCCCATCAGGGTGGCCGTCAGGGTCAGGGGGCCTGGGGTAGCAACGGTGTCGCCGCCAAGCAGGGAGATATCCCAGCGCTGGCCGGCGAGCATCAGCCCTTCGGCGAACCGGACCTTCTCGGACCAGGGCAGGTCCCTCGGCCAGGCCACCGAAAGGAAATAGCCTATGGGATCGGCTCCCTTGGCCGCGAGGTCGGAGAGGTTCACGGCCAGCAGCTTCTGGCCTACGGTCTCCAGCGGGTCCTCGGTGAGGAAATGGACCCCCGCGACCATGGCGTCCTTGGTCACCACCAGGTCGAAGCCGGGCCGCGGCGTGAACACCGCGGCGTCGTCCAGCAGGTCCAGCGCTTCCGGCGCCCCACGCGTCAGCGGGCGCAGAAGGCGTTCGATCCAGCCGAACTCCCCTTCGTCCTCGCCTTCGGGTGCGTCAGACGCGCTTGGCATCCCGGGCGATTCCGTCCAGAGCGCCGTTGATGAAGCCCGGCTCCGGTCCCTCGAAGAAGGACTTGGCGATCTCGACATACTCGTCGATGGCCACTTCCAGCGGCACATCCGGCCGGTGCAGCAGCTCCCAGGCGCCGGCCCGCAGGATGGCGCGGGCCGTGGCGTCCAGCCGCTCCAGTTTCCAGTCCTTGGCCAGGCGGGCGACGATGGCCTTGTCGACCTCGGCCTGGGCGGACACCGCGCCCCGCGTCAGGTCGGAGAAGAAGGGCTCATCGGCCTGGGCCAGGATCTCGTCCTCCAGGTCGCGGTCGAAGCGATGGTCGGTGAACTCGCGGATCACCGCCTCGACGCCGGCCCCGGTCATTTCCAACTGGTACAGGGCCTGGACAGCCGCCAGTCGCGCCACGGTGCGGGCCCGGCGCTCGGCCTTGCTGAGGTTGGCGGCCGGCTTGTCCCCGGCGGCGGCCTGCAGCTTCTCGAAGGCTTCAGCAAGTGACGCAGGCTTGGACTCGGCGGTCATCGCGTCAGGCCCGGGGAAGAGGGCGCGCGGCGTCTTTCGGCGGTCAGGATGCGGACGGGATGATCAGTCATGGTCGCGTGTCTCGTTGTCGGTCGTCGGCGCCCGCCTTCAAGGAGGACGCGCCAATTTGAGGAGGATTTGCGCCCCGAGCCTGGGGTCGCGCAAGGCGTTGTTTCCATAACGGCCGAAGGCGGGCCCCGATCCGATGGGCGGCCCGCGGGTTTAGGGCCTTTCGTACCGCTCCCACAGGTCGTCGCCGAGCTCATGAACCACAACCCGTCGAAACTTCGGCGCCTCCGCCACGTGGTTCAGCACGAATTCGCCCACTGCCGGCCGGCCTTCGTCCCCCAGGATGATGGGTGCTCGGAACCATTCGATCGCATCGACCAAATCTGCTTTGAGGAAGCTGGCCGCGACCTGGCCGCCGCCCTCGACCAGCAGGGCGCCGGCATGGCGTTTCAACGCTGCCGGCTCCACCGACGGAAGCCGCTCAGCCAAGCGACCGGCGTAATAGTCGGCCAGGGCGTCCAGGGCCTCGTGCAGATCAGGACGCCCATCGACCTCCCCCACCCTGAGCACGGTGACCCCGGCGTCGGTCAGCCGCCGCTTCGGGTTGCCGGTGGCGACGACCACCGTGCTCAGCCGAGCCGCCTCACGCACCAACTTGCTGCCAGAGGAAAGCCGCTGGCGGCTGTCCAGTACAACGCGGGTCGGCTGCAGGCCAACGTAGCCCGGCATGCGGACGGTGAGTTCAGGGTCGCGGGCCAGGGCGGTCTCGATGCCGATCAGCACAGCTTGGTGCATGGCCCGCAGTCGGTGGACCTGCTCCCGCGCCGCCGGTCCAGTGATCGAGCGCCGCTCGCCCGACGCCGTGGCGATCCGCCCATCCAGGGACGTCGCCAGCTTCAGGGTGACGCGCATCGCGTCAGTCCTCCGCGTCGTCGCTCAGGCCCTCGTCGCTCAGGAACTTGGCGAAGTCGTCGGTGTGGCGGAAATCCCGGTAGACCGAGGCGTAGCGGACGTAGGCCACCTCATCGAGGGCCTTCAGCGCCTTCATCACCATCTCGCCGACCACGCTGCTGGCCAGCTCGGTCTCGCCCATGCTCTCCAGCTGACGGACGATGCCGTTGACCAGCCGGTCCAGCCGCTCCGGATCGATCGGCCGCTTGCGGGTGGCGATGGAGATGGAGCGGACCAGCTTTTCCCGGTCGAAAGGCGAACGCCGCCCCGAACGTTTGAGGATGGTCAGTTCGCGCAGCTGCACCCTCTCGAAGGTGGTGAAGCGGCCGCCGCATTCGGGGCAGGACCGACGACGCCGGATGGCCGCGCCGTCTTCCGACGGGCGGCTGTCCTTCACCTGGCTTTCCATGTGGCCGCAGAATGGGCAACGCATGATCTGGGCCCCTCCCGCCGGGCTGCCGCTATTAGGTGTAGATGGGGAAGCGGCGCGTCAACGCCACCACCTCTTCGCGAACCCGCGCCTCGATGGTGGAATCGCCCTCGGGATTGTTGGCGAAGCCGTCGAGAACCTGACCCATCCAGGTCCCGATCTGACGGAACTCCTGGGCGCCGAAGCCGCGCGTCGTCCCTGCCGGTGTGCCGACCCGGATGCCCGAAGTGGTGGCCGGGGGCAGCGGATCGAAGGGGATGCCGTTCTTGTTGCAGGTGATATGGGCCCGCTCCAGCGCATGCTCAGCCGCCTTGCCGGTGACGTTCTTCGGCCGCAGGTCGACCAGCATCACATGGCTGTCGGTGCCGCCGGAGACGATGTTCAGGCCAGCGGCCTGAAGCGAGTCGGAGAGGGCCTCGGCATTGATGATGATCTGCCTGGCGTAGTCCTTGAAACTGGGCTGCAGCGCCTCGCCGAAGGCCACGGCCTTGGCGGCGATGACATGTTCCAGCGGTCCGCCCTGGATGCCGGGGAAGATGGCCGAGTTGAACTTCTTGCCCAGCTCCGGATCGTTGCTGAGGATCAGGCCGCCGCGGGGTCCGCGCAGGGTCTTGTGGGTGGTGGTGGTGACCACATGGGCGTGCGGGATGGGGCTGGGATAGGCGCCGCCGGCCACCAGGCCGGCAAAGTGGGCCATATCGACCATCAGATAGGCGCCGATGCTGTCGGCGATCTGGCGGAATCGGGCGAAGTCGATCACCCGGCCATAGGCGCTGCCGCCGGCGATGATCAGCTTGGGCTTCTCGGCCAGGGCCACTTCCTGCACCTGGTCATAGTCGATCAGCTGGTCCTGTTTGCGGACGCTGTAGGAGACCGGCTTGAACCACTTGCCCGACTGGTTGGCCGGGCTGCCGTGGGTCAGATGGCCGCCGGCGGCCAGGTCCATGCCCATGAAGGTGTCGCCCGGCTTGAGCAGGGCCATGAACACCGCCTGGTTAGCCTGGGAGCCGCTGTGCGGCTGGACGTTGGCGTAGGCCGCCCCGAACAGCGCCTTGGCCCGGTCAATGGCGATCTGTTCGATGACATCGACAAATTCGCAGCCGCCATAGTAGCGTTTGCCGGGGTAGCCCTCGGCGTACTTGTTGGTCAGGATCGAGCCCTGCGCCTCCAGCACGGCGCGCGAGACGATGTTCTCCGAGGCGATCAGTTCGATCTGGTCGCGCTGCCGCGCCAGTTCGAAGTCGATGGCCTTGGCGATATCCGGATCCGACTGGCCAAGGGTGGCGCCGAAGAAGGCCGGGGCGATAGGGGCGTGTGCGGTCATGGGGTCATCCCTGCTGGCTGCGGCGCGGGTCGCGCCCTGTTAGGCGCTGGCGAGAGCGCGATCAATCGGAACCGTCCCATGGGAGGGACGTTGGCTGTGAAGCGGCGATCAAAACGGCCCCTGGCGGCCGGATCGGTCGAATGACCAGTAAGGAATTGCGTACATGGCCGGAAACAATGAAGGCGCAGCCCTTTCCGAGATGGACCTGCTTGAATGCGGCACGTCGATCGTCTCCGCCTTCGTGAGCCGCAACCCGATCTCGGCGACCGGCCTGACCGAGTTGATTCGCGGCGTGCACGAAGCCCTGAAGTCGCTTGAAGAGCCCACGGCTCCGGCCCCGATAACCCCGAAGAAGCCGGCGGTGCCGATCTCCAAGTCGGTGCAGCGGGACTACATCGTTTGTCTGGAAGACGGCAAGCAGTTGACCATGCTGAAGCGCTACCTGCGGGCCCGCTATGATCTGAGCCCGGAGGAATACCGTCGCAAATGGGGCCTTCCTCCGGAATACCCCATGGTCGCGCCGGCCTACGCGGAGCGCAGATCGAATTTCGCCAAGCAGATCGGTCTGGGCAAAGGCGTTCGGCGGAAGTAGCTCCGGTTCAGGCGGCGACGCCGCCGAGGCGGGCGATGTTGCAGTGGGCCCAGAGGCGCTCCAGGGCGCCGACGAGGTCGCGCATCATCTCATCCGTATGGAACGGCGTGGGGGTGAAGCGCAGACGCTCCGTGCCGCGCGGCACGGTGGGATAGTTGATCGGCTGGACGTAGATGCCGTGGTCTTCCAGCAGCATGTCCGAAACCATCTTGCAGTGGACGGGGTCGCCCACCAGCACCGGCACGATATGGCTGACGGACGGCATGACCGGCAAGCCGGCGTCGGCGAACATCTTCTTCAGGGTCGCCGCGCGTTCGTGGTGGATTTCGCGCACCTCGTTGTGTTGCTTCAGCCACCGCACCGAGGCCACGGCCCCGGCGGTCAGGGCCGGCGGCAGGGAGGTGGTGAAGATGAAGCCGGAGGCATAGAGGCGGATGGCGTCGACCATATCGGCTTCACCGGCGATATAGCCGCCCATAACGCCGAAGGCCTTGCCCAGCGTGCCTTCGATGATGTCGATGCCGTCCATCACCCCGTCCCGCTCGGCGACGCCGGCGCCACGCTCGCCGTACATGCCGACGGCGTGGACTTCATCGAGGTAAGTGATGGCGTTGTATTTCTTGGCGAGGGCGATGGTGCCAGCCAGGTCGGCAATATCCCCGTCCATTGAGTAGACGCTCTCGAAGGCGACCAGCTTGGGGGCGTCGGCCGGGGCGGCGGCCAGCAGGCTTTCGAGGTGCGCGAGGTCGTTGTGGCGGAAGATTTGTCGCGCGCCGCCGCCGTTGCGGATGCCGGCGATCATTGAGGCATGGTTCAGGGCGTCGGAGAAGATGATCAGCCCAGGCAGGATCTTGTAGAGGATCGACAGCGCCGCCTCGTTGGCTACATAGCCGGAGGTAAACAGCAGGGCCGCTTCCTTGCGGTGCAGGTCGGCCAGTTCCCGCTCGAGTTGGACGTGGTGGTGGGTGGTGCCGGAGATGTTGCGCGTGCCGCCGGAGCCTGAGCCGTTGGCGTCGATGGCCGCGTGCATGGCGTCCAGCACGACGGGATTCTGCCCCTGGCCGAGGTAGTCGTTGGAGCACCAGACGATGATGTCCTTGCTGCTGCCGTCGTCGCGGGTCCAGGTGGCGCGCGGGAAAGCGCCGCGATGTCGCTTCAGATCGGCGAACACCCGGTAGCGACCTTCAGACCGGACCTGCTCCACAGCGGTCCTGAACGCGGCTTTGTAGTCCATCGACAACCCCCGACCCGTCAGACCTACGCCCCGGCCGGCTCCTTTTTCTGTCATTCGGCGGAGGGCTTTTGCACCCTTCGTCCAGCGCTGTCCAATTAAGGAAATTTAGGTTCCAACAATAGCGGTCCAATGGTCGCGGGTCTTGCGCGAACCGCTCTCAGTTTGGACGCCGGGACCGTCCAGATTTCCCGCACGGCGGGAGCCGCGCGGGGCCCGGCGCGGGCTTCAGGAGGCTTTGCCCGGCTTGCGGAACTTCAGGACGAACTGGTCGGTCCTGCCCTTGATCGAGGCGTCGAAGACGCTGGCGGTGCGGGGGTCGGCCGGTTGGCGCAACAGTTCGCTGGAGGCCTCCAGGACGAAGCCGGCGGCGGTCAGTTCCTTCTTTACGGTCTCGATGTCGATGCGATGCAGGGCCTTGGACTGGGTCGCGCCGCTGCCGTCGGCCGCGTAATGGTCGATAACCAATAGCACGCCCCCAGGCTTCAGGGCGTCGAACAGGGCCTTGTCGATGGCGGCGATGCCCGCGTCAGGGATGAAGCCCAGATGCAGGTCGTGGTAATTCTGGGCGGTGAAGATGACATCAAGCGGCTCGGGGAAGGCCACGGCGGCCAGGGAATTCTTCAGCGGCGTGACGTTGGCGTATGCGGCGGCGACCTTATCCTGGTCCGCCCCATAAGAGGCCTGGAACTGGATGAACTCGGCCGGTTGGTAGGCATAGACCTTGCCGGCGGGGCCGACAGAGACCGAGAAGAGGCGGGTGAAATAGCCGCCTCCCATGATGAAATCGCCAACCTTGTCGCCGGTCTTCACCCCCGCGAACGCCAGGATCTCAGCCGGCTTTCGGGCGGCGTCCCGCCCCGTCTGATCCGCCGGGCGACCGCCATCCGCAACGGCGGCGGCGATATTGGCCGGGATGTCTGCGGCGAGCGCCGTTCCGGCCAGGACCAGGGCGAACGCCCCGGCCATGGAGGCGATAAGTCGCGATGTCATCGGCGAGCCCTCCCAGGCTTTCTGAATTTATAGACGAACTGATCCGTCTCACCGCGAATCGAGCTGTCAAAGACGCTGGCGGTCAGCGGGTCCTTCCGGTCGCGCAGGAACTGGGCCTGCCCCTCGAAGACGAAGCCGGCGGCCTCGACCTCGCGACGGACAATCGCCGGATCGATCCGGTGGAGGCTGTTGGCGGCCGTCAGGCCCGAACCGGCCTTGGCCGAGTGATCGATGACGACATAGACGCCGCCCGGCTTGAGCGCCGCGAAGATTCGCCGATTCATCTCAGCCACGTCCACCGGACCCATCCGGTCTGTGTGCAGGTCGTGATAATTCTGGGCGGTGAAAACCAGGTCCAGCGGTTCAGGGGTGGAGAACCGGGGCATGGTGTCGACGATCATCCGGGTGTTGGCATAGGCCGGGTCGCGGGTGACAGCCGAGACAGCCGGCTCGCGGTTGGCCTGGGCGGCGAACTCCGCCGGCACATAGGCATAGACCCGCCCCTTGGCGCCGACTGCCTTTGAGAAGATCCGGGTGAAATAGCCGCCGCCGGGAATCAGCTCCCCGATCTTCATGCCCGGACGGACGTCGGAAAAGACCAGCACCTGTTCGGGCTTGCGCGCCGAATCGCGGGCCATGTCGGCGGCGGGCCGCTTGGGATCGCGCAGGGCGCTCTCGATGAACGCAGGGTAAGGCGCTGCGGCTTCCTCCGGCGGTGGCGGCGGCGGCGGCACGGTCTCACAGGCGGACAGGGCGAGGACGGCCGCCAGGGCCATCCAGGTTGTGCGGGGAGTCATGCGTCTCTTCTCCTGGACGGCGCTTTACAGTCTCTAGGTCCCCCGACCCGCTGCCTTTCTAGGACAAGTTTCAGCTCAAGTCAGCGGCGTCCATTCCTGATCGGCCGGCAGGGGCGCGAAGATTTCGTCCAGCAGGTCGTCGCCGACCTCCTCGACCGCCACCTGCTCCCATCGAGGGGCATTGTCCTTGTCGATGATCACCGCGCGAACCCCCTCCAGGAAGTCCGGCCGCTGAACCACCCGGGCGCCGATCCGGTACTCCATGACCATGTTGTCGGCGAAGTCTTGCAGGGCGGCGCCGTGGGCCAGCTGACGGAAGGCGACCTTCAGGGTCTGGGGCGACTTGGTGGCCAGCGTGGCGCGCTGTCCCCGCGCCCAATCGCCGCCGTCCTGCTCCAGAGCGTCGAGAATGGCCTCGACGCTGGTCATGCCGAACAGCCGGTCGATGTCTTCCAGATACGGCTCCAGCGGGGCCGGACCCGCGTCGCGGAAGAAGTGGGCGAGCGCACCAGGGATGGCGTCGGGATGATCGACCAGCGCGGCCTTGAATCCTTCTACGTTCTCGGAGGGCATATAGTGTGTGGCGATGCCCAGTCGCAGGCAGTCGGCCCCCTTGATCCGCGCCCCCGTCAAGGCCAGCCAAAGGCCCGTCCTGCCCGGCAGCCGCGGCAGGAACCAGCCGCCGCCGACGTCGGGGAACAGGCCGATGCCGGTCTCCGGCATGGCGTAGGTGGTCCGCTCCGTGGCGATCCGCACGCTGGAAGGCATGGCGAGACCCACGCCGCCGCCCATGGTCACCCCATCCATGATGGCGACAACGGGCTTGGGATAGACGAACAGCAGGTGATTCAGCCGGTACTCGACAAAGAAGAACTCGCGCGCTTCGGCCCCGTCGCCAGCCCCGCTCTCGGCCAACATGCGGATGTCGCCGCCGGCGCAGAAACCCCGCTCACCGGAATGATCGATCAGGACGCATTTGACCGCGTCATCGTCCCGCCAGGTCAGCAGCGCCTCGGTTATCAGGCGACACATGTTGGTGGTCAGGGCGTGCAGCGCCTTGGGCCGGTTGAGGGTGACGCGGCCGACACCGCCTTCAATGCGGGTCAGGACTTCGGGTTGGTCGTCCGTCGAGGTCATAAAATCTCCCCATCGCATTCCGGTGCAGCCGTGCAAGCCCTGCCCCTTAGCGCCAGAGGCGGCGACCTCCAACAGCCTCTTTTCGCGACCCGCTAGTCAGCGCCCCTTTCGAGAGCAGGCCAAGGTTCCGGGGTGAAAGGACTGCGATCGGACGGAAGACCCAGGCTCCCGGTTCGCGGCGAAAGGTCGCCCGTCACTCTGTGGCTTGATGGAGTGACGGCGGGGGCCCAAGCTGTCAGTGTTGCGCCGAGGGAATGCCAATGACCGCCATCGACGTCCAACCCCGTCGCTTTTCCGCCGACCGAACCCTGGCCCTGATCAACTACGGCCTGCTGTTTGCCGCCATATTCTTCGCCGGGGTGCCCGGGATCGTCGCCGCGGTCATCGCCTACACGCAAAAGGCCGGCGCCGATCCACTGCTGAAGCAACACTATCGATTTCAGATCCAGATCTTCTGGATCGCCTTCCTGCTGGCTCTGATCGCCGGGATCTGTGGGCTCTGGTCGGTTCTGGACATGGCGAGCCGGGCCTGGTCCGACGGTCAGGTGGTGGCGCGGGAGGCGGCGGGCGTCGACGTGGACCTCAGCCATGTCAGGATGACTACCCAGATCATGGGACTGGCGATCGCCTCCTTCGTGGCCCTGATCCTGATGGCCATCTGGTCTCTCAGCGCCCCGGCCATCGGTTTTATTCGCCTGGCGACCGCCAGGACGGATCGCAGTCCGGTCTAGGCCTCCCCGTCGGCAAAGCGCCCTGCCGGCCTTGCATCGGACATCGCCATGCGCGACACCGCCGCCATGACCGTTCCCCCCCTCGCCGCCTATCCCGCCACCCGCCTTCGCCGGCTGCGCCAGGCCGACTGGAGCCGCCGGATGGTGCGGGAGACTGTCCTGACGCCCGCCGACCTGATCTGGTCGATGGTGGTCCATGAGGGCGAGGGCCGCATTCCGGTGGCCTCGATGCCGGGGGTCGAACGCCTGAGCGTCGCCGAGGCCGCCAAGGCGGCGGTGGAGGCACGCGAACTGGGCATTCCCTGTATCGCCATCTTCCCCCACATCGACGGGGCGACCAAGGACGCCGACGGCAGCCGCGCGGCCGATCCGGACGGCGTCATCTGCCGGGCGATCAAGGCGATGAAAGCGGCGGCCCCGGAGGTCGGGATCATGTGCGACGTGGCCCTGGACCCCTTCACCACCCACGGCCACGACGGCATCCTCAAGGATGGCAAGATCGTCAACGACGCGACCATCGAGAAGCTGGTCGAGCAGGCCCTGGTCCAGGCCCGGGCCGGCTGCGATATCCTCGCCCCCTCCGACATGATGGACGGCCGGGTCGGCGCCATTCGCGCAGCCCTTGAAGCCGAAGGCCTGCAGGACGTGATGATCATGTCCTACGCCGCCAAATACGCCTCGGCCTTTTATGGGCCGTACCGCGACGCTATCGGCTCCGGCAAGCTGGGCTCGGGCGACGTTGAAAACCCGGGCGACAAGAAGACCTACCAGATGGACCCGGCCAATACCGAGGAGGCCATCCGCGAGGTCGCCCTCGACATCGCAGAGGGCGCCGACATGGTCATGGTCAAGCCCGGCCTGCCCTATCTCGACATCGCCCGCCGCCTGGTCGACACCTTCGCCATGCCGACCTTCGCCTTCCAGGTCAGCGGCGAGTACGCGATGATCATGGCTGCCGGCCAAAACGGCTGGATCGACGAGGACCGGGCGGTGCTGGAGAGCCTGGGGGCGTTCAAGCGCGCCGGCTGCGCCGGGATCATCACCTACTTCGCGCCGCGCGCGGCCCGGATGCTGCGGGGCTAGGTCCTCGGCTTGGTCCAGGGCCAGCGGACACCCTTCGTGGCGGGGGTCGCCGCTACAGGCTCAGGCGCCGGTTGAGCCGCCGCTACGGGCGCAGGCTCGGCCGGACAGGCCGGCACATCGAAGCCGCCGAGATCCAGGCATCGACCGTCCACATCCGCCGGCGGCTTGACCCCGATCAGATGGGCCAGGGTGGGGCCGATGTCTGTGGTGTCGATCGGGAAGAACCTCTCCTGGCCTGTGGCGCCCGGCCACCAGAAGAGGATCGGCACGCGGCGGTCGTAGTCCCAGGCGCTGCCGTGGGTGCTGATCGCGCCACCCGGCTTGGCGCTGAGCGGGGCGATGCCCGGCTGCAGTATGAGGATGACGTCGGTGGATCGTCCGGCGACCGCGCTCAAGGTGGCCCGCTCCTTCAGGGTGAATTCCTCCGGCGACTTGCCGCGCGGCGGCGGCGGCGACTTCAGCAGATCGTCCAGCGTAAAGACCCCGGCGACGTCGGGCTCCTTGCTGAGGAAGGCGACGGCGGCCTCGGCCACCTTGCCGCGCAGGGGATCGGGAAGGCGGATGTGGTCCTTGCCGACGATGAACAGGCCCCAGCCGTCGAATTCGGCTGGATCGGTCTCCAGCTTGAACTGCGCCTTCAGGCTCTCGTTCAGCCGCGTCAGGATACCGCGGTCGGCGCGCCGGGCCTGCGGAAAGCCCCGTTCCGCCGAGCGTTCGGGAACGTCCGCGCCGCCATGGTCGGCCGTCAGCACCACTACGGCCCCGCCGGGGACATCCTGCAGGGCGTCGAACAGGCGCTGCAGGTTGGCGTCGAGGCGGAACAACTGCTCGCACATCTCCGGGCCCTGGGTGCCATAGTTGTGACCGATGCGATCGGTGGCCGAGAGGCTGATGGCCAGGATGTCGGTGGACTGCCCTGCGCCCAGCTTCTGCTGATTGATCAGGTAGAGCGCCCCGTCGATGGTCACATCGTCGAGCAGCGGCGAGTTGTCGAAGGTGAACTTAGCCGGGGGCACGGTCGAATGGACCGATGTCTCGCCCACCTTGAAGTCGTCCTCCAGGGTGCGGCAGTAGTCGTTTTCGTAGGACCAGGAAGGAGCCTTGGCGGCGAACCGCGCCTTGATGTCGGCGTTGAGCGACAGCACCGGTTTCAGCCGATCGGCGTCGTTCTGGCCCGGCTCGACATAGGTGGTGAAGCCGAAGCCCTCGCGGAACCAGTAGACGCCGTCGCCCTTGTGGCCGGCCATGACAATGGCCCCGCGATCCTTGCCGGAGATGGCGAAGACGCGGCCCGGCGCGCCGCTGTCCTTGAGCCAGTCGCCAAGCGTGGTGGCTCGCAGATTGTCCGGTCCAACCGGCCCGTTGCCGCCGGTGACCCCGCCAGCCAGCGTGTTCTGCGGCGCGGCGAGGCAGTAGGTGAACTGGCCGGTCACCGGGTCGAACCAGTCGTTGGCGGGGATCCCCGTCTTGTTCGGATGTTTGCCGGTCAAGATGGTCGAATGCCCCGGGCAGGTCTCGGTGCCGGAATGGCTCTGGTAGCCGTTGGCGTAGACCAGCCCCTGATCCTCCATCACGCGCAGCCCGCCGGTGAAGCGGCTGCGGTACTGGTTGAACAGGTTGGCGCTGAACTGGTCGACGCTGATGGCGACGATCAGCTTGGGGGCGGGCTTGTGGGCCGGCTCGGCGGCGAGCGCCGGGCTGGCGAGACCGGCGATGGCGGCCAGGGCGAGGGTCCAGCGGCGCAAGGTCATGGGCAGGCTTTCGAGTCGGGAGAGCGGCACTTTAGGGGGCGAGGGTCGCGGATTCACGACAGTTGCGAGAAGGGCCGCGTCGGATCGCGGAATTTTCGCCGGGACGGGGAGTTTCGTGAATGAAAACAACGGAGCGCCCCCGCGTGACGATGAAGTTGAAATGAAGTGAGGATGAAGTGGCGATGGAGCGCGGGTGAAGAGGGACTGAAGCAGCGGTGAAGGGCGGGTCAGGCGCGGGACGCGGGGGGCTGGCGGGGATCGAAGCGGGCGGGGTGATTATCGCATGGGCAGCAGCGGGATACTAAATTCCGCCCCTTTGGGGGCGGGGGACCGCGGCGGATACGCCGTGGTGGTGGGGGCAGCGCCGGCGCTGGAATTGTCCTGGCTGGGCTGGGGTCGCCGCCAAAACCGTGCTCGGAGAGAACTCACCACAGCCTGCGCTGCCCCTTCAGTCAGTCGCTACGCGACTGCCAGCTACCCCAGAGGGGCAGCGATTCGCCTTCGCGACGGACCGACTACCCCTTGGCCAGTTTCGCCAGGGTGCTGAGGATCTTCTCCGCCGCGTCCAGGCGCTGGGCGGGGGTGTCCCATTCGCCTTTGACGACGATCTTCTGGTCCGGGCGGAGTTTCCAGACGATGGCGTTCTTCTGGATGTGGCCGACCAGGGCGCCGGGGTTGGCGAAGGTGTCGGCGCGGAAGGCGATGACGGCGCCCTTTGGGCCGACGTCGATCTTGCCGACATTGGCCTCGCGGCAAAGACCCTTGATGGCCACGACCTTGAGCAGGCTATCGGTTTCCGGCGGCAGCGGGCCGAAGCGGTCGATCAGCTCGGCGGCCAGGGCCTCGCGGTCGGCGGAGCGTTCGGCGTCGGACAGGCGGCGGTAGAGGGACAGGCGGACGCTGAGGTCGGGGACATAGTCCTCGGGGATCAGCACGGCGGCGCCGGTGTTGATCTGCGGCGACCAGCCCCGGTCGGACAACGCATCCTCGGCGCCCTGGCGTTCCTTGAGGGCCGCGACGGCCTCTTCCAGCATCTGCTGGTACAGCTCGACCCCGATCTCTCGGATATGGCCGCTCTGTTCATCGCCCAGCAGGTTGCCGCCGCCGCGGATGTCGAGGTCATGGCTGGCCAGCTGGAAGCCGGCGCCAAGGCTGTCGAGGGACTGCAGGACCTTCAGCCGCTTCTCGGCCGAGAGGGTGATCTGCTTTTCCACCGGCGTCGTCATATAGGCGTAGGCGCGGGCCTTGGACCGCCCCACCCTGCCCCGCAGCTGGTAAAGCTGCGACAGGCCGAACATGTCGGCGCGATGGATGACCATGGTGTTGGCGCTGGGGATGTCGAGGCCGCTCTCGACGATCGTGGTCGACAGCAGGACGTCGTACTGACCCTCGTAGAAGGCGGTCATCACCTCTTCCAGCTGGGTCGGGGCCATCTGGCCGTGGCCGACCACGAATTTCACCTCAGGAACCGAGACGCGGAGGAACTTCTCCAGGTCGGGCAGGTCCTTGATGCGGGGCGTGACGAAGTAGCTCTGGCCGCCACGATACTTCTCGCGAAGGAAGGCTTCGCGCAGGGAGACCTCATCCCAGGGCATGACATAGGTGCGCACCGCCAGGCGATCGACCGGCGGGGTGGCGATGATCGACATCTCCCGGATGCCGCTCAGCGCCATCTGCAGGGTGCGGGGGATCGGCGTGGCGGTCAGGGTCAACATATGCACGTCGGCGCGAAGCTCCTTCAGCTTCTCCTTGTGCTTGACCCCGAAGTGCTGCTCCTCATCGACGATGACCAGGCCCAGGTCGCGGAAACTGACCAGCTTGCTCAGCACCGCATGGGTGCCGACGACGATCTCATACTCCCCATTGGCCAGACCCTCGCGGGTCTCGGCCGCCTCCTGCGCCGGGGCGAGACGCGACAGGCGGCGGATCTTCACCGGCCAGCCCTGGAAGCGGTCGACGAAGGTCTTGTAGTGCTGGCGCGCCAGCAACGTCGTCGGGCAGACGATGGCCACCTGCTTGCCGCTCATGGCCATGACGAAGGCGGCGCGCAAGGCGACCTCGGTCTTGCCAAAGCCGACGTCGCCGCAGATCAACCGGTCCATCGGCTTGCCGGCCGACAGATCGGTCAGCACATCGACGATGGCGTTGAGCTGGTCTTCGGTCTCTTCATACGGGAAGCGGGCGCAGAACTCGTCGAAGATGCCGGACGGCGGATCGATCGGATCGACGTCCTTGGTGGCCCGGGCGGCGGCGATGTTGATCAGGCCTTCGGCCATGATCCGCAGCCGTTCCTTGGCCTTGGACTTGCGGGCTTGCCAGGCAGCGCCGCCGAGGCGGTCCAGCTGCACGCCGTCGCCCTCGGCGCCGTAACGGGTCAGGAGGTCGATGTTCTCGACCGGCAGGTAGAGCTTGGCCTCGCCGCCGTATTGCAGCTCCAGGCAGTCGTGCGGCGCCTGCTGCACCTCGAGAGTCTTCAGGCCCTCGTAGCGGCCGATGCCGTGGTCGATGTGGACCACAAGATCGCCGGGGGTCAGGGCGCTGGCCTCGGCCAGGAAGTTGGCGGCGCGGCGCTTCTTGCGCGGCCGGGCCAGACGGTCGCCAAGGATGTCGGTTTCGGAGATGACGGCCAGGGTGTCGGTCTCGAACCCGGCGTCAAGCGGCAGGACGACCCGCTGCGGGGTCTTTGGGTCATTGGCCTTGGCCGCCTGCCAGTATTTGGCGAAGGGCAGCTTGGAAACGCCATGGTCGGCCAGCATCGAGCCAAGGCGCTCGGACGAGCCCTCCGACCAGCTGGCGAACAGCACCCGCTTGCCGGCCTCGGTCAACGTCTTGGCGTGAGCGGCGGTGGCCTCGAACAGGTTGACGCTGTCCTGCTGGCGTTCAGCGGCGAAGGTCCGGCCCTGGCGGGCGCCCATGTCGATCACCGCCCCGTCACGCTGGAACGGGGTGAACCAGCGGGTGGGCCGAAGGGCCGTCAGGCCGTCGAACTGCTTGGCGGTCAGATAGAGGGCGTCGGGTTTAAGCGGCCGGTAGCTGTCGCGGCGCAGGGTGTCGGCGCGGCTGTCGTAGGCGTCGTGGATCACCGACAGCCGCTCTTCACGGGCATCTATGGCCATGTGGTCGAAGGCGATCAGGGTGTTGTTCGGCAGATAGTCGAAGAGGGTCTCGAGGTGCGGATAGAAGAGCGGCAGCCAGTGCTCCATGCCGGCGCGGCGGCCGCCCTCGCTGACGGCGGCATAGAGGGCGTCGTCGCCGGGGGCGCCGAACTCGGAGACGTAGCCCTTGCGGAAACGGGCGACGGCGTCCTTGTCGAGCAACGCCTCGCTGACCGGCAGCAGGGTAATGTCGTGCAGCTGTTTGGTCGAGCGCTGGGTCTCGGGATCGAAGGCGCGGATGGATTCCAGCGTGTCGCCGAACAGGTCGAGGCGCATCGGCTCCTCGCCGGCCGGCGGGAAGACGTCGATGACGCCGCCGCGGATGGCGAACTCGCCACGCTCGGACACCGTGGAGGCCCGCTGATAGCCGTTGACGGCGAAATAGCGCTCCAGGTCCTCGATCTTTACCGTGGCGCCCGGACGGGTGGCGTAGCTGGCCGCCTTGACCGCCTCGCGCGGCGGGACCCGCTGCATCACCCCGGCCATGGCGGCGACGAGGAGGACGGGCTTTTTCGCATCCAGCCCGGCGACGAGGCGGGACAGCGCAGCCATCCGCTGAGCGGCGATGGCCGGCGCCGGGCCGACGCGGTCGTAGGGCAGGCAATCCCAGCTGGGGAACTGGATGATCTCGATCTCGGGGGCGAAGAAGGCCATGGCCCCGACGAAGGCCTCGGCCCGGCCGCCGTCCCTGGCGATGAAGGCCGTCAGGCCGCCGCGCGCGCGGGCGATGTCGGCCATGACCAGGGCGTCGAAACCCTCCGGCGCCGAGGTCAGGTCCAGCCGGCCATCGGCGTTCGCAACGGCCTTCAGATCGGGCCCCTTGCCGCCGTCACGCGCCACGGGGCTGGCCGGTCCGGGAGGGCTCGAATTGCTGGAGCATGGTCATGACATCGGTATCGTACGGCGGAGGCGGAGGTTCCCGGCCGATGATCCAGCCGTAGACATCCTGGTCCGGCGCGTCGAGCAGCGCCTCGAAGGCGTCCAGCTGGGGGTCGGTGAGTGTCGGGCCATGAATGTCCGCAAACGGCCCCAGAATGAGGTCCGCTTCCCGAAATCCCCGCCGCCAGGCCCGCAGCCTGATCCGCTTCAATCGAATGTCATCCATGAGGGCGCGGGATATAGGGCGACGGGGCGGCGGAGGCCAGTGGGTAATGCGTGGGGATAACACGAGGCCCCTTCTCCCGCTTGTCGGGAGAAGGAAGCGGATGGACTGCTTTCATTCGCAGCCATCGACGAGGATCAGCTTGCTGACGGTCGTCTTGTGGCGGACGGCGAAGAGGCCTTGGGCCTCCGTGTCGGCGAGGAAGGCATTGGCGTCTTCACGCGACGGGAATTCCAGGATCACCAACCGCTCCGGCGACCAGTCCCCCTCCATCACCATCGGCTCGGCGCCCTGGACGATATAGCGGCCGCCGTGTTTGGCGATGAAGGCCGGGATGGCGGCGATGTAGGGGGCGAAGCCCGGATAGTCGCGAACGGCGAGGTCGAGGACGAGGTAGGCTTTCATGTGGGGATCCTGGGCCGCAGCGTGACCAACAGTCATGGGAAGCCCCGTTCCCTTCAACCGAAAACGCGGACCTGCTGGCCTGCATCCCCTCCTCTCCGCTCATACCGCGAAGGCCGGTATCCCGGTGGAGCCACTGAGCCGGATGGATTGGCGCTGATCGGCGCTGTTTTCTTTGAGTTTTCCGGATGATCCTGGATCCCGGCCGTCGCCGGGATGAGCGGTGGGAGGGGGGCCGTTCGGCAGGGGTATGCTGACCTAGGAGTCCGATAGTTCCACCCAGACCGGGGCATGGTCGCTGGCCCCTTCCCGGCCTCTCACGTCGCGGTCCACACCGCCGGCCGTCAGCCGCGCCGCGAGGTCAGGACTAAGCAGCAGGTGGTCGATACGCAGTCCCTTGTCCTGGGCGAAGCGGTTTCGCAGATAGGTCCAGAAGGTCCAGGGCGGGCCTTCCGGGTAGAGCTCCGCGTGGGCGTCGGTCCAGCCCTGGGCCAGCAGGCGGGCGAAGGCTTCGCGGGGCTCCGGCTGCAGGAGCGCGTTGTCGCGCCAGTGGTCCGGCGAATAGATGTCGGCGTCGGTGGGGACGACGTTGAAGTCGCCGGCCAGGGCGACGGGCAGGCCCGAGGCCAGCAGGCCGGCGGCGTGGGCGATCAGCCGCTCGAACCAGGCCTGCTTGTAGTCAAAGCGCGGACCGGGCCAGGGATTGCCGTTGGGCAGGTAGAGGCCGGCAATCAGCACGCCGTCGACGGCCGCCTCGATATAGCGGGCCTCGGCATCCGAGGGATCGCCCGGCAGGGCGCGGCGGGTGACCACCGGCTCGGCGCCCTTGGCCAGGATGGCGACCCCGTGATGGCTGGGCTGGCCCCGGACGACGGCGCCGTAGCCGGCCGCCTCCAGCGCCTTGAACGGGAAGCGGTCATCGGGGCTCTTCAGCTCCTGAAGGCAGACAACGTCGGGCGCGGTCTCCTCCAGCCAGGCGAGCAGGTGGGAGAGCCGGCCGTTGACGCCGTTGATGTTGAAGGTGGCGAGGCGGATGGCGTTTCAACTCCCGCGCCGCAATCGTCGCGGCGTGGGTTCAACGCGCCGTCCGGCTCGGGTATCCACGGTGGGATGAAGGCGCCCGCCAAACGCTCCGGTTCGAAGAAGACGCTGAACCTCGCCAACCTGGAAAGCCTGGGGGCGGAACGGTTGGCGGCCCTGATCATGGAAATCACCGAGGGCCAGGCGGCGATCAAGCGGCGGCTGCGCCTGGAACTGGCCGGCGAGGCGGGGCCGGAGGAGCTGGCATCGGAGCTGGACAGGCGGCTGGCCGGGATCGCCGACAAACGCACGCGGATCACTTGGCGGCGCTATGGCGAGTTCGTGCGGGAGCTGAAACAGCTGTGCAACGCCGTGGTCGGGCCGATGGCGGAGCTCAACCCCTTCGTGGCGCTGGAGCTGCTGTGGCGGCTGATCGCCCTGGCCGATCCGGTGATGGACCGCATCGACGACAGCAAGGGCGAGGTCGGGGCGGTGTTCGTGGCGGCGGTGGCGGACCTGGGTCCGCTGGCGCAGGCGGCCAAGGCCAAGCCGCTGGGCCTGGCCGAGCGGGTGTTCGAGGCGATCACCGCCGACGACGACGGGATCACCGCGGGGATGGTCGCGGGCGTGCTGCCGGCGCTGGACCCGGCGGCGATGACCTGGCTGCGCGACAGGATCACCGGGGTGATGAACCGCCGGGCGCGAAGCAGCGCGCCGCTGCGGCTGGCGGTGCAGCAGATCGCCGACGCGCAGGGCGACATCGACGGCTATATCGAGACCTGGTCGCCGAAGGAGCGGGCCGAGCCGCTGGTCGGGGCCCATATCGCCTCGCGCCTTCTGATCGCCGACCGGGCGGCGGAGGCGTTCAAGGCGCTGGAGATAGCGCGGCCGAGCGGTCCGGTGCGCACGCGTGGGGCGGCCGAATGGGAGCGAGCCTGGCTGGCGACCCTGGAGGCCGACGGGCGGGCGGCGGAGGCGCAGGAGATGCGCTGGGCCGGGTTCGAGGCGCGGCTGGACGTCGACATGTTGCGCGATCATCTCAAACGGCTGGGCGACTTCGACGACGTCGAGGCCGAGGACCGGGCCATGGATCATGCGGCGCTGTTCCCCGGCGCCGCCCAGGCGCTGCGGTTCTTCACCCTGTGGCCCAATGTCGGCGAGGCGGCCAAGCTGGTGCTGAACCGGTCCGGCGAACTGAAGGGCGACGCGGCGGAGGTGCTGGAGCCGGCGGCGCGGCTGGTGGAGGCCCGCCACCCCCTGGCGGCGGCGGTGCTGCTGCGGCTGATGGTGGAGGACACCGCCCGCTGGCGGCGAACGGAGCGCTACAAGGCAGCGTTCCGCTGGCTGCTGGAAGCGGCGTCGCTGGAGCCGCAGATCAGCGACCACGGGGCGTTCGGCACGCACGACGCCTTCTTGAAGAAGATCGAGCCGTTCCGGCGGTTCTAAGGTTTGCGTCCTTCGACACGCCCGCGTAGCGGGCTGCACAGGATGACGCATTGGGGTGGGCGTACTAAGAAACGTCATGCTGAGCAGCGGCGTCGGCCGCGTGTCGAAGCGCGCACCGACCCGGCAACCGCGCTAGTCTAGGACCCGAATGCGCCCCGAGATTCTCTTCCCGCTGTTCGCGCCGGCCACCTCGCTGAAGGGCGTCGGGCCGAAGGTTGCGCCGTTGGTGGCGAAGGTGGCGGGACCTCTCGTGCGGGATCTGTTGTTCCTGCCGCCCCACAGCCTGATCCATCGCAAGCCGTCCAGCTTCATGACCCTCGTCGAGGGCGAAGTCGCGACCCTGAGCGTGGTCATCGACGCCCATATGCCGCCGCGGGGGATGCAGCAGCCCTGGCGGATCCGGGCCTTCGACGGCTCGACGGGGTTCGTCACCCTGGCCTTCTTCAAGGGCCATGGTCCGCATCTGGAGCGGCAGCATCCGGTGGGGGCGAAACGCATCGTCAGCGGGCGGGTCGAGCGGTTCGGGGCGGAGCTGCAGATCGTCCATCCCGACTACCTGCTGCCCATCGAGCGCGCGGCCGAGGTGCCGGAACTGGAGGCGGTCTATCCGGCGACGGCGGGCCTGCCGGCGCGGACGGTGCGCAAGCTGGCGCATGAGGCGCTGGAGCGGGCGCCGGTTCTGGCCGAATGGCAGGACCCGGCCTGGCTGGCGCGGGAGAAATGGCCGAGCTGGCGCGAGGCGCTGGACAGCCTGCACAATCCGGCCAGTGACGCGGAGATGTCGCCGCACAGCGCTGCGCGTCGGCGGCTGGGCTACGACGAGCTGCTGGCCCACCAGCTGGCCCTGGCCCAGCGGCGGGCGGCGCGGCGGGCGCATCCGGCCCCCGCGATCCTGGCCGGCAGCCTGGCCGACCGGCTGGAGGCCGACCTGCCGTGGAAGCTGACCGGGGCGCAGGTTAGGGCCCTGTCGGAAGTGCGCGGCGACCTGTCTTCGGGCGAGCGGATGAGCCGGCTGCTGCAGGGCGACGTCGGGGCCGGCAAGACCGTGGTGGCCCTGCTGGCCATGGCCGACGTGGCCGACGCCGGGCGGCAGACCGCCTTCATGGCGCCGACGGAAATCCTTGCCCGGCAGCATTACGAGACCATCGCCGGACCTCTGGAAAAGCATGGCGTGCGGGTGGTGCTGCTGACCGGGCGGGACAAGGGCGGGGCGCGGGCCGAGAAGATCATGGCGCTGATGGACGGCACGGCCGGCGTCGCCGTCGGCACCCATGCGCTGTTCCAGGACGAGGTGCGGTTCAAGGGCCTGAGCCTGGCGATCATCGACGAGCAGCACCGGTTCGGGGTGAACGAGCGCAAGCGGCTGCAGGACAAGGGCGCTGGGGTGCATCTGCTGGCCATGTCGGCGACGCCGATCCCGCGCACCCTGGAGCTGACGGTGTTCGGCGACCTGGACGTCAGCCGGATCGACGAGAAACCGCCGGGGCGCACCCCGGTGGTGACGGCGGCCATCCCCTCCCCGCGCCTGCCGCAGGTGATCGCCCGGCTGCAGGCGGCGGTGGCGGAGGGAGCGCAGGCCTTCTGGATCTGTCCGCTGGTCTCGGAGAACGAGGAGCTGGACGTCATGGCGGCCGAGAAGCGGGCGTTGGAGCTGCGGCAGGTCATGGGCGGCCAGGTGGGCCTGGTGCACGGCCAGATGCCGGGCGCCGAGAAGGACGCGGTGATGGCCGAGTTCGCCGAGGGCCGGCTGCCGGTGCTGGTGGCGACGACGGTGGTCGAGGTGGGGGTCAATGTGCCCAACGCCACCATCATGGTCATCGAACACGCCGACCGGTTCGGGCTGGCGCAGCTGCACCAGCTGCGCGGGCGGGTGGGCCGGGGTCGTCGGGAGAGCGCCTGCCTGCTGGTCTATGACCCGCCGCTGGGCGAGGTGGCGGAGAAGCGTCTGGATATCCTGCGCAAGACCGACGACGGCTTCGAGATCGCCGAGAAGGACCTGGAACTGCGCGGCGGCGGCGATCCGCTGGGGCTGAAACAGAGCGGCTTTCCGGCCTATCGGCTGGCCGATCCGGTAGCTCATCGCGACCTGATCGCCGTGGCCGCCGACGACGCGCGGCTGATCCTCGCCCGCGACCCGACCCTGGAGGGCGAGCGCGGGCGGAACCTGGCGGTGTTGCAGGAGCTGTTCGACTGGCGCCCCGCCGGACAGGATGCGGGCTAGACCCCCACCCGCGAGGGTGAGGGCCGCCCTGCCCTGCTAGAGGCCGGGCATGTCCTTCAGCCTGCGCAGCGGCGACAGCCAGGCGATGACCGGGCCGATCAGCATGCCCAGCGCCCCGATCACCATGGCCTCGCGGATGCCGATGACCTGGGCCAGCAGCCCGCCGGCCAGGGCGCCGATCACCGCCGTGCCGCCACGCGCCACATGGAAGACGGCGCCGGTGCGGCCCAGCGCGCCGGTGGGAAAGACCGACTGGCGCAGGGTGGCCGCGGGGATCATGGCCGCCACGGCGAAGGCGTCTCCGATCAGCTGGCTGGCGACAAGGAAGGCCGTCCCGCCGACCGGATTCCCGGGAGCCAGGGGGATCAGCAGCGCCCCCGCCGCCGAGATCGCGGCCAGGCCGATGATCGCCGGCCCGGTCCCCAGGATCCTGACCGCCAAGGGCGCCAGGAAGGCCCCCAGCAGGGCGCCGATCCCGCCGACGGCGATGGTCAGGCCCAACAGGCTGGTGCTCAGTCCCAGCACCTTCACCCCGAAGAGGACATAGGTTCCCGCAAAGAAGCTGCCGAACAGGGACTGGCAGACGGTCATGGCCAGCAATGGGCGCACGAGCGGTTGGGCGACGACGGCGCGGTAGCCGAAGACCAGGTCCTCGAACGGATGCTTCTGGGCCGGGATGTCCTGCGGCGGCGGCTCGGGCTTGCGGATCGTCGCCAGCAGGAGGGCCGAGACCAGGTAGCTGCCGGCGTTGGCCAGCAGAGCGACCGGGGCTGTCAGCCACTGGAACAGGACCCCGGCAAGGGCCGGGCCGCCGATCTCCGCTACCGATTCGGTGACGCCCAGCTTCGCGTTGCCGTCCAGCAGCTGTTCCCTGTCCAGCAGACTGGGCAGGTAGGCGTGGTCGGCGATATCGAACAGCACGCTGGCGGCGCCGACCAGGGCGGCGACGACGTAGAGCTGCGGCATGGCCAGGAGATGACTCCAGGCGGCGATCGGCACACTGAGCAGCAGCAGGACGCGGGCAAGGTCGGCGCCGATCAGCAGCGGCCGGCGACGGCGGCGGTCGGCGAGGCCGCCCGCGAACAGGCCGATAATGACCCCCGGCCCCATGCTGAGGGCCGCGAGCAGACCAAGCTCGGCAGGCTTGGCGTTCAGGGTGAGGACGGCCGCCATCGGCAGGCCCTCTCGGGTAATCCGGGCGCCGAAGGCGGAGACCGCCTGGGCGGCCCAGAGTTTCAGGAAGTCGGCATGACGCCAGAGGGTTCTGGTCATGGGGGTCTTTCAGTGGAGTGCGATGCAGGGCAGCCGCGCTGAGGGCGCGGCGGGTCACGCCCCGGTCAGGGGGCTGTGCGGTCCGGTTCGGCGCAGCCATTCGGCGCCGGGCGGACTAGCGGGTGACGGTGGCCTGCATGGTTTTGACTCCTTCCGCGAAAACTGCGGGAAAGCCGGGGCGAAATACCGAACGCCGTGACGCGACGCAAGCGACGGGTTTGGCGCCTGGATTTTTGGGGTTTGACTGACGCCGCGTGAAGGGTCGGAATCGGGACCCATGAGCGACCTGGAACAACCCCTGACCGCCCTCGCCCCGCAGCTTGATGCGGGCGCCACGGCCATCGTCAACCTGCGACGCCTGTCCGGCGGCGCCAGCCAGGAAACCTGGGCCTTCGAGACCGACACCGGCGCCCCGCTGATCCTGCGCCGGAAGCCACCGAGCGCGACGGGGAGCGGCAACGCCGTGCCCCTGGCCACCGAGGCGGCCCTTATCGGCGAAGCCGCCAAGCGCGGCGCGCCGGTGCCTCGGGTGCTGGCGGTCAGCCCGCCGGGGAGCGACATCGGCGAGGCCTATGTGATGAGCCGGGTCGAGGGCGAGACCCTGGGTAAGCGTATCGCCCGCGACCCGCCCTTCGAAGAGGTGCGCAAGACCCTGGCCTACCGTTGCGGCGAGGTGCTGGCGCAGATTCACACCATTCCCCTGGCCGGCCTGCCGCCCCTGGTCACCTCGACCGCGGCGACCGAACTGGCCAAGTACGAGGAGGTCTACCGCGGGCTGGACGCCCGGCGGCCGATCTTCGAGGCCGCCTTCCGCTATCTGAAGGACCGGGCCCCGGCGGTGGACGCGCCGGTGCTGGTCCATGGCGATTTCCGCAATGGCAACCTTATGGTCCATCCGGAGACCGGCCTCGCCGCCGTGCTGGACTGGGAGCTGGCCCATCTGGGCGACCCGGCGGAGGACCTGGGCTGGCTCTGCACCAGCAGCTGGCGGTTCGGCGGCGCCAAGCCGGTCGGCGGCTTCGGCGACCACGCCGACCTGCTGGCTGGCTATGCCGCCGGGGGCGGCGCGCCGATCGACCTGGAGCGGGTGCTGTACTGGCAGATGCTGGGCTCGCTGAAGTGGGGCTGCATGTGCCTGACCATGTATTCGGCCTATGCCACCGGGGCCGATCCGTCCGTCGAGCGGGCGATGATCGGCCGGCGGACCAGCGAAACCGAAATCGACCTCATCGCCATGCTGGAGGCGGCGGCATGATCACCCATCCGACAAGCATCGAACTGCTGGAAAGCGTCATCCGCTTCATCGAGGAGCGCGCCGCGCCCCAGCTGAAGGACCGTGACGCCTTCCATGCGCGGGTGGCGGTCAACGCGCTGGCGGCCATCAAGCGGGAAATCGCAGGCGGGGCGACGGCGGAAGCCGCCCAGACCGACCGCCTGGCGGCGCTGCTCGGCCACGAGGGCGACTGGACGGCCCTGAACAGCGAACTCTGTGACCGGATCAAGGGCGGCGGAATTTCCCCGACCGATCCGGCCCTGCTGGCCCATATGAAAGCCTCGATCATCGACCAGGTCCGGATCGACCAGCCTAACTATGCGGGTCTGAAGACGCTGGGCGGGTAGAGTCCCTCAGTCGATCCTGTGAACCGGAACCGTTCGCACCGGCACCGACTGGGTGATCGGCGGGGCGGCGTTGGGGAAGTCGGCGCGGCCCAGTCTTGCGGCGACGCGGGCGCGGGCGTCGGCTTCGATATCGGCATAGAAGAGATTGTAGGGCGGCATCTTCAGCCTGTCGGCCCAGCCCCCGGTCGGGCGCAGGGTGCGGGGCTTGGGCGTCGAGACCTTGAGGATGCCGTCCTGACACTGGGCGTCGACCTCCCGGGCCATCAACGGCGGGCGGTCGCCCCAGTCGATGCGGCTGGCGTTGGCGGCGCCGAGGTTGGCCTTGGCCGGGATCAGGTCCTTGGTCGCCGTGCCGGACAGCGGGTTGACGCAGAGCGGTTCACGGCCGGCCAGGTTGACCAACTCCCCATCCGGCCCCCAAACCAGGGAGCGTTCGCGGATGCGCCCGCGCTCCACCGCGGCCCCCGACTTCCAGGCCAGGACGCAGCCCGCCTCGGCCCTGCGGGTGCAGGCGGACGGCGGGGCCGTCAGCCCGTAGCGTTCGGCCGGAACCACGGTTTCGATGAGATAGACGGCGGCCAGGCGCTTCATCATCGCCGGATCGGGAGCGATCTCCTCGGCCAGCAGCCGGGCGGCCAGGACGCCTCCCTGCTCCACCCCCGCAAGGATGAAGGGCCGGTCGCCGCCATAAAGGCTCTTCCATTGGCGAAAGGCGGCCAGGACATCGCCATAGGCGAAGGCGCGGGCCTCGCGGGCGTCCTCCCGAAGGGTCAACTGGGCATAGAGGCTGGCTTGGCGGTAGTGGGGGGCGAAGACCCGCCCCGCCCGTTCGAACGGCCCGGCGTAGTTGGGCAGCATGACGTCCTTCAGCAGCCGGGTCGCCCTGGAGTCGCGGAAGGGCGCGTTCCAGTGGTCGCCGCCATCATAGGTCGTCGGGTGGACGAAAAAGACATCGGCCGGAGGGTCGTCGGCGCGCGGATGGTCAGGGGCCGTGGGGATCAGGGCCCAGGCCCGAGCCTGGCCATAGTTGGGCGCGCCGGGGGGATCATAGGTCTGGAACGGCACCTTCGGATCGAGCGATGTCCGCAGGATGTCGACGCGGAAGGCGAAGCCCGCCGCCACCAGCAGCAGGACCAGGAGCCCCGCCGCCAGGGCGATCCACAACTTGACCCCCTTGAGGGCGATGTTCAGGGCCGGAGACATGGCGCTGAACCTCGCACGCCTCCCGAAAAGGGTTAAGCCCCTTCCTGTCCGACGATGGCCACGGAACAGACGTTGGTCGAGGGCGAGCCCCCAAGGTTGTGGGTCATGCCGAATACGGGATTGCCCAGCTGGCGCTCGCCGGCCCGGCCCTGAAGCTGCAGGTACATCTCGTAGAGCATCCGCAGGCCGGAGGCGCCGATGGGATGGCCGAAGCATTTGAGGCCGCCGTCGATCTGACAGGGAATCCGGCCATCGGCGTCGTAGAAACCGTTCATCACGTCCTTCCACCCCTGCCCTTCGGCCGAGATGTGCAGGTCCTCCATGGTCACCAGCTCGGTGACGCTGAAGCAGTCGTGGACCTCCATCATGCTGATCTGGTCGCGCGGTCGCTCGATGCCGGCCTCGCGATAGGCCTTGGAGGCGGCGATGCGGGCGGTGTGGAAGTAGCTGCCGTCCCAGCCGTTGTACTGGCTCTCCATGCCGTTGGAGACGGCCAGTTGCAGCGCCTTGACGGTGACCAGGTTCCTCTTGCCCAGGGCCCGGGCGATCTCGGGCGTGGTGACGATGGCGGCGGCGGCGCCGTCCGACACGCCGCAGCAGTCGAACAGGCCCAGCGGCTCCGCGATCATCGGCGCGTTGAGCACCTGTTCCTCGGTGACCGCCTTCTGCAGGTGGGCCTTGGGGTTCTTGGCGCCATTGGCGTGGCTCTTGACCGAGACATGGGCGATGGCCCGCTTCAGGTCGTCCTTGGAAACCCCGTGCTTGGCCCGGTAGGCGGACGCCAGTTGGGCGAAGTTCCCCGGCGCGGAGCCATTCGGCATGGTCTGGGGCAGCAGGGTGCCGGCCTGGCCGGTCGGCAGGCCGCCGTAGCCGGTGTCCTTCAGCTTCTCGACGCCCAGCGCGATGGCGATGTCGGCGGCTCCCGAAGCGACGGCGTAAACCGCCCCCCGGAAGGCTTCCGAACCGCCGGCGCAAAAGTTCTCCACGCGGGTGACGGCGATGTTGGGCAGGCGCAGCGCCAGGCTCATCGGGGTTCCGCCCTTGCCCACCCCGACCTCGTCGATGTGGGTGGAGAACCAGGCGGCGTCCAGTTGGGTCGGCTCGATGCCCGCGTCCTGCATGGCCTCGAGATAGGCCTCGACCATCAGGTCCTCAGGGCCGGCGTCCCATCGCTCCCCGAACTTAGAGCAGCCCATGCCGAGGATGGCGACCTTGTCCTTGATGCCCGCGGCCATGACGGTGTCTCCCTGTATTTTCAAGGAGGCTAGCGCGTTCAAGGGACGCGTTCCACAGTGACCCAGGGTCAGGGTCTAGCCTTCCATCGCAACTGATGTATATTCGGAGAATGGGACTGTATATTCGCAGTGAAGAAGTCGCCCGACTGGCTCGCGAATTGGCGGACCGGATGGGAGAAACCATGACCCAAGCCGTCGCAGATGCGATCCGTGAAAAGCTGGAACGCATTCCAGTTCCGAAGGACGACTGGGAACACCGCTGGGCCGAAATTCGCCGAATTCAGGCGGAGGTCGCGGCGATGCCGATCCTTGATTCCCGAAGCCCCGAAGAGATGCTCTACGACGAAGACGGGCTTCCGAAGTGATCGTTGCCGATACGTCGGCAATCGTGGCGATCTTGTGGGTGGAACCAGAGGCGGACGATTATTCCCGGATTCTCCTGTCGGCGAAGTCCGTCTTAATTGCCGCACCGACCCGGCTTGAATTGGCCATCGTCTGTCGGAACAGACAGGGCCCGGACGGTCCGGATCGCGCGGATCAGCTCCTCAAAAATTTCCGGGCGACCACCGAGCCCTTCGACGAGCAGTTGTTTGAAATCGCTCAAACGGCCCATGCCCGATACGGCCACGGGCGATATGGGCTGAACTTCGGCGACTGTTTCAGCTACGCCCTGGCAAAAGCCCGGAACGCTCCGCTGCTTTTCAAAGGGCGAGACTTTTCGGCAACGGACGTCATACCGGCGATCTGACCCACCCTACTCCGCCGCCATCTTCACAGCCACGGCCGTCCGGTCCGGCGCCGCCTTCCAGAAATAGCGGCGAAAGCCGCGCTTCTCGTCGGTCTCCTTCAGGCGGAAGACCATCTTCACCGGCAGGCCGGTGTCGACGTCGCCCTGTTCGACATCGGTGATGTCCATGAAGATCCGGCCGCCGCCCTCGAAGTCAATGGTGCCGTAGTGATTGGGCGGGCTCATCGAATAGGTCAGGAAGTCGGCGGAATAGGTGGTCACCGAGGCCTTGCGCTCGGCGAAGGGATAGGGATCCTGGGTGTCCACGGCGAAGGCATTGGGGGCGACGGAGATGCGGGTGCGGGGATACTGCACCACGCCCGTCTCGCGGCATTTGCCGCCGACCAGGCCGAGGATCTGGTCCTCGTTGCGGTAGAGGGTGGTCAGGGCGGTCTTGTTGTCCTTCTCCGCCCGCATGCCCTTGTCCCATTCGACCAGGCCATTGAAGAACAGGAATTTCAGGTAGTTGGTCTCTTCTTTTCGATCGGCGAGCGAACCGGTGACGCCCCGCGCCGGGCCTGCGCCGTTGATCCCCTCGGTGACCTTGAAGACAAAGGCCTCGGCGCCCTGGCCGAACTGCGCGACCAGGATGATGTCGCCGGCCTTGGCCTGTTCCAGGGCGTGAGCCAGCATGACCGGCCCGTGGGCCGCCCCGGATTCGCCCATGACGGCGGCCAGGTTATCGCGCACCGCCTCGGCCGGCACGCCCAGCCGCTTGGCCAGGGTCGCAGCCATTCCGGAGAAGATCGAGGGGAAGCAGAAGTGGGTGACGGCGGTCGGATCGATCCCGGCCTGGGCCAGGGCTGCCTGGATGGCCGGCGGGACCAGCTTGACGATCCCCTCGTCGCGGATCCAGCGCTCTTCCCACTGGTAGTCGAACTCGGCGTCGGCGCCGCGGAAGTGGTCGACGAAGTCGGCGGTGTGGACGCCGTGGCCGAGCAGCTCGGCGACGGGGTTATCATTGGAGACGACAAAGGCGGCGGCGCCGTCGCCGAAGTCCAGCTCCTGGGTCGAGGCGGCGCGGGCCCGACGATGATCGCCGGAGACGACCAGGCCGTTGGTCACCGCCCCGGCCTTCACGGCGTTGAGCGCCTGGCCGAGGGCGGTGAGGCCGCAGCGTTGCGAGCCCGTGATGTCGGCGGCCGCGGCGCCGCGCTTAAGGGTCAGGGCGGCCGAAACGATGCCGGCGTTGAGCCGGTCGGCGAAAGGCGCGGTAGTCGAGGCGAACCAAAGGCCGTCGATGTGGCCGCGATCATCGCCGGCGCCCAGCGCGTCGCGCCCGGCCTCGACCGCCATGGTCAGGGCGTCCTCGTCCCAGTTGGCCATGGCCCGCTCGCCCTTGGCCTTACTCATCAGGTTTGGAGCGACCCAGGCGTTGGCGGTGGCGGCGGCTTTTCGGCTGAGGCGGAGGCGCGGCACATAGGCCCCCCAGGCGGCGATCCCGACCATCAGATGCTCCCTTGGAAACGCTTATTGGCCCCGAGTTTAGGCCTGCGGCGGACAGGAGCAAGCATCACCCAGGGTCAGGGCGTGGTGGGAAGTTCCCGGACTTCAACCGTGCCTCCTGCTTCATAGACCGGATTGCCCGCGACCAGGGCCTCGGCGGCGGTGAGGTCCGGAGCGCTGACCCGGATAAAGCCGCTGAGACCCGGCGACAGCGGCGCAGGCGGGCCATCGCGGCGAACCGCGCGACCGGCGCCGATGGCGCTGCCGCCCTGGAAGGCGCCCTGACGGTTGAGGCCGGTGATGTATTCGTCCCAGGCCTCGGAGGATTCAGGCCCCGTGGCGTCGTCGTGCATGAGGAGGATGAAGTCGGGCATGGCCACGCCTATCGATAGGGATCCGCCGCCATCAGGTAGCGGGTCACATAGTCGGTGATCCCGTCCTCCAGCGCGGTGAACTGGCCCGGATAGCCGGCGTCGCGCAGGCGGTCCATGCGGGCCTGTGTGAAATACTGGTACTTGTCGCGGATGCCCTCCGGCATGTCGGCATAGTCGATCCGCGGCTCCTTTCCCGCCGCCCGGAACACCGCCTGGGCCATGTCGGCAAAGCTGCGGGCGGCGCCGGACCCCAGGTTATAGACCCCATTGACCTGCGGGCTCTCCAACAGCCAAGCGACCACCTCGGCGACGTCGTTGACATAGACAAAGTCGCGAAGCTGCCCGCCGTCCGCATAGTCCGGGTGGTGGCTCTTGAAGAGCCGCACCGTCTCGCCCGCCGCGACTTTCGGAAAGATCTGGGCGGCGACGGACTTCATGCCGCCCTTGTGCTCCTCATTTGGGCCGTAGACGTTGAAGAACTTCAGGCCGACCCATTGCGACGGCTTGTAGTCCCGGGCCGCCTGGCGGGCCGCGAAGACGTCGAACAGGGCCTTCGACCAGCCGTAGGCATTGAGCGGCTGCAGGCCCTTGAGCGCCTGCAGGTCATCCTCGTCCTCGAAGCCGGCCGTCCCATCGCCGTAGGTGGCGGCGCTGCTGGCATAGATGAAGCGGCGGTGACGGTCGGCGCACCAGCGATAGAGGTCGCGGCTAAGGCAGAAGTTGGTCTGGATGATCCTGTCGGCGTCGACTTCGGTCGTCGAGCTGATGGCGCCCATATGGATGATCACCTCGACGTCCTGGGCATGCTGCTCCAGCCAGTCGAACATCTGTTGCGGCGGCACGAAGTCGCAGATCGGGTGCTTGGCGATGTTGCGCCACTTGCCCTCGTCCGCCGCGCCCAGCCAGTCGCAGGCGACGACATCGAGATCCGGATTCTGGCATAGCCTGGCGACGATATTGGAGCCGATGAAGCCGGCGCCGCCGGTGACAAAGGCGATGCGGCGGTGGGTCATGGATCTTCCTTCAGGCCTTGTCGATCATGCGGGCGATGGCGGCGGTGGTCGAATAGCCGTCGACCAGGGGCGCCAGCTTGACCTCGCCGCCCCAGCCCTGGACCAGCTCATGGCCGACAACGCCCTCGATCGTGTAGTCCGCGCCCTTGATCAGCACATCGGGGCGCGCGGCCTCGATCAGCTTGATCGGGGTGTCTTCCTCGAAGGCGGTGACCAGGTCGACGTGGGCGAGGCCCGCCAGGACAACGGCGCGCGATTCCAGATCGTTGACCGGCCGGCCCTCGCCCTTCAGGGCGCGCACCGAGGCGTCGCTGTTGACCGCCACGATCAGGCGATCGCACCAGGCGCGGGCCTGGGCGAGGTAGGCGACGTGGCCCTTGTGGAGAATGTCGAAACACCCGTTGGTGAAGCCGACCTTAAGGCCCTGCCGGCGCCAGACCGCGGCCTGCGCCGCCATCTTGGCCGGACTGGCCAGCTTGGCTTCTGCGGGCGCCAGGTGGGCGGCGATCTCGGCCTCGATCAGGTCGCGCGGGCTGGCCGTGGCGGTGCCGGCCTTGCCGACCACCACCCCGCTGGCCAGCAGGGCGAAGCTGACGGCGTCATCCATGCTGCTCTTGGCGGCCAGGGCCAACCCCAGAGCGGCCAGGGCGGTGTCGCCGGCGCCGGAGACATCGAAGACTTCGCGCGGGCGGCCGGGATAGTGGCGAACCCCCTGCCCGCGCACCGCCAGGCTCATTCCCTTGGCGGCGCGGGTGACGAGGACGGCCTTGCAGCGGGAGAGTTCGAGGGCATGTTTGAGCGCCGCTTCGATCTCCTCGTCGGTCTCCACCGGCATATCGGTGGCGCGGGCCAGTTCCGAGGCATTGGGCTTGACCAGATCGGCGGCGCCATAGCGGGCGAAGCTGCGGGCCTTGGAGTCGACGATCAGCACGGCGCCGGCGTCGCGCGCGCCCAGGCAGGCCTCGATGACCTTCTGAGTGACCGCGCCCTTGCCGTAGTCGGACAGCAGTATGGCCCCCGCCCCTTCGGCCGCATAGCGGACCGAATCGACCAGCCTGGCCTCGACCTCGCGGCTGGCGGCCGAGGCGTCTTCCGAATCGACGCGCAGCAGCTGCTGGCCCGAAGCGACGTACCGGGTCTTAACCGTGGTGGGGCGGCCCTTGTCGGTGACCAACTGGCTTTCGAGGCCGGTTTCGGCGCCGACCAGGGTCAGGGTCTCACGAGCGGCCGCGTCATCGCCGACCAGGCCGGCCAGGGCCGCCTTGCCGCCCAGGGCCGCGACATTGCGCGCGACATTGCCCGCGCCGCCGAGCATCGAGGTTTCCCGCCCAAGTGCCAGAACGGCGACAGGGGCCTCCGGAGAGGTGCGGCTGACCTCGCCATAGACGAACCGGTCCACCATGACGTCGCCGATACAGGCGACGCGGACGCCGACGACGGCGTCGAGGAGTTTCTGAAGGCCGGCCAGTTCCATGATCGGCAGGGTCTGCTCTTTGGCGTTCGAACGGTCAAGCGGGGGCGGGCCGCGGCCGGCCCGGTGATTTCGTTATGATCCGGGGAAAGCCTCGGGCCGTAGACCGGATGTGACCCTCCCCCCGATCCAGACCCAGCAGAAGCCGATCATCCTCTGGTTCCGCCAGGACCTGAGGCTGGCCGACAATCCGGCCCTTCAGGCGGCCCTGGCTGACGGCGGCGCGGCGATCATTCCCCTGTATATTCTCGACGAGACGCCGGCCGTGCGGCCGATGGGCGGGGCGTCATTGTGGTGGCTGGACAAGTCTTTGGCGGCGCTGGCCCGGGCCCTGGAGGCGGCAGGCTCGAGGCTGGTGCTGCGGCGGGGCGAAGCGGCTGAAGTGCTGGCCGAAATCATTGCCGAGACCGGCGCGGGCGCCGTCCACTGGAACCGACTCTATGACGCCGGCGCTATCGCCCGCGACAGGGTCATCAAGGCCGGTCTGACCAGGGCCGGAGTGACTTGCATGTCCTGCAACGGCGCCCTGCTCAACGAGCCCTGGGAGATCGAGACCGGGGCCGGCGGACCCTACAAGGTCTACACCCCCTATTGGCGGGCGGCGCGGCAGCGGATCGGCGATTTCGTGCTGCATCGCGCCCCGGACGTCCTGCCCTCTCCCATGGCTTGGCCGATGTCGGACGCACTGGCCGATTGGGGCCTGCATCCGGTCAAGCCAGACTGGTCGACAGGCTTCGATGACTGGATTCCGGGCGAGGCCGGGGCCGGCGATGCGCTGCATGACTTCCTGGACGAGGCCCTGGGCGCCTACGGGACCGATCGTGACCGACCGGACCGGGACGGCACTTCGCGATTGTCGCCGCATCTGCATTTCGGCGAGATCAGTCCCCGACAGGTCTGGCGGGCGACGCAGGGGGCCGTGGCGCGGGGCGCTTCGGAGGCCCAGGCCGACAAGTTCCTGTCGGAGGTCGGCTGGCGGGAGTTCAACCATCATCTGCTGTTCCACTATCCGGACCTGCCGGCCCGCAACTTCCGGCCCGAATGGGACGCCTTCGTCTGGCAGGGCGACGACGGCGCCTTCGAGGCCTGGAGCCAGGGGATGACCGGCTTTCCGATCGTCGACGCCGGGATGCGGGAGCTGTGGGCCACCGGCTTCATGCACAACCGCGTGCGGATGATCACCGCCTCCTTCCTGATCAAGGACCTGTTGATCGACTGGCGACGGGGCGAGGCCTGGTTCTGGGATACCCTGGTCGATGCCGACATCGCCCAGAACGCCGCCAACTGGCAGTGGGTGGCGGGATCGGGCGCTGACGCCTCCCCCTATTTCCGCATCTTCAATCCGATGACCCAGGGCGAGAAGTTTGATCCGCACGGCGACTATGTGCGCCGGTGGATCCCCGAGCTTGCCGACCTGCCCGCCAACGCCATCCACGCCCCCTGGACCGCCAAGCCAGGCGTGCTGGAGGCTGCGGGCGTGGTTTTGGGCGAGACCTATCCCCACCCGATCGTCGACCACGGCCACGCGCGCACGCGGGCCCTGGAAGCCTATGCCGCCCTCAAGGACGCCGCCTGATGCAGACCCAATCAAAGATCGCGGTCATCGGCTCCGGCGTCGCCGGGCTGTCCGCCGCCCTGGCGCTGAAGGATACGCACCGGGTGGTGCTGTACGAGAAGGACAACCGGCTGGGCGGCCACGCCAACACCGTGACCGTCGAATGCGACGGCGAGGCGGTGGCGGTCGACACCGGCTTCATCGTCTACAACGAGAGCAACTATCCCAACCTGGTCGGCCTACTGGACAGCCTGGACGTCGCGACCCGCGAAACGGACATGAGCTTTGCCTGCGCCGGCGGAGGGGTGGAGTGGTCGTCGAACTTTCCGCGCGGAGTGTTCGCCCAGAAGCGCAACCTGATCAGCCCGTCCTTCCTGCGGATGCTGCACGATATCAAGCGATTCAACGACTTGGCCCGATCGGACCTGATGAAGGCCGACCTGAAGGACCTGTCGCTGGGCGCCTATCTGAAACTGCGCGGCTTCTGCGAGGGGTTCCGAGACCGCTATCTGCTGCCCATGGGCGCCGCCATCTGGTCGACCACCGAGGGGCGGATCGGAGACTTCCCGGCCGAAAGCTTCCTGCGGTTCCTGTCCAACCATGGCCTGCTGCAGTTCACCCCGCCGACCTGGAAGACGGTGGTCGGGGGCAGCCGCAGCTATGTCGAGAAGATCGGCGCCCTCCTGGGCGACCGGGTGCGGCTGAACGCCGGGGTGCGAAGGGTGACCCGGGTGGCCGGCGGAGTGCTGGTCGAGGACCATCGCGGGGCGACCGAGCTGTTCGAGGCGGTGATCCTGGCCTGCCACTCAGACCAGAGCCTGGCCTTGCTTAGCGACGCCGATCCCGAGGAGCGGGCCTTTCTGGGCGCGGTGCGCTATTCGCCCAACAAGGCCGTCCTGCACCGCGATCCGGCCCTGATGCCCGGCCGTCGGCAGGCCTGGGGCAGCTGGAATTACATCGGCGATAGCAAAGGACTTTCAAGCCCTTATGTCACCTACTGGATGAATAACCTGCAGATGTTGGAGACCCGGGAGCCGTTGTTCGTCACCCTGAACGGCCCGCCGGCGGATCCAGCGCTGGTCATCGCCGAATTCGACTATGACCATCCGCAATTCGACACGGCCGCGCTGGCGACACAACGGAGGATCGGGCGGATCCAGGGGCGCGGCGGGGTCTGGTATGCCGGCGCGTGGCTGGGATACGGCTTCCACGAAGACGGCGTGACCTCCGGCGTCAAGGTCGCCCTGGAACTGGGCGGACGCACCCCCTGGACCTTCGTCGACCACCGGGTCGCGGCCTTTCTCCCCCAGGCCCAGGTCGCCAGCGACCAGGCCGTCGCCGCGTGAGACCCGCATCCCTTTATGTCGGGGAAACCTCTCACCGCCGGTTCGAGCCCCGGCCGCACGGGTTCAGCTATCGACTGTTTCAGCTGCTAATCGATGTGGACCGGGTCGATGAGGCCTTCATCGGGCTGAAGCTGATGCGGCGCGGCCGGACCGGCTTCATGTCGTTCGAGCCGCGCGATCATGGCGACCGCAGGAGCCAGTCCCTGCGCCCCTGGGTGCAGGAGCGACTGGCGGAGGCTGATCTCCCGGCCAGCGCGGCGACCATCCGCCTGCTCTGTTTTCCCCGCATCCTGGGGTTCGTATTCAATCCGCTGTCGATCTTCTTCGTTCATGCCGCCGATGAGGGGCTGGAGGCGGTGATCTATGAGGTCAACAACACCTTCGGACAGACGCACGCCTATGTGATCCCTGCAGGTGGCGGGGACCGCCAAGTCCAGCGGGCGGTCAAGCAGCTTTATGTTTCACCCTTCTATCGGGTGGAGGGCGAGTACCGGTTCGATATCGCCGCGCCCGGCGAGGCCTTCGATCTGCGGATCGTCAAGATCAGGGATGGCCGGCCGGACTTCGTGGCGACTCAAACGGCAATCCGGAAAACACTGACGGATCAGCAGCTTGTCTCCCTGTTCTTCTCCCTGCCGCTGATGACCCTGAAGGTGGTGGCGGCCATCCATTGGGAGGCGCTTCGCCTGCTGATCAAGGGGGCGCCCTTCGGCCCCCGGCCGCCGGGGCCGAAAGCCGGCGCCAGCCGCGGTGACACCCTGAGTCTCGCCCAACCAAAAAACAATGGTAAGCTTTCCGAAAGTGAGCGGAGCGAGAATGAGCGAGTTCGCCGTAAACGCCGCAGCGTCCGAGTGGGAAACGCCTGATTTCAAGGCCGCTCCGGCTGCTTTCCGGACCGCCATGAGGGTTCTGAAGACCAACTGGGCGAGAGGCGATCTGGCCGTTGTCATGCCCGGCGGTCGGCGGCTGACGTTCCCGGGTCTGGAAGCCGGGCCCTCAGCGGAACTGGTCGTTCGGGACTATCGGGCCATCGGCCGAGTGATGTCAGCCGGAGATATCGGCTTCGCGGAAGGCTACATGGCCGGGGAATGGGACACGCCGGACCTGGCGGCCCTGCTGACCGCCTTTTCGTTCAATCTCGACAAGATCGGCCGAATTCTGGCGGGAAATCCGTTGGTTAAGGCCTATAACTTCCTTCTGCACTTCACGCGAAAGAACAGCCGTGAGGGATCGCGCAAGAACATCCATGCCCATTACGACCTCGGCAACGCCTTCTATGAGCTCTGGCTCGACCCCTCGATGACCTACTCCTCCGCCCGGTTCGAGCGGGACGGTCAGCCGCTGGAAGAGGCGCAGCGCGAGAAATATGCGGCCTTGGCCCGCAGCATCGATCTCAAGAGCGGCCAGAGCGTTCTGGAGATCGGCTGCGGCTGGGGCGGCTTCGCCGAGTTCGCGGCCAAAGAGGTGGGGGCCAAGGTCACCGGGATCACCATTTCCCAGGCTCAGTATGACTACGCCCGGGAGCGGATGTTCAGGCAGGGCCTGGGCGAAAAAGTGGATATCCAGCTTGTCGACTACCGCGACGTCGACGGCCGGTTCGACCGGGTCGCCTCGATCGAGATGTTCGAGGCGGTCGGTCAGGAATACTGGCCGACCTATTTCGGCAAGATCCATGACGTCCTGTCACCCGGCGGCCGCGCCGGCCTGCAGATCATCACCATCCGCGACGAGTTCTTCGACCACTATCGCCGCCACGCCGACTTCATCCAGAAATACATCTTCCCGGGCGGCATGCTGCCGAGCGAGGAGAAGCTCAAGGTCCAGACCGACAGGGCCGGGCTCAGCTGGACCGGACTCAACCGGTTCGGCCAATGCTATGCCGACACCCTGTCCCAATGGCTCGATCGGTTCGACGCGGTTTGGGACGAGGTGCGCAAACAGGGGTTCGACGAGCGGTTCCGGCGGCTGTGGCGCTTCTACCTGGCCTATTGCGAGGCTGGCTTCCGCACCGAGCGGACCAATGTCGTTCAGCTGGGCCTGTCGCGGGCCTGAGGCAAATTCGCTCTTGCATCCCGGGCCGGTCACACGATCTAGAGGGACCGTCACAGACAAGACTCGAAGGCCCCCGCGCATGACTATCCGCCCGAGCGTGATCGAGGCCATCGGCAATACGCCCCTGATCCGCCTGCGCGCCGCCAGCGAAGCCACAGGCTGCGAGATCCTGGGCAAGGCGGAGTTCATGAACCCCGGCCAGTCGGTCAAGGACCGCGCCGCGCTCTATATCATCGAGGACGCCATCGCTTCCGGCCGGCTGAAACCGGGCGGGCGGATCGTCGAGGGGACGGCGGGCAATACCGGCATCGGCCTGGCCATGGTCGGCTCGGCCATGGGCTACAGGACCACCATCGTCATCCCCCGGACCCAGAGCCAGGAGAAGAAGGACGCCATCCGCCTGGCCGGGGCGCATCTGGTGGAGGTGGACGCCCTGCCCTATTCCAACCCCGGCAACTATGTCCGCTATTCGGGCCGGCTGGCCGAGGAGCTGGACGCCCAGGAGCCCAACGGCGCCATCTGGGCCAACCAGTTCGACAATGTCGCCAACCGCCGCGCCCATGAGGAGACCACCGGTCCGGAGATCTGGGAACAGACGGACGGCAAGGTCGACGGCTTCATCTGCGCCGTCGGCTCCGGCGGCACCCTGGCCGGCGTGGCCGCGGCCCTGCGGGCGCGCAACCCCGGCGTCAAGATCGGCTTGGCCGATCCGTTCGGGGCGGCCTTGCACAGCTATTACACCACGGGCGAGCTGAAGGCCGAGGGATCGTCGATCACCGAGGGCATTGGCCAAGGCCGGATCACCGCCAACCTGGAAGGCTTCACGCCGGACTACAGTTGGCAGATCTCCGATGAGGAGATGCTGGAGCAGGTCTTCGAGATGGCTGAACATGAGGGCCTGCTGATGGGCGGCTCGGCCGGGATGAATGTCGCCGGCGCCATCCGCATGGCCCGGGAGATGGGCCCCGGCCACACCATAGTGACGGTGTTGTGCGACCACGGATCGCGCTATCAGAGCAAGCTGTTCAATCCGGCTTTCCTCAGGGAAAAAGGCCTGCCGACGCCCGGCTGGCTGTAAAACAAGGACGATATCCGCATGGCGCAAGACCCGCTCGTCTCCACGGCCTGGCTGGCCGACCACCTGGATGCGCCAGACGTGCGGATCATCGACGCCAGCTGGTTCCTGCCCGGCGAGACGCGCGACGCCAAGGGCGAGTACGCCCTGGTTCATATTCCGGGCGCCATCTTCTTCGATATCGATGACATCGTCGACGAGGCCAGCTCCTTGCCGCACATGCTGCCCTCGGCGGTGAAGTTCGCCTCGCGGATGCGCAAGCTGGGGATCGGCGACGGGGCGCGGCTGGTCATCTACGACAGCCAGGGCATCTTCTCCGCTCCCCGCGTCTGGTGGACCTTCCGGGCCATGGGCCATGAGGATGTGGTGGTGCTGGACGGCGGCCTGCCCAAGTGGATCGCGGAAGGCCGGCGGGTCGAAGACGGCGCGCCGCCGCCGCGCGAACGACACTTCACCGCCCGCTACAACAGCGATCTGGTGCGCGACATCGGCCAGGTGAAACGCGCTCTGGACGGCGGCAAGGAACAGCTGGTCGACGCTCGCCCGGCCGGCCGTTTCACCGGCCAGGCGCCGGAACCCCGGGCCGGCCTGCGGGGCGGCCATATGCCGGGGGCCCGCAACGTGCCCGCCTCCACCGTCATCGCCCCGGACGGGACGATGAAGCCGGCCGAGCAGCTGAAAAACGTGTTCGAAGCCGCCGGCGTCGATCTGGCCCGACCCCTGGTCACCACCTGCGGCTCCGGCATCACCGCCTCGCTCCTGGCCCTGGCCCTGGCGCGGCTGGGGAAAGACCGGACGGCGGTCTATGATGGCTCCTGGGCGGAGTGGGGCGGCCGGGAAGACACGGCGGTGGCGACGGGAGCGGCTTAGCGGCTGAGGCCGGGCCAAACCCGTAGGTGCGAAGATTGGTCCGCCGTCCCCAAAATCCGTTCACCCCGGCGAAGGCCGGGGCCCAGGATCATCTCCATCCGCAGGAAAAAGTGGCGCTGATCAGCGTTTAAGTCTCTTGGGCCCGTGGATGATCCTGGGTACCGGCCTTCGCCGGTATGAGCGGGGTTGGTGGGGCGGGGGGCGGTCCGTTTCCATCTGACTTAGCGCCTTTGGGCCCGCGCCGGGATGTCAGGCCTGCATCTCCGCCACCAGTTCTTCCATCTGGTCGAGGCCGGACTCGATGCCCACCACGATGCCGCCGCCGACGTGGATGGCGTACATCTCGTCCGATGGAAATTGGGTGTGGATGGTCAGCAGGGTGGCGCCGTCCGCCTCCTCGAAGGTGACGGTGACGATCATCTTCTCGGCGCCGGGGATCTTGAAGCCGTTGTCGTAGACGATCCGCCGGTGCGGCACGATCTCCAGGTATTCACCGCCGAACGGCGTGCCGGCCTCGCCTTCCGGACCGGTCATGGCGAACTCGAACGCCCCGCCGACGCGGAAGTCCATATCCGCGCGGGTGACCGGCCAGCCACGCGGGCCGAACCAGCGCTTGATGTGTTCGGGCTTGCTGTAGGCCTCGAACAATAGGTGCGCCGGCGCGTCGAACCGACGGGTAATGGTCACTTCGCGGGTGGCGGGGTTCTCGCTCGAGGGCATGGCGGTCTCCTGATGGAATGAGGGGGAATCAGTCCTGACCGGCCTCGCGGGCCTTGAGGACTTCGACATAGTCGCCGAGCCGGTCGAGGCTTTCCTCCCAGAACCGGCGGTAGTCGCCCAGCCAGCGGTCGGCCTCGGCCAGGGCGGCCGGGTTGAGCCGCACGGGACGGAACTGGGCCTCGCGGCCGCGGCTGACCAGCCGGGCCCGCTCCAGCACCTTCAGATGTTTGGAGATGGTCGGCTGACTGAGGGCGAACGGCGCGACAAGCTCGTTCACCGTCGCCTCCCCTAGCGCCAGTCGCGCCAGGATGGCCCGGCGGGTCGGATCGGCCAGGGCGGCGAAGACGTGGTCGAGGTGCTGTGGCGGCGCGGCGGTCATATATCGCTCATTGGCTATATGCGCATATAGCTATGCGGCTGGCCCCTTCGTCAAGCCGCTCAGACCGTCCGTTTCGACGGACCGCCTTGATCCCGCCCCCCGCGAGACCATAATTGGCGAGCTCCCCCGCTCCCACGACAGGCTGCCCCAACTCCGCATGGACGAGAAAACCCGCCTGATCCACGCCGGCCGTAGCTGCGGCGAGCTGGCCCGCACCGTGGGTCCGCCGATCCAGCGGGGATCGACCGTCCTGCTGCCCGACAGCCGCTCGCTCTATTCGGAAGCGCTGGGCTATGGCCGCGCCGGCCTGGCCGCCCAGGCCAGCCTGAAGGACGCCCTGGCCGAGCTGGAGGGGGCGTCGTCGGTGCAGCTGTATCCGTCCGGCCTGTCCGCGCTCGCTGGGGCCCTGCTGGCCGTGCTGAAGGCCGGCGACGCGGTCCTGCTGACCGAGGGCGCCTACAAGCCGACCCGCGCCTTCTGTGAGCATACCCTGGCCCGGTACGGCGTGCGGATCGAGCTCTACGACCCGCACCTGGCGCCGGACGAGGTCATGGCGCTGGTCAAGCCGGACACCCGGCTGATCCTGCTCGAATCGCCCAGCTCCCTGACTTTCGAGGTGCAGGACGTTCCGGCCATCGCCGCCGCGGCCAAGGCCCGGGGCGTGCTGACCCTGATGGACAACACCTGGGCGGCGGGACTGTTCTTCAAACCCCTGGACCATGAAGTCGATATCAGCGTCCAGGCCCTGACCAAATATGTCTGCGGTCATTCCGACATCTTCATGGGCAGCGCCGCCGCGCGGGACCCGAAGATTGGCCAGTTGCTGGAAGACAATGTCCACCAGCTGGGCTGGGCGGTCAGCGGCGAGGACGCCTACCAGGCCCTGCGCGGCCTGCGCACCCTGGCGACCCGCCTGGCCCGGCATGACGAGAACGCCCGCGCCGTGGCCGGCTGGCTGAGCGGCCAGCCGCAGGTCAACCGGGTGCTGCACCCCGCCCTGCCCGGCGCGCCCGGCCATGCCCTCTGGGACCGCGATTTCAGCGGCGCCAGCGGCCTGTTCGGCTTCACCCTGAAACCCTGCCCGATCGAGGCCGAACACGCCCTGCTCGACGCCCTGAAAATCTTCGGCCTGGGCTTCAGCTGGGGCGGCTTCGAGAGCTTGGCCATCCGCTGCGACCCGCAACTGATCTCGCGACGGTTCGTGAAGAAGCTGGAAGGGCCGCTGTTCCGGCTGCACGTCGGCCTGGAGTCGCCGGCCGACCTGATCGCGGATTTGTCGGCGGGGCTGGCGGCGGTGGACTCCTATCCTTCCCCGTAGGCCGACGGCCGTACGGGGAAGGGGGACCGTCGCCCCTCTTCGGGGCGATGGGGGATGGGGCGAGGGCCGTGCGGCGAGTGTAGTGAGTTCGCTCTGAGCTATTCTTCGAGCCCTTCCAAAGTGGCGCTCCGTCCCGGGGCCCCCCCCCCCCCCCCCGCCCGG
>JBIIAX010000032.1:0-46729 GCA_044239675.1 Caulobacter sp.
TGTCCCTCGCCCCCTCCACCACGCTTCGCGCGGTCCCCCTCCCCCGTACGCGCTGCGCGCTACGGTGGAGGATAGAGTTGGGATGGACTTCAAGCGGCGGAACGCATATTGTGACCCATGTAGTCACAAGGGTCCGCGCCATGAAAACCATGCCGGTCCGTGAAGCCAAGGCCGGTTTCTCCGCCCTGATCGAGGCGGCCGAGAACGGCGTGCCGACGACGATCACCCGGCATGGTCGGGCCGCCGCCGTCGTGGTGCCGGTCGAGGATGCGCGCCGGCTCTACCCCTCCGACGGTCCATCCTTCCTGGCGCTGTTGCGCGCGTTTCCCGGCGAACTCGAGCTGGAGCGGGACGCCACGCCGGTGCGAGAGATCGATCTTTGAGCGGCCCCTATCTGCTGGACACCTCGGTTATCTCCCTGCTCGCCCCCGGACGGACGGAGATGACCGGCGAGATGCTCGCGTGGTTCGAGCGCCGGACAGATCGCCTGTTCCTGTCGGCGGTCACCGTCACGGAAATCCAACAGGGGGTCTGCAAGCTTCGCAGGGCCGGCGCCGTGCAACGGGCGCAGCTCTACACCGACTGGCTGGACGCGGTGATCGAGACGTTTGCTGACCGGGTTCTGCCGTTCGACACCCCGGCCGCCCGGTTGGCCGGGGAGATATCGGACCGTGCGGTCGCGGCCGGCAGGCATCCGGGCTTCGCCGATGTCGCCATCGCCGCCACGGTCCTGGCCAACGGGGCGACCCTGCTGACCCGCAACGGACGCCACTTCGAGCCCCTAGGGCTGGCGGCTTTCGATCCACTGGATCGCCTGCCGGATTGATCGCGGAGGTGGCGACTCCAGTAGGATTCGAACCTACGACCGTCCGCTTAGAAGGCGGATGCTCTATCCAGCTGAGCTATGGAGTCTCTTGGGCTTTCATATCGGCGTTGCGGCGCGGGGAGAAGGTGGGGGATGTGATCCTTCTCCCGCTCGTCGGGAGAAACGACGCGGCGCAGCCGCCGGATGAGGGCAGCGCCGAGGGTCGAAGATGGCCCGGAACGCAGACGTCAGACTTCCGTGCTGCCCTCATCCGTCAGCCTTCGGCCGCCACCTTCTCCCGACAAGCGGGAGAAGGACGCTAATGGGTCCAGGGCTGGCGTCTGTTGGTGGCGAAGTTGTCGGCGTAGGCCTTGATGATCTTCTTGGGCTCTTTCGGCTCGACCACCTGGAAGGGGATGCCGTGCCTCTGGGCATAGGCGACGGCCTCGTCGCGGGTCTCGAAGGTCAGCCGGACCTGGCCGTTCATGTCGGTGGACTGGGTCCAGCCGGTCAGAGGGTCGTTGCGGCGGGCGGCGGCCGGTTCGAACTCCAGCAGCCACTCATGGGTCTTGGCCTTGCCCGACTGCATGGCGGTCTTGGCGGGACGGTAGATGCGAGCAAGCATGTCGGGCCTCCAGGTCAGTCCGTTGATGGTCGGGGCGGCAGGATTTGAACCTGCGACCCTCTGCTCCCAAAGCAGATGCGCTACCAGGCTGCGCTACGCCCCGTCATCGTCGGAACGGCGGTGTTTGCCATGCGCCGCGGCTTTTCGGAAGCGTTCAGTCAATCTTCCGGCGCATCGGCTTGAAGATGGCGCTGGCGCGGGCCAGGTCGCGGTCCTCAAGGCGGATCCGACCCTCGACGAAGATCAGGTCGCGGGTCTGGCGGGTGACCCGGCCGTCGCCGAAGATCCACTCCCCCGCCCGGCCGGCCGAGAGAAAGTCCAGCGACAGGTGGATGGTCACCGCCGCATGGCCGCCGGTGGCGCCATGAGCGGCTCTGGCCAACACCCCGTCCATGAAGGTGGCGATCATGCCGCCATGGATGATGCCCATGCTGTTGCAGTGGCGCGGCAGGGCGAAGAAGGCGTGCTCATAGCCGCCGTCCGGGCCATTGCGGTGGAACATCGGCCCATTGTGGCTGGTGTAGGGGCCCCGCGCGGAGGGGGAGAAGCCCTCGGGCGGGAGCGGAACCGCCTCGCCGGCGTCATCCATTCGGGAAGATCCGGTGGCGGACGCGATCGCCGGCCTTGACGCCCAGTTCGCCGGCGCGGCCGCCGGCGATCTCCAGGACCCCCAGGGCCGAGCCGTGCGACGGGATCGGCGTATCATTGAGCGGCTGGGCCATGCTGGCGATGGAGACGATGTAGCCGTCAGCGCCGATGTAGATGATGTCCAGCGGGATATAGGTGTTGCGCATCCAGAAGGACCGCGGCGCCGAGTCGTGGAAGTCGAACAGCATGCCCCGGTCGGGGGCCAGGCTCTTGCGGTACATCAGCCCGTTCTGGCGTTCGGCATCGTCATCGGCGATCTCGACCTGGAACTTCACCGGACCGGCGGAGGTCTCGATGGACAGGGGCTCCAGGGGCGAGATCAGGGTCTCGGCCGGGGGGGCCGCCTTGCAGGCGGAGAGGCTTGGGCCGGCGACACCCAGAGCCGCGGCAAGGATCAAGGCCCTGCCCACACGAACCATCACTGACACCAAAGCTGCTCCGACCTGCGAGCGGCTCCTCAGGAGGGCTCGATCTGCGCCACGACCAGACCCTTGGGCCCTTCGGCGAACCGCACCATCACGGCGTCTCCGGGCTGCAGGTCATCGAGGCCGCTGCGACGCAGGGTCTCGATGTGGACGAAGATATCCCCCGCCGCGGTGTCGCGCACCACGAAACCATAGCCCTTGGTGCGATTGAACCACTTCACCGTCGCCCGCTCCATCGGACCGTCCGACAGCACCAGATCGGGCCGATCGCGGGGCTCGCGCGCGGCGAAGCGGGGCTCGCGCCGGGCGTCGTCCAGTCGGCGACCGGGACGCTCAGCCGGCGGCGGCGCGGCGCTTTCGTCGAGTTCGAGAATGTCGGTGACCTGCCAGCCCTTCGACCGCTTCACGGCGTCACAGACGATGACCGACCCTTCAAGGACAGAATCGCGGCCCAGGTGACGCAGCGAGGTGACGTGCAGCAGAACGTCACGCAGATCGGTTACGTCCGGGTCATCCGGCACGATGAAGCCGTAACCCTTGCCAAGGTCGAACCATTTGATTCGGCCACTGATCCTGATGGCTTCGTCGAACGCATCTTCACTCTGCATCTCGAAACTCGACATCACGCCCCCTCCCCCACGGAACTGTTCTTTTAGTGGGGCTACTGAGGATAACAATGTTCGCCTGTAAGGTGAACCGTCAACCATTGATTAGGGAGTTCCGGCCCCTGCGGGGGCGCTATGCGACCTTGCGCCGCACCCGTTTTGGGTATCGTCTCGCGATTTGGGAAAGGCCTCCTGGTACGCCCTAGGGGAGTCGAACCCCTCTTCCCAGAATGAAAATCTGGTGTCCTAACCGATAGACGAAGGGCGCACAGCGAGGAAGCGGCTGTATAGTCAAGCTCGCCGGGGGGCGCAAGCGGTTCCAATAGAGAATTTCACTGGGCCGCCATCCTGGGGTCGGCGCCGTCCTCGATCTCCAGTTCAACGCTCTCCCGGCCCTGCCAGTCGTCGGGTTTCAGCTTGCCGACGAGGTGCAGGCCCGTGGCGCCGGCGAGCAGGCGCTGGCCCAGTTCGGTCTCGGCGGATCGCCAGGCGACGGCCTTCAGTCGCGAGCCGGACGAATCGATCAGGGTCACCCGTACATGGCCGCCGCGCATGGGAAGCGGTCGCTCGACCCGCACATCGGCGATGGCGAACAAGGGCTCTGGATTGCCGGGTCCGTAGGGCGCGAGGCGCTGGAAGTCGGCATAGAGGGCGCGGGTGGCGCCGCCCGGCGCCAGCAGGGCGTCGATCTCCACCGCGTCCTGGGCGGCGGCGTCGATCATCTCCCCGGCCAGCTTTTCACAGAGGTAGGCGCGCAGGTCCGGGATGGCCGAGGGGCGGATGGTCAGGCCGGCGGCCATGGCGTGCCCGCCGCCGGCCAGCAGGAGGCCCTCGTCATAGGCGGCCTGGATGGCCCGGCCGAGGTTGACCCCAGGCTGGGAGCGGCCCGAGCCTTTGCCGACGTCGGCGGGGCGGTCGATGCCGATGACCACCACCGGCTTGCGGTACTGCTCGCGCAGCCGGCCGGCGGCGATGCCGACGACGCCCGGATGCCAGCCGTCGCCGGCCACGACGATGACCGGAGCGTCCGGATCGAAATTGCTCTGCCGCTCCAGCTGGGCGATGGCTTCGTCGATCACCCCCCTCTCGACCTCCTTGCGGGAGGCGTTGAGGGCGTCGAGTTCCTGGGCCAGGGCCATGGCCTCGCTGGGGTCCTCGGTGCTGAGCAGACGCGCGCCGAGATCGGAGCGGCCGATCCGGCCGCCGGCGTTGATTCGGGGCCCCAGGATAAAGCCGGCGTGGAAGCTGGTGGCCGGTCCCGAAGCCTTGGCGACGTCCATCAGGGCCTTCAGGCCGATGTTGCGCCAGCCGGACATCACCTTCAGTCCCTGGGCCGCCAGGGCGCGGTTGAAGCCGGTCAGGGAGGTGACATCGCAGAAGGCGCCCATGGCGGCGAGATCCAGCCACTGCATGACCTCCGGCGCCGGGCGGTCCTCGAAGAGGCCGCGCCGGCGGGCTTCGCGGTTGAGGGCCGCCAGCAGCACGAAGGCGACGCCGGCGGCGGCCAGATGGCCCTGACCCGAGGTGTCGTCGGGGCGATTGGGGTTGACCAGGGCGGCGGCGGGGGGCGGATCGCCGCGCATCAGGTGGTGGTCGATGACCACGACCTCCAGGCCGATATGCGCCGCCTCGATCAGGGCGTCGTGGGCGGCGGCGCCGCAGTCGACGGTGATCACCAGTTCGGCGCCCTGCTCCTTCAGCTTGCGGAAGGCGGCGGGGCTGGGGCCATAGCCCTCGATGATCCGGTCAGGGACATAGACGGGCAGGTCGCGGCCCATGGCGCGGAACCAGCGGACGATCTGGGCGGCGCTGCTGGCCCCGTCGACATCGTAGTCGGCGAAGACCACGGCGGGCCGGCCGGACTGCACGGCGTCGACCAGGATTTCGGCCGCCCGGTCCATGTCCTTGAAGCTGGAGGGATCGGGGAACTGGGCCTTCAGGGTCGGATTGAGGAAGTCGCCGGCCTGGTCGGCCAGGACGCCGCGCGAGGCCAGGGCGCGGGCCAGGGGCTCGCTGAGGCCGTGGTGAAGCTGGTGGTCGCGGGTCAGGCCCTCGTCGGCGGCGCGGCGGCGCCAGCTGCGGCCGGTCAGGGACCGGCGGACGCCGAGGAAATCGACAGGCCCCGCGCCATCCGCCATCAGAGCGGCCGCTTCATCCGCACTTCCCGCACCGTGCGGGTGGAGGAGTTCATCACCAGGGAGTGGGTGTGGACGAAGCCGTCCTTCAGGCTGACCCCGTCCAGCAGGGCGCCCTTGGTGACCCCGGTGGCGGCGAAGATGGCGTCGGCCCGGACGATGTCGTTCAGGTCATACTTGCGGTCGAAATCGGTGATGCCCAGCCGGCCGGCGCGGGCCCGTTCATCGGCGTTGCGGAACATCAGCCGGCCCTGAAACTGGCCGCCGACGCATTTCAGCGCGGCACAGGCCAGGACGCCCTCGGGCGCCCCGCCCTGCCCCATATAGAGGTCGATGCCGGTCTCCGGATCGGCGGTGTTGATCACCCCGGCCACGTCGCCGTCGGTGATCAGATAGATGCGGCAGCCGATGGAGCGCAGGCTGGCGATGATCTCGGCATGGCGGGGGCGGTCGAGGACACAGACGGTGATCTGGTCGGCGGGAACGCCCTTGGCCTTGGCGAGGGCCTGGACATTCTCGGCCGGGGTGCGGTCGAGGTCGAGCAACCCCTCGGGCAGGCCGGGACCGCAGGCGATCTTGTCCATATAGGTGTCGGGGGCGTTGAGCAGGGTGCCGGCCGGGGCCCAGGCCATCACCGCCAGGGCGTTGGCCATGGCCTTGGCGGTCAGGGTCGTCCCTTCCAGCGGATCGAGGGCGATATCCACCCGGGGGCCGCCCCGGCCGACCTGCTCGCCGATATAGAGCATCGGCGCCTGGTCGCGTTCGCCTTCACCGATGACGATGACGCCCTCGATATCCAGCTCGTTGAGCACGTTGCGCATGGCGTCGACGGCGGCCTGGTCGGCGGCCTTCTCATCGCCGCGTCCGACCTGGTACCAGGCGGCGATGGCGGCCGTCTCGGTGACCCGGACGGCTTCCAGGACAAGGCTGCGATCAAGGGTTGCGAAGCTCATCTCAAGGCGTCTCCCGGCCCTTCTGATGGGGCTCTGTATTATCTGAGGTCGCGACGGAATAGCGGTTGTCGTACGTCGTTTCGACCCTCATTCAGGGGGTGCGCTGATTCCCCGATCTTTTACAGCCGAAGGCGCCCCCAAGAGGGCGGCCGGGACCCGCGTCAGATGCGCGCGATACGCAGCAGACGCGGCCGTTCCAGGACGGCCGGAAGACGCTCGATCCTGTCCATGGCGTCGGTCAGCACCGACTCGGCCACCGCGTGGGTGGTCAGGACGATGGGCACGCCGCCGGCGTCCTCGACCGGCTTCTGCAGGAAGCTGTCGATGGAGACGCCGCATTCGGCAAGGGTTTCCGACACGGCGGCGATGACCCCGGCCTGGTCCTTCACCAGCAGGCGCAGATAGGCCTTGCCCACCCGCTTGGTCGGGGCGACGGCGATGAACGGGGCCAGCTTGCCGGCGGGGGCCTGGAAGACCGGGCGTTTGGCGCCGGTCATCACGTCGGCGATGTCGGCGGCCACGGCGGCGGCGGTGGGGCCCGCCCCCGCCCCCGGTCCCTGCAGGAAGATGCGGCCGATGCGGGTTCCCTCGATGAACAGGGCGTTGGTCGCCCCGCGCGTCTCGGCCAGGGGATGGCCGAAGGCGACCAGGCTGGGGTGCACGCGCACCGCCACGCCATCCTCGGTCCGCTCGGTCGAGGCGATGAGGCGGATGCGGTAGCCGAGATCCTTTGCCAGGCTGATGTCGAGCAGCTGGACCTGGTCGATGCCCTCGATCTCGGCGGCGGCGAAGTTGGGGGCGCAGCCGAAGGCCAGGGCGGCGAGGATGGATATCTTGTGGGCGGCGTCGAAGCCGCCGACGTCGGTGGTCGGGTCGGCCTCGGCGTAGCCCAGCGCCTGGGCGTCGGCCAGCACCTCGGCAAAGCCGCGGCCCTTGGACTCCATCTCGCTGAGGATGAAGTTGCAGGTGCCGTTGAGAATGCCGGCCAGGGCCGAGACGTCGTCGCCGACCATGGCCTCGCGCAGCATCTTCACCGCCGGGGTGCCGCCCATGACGGCGGCCTCGAACAGCAGGGGCGCGCCCGCCGCCTCGGCCAGGGCGGCCAGTTCGGCCCCGTGGACGGCGATCAGCGCCTTGTTGGCGGTGACCACCGGCTTGCCGGCCTTCAGGGCCGCCTCGACGGCGGCCTTGGCCGGGCCGTCGGAGCCGCCGACCAGCTCGACGAAGATGTCGATGTCCGGGCTGGCGGCCAGGGCGATGGGATCATCGAACCAGGTCATGGCCGAGATGTCGGTGGTGCGGGCGCGTGAGCGGTTGCGGGCCGAGACGGCGGTGATCACCGCCCGGTCGCCGGCCGGGGCGAAGTCCGGCCGCTGGTTCAGGAAGTCGAGCAGGCCGCCGCCGACGGTGCCAAGGCCGGCGACGCCGATGCGCCAGGTTTTCTGGGTCATGAGAGGCTCACTGCGCGGCGAGCGCGTTGTGGTGGCGACCGAGGATCTGGTCGGCGTTGGACAGGAACTTCTTCACGTTGCGGGCGGCCTGTCGGATGCGCTGCTCGTTCTCGACCAGGCCGATGCGGACGTAGCCCTCGCCATACTCGCCGAAGCCCAGACCCGGCGCGACGGCGACGCCGGCCTCCTCGATCAGCAGCTTGGCGAAGCCCATGGAGCCGACCTCCTTGAACTGTTCCGGGATTGGGGCCCAGGCGAACATCGAGGCGGGCGGCGCGGGAACATCCCAGCCGGCCTGTTTCATCGACTTGACCAGCACGTCGCGGCGCGACTTGTAGGTGTTGCGGATTTCCTCCACGCAGTCCTGCGGGCCGTTCATCGCGGCGGCGGCGGCCACCTGGATCGGGGTGAAGGCGCCGTAGTCGAGATAGGATTTCACCCGGGCCAGGGCCGCGCAGATCCGCTCGTTGCCGACCACCATGCCGACGCGCCAGCCGGCCATGGCGTAGGTCTTGGACAGGCTGTTGACCTCGACGGCGATGTCCTTGGCGCCCTCGACCTGCAGCACCGACGGCGGCGGGTTGTCGTCGAAATAGATCTCCGAATAGGCGATGTCGGAGATGACCAGCATGTCGTGCTTCCTGGCCAGCTGGATGGCGTCCTTGTAGAAATCCAGATCGACCCACTGGGCCGTCGGGTTGGACGGATAGCTGAGGATCATCACGCTGGGCGGCGGGGCCGAATGGCGGACGGCCCGGCCGATGCCCGACAGATACTCTTCCGGCGACAGGGCCGGCACATGGCGGATCACCCCGCCGGCCATGATGAAGCCGAAGGCGTGAATCGGATAGGCGGGGTTGGGACAGATGATCACGTCGCCCGGCGCGGTCAGGGCGTTGGCCAGGTTGGCGAAGCCTTCCTTCGATCCCAGGGTGGCGATGACCTCGGTGTCGGGGTTCAGCTTCACCCCGAAGCGGCGGTCGTAATAGCCGGCCATGGCCCGGCGCAGGCCGATGATGCCCTTGGAGGCGCTGTAGCGGCCGGCCTTGGGATCGCGGGCCGTCTCGATCATCTTGTCGACGATATGCTTGGGCGTCGGCATGTCGGGGTTGCCCATGCCGAAGTCGATAATGTCGGTCCCCGAGGCGCGCAGCCGCGCCTTGATCTTGTTGACCTCTTCAAAGACGTACGGCGGCAGGCGTCGGATGCGGTGGAAATCGGTGTTCATGTCGGGCTCGTGCGCCGCTATCGGCGCGTCGGGAGCGAAGGTCGCGCATGGATAACCCCCCGAGGGGGTCCAGCCAAGCAGGCTAAGGGAAGATTATGCCCCCGCCGCCGGGATCTACCGGGGCCGCGGGGGCGGCTTAGCTCGGTCGCGGGAGGCGCGGGCGAAGGCTTCCGACTCGGCGATCTCGGCATCGGTCGGCGGGCGCACGCCGCCGGCGTCAGCCGCGGCCCGGGCGGCGAAGGCGTCGCTGGCGTCCAATTGCCAGGTGTCCGGCGCGGTGCTGGCGGTGGTCTCGGCGGCGACGGCCAGGTCGGCCTCAACCTGGCTCTTGAAGCCGGCGTCCGTCGGCACATCCGCCGGCATTGGCGGAATGCTGGCGAAGGTCGGGAAGTCGCCGGGCTTGGCCAGGATGGCCTCGATCCGCGCCGCCGCCGGAGAGGTCGCGGCCAGCGGAGCTTCGCCCGCCGGCAGTTTCGAGGACACGGAGGCGCAGGCGCTGAGCGCCAGGGCGGCGCCACAGAGCAGCGCCAACCGAAGAGACATTAAATCGCGGGCTTGGCCGTTCATCACAACTCCGGTCATATGCGATGATAGAGGCGAACGAAAGGGCGACCCCGCGTCCTTCTGGCGAGGAGACCATCATGGCCCGGCAACCCAAGACCACCGGCAAGGCGTCCGCGACGGCGAAGGCTCCTCGCAAGGCCCGGGCCGAGGCCCGCCTGGCCAAGCCAAAACCGGCCGCCAACGCCGAGTCGCCGCCGGTTCCGGCCCCCGCCCCCTCCGAGCCGGCCTCGAAAGCGGCGCCCAAGGCCACCAAACCCGCCAAGGTCCCGCCGGCCGTCGCCAAGGCCACGCCGAAGCCCGCGACCAGAAAGCCAAGGGCCCCGCCGACCGATCGCATCGAGGCCGCCGCCCGAGCCACCGAAGCCCCGAAGAGCGCCGCGCCGCCGCCCGCCGCCGATCTCCCGCCCCTGCCCTTCGGCGCGAAGGCGCCGCCGATGCCGGACCCGGCCGCCTTCATTCCCCGCGAGCAGCGCCAGCAGATGGAAAAGATGTCGGCCAACCTGGCCCGCGCCGCCATCACCGCCCAGGGCGCCATCGCCGAGGCCGCCCTGCGCCAGGCCGACGCCCCCTCCGCCCTGAACACCGACCCCTTCCATGTCGCCCCGGCCCTGGGCCAGGTGATGAGCAGGCTGGCGGCGCAGCCCGACCGGCTGTTGCGCGCCCAGGCCGACCTCTTCTCCCGCTACCTGGATCTCTGGCAGAGCACCGCCCGGCGGATGGCCGGCGAGACTGTCGAGCCGGTGGTGGTCCCGGCGAAGGGCGACAAGCGGTTCAACGACCCCGACTGGGGCGCCCATCCCTTGTTCGACGTGATGAAACAGTCCTACCTGCTGACCTCCAACTGGATGAACAGCCTGGTGGCCGAGGTGGAGGGCGTCGACCCTCTGGAAAAGCGCCGAGTCGAATTCTTCATGAAGATGCTGACCGATGCGGTCAGCCCCTCCAACTTCCTGATGAGCAACCCGGCCGCCCTGCGCGAGGCGGTCAGCACCGGCGGCGAAAGCCTGGTGCGCGGCATGGACAATTTCGCTGACGACCTGGCGCGCGGCCAGGGCCAGCTGCAGATCAGCCAGACCGACATGGACGAGTTCGTGGTCGGCGAGAACGTCGCCACCGCGCCCGGCAAGGTCATCTACCAGAACGATATCCTGCAGCTGCTGCAGTACAAGCCGACCACCGAGCAGGTGTATGAGATCCCGCTGTTGCTGTTCACGCCGTGGATCAACAAGTTCTACATCACCGATCTTCGGCCCGATAACAGCCTGATCCGCTGGCTGACCGGCCAGGGTTTCAGCGTCTTCGTGACCAGCTGGGTCAACCCGGACGAGACCCTCGCGGCCAAGACCTTCGAAGACTACATGATCGAGGGCGTCTACGACGCCACCGCCCAGGTGATGAAGCAGTGCGGGACGACCCAAGTGAACACCGTCGGCTACTGCATCGGCGGCACCCTTCTATCCTGCACCCTGGCCCATATGGCGGCCAAGGGCGACAAGCGGGTCGGGTCGGCCACCTTCTTCGCCGCCCAGCAGGACTTCTCCGAGGCGGGTGACCTACGCCTGTTCGTCGACGACGGCTGGTTGAAGGACATCGAGGCCCAGATGGACAAGGCCGGAGGTTTCCTGCCCGGCAAGTCGATGGCCGACACCTTCAACGCCCTGCGCGGCAACGACCTGATCTGGTCGTTCTTCGTCAATAACTACCTGATGGGCAAGGAGCCCAAGCCGTTCGACCTGCTGTTCTGGAACAGCGACCAGACGCGGATGCCCAAGGCTTTGCACCTCTTCTATCTGCGGTATTTCTACAAGGACAACGCCCTGGCCAAGGGCGAACTGGAGCTGGGCGGGGTGAAGCTGGACCTCTCCAAGGTCAAGACGCCGGTCTATGTGCAGTCCTCTCGCGATGACCACATCGCCCCCTACCGCAGCGTCTATCGCGGCGCCCGTCTGTTCGGCGGCCCGACCCGCTTCACCATGGCGGGCTCGGGGCACATCGCCGGGGTGATCAACCACCCGGACGCCCACAAGTACCAGCACTGGACCAACGAGGCGCTCCCCGAGTCGGCGGACGACTGGATCGCCGGCGCCGAGGAGCACAAGGGCAGCTGGTGGCCGCACTGGGGAGCGTGGCTGTCCGAGCGGTCCGGCGGGATGGTGGCGGCGCGGGACCCGGAAAATGGCGTGCTGAAGCCGCTGGAGGATGCGCCCGGGAGCTTTGTGAAGGTTCGTTCGTAGACAGGTCGCGCGCCTTGCCCTCACTCCGCCACTCCTAGACCCTGTCAGGTTTTGATGGAATCATCAGAACTGATAAACAGTTTCTAGATTCAAACATTCAGAGCAGGCCCACGCGGCCGAACCGCCTACACTTCGGCCTGACATGCTCTAGTTCAGTCTTCCAAGCAACACCGGTGGTGAAATGCCGAGATGCGCGGTCGACTGCCGCCGCTCAATTAGCACGGAGGTTACAGAATGCGATGGACGCCCGTTCTTCTATCGATCGCATTTGCCCTGAGCAGCCTGTCGGCGCACGCCCAGCCGGCGATCAACGTGACCCCGTCGGAGGTTCTAGAGGGCGATCCGGTTTATATCGTGGTGACTGGACTGGAGCCGGGGCAGGCCGTCACGTTGCGCGCGTCCCAAAGGTTGCAGGGGGATCCCGCGGGCGAGCAGACCTTTCGGAGTTCGGCATCGTTCGTTGCCGACGCTAGCGGCGTCGTCGATCTGCGCTCGAGCCAACCCCAGGCGGGCTCCTCGTATGACCGGCCGGATCCCGCGGGATTGTTCTGGTCAATGACGCCGGATCGGCGGAAGGGCGCTTCACCGGCCGAGCCTCAGCGTTCCGGGGCAGACGGATCGGATTTCGGCGATGTCGTCATCGAGGTTGAACGCGCCGGCTCGACCCTCGCGCGTCGGGTCGCACGCATTCGTCCGGCTGCCGTGGGCGTCACCGTGCGGGAGATCCGCGAACCGGGGGTAACGGCCATCTTCGCAAGGGATCAAAGCCAGGCGCGTCAGCCTGCAATCATTGTCCTTGGCGGCTCTGAGGGCGGCCTGCACACGGCTCGCTGGGCGGCGCCGATCCTCGCGTCCCACGGCTACTCCGTTCTGGGTCTCGCCTATTTTCAGGGAAACGAGCCGGCGCTGTCGAGCTTGCCGGCCAATTTGGAGAACATCCCGCTCGAGACCGTCTCCCGAGCGCGAGACTGGCTCGCCCGGCAGCCCGGCGTCGACCCGACACGCATCGCGATCGTTGGTGTTTCAAAGGGCGCCGAACTGTCGCTACTGGCTGGCGCGACCTTTCCGTGGGTGACTGTGGTTGGGGCGTTCGCGCCGAGCCATGTGGCGTGGGAGGGTGTACCGCCCGATGACGCCCAGCGCGTCGGCGGATCGTCATGGACCTTCAATAAACGACCTCTCCCTTATGTTCGATGGAGTTGGCCTGCCATGCATCGTGGCGATCTCGTCCGCGCCGCCACAGGTTCATCGCGCTTGACCGAGACTCACCTCGAATCTCTCGCAGAGTTCGCGGGTGATGTGGAAGCGGCGCGCATCCCCATCGAGCGGAGCCGCGCCGCCATCTTCATTGCGGCGGGAACGGACGACGGAATGTGGCCCTCGGCTTTCTCCGCCGAGCAGCTGCGCCGGCGGCTGGCGCTGCGCGATCCAGCCTTGGCCACGACCTTCGAGATTCACCCAACGGGCCATCTGATCTTGGGAAGCGGATGGGGTCCCACAACTGAGTTCCAGCGCACAACGGGGCGGCTGCAGGGCGGGAACCCGCGCCTCGATTCTGAGGCGCAGAGGATTATCTGGCCGGCGTTCCTCAAGTTCTTGGACCGACACCTGCGATCCAGCTCGAGGTAGCTTCCATTCTGTGTGGGCGCTCGACCTGCACTACGCTATCAGCCAGGCATAAGGCTCAGGATGATGGGGCGGGGGCGAGCTACAGCTCCAGCCGCAGTTTCGGCCGCTCCCAGGTGATCTCGCCAACCGGCGGGGACATCCCAATGTCGCGAGCGCCCATCCGCCGGTAGAAGTCGGCCGCCTTGGGGTTGGAGGAGATGACCACCGAACTCGCCCCCAGCGCCCGCGCCCGCCCGGCCATGTGGTCGAACAGCCGCCGCCCGACACCGAGCCCCTGGGCCTCGTTGGCGGTGAAGAAGAGGTCCAGTTCCCAGGCGGCGGCGTCGTGGGGGATCAACTGGTGGAATCCGAGGACCGCTCCACCCGTCCCTTCCTCCAGCCAGACCTCATCGACCTCGGTGAAGACCCAGCGCGGGGTGAAGGCGGCGATCATCGCCCGGGCGGCGGGATGCTCGTAGCCGTTGCTGGTCATCATCATGGCGACGAGGGCGTCACGGTCGGCGGGCATGGCCTTGCGGATCATCGCTGTCTCTTCGTCGGCAGTCCCCCTCCCCCGTACGCTTCGCGCTACGGGTGAGGATAGGCCTCAGATGTGGAGGGCCATGTTGTAGGCGTCGAGCGACGCCTCGTGCATGGCTTCGCTCATCGTCGGGTGGGGGAAGACGGTGTTGAACAGGTCTTCTTCCGTCGCTTCCAGCGTCATGGCGATCGCGTAGCCCTGGATCATTTCGGTGACCTCGTGGCCGATCATATGGGCGCCGAGCAGGGCCCCGGTCTTGGCGTCAAAGATGGTCTTGGCGAAACCATCCAGTTCGCCGGCGGCGATGGCCTTGCCGTTCACCTTGAAGGGGAAGCGGCCGACCTTGACCTCGTAGCCAGCCGCCTTGGCCGCCGCTTCCGTGAGACCGACCGAGGCGATCTGCGGGGTCGAATAGGTGCAGCCGGGGATGGGGGCGGTCAGGTTGGCGCTCTTCTGGCCGGCGATGTGCTCGACGCAGTGGACGCCTTCATGCATCGCCTTGTGGGCCAGCCAGGGCGCGCCGGCGACATCGCCGATGGCGTAGAGGCCGGCGACGTTGGTGGCGCCATGACTGTCGGTGACCACATGGCCGCGGTCCAGCTTCACCCCCAGGTCCTCGAGCCCAAGATTTTCGACGTTGCCGCTGATGCCGACGGCGACGATGGCGACATCGCCTTCCAGGGTCTCGGTCTGGCCGCCGGCCTCCAGGACGATGCTGACGCCCGCCTTGGTCTTGCTGAGCTTCTGCACCTTGGCGGCGACGCGGAACTTGATGCCACGCTTTTGGAACGCCCGGTGGGCGGCCTTGGAGACCTCTTCGTCCTCGACCGGCAGGATGCGGTCCAGGGCTTCGATCACCGTCACGTCCGAGCCCAGCGCCCGGTAGAAGCTGGCGAACTCGATGCCGATAGCCCCTGAACCGATGACCAGCAGAGTCTTGGGGGCGGTCTTGGGAACCAGGGCCTCGCGGTAGGTCCAGATGCGTTCGCCGTCCGGCTCCAGCCCGACAGCCGGGATGGTGCGGGCCCGGGCGCCGGTGGCCAGGATGACCGACTTGGCGGTGACGGTGCGGGATCCGCCGGCCTTAAGGGCGACGACGACCTTCGGGGACGGCGTCCCCTTCTCCAGCCTGGCCGTCCCGTCGATGACCTCGATCCTGTGCTTCTTCATCAGGAAGGCGACGCCGCTGGACAGCTGTTTGGCGACGCCGCGCGAGCGTTCGATGACCTTGGTGAAGTCGTAGGACCGGCCGGTGATCGACAGGCCGTAGGCCTCCAGATGGCCCAGCTGTTCATAGACCTCGCCGCTCTTCAGCAGCGCCTTGGTGGGGATACAGCCCCAGTTGAGGCAGATGCCGCCCAGGTTTTCCCGCTCGACGATGGCGGTCTTCAGGCCCAGCTGGCTGGCCCGGATGGCGGCCACATAGCCGCCCGGGCCGCCGCCGATGACGATGAGATCGAAATCGCTCAAGGGACTACTCCGTAGCCAATTTCCAAAGGTGACCCGCGACGATTGGGGGCCTTCACTCACTCACCCAGCCGGGGGGCGAGGTCCACACGGTGCTAGACAATCATCGTCAGCGGGTCTTCGATCAGCGCCTTGAAGACCTGCAGGAACCGCGCGCCGATGGCGCCGTCCACCACCCGGTGGTCGCAGGTCAGGGTGACGCTCATCACCGTGGCCACGGCCAGCTGGCCGTTCTTGACCACCGCACGCTGCTCGCCGGCCCCGACACTCATGATGCAGCCCTGCGGCTCATTGATGATCGAGTTGAAGGTCTTGACGCCGAACATGCCGAGATTGGAGACCGAGAAGGTGCCGCCCTGGAATTCCTCGGACTTCAGCTTCTTCTCCCGGGCGCGGGTGGCCAGGTCCTTGGTCTCGATGGCGATCTGGGCCAGTCCCTTGGTTTCGGCGGCGCGAATGATCGGCGTGATCAGGCCGCGGTCGAGGGCCACGGCCATGGCGATGTCGGCGTGGTGGTGCATGGCCAGGCCCTCTGGACTGTAGCTGGCGTTGGCCGCCGGCACCCGCTTGAGCGCGATGGCCACGGCCTTGATGACCATGTCGTTGACCGAGACCTTGACGCCGTCCTTGTCCAGGATGGCGTTGATCTTGGTCCGCGCCGCCAGCAGGTTGTCGATTTCGAGGTCGATGGTCAGCGGGAAGTGCGGAATATTCCGGAAGCTGTCGGTCATCCGCCGGGCGACGGTGCGCAGCATGCCGTCGAGCGGGACCAGGTCGTAGCTGCCGGGCGGAATGCCCATCTGCTCCAGGGTCGGACCCTTACCCGCGCTGGGGCCCGGCGCGGCGGCGGCCGGCGGGACGCGGGCTGCAGGGGGCTGGGACGCCGGGGCGGCCGGTTGGACTGTGGCGGCCGGCGCGGGCTTGCCTCGGGCGGCGTCCACATCGGCCTTGATCACTCGGCCGTGCGGACCGGTGCCCTTGATGGTCGCAGGGTCCAGGCCGGAGGCCTCGGCGAGGCGGCGGGCCAGGGGCGAGGCGAGAACCCGCTCGCCGGTCGCGCTGAGCGGGGGGGCGGCCCGTGCGGCCTCCGGGGCCGGCTCGGGCGGCGCGACAGGCTTGGAGACGTCAGCCTTTGGCGATTCGGCGGGCGTCGCCGCGGCGGGCGGCGTTTCGGGTTTCGGGGCGGGCTTCGGAGCAGGTTTGGGGGCCGGCGCGGCGCCCTCCTCGGCCAGGCGGGCGATGGGCGTATTGACCTTCACCCCTTCGGCGCCGGCCTCGACCAGGATGGCCTCGATCACGCCTTCATCGACGGCCTCGACCTCCATGGTCGCCTTGTCGGTCTCGATCTCGGCGATGACGTCGCCGGCCTTGACGGTATCGCCGACCTTCACATGCCACTTGGCCAGCGCGCCCTCCTCCATGGTCGGCGACAGGGCGGGCATCAGGATTTCAATCGACATGGCGCGGCTCTTTGCTGGCTCGGCATTCGGAGTGGGCGGGCGCGGGCCCCGCCGCCCGGGGGGAAGAGGCGACAATGGTTTCAGTCATGGGCCGCCTCCTGGCTGAGATGGGCGAGGGACTCGCCGTGGGCTTCCCAGTTCTGGCCGTCGAAGGCCTCGATCCGCAAGTCGAGGCCGGAGATATCGTCCAGGCAGCGCGCATTGACCGACCAGCCGTCCGGGTTGGAGCGCGGGCGGTAGAAGGCCTTGACCCCGCAGACCTTGCAGAAGGTGTGTTGCGCCACCCCGGTATTGAAGCGGTAGGTCGAGATGGCGCCGGCGCCGGCGGTCAGCCGAAAGCGGCTTTCCGGCACGATGACATGGACGAACCCGACCATGCGGCACATGGAGCAGTTGCAGCTCTGCGCCTCGACCACGGCCGGCAACGCCGCCTGGAACCGCACGGCGCCGCAGTGACAGCCGCCGGCATGCCAGATGTGCGGCGCGCTCACACCCATACCCCGATTATCCCCGCGAAGGCGGGGATCCAGGCCCAAGCCTGCGGCGCGCGCCGACGCAACGCTTGGATTCCCGCCTGCGCGGGAATGATCGGTGCAACGGAGGGCGGACGGGTCACCTGTAGCTCACCGCCTTGGCCGCCTTGACGATCTTGGCGACCGACGGCAGCGATAGGGCCTCCAGCGCCGCCGCGTAGGGCAGCGGCACGTCTTCCTGGCAGACCCGCAGCGGCGGGGCGTCCAGATAGTCGAAGGCCAGTTCGGTGACCCGGGCGATGATCTCGGCGCCGACGCCCATCGGGCCCCAACCTTCCTCGACGGTGACCAGGCGGTTGGTCTTCTTGACGCTGGCGACGATGGTCTCGTGGTCCAGGGGCCGGATGGTGCGCAGGTCGATGACCTCCGCTTCGATGCCCTCGGCGGCCAGTTCCTCGGCGGCCTTCAGCGCCAGGCCGACCATGCGACTGTGGGCGGTGATGGTGACGCCGGTTCCTTCGCGGCGGACCTTGGCCTTGCCGATCGGCACGATCCAGTCGTCGCCCTCGGGCACGTCGAACTCGACCCCGTACATCATCTCATGTTCGAGGAAGACGATGGGGTTGGGGTCGCGGATGGCGGCCTTGAGCAGGCCCTTGGCGTCGGCGGCGTCATAGGGAGCCACGACCTTGAGGCCCGGCACATGGCCGTACCAGCTGCTGTAGTCCTGGCTGTGCTGGGCGCCGACGCGGGAGGCCGCGCCGTTGGGGCCGCGGAAGACGATCGAGGATTTGATCTGGCCGCCGGACATATAGAGGGTCTTGGCGGCGGAGTTGATGATCTGGTCGATCGCCTGCATGGCGAAGTTCCAGGTCATGAACTCGACGATGGGCTTCAGCCCGGCCATGGCCGAGCCGACGCCCAGCCCGGCGAAGCCGTGTTCGGTGATCGGGGTGTCGATCACCCGGCGGTCGCCGAACTCCTGCAGCAGTTCGCGGCTGACCTTGTAGGCGCCCTGGTACTGGGCGACTTCCTCGCCCATCAGGAAGACCGTCTCGTCGCGGCGCATCTCCTCGGCCATGGCGTCCCGCAGGGCGTCGCGCACGGTCGTCTTGATCATTTTCGTCCCGGCGGGAATTTCCGGATCGCGCAGCTCGACCTTCGGGGTCACGGGCGCGGGGCCTTCGCCTTCCGACTTGGGCTTGGCCTGTTCCGGTGGAGCCTTTTCCGGATCGCCGGCGGCCTCCGGCTTGGGCTCTTCCTTGGGCGCCGCGGCCGGAGCCTCGGCGGCGGGCTTGGCGTCCGCCGCCCCGGCTTCATCGGCGAGACGGGCGATCGGGGTATTGACCTTCACCCCCTCGGCGCCGGCCTCAATCAGGATGGCTTCGATGACGCCTTCATCGACCGCTTCCACCTCCATGGTCGCCTTGTCGGTCTCGATCTCGGCGATGACGTCGCCGGCCTTGACGGTGTCGCCGGCCTTGACGTGCCACTTGGCCAGGGTCCCCTCCTCCATGGTCGGAGACAGGGCGGGCATGAGGATGTCGGTCACTGGGCCGCCTCCAGATAGACGTCCGTATAGAGTTCGGCGGGTTCGGGTTCGGGACTGGTGCGGGCGAATTCGGCGGCGTCGGCGACGATGCGTTTCACGTCGGCGTCGATGGTCTTCAACTCGTCCTCGCTGATCTTCGCCGCGTCCAGCTTCTCGCGCAGGTGGTCGATGGGGTCGCGGGTCTTCTTGACCTCGTCCACCTCCTCCTTGGTGCGGTATTTGGCCGGGTCGCTCATCGAGTGGCCGCGATAGCGGTAGGTCTTCATCTCCAGGATGAACGGGCCATTGCCCGAACGGGCGTGCTCGGCCGCCCGGGCGCCGGCGTCGGCCACGGCCTGGACGTCCATGCCGTCGACCTCCTCGCCCGGAATTCGGAAGGAGGCGCCGCGCTTGTAGAGGTGGGTTTCGGCCGCCGAGCGTTCGACGCTTGTGCCCATGGCATACTGGTTGTTCTCGACGACATAGACGACCGGCAGGCTCCACAGCTCCGCCATGTTGAAGCTCTCGTAGACCTGGCCCTGGTTGGCCGCGCCGTCGCCGAAGTAGGTGAAGGCGACATTGCCGTTGGCCCTGTATTTGTTGGCCAGCGCCAGACCGGTTCCCAGGCTGACCTGGGCGCCGACGATTCCGTGGCCGCCGTAGAAGCCGGCCTCGGTGGAGAACATGTGCATCGACCCGCCCTTGCCCTTGGACGAGCCGCCGGCCCGGCCGGTCAGTTCGGCCATGACCTCGCGGGACTCCATCCCGGCGGCCAGCATATGGCCGTGGTCGCGATAGCCGGTGATGATCTGGTCGCCCGGCTTGCGGATGGCGTCCATGCCGACAGCGATGGCTTCCTGGCCGATATAGAGGTGGCAGAATCCGCCGATCAGCCCCATGCCGTACAGCTGTCCCGCCCGCTCCTCGAAGCGGCGGATCAGCAGCATGTCGCGGTAGTATTTGAGCAGCTGCGCCTTGTCGGCCTTGGGCCCCGATACGACGTCCTTTGCAGGGGCCGCCTTGGCCCCGGAGGCCGTCCTGGCCTTAGTCGCCCGCGCCATGCTTTTCTCCCAGAACCGTTGTCACGGCGGCCTTTCAAACCCTCGCGCTGACGCGGGGCGAAAGGATCGACCCAGGTCAGGGCTGCAGACGGATCACATAATCCTTCGGGTTCGCGAAGCCTAGGACAGAACGCGCACGCTCTTCCAAAAGGTCCCGAGAAAGGCTGCTGTCGCGTAATAGACGTGCGCGGGCCTCCAGGTCCATCCTCTCCTGATGCGTATGCTTGAGCTTCTGGGTCAACGCCGCCTTCTGCGCCTGCCGGTGCTCGGACAGCATCCATCCCAGCTCCCCGGTCAGGCCGTGGAAGACGAAATAGACGATCAGCCCCAGCAGGGCGGCCGTCGGAAGATAGGGGCGGATGCGCGCGAGCATGCGCTGGACTCGAATCCCGGAACTGACGCTGTGGAAGCGGCAGAATCCGCCCGTTATGCTTAAGGGATTGTTATTGCCGCCCTATTCGCGGGTCAGTTCCTGTCGCTGGAACAGGGCGATGGTCGCCGCCGCCAGCACCGCCAGCCACAGGATCAGGAACAGGGCCGCGATGGGCGCGCCGGCGACCACGACCTGATCCGGGCCAATCGGCTGCCCGCGCACCACTTGGCCGGCGAGCGATGGGAAGGTGGCCATCTGGTCGAGGGTGATGGGCTTGGGGATTGCAGTGACTATGCCCAGAGTGATCGCCTGGGCAAAAGCCGCCAGCAGGGTGACGATGATGGCTGCGACATTGGAACGGGTGGCGACCGCGATGAAGGCGGCGACGCCGCCGACAACGAGCGTCTCCAGCCACGACCCGGCGAAGGCCCGCAGGAAACCAAGGAACCATGGCCCGAGACTGGGCAAATCAACATGCGACCCCTCGATGACAACACGCAGCAGCGCGCCCAAGAATCCGCCGAGGGGCATCAGCAGAAGTCCGATGGCCGCGGCAAGGGCGAAGACCACGAACTTGGCCAGCATCAGGTTCATCCGGCTGTTGCGCGGGGTCTGCAGCCGCCAGGTCTCCCAGCGATAGTCGGCGCCGAAGGTGGCCACCGCTCCGAGGATAAAGAACAGCTGGGTGACCGGCGAGCCGCTGCCCGACAGCGCGCCGGTGGCGTCGCCGAGCAGGTTCACCGTGCCCGGCATCCGCTCGTGTAGGACGAACCGGGCGAACAGCGAGGCGCCGATGGCCAGCAGGAAGGTCGCCAGGCCCGGGAAGACGAAGGCCCAGAAGACCGCGCCCCGGTCGCGGGTCAGGCGGTAGCGTTCGGCGTTCAGCGCATCAAGCAGCATCGCCGGCTCCCGTATGAAACAGATAGGCGCGCTCGAGATCGGCGCCCTCCCAGCGGGCCTCGACGATGTCGACGCCTCGCCCGGCCAGGGCGCGGATCAGGTCGGGGGCCTGGGCGCGGGTGACCTGGGCCAGGACGGCGTCGCCGTCCGCCTGCCCCCGGGCGCCCAGCACCTCCAGCACGGCGGCCTGCGGCGTCGCGGTCAGTCGCAGCCGCTCCTGGCCCTCGGTCAAGGCGTCGACGCTGCCGGAGGCGGCCAGCCGGCCCTTGGCCAGGATGGCGACCCGGTCGCAGACCCGCTGAACCTCATCCAGCTGGTGGCTGGCCAGGATGATGGTCACGCCGTCCTTGTCGGCCAGTTCGCGGATCAGGGCGCGGATCTCCAGGATGCCGGAGGGATCCATGCCGCTGGTCGGCTCATCGAGGATGACCGCTTCGGGATTGGACAGCAGGGCGGCGGCGATGCCCAGCCGCTGTTTCATGCCGACCGAAAAGCCCTTCACCTTGCGGTCGGCCGCCTCGCTGAGGCCCACGCGGGCCAGCCAGCGGTCGATCTCGGGATTGGCCACGCCGCTGAGGGTTCCAAGGAACGTCAGGGTCTCGCGGGCGGTCAGATAGGGATGGAAGCGCGGGGTTTCGATCACCGAGCCGATGCGGCGCAGCGCCCGGGGGTCCCCCGCGGCCGCCTCAAGCAACCGGGTCTCTCCGCGGGTCGGACGTGTCAGGCCAAGCGCCAGGCGAAACAGGCTGCTCTTGCCCGCGCCGTTGGGGCCGAGCACGCCGAAGACGCCGCCTTTGGGAATATCGAGGCTGAAGTCGTCCAGCGCCTTGACCGCGCCCGGTCCTGATCCGAACGTCTTGGTGAGGCCGATGGCCTGGAGGGCGAAGCTCATGCTCTGGGCGGTCCCGACCGGTCATCGGCCTGTTGCGGAGCGCGACTATGGCGTTGGCGCGGAGAGTCGCCAAGGCGGCGCGGTGGAGAACCTGTGATGCGTATCCGGATGCTGCTGGCGACCCTGGTCGCGCTCGCCCTCACCGCCTGCGCCAGCACCCCGCCGCCGGGCCCTGCCAGCGGTCCGAGGCCGCTGACCATCCTGGTCTCCATCGACGGCTTCAGGCCAGACTACATGACCCCGGCGGACACGCCCCTGCTGTACCGGCTGGCCGCCGAGGGCGCGGTGGCGCCCGGGGGGATGCGGCCCTCCTATCCGTCCCTGACCTTCCCCAACCACTACACCCTGGTCACCGGCCTGCGGCCCGACGAGCACGGCATCGTCAACAACACCTTCCGCGACCCGGCCATTCCCGGCGTCACCTTCAGCCTCGGTAACAAGGAGGCGGTGCTGGACGGCAAATGGTGGGACGAGGCCGAGCCCCTCTGGGTCACGGCGGTGAAGGCCGGGGTCAAGGCCGACACCATGTTCTGGCCGGGGTCAGAGGCGGAAATCCACGGTGTGCGGCCGACGAAATCGGCGCCCTTCGACCAGTCCATGTCCTCGGCGGCGCGCGTCGATGTGCTGCTGGGCTGGCTGGATGATCCGGCGGACCGGCCGGGGTTCGCCACCCTGTATTTCGACATCGTCGACACCGCCGGCCACCGCTTCGGCCCCGGCGCGCCGGAGGTGAAGGCCGCCGTGGCCGAGGTCGACGCCGCCCTGCTGCGGCTGATGGACGGCCTGAAGGCGCGCGGCCTGGACGGCAAGGTCAACCTGGTGATCGTCGCCGACCACGGCATGGCCGAGGTCAAGCCCGGCCAGACGGTGATCGCCGACGCCGAGGCTCCCGGGGCGGTGAAGATGGTCACTGGCGGCCAGAGCGCCGGCTTCGACCTGCTGCCGGGACGCGAGGCGGAGGGCCTGGCCCTGCTGCTCAAGCCCAACCCCAACATGACCTGCTGGCCCAAGGCGAAGATTCCCGCCCGCCTCCACTACGGCAGGAACCCCCGCGCGCCGCAGGTTGTCTGCATGGCGCGGGTCGGATGGTACGTGACCAATGCGGAGTCGGCGGCCAAGCGGAAGCCGGAAACCCGCGTCACCGGCTCCCACGGCTATGACAATGCGGCGCCCGAGATGCGGGCCCTGTTCATGGCCTGGGGTCCGTCGATCCGGTCGGGCGCGAAAGTCGGCGAGATGGACAACGTCGATGTCTATCCCCTGCTGGCCACCCTGATCGGGGTCAAGCCGCTGAAGAACGACGGGAAGCTGCCGAAGGGCGTGTTGCGGTAGGACCAGGGTGACGGCGCCGCCCCGGCTTGCCAATATAATTGCGATATGCGTTAAATATTATCTCAATATGCAACAGGAGGCCCGACATGGCCGACACCCGCCCGTCCCTGATGTCCGCCCTCTGCTACCGCGACCCTCGCGCGGCCCTGACGTTTCTGGAGAACGCCTTCGGGTTCGAGATCGTCCTGCTGCTCGAGGACGCCGAGGGCAATGTCGGCCACAGCGAGATGCGTTTCGGGACCGGGGTGATCATGATCGGCAGCGAATGGACGGCCGAGCACAAGAGCCCGGCCTCCATCGGCGGGCTGATGACCCAGACGGTCCATATCCAGCTGCAGGAACCGGACGCCGACCTGGACGCCCACTGCGCCCGGGCCCGCGCGGCCGGTGCGATCATCATCGCCGAGCCGGAAACCCAGTTCTACGGCGACCGCACCTATCGCTGCAAAGACCCGGAGGGCCACATCTGGACCATCGGCCAGACCATCGAGGCGACCGATCCGGCCGACTGGGAGGCGGCGACCGGCCTGAAGGCCACCATCAACAAGGAAGCCTGATGGCCGCGGCCTCGGCCATCGACGCCACCCTGGCGGCGCTTGCCGATCCGCACCGCCGGCGGGTGGTCGAGCTGCTGCGCGAGCGGCCGCGGCGGGCGGGTGATCTGGCCCGAGAGGCCGGCCTCACCGCCCCGGCCATGAGCCGCCACCTGCGCACCCTGCGTCAGAGCGGCCTGGTCGAGGAAACCAGTCCCGAGTTCGACGCCCGGATCCGGGTCTATCAACTGAAGGCGGGAGCCATGATCGACCTGATGCGCTGGCTGGAAGAGACCGAGCGGCTTTGGAGCGACCAGCTGGCCGCCTTCAAGGCCCATCTGGAGCAGGCCTGACCATGGCCTCGCGCGTCGTCGTCGCGCTGCGCGTCAAGGCGACGCCGGACCGCGCCTTCGCCGTCTTCACGGGCGAGATCGGTTCCTGGTGGAAGCCCAACGCGATGTTCGGCTTCACCCCGCGGTCGCCCGGCGTCATGGCCTTCGAAGGCGGGGCTGAGGGGCGGCTGGTCGAGCGACTGCCAAGCGGCAAACTGTTCGAGGTCGGCAGGATCACCGCCTGGGAGCCTGGGCGGCGCCTGGCCTTCGGCTGGCGACAGGCGACCTTCGCCGAGGATCAGGCGACGCAGGTCGAGGTGACCTTCGAAGCCGTCGGCGAAGAGACCCGCGTCACCGTCACCCACACCGGCTGGGACAGCGTGCCGACAGAAAGCCTGGCCAAGCACGGCTTCCCCGAGATGGTCTTCATGCGCCGGCATGGGGAGTGGTGGCAGGTGTTGTTGGCGTCTTTGGGGGAGCGGGTGTGAGGATCGCGGTTGGCAGTGTGCGTGCTTCGACACGCGGCCGAAAGGCCGCTGCTCAGCATGACGTGGTTTATTGCGTCCCAGCCAAAGTCGTCATCCTGAGCAGCCCGCGCAGCGGGCGTGTCGAAGGACGCAAGGACGCGACCACCTCATGACCGCCGACGACATCCGCGCCCTCGCCCTGTCGCTGCCCGAAGCCGTCGAGGTTCCGCATTTCGACCGACCGTCCTTCCGGGTTCGCGGCAAGATCTTCGCCACCCTGCACCCCGGCGGCGAGACGGTGGTTCTCAAGCTGCCGCCGATGGTCAAGGAGAGCCTGCGGCAATCGGACCCCGCCGCCATCCTGGTCTTGCCCGGCGGATGGGACCGGGGCGGCTGGACCTTGATCGCCATCGGGGGCATGGAGGGCGACAGGCTGGCCGATCTGATCAGGCTGGCCTGGCGCCAGGTGGCGCCGAAAAAACTGCTGCCGGGGCCATCATGAGCGAACAGAACAGTCTGCAAGGCGGCCGTCGTCAGGCGGCGGTCGGTTTCATCTTCGTCACCGCCCTGATCGACATCCTGGCGCTGGGCATCATGATCCCGGTCCTGCCCCTGCTGGTGAAGAAGATGGTCGGAGGCGACACGGCCGACGCGGCCTTGTGGACCACCCTGTTCGCCGTCCTCTGGGGCCTGATGCAGTTCGTCATCTCGCCGATCCTGGGCATGCTGTCCGACCGCTATGGCCGCCGCGCCATCCTGCTCAGCTCGATCTTCGGGCTTGGCGTCGACTTCCTGTTCATGGCCCTTGCGCCCAGCATCTGGTGGCTGCTGGTCGGACGGATCATCAACGGCGCCACCGCCGCCAGCTTCAGCACCGCCAACGCCTATATCGCCGACATCACAGCCCCGCAGAACCGGGCCAAGGCCTTCGGAATGATGGGCGCGGCCTTCGGCGTCGGCTTCACCTTCGGCCCGGCGCTGGGCGGCCTGCTGAGCACCTTCGACGAGCGCCTGCCCTTCTATGTCTGCGCGGTCCTGGCCCTGACCAACTGGCTGTACGGCTACTTCGTCCTGCCCGAATCCCTGCCGGTCGAGCGGCGGATCAAGACGGTGAACTGGGCGCGGGCCAATCCGCTCGGTTCCCTGCGGCTGCTGCGTTCCCAGGCCGGCCTGCTGGGCCTGGCCAGCGTCGGTTTCCTGTTCCAGCTGGCCCACAACGTCCTGCCGATGGTCTTCGTCCTCTACACCAGCCAGCGCTACGGCTGGAGCCCGCTGCAGATGGGGATCACCATGATGGGCACCGGCATCGCCAGCGTCGTCGTCCAGGCGGCCCTGGTCGGCCGGGTGGTCAAGGCGATCGGCGAGCGCGGCGGACTGCTGCTGGGCCTGGCCTGCGGCGCGATCGGTTTCGCCATCTATGCCCTGGCGCCCAACGGGACCCTCTATCTGATCGGCATCCCGATCTTCGCCCTGTCCGGCTTCATACAACCCTGTCTGCAGGCGTTGATGACCCGCAAGGTCTCCTCCCACGAACAGGGCCAGCTGCAGGGGGCCAACAGCGCCGTCATGGGCATCTCCGGCATCATCGGGCCGCTGGTCTTCGGCCCGACCTTCGCCTTCGCCATCCACCACCAGGCCAGCCTGCATCTGCCCGGCCTGCCGATCCTGATCGCCGCCGCCCTGATGACCTGCGGCCTGCTGCTGGCGGTCAGGTTCGCCAAGGCCCCGGCGGCGGAACCCCAGCCGGCCTGAGGTCTTCTTCCGCCATGATTGCGCCCGAAAACCCCGGTCTTCTCCGGAGCGGGGCAACACCAACTGACGGATACCCATGCGCGCCTGCAAAGCCTTGATCCCGGCCCTCGTGCTCCTTGCCGCCTGCTCGCCGGGAGCCGGCACCCAGGCCCAGAGCCTGCCCGAGCCCGCCAAGGCTCCGCCCGCCAACGCAGCAGCCATGAAGATGTCCTTCGCCCCGGTGGTGAAGAAGGCCGCCCCGGCCGTGGTCAACGTCTCCAGCAAACGCACCGTGCGCCAGCGCACCGATCCCTTCTGGGACTTCTTCGGCGGCGGCGGCGTGCCGCAAAGCCGGGTGCAGCAGTCGCTGGGCTCCGGGGCCATCGTCCGCGACGACGGCGTCATCCTGACCAACAACCACAATATCGAGGGCGCCGACGAGATCATGGTGCAGCTGGCCGACCGGCGGGAATTCCCCGCCAAGGTGCTGCTGGCCGACGCCCGGGCAGACCTGGCCGTGCTGAAGATCGACACCGGGGGCGAAAAGCTGCCGGTCATCGCCATTGACGACCGCACCCGGCTGGAGGTCGGCGACCTGGTCCTGGCCATCGGCAACCCGTTCGGGGTCGGCCAGACGGTGACCAACGGCATCGTCTCCGCCACCGCCCGCTCCAGCATCGGCATCACCGACTTCAGCTTCTTCATCCAGACCGACGCGGCGATCAATCCGGGCAACTCCGGCGGGCCGCTGGTCGACATGAACGGCGACCTGGTGGGGGTGAACACCGCCATCCTGTCGAGGTCCGGCCAGTCCTCCGGCGTCGGCTTCGCCATACCCGCCTCCATGGCCCGGCAGATCGTCGGTGCGGCCCTGGGCGGCGAGAACATGGTCATCCGGCCCTGGCTGGGCGTCCACAGCCAGGCGGTGACCTCCGATATCGCCAGGAGCCTGGGCCAGGCGGCCCCGCACGGCGTGCTGGTCGGCGACGTCTGGCCGGGGGCCGCGGCGGCCCGCGCGGGCCTCAAGTCCGGCGACGTCATCCTGGCCATTGATGGCGAGGCGGTGAACGACGAGAGCGGCGTCGCCTACTATTTCGGCGGCAAGCGCCCCGGCCAGTCGGTGCCGATCGCCATCCTGCGCGACGGCCGCGAACAGACCCTGACTGTCCGGGCCGAAGCGGCGCCGGGCAAGGCCGACGCCGGCAAGATGATCGACGGCCGCAACCCGCTGCAGGGCGCCGTGGTCGGCGAACTGAACCCGGCCCTGGCCGACGCGCAAGGGCTGGACCCCTTCCTCGGACGCGGCCTGGTGGTGCTGAAGGTCCTGCCCGGCGGCATCGCCGCCCAGGCCGGCCTGCGCCCCGGCGACTTCATCCGGGCGATCAACGGCAAGGCGATCAACACCGAGAAGGACGTGGCCCAGGCCGTCACCCAGACCGGCCGCCGCTGGAGCGTCACCATCGAACGCGGCGGCCAGCAGATTACGTCGAGCTTCAGTCTGTAGAGCGAACCCCGTCCCTCCCCTCATGGGGAGGGCGAGGTCGCAAAGCGACCGAAGGGTGGGTAAGTCTGTCGCGCTGCAATGATACAGCGCCAGAAGACTTCCCCACCCTGCGCCGGGCTGCGCCCGTCTGGCCCTCCCCACTCCGGGGGAGGGAGCGCCTTTCAGCCACGACAAAGGGGCGGCGGGTTTCCCCGTCGCCCCTCAGATCATTCAGCCGAGGCTGCGAAGACTAGTCTTCGGCCGCGTAGGCCTGGACCGGACCGGAGTCCTTGCCCTTTTCCGACGGGTCGCGATCGACGAACTCGATCACCGCCATTGGGGCGTTGTCGCCGTGCCGGAAGCCAGCCTTCAGGACGCGGATGTAGCCGCCCTGACGTTCCTTGTAGCGCGGGCCCAGGGTGGCGAAGAGTTTGCCGACCTGTTCCACGTCGCGAACGGTGCTGATCGCCTGACGACGGGCGTGCAGGTCGCCGCGCTTGGCGAGGGTCACCAGCTTTTCGACGATCGGACGCAGTTCCTTGGCTTTCGGCAAGGTGGTGACGATCTGCTCATGCTTGATGAGCGAAGCCGACATGTTCGCGAACATGGCGATGCGGTGGCTGGTGGTCCGGCCAAGTTTGCGGTGCGCGATACCGTGGCGCATGGCGGTCTCTCCTAAAGGTCCGGCGCCTCTCGGCGGCGGGTGCTCATATCACAGTCTGGGTTAGATCTGGTCTTCGAACTTCTTGGCCAGATCGTCGATGTTTTCCGGCGGCCAGTTGGGCACGTCCATCCCGAGGTGCAGGTTCATGCCCGAGAGCACTTCCTTGATCTCGTTGAGGGACTTGCGGCCGAAGTTCGGGGTGCGGAGCATCTCGGCTTCGGTCTTCTGGATCAGGTCGCCGATGTAGACGATATTGTCGTTCTTCAGGCAGTTGGCCGAACGGACCGACAGTTCCAGCTCGTCCACCTTCTTCAGCAGGGCCGGGTTGAAGGGCAGGTCGGGCTTGGCTTCGCCATCCGACTTGGCCTTTGGCTCTTCGAAGGTGATGAAGATCTGCAGTTGGTCCTGGATGATCCGGGCGGCATAGGCCACCGCGTCCACCGGGGTCACGGCGCCGTTGGTCTCGATTTCCATGACCAGCTTGTCGTAGTCCAGCGACTGACCCTGGCGGGTCGGCTCGACGCGGTAGGCGACGCGCTTGACTGGCGAGAACAGGCTGTCGACGGCGATCAGGCCGATCGGCGCGTCTTCCGGACGGTTGCGGTCGGCGGGGACATAACCCTTGCCGGTGTTGACCGTGAACTCCATGCGCACCGAGGCGCCTTCGTCCAGGGTGCAGAGCACGTGGTCGCCGTTGAGGATCTCGATGTCCGAGGGCACCTCGATCTGGCTTGCGGTCACCGCGCCGGGGCCGGTGGCCTTCAGCGTCATGCGCTTGGGGCCTTCGGCATGCATGCGCAGGGCCAGTTGCTTGATGTTCAGCACGATGTCGACGACGTCTTCACGAACGCCTTCCATCGAGGAGAACTCGTGGACCACGCCGTCGATCTGCACGGCGGTCACGGCGGCGCCTTGCAGCGAAGACAGAAGAACGCGCCGAAGCGCGTTGCCGAGCGTCACGCCGAAACCGCGTTCGAGAGGTTCAGCAACAATGCGCGCCTTGCGGGTCGCATCGGAACCGATCTCGATCTGGGGCTTCTCGGGGCGGATAAGCTCGTTCCAGTTTCTTTCGATCATGGGCGAATATCCTAGAAACACGGGAGCGCCGGCCCCGTGCGAGACGGAGCCGGCGAAGGGAAATTAGCGGTTGGGTTCTAGACCCGGCGGCGCTTGGGGGGCCGGCAACCGTTGTGCGGAATCGGGGTCACGTCGCGGATGGTGGTGATCGTCATACCAGCGGCCTGCAGGGCGCGCAGGGCCGATTCACGGCCGGAGCCGGGTCCGGAGACGTTCACTTCCAAGGTGCGCACGCCATGTTCGGCGGCCTTCTTTCCAGCGTCCTCGGCAGCCATCTGGGCCGCATAGGGGGTGGACTTCCGGGAGCCCTTGAAGCCCATCGTGCCGGCGCTGGACCAGGAAATGGTGTTTCCCTGGGCGTCGGTGATGGTGATCATGGTGTTGTTGAACGAGGCGTTCACGTGCGCCACGCCGGAGGTAATGTTCTTGCGTTCGCGACGTTTGACGCGAGCCGGTTCCTTGGCCATCAGGTCGCTCTCTTATTTCTTCTTGCCGGCGATCGGCTTGGCCGGACCCTTGCGGGTGCGGGCATTGGTATGGGTGCGCTGACCGCGGACCGGCAGGCCCTTGCGGTGACGCAGGCCGCGATAGCAGGCCAGGTCCATCAGACGCTTGATGTTGACGGCCGTCTCCCGGCGAAGGTCGCCCTCGACGGTGAAGTCGCGGTCGATGGTCTCGCGGATCTGCAGCACCTCGGCGTCGCTGAGGGCGTTCACCCGGCGCGCGTCTTCGATGCCGACCTTGGCGACGATTTCCTTGGCGGATTTCGGACCAATGCCGTGAATGTACTGCAGCGCGATGACGACGCGCTTGTTGGACGGAATATTGACGCCTGCGATACGGGCCACGTCTAGCTCTCTCCTGTCACGCCCCTGTGGGCGCACGCAAAACGAAACGCGAAACACGCCCGGCACTCAACCAGAGGGCCGGAGCGAGAGTCGCGCCTTTCGCGGAAACGAAGCGTTATAAGCAACGTTTTGTTTCCGTCAATGCCGGAAGCGAAGGAATTCGCCCCGGCGCCGCTTGTTAGACCGGGGCTTCGTCCAAGGACGCTGCAATTGCTACAGCCACCTCTTCCATCGTCCCCATGCCATTGACTTCCCGCAGCCGGCCTGTCCGCTCGTAGTAGGGCAGCAGCGGAGCGGTCTGGGCGTTATAGGCGCCCAGCCTGGTCTTAAAGGTGTCCGGATTATCGTCCGGACGCCCCTGTTGCTCGAATCGGCCGGTGACCCTCTCGAGCAGCTCCGGCTCGTCTACCAGAAGGCGGACGATTCGGTCGATTCTCGCACCCCGGCCCGCCAGCATCGCGTCCAGGGCTTCGGCCTGGGCGATAGTGCGCGGAAAGCCGTCGAAGATGGCGCCGCCGGCCGCCTCGGTCTCCGGCAGCCGTTCCTCGATCAGGGCGATGACCACCGCGTCAGGCACCAGGTCGCCCCGGGCCATGATGTCCTTCACCTTCAGCCCCAGCTCCGAGCCGGAAGCGATGGCGGCCCGCAGCATATCGCCGGTGGACAGCTGGACCATGCCGCGTCCATCCACCAGCTTCTTGGCCTGGGTGCCCTTGCCGCACCCCGGAGGGCCGAACAGGATCAAGTTCATCGCGTAGGGCCTCCCCTGCCCGTCTCTAGCGCTTGCCGCCACGCAGCTTGGACTTCTTGATGAGCCCTTCATACTGGTGAGCGAGCAGATGTGACTGGATCTGGGCGACCGTATCCATGGTCACCGAAACCACGATCAGGATGGATGTCCCCCCCAGGGCCCTCGCCTGGGTCGCCCCCGAAATGCCGGTCAGGAATTCCGGGATGACGCAGACCAGGGTGATGTAGGCGGCGCCAATGACCGTCAGGCGGGTCAGGACGTAGTCGAGATACTCGGCGGTCCGCTTGCCAGGCCGGATGCCGGGCAGGAAGCCGCCGTATTTCCGCAGGTTCTCCGCCGTGTCCTCCGGATTGAAGACGATCGACGTATAGAAGAAGCAGAAGAAGATGATCAGGGCCGCGTAGATGACCATGAACAGCGGCTGGCCATGCTGCAGCTGGCGGGTCACCTCGGGCAGCCACTGGGCCCACTGAGGCAGGGTGTCGGGCTTGATGAAGCCGGCGGCGGTGGCCGGAAGCAGCAGCAGGGATGAGGCGAAGATCGGCGGGATGACCCCGGCGGTGTTGATCTTCAGCGGCAGGAAGCTGGACTCCCCGCCCATCATCCGGTTGCCGACCTGACGCTTGGGATACTGCACCAGCAGGCGGCGCTGCGAGCGTTCCATGAAGACGATGCAGCCGACGACGACCACGGCCATCACCGCCAGGAAGATCGGCACGAAGGCCGGGATGGCCCCGACCTGCGCCTGCTTCAGCAGTTGCCAGACGTTGATCGGCATGGCGGCGACGATGCCGGCGAAGATGATCAGCGAGACGCCGTTGCCGACCCCGCGGCTGGTGATCTGCTCGCCCAGCCACATCAGGAACATGGTGCCGCCGGTCAGGGCGACGATGGTCGAAGCGACGAAGATCCAGCCGGGAACGTCGACGACGTTGGGCTGGGCCTGCAGCGAGAAGGCGATGCCGGCCGACTGGAACAGGGCCAGGCCGACCGTCAGGTAGCGGGTGTACTGGTTCAGCTGCTTACGGCCGGCCTCGCCGCCTTCCTTCCGCAGCTTCTCCCACGGCGGATACACCGAGCCCATCAGCTGGACGATGATCGAGGCCGAGATATAGGGCATGACGTTCAGGGCGAAGATGGCCATCCGCTCGACGGCGCCGCCGCTGAACATGTTGACCATCCCCAGGATGCCCTGGGTCTGCTGCTGGAAGGTGGCCTGGAAGGCTTCGGAATTGATCCCCGGAATCGGGATGTAGGTCCCGACGCGGTAGACGATCAACGCGATGAGCGTGAACCAGATACGCTTGTGAAGCTCCGTCGCCCTCGAGAAGGCGCCGAAGTTCATATTGGCTGCTAGCTGTTCGGCGGCCGAGGCCATCGACAATCCCCTGACTCAGATAAGGCCATCAGATAGGGGCGCGCGGATCAATCCGCGACCCCTAATTTGACGGAGCGCTATCAGGCCTCGGCTTCAACCTTGGCGGGACGGGTGACGGTGACGGAGCCGCCGGCCTTTTCCACCGCGGCGATGGCGCCGGGGGTGGCGGCGAAGACGGTGATGTTCAGGGCGGTCGAGATCTCGCCCTTGCCCAGCAGCTTCAAGCCGTCCTTGGCCCGGCGGACGATGCCGGTGGCGACCAGCAGGTCGGCGTCGACCGACTGACCGGCGGTCAGCTTGCCGGCGGCCACGGCCTGTTCCAGGCGCCACAGGTTCACTTCCGCGAACTTCAGGGCGAAGGGGTTGTTGAAGCCGCGCTTGGGCATGCGCATGTGCAGCGGCATCTGGCCGCCTTCGAAGCCGGCGATGGCGACGCCCGAGCGGGCCTTCTGGCCCTTCACGCCGCGACCACCGGTCTTGCCCTTGCCCGAACCCGGGCCGCGGCCGATACGCATGCGGCCCTTGGTCGAGCCTTCGCGCGGGGCGATTTCGTTCAGCTTGGTCATATGCCTCTCCTTGGAGATCTGCGCCCGGACCAGGTCCGGACTCGGCTTGATTGTCGTTGCGCCCTCCCCTTGCGGGAAAGACAGCTCCGCGGACGGAGCGATGGGCAGGCTGTAAGGCCTGTCCCGGAACATGCGAGTGGGACCTTTACGGCCCCACCGGCGAGGCTGCACGCCTCGACCGCCCTCCCCGCTAAGGGAGGAACGGCGATGTAGACGGTCTAGTCGACCACTTCAACCATGTGGTGGACCTTGGCGATCATCCCACGGACGGCGGGCGTGTCTTCCAGGGTCGCGACACGGCCCAGCTTGTTCAGCTTCAGGCCGGCCAGGGTGGCGCGCTGGATGGCGTTCCGACGGATCGGGCTGCCGGTCTGGCGGATGGTGACGGTTTTTTGCTCGGCCATGATCTAGCCCTCGACTGCTTCCGGAGCGGAGGCCCCATCGGCGCGGCGGGACAGGACATCGCTGACCTTCTTGCCGCGCTTGGCGGCGATCTGGCGAGGCGAAGACTGAACCTTCAGCGCTTCGAAGGTGGCGCGCACCATGTTGTAGGGATTGGAGGACCCGGTGGACTTGCCCACCACGTCCTGCACGCCCAGGGTTTCCAGAACCGCGCGCATCGGACCACCGGCGATGATGCCGGTGCCGGGAGGCGCCGAGCGGACCATCACCTTGCCAGCGCCCCAACGGCCATTGCCATCGTGGTGCAGGGTCCGGGATTCCCGCAGGGGAACGCGGATCATCGACTTCTTGGCCTCTTCGGTCGCCTTGCGGATGGCTTCCGGCACTTCACGCGCCTTGCCATGACCGAAGCCGACGCGGCCCTTCTGGTCGCCGACGACCATCAGAGCGGCGAAGCTGAAGCGACGGCCGCCCTTCACGGTGGCGGCGACGCGGTTGATGTGGACCAGCTTCTCGACGATATCGCTGTCGGGACCGTCTTCCTGAGGCCGGTCGCGGCGGTCGCGACGATCGCCGCGCTGTTGTTCACGAGCCATTGTCGATCCCTTAGAAGTTCAGGCCGGCTTCACGCGCGGCATCAGCCAGCGCCTTGATCCGACCGTGAAAGATGTGACCGCCACGATCGAAGACGACGTCCTTGACGCCCTTTTCGATGGCGCGCTCGGCGACCAGCTTGCCCACGAGGGCGGCAGCGTCCTTGTCGGCGCCCTTGGTCTTGCCTTCACCCTCGAGGGTGGAGGCCGCGGCCAGGGTCACGCCGCGTTCATCATCGATGACCTGGGCGTAGATGTTCTTGGAAGAACGGAAGACCGACAGGCGCGGACGGCCATTGGCAACCGCCTTGAGGCGGGTGCGAATGCGTACGGCGCGACGCTTGGTGATTTCGGTAGGAGAGAGCGGCATGGCTTACTTCTTCTTGCCTTCCTTGCGGCGGACCTTTTCGCCGGCATAGCGGACGCCCTTGCCCTTGTAAGGCTCGGGAGGACGCATGCGGCGGATCTTGGCGGCGATTTCGCCAACCGCCTGCTTGTCGATTCCGCTGATCTTGATTTCAGTCTGCTTCGGCACGACGAAGGTCACGCCTTCCGGCGGGGCCACGTCGACGTCGTGCGAGAAGCCGAGCTGGAGCGAAAGGTTCGAGCCCTTGAGGGCGGCGCGGTAACCGACGCCGACCAGTTCGAGGGTCTGCTCGAAGCCGTCGGTGACGCCCTGGACCATGTTGGCCACCAGGGTGCGCGACAGGCCCCACATCGACCGGGCCCGTTGACTGTCGTCACGGGGCGCCAGCGTCAGTTCGCCGTTCTCGTGGGTGATCACGACGTCGTCGATCACCGTCCAGGACAGCTGTCCCTTCGGGCCTTTGACCGACACCGTCTGACCGTCGAGCGTGAGCGTCACGGCCGACGGGATCGCGATGGGCTTCTTTCCGATACGGGACATCTTAGTAGACCCTGCAGAGGACTTCGCCGCCAACATTGGCGTCACGCGCCGCGTTGTCGGACATGACGCCCTTGGGCGTCGACAGGATCGAGATACCGAGGCCGTTCTTGATCGGCTTCAGGTCCTTGATGGAGCTGTAGACCCGGCGACCCGGCTTGGACACGCGGGCGATTTCCGCAATGACCGGCTGGCCGTCGAAATACTTCAGCTCGATCTCGAATTCCGGGAAAGCGCCCGGCTTCTCGACCAGCGAATAGCCGCGGATGTAGCCTTCGTCGGCCAGGACATCCAGGACGCGCGCGCGGAGCTTCGACGCGGGCGTCGAGACCTTGCCGCGCTTGCGCATGGCGGCGTTCTTGATACGGGCGATCAGATCGCTCAGGGGATCGTTCATCGACATCTGATGGTCCTCACCAGCTCGACTTGACGAGGCCGGGGATCTGGCCAGCGGAGCCAAGCTCCCGAAGCGCGATCCGGCTCATCTTGAGCTTGCGATAGTAGGCGCGCGGGCGCCCGGTGACCTCGCACCGATTACGGATGCGGGTCGCGGAGGAGTTGCGGGGCAGCTTGGCCAGCTTGAGGCGCGCATCGAAACGCTCCTCCAGCGGCAGGCTCTCGTCGTTGGCCAGCTTCTTCAGCTCGGCACGCTTTCCGGCGAGTTGCTTGACGAGGGCCTTGACCATCTCGTTGCGGTTTACGGCGCTTTTCTTAGCCATGGGGTGCTTTCCTTCCCGCTTACGAGGTGAACGGGAATTTGAACTCTTTCAGGAGAGCCTTGGCTTCCTGATCGGTCCGGGCCGTGGTGCAGACGATGATGTCCATGCCCCACATCTGATCGATTTCGTCGTAGTTGATCTCCGGGAACACGATGTGTTCCTTCAGACCCATGGCGTAGTTGCCACGACCATCGAAGCTCTTGCCGTTGAGGCCCCGGAAGTCCTTCACCCGCGGCAGCGCGATGGTGATCAGACGGTCGAGGAACTCATACATGCGGTCGGCGCGCAGGGTCACCTTGGCGCCGACGGTCATGCCTTCGCGCACCTTGAACTGGGCGACGGAGACACGGGCCTTGGTCGGCATCGGCTTCTGGCCGGCGATCGCCGCCAGGTCCTTCATCGCCGCGGTCGCCTTCTTGGAGTCGGCGACAGCCTCGCCGATCCCCATGTTGATGACGATCTTGTCCAGCTTGGGGATCTGCATCTCATTGGTGTAGCCGAACTGTTCCTTCATCGCGGCGCGGATGCGCTCACGATAGTCGGACTTCAGCCGGGGTGTGTAAGCTTGCTCAGCCATTGATCACCTCGCCGGTCGTCTTGGCGACCCGCACCTTCTTGTCGCCGTCGACGCGGAAGCCCACGCGGGTCGGCTTGCCGTTGGAATCGACGATCGCCACGTTCGAGACGTGAAGCGGCGCTTCCTTGTTCTTGATGCCGCCCTGGGGGTCGCCCTGGGTCGGTTTGGTGTGACGCTGGGCGATATTGATGCCGCCCACCACCACGCGGTTGTCCTTCGGCGACACGGCCGAGACGGTGCCCGTCTTGCCCTTGTCCTTACCGGTCAGGACGATGACGCGATCGCCCTTCTTGATCTTCGCGGCCATTACAGCACCTCCGGCGCGAGGCTGATGATCTTCATGTGGTTCTTGGCGCGGAGTTCGCGCGGAACCGGGCCGAAGATGCGCGTGCCGATCGGCTCCGCGGACTTGTTGACGATGACGGCCGCGTTCTTGTCGAAGCGGATCACCGAGCCGTCCTTGCGCTTGATGGCCGAGGACGTGCGAACGACGATGGCTTGCAGCACATCACCCTTCTTCACGCGGCCGCGCGGAATGGCTTCCTTCACGGAGACAACGATCTTGTCACCGACGTGTGCGTAGCGGCGCTTGGCGCCACCGAGCACCTTGATGCACATGACCCGGCGAGCGCCAGAATTGTCGGCGACTTCCAGGTTAGTTTGCATCTGGATCATGGTTCAAACCTTCCAGATATTACGCGGAAGCCTTGGGAAGCACTTCCCAGGTCTTCAGCTTGGACTTCGGCGCACATTCAACGATGCGAGCACGCTCGCCGGCCTTGTAGACGTTGGCCTCGTCATGGGCGTGATACTTCTTCGACCGGCGCACGATCTTCTTCAGAACGGGGTGGACGATGGTCCGCTCGACCTTCACCACCACGGTCTTGTCGCCCTTGTCGGAAACGACAACGCCTTCGAGAATACGTTTCGGCATCTGTTGTCTCCTACGCCGCTTGCTTGGTGCGGAGGACGGTCTTGATGCGCGCGATATCCTTGCGGATCTCGTTCACACGGTGGGTCTTCTCCACCTGGCCGGTCGCCGCCTGGAAGCGCAGGTTGAACTGCTCCTTCTTCAGGTTCAGCAGGCTTTCGGCCAGTTGATCGGGCGTCATGCCCCGGATTTCGTCGATCTTCATGTCTAGTGCTCCGCCGCGGCGTCGATGCGCGCGACAATGCGGGTCTTGATCGGCAGCTTGGCGGCGCCGAGCTTCAGCGCGTCACGGGCGATATCGTCGGCGACGCCGTCGATCTCGAACATGATCCGGCCGGGGTGAACCCGGGCGGCCCAGTATTCCACGGCGCCCTTGCCCTTACCCATCCGAACTTCGGCGGGCTTGTCGGTGACCGGCAGGTCCGGGAAGATCCGGATCCAGACGCGGCCCTGGCGCTTCATGTGGCGGGTGATCGCGCGGCGGGCCGCTTCGATCTGACGGGCGGTGATGCGCTCCGGCTCAACGGCTTTCAGGCCGTAGGAGCCGAAGTTCAGCAGGGTGCCGCCCTTCGCCGTTCCGTGGATACGGCCCTTGAAGGCCTTCCGGTACTTGGTTTTCTTCGGTGACAGCATGTCGGTTACGCCTCAGCTCCGCGACCGCGATCGCGGCGGGGACCACGGGGACCGCGATCGTCACGATCGCGACCGCCGCCCTCGCCGGCCGGGCCGGACTCGCTGGCCAGACGCTTGTCCAGGGCCATCGGGTCGTGATCCAGCACTTCGCCTTTGAAGATCCAGGTCTTCACGCCGATGATGCCGTAGGTGGTCTTGGCTTCCGCGAAGCCGTAGTCGATGTCGGCCCGCAGGGTGTGCAGCGGCACACGGCCTTCGCGGTACCATTCCATCCGGGCGATTTCAGCGCCACCCAGGCGACCCGAAACGTTGATCCGAACGCCCTTGGCGCCCAGACGCATGGTCGACTGCATGGTGCGCTTCATGGCGCGGCGGAAGGCCACCCGGCGCTCGAGCTGTTGGGCGATGTTCTCGGCCACCAGCTGGGCGTCGGTTTCCGGCTTGCGGATTTCGACGATGTTCAGGTGCACTTCGGCGGAGGTCAGGGCCGACAGATCCTTGCGGAGCTTGTCGATGTCGGCGCCCTTCTTGCCGATGATGACGCCCGGACGGGCGGCATAGATGGTGACCCGGCACTTCTTGTGCGGACGCTCGATGATGATGCGCGAGATACCGGCCTGGTACAGACGCTTCTTCAGCTCACGACGAACCTTGATGTCTTCGTGCAGCAGGCGACCGTACTCGGCGCCGTCGGCGAACCAACGGCTGTCCCAGGTGCGGTTGATGCCGAGCCGCAGCCCGACTGGATTGACTTTCTGACCCATCAGGCGGCCTCACCCAGCTCGCGGACCACGATCGTGATCTCGGAAAACGGTTTCTCGATCCGCGAGGCCCGGCCGCGAGCGCGCGGCGAGAAACGCTTCATGATCAGGTTCTTGCCAACGTAGGCTTCGGCGACGACGAGGCTGTCGATGTCGAGGCTGTGGTTGTTCTCGGCATTGGAGATGGCCGAGTACAGCGCCTTGCGAACGTCGATGGCGATGCGCTTGTGGCTGAATTCCAGCTCGTTCAGCGCCCGTTGGACCTTAAGTCCACGGATCGACTGGGCGACCAGGTTCAACTTGCGGGCCGAGGTGCGCAGCGTGCGCAGCTTGACCATCGCTTCGGTGCCCGGCAGGCGACGCGGAGTCTTCTGCTTGCTCATGGCTACTTCCTCTTGGCCTTCTTGTCGGCCGCGTGGCCCGGGAAGTTCCGCGTGGGCGAGAACTCACCGAACTTCATGCCGACCATGTCTTCCGACACCAGGACCGGGATGTGCTTCTGGCCATTGTGGACGCCGAACGTCAGGCCGACGAATTGCGGCATGATGGTCGAGCGGCGCGACCAGATCTTGATCACGTCCTTGCGGCCACCAGCTAGGGCCGTATCGGCCTTTTTCAGCAGGTAGCCGTCGACGAACGGACCTTTCCAGACGGAACGGGTCATCTCTAGCGGGCCTTCTTGGCTTTGTGACGGCTACGGATGATGAACTTATCCGTCGCCTTGTTCGTGCGGGTCTTGGCGCCCTTGGTCGGGTTACCGGCCGGGGTCACCGGGTGACGACCGCCGCTGGTGCGGCCTTCGCCGCCACCGTGGGGGTGGTCGACCGGGTTCATGGCGACGCCGCGCACGTGCGGGCGGAAGCCCATGTGGCGAACGCGGCCAGCCTTGCCCAGGTTCTGGTTCATGTGGTCCGGGTTGGACACCGAACCGACCGTGGCCATGCAGCTGTCCTGAACCATGCGCAGCTCGCCCGATTGCAGGCGGATCTGGGCATAGCCGGCGTCACGACCGACCAGCTGGGCGTAGGCGCCAGCGGAGCGGGCGATCTGGCCGCCTTTTTCAGGCTTCAGCTCGACATTGTGGATGATCGTGCCGATCGGCAGACCGCTCAGCGGAGCGGCGTTGCCGGGCTTCACGTCGACCTTGGCCGAGGCGATGACTTCGTCGCCGACCTTCAAGCGCTGCGGAGCCAGGATATAGCTCAGCTCGCCGTCGGCGTACTTGATCAGGGCGATGAAGGCCGACCGGTTGGGGTCATATTCCATACGCTCGACCGTCGCGGCCACGTCGTACTTGCGGCGCTTGAAGTCGATGATCCGGTACAGGCGCTTGGCGCCGCCGCCGCGGAAGCGGACAGCGATACGACCACCGCCGCCACGACCGCCCTTTTTGGTCAGACCCTCGACGAGGCTCTTTTCCGGACGGCCCTTGTGGAGCTCGGAACGATCGACCAGCACCAGCGCGCGGCGCGAGGGCGAAGTCGGTTTGTAATGCTTGAGAGCCATGGTCTCAGAGCCCCGTGGTAATATCGATCGACTGGCCTTCGGCCAGGGTCACGATGGCTTTCTTGACGTCCGAGCGACGGCCGGGACGACCACGGAAACGCTTGGTCTTGCCCTTGACGTTCAGGGTGTTGACCTTGGTGACCGTGACCTTGAACAGGGCCTCGACCGCCGCGGCGATCTCGTCCTTGGTGGCCGTGTCGGCGACGCGGAAGACGACCTTGTTCTGCTCGCTGAGCAGAGTGGCCTTCTCGGTGATCACCGGCGCGAGGATGGTGTCGTAGTGACGAGCGGTGACGGCCATTACGCGGCTTCCTTCTGCGCGAAGCGAGCCGAAATACCCTCGATGGCCGACTTGCTCAGCACCAGGGTGTGGCGGCGCAGGACGTCATAGACGTTCAGGCCGGCGTTCGGCAGCACATCGATGTTCGGGATGTTGCGGGCGGCCAGCTTGAAGTTGGCGTCCACCTCCGGACCGGCGATGACCAGGGCGTTCTTCAGGCCCAGGGTGTCGAAGGTGGCGCGCAGGGCGGCCGTCTTCGGACCTTCCAGCGCCAGGTCGTCGACGATGACCAACGAACCGTCCTTGGCTTTCGAAGACAGCGCATGGCGCAGGGCCAGAGCGCGGACCTTCTTGTTCATGCCGAAGGCGTGGCTGCGGACCACGGGACCGTGGGCCTTGGCGCCGCCGACGAACTGAGCGGCACGGCGCGAACCGTGACGAGCGCCGCCGGTGCCCTTCTGCTTGTACATCTTCTTGCCGGTGCGGGAGACTTCGTTCCGCACCTGGATCTTGTGGGTCCCGGCGCGGCGTTTGGCCAGCTGCCAGGTGATGACGCGCTGCAGGATGTCGCCGCGGATTTCGTCGATGCCGAAGATGGCGTCGTCGAGATCAACGGAGCCGGCCTTGCCGCCGTCCAGTTTGATGACGTCGAGTTTCATTATTCTGCACCCTCGGCCGACGCTTCGGCGGCGGGAGCCTCTTCAGCGGGGGTTTCGGCGGGAGCGACGGAGGCGTCCTGGCCGGCCTTGCGGAACGCGCCCGGTTTGGGGGCGTCTTCCGGCAGGGCGACCTTAACCGCGTCGCGGATCTTCACGTAGGAGCCTTCGGTTCCGGGAACCGCGCCCTTCACCAAGATCAGGCCGCGCTCGGTATCGACGCGCCAGACAGTGATGTTGAGGGTGGTGACGGTTTCCTGACCCAGGTGACCGGCCATCTTCTTGCCGGCGAAGGTCTTGCCCGGATCCTGACGCTGGCCGGTGGAGCCGTGCGCCCGGTGGGAGACCGAGACACCGTGGGTGGCGCGCATGCCGCCGAAGTTCCAGCGCTTCATGGCGCCGGCGAAGCCCTTACCGACCGTGATGCCCTGGATGTCGACCTTCTGGCCGGCCAGGAAGTGGTCCGCCGTCATTTCGGCGCCCACGTCGATCAGGCTGTCTTCGTCCACGCGGAATTCGGCGACGATCCGCTTGGGCTCGACCTGAGCCTTGGCGAAGTGGCCACGCATGGCGTTGGGGGTGTTCTTCGGCTTCTTGGCCCCGGCGCCCAGCTGGAGCGCGACATAGCCGTCGCGGTCCTTGGTGCGTTGACCCGTGACCTGACAGCCATCGAGCGAGAGAACGGTGACGGGCACATGCTGGCCGGCTTCATCGAAGAAGCGCGTCATGCCCAGTTTCTTGGCGATCAATCCGGTACGCATCGGTTCGATCCCTACAGCTTGATCTCGACGTCCACGCCAGCGGACAGGTCGAGCTTCATGAGCGCGTCCACGGTCTGCGGGGTGGGGTCGACGATGTCGAGCACGCGCTTGTGCGTGCGGATTTCAAACTGCTCGCGGGACTTCTTGTCCACGTGGGGCGAGCGGTTGACGGTGAATTTTTCAATCAACGTCGGCAGGGGGATGGGCCCCCGGACGGTCGCGCCGGTTCTCTTGGCCGTGTTGACGATCTCGCGCGTGGAATGGTCCAGCACGCGGTGGTCAAAGGCCTTGAGCCGGATGCGGATGTTCTGACGATCCATATCGCTCTTCTATTCCCCAACAGACGGCGGAAACCGCCCGCGTGATCTCGAACCATTTCAAAGACCGGCCCACTCTTCCCCGAAAGGTCGAGCGGATACGCGAACGTCCGCAAAAAACGATAGGCCCGCGCAGGTCGCCCCGCGAGGGCCTTCAATCCAGAAACACCGAATGTCTTCCTGGTCGTTCCGCGAACCGCGTCTGCCCGAGAGCACTGCCGGTCCAACTGGAGGGCGGCTTCTACGCGCCGATTCCGTTTCCGTCAAGCGTTGTGGCCCGGGACGAAATCGGTTTCGGCGGTTCGCGGAGAATGGGCGCGGGCGCCCTCCCCGCTCCGCTGGCTCCGGGCCGCGCCAGAGCCAGTGGACGGTGCAGGAGGGCTAGTTGTCGTTCATCTTGAACGGGCCGACATGCACCCCGCCCGAGCCCATGACGGTCTTGGAGACCTTGCCGTTGACCCGGGTCACCCAGAGGTCGCCGGAGCCCATGAAGGTGGCGTCCACGGAGTTGGCGACGCCCGCCAGGCGGATGTCGCCGGAGCCGGCCACCGAGACATCGACATTGCCGGCGTTGCCGCCATAGACCTTCACGTCGCCGGAACCGGCGATGGAGACATCCAGGTCGCCGTTGATCGAGGTCATCACCACATCGCCGGAGCCGGCGATGGAGATGTCGGCCTTGCCGCCGACAGCCTTCAATTTGGTGTCGCCCGATCCGGCGACGCTGAGGTCCAGCGAGCCCACTGATCCGGCGTAGACGTCACCGGAGCCGGCCTGGCTGATGTCCAGTCCGCCAGCGACATTGGCGATGGTCCAGTCGCCGCAGCCAGCGTTGGAGAAGTCGACGCTGCTGGCCCGGCCGATATAGCCGAACACCGCGCCGCTGGCCCCGACGTTGGCGTCACGGGGGGTGTAGATGATGACTTCCGGCATCTGGTCCCAGCGAACCTCGCCGACATCGCGCACGGTGACCGAGGCCTTGTCGAAGCCGCCGCGGCAGTTGCGGATGCGGCGCTTCAGGTCGCCGATGATGAAGGTCTTGGCGCCGCGCTTTTCGATACGCAGCGGCAGTCTGGCGTTGGTGGACTTGAAGACCACCTTGATGTCGGTCCGGTCGGACGGAACCACGGTGACCCGGGCCACCGCGTCCTTGATCTCGACGGACGGCTCCCTGGCCTGGGCGACGGACGCCCCGGCCAGAACGGTGGCCGCGGCGGCGGCGGCGGCGGTCGCAATGGCGATCCTGGTGCGCATGACAGTCTTCTCCCTCGAATGTCCGTGAGAGAAGGCTAGGCCCGCCGGGGCCCCAAGGCAGCTTAATTCGCGGTCATGACGCGATGTTCACGTCCGCGCCGAAGGCAGGCGTCCAGCTCAAGCCGCCCTCTTCGCCTGCGCGGCCAGTTCGAAGCTGCGCTGATAGTCCTTGATGAGGTTCGGCGCCGCATTGGCCTTCTTCAGGGCCAGGGAGGCCGCCCAGAGGGCGGCGCGGGCCCCGACGGGGGTCTTCTCCATCCGGGCCGGCGTCATGCCCCAGCGGCGGAAAACGCCGTTGGCGTAGTGGGCGCCACGCATCAGGCGGGTCTCCCAGGTCTGGAAGTCGAGCGACAGGGAGACGTTGAATACGCCCTGGTTCTCCACCCGGTGCGGCGCGTAGAGCGGCCAGGTCAGGGCCTGGCCCGGCTGCAGCTCGACCACCTGGGCGTCCTGGTCGAATGCCATGCGGTAGGGCAGTTCCTCGGCCTGGACCCGCATGATGACCTTCTCGATCGAGTCCTGGGGCTGGTGGGCTTCGTCCGTGGGGTAGACCCACAGCTTCTTGACGCCGCGCAGGTGGAACAGCACGACCCCGGCGGCATCGAAATGGTAGGGCACCTTGGTCTTCGGCGAGGACATGATCATCTGGCCGGTGACCTTGATAGGCTTGACGCCCAGGTCGTCGGCGATGGCGTCGAAGGCCGGCTGGATCTGCTTCCACAGCTCTGGATGCGCCTCGTGGGCGTCCCGCAGGTTCACCCAGACCTGGCCGGCCTTGATGGCGGCCAGCAGGGTGGCCCCATCGGCCCTGCCCCGCTCGCCGGTCTCCAGGCTGACTTGGCCCTCCGCGTCGTAGCTGTAGGCGTTGATGTCCAGCAGGTCCGCCGGGTAGCGGTCCAGGATATCGGCCAGGGCGGCGTCGTCGGCGAAGCCCTGGGTGTGGATCTGGTGGTCGTAGACCTTGGGTGCGGCAAGCCAGCTCATGGGAATGTCCGTCAGAAGCTAAGAGCGGATGTGGCCACCAGCAGGGCGGCGGCGGCGGTGGAGGATGCGTTGCGGCCCCGGCCCAGCATGGCGCCGGCGGCGGCGGTGACGGCCTTGACCCGGCCGATCGTGGTGGTCTCGCAGGCGTCGATCACCGCCCAGCGACGGCGAACGCTCTGGGCGAGGCTGCCGCCGGCCAGGCTGGATCCGGCGTCGACGGCCGACTGGGCGCCGGCCATGTTGGCGGCCATGTTGACCGCCTTCATCAGGCCGGGCTGAAGGCTGACGCCTTCCCAGATCTGGCGGACCTCATCGCAGAAGTATTTCTTGTAGGCCTCGCCCTCGAACCCGAAGTCGAACAGCGACACGCCGTCGGCGGCGCGGGCCTTCATGGTCTCCATGCTGAGCAGCATGCCGGGCGAGTATCTGGCCCCCTCGGCCTCATAGGCCGGGACCCAGAAGTGGTAGTGGCCGCCGCCGCGCAGGCCCAACTCGTAGGCCATGGGTCTGTCGCCGGCGAACAGCACAGCCAAGTTGGCCCCGAACCGGGGATCGTCGTGAAGCTGCAGTTCCCGCAGTAGGTCGGCCGTCCAGCCGCAGGCGAAGATGTCGTGGCGCCGCGAGCGGCGGTACTGGTCTCGTTTGAGTCCGATGAGCCGGTCGAAGTGGACAAGATCACGGTTGGCGATTTCGACGCGGATGGGGCCCAGGTCGCGCTCCATCGAGCGGCGGACCCGTTCCTTGTCCTTGAAGAACTTCAGGAAGCTCTCGCGGCGGGCGCCGAGATAGGCGTCCCAGCCGGCGGAGACGTCGGCCAGCAGAGTGCGGGCCTGGGTGGTGGAGTCATCACCCTCCGCGGGGCCTGCCCAGCCGGTGACCGTCATCGACCTCGCTTGCAGCAGGTCGGCGGCGTCCGACAGGGCGAACTGCTCGCCCGGGGCGGCGATGACGCCATGATAATCATTGAGTGGGGCGCCGAGCGGCTGGGCCGCGCCGCCGCGCCTCTGGTGCGGGAAGAAGCCGACGATCTGGCCCGCGCGGTGCAGCACGGCCAGCTTCGCGCCGGGCGCAACCTGGCCGGCGACCGCGGTGAAGTCGGGGTGGAAGAAGGGCGATTCATAGGTCTGGGAGCCCGCCGTCCAGCTGAGCCACAGCGCCCGCTCCGACGCGGTCAGGGCGGCCGTGCCGATCATTTCAACTGTAACGGGTCGGCCCAAAACGAAATCCTCCGGTCATACTGACCGCCTCGCAGCAAGAGCTGTTCCACAACGGACCTAGCAGGGTCATTGCCAAGGCCGGGTTAAGCCCCGCGCGTTTTGGTTGAGGAGTGATGCGCTTTTCTGGCCGCGTCGGCGGCTCCCCGCGCGGCCATGGGACAGGCCGCAACCTGCCGCCGTCCCATTTTGGCCGCGGCCAGAGTCAGGCCTCGGCGGAGGTGAGGCCGGTGATCTGGCGGCCTCGGATCCGCCGGCGGACCACGACCCTGAGCACCAGATACTGGATAAAGAAGAGACCGATCTTCGAGGCCAGGGGCACGACGCCGATAAACCAGGCCCAGACCTTGGGATCGGCGAACAGGGCCAGGCCCAGGTTGGCGGCGGCGGTCAGGAACATCAGCCCGGCCCAGATGTAGCCGAAGAACAGGCCGAGATCGGGAGCGTTGTCGCTGACCACCGGCGGCAGGTAGCGGTTTATCCAGCCGCGCTTCAACATCACCACCCCGATGGCCCCCAGCACCACCGTCGGCTTGATCATGACAAAGCGCGGGTCGCGGGTCAGCAGCGTCGCACCGCCCATGACCAACACCAGACCCAGGCTCAGCCACTGCATGGCGTCCACCGTTCGACCCCGCGCCAGGGTCCAGAGGACCTGGGCCAGGCCAACGGCCACGGCCACGCCGGTGGCCAGGTAGATGTCATGGAAGAGGGCGAACAGGGCGACGAAGAAGAGGGTCGACAGCAGGTCCTCGATGAGGAACCGGCCGGCTTTGAACAGGTGGGTCATGGGTTGGCTCTCGGGTCGGAGTCAGGTGATGGCCCCAGAAACCCCCTGCCCTTTCCGGCGTCGACCGCGCATGCGCCAATCGTCGGCCCGGCTTCGTGAAACACCCGGGCGGACAGTTCGCGAAGCGTGAAATGACGGTGCGAGCAGGGGATGAGAGACCTCTCCTGCCGTTCCGCCCGGCGGCGGAATTGTTTGATGGACCATAGCAAAAGGCCCCGGAGATGGCTCTCCGGGGCCTTCGCTTGTTTCAGCCGTGTGAGGCCGCCGAGGTTTACTCGACGATCTTGCTGACCACGCCGGCGCCGA